>NZ_JBITIY010000005.1:0-763860 GCF_044459385.1 Streptomyces sp. NPDC050287 | reverse complement strand
AGCGGACGAACCACGCCCATCTCTCCCGCTGCCGACCGGAGTTCATGCCCACCCACCCGAACTAAACGATCACGTTCGGAAAGCGGATGGCGTCTCAGGCTGGCGATCCGGCGCGTTCGGCCGGTGCACGGGCGAACGCCGTCGCCCCGGGCCGGCCGGAGGAGGCCTCAGCCTTGTGTCCCTCGCCCCGGAGGTGGCGAGGAAGATCAACGGCGCGCGAACCTCCGCGCCAGCCGTTCCCCGATCGCCGCCGCCCTCGCCCGGTCCCCGATCGGGGTCACCCGGCTGTTCTTGAAGGCGATGTAGGTGACACCGGAGGCGGTACCGCCGCCGTGCGGGTCGGGGCGGATGCCGAGGGCCTTGGCGGTGGCGTAGGAGGCCTCGCCGATGACGTCGTACGTGCCGACGTCGCCGACCACCGCGTACCGCACCCGGTCGCGATAGAGAACGGCGACGACCGAGCCGCCTTGAACACCGCTCGCCCGGTGGTCCCAGATGCGGCTCGGGGCGGGCACGACGACGTACGGCAGGCGTTCGGCGCTCAACTGGGGGCCGTCGGACTGCTGGTAGGCCGTGGTGCCGGCGAAGAAGGGATCGGTACGGCGGTTGCACAGGCGGCCCGGGCGACCGTCGCAGTCGATGTCCATGTCGGCCTTCCAGAACACGGCGTCCCGGGTGCCGCAGACCGGAATCGTCGCGGGCGCTCCCTCGTCGGCGCGGTAGCGACCGCGGGAGACCGCCGTGCAGTCACGCACCTTGGCCAGCAGATCGGCGGCGCGAACCTCCCCCTGGTGCCGCTGATTCCTTGCCCGGTGGGTCACCGGTTGGCCGTGGGTCGCCGGTTCGCCGTGGGCCAGGGGTTGGCCGTGTGTCACCGGTCCGCCGCGGGCCAGGGGTTGGCCGGGGACCACCGGTTCGCCGTGAGCCAGGGGTTCGATGCCGGGGGCGGGCAGCGTCGTCGGGGCGAGCAGGGCGACGCCTGCCGCGGCCAGCGTCAGGGAGGGCAGACGCATGATCAGAAACCCTTTTCCTCTAGGAAACTGACGGGTACTCAGCCCAATCTGTTGCCGCCCGGCTCACGCGGCCACCCGCTACGGGGCCGGACGGTGCAACATCGTCACCACCCCGGCCGCCGACGACCCGCGTCAGCTGCCCCGGTCATATTGGTCCAGACCTTAGCCATGTGCCCTACCGGCGGCGGACGGGCCCGGCTGCGTCGAACGAAGGAACGCCGAAAGAACGCGTCACCTGAGCGGCGGCGGTCCACGTGCGGAGCGGGCCGGGAACGCATTGGCTCTCCCTGAGGGCAGCACGGGCGTTCCCCGACCTTCGGCGGCGCAAGGGATGTACCGCCAACCGTGCCGCCGGAGGGCAGTCCCATGCACACTACTCAGCCACTCCTCCGTTCCTGCCTGACCGGGGCGGCCGCCGCCGTGCTTCCGCTCGCCCTGGCCGCTGGTCCGGCCGCGGCCGCTTCGGGGATCTCCGTGACCACCAACGGGTCCACGGTGTCGGTCACGACCAGCGCGTGCACCAGCAACAACAACGGCTTCGGCAGGGCCTCCCTGCTCACCGGCGGTCAGTCCAGCTTCGCCCAGGGCCGCCAGGCCGACCTGTCCGGCACCAACGCCAGCCAGTCGGCCCTGTGGTCCAACGTGAGTCCGGGTACGCACACGGTGATCGTCATCTGCAACCGGGACGGCGCGGAGGCGGGCAGGCAGTCCGTGATCGTCTCCGCGGCACCGACGCGCACGCCCACGCCCACGGTCTCGCCCTCGCGCGGCGTCATGGGCGGCCTCGGCGGCACTACGAAGGACTACGGCACGCTCACTCTGGCGGTCGGCGGTGCGCTGGCCGGAACGGGTGTCCTGGCCGCGGTCTGGTTCCTGCGCCGCCGCTCGAAGCCCTACCGCTACCGCATCTGAGCGGTCCTGCCGCCTCCGGCCGTGCCTGCCCTATCGGCTGTCCTCGGCGGGCAGGTCGGCGAACTCCTCCAGCGCGCGTGTGAGCCACTGGGTCCAGAAGGTCTCCAGGTCGATTCCGGCCTGGAGCACCAGGTGCCGCAGCCGGTCCTGGGGGCTGTCCTTTCCTGCCGGGAAGTCGCGCTTCTCGATCTCCTCGTACTCGGCCAACTGCCGCCGGTGCAGATGGAGATGGCGGCGCAGGTCGGTCTCGATGCCGGCGGTTCCCACCACGGCCGCGGCCCGCAGCCGCAGCAGCAGCACGTCCCGCAGCGGCTTCGGGTCCTGGGCGGCGGCGCTCCAGCGGGCCAGTTCGGCGCGGCCCGCGGGCAGGACCTCGTAGCTCTTCTTCTGCCCGCGTGCCGGCTGTTCCGCGGGGAGCGCGCGGATGTAGCCCTCGGCCTCCAGTTTTCCCAGCTCGCGATAGATCTGCTGATGCGTCGCCGACCAGAAGTAGCCGATCGACCTGTCGAACCGGCGGGTCAGTTCCAGGCCCGACGAGGGCTTCTCGAGCAGGGCGGTGAGGATCGCGTGCGGGAGTGACATGGAGTCATCCTAGGGACGGCTTCGCGCGTCCCTAGAGCGTCGCCGCCAGCTCCGTGCCCTGCTTGATGGCGCGCTTGGCGTCGAGTTCGGCGGCGGCGTCGGCACCGCCGATGAGGTACGCGGTGCGCCCCGCGGCGACCAGTTCGTCGTACAGGTCGCGGCGCGGCTCCTGCCCCGTGCACAGCACGATGGTGTCGACCTCCAGGACCGTGGTCGTGTCACCGACGGTGACATGCAGGCCGGCGTCGTCGATACGGTCGTAGCGCACCCCCGGACCATGGTCACGCCGCGGTGCCTGAGCTCGGTGCGGTGGATCCAGCCGGTGGTCCTGCCGAGGCCCGCGCCGACCTTGGTGGTACTGCGCTGGAGCAGATGGACGGTGCGCGGCGGGACGGGCCGCTGCGGGGACGCGAGTCCACCTGGCGCCTGGTAGTCCATGTCCACGCCCCACTGGCGGAAGTACGTCGCCGGGTCCTCGCTCGCCTTGTCGCCGCTGTCGGTCAGGTACTCCGCGACGTCGAAGCCGATACCGCCCGCGCCGATGACGGCGACACGGTCGCCGACGGGCACACGGCCCCGCAGGACATCGAGGTAGCCGACGACGCTGGGGTGGTCGACGCCGGGGATGTCGGGGATACGCGGGCTGACGCCGGCGGCGACGACGACCTCGTCGTAGTCCGCGAGGTCGTCGCCGGACACCCGGGCGTTCAGCCGTACGTCCACCCCCTGCTCCTCCAGCCGGTGGCGGAAGTAGCGCAGCGTCTCGTCGAACTCCTGCTTGCCGGGGACCTTGCGGGCCACGTCGAGCTGGCCGCCGATCTCGCTCGCGGCGTCGAAGAGGGTGACCTCGTGGCCGCGTTCCGCGGCGGAGACCGCACAGGCGAGGCCGGCCGGTCCGGCGCCCACCACCGCGACGCGTTTGCGCAACCGCGTCGGGGACAGGACCAGTTCGGTCTCGTGGCAGGCGCGCGGGTTGACCAGGCAGGACGTGATCCGGCCGCTGAACGTGTGGTCCAGACACGCCTGATTGCAGCCGATGCAGGTGTTGATGGCCTCGGGACGGCCGGCCGCGGCCTTCGCCACGAAGTCGGGGTCGGCGAGCATCGGGCGGGCCATGGACACCATGTCCGCGCAGCCCTCGGCGAGCAACTCCTCGGCGAGCTCGGGGGTGTTGATGCGGTTGGTGGTGACGAGCGGGACGGTCACCTCGCCCATCAGCCGCTTCGTCACCCAGGTGTAGGCGCCGCGCGGCACCGAGGTGGCGATGGTGGGGATACGGGCCTCGTGCCAGCCGATGCCGGTGTTGATGATGGTCGCCCCGGCGGCCTCGACGGCCTTGGCGAGGGTGATCACCTCGTCGAGGGTGGAGCCGCCCGGGACGAGATCCAGCATGGACAGGCGGTAGATGATGACGAAGTCCTCGCCGACGGCCTCGCGTACGCGCCGGACGATCTCGACGGGGAAGCGCATGCGGTTCTCGTAGGAGCCGCCCCAGCGGTCGGTGCGGTGGTTGGTCTGTGCGGCGATGAACTCGTTGATGAGGTAGCCCTCGGAGCCCATGATCTCGACGCCGTCGTAGCCGGCCTGACGGGCGAGGCGGGCGGTGCGGGCGTAGTCGTCGATGGTGCGCTCGACGTCGGCGTCGGTGAGTTCGCGGGGCGAAAAGGGGCTGATGGGGGCCTGGAGGGGGCTGGGGGCGACCAGGTCCCGGTGGTAGGCGTACCGCCCGAAGTGCAGGATCTGCATCGCGATCCGGCCACCCTCGCGGTGCACCGCCTCGGTGACGACGGTGTGCTGTTCGGCCTCTTCCTCCGTCGTGAGCTTGGCACCGCCCTCGCCCGGCCGCCCCTCCTCGTTGGGCGCGATGCCCCCGGTGACGATCAGACCCACTCCGCCACGCGCCCGGGCCGCGTAGAAGGCCGCCATGCGCTCGAAACCCCGCTCGGCCTCCTCCAGGCCGACGTGCATCGAGCCCATGAGGACGCGGTTGGGCAGCGTGGTGAAGCCCAGGTCGAGCGGGGTCAGCAGATGCGGGTAACGGCTCATCGGGCCCTCCGTACGCGGCGGTGTCGTGCCTCTTGTTGTAGAGGACCGCCCGCTGATTATGCAACTAGTTGCACAATCGGGAGAGGTGATCCGGGCCACGTCGGCGACAGCGGGGCCCTGGCCGGGCCGCCGGGGTGTCGGGGGCGGGGCCCACAACGGCCGCGATGGAGGATGGTCGCCTGGGCCGAGCGGGAGGGCTCGGAGGAGAGACGCCCGACCCAGTGGCCCGTCGGCCGACTCCCCCACCCGGATCTCATTCAGGTGCTCCGCCCCCGGACTCGGCCGCCGCACACCGGCCGCGGCCTGGCTCGCGCCCCGCTCACCTGCACGCCCTGCACGACCTCGAACCCCGCGACACCGCATCACCATGGGCAGCGCACGCCCCCCTGGTGGAGCCGAGGTCCCACCAGAGGGGCCGGGCCAGGGTCACTCACCTGCTCTCGAGCCGTACGTGCAGCTCCTTCTCCTGGTCGCCGGAGGCGGTCGACAGGTCGTGTACGGAGAACAGGGAGCCCAGGGTGGTGCGGAAGCGTTCGATCGCCCAGTAGCCGCCCTGGACATCGGCGATGACGGAGGAGGAGAGCGGGCCGGGAGCGGAGCCCTCGTGCGCCTCGGCGACGTCGAACGTGCCGAGCCACACCGTCGGGCGGGTCTGCGAGAACTCCTCGGGCACGTCCTCGGCGCACCGGTCGGACGCGAAGCACCCGCACAGGGCGTCGAACACGATGCGGGCGTCATGCTTGCTGCACCCGCTGATCTCCACCGAGACGGATTCCGGATGCGGTCGGTGACCGTCCATCGTGATCGCTCCTCTCGTGGACCACGGCACGGTGCACGGACGTTCCGCGCGGCCGTCCCATCCCCCAGAAAACCACCAGCTCCGGCGGAGCACTACCGGCGCAGCCGAACCCGTCCGGGGGCGGGTGTCCTCCTGGATCGGCGTCCGAAGAGCTGCGTGACGGCCCGTCTCGGCGCATGGTGGTCCTATGGACGAGGATCCGCCCGTGGTCGTGCTCGCACCCTCGCCGGACGGTGGACGGCCGGTGACGGTTCGCGGTGAGCCCGCGGGCATCGCGTACAGCCTCTTCGACGTGCTGGAGTTCCTGCACCAGGCGGGCCTGCCCGCGCAGGACACGGCCGTCGACGATCCCACGCTGATCGAGTGGCGCGGCGGCGGGCCCTACGACTGGAACGGCACCGGGACCGAATGACCACGCGCCCGCCGGCACCGCCCGACCCGGCCGGCCTCACGGCACCCGCTCCCCGCACCGCGCGGGCTCACGTACCGGGCCCGCAGAGGTCGCCGGAGTACGGCGGGGGACAGCCGGCCCCGTGCTCCCCTGAGCGCGCGGGCGAGGAGAGGGACGCGGCCGGCGGCGACCGGGCCGAGGACGGCCAGGACGAGGACGTAACCGGCGATGAAGGGGGCGAGGCGCTCGTCGAGGCCCGCGCTAATGGCCATCGCGGCGAGGATCAGCGCGAACTCCCCGCGGGCCACGAGGGTCGTGGCGATGTCCGCGGCGGTGTCCGTGCCGTAGCGGTGGAGGCGGGCGACGAGCAGGCCCGCGATCACGTTCATCAGGAGGGTGAGGGCTGCCGCCACGGCGACGAGTCCGGCGACGGAGGCGATGACGCCGGGTCGATGAACAGTCCGAAGGCGAAGAAGAAGATCGCCGCGAAGGCGTCGCGCAGCGGGTGCACCAGGGCGCGGATGCGCGGCCCGGAGGGGGTACCCGCCAGGATCAGGCCCACCATGAACGCGCCGATCGCGTCGGCGACCCCGAGGACCTCGGAGACACCGGCGACCAGACCGCCGCGCCCAGGAAACTGATGACGAGCAGCTCGTCGTCGCGGACCTGGATCAGACGCCCGACCAGCCGGGTGCCGTAGCGCGCGGCGGCGGCCAGCGCCAGCAGGAACGTGAACGCCTTGCCCGCCTGGAGGGCCACCTCGCCCACGTCGTGGGCACCGCCGATGACCGGCTGCAGAGCGGCGAGGCAGAGCGCCAGGAAGATGTCCTCGACCACGGTCACACCCAGGATCAGGCGGGTCTCCGGACGGCCGACGCGGCCCAGGTCGATGAGGATCTTGGTGACGATCGAGGAGGAGGAGATGCCGAGGACACCGGCGAGCACCAGCGCCTCCCGCGTCCCCCAGCCCAGCGCGAACCCGAAGCCAAGGCCCGCGCCGACGTTCAACAGCAGATGGACACCGCCCGCGGCGAGCAGGCGGCGGCCGCCGTTCTTGAGGTCGTCCAGGTGGAACTCCAGGCCCAGGTAGAACAGCAGCAGCACCAGCCCGAGCGCGGAGAGCATCTCGAAGTCGTGGGGGTTTTCGACGAGGACCAGGCCCGGGGTGTGCGGGCCGAGCAGAATCCCGGCGAGCATGAACAACGGGATGGTCGGCAGCCCGATCCGGCCGCCGAGGCGGGCGAGGAACGCGGCGGCGTGGAAGGCGCCGCCCATCGCGAGCAGGGTGTCGGCGTGCCCCACGGTCAGCTCACCGCCTTCCGTCGCATCGAGGGCCTGGCGGACTGCGCTTCACGGGGGTGGATGCGGATACTCCTTCGTCCGAGGTGGTCGACTGGGGGCGCCTGGGGGTCATTTGAGGCGCCTGGGGTCGTCTGCGGCACCTGAGGTCGCCTGACGGTCGTCCGAGGTCGTCAGGCGTCGGTTCCGGCGCCGCCGGCCCCCGTCGCACGGACGCGGGGGCTCGGCGGTCCTTCCCCGCTCGCATCCGCTCCGCCCCCGCCACCATCGGTGCCGACACTCATTTCCGAGGCCGGCCGCCGGCGGTTCCCCGTGCCCCGGCGAACCTCAACTCCTGGTGAAGCGGTACGTCTTGCTGTCTGTCAGCACACAGAACCCCGGCGATACGACGATCACGCGCAGGGTGCCGGTACGGCGGTCGTAGTCGATGCCCTCCGCCTCGAAGGTGCCGGAGCAGGAGCTGCGCAGCGGGAGTTGACGCAGCGCGGTCACCTGGCCGGTGACGTCGGAGGCGCCGTTCGGTTCGGCGGACAGGTCGATCTGCAGCAGCGGCTTGGTGACGCCGAAGAGGGTGCCCGCCGGGTCGTCGGAGGAGCACAGCAGCCGGGTGGCGCTGACGAAGTCGCAGCCCTGTACGTCACGTACGTCGTGGTCGAGCCGGACCGTGCTCGCCTGCGGAAGGTCCGCCGACGGCGAGGTGCTCGGATTGACGCCCGGGGTGGGGAAGACGAGCAGCCGGTTCATGGTGCCCCACTCCCCCGACAGCATCCACTGCCCGCCGGGCGAGACGGCGGCCCAGGAGTTGTTCAGCGCCTCGCCGGGGCCGAGCGTGTGCACGTACTCCGCCCAGCCGCCGCCCGGCGACTGCACGCGGAACATCTTGGTGGTGCCGGAGTCCCGCTGGTACGGCTCGATGTAGTGGCCGTCGTAGGACGCGTCGGGGTCCCCCACGTGGTTCCAGCCCCGGCTGCTCAGTCCGACGGGGATGGTGCCGATGCCGGTGTACCGGTTGGCGGCGCCGGCGGGGACCTCGACCGAGGCGAGGCCCTGGCTCTCGGTCAGCGGGTCGGCCCGGTCGGAGCCCACCTCGGTCCAGGTGTCGGCGGCGGCGGCCGGCGGGGCGGAGGACAGCAGGGTGGCGGCGGCGAGGGAGACGAGGGCGGCGAGGACCGTGCGGCGAGGGTGCCGGGCGCGCAGGGGCATGGAGACGACTCCTCGGTGGGGGGTGAGTGTGGTCGGCGGCCAGTCTGGCCCGGCAAGATGGTCATGTACAGACCAATGGGAGAACGGTGGTCGTCGGCCCGGCCACGCCCCCGGGTGACGTCACCGGACGGCCGTCGCCGTGTTGAGGGATGGTGGAAGAAACCGACAGCGACGTCGCGATGTCGGTCGAACGCGGTAGAACATGGGGAGTCGGCACGGGGGAACGACGTGCCACGAGGACGGGCGAAGGATGTGCGTGGCATGGGAGCAGCCGGAGCAACCGGGATTCCCGCGCCGGAGGGTGACGAGCCGGTGCGGGCCCCGCTGCCGCCGAGCGGGCTGCTCGACGTGCTCGGCATGGCCTCGGTGGTGCTGGACGCCGAGGGCCGGATCGTGCTGTGGAGCCCGCAGGCCGAGGAACTGTTCGGCTACTCCGCGCGGGAGGCGCTGGGCGAGTACGCGGCCCGGATCATGGTCCACGAACAGCATCTCGACCTGGTCGTGAAGCTGTTCGCCGACGTCATGCACACCGGTCAGGGCTGGGCGGGGGCCTTCCCCATCCGCCGCAAGGACGGCAGCACCCGCCTCGTGGAGTTCCGCAACATGCGGCTGCTGGACGACCAGGGGGACGTCTACGCTCTGGGGCTGGCGGCCGACCAGTCGACCGTGCGGGAGCTGGAACGGGACGTGGCGCTGTCGACCCGGATGGTCGCGCAGTCCCCGATCGGGCTGGCCGTCCTGGACAACGATCTGCGGTTCGTCTCCGTCAATCCGGCCCTGGAACGGATCAACGGGATCCCCGCCGAGAAGCATCTCGGGCGCAGGCTGCGCGAGATCCTGCCGCACGTCGACGTCGACGCCATCGATACCGCGGCCCGCCAGGTGCTGGAGAGCGGCCGGCCTGTCGTCGACCAGCGCACCGTCGGCCGTACGTCGGCCGACCCGGACGAGGAACACGTCTGGACGGTCTCCTTGTACCGGCTGGAGGACGCGCTGGCCAACGTGCTGGGTGTGGCCGTCATGGTCGTCGACGTCACCGAGCAGCACCGGGCAGCCGTCGAGACGGAGGCCGCGCGGCGGCGCCTGGCCCTGGTCGCCGACGCCACCACCCGCATCGGCACCACTCTGGACCTTGAGCGCACCGCACGGGAGCTGGCCGACGTGGCCGTGCCGGAACTCGCCGACATCGCCGCCGTGGACCTGCTGGAGGCGGTCGTCCAGGGCAGACCCAGCACCCTCGGCCCCGCCGAACCGGCCGTCATCCGCGCCCTGGCCGTCGAGGCGGACCGGGCCCCGGACGCCCTCGCCGCCGCCGACCCGCCCGGACAGGTCGCCCGGTACGCTCCCGACCGGTTCGTCACCGAATGCGTCCGCACCGGCCAACCGATCCTGGTGCCGCAGGTCGATGCGGAGGCCCTGGCGCGCACGGCACGCTCCCCTCAGGCCGCCGAGCTGCTCGCGCGCGCGGGCGTCCACTCCTATCTGGCCGTTCCGCTGATCGCGCGCGGCGAGGTGCTGGGCGCCCTCGATCTCAAGCGCACCCGCAACGCCCTGCCGTTCGGCGAGGACGACCTGGTGCTGGCGCGGGAGCTGGCGTCCCGCGCGGCCGTGCAGATCGACAACGCGCGCTGGTACCAGAACGCCCGGAACACCGCCCTCACCCTGCAGCGCAGTCTGCTGCCCAGTCATCCGAGGGTGACGGGCGGGCTGGAGGTCGCCTCCCGCTACCAGCCGGCGGGAGCGACGGCCGAGGTCGGTGGCGACTGGTTCGACGTGATCCCGCTGGACGGCGGCAAGACCGCGCTCGTCGTGGGCGACGTGATGGGCAGCGGCATCAACGCGGCCGCGACCATGGGCCGGCTGCGCACCGCCACGAACACCCTCGCCTCCCTCGACCTCGATCCGGCCCGGCTCCTGGAACACCTCGACCGGATCACCGACGGCCCGGACCAGTCCATCGCCACCTGCGTGTACGCCGTGCACGATCCGCGGCTGCGGCAGTGCCGGATCGCCAACGCCGGTCACCTGCCGCCGGTCCGGCTGCGCGCGGGCCGCCCCCCGGAACTGCTCGACCTGCCCACCGGGGCGCCGCTGGGCGTGGGCGGGGTCGCCTTCTCGACGACCACCATCGATCTCGCCCCCGGCGACCGGCTCGTGTTCTACACCGACGGCCTCGTCGAGACGCGGCAGCACCCGCTCGACGAGCGCCTCGACGCCCTGCTGGCCCTCCTGGAGGGCCCCGACCGCCCCTTGGAGGAGGTCTGCGACCTGCTGCTGCGCACCCTGCACCAGCCGGACAACTCCGACGACGTGGCGCTGCTGATCGCGCGGGTGCAGATGCCCCAGTAGCCGCCGGGCCCCGCGTACAGGGCGCCTTGGACGGGCGAGGCGGCTTCACAGGAACGGATTATCTGGTTCTTACCTGCCGCATTCCACAATGAAAGGTAGGCAGCGCATCGCGTACGGCGGTGCCGAGGCCGAAGGGAGTGAGCCGTGACGCACGATCCGGACCAGGAACACACGGTCGGTGCCGAGCCGCCCACCGGTCAGGGCACGGAGTGGGAGGTGCTCGCGGGCCCCGGCGGGGCGGAACGCGAGCGTCCGCCGGGCGGCGGAGTGCGTGGGGTGTGGCAGCGGCGCTCCGCCCGCGCCCGGGCCGTCACCGCCGCCACAGCCGTGGCCGTTCTGGCGCTGGGCGGCACGGTCGCCTACGCCACCACATCCTCCCCGGCCGCCGGCAACGGAGCGCTGCCGGCGGCCTCCGGGACCGCGTCGGCGTCTCCGTCACCCGGCGAGTCCGGTGACGGGCACAGCCATGGCCCGTGGTCCGGGCTCGGCGTGATCGGGGTGCACGGCGAGTCGACCGTGAAGGACCGCGACTCCGGCACGTGGGTGATCCGCGTCTGGCAGCGGGGCACCGTCGAGAAGGTGGCCGGCGACCAGGTCACGGTCAAGAGCGAGGACGGCGCCGCGTGGACCTGGACCGTGGGTTCCGACGTGAAGGTCTTCCCCGACGAGGGCTCGGGCGCCGACGCTGTCAAGAAGGGCGACACGGCCTTCCTGATCGGTACCCGCGCCCACGGCACCAGGACCGCGCAGCACGTCCTCGCGGGCACATGGGAGAAGAAGGTCCCGGACTGGCTCGGCCGGCACCCGGGGCACAAGTTCCGGGACCGGGAGGCGCCCACCCCGTCGGGCAGCGGGGCCACGGCCTGACCCCGGCGTCGGTCAGGCCGGTCTGCTGACCGTGTCCCGCTCGTCCCGCTCGTCCTGGCGTCCCCGGTCGTGCCGTGGGAGCAGCAGCGGGGTCGCCAGCATCAGCGCACCGGCGGCCGCGAGGGCCGTCCGGGTGCCGGTGACGCCGGCCAGCAGCCCCCACAGGGCGGTCAGGGCGGCGATGGTGAGCTTCCCGGTGACCGACCAGGCGGAGAGGGTCCGCACGACCCGGTCCGTCGGGGTGTGCTCGAGCCGGTAGGTGGAGAGCACCGGGTTGTACACGGCGCAGCAGGTGATCAGCCCGAGCTCCACGGCCATGACCAGCACGAGCCCGCTCACCCCGGGCCTGACGAAAGCCAGCCAGAGCACCCAGCAGGCGCGCAGCGCCCCCGAGGCCAGCAGCACCCGGTGCTGGCCGAACCGGGCCACGAGCCGGCGGGCCAGGCGTGAGCCGAGCAGGCCGCCCAGGCACGGCACGGCGAAGGCCACGCCGTACTGCCAGGGGGCGAATCCGAGCCGGCCGAGCATCAGGACGGCGAGCAGCGGCGAGGTCGCCATGATCAGGCCGTTGACCAGGACCGTGTTGAAGAACAGCGGGCGCAGGGCGGGGCTCGCCAGGATGTGCCGCCACCCTTCGAGGAGGGCCCCCACCCGGAAACCCTCGGGCGGGCCGGTGCGCACGGTCTTCGTCTCCTTGCCGCCGATGGCCCGGATCCCCACGGCGGACAGCAGATAGCTCACGGCGTCGGCGACCACGGTCATCACCGGCCCGAACAGTCCGATCGCCGCGCCGCCGGCGGGCGGTCCGAGCACGGTGGCGGTCCACGCGGTGGCCTCGAACCGGCCGTTCGCGACGAGCAGGTCCTCGCCTCGCACCAGTGCCTTGAGGAAGGCGCCGGAGGCCGCGGTGAAGGTGATGTCGGCCGCCGCGACGACGACCGACACCACCAGCAGCTGGCCGAAGGTCAGCGCGCCGAACGCGTACGCGGCGGGGACACTCGTCAGGGCCACGCAGCGCACCAGGTCCATCGCGACCATCACCGGCCGCTTGCGGCGGAACTCCACCCACGGGCCGAGCGGCACCGCCACCACCGCCCCGACGGCCAGCCCGGCGGCGGCCAGCGCCGCCACCTCGGTCGGCCCGGCGTCCAGGACGATCACCGCGATCAGGGGAAACGCGTCGAACGCGAGGCGCGTACCGAACGTGCTGACGGCGTACGCCGCCCACAGCCACCCGAAGGGCCGCCCGAGCGACCGCCGCACACCCACGCGTGCCCCACCTCTCCCCCGCCGACCCCCCGCCGACCCCGCGTCGACCCCGCGTCGACCCCGCGTCGACCCCGCGTCATCAAAGCGGTCGGCGGGGCCGCCGGGCAAACAACCGCCGGGCCGGCCCGCCACAACCGGGCGTTGTGCCTCGCCGCATAGGCTGGTCGCCGTGGACCTCCATGCCGTACGCACCTTCGTCGCCGCTGCGGACGCGGGCCGGTTCCAGGACGCCGCCGTCACTCTGTCGATCACGCAGCAGGCCGTCTCCAAGCGGATCGCCGCGCTGGAGAAGGACCTGGGCGTACGGCTGTTCGCGCGCGCTCCGCGGGGAGCCCGGCTCACCGTCGACGGGCACGCGTTCCTGCCGTACGCCCGCGATCTGCTGCGGGCCGAGGAGCGGGCGGCGGCTTCCGTACGACCGGGCCGGCGCGCCCTGCGCGTGGATGTCATCGGCCGCCGGCTCGCCCCGGCGGCGCTCCTGCGGGACTTCCGCCGCGCGCACCCCGACACCGAGCTGGACGTCGTGACCCTCTTCGACGCCGAGGCCGCCGTCGCCGCCGTCCGGTCCGGCACGATCGACGCGTCGTTCCGGGCCGTGACCGTCCCGGCACGGCGGCTGCCCGACGGGATCGAGACGGTCCCGGTCCACGACGAGCCCCTGCACCTGGTCACCGGGCCGGCACATGTGCTGGCCGGGGCCCGTGCCGTCCGGCCGGACCAGCTGGCGGGCCACCGGATCTGGATGCCGGAGCTGGTCCCGGGTACCGAATGGACGACGTTCTACGACGACTTCGCCGCCGCGTTCGGGTTCACCATCGAGACGACCGGCCCCGACTTCGGCACCGAACCGCTCCCGGAGACGATCGCCCAGTCCCCGGCCCTGGCGAGCTTCGTCGGCGAGGGGACACGTGTCTTCTGGCCCCCGGAGCAGGGCCTGCGGCGCATTCCCGTACGCGACCCGACCCCGGTGTACCCGCACTCACTGATCTGGCGGAGCGACAACCCGCACCCCGTGCTCCCCGCCCTGCGCGCCCACCTCGTCTCCGCCCGGCCCGCCCGTGCCGCCGGGACCTGGACGCCGAAGTGGGCCGAGTAGATCCACGTCGGGGGCGGCCGGCTCGGGCAGGGCCGCCCGGCGCAGGTGCTCGGCGAGGGCCACGGCGGACGCGGGCCGTTCCTTGACGCCCCAGGCCAGCAGAAGCCGGCGCCGCGCCCAGGGATCCCGCAGCGCGCACACGTCGAGCGGCCGGTCCGGGTCGACGGCCCGCCGCGGTACCACGGCCAGCCCGACGCCGGCGGCCGCCAGGGCGACGAGGACGCCCAGGTCGGCGACTGTGGTCCGGTACCGGGCCACCGGGGCGTGCGGACCGAGGTGTTCGTCGATCCAGCGCCGCAGCGATGCTTCGCGGTCCAGCCCGACGAGCGGGTGTTCGGCGGCCTCGCTGTACGACACCCCGGTCCGCCCGGCGAGGATCCCGCCGCGCTGTCCGATCACGACCAGGGAGTCGTCGCCGAGGACTTCCGTGGCGAGCCCGCTGCCGCCTGCCTCGTCGTCGACGACGACCCCGAGGTCGGCCTCCCCGTCGGCGAGCGTGCGCACGGTGTGCGGGGTACGGCTCTCCCGGAGCGTGACGTCGACGTCCGGGTGCGCCCGCAGGAACGAGACCAGGGCCTGCGGCACGAGCCGGTGCATCGCGGAGCCGCCGCTCAGCAGCGTCAGCGGAGCGGTCGGGGACCGGGAGTAGCTCGCCACCGCGCTGTCGAGCCGTGCGGTGCGGTCGAGGACCTCGCGGGCGTGCCGGGCAAGCGTCGTGCCCGCCGGGGTCGGCCGCACGCCGCGTCGGCCCCGGATCAACAGGGTCACACCGGCGTGGTGCTCCAGCGCGCGCACCCGCGCACTGGCCGACGGCAGGCTCAGATGCATCCGCCGCGCGCCTGCCGTGATCGATCCCTCCGCCACGACGGCGAGGAAGAGACGCAGATCGTCCAGGTCATAGCGCACGGCCATGAGCCTATGGCACAGCCTTAGGCTGGGTGCGCCGATGGCGCATTGTGGGACGGCCGGTGACGGGGCGATGCTCGGCGGGTGTCCGAGACCGTGCTCGTCCTGCTGGCCGGTGTCGCCGCCGGTGCGCTGAACGCCGTCGGGGGCGGCGGTACGTTCGTGGCGCTCCTCGCGCTGGTCACAGCCGGCCAGTCGCCGGTGACCGCCAACGCGATGTCGACCGTCGCCCTCGTTCCCGGCGCGGTGGCCGGCGCCTGGGTCTACCGACGCGAACTCGCCCCCGTCGGGACGGCGTCCACCAGGACACTCACCGCGGCGAGCGCGGTCGGGGGCACGCTCGGTGCCGGGCTGCTGCTGGCGCTTCCGTCGGCGTCCTTTGAGACGGCGGTGCCGTGGCTGCTGGCGTTCGCCACGGTGCTCCTGGCTTTCGGCCGCCGTCTCTCCGGGGCGCTGAGCACCGCCTTGGGCCGACGTGTCCGGTTGAGTTCCCGGGCAGTCGTGGCGAGCCAGTTCTTCCTCGCGTTGTACGGCGGATACTTCGGCGGAGCCGTAGGCATCATGATGCTGGCGCTGTGGAGCATCGGCCTCGGCCTCGACACCGCGGCCGGCAATCCGATGCGGATCACCCAGCTCGCGGCCGTCTACCTGAGCGCGGCCGCGCTGTTCCTGGTCGCCTCGGACACGCTGAGCGCGCCGCTGACGCTCACCGCCCTGCTGGCCGGCGCGGTGGCGGGCGGCTTCGGCGGCGCTCACCTCGCCCGCCGGCTGCCCGCCCGGCTGCTGCGGGGCGTGGTCCTGGGCACCGCCGTGTCGATGACCGTCCTGTATTTCCTCCGCGGTTGAGCACCCCGGCGTCGCAGGCTCTGGCACGTACATCTGCCGCGTTGTCGGCACGCTCCCCACTCTCGGCTTCGCTCGAGCGGGAGGGGTCCCCATCGCTCCGCGTCGGCTCCCTCCTCCGCCTTGGGGCGCACGCTCCCCACTCTCGGCTTCGCTCGAGCAGGGCCCCCATGACCCCGCTCGGCTCGGCTCGGCCGAGAAGCACCGCGTCTCGCCGCCAGGCTGATCCCGACGACAGCCACTAAGGCCTCGACTCGGTGGGGCATGGCGTGGCGGTCGGACGTGCCTGGGGGCTGGTGCCGATCACGACGTTGGCGTACCCCTCCTCCGAGACGGCCGGCCGGGTCCGCAGGCCCGCCCGGGTGAAGGCCTCGACGGCTGTCGGGGCCTGGCGCTCGCTCGTCTCGATCAGCAGGCAGCCACCGGGCGCGAGCCAGCCGGGCGCCTCGCTCGCGACGCGCCGCAGGAGGTCCAGGCCGTCCGAACCGCCGTCGAGTG
Source organism: Streptomyces sp. NPDC050287 (assembly GCF_044459385.1). Taxonomy (NCBI): domain Bacteria; kingdom Bacillati; phylum Actinomycetota; class Actinomycetes; order Kitasatosporales; family Streptomycetaceae; genus Streptomyces; species Streptomyces sp. NPDC050287. The sequence goes on along the minus strand of NZ_JBITIY010000005.1, from coordinate 747,787 downwards.
CGACCAGCGGCTCGTGGTCGCGGGCCTCGGCGGGCAGGAGGCCGATCTCGTCGGTGGGGACGTACGGCACGTTGGCCGCGAGGATGTCCACGCGACCGCGCAGGTCGCCGGGCAGCGCCTCGAACAGGTCGCCCGTGTGCACCTGGCCACCGGCGCCGAGGATGTTGCGGCGGGCGCAGCGCACCGCCGCCGGGTCGATGTCGGCCGCGTGCAGCTCAACGGAACCGAGCGCTGCGGCGAGGGCGGCGCCGACGGCGCCCGATCCGCAGCACAGGTCCACGACGACACCCGCGCCGGGAACGTGGGCGAGGGCCTGTTCGACGAGGAACTCGGTGCGGCGGCGGGGTACGAAGACGCCGGGTTCCACGGCGATGCGCAGTCCGCGGAACTCGGCCCAGCCCACGACGAGTTCAAGGGGCTCGCCGGCGATCCGGCGGTCCACCAGGGCGGCCAGCTCGTCCGGCGTGCGGGCGGCGGCCAGAAGGAGCTCCGCCTCGTCCTCGGCGAACACACAGCCGGCGGCACGCAGCGCGACGACGACCCAGGCACGGGACGACGGCGAGGAGGAGGGAGTGAGTGGAGAGAGTGGGGGCATGGAAGCCGGAAGCCTTTCGGGAGCCGTGGGGCGCTCCCGCGGTCACCTACGGCCGGTGATCCGCACCGGTTCGAGGGGAGAGCACCCGACCTGACACAGCGGCACTGGGTCTCACCTCCTCGGAACCTCATGGCTGGGACGGCCCGCAGCCGGACGGAACATTACCCCAACGACCAGTGCCGGAACGCCCGATCCCCCTCAAGTTGTATTATGCAACCAGCAGGTCAGGGCTGAGGGAGGTTCCGTGAACGCGACTGAGGCGGCGGTGGAGACCATCCAGCGGGAGATGACCGCGTTCGCACGCCGCGCCCGCGCCTCCGCCGGACGCATGCACCCCGAGTTGTCGCTGGTGTCGTACACCCTGCTCGGCCACCTGGAGGAGAGCGGCGGGTGCCGCGCCACCGACCTGGCCGCCCACTACGCCCTGGACAAGTCCACGGTCAGCCGCCAGGTCACCGCCCTGGACCGGGCCGGGCTGGTCGAACGGCGCCGGGACCCGGAGGACCACCGTGTGCACGTGCTGCATCTGACGGAGGCCGGCCGGCGGATCCTCGCCCAGGTCACCGTGAGCCGTCGCGCCGCTGTGAAGGAGCGGCTGGTGGACTGGGCGGAGGAGGATCTGCAACGGTTCGCCGCCTATCTCGTCCGCTACAACGCGGGGGCCGGTGCGGGGACCGGGGAGGACTGAGCGGGTGTACGTCCCTTCAGCGCCGTTGCGGTGACTGCGGCCGTTTTGGTGCCCGGGCAGCCCCGAAGGCCGTTGTGCGGCGCAGCCGGAAGCCCAGGGACTCGTAGAGCCGGATGGCGTGGGTGTTGCCGGCGCCGGTGTGCAGGAACGCTGTCTCGCCGCGTTCCCGGATGCCGTGGGCCACGGCGCGGATCAGCCGGGTGGCGAGGCCCTCGCCGCGGGCGGCGGGGTCGGTGCAGACCGCGCTGATCTCGGTCCAGCCGGGCGGGTGCAGTCGCTCCCCCGCCATGGCGACGAGGGCTCCGCCGCGGCGTATTCCCAGGTAGGTGCCGAGTTCTATGGTGCGCGGCAGGAAGGGGCCGGGCTGCGTGCGGGCGATCAGGTCGAGAATCTCGGGCACGTCCGCCGGGCCGAGCCGGACCGCCTCCGGGTCCGGGGCGGCGGCGAGGCCCTCGTCCACGTACTGCACGCCCTCGATCCGGAAGGTGACCTCCCAGCCGTCGGGGACCTGTCCCTGGAACCCGAGCAGCGGAACCTCTCCGCCGGGACCCACGAGTGCAGCAGCGTCCGCCCAGTCGTCGGCGTCGGGCTCATCGGGCAGCGCCAGCCACGGTGTGACGTCGACGGGGTAGCGCACCACCCGGCCGCGCCACTCGGCGAAGTGCGCGTGCGGACCGGTCAGCGCGGCGCGGGCGGGGTGGTCGAGGACGTGGGGCGGGTCGGTGGGCCGGGGCAGGCCGGAGGGCGGGACTGACGTCTGCCGGGCTGCCGGCTGCGGGCCTGACGTCTGCTGGTCAGCGGTTGCCTCTTGGCTCCCCGTGGGTCCCGGGATGTTCGACGTTACCGGGAGGTCCTTGGTCACCGGGATGTCCGTGGTCATCGGGAGACCTCGATCACGACCTTGCCGCGGGCGTGACCGTCCTCGACCGTGCGCAGGGCCTCGCCGGCCCGGTCGAGCGGGAACGTTCCGATGACGTGCGGGTCCAGGTCGCCGTTCACCACGAGTTGGGCCACCGCCTCCAGGACGGCGGCGTTGCGGGCGCGGGCCACGCGGGCGCCGCCGAGCCGCGCCGCCTCCTGGGGCGAGGCACCGGCGGTGATCAACCTGGTCCGGTCGGCGAGCAGTTCGGCGGCCTCGGCCAGTACCTCGCCGCCCACCAGGTCGTACACCCCGGCGACGCCGTCCGGCGCGGCCGCCCGCGCCCGCTCGGCCCAGCCCGGCCCGGACGGGACGTGCACGGCCCCGAGCGCCTCGACGAAGTCCTTCTTGCTGTCGCTCGCGACGCCGACGACACTCAGTCCGAAGGACCGGGCGATCTGCACGGCCGCCGCGCCGACGCCGCCGCCCGCGCCGGTGACCAGCAGGGTCGCCCCGGCCGGCAGTGCGAGTTGACGGATGCCGTCGTAGGCGGTCGCGGCGGCGACGGGCAGGGTCGCGGCGCGCGCGAAGGACAGGCCCTCGGGCTTGTGGGCGGTCACCTCGGCCGGCAGGAGGGCGTACTCGGCGTACCCGCCGGCGACCGTGTTGCCGAAGACCTCGTCCCCGGCGGCGAATCCCTCGACGCCGTCGCCGGTCGCCTCGACAACCCCGGCGACCTCGTTGCCGAACACGACGGGGAACACGCGCTCGCCGCTCTCACCGGGGCGGCGGTAGCCGGTGCGCTGCTTCCAGTCGATCGGGTTCACGCCTGCGGCCCGCACCGCGACCAGCATCTGGCCGGGGCCGGGGACGGGCCGGTCCACCTCTACGAGCGACTCGGCCTCCGGGCCGCCGTACCGGGTGAAGACGTACGCCTTGGGCACTGTTCCACTCTCCTTCGCTTCCGCCGGGACACCGGAGGCGGTCACGGCCCCAGGATGCCTGTACGCGCCACCGGATGCGGCACCAGTCGGCAAGGAGGACCGGCGCTCGGCTATTCCCGGGACGCGGGAGAGTTCATACGGCCTTCACGATCTGCCTTCACGGGGTGCCTTCGTGATCGGCCTTCGGGATCGGCCTTCGTGATCGCGTGGGGGGCCAGGGGTCAGGACATGCCTGACAGGCACGTACGGTTGACGGCGTAAGAAATCATCCCCGTAGTCACGCTGGAACCGCATGAACGTCTCCCGAGGCTTCACCGGACGCGCCCGTGTCCACAACCCAGGGCTGCCGCCCGGTCAGTACGACGCCGGCGACGACTGGCCCGTCCTGTCCGCCGAGGTCACTCCCGAACTGGCGCCCGCCGACTGGACGTTCCGCATCGACGGGCTGGTGGAGCAGCCGCGCACCTGGACCTGGGACGAGGCGCACACACTGCCCGCGTCCGCCTACGAGGGCGCCATCCACTGCGTGACGAGCTGGTCGAAGTTCGGCGTGCGGTTCGGCGGTGTGTCCCTGGACGCGTTCCTCGATGTGGTGCGGCCACATGGGACCGCCACCCATGCCGTCGCCTACTCGCACACCGGCTACACCACGAACCTCCCGCTCGCGGACCTGGTCGGCGGGCGGGCGTGGGTCGCCTGGGAGTACGACGGCAAGCCGCTGCCCTCCGAGCACGGCGGGCCGGCACGGCTGCTGGTGCCGCACCTGTACTTCTGGAAGAGCGCCAAGTGGATCGCGGGCCTGCGTCTCCTCGACCACGACGAGCCGGGTTTCTGGGAGCAGAACGGTTATCACGCGCGGGGCAACCCGTGGGAGGAGCAGCGGTACGCCGGTGACTGAGACCTCGACTCCGCCCGCCTTCACTCCCCCGACCCGGTTCGCCGTGCCCGGACGGATCGCGGTCAGCAACCGGACCGCCGGGCTGTGGCAGACCGCCACGCTCACCGAGATCCGCCGCGAGACGCCGCGTGCCTCAACGTTCCGGTTCGCGGTACCCGCGTGGGCGGGACATCTGCCCGGGCAGCACCTGATGCTGCGGCTGACCGCCGAGGACGGCTACGCGGCCCAGCGCCACTACTCGATCGCGTCCGCGCCCGACGACTCGGACCATATCGAGCTCACCCTCGACCATGTCGAGGGCGGTGAGGTCTCCGGCTGGTTCCACTCGGTGGCCGAGCCGGGGGACGAGGTCGAGGTGCGCGGCCCGCTGAGTGGCTTCTTCGCCTGGCCCGGCGACCGGCCCGCGCTGCTGATCGGGGCCGGCTCCGGGGTCGTACCCCTCATGTCGATGGTGCGGCACCACCGGGCGCGCGGGCTGTCCGTCCCGCTGCGGATGCTGGTGTCGGCGCGCAGTCCCGAGGAGCTGATCTACGCGCGGGAGTTGGGCGCGGAGACGACGCCGGTGTTCACGCGGAGTGCGCCGGAGGGTGTGCCGGTGGGACGTATGGCGGCCGCACATGTGGCGCCACTCCTGGCCGAGCAGCCTCCTGGTGGGTGGGAGGCCTATGTGTGCGGCTCCAATACCTTCGCCGAACACGCCTCACGGCTGCTGGTCGCGGGCGGTCAGCCCGTGGACCGAATCCGGATCGAACGCTTCGGCTGACCGAAGGCTCCGGCTGACCGAGCATTTCGGCTGACCGAATGCTTCGGCTGACGACCGGAGGCCGGACGGACGTCCTCCCGGCCGATTCCCCGCGTCCTGTGCCGCCCGGCGTTTCGCCGTACCCCGGCTGGGCACTCCGGACCGACGGCCCCGGACCCGTGAGCGGGGAGTGGGTGCACGTCGCCGGTGAAGGGGTACAAGAAACGTGTGGGCACTCGCAGGTGTGCGCGGTGCGGAGGTCGACATGCGAACCCGGGTGCGCGGCTGGCGTTGGCGGCGCAATCCGTTGCGGCGCCGGTCGGACGTCGTCGAGGCGTGGACGGTACTGACCGTCGCGTTGCTGTTGTTCGTGGGCGCACCCCTGGCCGGGGCGATCGCCGGCTGGTGGGCCCACCACGAGGCCCGCGCGGTCGCGCTGGAGCAGCACGCCGAACGTCACCGGGTGCGCGCGGAGGTCGTCGGCAGAATTCCCGACTCGCTGCCCTCGGTGGGCGGACGGGAACGCGTGTACACGGTGGCCGTGCGCTGGTCCGAGCCCGGCAGCGGGCCGCGGACCGCGACGGCGCGCGTCCCGGCGGGCACGCAGCGGGGCGACACGGTCGCGGTGTGGTTCGATTCCCGCGGCCGGAGCGTGGCCCCGCCGCCGGACGCGACCGCCATCTGGCAGCACGCGGTCACCACCGGCGCCTGCGCCACCGGCGGCACGGTCGCCGTCGTCCTGCTCGCCCACTCCGTCGTCCGCGGCCGGGCCACCCACCGCAGGATGGCCGAGTGGGAACGCGACTGGGCCCTCACCGAACCTCAGTGGACCCGCCGCAGGGCGTGACCGCCGACGAGGCGTCTTACCGGGGCCGGTCTCCGCCCCCGTGCAGACGTCCGCGTCACGCACCTCGTGTACGGCGGCCTGTTCACGCCCCTGGCGGCATCCGCCGCGCGCGGCTGTATCCGCCGTGATGCCCGCGTGTGTCCGCAGGCGTTCCTTCGGAACGTGACCGAGGCGGAGGCCTGGCGAGACGTCCGAGCACCCACGTACGGTGTGATCATCCGCACTCACCCTGTCACAAAGGCGGTCCCACATGGCCCTGTTCGACCTTCCGCTCGACGAGCTCCGGGAGTACCGCAGCGCGTCGACCGAGCCCGAGGACTTCGACGCGTTCTGGTCAAAGACGCTCGGAGAGGCCCGCGAGCACGACCTGGACGCCCGCTTCGAACTCGTCGACACCGGCCTGACGACGGTGAAGGTGTACGACGTGACGTTCGCCGGGTTCGGCGGGCACCCGGTGAAGGGCTGGTTCGTCCTCCCGGCCGAGGTGTCCGCACCGGTACCGGTGGTGGTGGAGTTCGTCGGGTACGGCGGCGGGCGCGGGCTGCCGCACGAGCATCTGCTGTGGGCGTCGACGGGCCGGGCGCACTTCGTCATGGACACCCGGGGCCAGGGCAGCGGCTGGGGCGGCGGTGGCGGCACCGCGGACCCGGTCGGCGGTGCGCCCGCGTACCCCGGTTTCATGACGCGGGGCATCGACGCCCCCGAGAACTACTACTACCGGCGCGTCTTCACGGACGGGGTACGGGCCGTGGAGGCGGCCCGCTCGCACCCGCTGGCCGACCCCGCCCGCACGGTGGTCCTCGGCGGCAGCCAGGGCGGCGGCATCTCGATCGCGGTGGGCGGACTGGTCCCGGACCTGGCGGCGGTCGCGCCGGACGTGCCGTTCCTGTGCGACTACCCGCGCGCGACGACAACGACGGACCGTCACCCCTACCGGGAGATCGGCCTCTACCTCAAGACGCACCGCGGCCACACCGCGGAGGCCCTGCGCACCCTCTCCTACTTCGACGGCGTGCACTTCGCGACCCGTGGCCGCGCTCCCGCGCTGTTCTCGGCCGCCCTGGAGGACCAGACCTGCCCGCCCTCCACCGTGTTCGCCGCCTTCAACGCCTGGGCGCACGAGGAGAAGGCGATCGAGGTGTACGACTTCAACGACCATGAGGGCGGCGGCCCTTACCAGGAGGCGGCCAAGGTGCGCTGGCTGCGGTCGTACGCCTGAGGGCGTGTGCCTTTCGGCGGGGGTGGAGAGCGAACGGGGCGGTTACTCGGCTGCGAGAAGCCCCAGGCCCTTCAGGAGCGTTGCGGTGTCTGCGCCGGAGGTCCACAGATGAGCGTTCCAGCCTGCGTCGAGCGCGGCTTTGACGTTCACCCGGCGGTCGTCGACGAACACGATGGTTCCAGCGGGAAGCCCCAGCTCGTCGGTCACGTGGCGGTAGAGCGCGGGCTCGGGTTTGGCCAGCTGAAGCTCGGAGGAGAAGAACCACTCGGTGACGTACTTCGCCCATGTCGTTGTGCGGGCGACCGTGGCCATCTCGAGTGTCGCGTTGGACAGGATGCCCACGCGGACGTCCCTCTCCGACAGGGCCTCGAGGAGGGAAACGGCGTCCGGGCGGATGGTCGTCCATGCCTCGGTGTCGATGCGGGTCAGCTCGCTGACGGTGCCGGGCACCGCGGGGAGGCCGAGGTCGGCGAGGACCGCGCCCCAGAAGGCCTGAGCCGTACCGCCGCGGTCGTATGCGTCCCGGTGGTCCCAGTAGGCGGCTTCCACGGCGTCGGGTTGTCGGGACAGACACGCCGCGAGGGACGAGTACAGGTCTGGCGGGGTGGCGAGCACTTCACCGAGATCGAAGATGACGATGCGGGGGGCGGTGTTGGCCCCGGGGCCGGACTGCGGCCCTGTGTCCGCGCCGGGCGAGGGGGTGGGTGGGGTCGGGGGCATCAGGTCACGTCCCACGAATGGAGATGGCGCCACGACATGTTCTGCCACCAGCGGCCGCTCCAGTCGGCGCGGAACTCGAACAGCGAGTACCACCGGGCGACGAAGGAGGCGGGCGCCTGGAGGGGAAGGCCTGCCAGGAACTCCCCCACCTCGTCGGTGAGACGGTCGTCGACCAACAGGTCATGCGCTGCCAGGCCGAGGTGCGCGGCGAACGAGTAGTCGGCCACCGGCGTCACCAGGTAGTCGTCGACGGGGACCGAGAGCGGGGCGACCGCCTTTGCGACCGCTGCGGCGACCCGGCCGAGCGGTTCGTTCGGCCGGGTCCCGGACGCGTCGAGATTGATGCCGTACTCGTAAGTGTCCGATCCTGTGCGGGAGATACCGCTGTTGTAGACGGGGAACGGGCCGACGTTCTCGAAGACCGGATCGAGCGCGGAGATGAGCTCGGCCTCGGTGGCGCGGGTGCACAGGTTCCCGATGAGGGTGGCGTGCGGCGGGAACGCTCCCGCCGACACGAGGCCGAACTGCTTGTTCAGGGCGAGCGTCACCTGGGTGACGGTCCAGCAGGTCGCCGGATCGGGGCGGAGGAAGATGCCATAACGGATGTCGGTCAAGGCCATCTCTTTCTGATCTGCTCGGTGTTCTGATCTGCTCGGTGTTCTGATCAGCCTGGGTTCTGTTCCGCTCGGTGTTCTGTCTTGCTCCTGTTCTGCCTTGCCCGTGTTCTGTTCTGCTGGGAGTCGGCGTGAGGCAGATCGGACCGCTACTGGCCGACTTGTTCCTGGTACGTCTTGATCGCCCTCTTCGCGTCGGCCGCGGCCTGGTCGAGTGCCGCGCCGACCGGCTTCGAACCCGAGAAGGCGGCCTGGAGCTGGTTGATGTTTCCGGTGCGGATCGCGGTCATCGCACCGGTCACGCAGCCTGCCGTGGCCGACACGGTCGGCGTGTTCTTGACCTGGCTGGTGAAGGTCTGGAAGTTCGGGTTCGCCTTGAGGTAGGCCTGCTGTGTCGCGGACGAGTCGGTCTCGGTGTTGATCGGGACGTATCCGGTCGCGTGGCTGAACTCCTCCTGGGCGGCAGGAGAGGTGAGGAAGGTTTCGAGCTTCCAGCCCGCCACCTGCTGCGCCTGCGTGGCGGTGCTGCTGAGCCAGAGGGCCGAACCGCCGATGATGCCCCCCGAGGTGCTCTTCGGTCCGGAGGTGGGGACCGGCAGGGCCTGATAGCTGAAGGGCGTACCCGTCTTGAGGACTCCGAGCAGGCCCGAGCTCTGCAGCAGGAGGCCGACCTTGCCTGCCTGGAACGCGGAGATGGAAGCGGAGCCGTCGGGAGCCCCGTCCACCGCCACACCCGTGCGGTAGAGGTCCGCGACCTTGGTGATGGCCGACTTCGCGGCACCTGTGTTGATGGTGATGCCCGTGGCTGCCGCGCCCTTGCGGCCGTTGTCGGGAGTGCAGAAGTCCTGGCCGGCGGTCGACGTGAGCTGCTCGACGTACCAGTCGTCGTCGGGCATCGTGAAGCCCTTCTGCCCGGTCTTCTCGGCTACGGTCTTCGCGGCGGCCACGACGGAGTCCAGCGTGCCCAAATCTGTGCCCTTGGAGATGCCGGCCTTCTTCAGCAGGTCCCAGTTGACCCAGAGCACCGGCGTGGACATGTTCATGGGCACGGCCTGGAGTTTGCCGTCGACCGTGTAGTAGTTCCGGCCGGCGGGCGAGAGCTCGTTCAGCTTCAGATCACCGGGGTTCGCCTTCGCCATGTCCTGAGCCGCGATGCTCTTCTTCACGTCGGTCATGAATCCGGTGGCGATGTCGCCGGCGAGGAGGACCGTCGGTGTGGACTTGCTGCGCAGCCCCGCCGTGTATTTGGCCAGCAGGTCGGGGTAGGCGCCCTGATAGGTGGCCTTGACGTGGATCTTGCCCGTGTTGGCGGTGTTGAACTCGTCGATCAGCTTGCCGAACGCGACACCGTTCGCGGCCCCGAGACCGTGCCAGATGGTGATCTGGGTGACGCCCTTGGCGTTCTTCAGTGCGGACGGGTCGGGCGCGGACGCACCGCTGCTGCCGCTCGAGGTGGAGCTGCAGGCCGCCGCGCCTGCCATGACCGCTACCACTGTTGCCGTGGTCAGGACTCTGTTCTTCATGAGGGTTCCTTGGATGGATGCGGGCGGAGCAGGTGGGCACGGCCTAACGGAGGACTCCGCGGGTCAGGCCGTTGATGAGGAAGCGTTGCGCGAAGACGACGAGGAGCATGGTCGGGACGACCACCAGAACGGCCCCAGCGAAGATCACGGACGGGCTGCCCGCTTCAGAGGCGGCGAGCTGGGAGATTCCCACCTGGATGGTCCGGGCGGCGGCCGTGTCGGTGATCAGCAAGGGCCAGAAAAAGCCGTTCCAGGCGGCCAGGGCGCTCCAGATGATGGCGTTGGTGACCTGGGGCCTGCAGGTCGGCATGATGATCGTGAACAGTGCCCGGATGTCGCCGGCACCGTCCAGCCTGGCCGCTTCCCAGATTTCGACGGGGACGGCCGCGAAGGCCTGCCGGAGCAGGAAGATCGGGTAGCCCGCGGCCAGGTACGGGATCACGACCCCGAGGATCGTGTTGCGCAGACCGATGGAGCCGACGAGCTCGTAGTTGGGGATGACGATGGTCTCGCCGGGGATCGCCAGCGTGACCAGGACGAGACCGAAAGCGATCCGGCGGCCGCGCCAGCGGGGGAAGACCAGGGCGTACGCGGCCAGCGCACCGGTCAGCAACTGTCCGGCTGTCTGCAGTGTGACGACGCCGATGCTGACCACGTATTCGCGCAGCAACGGGATGGCGGTTGCCGCGTCGCGGAAGTTGGCGAGCGTCCCATGGGCGGGATTCGGGACGATCCCGTTGCGTGCTATTTCTCCGTTCGGGGTGAAGGCGCTCAGGAAGGAGACATAGACGGGCAGAAAGACGATGGCCGCGAGGAACAGGACGACAAGGAATCTGGTGATCGTCCCGATGCCCGGAAACCGCACGGCACCGCCAGGCCTGCGGCGCAGGCCATGGCCAGGACGCGTCGGCTTGCCCGCACCGGCACGCGTCGGAGCCGGCCTGATGTCCATGGAGATCACGCTGTCTTCTCCCGTCCGAACAGCCGGAACTGCAGCGCCGTGATCGCGGTGACAATGAGGATGAGAACGATCGCGATGACCGATGCGCGGCCGAAGTCCGGTGTTCCGTTCCCGAAGGCCGACTGATAGAGGCGGTACACGAGGGTGGTGGTCGCCCCGGCGGGGCCGCCCCTGGTCAGGACCTGGATCTGAGCGAAGGACTGAAGGCCCGCGATGGTCTGTGTCACCACCAGGAACAGAATGCTCGGGCGCATGACCGGCACGAGAATGCGAGCCGCGAGACGGAAGCCGCCGGCGCCGTCCAGTTGAGCTGCTTCGACGACTTCCGGCGGAACGTCCCGCACGGCCGCGGTGAGTACCAGAAAGGCGAATCCGAACTCGTACCACGCGGTCGCGATGGCGATCGCCCATACCGCTGTGAACGGGTCAGACAGCCAATGTGGGCCCCCCACACCGAAATCGCCGAGAATGACGTTCAGCACTCCGACCGAGGGGGCGAACAGGCCCGCGAACACAGCGGATGCGGAAGCGGCGGAATACGCGAACGGAAGAGAGAAGATCACGTTGAAGATCCCGCCGCCCAGGAGCCGTCGGCGCAGCAGAAGCGCCGCGCACAGCGCGCCGACCGTGGCCAGGACCATGCCCAGCAGGGCGATGACGATCGAGATCGTGACCGTGTGGAGGAAATCGGAGTCCGTCAGCAGGGACACATAGTTGTCCAGGCCCACGAACCGCGTCGGATTCCCGATGAGGTCGCTGGCGTAGGTGCTGAGCTGCAGGGTCCGTACGAGGGGTCTGAAGACGAAGACCACCAAGAGGGCGAGCCCGGGCACTATCAGCCACGGGCCGACGCCGGTCCCGCGCCACTTGAGCGCCGGACGCGACGACGCGGTTGTGCGCATATCTCCTCCTTTGCCTGCCACTCGCCATGTCGGCAACGTACGGGAACGTTCCCGGGCTGGCAATGGCGTGAAAGTACCAGGGGCGGAAGAGGCGGATCAAGCAACGCACAGAAGAACGGCAGGTTGCCACAAAAATCCGGATGCGTAACCGGATTCCTTGCCCGTAGGAGACGACCGGCGTAGCGTGCATCGCCGGGAACGTTCCCGGTCCGCCGGTGTGCTGGGAAGCCTGGTGAACCCATCACGGAAGGACCGCCACGTGAGCGACCCCGGCACTCTGCTCGGACTCTCGTTCAGGATCTTCGTCGCGATCGCGCTGGGCGCGGCGATAGGTCTGGAACGCCAGTGGCGTCTGCGCACCGCCGGCATCCGCACCAACGCCCTGGTCTCCGTGGGCGCCTGTCTCTTCGTCGTCATGGGAGCCGTCGGACTCGGCCAGGACGCCGGCGCCGACCCCACGCGCGTGGCGGCGCAGGTCGTGTCCGGGATCGGATTCCTGGGCGCGGGGGTGATTCTGCGAGACGGGTTCGACATCAGAGGACTGACCACGGCCGCGACGCTCTGGTGCGCCGCCGCGATCGGCTCCCTCGCCGGAGCCGGGATGGAGATCATGGCGCTCATCGGCTGCCTGGCGATCATCGCGACCAACACGCTGCTGCGGCCGCTGAGCAGATTCGTCAACAGGCTCCAGCGGCGCGGCGGTTATCACTCGGACGAAGTGGAGGAAGACGACGCCCCGACCGATTTCCTGCTCGAGGTCGTCACCACGGACAAGAGCGAGCCGCGGGTCAGAGCGCTGGTTCTGCAGGCGGTCGATCGGCCCGAGTATGTCCTCCGGTCGCTCGACATCCGTCCCGGCAAAAGTGCGCGGACGACGGTGCTGGCCGGCGTGTCAGCGCACCACGCCGGCGACACGGCCGGGCTGGAAACCGCGGTCCAGCGGATCGGCCTGGATCCCAAGGTGACGTCCAGCCGGTGGTGGCCGGCCGAAACCGACGACTGACTGCTGACGACTGACGACTGACGGCTGACGGCTGACGGCTGACGGCGAAGCCGATGACCGACACCTGACAGCCGGCGCTGATGACGGACACCTGGCGACTGAGGGCTGATGGGCTATGGCTGACAGCTGACAGCTGACAGCTGACAGCTGACAGCTGACAACAGGCTGACGTGGTCAGACGTACAGGCTGACGTGGTCAGACGTTTGGCAGAACCTCCGCCGCCGTCCTGCCCTCGACCAGACTGCCTCTGAGTTCGACCAGCCGGTCCTGATCCGTCTTTCCCTCGATGCGGTCGAGCAGAAGATCGATCGAGGTCCTGCCGATTTCCTCCACCGGCTGACGGAATGTCGTCAGGCCCAGATAGGGAGTGGACAGGGGGCCGAATCCGTCGTAACCGGTCACGGCGAAATCCTCGGGGGCCGCTTCACCCCGCTGCCGCAGAAGCTCCAGGACGTCGACCGCCGCCGCGTCCGTGGGGCACATGATGGCCGTCACTCCGGCACCGTCGAGCTCAGAGGCGATCACTCGGGCCGCTTCCCTGTCCGAGGCGGCCTCCCACACCACGGGCGTTCGTCCCGCCGCTCGGATGCGGCCGATCATCGCAACGCCCCGGGCGTACTGGCTCAAGGAATACGACTGCTCGACCAGAACGACCGCGATGTGCTGGTGCCCGAGTTGCAGCAGGTGATCCGCCAGCACGTTACCGCCGTCGGCGTCATCGCAGAACACACTGGTGATGCCCCTGGATGTCTCGCGGCGCCCCGCCACCACGATGGGAACGCGGTCGATGAAAGGGACGATCTTCTCCGAGGGCAGCCGGGCCGATGACACGACGAGACCGTCCACCTGCAGGGACACGAGATTCTTCAGCGACTGCAAAGCGTCGGCGACCTCCAGGTCGCCCGCGCTCGTGACGGTGACGATCTGATAGCCCCGTTGCTCGGCCGCGCGCTGCATCGCGACCTGCAGCCAGGCATAGAACGGCCGCGTCACGTCCCGGAGCAGGACTCCGACCGTCTTCGTGCGCGAGCTGACAAGCCCCCTCGCCATGGCATTGGCCACGTACCCGAGTTCTCGCGCGGCGCGCTCGATCCGCTCCCGCGCTTCCGCACTGACCTCACCCTGACCCGACAGAGCACGTGACACGGCGGACTTGGAGACGCCCGCCTCCGCGGCGATGTCCAAAATCGTAGGAGCCTTGCCACGGGCCCTCGCCATCCGTTCCAACCCCTGTCCACGCTTGTCCACGCTTCGGTCGTCGGCTTCCGCCGGCTTCCCCCGGCTAACTGCTGTCCGGGAGCCTTCCGGGAACGTTCCCTGCCATGACTATAACCGTCGGCCCCAGTGACTGACCTGGGCGGCGACAGGAGCTCAGTGATCGGCTGAAAGGTGCCTCTCGAGGGTGAAACGGGCCGAGGACACCGGTCCTGTTCGCCGCTTCACGGCCCACCGGGCCGGCTACCGCAGCCGACGCGCCACGACCGTCCGGACCCGTGGACTGCCGTCGTATCGGCGCCCGAACTCGGGCAGCGCCTGCAGCTCGACACCGAACCCGGCACGCTCCAGCTCCCTGCGGACATCACCCATCCTGAAGGCCCGGTAGTACATGACGAACGGGGGCCGCCACACGGCGTTGCGCACCCGCATCACCGCGTCGAAGGCCAGCAGCATCCAGTAGGCGCGGGACGCGAGGCGCGGCGGGGCTACGACGGGGAAGGCGAAGCAGCCGCCCGGCCGCAGCACCGAGTGGACCTGGGCGAACAGGCCCGGCAGTTCGCGTGGCAGGAAGTGCCCGAACGCCCCGAAGCTCACGACCAGGTCGAAGGCGGGCCCGAACGGCAGGGCCCGGACGTCCGCGCGCACCCAGGAGACACGCGGACCGTCGGGACGTACACGCTCCCGGGCCACCGCGAGCATGCCGGCGCTGAAGTCGGCCCCGGTCACGCTGTGCCGGCACACCCGCGCGAGCACGTCCACCCCGGCGCCGGTGCCGCAGCACAGGTCGAGGCCGGTGTCGAAGGGGCCGGTGCGGCGCAGCGCCGAGGCGACGGCGTCGAGCACCGACTCAGGAGTACGGAAAGGCGTGTGGTCGAACTTCGGGGCGAGCAGGTCGTAGCCGCGCTCGACGGAGGACAGCGCCTGCACGGCGAGCTCACGGAGGCTGGGGCCTTCGGGGCTGAACATCAGCGACAGCTTAGGGGAGTCCGCCTGCCGAGGTTGTCCCGCGCCGACGTCAGGCGCTCCCGGTACAGCTGCTGGGGTGTGGAACAGGAGGGTGATTACTCTGCTCCACGTCTGTTCCATCAAGTGACCAGTGACTGTGGAGGACCCGATGCGCGCATTCCGCGAGGCGGTCGAGGCACGTGACCTCGATGCCGTCGAGGCGCTACTGGCCGAGGACGTGGTCTTCACGAGTCCGGTCGTGTTCGAGCCGTACGCCGGGAAGGCCATCACCGCGGCGATCCTGCGCGCCGTCATACGGGTCTTCGAGGACTTCCGCTACGTGCGTGAGCTGAGCGGCGCGGACGGGCGTGACCACGCGCTGGTCTTCACGGCCAGGGTGGGTGAGCGACAGATCGACGGCTGCGACTTCATCCACCTCGACGAGGACGGTCTGATCGACGAGTTCACGGTCATGGTGCGTCCGCTGTCGGGCACGCAGGCCCTGGCGGCGGCGATGGGGGCGCAGTTCGAGCAGATCGCGAAGGAGGCCGAGGCGAAGGAGGCGAAGGTGGCGGAGGCGAAGGTGGCGTCGGGAGGCGAGGCGGGGGCCGAGGCGCGGTTCAAGTGAGACCGCGAGGGCCAACGCCCTCCACGCGTCATGAGGGGGACGGCAGGGGCTGCTCGGTCCAGATGATCTTGCCGTCCGGGGTGTAGCGGGTGCCCCAGCGGTCGGTGAGCTGGGCGACCAGGAAGAGGCCACGACCGCCCTCGTCCTCGGTGCGGGCGTACCGCAGTCGAGGTGAGGTGCTGCTTCCGTCGGAGACCTCGCAGATCAGGGCACGGTCGCGGAGGAGCCGGAGCTGGACCGGGCCGGTGGCGTGCCGGATCGCGTTGGTGACCAGTTCGCTCGCGACGAGTTCGGTGGTGAAGGCCAGGTCGTCCAGATCCCAGGCGGCGAGTTGGCCGGTGACCGCCGCGCGGGACCGGGAGACGACCGCCGGGTCGCTGGGCAGCTCCCACTGGGCGACCCGTTCGGGGCCCAGGGTGTGTGTGCGGGCGACGAGGAGGGCCACGTCGTCGTTCGGGCGGGCCGGCAGCAGGGCGTCGAGGACGGCCTCGCAGGTGTCCTCCGGCGCCCGGTCGGCCTGCGCCAGGACGGTACGCAGCCGGTCGATGCCGGAGTCGATGTCCCGGTGCCGGTCCTCGATCAGTCCGTCGGTGTAGAGAACGAGGGAGCTGCCCTCGGCCAGCTCCAGCTCGACGGTCTCGAAGGGCATGCCGCCGAGTCCGAGCGGGGCCGCCGCGGGCAGATCGACGAACTCCACGCTGCCGTCGGGTGCGACGACCGCGGGCAGGGGGTGCCCGGCGCGGGTGAGGGTGCAGAGCCGGGACACCGGATCGTAGACGGCGTACAGGCAGGTGGCTCCCACGATCCCGGAGTCCGCCTGGGCGTTGTCCACCGCCCAGCCCTCACCCCGGTCGAGTCGTCCGACCAGGTCGTCGAGGTGGATGAGCAGGTCGTCGGGGGCCAGGTCCAGGGAGCAGAAGTTGTGGACGGCGGTGCGCAGCCGGCCCATGGTGGCGGCGGCGTGCAGTCCGTGGCCGACGACATCGCCGACGACCAGCGCGACCCGGGCGCCGGACAACGGGATGACGTCGAACCAGTCACCGCCGACGCCGGCCTGTGCGGGCAGGTAGCGGTAGGCGACGTCGACGGCACTCTGTTCGGGCCGCCCCCGGGGCAGCAGGCTGCGTTGGAGGGCGAGGGCGGTGTTGTGCTCGCGAGTCCAGCGGCGGGCGTTGTCGATGCTGATGGCGGCACGGCCGGCCAGTTCCTGGGCCAGCGAGAGGTCGTCCTCCTCGAAGGGCGCGGGCTTCTCGGAGCGGTAGAAGCTGACCACGCCGAGGGTCGTACCGCGCGCCCTCAGCGGCACTGTGATCAGCGAGTGGATCCCGGCCGCCAGGACGCGTTCGGTGCGTTGCGGGTCCTGGGCGAGCCAGCCGTCGGCCTCCACGAGGACGGGCTCGAGGACGGACCGCCTGCCCTCCATGCTGCGGGCCTGCGGGGTGGTCGGGACGTAGCGCACGGAGTCACCGACGGCGTATAGGTACGGCACCTCGTGGACGCAGCCCAGGGCGACCCGGCGCAGCGAAGTGTCCGAGCCGAGCGGTTCGGGCTCGTCGCCGTGCAGCACGGAGTCGGGCAGGTCGACTGCCGTGAAGTCCGCGAACCAGGGGACGGTCACCTCGGCCAGTTCCTCGGCGGTGCGCGTCACGTCCAGGGTGGTGCCGATCCGGGCCCCGGCGTCGTGCAGCAACTCCAGCCGCCTGCGGGCCAGCACGGCAAGCCGTCCGACACCTGGTTCTCCTACGAGGATGAGGTGGCCGTCGGTGTCGCCGTAGTCGGCGTCGGGGGTGGAGTTCGAGGCGGCGGCGGGTGGGATGGTCACGGGCGGCACGATGACCGAGGCCGAGGCCGAGGCCGGGGTCGGAGGGGCGGGGGCCGGGGTCGGCGGGGCGGGGGCCGGGGTCGGAGGGGCGGGGGCCGGGGTCGGCGGGGCGGGGGCCGGGGTCGGCGGGGCGGGGGCCGGGGTCGGCGGGGCGGGGGCCGGCCTGGCGGACAGGAGACCGCCGGTCGACGCGGTGACGGTCTTCGACGCGGTGGGCGGGGGCGTCGTGCTGGGCCGGGTCGAGGGAGAGGCGGCCGGAGGGACAGCGGCGGAGGGAGGGGTGGTGGCAGGCGGCGTTACCCGTGGCGCAGCCGTCCCGCCCACGCCCTCCTGCCCGGCCACCGAGGCTGCCGGCCCCGGCCCGGCCGTCCCGACCACAGCCTGCTCTCCGGACAGAACCCCAGTCGCCCCGACCACAGCCTGCTCTCCGGACAGAGCCCCAGTCGCCCCGACCACAGCCGTCCCCCCGGGCAGCGATCCTGCCGCCCCGACCACAGCCGCCTCCCCGATCACCGAGGCCGGCACCCCCCGCCCGGCGGACAGGCCACCGCCGCTCGGCATGCCGCCAGTCGTCGAACCGGCCTGCCGCAGTCGCGGACTGCCCAGGACTCTCGCCTCGACGACGACGCCCGTCTCGCCCGCCGCTCCCCTCACCGTGCGGCGCAGCAGCGTGGCGACGCGGCCGCCGGAGAGGACGACCTGGTCGAGGGTGCGCTGGGAGGAGGCGAGGAGTTGCTCGGCCTTCTCGCGCAGGACTGCGAGGTCGATGCGGCCGAGGTCGCCGTCGTCGCCTGCGCCGGGCGGCACCATGAAGCCGGGTTGCCGCGGCCGGCCGCCGGAATCACGGCCCGCCCGCCGGTACGCGGCGAGAAGGGCGCGCTCCCGTAGCGTGGACTGTTCCAGCAGGCGCGCCTCGATGCCGCGGGCGGCCTCGCGGACCAGCCGCAGCATCGTCGGGTCGCCGTCGTCGCGCAGACAGGTCAGGTCGAGGATGGCCTCGATGCGTCCGCTGAGGGGGTCGCGGACGGGTGCGCCCGCGCAGGCGAAGGGCTTGAGGCAGTCGGCGAAGTGCTCGCGGCCGACCACGTAGACGGGGCTGCGCTCGGCCAGCGCGGTACCGACGCCATTGGTGCCCGCGAACCGCTCGGAGGCGTCGAAACCGGGGGCGAAACGCACCGCGTCGAGGCGGTCGCGCAGCTGCCGGTCACCGCCGAGCCGCTGGACCATACGGCCCCGCCCGTCGCAGAGCGCCACCGTCATGCCGACGTCGGCGAGCGAAGCGGTCAGGTCCCGCAGAACGGGGTCGGCGGCGCCCAGAAACCGGTCCTCCAGCGTCACGTCGGGAGCGTAGGGGACCAGCACCTGGTGCGGCTGGAGTCCGGCGGACCTGCACCGTTTCCAGGAGTCGAGCACCGAGTCCCGGACCGCCGAATCGACGAGCGCACCCGCCGGAAGACGTTCGTGGGCATCGACGAGCCCGCCCACCTCGTCCCAGGCGACGGCCAACGGGATCACTTCCCTCACCCGGGGACGGCCCAGGTCGCGTGCCGCGATTCGGCACCCGGCCCGGTGGAGTCCTCCAAGCGCCTTCACCCTAGACCCTTTGTGACTCACATCACAACGGTCGGCACTCCATGAGCCGCATCTCCAGGAATCCCCCGGAACGCTACGGAGCTCCGGCAGCCCTGCACAAAGCCGGACGCGCAACCTGGTTGACGTGATCCGCCCCCCAAGCCCACGCATGGCCAAGCGACCCATGGCCCGGCGACTGTCGGCGACGCCTTCGACGCGCTCGACGAGCAGACCGTCATGGCGCCGGGAACCGGCACCCTCGATGTCGTGATCCCGTCCCCGGCCCGCTCGCTCAGCGCCGTCCACGAACAGCGACGAGCCCCGGAAACGCGGATCGGGAAGCTGCTGGAGGCCCACCTCCTTTCGAAGTGTCATGGGTGGGGGTAAGGACCGCCACCACCTTGCTGGTCACCGTCGGCGACGACGCCGGCTTCCCCACCGCCGCTCACCTGCCCGGCATTCGGTGAGTCCCATCTCACAGACGTGACCGCGCGTTCCGTGCTACATTGCGGCTGGCACTTGTGTACGCCCGTTCTCCGGGCGCCGGTGCCAGTTCCCTTCAGACAGCCGAACCGCCCGCCGATGCACCGGCCGGCACGTCGGCTTCCCAAGCACCACCTCTCCGAGGGCTTCTTCCGGCCTACCCGAGGTGCTGTTCCCGCCGCCGAGGCGCGTTCTTCCTCCGCCTCCCCTCGCGGCATCTCCCCTTCCTTCTTCCGCATGTCTCATGCAGTTCCGTCCGTGAAAGGACCACCCCTCATGACCACCACACTCGAACACCCCCCTGTGCAGCAGCTCCCGGCCCGGGTCGCCACCGGCGTCCTCGACATCGACGCGAACGGGAAGGGGCACCTGCGCCCCTTGGACCTGCTGCCCTCACCGTCCGACCTCCAGGTCCCTCCCCAGCTGATCCGGCGTCACGGCCTGCGCAAGGGCGACCTCGTCGACGGCGTACGCGGCACCCAGCGGGCCCTCACGGAGGTCGCCCGCGTCAACGGGCGCAGCCCCGAGGAGCAGCGCGGCCGTCGCCACTTCCGCGACCTGACGCCGCTTCACCCCCGTGAGCGGATCCGTCTCGAACACCCGGCGGCCGGGCTCACCGGCCGGGTCGCCGACCTGATCGCTCCCGTCGGCAAGGGGCAGCGCGGGCTGATCGTGGCCCCGCCCAAGACCGGAAAGACCGTCCTGCTCCAGCAGATCGCGGCCGCCGTCGCCGGCAACCACCCCGAGGCTCGCCTGATGGTCGTGCTGCTCGACGAGCGTCCCGAGGAAGTGACCGACATGCGGCGCTCCGTGCGCGGCGAGGTGTACGCCTCCACCTTCGACAAGGCGCCCAGGCAGCACATCGCTCTCGCCGAGCTCGTGATCGAGCGGGCAAAGCGGCTCGTGGAGGCGGGTGAGGACGTCGTCATCCTCCTCGACTCCCTCACCCGGCTGTGCCGGGCCCACAACAACGCGGCCGCCGCCGGTGGCCGCACCCTCAGCGGCGGCGTCGACGCGACCGCGCTGATCGGGCCCAAGCGGTTCTTCGGCGCCGCCCGCCTGGCCGAGGAGGGCGGTTCGCTGACCATCCTCGCCACCGCCCTGGTGGAGACCGGCTCCCGGGCCGACGACTTCTTCTTCGAGGAGCTCAAGAGCACCGGCAACATGGAACTGCGCCTCAGCCGTGAGCTCGCCTCCCGCCGTGTCTTCCCGGCGGTCGACATCAACCCGTCGGGCACCCGCCGCGAGGAACTCCTGCTGCCCGCAGCCGAGTTGGCCGCCGTGCTCGGGCTGCGCCGGGTGCTGCAGACCCGGGACGGGCAGACCAACCTGGAGACCCTGCTGGAGCGGATGCGCGAGACGCCGGACAACGCGACCTTCCTGCGTCGGATCCAGCCGACGCTGCCCACCGGCTGACGACCCGTCCGTACCGCCGGGACCACGTGGCGTGCGGCATCCGGGTGCTCGCCGGCGCCTCTCGGCCGGGGCACCGCCGTGGTCGACGACTCCCTCCCTACGTTTGCAGTATGACAATCGGATTTGCTTCCCGGGCTGCCGCGTCCACCTGCGTGCTCTGCGTCGCGGGCCTGCTCGCCCTCGCGCCCGCCGCCGCCGGTACCGGCTCGGACCCCGGTACCGGCGGCGGCCCACGGGTGGCGGTCCCGCAGCCCGCACTGCTGTACCGTCCCGGAACCCAGGTCCGGGCGCGCGCCGGGGTGCCGCGGCTGCCGGACGTCTCGGCGCTGTCGTGGCTGGTGGCCGACGCTCGCACCGGCGAGGTGCTCGCCGCGCACGACGCGCACCGCAGGCTGCCGCCCGCCAGCACCCTCAAGACGCTGTTCGCGCTCACCGTGCTGCCGGTGCTCCCGCAGGGCATCCGGCACACGGTCCGCGAGGACGAGTTGGCCGGGATCGGGGCCGGAAGCAGTCTGGTCGGGGTCGCCGAGGGACTCACGTACCGGGTCTCCGACCTGTGGCGCGGGGTCTTCCTCAACTCCGGCAACGACGCCGTGCACGTGCTGGCCGAGCTCAGCGGTGGCTGGCGTTCCGCGGCCACCCGAATGCAGGCCAAGGCCCGCGCCCTCGGCGCCCGTGACACCCACGTGCTGTCGCCCGACGGGTACGACACACCGGGCCAGGTGTCCTCGGCGTACGATCTCGCCGTCTTCGGCCGGGCTGGGCTGCGCAACGCGGAGTTCGCGCAGTACTGCGGCACGGTCGAGGCCAGCTTTCCCGGCCGCGGCGGATCGTCGTACCCGATCCGGAACACCAACCGGCTGTTGAGCGGGGCGAACGGCGTGCAGCCGTATCCAGGGCTGATCGGCATCAAGAACGGCTACACCAGCAACGCCGGAAACACCCTCGTGGCCGCCGCACGCAGGGACGGACGCACCCTCGTCGTGACGGTGATGCACCCTCAGGGCGGCGGATTCACCGTCTACGAGGAGGCTCGGGAGCTGCTCGACTGGGGCTTCTCCGCCGCCGGGCGGGCCGACCCGGTGGGGTCGCTGGACGCGTTGCGGGTGAGTTCGCGGCCCGCTCCATCCGCTCCGGTCGCGCTGCCCGCGGCCGCGCTGCCCGCCGAGGACGCGGGGACCAGGTGGCCCGAGACGGCCGCGATCGCGGGGGCCGCCGCGTTGGGTGCCGGTGCCGTCGCCCTCGTGCTGCGCGGCAAAGTCGATCCGCCGGAACGGAGTTGACCGATCGGAAGCCACAGCAGCAGGCCGAGCGTGATCCAGGTGTAGGCGTTGCTGCCGAGGAACCCGTCGATGCCGGACGCGTCGTCGAACCACAGCCACACCACGCTGGTGCACAGCACCGCGTACAGGGCACCCGCCACGCGTGGGCGACCGGCGCGGACCAGGACCGCGAAGGACGGCAGCAGCCATACGAGATGGTGCACCCAGGTGATCGGGCTGACCAGGCACGTGGTCAGCCCGGTGAGGGCGAACGCGGTCGCCCACTCCCCCACGGCGACCGCCCGCCGCACCCGGCTCGCCCACACGCACAGCACCAGCAGGACCAGCACCGCCCACACCGTGCGGTCCGGTGTGCCGAGCCGGGCCAGGATCCCTTGCAGGGACTGGTTGGAGACGTAGTCGAGCCGGCCCACCCGGCTGGTGTCCCACAACGCCACGGTCCAGTAGAAGCGGGAGGCGCCCGGGGCCAGGCAGGCAGCGAACGCCGTCGCGCCGGCGGCGACAGCGGTGGCCGCCGCGGCCTCCCGCCGGCGACCGGCGAGCAGCAGCAGTCCGATGAAGAGCGCGGGCGTGAGCTTGATCGCGGCGGCGAGACCGATCCCGGCACCCGCCCACCGCCCCCGGCCGGTGGCCAGCAGCCAGGCGTCGGTCAGGACGAGGGCCAGCAGCAGGAGGTTCACCTGGCCGAAGCTGATGGTGTCGCGCAACGGTTCGAACAGGGCGAGCACACAGAGGCCCAGGGCGCAGCCGAACCAGCCGTAGCGCCGCCAGGCCGGTCCGGTGAGGATGCGCAGGACCCAGGCCAGGGCCGCCAGGTTGAGCAGCAGCGCGACGGCGATCGCCGCGTGCAGTCCGAGCAGCGCCATCGGCAGCATGGCGACGGCCGCGAACGGCGGATAGGTGAAGCCGTACGGCGTCCCCGGCACCCGGTAGTCGTAGAGCCGTCCGCCGTGGTGGACCCAGGTGTCCACGGCCCCGTGGTAGACGCGCAGGTCGAACCAGTCGCGCAGCAGCGGCACGGTCGCGGTGAACGCGGTGACGGCGGCGGCGACACCGAGCACGAACAGCAGCCGGGCGCGGTCGGTGCGGGGCAGGGTCACGCCGTACGCCCCATTGCCGGAGCCAGTTCGGCCTGGTGGGCCTGCCACAGAACGACCACGGCGAGCAGCCCGCCGGAGACCGCCAGGACGAGTTGCGCGGGGTCGGCCGGGCCACCGCTGGGCAGGGCGGCGAGCGCGAGCACCCCGCTCACGGCGGCCACCCGGTGTCGTATCGAGGCGGTGGGCGCGGCGGCGGCGATGAGGAACAGTCCCCACAGGGCGTACCAGGGGCGGATCGCCGGGCCGAGGGCGGCCACCGCCGCCAGGCTCAGCCCCAGCGCGTACACCGGCCGGGGACGCAGCCGCAGCCATATGACGAGGACCGAGACCCCGGCCGCCACCACGCCGAAAGCGTGCCAGGCCGGTATGGCCAGGGGCGCCAGATCGCTGCCGAGCCGTTCCAGCAGCGCCCGGGTGGCGCGGCCGAGCAGGCTGGTCAGGGCCCAGTTCTGCGGGGAGACGGGGGTGTCGAGGGCGCCCACCCAGCCGTATCCGGTACCGGCGACGGCGGTCGCGGCGATCGTGGTGGCCGTCGCCGCGGCGGCGGTCGTGGCGACGGCCCGGGTCCGGCCGCGGCCCGCGCGCATCTGGAGCACGACGACCGCGACGAGTCCGAGTACGGCGGGTGCCTTGACCAGCGCGGCGAGGGTGACGAGGACGGCGCCCAGGACCGGCCACCGGCCCAGGGCCGCGACCAGGCCGAGCCCGAGCAGGCCGAGCATGATGGCGTCGTTGTGGGCGCCCGCGACCAGGTGCAGCAGGACCAGCGGGTTGAGCGCGCCGAGCCAGAGCGCCGCGGCCGGGTCGGCGCCGCTGTGCCGGGCGAGCCGGGGCAGTGCCGTCGCCATCAGTCCCACGCCGAGCAGGGCGACGAGCCGCATCCCGAACAGACCGGCGGGCAGTTCGCCGCGGGTCAGCGCGGACAGCGCGGCGGACAGCGCGAGGAAGACGGGGCCGTACGGGGCCCCGGTGTGCCGCCACAGCGGGGAGACCTCGGCGGCCAGCGGTCCCCCGAGGTGGGCGGGCCCCTGCGCGTAGACGTCCATGTGCGCGTCGACCATCGCGCCCTGCGCGAGGTAGCTGTACACGTCCCGGCTGAACAGCGGGGGCGCGATCAGCAGCGGTACCGCCCAGATCACCAGGGTCATCAGCAGCGCACGGGTGCTGGGCGGTCGCGGCCCGCGGATCAGTCTTCCCAGCAGGGCCCAGGCCGCGATCAGCAGGACGACACCGAAGTACGCGCCGACCAGGCCCAGCGCGGCCCGTCCGGAGGACGGGGCGAGGAGCTCGCGCACGGGCAGGGCGCCCGCGGTCTCACCTCCCGCCGCGACAAAGGTGGTTGCCACCAGGCCGAGGACCTGGCAGCGGCGGAGATCGACGGGGAAAGCCATGGCCAACACTCGGGAAGCGTGTCAACGACGGGTGACCGGGAAGCGACGCTTTGGTCTCCGGACGGGGGCCTGCGTGTGACCGGCATGTGAGGCCCCGATGAGTTGTCCGGGCCGCGCCGGTCCGCACTGCTGTCCGACCTCGCGACGGACCCCGCCAGAACGACAGAACGGATGTGGTCGGCGGTCGCACCCCACCCGGAGCACTTCCAGGACTTCCTCGCCAAGTGCTCGACCGCCGCCCATGCTCCCCTGCCCTGGACCTCCGACGACCTGCGCGCACTGTCCTCGCCCACTCTGCTGGTCATCGGCGACACCGACTTCGTACGAGTGGAGCACGCGGCCGAGATGCAGGGACTGATCCCCCACGCGCGGCCGGCCGTGCTGCCCGCCACCACGCACATGTCGCTCATACGGCGGACAGCCCTGCTGCTGCCGATGCTGGACGAGTTCCTGAGCTGAACCGCCGGCTCAGAACACCGACAGCCCCGTGAGCGTCGTGAAACGGTCGAGGGCCGCCACCCCCGCCACCGAGTTCCCCCGCTCGTCCAGTCCCGGGCTCCACACGCACAGGGTGCAGCGGCCCGGGACGACCGCGATGATGCCGCCGCCCACGCCGCTCTTGCCGGGCAGGCCGACACGGTAGGCGAAGTCGCCGGCGGCGTCGTAGGTGCCGCAGGTCAGCATCACCGCGTTGACCTGCTTGGCCTGGCTCTGGGTGAGCAGCCGCGTGCCGTCGGCGCGGATGCCGTGCCGGGCCAGGAAGGTGGTCGCCAGGGCGAGGTCGGCGCAGGACGCGGTGATCGAGCACTGGCGGAAGTACTGGTCGAGCAGGACCGGGATCGGGTTGTCGATGTTGCCGTACGAGGCCATGAAGTGGGCCAGGGCGGCATTGCGGTCACCGTGCGAGGCCTCGGAGGCGGCGACCTGCTGGTCGAAGTCGAGGGTGGGGTCGCCGGACTCGGAGCGCAGGAAGGCCAGCAGTTCGCCCGCCGCGTCTCCGGTACGGGTCTGCAGGCGGTCGGTGACGACGAGGGCGCCCGCGTTGATGAACGGGTTGCGCGGGATGCCGTTCTCGTACTCCAGCTGGATCAGGGAGTTGAAGGGGTTGCCGGAGGGCTCGCGGCCCACGTGCTCCCAGAGTTCGTCGCCCTCGCGGGCCAGGACGAGGGCGAGGGTGAAGACCTTGGTGAGGGACTGGGTGGAGAACGGCTCCCGCCAGTCCCCCACCCCGTACACCGTGCCGTCCAGCTCCGCGACGGCCATGCCGAAGCTGCGCGGGTCGCAGGCCGCGAGCGCCGGGATGTAGTCGGCAGGCCGGCCGCGGCCGGGGGTCCGTTCGATCTCGGCGGCGATGCGCTCCAGGACCGGCTGGAAGGTCATGGACGAAGTCATGATCGCTATTGTGCCTCCGGGACGGTCCTGATGCGCGGCCCGGGCTCAGGCCAGTGGGGAGCCGCTGCCCGCCAGGATCTCGGGGCGGAGCAGGCCCGTGAGGGTCTCGGCGGGCAACAGACCCTTCTCCAGAACGAGTTCGGCCACGCCGCGGCCGGTGGCGAGGGCTTCCTTGGCGATGTCGGTGGCCGCCGTGTATCCGATGTGCGGGTTGAGGGCGGTGACCAGGCCGATGGAGTTCTCCACGCTCGCGCGCAGCGCCTCGGTGTTGGCGGTGATGCCGTTCACGCAGCGCTCGGCGAGGGTGAGACAGGCGGCGCGCAGGTGGGTGACGGACTCCGACAGGGAGTGCAGGATGACCGGTTCGAAGGCGTTGAGCTGGAGCTGTCCGGCCTCGGCGGCCATGGTGATGGTGACGTCGTTGCCGATCACCTCGAAGGCGACCTGGTTGACGACCTCGGGGATCACCGGATTGACCTTGCCCGGCATGATGCTCGAACCGGCCTGCACCGGCGGCAGGTTGATCTCGCCGAGGCCCGCGCGCGGCCCGGAGGACAGCAGGCGCAGGTCGTTGCAGCTCTTGGAGAGCTTGACGGCGATGCGCTTGAGGACGCCGGACATCTGCACGAACGCCCCGCAGTCCTGAGTCGCCTCCACCAGGTTGGCGGCGGTGACCAGCTGGAGACCGGTGATCTCGGAGAGATGGCGGCGGGCCGACTCCGCGTATCCGGCAGGGGCGTTGAGGCCGGTGCCGATCGCCGTGGCACCCAGGTTGATCTCATGGATCAACTCGACGGCCTCGGCGAGTCGGCTGCGGTCCTCGTCCATCATGACGGCGTAGGCGGAGAACTCCTGACCGAGCGTCATGGGCACCGCGTCCTGCAATTGTGTGCGGCCCATCTTGAGCACGTCGCGGAACTCGACGGCCTTGCGCGCGAAGGAGTCCTGCAGGACAGCCATCGCCGCGAGCAGCCCGCGCACCGCGAACACCGTCGCGATCTTGACGGCGGTCGGGTAGACGTCATTGGTCGACTGCCCGAGGTTGACGTCCTCGTTGGGGTGCAGGTGCCGGTACTCGCCCTTGTCGAACCCCAGCAGCTCCAACGCCCGGTTCGCGATCACCTCGTTGGCGTTCATGTTGGTCGAGGTGCCCGCGCCGCCCTGGATGACGTCGACGACGAACTGGTCGTGCAGCTTGCCCTCGCGTATCTCCCGGCAGGCCCCGACGATGGCGGCGGCCTTCCTCGGCTCCAGCAGCCCGAGCTCCTCGTTGGCGAGGGCGGCGGCCTCCTTGACGGCGGCGAGGGCGTCGATCAGGTGCGGGTAGGCCGAGATCGAGGTCCCGGTGATGGGGAAGTTCTCCGTCGCACGCAGGGTGTGCACACCCCAGTACGCCTCGGCGGGGACATCGCGGTCGCCGAGCAGGTCGTGCTCGGCGCGGGTGGCTGCGGTCATGAGGGTGCGGGTCCTCTTTCTGAGGGGTTGAGGGTGAGCGCGCCCATGAGGGGCGCGGGGAACTGCGCGATCAACCGCTGACGGCCCGGAGGCCGGCGACGGCCCGCAGCCGCCTCGGGATTCGGCGCGGCGCGCTACGCACAAGCCGTCAGCGGAACCGGATCCAGCGCACGCACAGGACGCACGCACCCCACCGGTTCCCCTCCGCCGAGCAGCGGCTCGCCCGCGAACTCGGTGAGCAGGCCCGGGTCGACGCCCGCGCGGGCCAATGCGGCGGCAGCGACCGGGACACGAGCCCGATGCGCACCGTCGGCGATCTTCACGGCGACGGCGCGGCCGTCCGGAAGGGCCGCGGTCTGTACGCCCTCGAAGCCGTCCTTGGTGAGCAGTCCCGGTACGGCCCGCATCAGCGCGGCGACGTCCCGGCCGGAGCCCGAGGCCATCTCGGCGTGCTCGCGCATCGCGTCGGCCACCCGTGCCTCCGGTGTGCCGGTGGCGGCGGTGGTGATGCGGGCGGTGGCGCGGGCGAGGCCGTGCAGGGAGACGGAGAACAGGGGCGCTCCGCAGCCGTCGACGGTCACCTGGGCGATCCGCTGCCCGGTGAGGTCCTCGACGATCTCGGCGATGGCCTGCTGGAGCGGGTGCGCGGGGTCGAGGTAGTCGTCCAGGGACCAGCCGTTGAGCCGGCAGACGTAGAGCATGGCCGCGTGCTTGCCGGAGCAGTTCTGGGCGAGCCGGGAGGGCAGGCGGTCCTGCCGGATCCAGTCGTCCCGGACCACGGGGTCGAAGGGCAGGTCGCGGACGTTGCGCAGGTCGTCCTCGGTGAGCCCGGCGAGCTCCAGGACGCGGCGGGTGCCGGCGAGGTGGCGTTCCTCGCCGGAGTGGCTGGCCGCGGCGAGGGCAAGCAGTTCGCCGTCGAGCGGGAGTCCGGCCCGGACCATCGCGACGGCCTGGACGGGCTTGAGGGCCGAGCGGGGATGGAAGGCGGCCTCGATGTCGCCGAGCTGGAAGTGGACCTGGCCGCCGGTGTCGAGGATGACGACGGAGCCGTAGTGGATGCCCTCGACGAGGCCGCCGCGTACGAGGTGGGCGACGGGAGCGTGGACGGGCTCGCGGACCAGGGGTGCGTCCGCGACGGAGCTGCTGTACATCACTGCCTTCTCGGGGAGCGGTGCGCGGGTCACGCGTCGGCTCCGGTAGGGGACTTGCGTGCGACACGGCCCCGGATGCCGAACCATCCGAGGACCAGCACCCCGACGATCAGCGGGAGACACAGCACGGTGGTGCGTCCGGCGCCGCCGTCGGCGTACATGAGGACCAGGACGGAGGCGAGGAACGCCAGCGTCACCAGCTCGGTCCAGGGGGAACCCGGCAACCGGTAGCCGGGGCGGGCGAGTTCGCCCTTCTGGGTCTTCTGCCAGAAGAGCAGGTGGCAGATCATGATCATGCCCCAGGTGGAGAGGATCCCGATCGCGGCGAAGTTCAGCACGATCTCGAACGCGTCGGCGGGGACCACGAAGTTGAGGCCGACGCCGAGGACGCAGATGCCGCTGGTGAGCAGGATGCCGCCGTAGGGGACCTGGCTGCGGCTCATGACGGACGTGAACCTGGGGGCCGAGCCGGACATCGCCATGGAGCGCAGGATGCGGCCGGTGGAGTAGAGGCCGGAGTTGAGCGAGGACATGGCGGCGGTGAGGACGACCAGGTTCATCACGCCGCCGGCCGCCGGGATGCCGATGTT
Source organism: Streptomyces sp. NPDC050287 (assembly GCF_044459385.1). Classification (NCBI taxonomy): domain Bacteria; kingdom Bacillati; phylum Actinomycetota; class Actinomycetes; order Kitasatosporales; family Streptomycetaceae; genus Streptomyces; species Streptomyces sp. NPDC050287. Next base: position 718,825 of record NZ_JBITIY010000005.1, on the reverse strand, counting down.
GGAGAGCACGGTCACGAAGGGGCTCTCACCGGCCGTGTACTTGTTCCAGGGGAGCAGCATGGACAGCAGGACGACCGAGCCGACGTAGAAGATGCCGACGCGCCACATGATCGAGTTGATCGCCTTCGGCATGATCTTCTCGGGGTTCTCGGTCTCGCCCGCGGTGACGCCCACCAACTCCACGGAGGCGTAGGCGAAGACGACGCCCTGGATGATCAGCAGCATGGGCAGCAGACCGTTGGGGAACACGCCGCCGTTGTCGGTGATCAGCGACGGGCCGGGGGCGGTGCCGTCCACCGGGTGCTGGGTGACCAGCAGGAAGATGCCGATGCACATGAAGATCACCAGCGCGCCGACCTTGACGATCGCGAACCAGAACTCCAGTTCGCCGAAGATCTTCACCGAGATCAGGTTCACGGTGAGGACCACGGCCAGGGCGACCAGCGCGATCGCCCACTGGGGGATGTCGGAGAACATCCCCCAGTAGTGGGTGTAGGTGGCCACGGCGGTGATGTCGGCGATGCCGGTGGTGGCCCAGTTCAGGAAGTACATCCAGCCCGCGGTGTACGCGCCCTTCTCGCCGAGGAACTCCCGGGCGTACGACACGAAGGCGCCGGAGGACGGGCGGTACAGGACGAGTTCGCCGAGGGCGCGGACGACGAGGAAGGCGAAGATCCCGCAGACCGCGTAGGCGATGAACAGGGACGGGCCGGCGTCGGCGAGGCGGCCGCCGGCGCCGAGGAACAGGCCGGTGCCGATGGCGCCGCCGATGGCGATCATGTTGACGTGCCGGGACTTCAGGGACTTGCTGTAGCCGGCGTCTCCGGCGTCGACGTGCGCGGTGGGTTTGCGGGTCTCCTCTTGGAGGTGCTGCTCGCTCACGCCTCGGGTCCGCCTTCCGTGGGGGTGTCCGTACGCGTGGGGCGCACGATGTCGGTGAGGGTGGTCTGGACGCGGTCGAGGTGGTGGGCCATGGCCTCCACCGCGTCGTTCTCGGAACCGTCGATCAGCGCCTCGACGATGGCCCGGTGCTCGCGGTTGGACTGCTCGCGCCGGCCGCCCAGTTCGTTGAGGAAGGCGGACTGGCGGGCCAGCGCGTCGCGGATCTCCTCGATCACCCGGCGGAAGACCGGGTTCTGGGCGGCCTCGGCCACGCCGAGATGGAACAGCGTGTCCATCGCCACCCAGGCGGTGGTGTCGGTCTCCCGCTCCATCCGCTCCAGCAGGTGGGCCAGGTGGTCGAGGTTCTCCGGGGTGCGGCGGCGGGCCGCGTACCCGGCGACCGGGATCTCGACGTGGCGGCGCACCTCCAGCAGGTCACTGGCCACGTAGTCGCCGAAGGTGGGGTCCTCGACGGCGCTGGCGACGACGAAGGTGCCCTTGCCGGTCTTGGAGACGGTCAGCCCCATCGTCTGCAGGGCCCGCAGGGCCTCCCGCAGCACGGGCCGGGAGACCTCAAGGGTGCGGCACAGCTCGGCCTCGGAGGGGAGCTTGTCGCCGATCCCGTAGTCGCCGCGCTCGATGGCGGCGCGCAGATGCCCGAGCACCGCTTCCATGGCGCTGACGCGCCGCGGGCTCTGACTGGCTGTCTGGCTGTCTGACAGGTTCACGGGAGTGATACTCCGGGTGCCGCGAGGCCCCTGTCAAGGCCCCTGAAAGGAGGAATTCAGGGGGTTCCGGCCCTGAAAATCAGGCCTGCGCGGACTGAAGGTCATCCGCGTGGGGCCTGAAGGGCCCTGGGGCGGGGCCTGGAGAGCCAAGGGTGCGGGGCCCGCAAGCAGCCTCACACCCCGCACGGTCAGATCGGTCAGATCGGTCAGATCGGTCAGCTGCTGAGGCCGCCCGTGGCCAGCAGCCCGAACAGCAGCACACCGACGATGATCCGGTAGACCACGAAGGCGTTGAAGGAGTGCTTGGCCACGAACTTCAGCAGCCAGGCGATCGACCCATAGGCGACCACGAAGGAGACGGCCGTCCCGACGGCGAGCGGAGCCGCGCCCACACCGGTGCCCAGGGCGTCCTTGAGTTCGTACAGGCCGGCGCCGGTCAGGGCGGGGATGCCGAGGAAGAAGGAGAGGCGGGTGGCGGCCACCCGGTCCAGGTCCAGGATCAGTGCCGTGGACATGGTCGCACCGGAGCGGGAGAAGCCGGGAAAGAGCAGGGCGAGGATCTGGGAACTGCCGACCAGCATCGCATCCTTGAGTGTGGTGTCGTCCTCGCCCCGCTTGTGCCGGCCCATCTGGTCCGCCGCCCACATCACCCCACTGCCGACGATCAGCGAGCCGGCCACCACCCACAGCGAGGCGAGCGGCCCCTCGATCAGCGACTTGGCGGCCAGACCGACCGCGACGATCGGGATCGTGGCGTAGATGACCCACCAGGCGAACTTGTAGTCGTGGTGGTACCGCTGCTCCTTGTCGGCCAGCCCGCGGCCCCACGCCGAGACGATCCGCACGATGTCCTTGAAGAAGTACACGAGCACGGCGGCGATCGCCCCGACCTGGATGACCGCCGAGAACCCGACGACGGCGTCGTCGTCGACGGGGATGTTCATGAGTCCCTCGACGATCTTCAGATGGCCGGTGGAGGAGACGGGCAGGAACTCGGTCACTCCCTCGACGGCTCCGAGGACGACGGCCTGACCGACGCTGATGACGCTCATGGGATCCAGTTTTCTTCTCGGGGAGGGCCAGTGCGGCGGGGACAGTCTTACTACACTCGGACGAGAACCGAGCGCCGGGCCCGCGCCGCCGACCGCCTAGGCCCAGACCGCCTGCGCCGCACTCACCCCCACGAAGGCCGCTCCCAGACCGGCCACCACGCTCGCGACCACGTTGGCCAAGGCATAGAACCCGGCGCCCGTCTCACCCAGCCGGAGTGTCTCGTACGAGAAGGTCGAGTACGTCGTCAGCGCCCCGCACAGGCCCGTGCCGAGGAGCAGCTGGAGGTGCGCGTCGGCGGCTCCGGCGGCCGCCGCGCCGGTCAGCAGGCCGAGGACGAGACAGCCGGTGACGTTGACCGCGAAGGTGCCCCAGGGGAATACGGAGTCGTGGCGGGACTGCACGGTCCGGTCGGTCAGGTAGCGAAGCGGGGCGCCGATCATCGCGCCCACGACCACGAGCAGCCAGTTCACAACGGATTCTTACCCTTCCTGCCCGGATCGCCCTTTTCGTCCTTCCGGCCGGCATACCGGATGACCTCGCAGTCGTCGAGGATCACCAGTCCCTCGGTGACGAGTTCGTCGAGCCGTGGCAGGAACGCCCGTACGCGCTCCTCGTCGTCGACGATCACGACGGCCACCGGCAGGTCCTCGCTCAGGGAGAGCAGGCGCGAGGTGTGGATCAGGGAGGAGGCACCGAAGCCCTCGATGCCCTTGAAGACGCTGGCGCCCGCGAGCCCAGCGGCGTGGGCACGGTGCACGATCTCGCTGTAGAGGGGTTTGTGGTGCCAGGTGTCGTGCTCGCCGATGAAGACGGTCACGCGCAGGGCGTGGCCGGTGAGCCTCGTCATGGCTGCCTCCACTTCAGGACGCGCCGGGTGACCGCGACCGCGAGCCACACCGCCGTGAGCGCCGCGAGCAGGGTCGCGGCCAGGTAGGCCAGCCCGGTGCGGGGGTGGCCGGAGTCGACCAGTTTCTGGATGTCGACGGTGTACGTCGAGAAGGTGGTGAAGCCGCCGAGGACGCCGGTGCCGAAGAAGGGGCGGACCAGGCGGTGGGCGGCCCACACGTCGGTGATGACCACCATGAACACACCGATCACGGCGCAGCCGACGACGTTGGTCCAGAACGTCGCCCAGGGGAATTGGCCGGGGTGGGCGGGCCACCCCAGGGAGAGGGCGTACCGGGCGGTGGCGCCGAGGGCGCCGCCGAGCGCGACCACCGCGACGACGGGCGCCTGACCGCGCAGGTCGGGCCGTCGGGTGGCGCGCGTGCGGGCGGGGAGACTGTCGGTGTCCGGGGCTGTCATGGCGTACGTCTCCTACTCGCCGGGGCCCGGGCAGCCGGGCGCGCGCCATCGCAAGTAGGGACCGTTGGCGGCACCTGCCGCGGTTCGGGTACGGCGGGCCCCACCGCCGCGCCGCGAGCGTGATCGCGGCCGGTCAACAGGGTAACCCCGGAGCCCGGCCGGGGTCATGTCGCCGCAGGCGCCTCACAGACCGCGACGCCGCGCTCCCACAGGCTGCCGAGGACGAGGTGGTCCCCGCTCGCGCAGACGCTGGTGACCATGCGGAAGCCGGAGCGGCGCCGGGTGAGGTGATGGCGGACGGTGCCGTCGTCGTCGACCGCCAGGACGCCGATCGCGGCCGTGGGGCGGAAGGGTGCGCGCACGGCCAGGCGGGCGGCGGCGCGGCGGGCGGCCGGGGTGCCACGGTGCAGGAGCTCCAGCGGGGGTACGCGGGGGCCGGCGAGCGACACCCAGACCGGGCCCTTGGGTCCGGCGCGCCAGATGTTGTCGGGCAGGCCCGGGAGATCCTCGACGAAGGGTTCACTGTGTCCCGCCCGCGATCCGGTGAGCCAGTAGCGGGTCAGCCGGTACGCGCCCGTCTCGGCGACGACCAGGAAGGACTCGTCGCCGCTCGGGGCCAGTCCGTTGGCGAACTGGAGCCCTTCGAGGAGGACTTCGGGTGTGTCACTGCCGGGGGCCAGGCGCAGCAGGCGACCGGTGCCGGTGTGCTCGACGATGTCGCCGATCCACTGGTCGAGCAGGTAGCGGCGGCTGGAGACGGTGAAGTAGACGCTGCCGTCGGACAGGGCGACGACGTTGCTGCAGAACCGCAGCCTCTCCCCCGCCACGGCGTCGGCGAGGACGCGCACGGCTGCGTCGGCGAGGTCGACGCTCAGCAGGCCGCGTTCGGCGTCGCAGACCAGCAGGCCGCCGTCGGGATGGAGCTCCAGTCCGAGCGGCCTGCCGCCGGTCTCGGCGAGCACCTCGACACGGGGGGCGGCGGGGCCCGTCAGCCGGTCCAGACGCAGGATACGGCCGTCCTCCACCCCGGTCAGGACGCGTCCGCGCGCGTCGGCCACGACGTCTTCGGGGCCGCGGCCGCCGACGGCGACGTATCGGCGGGGGACGAGAGCCGTGGGACGGTCCATGGGCGGTTCCCCTTCACTGACGGCGTGACGGCGTGACGGCGAGGACGGCGAGCGCGGCGCGGTGGCGAGGACGGCGAGCGCGGCGCGGTGGCGAGGACGGCCAGGTGGCGCGGCCGCGCGGACGGGTCGAGCGGGCGGGTATGTGTACCCGCGCAGGCCGGCGCCTACCAGCCCTTCTCGAACATGCGCGCCACTTCGGCGATGCGTATCTCGTCGCGCCGGTAGTGGGTCCGCCGCCGGATCCTCCGGGTGCGCAGCAGACCGATGTCCGCGAGGAGACCGAGGTGGGTCTCGGCGACCGAGCGGCGCACGCCGAGTTTCCGGGCGACGGCGCCCGCGGTGACGCCGTCCTCGACGAGGTCGCCGTGGCGCTGCGGTGGGAAGTGCGCGGCGGGGTCCTTCAGCCATTCGAGGATGTCGAGGCGCCTCTCGCCGGTGGGAGTCCTCAGCATGTTCTTCCCCTCCGTCCGAGCCTCCTCGTACCGCGTCTTCCCACTGTCGCGCAGCCGAAGCCACCCTGTCCGGCGAGTGGGCAAGCTTGTCCGGTACCGAACTCCACCGTGACGCAAGCCCGTTCGCCGCGCCCGGCCGGCCCGTCCACGGAAGGCCCCTCCGCCCGCGGCTCGTGTGCTCTCACGGGCGGAGGGGAGTCGGTTCAGCCGTCGAGTCGTACGACGCGTACGGCGCCCGCGGGCAGCGGCAGCCGGCCCGTCGCGCGTTCCCCGGTGAGCAGTTCGGTGCCGCCCGCCTCCAGCGGCACCTTCACGTCGGACGCGGTGTGGTTGATCGCGAACACATAGGTGCCCGACTCGCCGGTGCGGTGCACCACCTCGACGTCCCGGGGCAGGTCGGCGCGGGTGCCGACGCCCGCGTCCTCGATGGCCCAGCCCAGCAGGGCATCGAGGCCCTGGGTGTCCAGGCGGGTGGAGACGTACCAGGCGGTGCCCTCGCCGAGGGGGTGCCGGGTGACAGCCGGGTGGCCGGCGGTCGGACCGTCGGCGTACGTCCACACGGTCTCGGCGCCCTGCGGCACCACGAACTCGGTCCACACGTCACCGGCCAGCTCGGAGCCGTCGGTGCCGGTGATCCGCACCGACTGGCCCTGGAGCAGCGGCGAGAACTCCTCGACGGTCAGCCCGAGCACGTCCCGCAGCGCCCCCGGGTAGCCGCCCTCGTGGACGGCGTCGTGCTCGTCGACGATCCCGGAGAAGTACGAGACGACGAGGGTGCCGCCGTTCTCGACGTACCGCCGGACGTTGTCACCTGCGGCCTGAGTCATCAGGTAGAGCGCGGGGACGACGACAAGGGGATAGGCCGACAAGTCGGCTTCCGGGTGGGCGAAGTCGACCGTGAGGTGGCGGTCGTAGAGGGCCTCGTAGAAGGTGTCGGCTCGCTCGCGGGGGTCGTGGTCCTCGCTGGGGCGCCACTGGAGGTTCTGCGCCCACCAGGAGTGCCAGTCCCACAGGACGGCCACGTCGGCCGCGGTGCGCGTGCCGCGGATCGTGCTCAACGAGTCGAGGGACGCGCCGAGTTCGACCACCTCGCGCCAGACGCGGGTGCTGGTGCCGCCGTGCGGGACCATCGCCGAGTGGAACTTCTCGGCGCCGCGCCGCGACTGCCGCCACTGGAAGAACATCGCGCCCTCGGACCCGCGCGCGACATGTGCGAGGGAGTTGCGGGCCATCTGCCCGGGGGCCTTGGCCGGGTTGCGCGGCTGCCAGTTGACGCCCGAGGTGGAGTGTTCGAGGAGCAGCCAGGGGGCGCCGCCCGCGACGGAGCGGGTGAGGTCGGCGGCCATCGCGAGGTTGACGTGGGTGCGGCGGCCGTCGGTGATCAGGTAGTGGTCGTTGGTGACCAGGTCGACCTCGCGGCCCCAGGCCCAGTAGTCGACGGAGTCGCACTGGCTGAGCGCGGTCATGAAGTTGGTGGTGACCGGGATGCCGGGCGCGAGGCGGTGCAGGATGTCCCGCTCCGTACGGAAGTTCTCGCGCATGGTGGCGTCGGCGAACCGCTTGTAGTCCAGTGCCTGGCCGGGGTTGCCGACCGTGGGCGCGGTGCGCGGCGGGTTGATCTGGTCCAGGCCGGCGTAGCGCTGGCCCCAGAAGGCGGTGCCCCAGGCCTCGTTGACCGCGTCGACGGTGCCGTATGTCGTCTCCAGCCAGCGGCGGAAGTGTGCGGCGCAGGAGTCGCAGTAGCAGGCCGAGACAGGGACGCCGTACTCGTTGTGCACGTGCCACAGGGCCAGGGCCGGATGGTCCGCGTAGCGCTCGGCGAGCCTGGTGGTGATGTTCGCGGCGGCGGCGCGGTAGTCGGCGTTGCTGTGGCAGACGGCGCCGCGCGAGCCGAACTCGTACCGCACGCCGTCGGCCGTCACCGGCAGCGCGTCGGGATGGGCGCGGTAGAACCAGGCGGGGGGTACGACCGTGGGGGTGCCGAGGTCGACGCGGATGCCGTTCTCGTGCAGCAGGTCGAGGAGGCGGTCCAGCCAGCCGAAGTCGTAGGTGCCGGGCGAGGGCTCCAGCAGGGCCCAGGAGAAGATCCCGACGCTCACCAGGGTGACGCCGGCCTCCCGCATCAGCCGTACGTCGTCCTGCCAGACGCTCTCCGGCCACTGCTCCGGGTTGTAGTCCCCGCCGAAGGCGAGCCTGGTGAGGCCCCTGGGGGCGGTCTCCGGCATGGGTCTCTCCCGATTCAGATAGGTGGGAACGTGCACACACGGCGGTGGCAGCGTGCGGCCCAAGATAACCGCATGAGGGCGACGCTTGCCAAGTGCTTGGAGGCGGGGCCCGCTGTGCACGATCACAGCATGTTTGCGTCCGGCTGGTGTCATCCTGCGGTTCCGGCGGCCCTCCAGCCGCGTACCGGGGCCTCAGGGGTCCTTTCACTATGCCCGCCCGGGCCGCGCGGCCTGGCACCGCACCTCGCCGCGTTGCCGAAAAGCCCTAGTAGCTCCTCCCCCACTCTCGGCTGCGCTCGAGCGGGGGGACCCCCATCGAGGGCTTTCCGGCGCCTTGCGATGCACGGCACCGGACCACGCGGCCTGATCGGGCGCTCGTAGTGAAAGGACCCCTTAAAGTCGTGACCATGAACAATGCGGGGGCCCGGCGCAGACCGCCGACGATCCACGACGTGGCGCGGGAGGCCGGAGTCTCCCGCGGCACCGTCTCACGCGTGCTCAACGGCGGGCACTACGTCAGCCCGGCCGCCCAGGAGGCGGTCAACGCCGCCATCCGCAAAACGGGCTACGTGGTCAACCGGCACGCCCGTTCGCTGATCACCGGGCGTTCGGACTCGGTCGGCTTCCTGCTGACGGAACCGCAGGAGCGCTTCTTCGAGGACCCCAACTTCAACGTCCTGCTGCGCGGCTGCACGCAGGCGCTGGCCGCGCACGACATCCCCCTGCTGCTGATGCTGGCCGGCACCGAGGACGAACGCCGGCGCCTCACCCGCTACATCACGGCCGGGCACGTCGACGGGGTGCTGCTGGTCTCCAGCCACTCCGGGGACCCGATCGCGGAGGAGCTGCGTGAGGCGGGCGTCCCGCTGGTCGCGTGCGGCAAGCCGATCGGGCTCCGCTCCAGGGTGAGCTATGTGGCGGCGGACGACCGGGACGGCGCCCGGGACATGGTGCGCCACCTGCTCTCCCTGGGCCGCGGCCACGTCGGCGTGGTCACCGGCCCTCTGGACACCCCGGGCGGGGTCGAGCGCCTCGCCGGCTACAAGGAGGTGCTCGGCGAGGCCGGGATGGAGATCGACGAGCGGCTGATCGTCTCCGGCGACTACAGCCGCGTCAGCGGTGAGGCCGGCGCGGAGCGGCTGCTGGCCCAGGCTCCGGACCTGGACGCGGTGTTCGTCGCCTCCGACCTGATGGCCCAGGGCGTGCTGACGGCACTGGAGCGGGCGGGGCGGCGGGTGCCGCAGGACGTGGCCGTGGGCGGCTTCGACGACTCACCGGCCGCCCTGGCCTCCCGCCCCGAGCTCACCACCATCCGCCAGCCCTGGGACCGCATCAGCACGGAGATGGTCCGGGTACTGCTGGCCCAGATCGGCGGCGAGGATCCGGCGGCGGTGATTCTGCCCACGGAGTTGGTGAAGCGGGAGTCGGCGTAGCGGGCCCTGGCCCACACGTCCTGGAATCGTGATCGACTCCGCCGCTCCCCGGTGTCGATGCATGCGCATTAACATCGGGTGTATGGCAGTGAACGCGGCCGACAGCCGGCTCGAGGAACAGTGGCGGGACATCCTGTCCGTGCACGCGCGCACGATGTGCGAGATCGACCGTGTGCTGCACCCGCACGGACTGGGCGCGAGCGACTTCGAGGTGCTCGACATGCTGGCCGTCGCGTCTCCGCAGGAGGGTGACCAGTGCCGGGTGCTGGACCTCGTCGGACGGGTGCACCTCAGCCAGAGCGCGCTGTCGAGGCTGATCGGCCGGCTGGAGAAGGAGGGCCTGGTGGAGCGCTCTGTCTGCGCGGAGGACCGCCGGGGTGTGTCGGTCTGCCTGACCCGCAAGGGTCGTGACCTGGTCACGGAGGTACGGCCACTGCAGCGGGACGTGCTGGCCCGGATGCTGGGATAGAGACCTCGCCGGGTGGCCGCGCGAACTGCCGCTGCCGCCGGCGGCCCTCGGTGCGGGTTACGGGCCCCGGCCTCAGCTCAGCAGTTCCCGCACCGCGCTGAACGCGGCCTCGACGGTCGCCGGGTCCGCGCCCGGGCGGGCGAGAGCGCTCATCGCTATGGGGGTGACCGCGGGCAGGCCCGGGTACGGGGTCAGGCCGTCCGGGGCGGGGCCCACGGCGGCGAGCAGGGCCACGCCCTGACCCGTGCGGGCGATGTCGAGGACGCCCGCGAGATACCCGGCGTCGCCGACGACCGTGGCGGGCACGCCGTGCGCGGCCAGGGTCGCGATGGCCCGGCGGCGGATCGCGCAGGGGTCCTCGATGGCCACCAGCGGAACCGGGCCCGGTGCGGGCGGCGGTTGCCAGCCGGGGACCGTGTGCCAGGTGAGCGGGAGGCCGCCGACGGGGGTGCCCTCGGTGGCGGCGGCCTCCGTGACGTACACCGCGACATCGACGCTGCCGCGTTCCACGGCCTCGACGAGCCGGGCGGAGCGGTCGATCCGGAAGCGGACCCGGCAGCCGGGGCGCACGGCCTGGACGGCGGCGGTGAGCCGGGGCAGGAACTGGTCGGCGGCGTGCTCGGTGGAGCCGACGGTGACCGTGTCGCCGTCCGCGTCGAACAGGCTGCGTACGGCCTCGTCGTGCACGGCGAGGATCCGGCGGGCCTGCTCCAGCAGCAGCCGCCCCTCCGGTGTGAACCGGGTGCCGCGTCCTTCCCGCTCGACGACGGGCCGCCCGAGCGCCTTCTCCAGTTTGCGGACGTGCTGGCTGACCGCGGACTGACTCAGGGACAGCGTCTGCGCGGCGCGGTGGAAGCCGCCGCAGTCCGCGATCGCGGTCAGGCTGCGCAGGGCCACGATGTCGAGGACGGGTCGGGACATGTCCGCGACAGTAACCGTTCGGATCGACCGATCGCTATTCCTGATCGGTTTCGATGAGGAATCGTCGTTGGACGCGCACCGTCACGGCCGGTCATGATGGGCGCATGTTGCACGCGACCGCTTCCGCTGCCCTTCTGACGCAGCGCCGAGTCATTGACTTCGGCGTGGCGTGCAGCGCGCTCTGTCGCTGATCCTGCGCCGAACTCCGGCCTCTTTCCGCGCTCCGGCTCCCCGCTCCGAGCCGATCGCGTCTCCTTCTCACTGACACGTGGCAGTCGCTCTCCGCTGCTCCTGCCCCAGTCCTTACGCCCTCCCATGCGCCTTTATGTCCGCATTCCTCATGGATGTCCCTGCCCCGAAACGGGAGTTGCCCCCTCATGTCCTCATCCTTCTCGTGGGACGAACCCGAAGGCCTCGCCGCGCGCGGCACGCTGATCGTGCTGGCCGGGCGGGGCGAACACGGAGGTGTGTACGAGCGGTTCGGCCGCCGGCTCGCCTTCGACGCCTACCGCGTCCGTGCCCTCGGTGACGCGAGCACCGATCCGACCGTGCCGGACCAGGCGGCCAAGCTGCTCGCCGACGAGTCGCTGCCCGGTCCGAGGGTGCTGGTCGGCTCGGACGCCGGCGCCCTGTACGCCGCCCGTCTCGCCGCCGAGCAGCCCGCGGCCGTCGCCGCCCTGATCCTGGCCGGTCTCCCCACCGACCCCTGGACCTCGGGGGGTTGGGACGCCGAGGTCGAGGCCCGCACCGCCTGCCCCGCCCACCGGGGCCGGCTGACGAACGACCCGGATTTCCGGCGCGGCACCCTCGGCGACACGTCCGGTCTGCCCGGCCTCCGCCTCGACCGGGTGAGCGTTCCCGTCCTGGCCCTGCACGGCAAGGACGACGCGATCAGCCCGGTCGATCAGGCGCTGGACGCGTACGCGGGCCACCCTTCGGTACGGACGGTGACCTTCAACGGCGGCCGGCACGACGTCCTCAACGACGCCCTGCACCGCACGGCCGCCGCGACCGTCGTGCTGTTCCTGGAGCGGCTGCGCCTGTCCTCCGAGCTGCCCGCGATCGCGGAGGGCCTCGCATGACCGTGACGACGACCGTCTCCGAACTGCGCGACCTCCTCACCTCCGCCGCACCACCGGTCGTGCTGGATGTGCGGTGGGCGCTCGGCGATCCCCACGGCCGCGACCACTACGCCGAGGGCCACATCCCTGGCGCGGTCTACGTCGACCTGGACGCGGAACTGGCCGCACCCCCGAGTCCTGAGGGCGGTCGGCATCCGCTGCCCGACCTCGCCACGTTGCAGGACGCGGCGCGCCGGTGGGGTATCCGGCAGGGACAACAGGTGGTCGTGCACGACGACTTGGGCAACACCGCCGCCGCCCGCGCCTGGTGGCTGCTGCGGCACGCGGGCCTGGCCCGGGTGACGCTCCTCGACGGGGCGCTGGGCGCCTGGCGGTCGGCCGGGCTGCCGCTGGAGTCCGGGACCCCGGCCGCTCCCCCGCCCGGCGACGTCGTACTGGGCTCGGGCGGGCTGCCCGTGACCGATGCCGACGGCGCCGCCGAACTCGCCGGTTCCGGGCTGCTGTTGGACGCGCGGGCCGCCGAACGCTATCGGGGTGAGGTGGAACCGGTCGATCCACGGGCGGGACACATCCCGGGCGCGGTCAGTGCCCCCACCGGGGAGAACCTCGCGCCCGACGGGACATTTCTGCCGGCCGACGAGCTGCGCAAGCGGTTCGAGGAGAAGGGGGCCGCCCAGGCCGCGCGCATCGGCGTGTACTGCGGCTCCGGTGTCACCGCCGCCCACCAGATCGCCGCGCTGGAGATCGCCGGCTTCGAGGCCGCGCTCTTCCCCGGCTCCTGGTCCGCCTGGTCCGCCGACCCGGCCCGCCCGGCCGTGAAGGGAAACCACCCATGACGACGAAACCCCTGGACCCGGCGGTGCTGCCGCAGCAGACGGCATCCGAGTCTCCCTCGGACAAGGCCCCGCCACCCGCCCGCGTCACCATCCGCGGCACCGCGAGGACCGCGCGCCGCCTCACCGTCCCCCGTTCCGTCCGCCGTACCGCGGGCCCCGTGGGCCTGGTCCTGCTGTGGTTCCTCACCTCGGCCACCGGTGTCCTCCCGGAATCCGTGCTGGCCTCCCCCGTGGACGTCGTCCGCCAGGCGGTGGAGCTCACGAAGACCGGCGAACTGCCCGACGCCATCGCCGCGTCTGGCCGACGGGCCGCCGTCGGCTTCCTGATCGGGGCGTCCGTCGCGCTGAGCCTGTCCCTGCTGGCAGGGCTGTTCCGGCTCGGCGAGGACGTCATCGACTCCTCGATGGGCATGTTCCGGGCGATCCCCTGGGTGGGTCTGATCCCCCTGTTCATCGTCTGGTTCGGCATCGAGGAGACCCCGAAGATCGCGCTGGTCGCCCTCGGTGTCACCTATCCGCTGTACTTCAACATCTACGGCGGCATCCGCTCGACCGACTCCCAACTCGTCGAGGCCGCCCGGATGATGGGCCTCGGCAGGCTCGGCCTGATCAGGTACGTGATCCTGCCGAGCGCGCTGCCCGGAGCCCTCGTGGGTCTGCGCTACGCGCTGTCCACCGCCTGGCTGGCGCTGGTCTTCGCCGAGCAGATCAACGCGGACGCGGGCCTCGGCTATCTGATGAGCAACGCCCAACAGTACTTCCGTACGGACGTCATCGTGCTGTGCCTCGTCGTGTACGCGCTGCTCGGGCTGGCCTGCGACTTCGCCGTACGGATCCTTTCGCGCCGGCTGCTGACCTGGCGCGCCAACTTCGAGGGCGAGGCGTGAGCGTCATGACCAACAGCGTGGAGACACGAGGGCTTTCGCGGGCCTTCGACGGGAACACCGTCCTGCACGAGCTCGATCTCGACATCCGGGAGGGCGAGTTCGTGGCCCTGCTGGGTCACAGCGGCTGCGGCAAGTCGACGCTGCTGCGGATCCTCGCCGGGCTGGACGAGGAGATCGGCGGCGAGGTCACCGTGCCCGCCCGCCGCAGTGCCGCGTTCCAGTCACCCCGGCTGCTGCCCTGGCTGAAGGTGTGGCGCAACGTCGTCCTCGGACTGCCCGGCCGGCCCGACCGCACGCTCGCGGCGAAGGCCCTGGACGAGGTCGGCATCGCGGACCGGGCCGGCGTCTGGCCCAAGACGCTCTCCGGCGGCCAGGCCCAGCGGGTCTCGCTGGCCCGTGCCCTGGTACGGGAGCCCGAACTGCTGCTCCTGGACGAGCCGTTCGGGGCGCTTGACGCGCTCACCCGGGGCCGGGTGCAGCAGCTGGTCGCCGAGCTGTGGCAGCGCCACGGCTGCGCGATCCTCCTGGTCACCCATGACGTGGAGGAGGCACTGCTGCTCGCCGACCGGGTGCTGGTGATGGACGAGGGCCGCATCGCCCACGAACTCACCGTCGACCTGCCCCGCCCCCGCGACCTGACCGCCCCCGAGTTCGTCACCCTGCGCGCCCGCCTCCTGGACTGGCTCGGCGTGACCCGTACGTTGGAAGGAACCCCGTCGTGATCCGCCCCCTCACAGCCGCCGCACTGAGCTTCTCCGCCCTGCTGGCGCTGACCGCCTGCGGCGCGGACTCCTCGGCGGACGCCTCGTCGAAGGACGGCACCCTCGTCATCGGCGACCAGGCCAAGACCCTGCAGACCATCGTCGCCGCCTCCGATGCCCTCAAGGGCGCCAAGTACAAGGTGGAGTGGGCCGAGTTCGAGGGCGCCGCCCCGCTCTACCAGGCCGTGCAGGCGGGCGCCGCCGACACGACGTACTCCGCGGATCTCCCCGCCCTCCAGGCGCTCAGCGGTGGGGTGGAGTTCAAGAACGTGGCCGCGCTGAAGAACGACGGCCGGCATGTCGGCATCGTCGTGGGCAAGGACTCCGGGATCGACAGCGTCAAGGACCTCAAGGGCCAGAAGGTCGTGGTGTCCTCGGCGAAGGGCAGCATCGCCGAGTATCTGCTGGCCAATGTGCTCAAGCAGAACGGGCTCAGCTACTCGGACGTGAAGGTGCAGTACCTGCTGCCGACCGACGCGCAGGCCGCCTTCGCCTCCGGGAAGATCAAGGCCTGGGCGACCTTCGGCGTCTACCAGGCCGTCGGCCTGGAGCAGGGCGGCAAGCTGCTCGCGGACGGTGCCGACGGCCGGGTCAGCGGTTACGGCTTCGTCGGCGCCTCCGACCAGGCTCTCGCCGACCGTTCGAAGAAGGCGGCGCTCACCGACTTCCTCAAGCGCCTCGGTACGGCCCTGGAATGGACCAGCACCCACAAGGACGCCTACGCCCAGGCCATCGAGGAGCGCAACGGCGCCGACCCCTCCGTGGCGAAGACGCTTGCCTCGGCCGCGTACAGCAAGGTCCTGCCCGTCACCTCGGACGTGAACAAGACCGTGCAGGGCGTGGCCGACCTCATGAACGGGATCGGTGTGCTGGAGCCGAACGTCGACGTGGCCGGGTCGGCCGACACGTCCCTTCTCAAGTAGCCGTCACCTGCAGGGAGTTGCTCATGCCTGTCGAGTTCATCAGTGCCGTCCACACCGACGCCGGGGCCTCGGGTCCGGCCGCGGCGAGCCGTACCGGGCTCGACGTCGGCCATCTGCGCAAGTTCGCCCGCGCGCTGGACGACGGCGGTTTCGACCACACCCTGGTCGCCTACCACTCGGCGTCCCCGGACGCCTTCCAGATCGCCCAGTTCGTCGCCACCCACACCGAGCGGATCCGCCCGATCCTGGCGCACCGGCCGGGCGTGATCTTCCCGACGCACGCGGCCCGGGCGCTCGCCACGCTGGACCAGATCAGCGGCGGCCGCCTCACCGTGCACATCATCTCCGGCGGCAGCGACGAGGAGCAGCGCCGGGAAGGCGACTACCTCGACAAGGCCGAACGGTACGAGCGTTCGGACGAATACATCCGGATCCTGCGGAAGGTGTGGCAGGCCGACGGGCCCGTCTCGCACGAAGGCAAGTACTTCAGGTTCGAGGGCTATTACTCGGACGTGAAGCCCGTGAGCGGGCTGGTCCCGATCTCGGTGGGCGGGTCCTCGCAGGACGCCTACCGGGTCGGCGGGCAGCAGGGCGACATCTTCGGGCTGTGGGGGGAACCGCTGAAGGAGACGGCGGAGCAGATCGCCGCGGTGAACGCGGTCGCGGACGCCGCCGGGCGCCCCCGTCCCCGTATCTGGGTGTCGTTCCGCCCGATCATCGCGCCCACCGACGAACTGGCCTGGGAGAAGGCACACCGCACGCTGGGGGTGCTCAAGGACCAGGCCCGCAACACGGAGTTGCTGCGCCACTACCGCACCACCGGTCGTCCGGCCAACGTGGGTTCGCAGCGGCTGCTCGACATCGCCGAGCGCGGCGAGGTCCACGACCGCTGCCTGTGGACCGCCCCGGCGGTCGCCACCAACGCGGCCGGCGCCTCCACCGCGCTGGTCGGCTCACCGGAGACGGTGGCCAAGGCGCTGCTCGACTACGTCGACATCGGCTGCGACCTGCTGTCGATCCGCGGCTACGACCCGCTCAACGACGCCATCGACTACGCCCGTCACGTCCTGCCGCTGGTGCGTCAGGAACTCGCCCACCGCGCCACCGCCCACGCCGCCTGATGGAGAGCCCGTGTTGTTCCGCCGCACTCTGCGCACGTCCGCCGCCGCCCTCGTCCTGCTGCTGCCCTTCGCGGCGGCCTGCGGGAGCGAGGCACAGGCTGAATCCCCGTCCTCGTCCTCCGTCACCCTCAGGGTCGGCGCCACCGGCTGGAAGGTCGAGGAGGCCGTCCTGAAGTACGCCGGTCTCGACGACACCCCGTACAAGATCCGCTGGAGCCAGTTCCAGGGCGGTGACCAGCAGCTCCAGGCCGTCCGGGCCGGCGCGCTGGACCTCGCCTCCTCCAGCGAGATCCCACCGGTCTTCGCCGCCGCCGACGGTGAACCCAACTTCAAGGTGGTCGCCGTGCAACGCGCGGCGACCCTCAACCAGGAGGTCGTCGTCCCCAAGGGATCGAAGGTGACCGGCATCGCCGGCCTGAAGGGCAGGAAGGTCGGCTACGTCCAGAACACCACCGCCCACTACTTCCTGTACGAGCTGCTGAAGCAGGCGGGCCTGAAGTGGTCCGACATCGACGCCAAGCCGCTGCTGCCCAACGACGGCCTGGCCGCGCTGAACGGCGGCAGCATCGACGCCCTCGCCTCCTACGGCACCTCGATCATCACCGCCCACCAGCAGGGCGCCACCACGGTCGGATCGGGCCGGGACATCCTGTCCGGCAACTTCCTGTGGTCGGCACGGGACAGCGTCCTGGAGAGCCCGGCGCAGAAGGCGGCCGCGGCCGATCTCATCGCCCGGATCACCAAGGCGTACGCGTACGTCCGCGACGGGCACGAGGACGGCTTCGCCAAGATCACCGCGGACGCAACACACCAGCCCCTCGTCCAGGCACGCAAGGACCTCGTCGACGCCCAGACACAGCGCCCGACGCAGGCCCGGACGGTCGGCGCGGACGCCATCGCCTCGCAGCAGAAGGTCGCCGACGCCTTCACCGAACTCGGGGCGCTCAAAAGCCACTTGGACGTGAAGTCGTTCTGGACCACCGCACTGAACGCCGACCTGAGGAAGGCCCTGTGACCGAGCGCATCGCCGAACTGGCCACCACGTACGACCGGTCGGCGGCCTTCCCCGCCGAGTCCCTGCGGATCGCCCACGAGGCGGGCCTGCTCACCGCGACGATCGGCGAGCGGTACGGCGGCCGCGGCGCGGGTGTCGAGGAGACGGCCCGCATCCTCCACTCCCTGGGCCGGCTCGACCCGTCCGTCGCCCTGATCACGGCGATGACGCTGGGCACACACGCCCGGCAGGCCGACCGGCCGCACTGGCCCGAGGAGCTGTACGCGCGGGTGGTCAAGGAGTCGTTCACGCGTCCCGTGCTGATCAACCACGCGCGCGTCGAGCCCGAGTTGGGGTCTCCCGCGCGGGGCGGGCTGCCCGTCACGCGCGCCCGGCGGACGGCGGACGGCTGGGCCGTCAGCGGCACCAAGCGGTTCGTGACGGGCGCCGAGGGACTGGACTGGTTCCTGGTGTGGGCGAGCACCGACGAACCGGAGCCGCGCGTGGGCACCTTCCTGGTGCCCGGCGACACCCCCGGCATCGAGATCACCGGCCGCTGGGACCAGTTGGGGCTGCGCGCGAGCGGCAGTCACGACGTGACCTTCCGCGAGGTGGAGGTCCCGTACGAGCACGTGATCGGGATCGGTCCGCACGGACCGGCCGCAGAACAGGACAACCGGGCGGGTGCCGCCCTCCACCTCCCGCTCGCCGCCCTCTACCTGGGTGTCGCCCGCGCCGCCCAGGAGTTCTTCCACCACTTCGCCCACACCCGCGTGCCCGCCAACCTGGGTCACCCGGTGGCTCGTACCGAGCGCTTCCGGCGCACGGCCGGCGAGATCGAGGTGCTCCTGGCCGCCGCCGAGCAGTTGGTGTTCGACGGTGCCGCGAGACTCGACGCCGGCGACACCGCGTACTCCCCCGAACAGGCCCTGGGCGCACGGGTGCTGGCCGACCGGCACGGGGTACGGGCCGTGGAGTCGGCCGTACGGCTGCTCGGCAACCCGGCGCTGGCCCGCGGCAACCCGCTGGAGCGGCACTTCCGGGACATCCAGTGCGCGCCCGTGCACGCGCCCCAGGAGGACGTCTCCCTGCTCGCCATCGGAACGAAGGCACTGAACCCGTGACCGCGGCACCCGAAACGACCGCCTCCGCCCGGCTCCTCGGCCTGCTCGCCCGGGATCTGCCGCCCGACCGTCTGACCACCGATCCCGCGGTACTGGCCGCGCATGCCACCGACCGGTCCGGCACCAGGCCGGCCGGTGAACCGCTGGCCCTGGTGCGCGCCCGGCGCACCGAGGACGTCACCGTCACCCTGCGGCACGCCCACGCGCTGCGGGTGCCGGTGGTGCCGCGCGGGGCGGGCACCGGGCTGTCGGGCGGGGCCATCGCGCACGACGGCTGCCTGGTCCTGGACCTCTCCGGGATGGACGGCATCCTCGAACTGTCCGCCGACGACCAGCTCGCCGTCGTCGAACCCGGCGTGATCACCGCCGAGCTGGACCGGGCGGCGGGCGCGCACGGACTGCGGTACACACCGGACCCCGCGAGCGCGGCCCTGTCCACCATCGGCGGGAACATCGCGACCAACGCGGGGGGCCTCAGGTGCGCGAAATACGGCGTCACCCGGGACAGTGTGCTGGGGCTGGAGGCGGTGCTCGCCGACGGGACAGTGGTGCGCACGGGCCGCCGTACGGTCAAGGGCGTCACCGGCTACGACCTGACCGCGCTGCTCACCGGCTCGGAGGGCACCCTCGCCGTGATCACCTCGGCGACGCTGCGGCTACGGCCGATTCCGGTGGCGACGGCCACGCTCGCCGCGTACTTCCCCTCCTTCGAGGTGGCCGCCGAGGCCTCGTACGCGATCACCCGGGCCGGAGTCGAGCCCGCGCTGGCCGAGCTCGTGGACGGGCCCGTGCTGCACGCCATCGATCCGGCGCTGCGGGAGCGGGGCGCGGCGCTGCTGGTGGTGCAGTGCGACGGCGCGGGCGCGGCGGCCGAGGCGGCGGCGGTCGCCCGGCTGCTCACGCCCCTGGCCACCACGGTGGAGACGACCGAGGACCCCGCCGAGGCCGAGGCGCTGCTGGCCGCCCGCCGCCTGGCCCTGCCCGCCCTGGAGCGGCTGGGCCGCCCGCTCATCGAGGACATCGCCGTCCCACGCTCCCGGCTGGCTCAGGCGGTGCGCGAGATACGGGCCATTTCCGCCCGGCACGACGTGCCCGTGTTCACCCTCGCGCACGCGGCGGACGGCAACCTGCACCCGATCATCGTGGTGGACCCGTCCCTGGACCGGCTGCCGGACGCCGCGTGGGAGGCGGCCGGCGAGATCTTCGCGCTGGCGCTGCGGCTCGGCGGCACCCTGACCGGGGAGCACGGGGTGGGTGTGCTCAAGCGGCAGTGGGTCGCGGAGGAGCTCGGCCCCGCGGCACACGCGTTGCAGCGCAGGCTCAAGGATGTGTTCGACCCGAGGGGGATCCTCAACCCCGGCAAGAGCCTGTGAGAGGCGTGGGGCACGTCTCAGCGCTCGGCGCGCGTGCAGCCGGGGGACGGCTCAGCGTTCGACACGCGTGTGGTCGGGTGCGGAAGCGGCAGCCCCGCACCTTTCCCCGGGCCCGGCCGCTCTCCTTGCCGCTGCGTGGTGGCCGGGCCCGATCCGTTCGGTCCTACGGCCTGGCCAGCAGGGTGCGCACGCCCTCGGAGGTGAGGGTCAGCGGGTGCTCGGAGCTGGCGTCGATGGTGAGGGACAGGTCGTCGGCCGGCCACTGTGCGGCGAGCGCGCCCAGCGGTACCAGGCGATAGCGGGAGACGTACGGAAGCAACTCGGCCATCTCCGGTTCGGAGGTGAACACCGGCACCACCGGAGCTCCGTCCTTCTGTTCGAGGACGGGCAGTGCCACCATGCCGGGGTCACTGGCCTCCTCCTGGCCGGCGTCGTCGGGCACGGGCACGAGCACCTCACTGCTCGCGAGAGTGTCCAGCGCCGCCGTGTCCTCGGTGTTCTCGGCCAGCGCGTCCAGCGCCCGCCGGGCCGGGGTGACGTTGTTGTCGTACGCGGGTGTATCCATGACTGTTTCCCCTGGTAGCGGCGGTAGTGCGGGCCGCCCGGGACAAGATCGCCCCGGAAGCGGTCCTGATCGCGTACCCGACGCCGGCCAGAGCATTCATGGTGGCCTCAGGAGTTAACACAGGGTTCAACCCCTGTGCACGGTCCCCCGACCGAGAGGTTTAGCATATGAGCGCCACCTAGCTCGAAAGAGATACCCGTGACTGTCAAGGACGACTCGTTCGCCAACTGGAAGACCCGCGAGGAGATCGCGGAGTCGATGATCCCCCTCATCGGGAAGCTGCACCGCGAGCGGGACGTGACCGTCCTGCTGCACAGCCGCTCGCTGGTGAACAAGTCGGTGGTGAGCATCCTCAAGACCCACCGCTTCGCCCGCCAGATCGCCGGCGAGGAACTGTCGGTCACCGAGACGCTGCCCTTCCTGCGGACCCTCACCACGCTCGACCTCGGCCCGTCCCAGATCGACCTCGGCATGCTCGCCACGACCTACCGGAGTGACGACCGCGGCCTGTCGGTGGAGGAGTTCACCGCCGAGGCGGTCGCCGGCGCGACCGGGGCGGACAGGACCGAGCGCCGCGAGCCGCGGGACGTCGTCCTCTACGGCTTCGGCCGCATCGGGCGTCTCGTCGCCCGCCTGCTGATCGAGAAGACCGGCTCCGGCAACGGCCTGCGGCTGCGGGCCGTCGTGGTACGGGGCGGCGGAGAGCAGGACCTCGTCAAACGCGCCTCGCTGCTGCGCCGGGACTCCATCCACGGCCAGTTCCAGGGCACGATCACGGTCGACGAGGCGAACAGCACGATCGTCGCCAACGGCAACGAGATCAAGGTGATCCACGCGAGCGATCCGTCGGAGGTCGACTACACGGCGTACGGCATCAAGGACGCCATCCTCATCGACAACACCGGCAGGTGGCGCGACCGCGAGGGCCTGTCCCAGCATCTGCGTCCCGGCATCGGCAAGGTCGTGCTGACCGCGCCCGGCAAGGGCGACGTCCCGAACATCGTGCACGGCGTCAACCACGACACGATCAAGCCGGAGGAGCAGATCCTGTCCTGCGCGTCCTGCACCACCAACGCGATCGTGCCGCCGCTGAAGGCGATGGCGGACGAGTACGGCGTGCTGCGCGGCCATGTGGAGACCGTCCACTCGTTCACCAACGACCAGAACCTGCTGGACAACTACCACAAGGCCGACCGCCGGGGCCGTTCCGCGCCGCTCAACATGGTCATCACCGAGACCGGTGCCGCCTCCGCCGTCGCCAAGGCGCTGCCCGACCTCAAGGCGCCGATCACCGGCAGCTCGATCAGGGTGCCGGTGCCGGACGTCTCGATCGCGATCCTCAGCCTGCGGCTCGGCCGCGAGACCACCCGCGAAGAGGTTCTCGACCACCTCCGCGAGGTCTCGCTCACCTCGCCGCTCAAGCGCCAGATCGACTTCACCACGGCCCCGGACGCGGTCTCCAGCGACTTCATCGGCTCCCGGCACGCCTCCATCGTCGACGCGGGCGCGACCAAGGTCGACGGCGACAACGCGATCCTCTACCTCTGGTACGACAACGAGTTCGGCTACTCCTGCCAGGTCATCCGCGTCGTCCAGCACGTCTCCGGCGTGGAGTACCCCACCTACCCGGCGCCGGCGGCCTGACCTCGTCAGCCTCGGCTTCCAGCAGCTCACTGATGTCGGCCGAGAACGTCTGGATTTGCGCAGTGCGCGAGTGGCCGGCCTCGCAGGAATCCCGCTACTTCCGAGGCCACGATGGAGGCGGCGTTGAAGGCGGTCTGTTTGCTGGCGCCGGCCAAATGGGGTGTCATGACGATGTTGGGGGTCGTCAGCAGGCGTGAGCCCGCGGGGATCGGCTCGCGGGGGAAGACGTCGAAGGCCGCGCCGAAGAGTTTTCCGGCGTCCAGCGCGTCACACACGGCGTCGTAGTCGACGAGGGACCCGCGGGCGCAGTTGACCAGCACGCCGCCCGCGGGCATCAGGTCGATCATCTGCCGGGAGATCAGGCCCTCGGTTTCCGGAGTCGCGCGGGCGTGGACGGTGACGAACGTGGAGCGCCGCATGAGGTCCGCCAGGTCGGTGACCTCGGCCGGTGACACGTCGTCCGGACGGACAAAGGGGTCGGCGACGAGCACGTGTGCGCCGAAGCCGCGCAGGATCCGGGCGACCCGGGAGCCGATGGCGCCGTATCCCACGATGCCGACGGTGCTGCCTTCGAGCTCCGGCCCGACCTTGTCGAACATGTAGTAGTCACCTCGCCAGGTGCCTGCGGCGAGGTCCGCGTGGGTGGCGGGGACGCGGCGGGCCGCGGCCATCATGAGGGCGACCGTGTGCTCGGCGGTGGCGGTGGCGTTGCGCCCGGGGGCGAAGGAGACCGCGACGCCGTGCCGGGTGGCTGCTTCGAGGTTGGCGTTGACGGGGCCGCCGCGGCTGACGCAGAACAGGCGCAGATCGGGGCTGGCTTTGAGGATCCGTTCGGTGAGCGGTGCCATCTGGGTGACGCAGATGTCGACTCCGCTGAGGGCCTCGATGAGCTGGTCCTCGGTGCCCGATGCCTCCCGTACCTCGGCCACCTCCCCGAAGGGCTCGACCGGCCAGGGCAGGGTGAGTTCGCGGAACGTCGCGCCGGGTGCGGCCGGCCGGAGCCTGTCGATGAGCACGGAGTTGAGGACGAAGTGGTCACCGGCGGCGAGGATGGTGGTCACTTGAGTGCTCCTGGGGTCACGGGGCGGTTCAGCGTCAGCAACGACGGCACGCCGTCGTCGAGCATGACTTCGTTCAGGGCGCAGTTGGCCAGGAACGGGAAGGTCCGGCGGTACTGGCGCAGCGGCAGGCCGAGAACGCGGCAGAGCGCGAGCCGGATCGCTGTGGAGTGGCCCACGACGAGGACACGGCCTTCGCGGTGACCGACCTGGAGGTCGGTGAGGAACTCCAGATAACGGTCGCTGGCGGCCAGGGGGTTCTCTCCCTTGGGGAAGTGGTTCGTCACCGGGTCGGCCTTGAAGGCCGAAAGATGGTCGGGAAATCGCTGTTGCATCTCCGCGCGCGTGAGGCCCTCGGCGATACCGAAGTCGAGTTCGCGCAGCCGTTCGTCCACGGTCACTGTCAACCCGGTGCTCACCGCGCTGTCGCGTGCGGTTTCCTGCGATCGCGTGAGTGGGGAAGCGAAGATCGCGGTCAGGTCGGCCTGTTCCGCCCAGTTGGCGAGATCGCGTGATTGTGTGTGGCCGCGCTCGGTGAGCGCGATGTCGGTGCTGCCGGCGTACCGGTTTTCGGCGTGCCACAGGGTCTCCCCGTGACGGACGAAGATGACATGGAGGCTCAATGTGCCGTCCTTTCTCGTGCGTGGGTCGCGACGACGCCGGGGAGCCAGCCGCGTTGGACAAGCAGATCGAGCAGTCGGAAGTACCCCTCGTCATGCGGGTTTTTCTCTGAACGGCGTGGTTCGAGGGTCCGGTCGAGTCGCACCATCGCGGCGGCGACGCCGTCCAGAGCGTCACGGCTCGATGCGGCCAGCACCGCCATGCCGAGCGCGGGTTGTGCGTTGCGCGGAAGGCTCACCGGACGTTGCAGTACATCGGCGCGCAACTGGTTCCACAGGGGGTTACGGGTGGCCCCGCCGGTGAGGACGATCGCTCCGTCGGTCGGGGCGCCGAGCAGGTCCACGTAGTCGAAGCAGAGCCGTTCGACGTAGGCGGCGCCCTGCAGCAGTGCGGCGAAGGACTCGGCCCGGGTGGCCGGCTCGCGGCTGCCGAACGCGCGGGCGTCCGCAGCGACGAAGGGGAACCGTTCTCCCGGGGAGACCAGCGGATAGCGCAACAGGTCTGTGGGCAGCAGCGCCGCCGCCTCGCGGGTGAGCGTCTCCAGGTCGGCGTCCGCGAATTCGCGTGCGACCAGGCCGGCTCCGACACTGGAGGCTCCGCCGGGCAGCCAGTGGCCGGAGGGTGATCGGTGGGAGTAGACGACCCCGTGCGGATCATGAACGAGGTCTTTGGTGACGCCTTTGAGGACCAGGGTGGTGCCCATGACCGAGTTCCAACTGCCGACGGCCGTCGCGCCGGAGCCCAGTTGTGCCGCGCAGCCGTCGGTCATCCCGGCGACGACGGCGGTGCCTTCGCTGAGCCCGGTCTCCGCGGCGGCCGCGGCGCAGACCTGACCGATGACCGTGCCGGGGAGCACCAGGTCGGGCAGCATCGCGCGGGGAATGTCCAACGCGGCGAGAACGGGCTCGGGCCAGGTCACGTGTGCGGCGTCGGCGCCGGTCTTGAGCGCGTTGCTGGTGTCGGTGGGTACCTCGTGCCCGACGAGCCTGCGGTTGATGACGTCGTTCTGATGTGCCAGTCGCCAGCCGTTCTCAGCGGCGTGGGGATAGTGGTTGAGCAGCCATCGGAGCTTGGGCAGAGCCCAGGATCGCTGCATCCGCTGGTAGCCGGCCCTGGCCCACTGCTGCTCGCCGGCGGCGTTGACCTGTTCTGCCTCCGCCGCGGCGCGCCCGTCGTCGTACATGAGTGCCGGTGTCACACAGAGGCCACGGCGGTCCACCATGGTGATGGTGCCGGAAGTCGCGTCGACGGCCACGCCCTGGACCCGGCGCAGGTCGGCACCCGCGGTGCGTGCCCGGTCGATCGCCGTGAGGATCGCGCGCCACCACTGCTCGGGGTGCTGCTCATGGCGATCGTCCTCCCGGCGGCTGGTCAGCGGGCACGAGCCCTCGCCCAGCAGCGTGCCGTCGGACGCGGCGACGACCACGCGTACGCCCTGAGTCCCCAGGTCGATTCCCAGCCAGGCATCGCTTCCGAGGGCGGTCATGCGCCGACTCCACCGGTCGGGGTCAGACGTGTCTGTCCGCGGTCGCGTGTCCACAGGGGCCGGTTCAGTTCCCGCAGCCGCAGGAAGTCGGTGTACCGGTCGCTGAAGTCGTCGAAGGCCTGCGGATCGGGCTGGTACGTGGCGGCAACCTCCACGTACCGGGCGGCGGCGGTCGGGAAGTCCGGCTCACGTCCGGTGGCGACCAGGCCGGTCAGCCAGGCGCCGCGGGCCCCGACCTCCGCGGAGGCGGGAATGGTCACAGGAAGGCCGGTCACATCGGCGATCAGCCGCATCCAGAAGTCGCTTCTGGTGCCGCCGCCGCAGAGCGCCAGTCCGTCCGGAGAACCCGGGGCCGCGGCCAGGCAGTCGCGGATGGTCATCGTGACGCCCTCCACCAGCGCACGGGCCATGTCTTCGCGGCCGGCTTCCAGAGACAGGCCGGACAGAGAGCCGCGCGCCGCGGTGTCGAAGAACGGGGCCCGCTCTCCGGCAGGTGAGAGGTAGGGGATGAACCGCACCCCGGCCGTATCGCGTCTTCCCTGCGCTGCCAGAGCCATCAGATCGGTGACAGAGGTCAGTCCGAGCAGGCCTGCGCCCCAGTCCAGGACGTCGCCGCCGCTCATGGTGGGGAAGGCGCGAAGGTAGCGACCCGGGACGCCGAGCGTCACGGTGATGCCCACCGGTTCGTCGGTGACCACCGTGTCCGTGATGACCTCGGTGGCCAGGGTGGTGCCGAGGATGCAGCACGCCTGTCCCGCGGTCACCGCGCCGGCGCCAATGGCGGTGGCGCAGATGTCGTACGGCGCCATCACCACCGGAATTCCTGCGGGCAGGCCGGTTTCCGACGCTGCCGCGGTGCTGATCGTGGTGACCCGGTGGTCGTCGTCGCGAAGCTCGGGCAGGAGTTGTCGCGCCCACTGAAGGCCGTAGAGCTCGAACAGCCGGTCGGACCAGGCGCGCTGCCTGATGTCCATGAACGGTGCTGACGCGTCCGACTCGTCGACGGCGGGCTCACCCGTCAGCTTCAGGTGAAGCCAGCCACCGCAGGTCAGCAGGTGGCTCGATCGGGCCACCCGGTCGGGGTCGTTCTCGCGCAGCCAGGCCAGTACGGCGTTGGGCATGCCGGTGGACACCCGCGACCCGCCGATCCGGAACGCCTCCCGCGCCACCCCGTCGCGCTCCCACGCCGTGACCTGGGCGGTGGCCCGTCCGTCGTTCCACAGCACGGCGGGCCCGGTGGGACGACCCTGACCGTCGACCAGCCAGGCGCCGTCGCCCTGTGCGGTGACGGCGACCATGTCGGGTACGCCGGGCAGCGCGGCGACGACTTCCCGGACGGCGTCGGCGACCGCGGCCCAGACCTCGGACATGTTCTGCTCGGCCCACCCGTTACGGGGCCGCGTCACCTGGGTCGGCCGCCTGCTGACCGCCAGCTCCTTCCCGTCGTCGGCGTATCCGACCACCTTGATGGTGGTGGTGCCCGCGTCGATGGCGATCGCAGTCACTGGCTTCACCCCCGGCCGTGGGCCTGGCGCGAGCGCCGGGCGACGGAGTCCAGGCCGACGGCGATGAGCAGGACCGCGCCGGTGATCATGAACCGGTAGGAGGAGTCGAGGTTCAGCAGAGTCAGACCGCTGGAGATCGACTGGATGACCAGGACTCCGAGCAGGGCGGCGATGGCCGAGCCGCGGCCGCCGAACAGGCTGGTCCCGCCGATCACCGCGGCGGCGATGGCGTTGAGGTTGACGTCTCCGGTACCGGTGCTCTGGTTCGCCGCGGCCAGTCGCGAGGCGGCCAGGATGCCGCCGACCGCGGCCAGGCCTGAACACAGGACGAACGCCGAGGTGTAGATCCGCCGCACGTCGATGCCGGCCCTGCGGGACGCCTCGGCATTGCCGCCGACCGCGTAGATCGATCGTCCGAACTTCGTGCGGGACAGCACGTAGTTCATCACCAGCACCAGCGCGACGAAGAACACGAACATCCAGGCGACACCACGGGTGCGGTTCAGGTAGAAGACCACGAGCAGCAGCCCGGCCAGCAGCAGGAGCGACTGCATGACCAGCCACTGCGGCGACGAGGAAGACAGCCCGGCGCCGCGTCGGGTTCGGGCACGCACCCACCCGGTGGCCAGGAATCCACCCGCGGCCACCACCGCCAGTGCGTAAGCCATCCAGTGGGGGACGAACCACAGCTGTGCGAACTTCACCAGGGTGGAGTCGTAGGGCAGGTTGATCGCGTTCTGGCCTCGGAGCAGCCAGAGCTGGACGCCGAGGAAGGCCAGCAGCCCTCCCAGGGTGACCACGAAGCTGGGCACGCCGACGCGGTTGAGCACCTGGCCGTAGAGCCAGCCGATCAGGCAGCCGCCGGCCACGGCCGCGACGAGCGCCAGCCACATCGACTGCTCGTTCTTGACCATGATGACGGCCGTGATCGCGGCCGACACACCGCTCACCGATCCCACGGAGAGGTCGATCTGGCCGACCAGCAGGACGCAGACGATCCCCAGCGCGAGGACGCCCACCGGGACCATGTCGAAGGACAGGTTCACCAGGTTGGTGCTGGACAGGAAAGTCGGATTGAGTATCTGGAAGATCGTCCAGATCACCACGATGCCGCCGACGACGGGCAGCATGCCCAGGTCTCCGCCCCGAACGCGGCGGATCGTGGCCCTGATGCTGTCGGTGATGCCCTGCGGCGTCAGGAGACGCTCGTCCTGCAGGTCGGTGGCCGTTGCCACCGACTCTCCGGTGATGGTCACAGCTCTTCCTTCTCTTCCTGCTTTTCCTGCTTTTCCTGCTTTTCCTGCGGGGAAGTCGGCCGGCCTGCGGCTCGCCGCGAGACCACGTTGTCGGTCGCGCCGGTGATCGCGGCGACGATCTCTTCGGAGGAGACGTCCTTGGCGTCGTACACACCGTTGTTGCGGCCCAGCCTCAGCACCGCGACCCGGTCGGCCACCGCCCTGACGTCCTCCATGTTGTGGCTGATCATCACCACGCCGAGTCCGTTGTCCTTGAGCCGCTCGACCAGGTTGAGGACCTCGGCTGTCTGCGCGACGCCCAGAGCGGCCGTCGGCTCGTCGAGCAGCACGATCTTCGGGTTGCTCAGCAGGGATCGTGCGATCGCGACCGTCTGCCGCTGGCCGCCCGAGAGGGCGGCCACCGGGACGCTGAGTGAGGGGATCTTCGCGGACAGCTGTCGCAGCAACTGCCAGGAGCGCTTCTCCATGGCGACGTCGTCCAGCATCCAGGGCCGAAGTTCCTGGCCCAGGAACAGGTTCGCCTTGACGTCGAGGTTCTCGCACAGGGCGAGGTCCTGGAAGACCGTCGCGATACCCATCGCATGGGCAAGGGCCGGTGAGCCCAGAGACACCTTCTCGCCGTGAAAGAAGATCTCTCCCGCGTCGGGCGTGTACACCCCGGACAGGATCTTCACCAGTGTGGACTTGCCGGCGCCGTTGTCCCCGACGATGGCGACCACCTCACCGGACGCGACGTCGAGCTCGATATCGGTCAGCGCGGCGACCGCGCCGAAGTTCTTGCAGATTCCGCTCAGCGACAACACGGTGTCCGTGCCCGCACCGGTGACCGCGGTGCCTGTCATCGTGACCCTCTTTTCCTCAGAGACTTCAGACCGCTACTGGATGCCGAGGCGTCCGCAGGCGGCGGCGTACTGCGCGGTGCACACGTCCTTCACCTTGAGCACTGCATCGGAGCCGAAGATGACCTCCTTGAGGTTCTTCTGTGTCACGACGGTCGGCTTGAACAGCTGCGACGGGGTGTTGAACAGCTTGGTGTCCGCCTTGGGCTCCTTGCCCTGCATCAACTGGTGAGCCACGTCCGCGGCCGCCTCGGCGACGATCTTGATCGGCTTGGAGATGGTGTTGTACTGATCTCCCGCGATGATGCGCTGGATCGCTGCCAGCTCTGCGTCGTTGCCGGTGATCGGCGGGACTTTCACATCCGCGGCCTTGAAGGCCGCGATCGCTCCGCCGCCGGTGCCGTCGTTGGCGGCCACGACTCCGGCGATCTTGCCGCGGTACTGGGCGATCTGCCCGCTCGTCCACTGCTGGGCCTTCTCCGGAGCCCATCCCGGTGTGTCGTACTCGGCGAGCAGCTTGAACCCGCTGCTGTCGACGGCGTTGTGGACACCCTTCTTGATCAGCCCCGCGGCGGCGTCGGTGGGAGATCCGTTGATCTGGAGCACACCGCCCTGGGCCTTGGTCTCCTTCAGGTGATCGACCAGCGACTGGGCAATGGACTCGCCGATCGCCTCGTTGTCGAACGACACATAGAAGTCCGCGGGATTGTCCGGGATGGGCCGGTCGTAGGCGACCACCTTGATGCCCTGGGACTGCGCCGTCTGCACGATCGTGGCCGCGCCGGCCGAGTCCACCGGGTCGATCACGATCACCTTTGCACCCTGGGCCATCGCGGAATTCGCCTGCTGCTGCTGAAGCGAGGCGTCACCGTTGGCGTTCTGGTAGATGACCCCGCAGGCCAGGCACAGCTTGGCCATACGCTTCTTGAACAGCGGAGCGTCGTACTGCTCGTAGCGGGTGGAGGCCAGGTCGGGCATGAGGAACGCGACCTTGCCCGACTTTCCGTCCGCCTTGGCGGTCCCGGAGTTCCCGCCACTCGGTTCCTGAGCGCATGCCGTGAGAGCGCCCAGGGCGAGGATGCCGGCGAGAGCGCCAATGGCCAGTTTTCTCATGTTCGACTCCCTGATCCAGGACCGTGCAGCTGCCGGTTGGCCGCAACGACGTAACGCACAAGAAACGCGTGGCTCCTGCGGGTGTCAACACATCCTGAGAACTGAACACCGATGTTTGATCCTTTGATCAGCCTGGCTGTTCGTTGTCCTGGCATGGGTGAACATCGGTGTGCCATGCTCCTTCGGGGAGCGCGCCACAAACCCTGCTGTAACACGCTCGTTGCAGGTGAGCGCGCGCAGCGGACGAGATGAAAGCCCGACACAGGGCCTATGTGTTCCGTTAACAGAAAGGGAACAGAGGGACTTCATGGAGGAAGACAAAGATCCAGCCACCGGCGAGGGCGGACGCGGGCCGCGCGAGAGGCGGGAACGGATCAAGAGCCGTGTCGTCGACGAAGGCTTCGTCCGCATCGAGCGGCTCGCCGACGAGCTGGGCGTGACACCGATGACCATCCGCCGGGATCTCGACTACCTGCAGGGCAAGGGGTGGCTGAGGAAAGTCCGCGGCGGGGCGACCGCACAACCGTCGACGGCGTTCCACGGCGACATACGGCACCGCACCCAATCCATGGCACCGACGAAGAGCGCACTCGCCCGTGCCGCACTTGGCCTCGTCAAGCCCGGGCAGTCCCTCATGGTCGACGACAGCACCACCGGCCTCGCACTCGCCGGACTGCTCTCGCAGCGCGCACCGCTGACGATCATCACCAATTTCGTACCCGTCATCCAGGTTCTCGCCGGCAGTCCGGGAATCGAGCTCATCTCACTCGGCGGCGCGTACTACCCCGCCTACGACGCATTCCTCGGCATACGGACCATCGACGCGGCAAACACCCTGCGTGCCGACACACTGTTCGCCTCGACGACCGCCATCACCCGCGGCCACTGCTACCACCAGTCCCAGGAGACGGTGGGAGTGAAACGAGCCCTGATGGAAGCCTGCGACCGCAAAATCCTTCTGGTCGACCACACCAAGTTCCAACGCCGCGGCCTCTACCAGCTCGCACCCGTCACCGCGTTCGACCTCGTCGTCGTCGACGCCGGCATCTCGGCGTCAGAGCTGGACACACTGCAGGCCGGCGGTGTGGAAGTCCTCGTCGTCGACACGGAGTGAAACCCGGTTCGCGTGCGGCGGGGACAGGACGCCCTTGATCGTGCCCTGGACGGCCAGAGCCGGGACCTTGTCAAGGTCCCGCCGCCCGACCCGCCCACCCCGCGGTTTACGAAGGTGATCACCCGCCGTCGCGCGGCGAGTCCGTCGACGACACGCGGATCCCAGTTGTCCAGGTTCCCGGCAAGGTGAATGAAAGGCCGTCAGAACATCGTGTTGTCGTTGGCGGAGGTCTCCGGCACGTCCTGTACGGCGTCCCAGTGCTCGACGATCCGTCCGTCCCGCACCCGGAAGAGGTCAACGACGGCCTGGCCACGCGTGCCCGGTGTGGCGACGTAGTTGCTGTGGACGGCCACCAGGGCGCCTTCGGCGATGATCCGCTTCGGGGTGATCCTCAGCTGCGGGAACTGTGCGAAGTAGGCGCCCAGCCCGGCCTTCACCCCTGCCACGCCGGCGGGGATGTTCGGGGTGTGCTGTCATACTCGGGGCCCACGTACGCGTCGACGGCGGACAGTTCCCTGTTCACGAGGAGCCGGTCGACGAATGAGGTGACCAGCTTCTTGTTGTACGCGGTGAGCCACGCGGGACCCGGCGCCTCGGTCCGCGGCCGACTGACCGTGGAGAACATGTCGTTGCCGTTGGCCGTGGTCGCCGGCACTGCCTGCAGCACGTCCCAGTGCTCGGAGATCTTCCCGCCCTGGAAACGGAAGATGTCGAACGCGGCAACCCCGCGGGTGCCAGGGGTCAGGACGATGTTGGAGTGCACGAGCACCAGGTCGCCCTCGGAGATGACCCGCTTGATGTCGTACGCGAGGTCCGGGTACTGCTGCCGCTGGAGGGCACCGAAGTACTTGAGGGCCTCGGCGCCGTCGGGGGCCAGCGGGTTGTGCTGGATGCAGTCCGGCCGTACGAAACGGTCGACGACGGATGTGTCACCCCGCTCGAAGACACCCTTGAGAAGCTGGACGGCGACCGCCTTCTGATAGCCGAGCCGGGCGCTCTCGCCGTATCCGCCGCTGGAAGTTTCCGCGGCTCGATCGCGGCCGGGAGCTTCGCGATGTGCGGCGGAAGCGACGGCGGGCACGGCGGCGGCACCGGTGAGAGCTACGGCCATGAGTGCGGCGGCGGGCGGACGCGGTGGTGTTCACGGGGCTCTCTTCTCCGGACTCGGGGGATCGCAGATGTGCTGATCGGTGGGCCGCCTTGGTGGCGGTGTTCGTCATGTGTCGAGCCTGGCTGCCGCCGCCGCACCCAACAATGGCACGAATGCCACCTTTCGACGGGATCACGCCATGGCGCACCTTCACCGCGTCGCAGCGCTGGCCATCGACGGGGTGTACCCCTACGAACTGGGCATCCCCAGCCGGGTCTTCGGGACCACAGACGGCCGCTACGAGGTCCTCACCTGCACCGTCGACGGCCGCCCGGTCCGCACCAACTCCGACTTCTCGATCACCGTCGAGCATGGCCCGGATGTACTGGGCACCGCCGACACCGTCGTCACCCCGCCTTTCACCTCCACGTCAGCGACCCGCGAAGTGCCGGAAGCCGTGACGCAGGCGCTCGTGTCCGCGGCTCCGGGCAGTCGCCTCGTATCGATCTGCACCGGCGCCTTCGTCCTCGCCGCCGCCGGTCTCCTCGACGGCCGGCCACCACGCACTGGGTCGTCGCGGACCTCTTCCGCTCATGGTTCCCACAGGTCGCACTCGACCCGGACGCCCTGTTCATCGACGACGGGGACATCCTGACCTCAGCAGGCGCCGCCTCCGGGCTCGACGTCTGCCTGCACCTCATCCGCAAGGACCACGGCAGCGAAGTCGCCAACCAAGTGGCCCGCATGTGCATCGTCCCCCCATGGCGCGACGGAGGACAGGCGCAGTACATCCAGCACCCGGTAGCCGAAACCACGACCAGCGGAACGGCCACCGCCCGTCAGTGGGCGCTGGAGAACCTCACGAGCCGATGGTCCTGGCGGACCTCGCCGAGCACTCCCACATGAGCTTGCGTACCTTCGCCCGCCGCTTCACCGAAGAGTTGGGCATGAGCCCCGGACGCTGGCTGATCCAGCAGCGCGTCGACCGTGCACGGCACCTCCTGGAAACCACCGATCTGCCGGTGGACGAGATCGCCGGCCAAGTCGGCTTCGCCGGCGGCACATCGCTACGCGAACACCTGCACGCCGCCATCGGCGTCTCCCCCCTCGCCTACCGGCGCACCTTCCGCGGCGCCCTGACCCCCACGCACTGAGCACCACCACACCTGCGGTTCCGCGAGCGCGGCGATGGCGCTTGGCCGGGCGATCAGTGCCGCCTGGGACGTGGAACGGGTCGCCGAGAGCGGCGGCCTGCGGCTAGGGGCGGGCCATGCGGCCCATGAACCGGACGATCAGGCGGCGCGGCAGGAACTTGCCGGCGAGGGCGAGCGGGCGGCCGTTGGTGATCACCGACGGGGGCGCGGAGCGGCGGTCGAGCGTGTCCAGGGCCGTCCTGACGACGTGGTCGGGGGTGACCCGCTTCGCGCCGTAGTCGGCCGTCTCGCTGCCGGCGGCGTCGTAGAACTCGGTCTTCGTGGCGCCGGGGCACACGGCGAGGACGCGTAGGCCGGTGCCACGGTTTTCCTCCCACAGCGATTCGGTGAAGCTGAGGACGAAGGCCTTGGTGGCGCCGTAGACGCTCAGGTACGGGGTCGGCTGGAAGCCCAGCAGGCTGGCGACGTTGATGAGGATGCCGGTGTCGGCGGAGGCCAGCGGGCCGATGTAGGCGCGGCTGAGGTCGACCAGCGCGCTGACGTTCAGCGCGATCATGCTCTGCAGGCGGTCCGGGTCCTCGTCGGTGAGGGCGTTGTGGGTGCCGAAACCGGCGTTGTTGACCAGCCCGGTGGCGTGGATGCCACGGGATTCGAGTTCGGCGCGCAGTGTGCGGCCGGCGTCGGGCCGGCCGAGGTCGCGGGCGACGACGGTCACCGTGACGCCGTGGGCGCGGGTGAGTTCGTCGGCCAGGTCCTCGAGCCGGTCCGCGCGACGGGCGACGAGTACGAGATCCGCGCCGCGACGGGCCAGTTGGCGTGCGAATTCCGCGCCGAGCCCGGAGCTCGCTCCGGTGACGACGACGGTCTGACGGCGATAGTCGATTTCGCTCATGCCTGCACTCTACGCACGTACTTGCACTGAGTGCAAATACGTGCATTGAGCGAAGAGATGTACCATCGGTGCATGGCTCAGAAACCAGCACCGATTCGGGAGCAGACCCGCTCCGTGGTTCGCTCGCTCCTCACCCGGACCGCCCTCGAACTGTTCGCCGCCCAGGGGTACGACGACACGACACTCGATGAGATCGCCGCCGCGGCGGGTGTCTCCAAACGGACTCTGTTCAACTACTTCCGCAACAAGGAGGACCTCGCGCTCAACGGCCTGTCCGAGCAAGGGGAATTGATCGCCGCGCGGCTCGCCGGGCGCCCGGCCGACGAGGACCCGTGGACGTCGCTGCGGGCGGCGTTCCAGGTGCTCGAAGAGATCGACCTCACCGCCGAGCGCAGGCTCGAAATGACCACGCTGCTGTTCGGCAACGAATCCCTGCGCGCCGGCCACGCCGAGAAGCAGGCCCGCTGGCAGGACCTGTTCGCACCGCTGATCGAGCCGCGACTGCCCGAGTCCGACCACCGCCCCCTGCAGGCACGCGCGATCGCGGCCGCGGCGATCACCTGCCTCCAGGCGGCAACAGAGGAGTGGATGCGCCTGGGGGGACAGGCCGACACCTTCGACCTCTACGACGCCGCCGTACAGGCCATCCGCCGACCCGCCCCGCAATCAGAGAAGACGACGACATGAGCAAGCGTCTGCCCCCCGCCGGCCTGCCGAACATGGCCGCCGCCCTGCGCACCGAACGCACCGAGATGCTGAACTTCACCAACAGCCTCACCGACGACGAATGGACCGCGCCCAGCGCCGCGGCCGGATGGCGCATCGCCGACGTCGTCGCCCACATCGGTGCGACGGCGCGGAGCCTGTACACACCCGCCGGGCTGCGCACGAGCTTCGCCGCCAGCCTCGAACAGGCGAACGAAGACCCCGTCGACCGCCGACGGGACTGGAGCCGTGCCAAGGTGATGGCCGAGTACCGGCGCGCCGGCCGACGAGCCACCACGCTCCTCGACGTCGTCAGACGCACACCCGCCACCCGAGTACGGGCACAGTTGGCCGACCTCGGCCGCCACCCCCTGGGTCTGCTGATCGGCGGCGCACTCGTCTTCGACCACCACACCCACCTGCGCCATGACATGGCCCCAGCGCTCGGCCGGCCCGTGCCGTCCTCCGATGCGGACAGGATGCGCGCGGTCCTGACGTGGATGATCGCCGTACTGAGCAATCAGGTCGCGCAGGCGCCGGTCGCCGGGCTCGACGCCCGCGTCGCACTGACTCTCACCGGCCCCGGCGGCGGAACCTGGTGGTTCGACGAGGCGGGCGGCCTGGCTCCGTCCGACGGCTCGGTCGCCGCGCACGTCACCGCCCCCGCACTGACCTTCCCCGACTGGGGCACGCGGCGCTCTTCCTGGCGCGACAGCGACGTGACGGTCAACGGCGACACCGAGCTCGCCGCCCGCTTCCTCGACACCGTCAACGTCATCTGACCGGGGCGCGGGAAGCCCGCCTCCGCCCGCTCCTCATGACCGTGGCAAACGGCTCGCCAACACCGATCTCGACTTCCACTCGGACAACCGGTCCGGAACCCGTTGCGCACGTCTGCTGGAACGGCAGGTCACCGCTCCGGCGTTGCGCACGAACTCGCGCACCCTCCACACTGCGAGGCCTGGCCCGGCCCCCTTGAAGAGCGGGCGTCAGGACAGGCCCGCCGCCCACTGGGCCAGCACCGCGAAGTCGTCGGCGGTCAGGCCGCACCGGGGGTCGATCCAGTGCAGCAGGGCAGGGCCGTCGTGGTGGGCGTCCACCCAGGCGCGGTCCGCGTCGGTGATCTCGTCGTCGACCCAGGCGAACGGCCTGCCTTTCGCCCACGCGACGACCTCCGGCGTCTTCCAGAACACCCCGCCCCCGGGTGTCTCGGGCCGCGGTGCCTGCCACGCGATGAACGGCAGGGCGGGCAGTCCCAGGACCGGCGCGATGAACGTGTTCGCCTCTTCCTCCCAGGTGGTCGCCCACACCAGGTCGAAGGGCAGCGCGGCCAGCGCGGGCCCGTGGTCGGGGTTGAGCCACACCCGCAGCGGTCGCACCCGCTCGTCGGGCAGTCCCCACAGGGCCAGTCGGTAGCGCTCGGCGGCCTCCCAGCGCGGGGTCAGCAGCCGGTGCGTGCCGTAGCCCGCGGGCCGGCGGTGCGGCTTCGCGGCGTACGGATTCAGCGGCCCGTCCACGTCCACCAGCAGCACCGGTCGCACCGCCCCACCCCCCTTCGGTCCTGCTTCGCACGGTACCGACCGACGGACGGTCCGCCCAGCGATATTCAGGCGGGACCGGGGCGAACCGATTTCGCTACAAGTTCCGAAATTATTCGTGACCGGTGTGCCACGCCGGCGCAACACGGGATTCCTAACGTCGCTGTCAGCCACAAAGGCGCCATCACCCCCGTGGGGTTCACCGGACCGAAAAAGCTGCTTTCCCCGGAAATCGGCTTCCTGTCCATGGCGCCTTCATGAGACAGGAGCTCCGAGTGCCCAATCTCTCCCGACGCGGCGCCCTCAGACTGACCGCCGGCATAGCCGCCCTCGGCACCCTCGGTCTGACGGGCTGCGGGCGCGACGGTGACACCGCCGCCGCGAAAGCCTCCGCCAAGCCGATCGACGCCTCCCCGGCCACCGGAACCGTCACCGTGTGGGCCGCCCAGGGCGACGCCGACGTGCTGGAGAAGGTCATCAAGCCCTTCAAGGCGGCGAACCCGGACGTGACGGTCAAGTTCACGCTGCTGCCGAACGCCGACTACTACACGAAACTCCAGTCGGCGATCGCGGCCGGCAAGGGCCCGGACGTCGCCCAGTTCTTCCCCGAGTCGCAGGCGCAGTTCCTCGGCCAGTCCGTGCTGCAGCCCGTCCCGGACGGTCTGGTGGACCCGGGCAGCTTCTTCAAGAGCCTGTGGGACGCCGGTGTGGTCGACGACGTGGCCTACACGGTGCCCTGGTACGCGTACACGTACGCCCTGGTCTACCGCGCGGACCTCGCCAAGAAGGCCAAGGTCGCGGCACCGGCGACGTGGGACGACATGGTGCCGTTCCTGAAGGCGCTCCAGCGGGCCGGCGCCGGGCACGGCCTCGGCGCGGACATCGGCTGGGACATCTTCAACGGCCAGGACGTCGCCATGTACGCCTGGCAGGCGGGCGGCTCCCTGCTCTCCTCGGACGGCAAGTGGACCCTGGACAGTCCCGCGATGGCCGACGCGCTGCGCTACAACGCGTCGTTCTTCACCTCGGGAACCGCCGACACCGCAGGGCCCACGTTCCTCGACGCGCAGCCGTACTTCGTGTCCGGCAAGACCGCCATGATGATCACCGGCCCGTGGGTCGTCGGCCAGCTCGACACCGCCGCGAAGAAGGACGGCTGGACGGCCTCCCATGTCGCCACCGCCCCGCTGCCCGCCGGGCCTTCGGGCAGCGTCTCCTTCTCCGCGGGCGGCACCTGGGGCGTGCTCGCCGACAGCGGGAACTCGGAGGCGTCCTGGAAGTTCGTGCGGTACCTCACGAAGCCGAGCACCCAGGTGGCGCAGTACAAGGCGTACAGCTCGCTGCCGGCCGTCATCTCCGCCTGGGGCGATCCCGCCATCGCCGGGCAGCCGCTGCTGGACGCCTTCCTCGCGCAGCTGAAGAAGACCCGGGCGTTCCCGCAGGTGAGCACCTGGCAGCAGGTCGCGACCCGGCTCGGCAAGGAGATGGAGGCGGTGGCCAAGGGCAGGCAGACCGCCGAGAAGGCCGCCTCGAACGTCCAGGCGTACGCCGCGAGCCTCGGCACGGGCGCGAAGTGAGCCGCGGATGACCACCATCCTCGGCCCGAGGCCGTCGCGCCGCTCCAGGAGTACCCGTCGAACGGCGGTCGCCTGGCTGTTCCTGACGCCGTTCCTCCTGGTCTTCCTGCTCTACACGGCGGTCCCGACGGTCGCCGCGCTCGGGTTCAGCCTCACCGACCTGCGGGGCACGGACCTGCGGCATCCGTTCGCGGTGGACTTCACCGGCCTGGACAACTACGTCCGGCTGTTCCAGGACGACAGCTTCGTACGGGACATCCTCAACACCGGCCTGTTCGTGGTCGTGGGGGTGCCGCTGACCATGGGGGCCGGCTTCGCGCTGGCGCTCGCGCTGAACTCCGGCATCCGGCGGCTGCGGGGCGTGTTCCGTACGGCGTTCTTCGCGCCGGTCGTCACGAACGTCGTGGCGGTCGCCCTGATCTGGCAGTACGCCTTCAACGCGAACGGCACGGTCAACAAGGTGCTCGGCGCGGTCGGCTTCGCCGGGCCGAACTGGCTGGACGACCCGAATCTGGCGATGCCCGTCGTCATCCTGCTCGGCGTCTGGCGCAACTTCGGCACCGCGATGGTGCTGTTCCTCGCCGGTCTCCAGGCCGTTCCCCGGGATGTGTACGAGGCCGCCGCCCTCGACGGGGCGGGCCGGTGGCGGCAACTGCGGCACATCACCCTGCCGTTGCTGCTGCCCACCACGCTCATGGTGTCGGTGCTGCTGACCGTCTTCTATCTCCAGGTGTTCGACGAGCCGTACCTGCTCACGAACGGCGGCCCGCTCGGCTCCACCGAGTCGGTGGCGCTGTACACCTACCGGCAGTTCGGGTCCGGTGAGTTCGGTACGTCCTCGGCCGCCTCCTTCGTGACGCTCCTGCTGGTGGCCCTGGTGAGTGTCGTCCAGTTCCGATTGCTGAGGTCCCGCACATGACCGTCGTAGCCGCGCTGGAGAACGCGGACGTTACCGCCGCCGACCGGATCGCCGTACGCCGCCGGTCCGTCGCCCGCCCGTTGCTGTACGGGGCGCTGGTGCTGTGCGCGCTGCTCACGCTGCTGCCGTTCTTCTGGGTGATCAGCGGCTCGTTGCGCAGCCTCGACGAGATCCGTTCCGATCCCGGTGCCTGGCTGCCGCACCAGGTCACCTTCGACAACTTCGTCCGGCTTTTCAGAACCCAGGGGTTCGGCCGGTTCCTGGTCAACAGTGTCGTGGTCGCGCTCGCCGTGGTGGCGGGCAACATCGTGGCGGCGTCGGCCGCGGGCTACGCGCTCGCCAAGTTCGACTTCGGGGGCAAACGGATCGCGTTCGGCGCGGTCATGGCGGCGATGATGGTGCCGTTCACGGCGGTGTTCGTGCCGCAGTTCGTGATCACCGTGGACCTGCGTCTGGCGGACACCCTGACCGGGATCGCCCTGCCCGGTGCGGCGATGCCGATGTGCGTGTTCATCATGCGGCAGTACGCGCTGTCGATCCCCGACGAACTGCTGGAAGCGGCCCGCATCGACGGGGCGGGCGAGTTCCGGATCTTCTTCCGGATCTTCCTCCCGCTGGCCGGACCCGCGGTCGCGACGGTCACGATCCTGTCGTTCCTGTACTCCTGGAACAACTTCATCTGGCCGCTGATCGTCGCCCAGAGCACGTCGAGTTACACCCTGCCGGTGGGCCTGGCCGCCACCAGCCAGGCGGCGGCCCATGTCACCGACTACGGGCTGATGCTCGCGGGAGCCATCGTCGTCATGCTGCCGGTGCTGCTGCTCTTCCTGTTCCTGCAGCGGTACTTCGTGCAGGGCGTCGCCGGAACGGGAATGCGGTGACCGTGATGAACTCCCTTCTCGCGCCCGGCGAACCGGTCACCGTGCACGCCCCCGCCGGCACCGTCGTCGGCCGCGGCACCGGCCCGGTACGGCGCTTCCTCGGCATCCCGTACGCCGAAGCGCCCATCGGCGCCCGGCGGTTCGCGGCACCGGTCCGACGCGGTCGGTTCCCGGAGCCGTACGACGCGTCCCGGCACGGCGCCACCTCCCAGCGCGTGCCCCTGTTCGCGACGACCACCGTGCCGGAGCCGTCGGTACCGGGCGACGACGTACTGAACCTCGGCGTCGTCGCCCCGGCCGCAACCGACGACCGCGG
Organism: Streptomyces sp. NPDC050287; assembly: GCF_044459385.1. NCBI lineage: Bacteria > Bacillati > Actinomycetota > Actinomycetes > Kitasatosporales > Streptomycetaceae > Streptomyces > Streptomyces sp. NPDC050287. The sequence continues at coordinate 678,856 of NZ_JBITIY010000005.1, read as the reverse complement.
GCCCTTCCCCGTCCTGGTGTGGATCCACGGCGGCGCCTTCCTCGCCGGGAGCCCGGCCAGTCCCTGGTACGACGGCCGTGCCTTCGCCCGGGACGGCGTGGTGTGTGTCACCGTCGGCTATCGGCTGGGCGTCGACGGGTTCGCCGTAATGGACGACGTGCCCACCAACCTCGGCCTGCGGGACCTGCTGCTGGCGCTGGACTGGGTGCGGGAGAACGTCGCCGCCTTCGGGGGCGATCCGGACCGGGTCACCGTCGCCGGCCAGTCGGCCGGGGGCGCGGCGGTCCTCGCGCTGCTCTCCTCACCGGCGGGCGCCGGCCGCTTCCACCGTGCGGTCAGTGTGTCCGGCGGCTTCTTCGCGGGGAGCGGAGGCGTCGGCTTCCTCGAACAGCTCGGGCGCAGGCTCGGTGTGCCGCCGACATGGGCCGGGTTCGGTGGCTGCTCCGTGGAGCGCGTCCAGCGCGCCGTCCTCGACCTGCGCGACGAGCGGGCCGACGGTCGGCTGGTGCTCGGCCCGGTCGTCGGCGACGACCTGCTGCCGGTGCCGGTCGGCGACGGGCTCGCCGCGCACGGGCAGGGCGTACCGCTGCTGATGGGCGCGACGGGCGACGAGTTCGACAGCGGGTCGTCCGACGCCGCGGAAGACCGCACGGAAGACTCCGGGGAAGGCGCCGAGGAGGACCCCGCGGCACGCACCGCCGCGCGTGCGGCCGGCACCCGCCTCACCGACACCCTGTTCCGCGCCGCCTGCCCGCGCGCGGCGGCAGCACGCCGCGACGCCGCGGCCGGTACCTGGCTGTACTCCTTCGAATGGCCCTCCCCCGCGCTCGGCGGCGCCGCGCACTGCGTCGACCTCCCGTTCTTCTTCGATGTCCTCGACGCGCCGGGCGTCACCGAGGCCCTGGGCCCGAACCCGCCCGCGGACCTGGCCACCGCCATGCACGCCGACCTGGCCGGATTCGTCCACGGTCGGGAACCCTCGTGGGAACGGGCGGCCGGGGTGCTCGGCGACCCGGCGCGCGAGTACGGGCGGCCCGGGGCAGCGCCCGTCGCGGACACCACCGGCGTGTTCGATCCCGTAGTACGGACGCGGCCAGAGGCGGCGGAGACGTGCTGATGGCCGGGATGAACCAGAGCGCGGTCCGACGGGTCAACACCTCCGTCATCCTGCGCGCCCTCGCGGTGTCGGCCGGACCGGTCACGTTGACCGCGCTCGCCGAGCAGGCCGGTCTGTCCCGGCGCACCATCGAACTCATCCTTGACTCGCTCGTCGAGGCGGGCTGGGTGAGCGAACTGGACCGGGTGCCGACGAGCGGCTGCGCCGGCCGCCCCGCCCGGCGGTACGAACTGCGGGCGGAGCACGCGCTGTTGGCGGCCGTCCGCATCACCACCCTGGACGCCTCCGCGGTCGTCGCCGATGTACGCGGCCGCGTCGTCGGCCGGGCGCACGGGCCCCTGCGCTCCTACCAGGACCCGCAGTCCACGCTCGACGATGTGGCGTCACTGGTGCGGGAGGCACTCGACGACGCGGGCGGATCGACGGACCGGCTGCGGGCCGGCGCGGTCGCGAGCGGCGGTGCGATCGACGACGAGGGAGTCGTACGACGCCTGGTGCACACGACACGCTGGGAGGGCGTGCACCTGCCCGGGGAACTCTCCCGGCGGCTCGGGGTGCCCTGGTTCGCGGACAACGACTCCAACCTCGGCGCGCTGGGCGAGCGTTGGCGAGGAGTGGCGGGCGACCACGACAACGTCGTCTGGGCCCTCCTCGGCAACCGGACCGGTCTCGGCGTCCTCATACGGGGTGCCGTCCACCGGGGTCTCGACGGCGCCGCGGGCGAGATCGTGGAGGCGCGGTCGATCCCGGCCGGCTCGGTGGAGAACCTCCCGGTGGCCGGGCTGACCTCACCGGAACCGGACCGCAGGAGCCTCGCCCTCGACCGGTTCGCCGCGGCCCGGGCCGGCGAACGGTCCGCGCTCGCCGAGGTCGACGAGTTCGTGGAGAACATCGCGTCCATCCTCTCGATCCTGTCGTGGACGGTCGCGCCGTCCCTCATCGTGCTCGGTGGCGGTCTGGAGGACGCGGCCGACGTGCTCCTCCCCCGGGTCCGCGAGGCGCTGCGCCGGGCCCGCACTCCCGCGGTCGAGCTGCGGGCCTCCGGACTCGGCCGGGACGCGCCGCTGGTCGGTGCCGTCAAGCTGGCCCTCGACAGCATGGACACCGAGCTGTTCGGCCCGCTCGCCCCCAGTACGTGAACGCGTGTCAGTACACGATCGTGCGTCGAGCGGCGCCCACCCCCACATCAGCACCCGTGGCACGGGTCCACCCCCGCGCACCCTGCCACCAGACAGGAGTCTTTCTGTGACGGACATGACCGGCGTGACCGGCAACCCCCGCACCGACGTCCTCGTGGTCGGCAGCGGCATCATGGGGTCCGTCGTCGCCCGGCTGCTGCGCGAGAGCGATCCGGCGCTGAGGATCACCATGGTCGACGGTGGCAGCGCGATAGGGACCGCCCCCGGAGTGCACCTCCATGACGTCGACGACCCGGTGCTGTGGTCGCGCTACAACGAACAGGTCGGCACCGGCGTCCAGGGCATGTACACGGGCGCCGAGGTGGTGCGCGAGGTCCCGGACAGCCTCACCGGTCTGGCGCCCGGCATGTTCCACGCGCTCGCCTTCGGTGAGGACGCCGAGGCGATGCCGGCCACGGCGCTCGCGTGGAACGCGGGCGGCATGGGCGTGCACTGGACCGCCGCGACCCCGTGGCCCGCCGGGGACGAGGTGTTCGACTTCGGCGACCCGGACCGCTGGGCCGCGGACCTCGACACCGCGCGCGCCCTGCTCGCGGTCACCCCCGCCGCGATCGGTCCGACCGAGGTCGGCCGACTGGTCCTCGACGTCCTGCGGCACCACTACGACGGCATCGGGCCCGGCGACCGGGAGCCCCAGCCGATGCCGATGGCCGTCACCCCGGCACCGTCGGGCCCCCTTCCCCGCACGGCGCCGGGTACGGTCTTCCCCGCGATCGCGGCGGGCGGCGATCCCGCCTTCACCCTGCTGACGGGCACGCTGGCGACATCCCTCGTCGTCTCGGGCAACCGCGTCACCGGCGTCCGGTTGCGCCGCGTCGCCGACGGCACCGGGTCCTCCGAGTCCTCCGAGTCCTCCGAGTCCTCCGAGTACGAACTCCTCGCCGACTCGGTGGTGGTGTGCGCCGACGCGCTGCGCACCCCGCAACTGCTGTTCGCGTCCGGCATCCGGCCGCCGGCGCTGGGCCGCCACCTCAACGAGCACGCCTTCGTCACCGCCCGGGTGCTGCTCGACCTCGACCGGTTCGGCCTCCGCCTCGACGCCCTCCCCCTGCCGCGCGCGGGCGAGTTCAGCACGGACTCGCTGTGGCTGCCCCACAACGGGACGGCGCAGCCCTTCCACGGCCAGATCATGAACCGCACCTATCTGGACGAGGACGGCCGCCCCCTCGCCCACTCGGTGGGCCTCTCGCTGTACGTCCCCGTCGAGTCCCGCCCCGAGAACCGGCTGGTGTTCTCGGAGACGGAGACCGACCTCGCCGGGATGCCGCGGATCGGCGTGGAGTTCGGGTACTCCGACGCCGACCGCGCGCTGATCGGGCGGGCACTGGACGAAGTCCGGTCCCTGGCCGAGGAGTTCGGCCCGTTCGACCCCGCCACCGAACGCGCGCTGCTGCCGCCCGGCTCGTCGCTGCACCTGACCGGCACCGTCCGGGCGGGCGCCGCCGACGACGGCACCAGCGTGTGCGATCCGGACGGCCGGGTGTGGGGCTACGACAACCTCTACCTCGCCGGCAACGGAGTCATCCCGACCGCGATGGCCGCGAACGTCACCCTGACCGGCGCGGTGACCGCCATCCGGGCCGCCCGTGCCGTGGCCGCCCGCAGCACCGCGCTCGCCGCGCACTGAGAGAAAGCTGGAGAACGTGATCGACCTCGCGAAGGAATACCGCGTGGCGCTGCCCGCGTGGATCGACGACGAGCTGGCCGACGTGCCCGCCGTCGTGCCCGGCCGCGATGACCGGATGCGGCTCGTGCACCGGCTCGCCGACCGCAACTGGCGCGAGGGCAACGGCGGTCCGTTCGCGGCCCTCGTCGCCGAGCGGGACACCGGCCGGATCGTCTCCGTCGGGGTGAACGTCGTGCTCACCTCCGGCGTCTCCAGCGCGCACGCCGAGGTCGTCGCACTGGGCCTGGCCCAGACGGCGACCGGCGGCTGGGATCTGGGCGGCGCAGGGATGCCCGCGCACGAACTGGTCGTGAACTGGCGTCCGTGCGTCCAGTGTTACGGCGCGACCATGTGGTCCGGGGTGCGCGGCCTCGTGGTCGCCGGAGAGGGCCCGGAGCTGGAGGAGATCACCACGTTCGACGAGGGCCCGCTCGGCGCCGACTGGGCCGAGCAGTTCGAGGCACGCGGCATCGAGGTCGTCGGGGATGTGCTGCGGGACGAGGCGCTCGCCGTGTTCCGCGGCTACCGCGAGGCCGTGGACTTGGCCGACGGCGTCGTCGTCTACAACGCCCGCGGAGGTGCCGAGTGACCCCGCGCTTCGCCACGGACGTGGTCACCTTCTACCACCCGGGGTTCTGGGGCCTCGACTCCGCCGACGCCGTTCGTGACTGGGCCTTGCGGCATCCCCGGCGTTTCTGGGAGCGGGTGATGGACGCGCTGGCCGAGACCGCGGTCACCGGTATCGAGCTGACCTTCGCGCCCGGCGACCTCGACTCGGTGCTGCGTGCCTTCGGCAGCGCGGCCGCGTTCCGGCGGGAGCTGGACACGCGCGGCCTGTCCGTCGTGAGCGCCTTCATCGCCGGCGGCGAGGCCCCGGACTGGCGCCGCGGTGACAACCTGCCCGCCATCGTCGCCGACGCGGAGCGACGTGCGGCCTTTCTCGCCGAGGTGGGTGCGGAGCTCCTCGTGACCGGGCTGCCCATGCGGACGACGTTCGGGACGCGCCCGCCGTTCTTCGTCGACGCGGCGTACATGGCCCGCATGGCCGACATCGCACATGTGGTGGGCGAGGCGGTCACCCGGCACGGGGTGAAGCTCGCCTTCCACACGGAGTCCCACAGCACGCTCTGGTACGAGCGGGACATCGACCTGTTCATGGCCCTGACCGACCCGCGCTATGTATGGCTGTGCCCCGACTCCTGCCATATCGCCCTCGGGGGCGGCGACCCGGTCGCCGTCGCCCGTCGCCACGGCCCGCGGATCGCGCTGGCGCACTGGAAGGACGCGGTCGGACCGATCGACGTCCACCTCACCGTCGACGACACGATCTACGCCCAGCAGCAGCCCTACATGACCGCGCTGGGCACCGGCATCGTGGACTGGCAGGGATGGGCCGACGCGATGACACCCACCCCCGGAGCGGACATCGTCCTCATCGAACTGGACGAGGCGGCGGACCCCGTCGCCGCACTGCGGGCGGGAACGACGGTCGCACGGAAGGCCCGCTCGTGACCGGGTCGGCCCGGGCTCGGCGGCGGTAGCGCAGGTCTGGGCCGTAGTCCCGTCACGGCCGTAGTACCGGTCACGGCCGTAGTACCGGTCACGGCCGTAGTACCGGTCGCGGCACTGCCCGGGCCGCCAGACGCGGGGCTCGCCGTACGAGGGCCGTGACCGTCAGGCCTATCGCCGCGCCGACGGCGACGGCGACGGCGCACGGGTAGTGCGTCGTCGCCCGGTGTTCACGCGTTCGAGGGACCAGCCCGGGATGCGGGAGCAGTCGGGCATCGGCGGCGTCATTCCAGACGATGGCGTTCCTCCTCGCTCCAGGCCCGGGTGTCGCGGGGCGGGACGTAGAGCTCCTCGTCGTGGGCCAGGCCGCCGGCGACGGCACGCTGCCGCGCCAGCTCCGCGTCGAACTCCAGGCCCAGCAGGACCGCGATATTGCTGATCCACAGCCACACCAGGAAAACGATCACCCCGGCGAGAGTGCCGTAGGTCTTGTTGTAGGAGCCGAAGTTCGCCACGTAGAAGGCGAAGCCCCCTGACGCGATCAGCCAGATGACCAGTGCGAGGAAACTGCCCGGAGTGATCCACTTGAAGCCGCGCCCCCTCACGTTCGGAGCCGCCCAGTACAGGAGCGCGATCATGATCGTGACCAGGACGACCAGCACCGGCCACTTCGCGATCGCCCAGACCGTCAGCGCCGTGTCCCCGATTCCGAGCGCCGCCCCCGCCTGCCGGGCGAGACCGCCGGTGAACACCACGATCAGCGCGCTGATCACCGCGAGCACCAGCAGGAGAACCGTCACGCCCACGCGGACCGGCAGCAGCTTCCACACCGGCCGTCCCTCGGGTATGTCGTACACGGCGTTCGCGCTGCGGATGAAAGCCGCGATGTAGCCGGAGGCCGACCACACCGCGAGCACCAGGCCCACGATCGCCATGATCGAGCCGACGCCACCCCGCCCCTGCAACTGCTCCACCGCGTTGCGGATGATGTTCCGGGCCGAGCCCGGAGCCAGCTTCTGGAGGTTGTCGAGGACCTGCTGGGTGGCGGAGCGGCCGGTGACGCCCAGCAGCGACACCAGCACCAGCAGGGCCGGGAACAGCGACAGCACGCCGTAGTAGGTCAGCGCCGCGGCCCGGTCGGTGAGTTCGTCGGCCTCGAACTCCTTCACCGTCCCCTTGAACACCGCCTTCCACGACCCCTTCGGCAACCGGGTCGGTTGGTCCGGAGCCCGCCGTTCCACCTGCTCGTCCGGGCCGGGTGACTGCTCCCGGGCGGATGCCGGCTCGGTCTCGGTGTCATGATCAGATTTCGATGTCCGCACCATGAGGTCCGGAGTACCCCGTTTGCCCCGGTCATGCGTCGACCCGCCCGCGTTCGCGCGAGCGGGCCCGTCACCGAGCAACGGTCGCCGTACCGCATACCGGCTCCGGGTCAGCAGGGCTGACGCCACACCCCCAGGTCCGGCTTCTTCACCATCGAGGACAGTTTCAGGCGGTGGGACTCGGCGCAGAAGCTGCTTCCGGGTTCCGCGTACTCCACGTGGAACACCGCCTTTCCGGCCTCGATGAACGGCGTGAGGTCCGTGCACTCGTCGTATTGGGCGCACTCCTCGTTGACCGCGAAGTCGAAGTCGGCGAGGAGCTTGGGGATCTGCGGGAGGTCGTTCTTGAGCCCGACCGACAGCCCGCGCGCGTGGGCGAGGGCGGCGATCATGCGGTTGTACCGGAGCTGGTCGTGTGCGGTGAGCGGGAAGCCGGTGTCGTTGCCGTAGCCCTCCACCAGGTCGGGCTCCACCGCGCCGAAGCCCTTGTCGCGGCACATGTCGAAGCGGCGTTCCATGATCGGCCGCAGGACGGACAGCTGCCGGATGTCCAGCCACCGCTCCCCCTCCCAGCCGTTGGACTCGCCGAGCACCGAACGGGGGAAGGCGTCCTTGTCGGGCTGGAAGTCCTCCCAGGCGCCCACGTTGACGTAGCAGATGACCTTACGGCCGTCGCGGTGCAGACGGGCCACGTCCGCCGCGGAGTTCTCGAAGCCGTCGATGTCGTAGACGGGGACGTCGACGGTGGGGGTGACCTTTCCGTCGAGCTGCCACTGCCAGGCCAGGCCGGGACGTGGCTTCCAGAGCGCTTTCGCAGGGGCGGCGGGCGGGGAGGGGGACTTGTGGGCAGTGGGTGGTCCGCTCGGGGCAACAGGTGTTGCCCGGGATCCGGGGGCGTGGGACGTCGCGGAGGACGCACCGCGGCTCTCGGCCGGCCGGGTCCCGGGAGTCGTCCCGTCGGCTCCGGAACAGCCCGCCAGGACCATGGTCCCCAGCGCCGCCGCGTACACCAGTGCTCTGTTCCTCATCGCTCCGTTCCTGTAGGTGCGGGCGTCAACTGGGCCCAGGGGTTGGGTGGTTCACCCGTCACGGGTCTGCTGTGTCAGGTGCTGCCGAGGGGCAGGTGCTCCTGGAGGGGGCGGGTGCCGCGCGCAGCCCATCAGAGTCACGCCTTCGCCGCGTCGTACTCCTCGCGCGCCTTCTGGATCGCCGCCATCCGCCGCTCCGTCCACTGCGCGAGGGCCCGGACCTGTTCGGCGGCCTCCCGGCCGAGGTCGGTGAGGGAGTAGTCCACGCGGGGCGGGATCACGGGCTTCGCATCGCGGTGGACCAGGCCGTCACGTTCCAGGGTCTGCAGGGTCTGGGTCAGCATCTTCTCGCTGACCCGGCCGATCTCCCGGCGCAGTTCACTGAAGCGGTACGAGCGGTCCAGCAGCGCGATCAGGGCCAGCGTGCCCCAACGGCTGGTGACGTGCTCCATGGCGACCCTGTGCGGGCACATCCCGACGCCGTCGGCCGCCAGCATCCGGTCGACGGTCCCGCTCTCACTTACTCCCATGCCTGTACCGTACGTCAATAGTGGCACTTCCGGAGAGTTAGTGCTTCAGACGATGAATCGGGCAGAGATCCACGTAGTCGGTGCCGGGCCGGGTCAGCGACGCATCAATCTGCTCAGGGTCGCCTTGTGTGACGTTCCGGAGCCACCTGGGCCGGCGCGCAAAGGGTGATCGCAGGGCTGCGTCAGCGAGGAGGGCGCCGTCCAGGCCGCTGAGCCCCAGGAGCCGCTCCTCATCGACGGTGCTTCGCACGTCGGCGCCTGGCCTTCGGTGCCTGGCCTTCGATGCCTGGCCTTCGGTGCCTCGCTTTCGGTGCCTTCGGTGACCAACCCGACGGCAGTCCACCGCCGGGCGCGGGCGGCGTGTGGCCGCCGACCGGCCCGTCACCTACCCGCCGGCCACGATCGCCCTAGGCACGGGAGTCCGTGTAGCGAGCCGCGAGTGTGGGCCGGTTGCCGCCCGCGACGAAAGCTGTCTCCGCGGCGAGCAAGGCGTCCAGGGCGGCGTCCTGACCCTCCAGACCTGGGACGCAGACGGTCTCCCCGAGTCGCAGCCCGGCCAGGCCGGCCGACGCCACGTCCTCGGGCGACATCGCCCAGGGGATGTTGCGGCCGGCGCCACTGTTCCAGTCCGTTGCCACGACTCCGGGGCACACCACCTGGACGCGAACCGGGGTGTCGGCGAGTTCACCGGCGAGGGTACGGGTGAAGCCCAGGGTGGCGGCCTTCGCGGCGACGTACAGGGTGCGCCGGGGCGCTCGCGGGTCCGCGCTGCCCGCGCTGAAGGCGAGGAGAGAGGCGACGGTGACGATGGTGCCCTCGCCTGCCGCCAGCATTCCGGGAAGTGCGGCGTGGACCAGCCGGACGGGGGCGACGGCATTGAGGGTGAGCAGGCCGTCGATGTCGGCCGACTCGACATCCGCGAGCGGGGCGTAGCCGCCGGCGCCGGCGTTGCTGATCAACATGCGGACGTCCCCGGCGGCCAAGCGGTCGGTGACTGCGGCGATTCCCTCGCGGGTCATGAGGTCGGCGGGCAGCACCTCGACGGCTGCTCCGTTCGCGCGGAGTTCGTCGGCGAGGTCGGCGAGCCGGTCGGCCCGTCGTGCCACCAGGATGAGGTCGCGGTCGTCCGCCAGGAGTCGGGCGTAGGCGGCGCCGATACCGGAGGAGGCGCCTGTGATCAGAGCAATGGTGCGAGTCATGGGGCCAGTGTTCGCCAAGCACTGGGCTACTGTCAAACACTTGATACCAGTGAAGCGTCGTACCCATCTCCTGTACGGAGAGGCAATCCAAGGCCGTCACCTACTTGACTACTATCAGGTAGTTTATAGCTGCCCAGCTGCCGTATTCTCGCGGCGTGACCCACGATGACCAGCGGCCCATCGCTGCCCACGCACTGGACCGAGTGACCTGGGCGCTGCGGCGCGCGGAGTGGGCGGTGCAGGCCCGGAAGGATCAGCGGATGCGGCCGCTGGGTCTCGCGGCCGCGCAGTACACCCTGCTGATGAACGTCCACAGCGATCCCGGCCTGACCGGTGCGGAACTGGCCCGCCGCCTGAACGTCACCCCCCAGGCAGTGGCCTCCCAGGTGGCCCGCCTGGAGGAGCGGGGCCACCTGGAACGCCGACCGCACCCGCGCCACCGGCATGTGCGGGAGCTGCACGTCACCGACGCCGGGCGCGATTCCCTGCGCGATGCCGATGCCGTGCTCGTGGCAATCGAGGAGCGGATCGCCGAGATGCTGGGTCCCAAGAAGACCGCGCAGTTGAGGACACTGCTCGACGAGGTGGCCGACGTGGCCCGGGAGGCGTGAGCCGGTGGGCCTGCCGACCCTCGATCCCCTCGACCTCCAGATTCTGCAAGCGCTGCAGCTCGACGGGCGCGCCCCGTTCAGCCGTATCGCTGCCGTCCTCGGAGTCTCCGACCAGACCGTGGCCCGGCGGTACCGGAGGCTGCACAACACCGTCAATGTGCGCGTTCTCGGCGTGACGGACGAGAACCGGTTCGGCCGACAGACGTGGGTCGTACGACTGCACTGCATCCCGGACGTGGCGGAGCGACTCGCGGACGCCCTCGCCAGACGCCCCGACACCCTCTACGTGAACCTCATCTCAGGTGGCACCGAGGTCGTCTGCGGTATGAAGCCCCGCAGCCGGAAGGCGAGGGACGAACTGCTCTTCGGCCGGCTCCAGCGCACCCGGCAGATCGTCAGGGTGACGGCGCACTGCCTCCTGCACTCCTTCTACGGCGGCTCACTCGGCTGGTTGAACAAGTCCCACGCCCTCACCCGCGAACAGGAGTCCGCTCTACGCCTGCCGGATCCGGTCCCCCTCGATGCCCCCCTCAGTGCGGACGCGGCCGACGAGGCGCTGCTCGAGGTACTCCGCCGCGACGGCCGGGCCACCCTGGCCGACCTGCACAAGGCCACCGGCCAGTCTGAGTCGGCGGTCAAACGGCGGCTCGAGACCCTGCGCTCCACCGGCGCGCTGTACTTCGACGTGCAGTACGACCACGGGTCCCTCGGACAAGACGTCAGCGTGATGCTCTGGCTCACCGTGACACCCCGCGCGCTGGCCGACGTGGGCCGCAGCATCGCCGCGCATCAGGAAGTGGGTTTCGTGTCCGCCATCACCGGCCAGGAGAACATCGTCGTCTCCGCCCATTTCAAGGGCTCCGACGAGCTCTACACCTACCTGAGCGAGAAGATCGGCGCCCTCGACGGCATCCAGGCGGTCGAGTCGGCTCTTGTTCTGCGCCAGGTCAAGCAACTCACGTACGAACCGAACCGTAGCGCTGACCACATGTTGTGAGCCTGTCCACGCTGTCGCGTCGTGGTCCGGGACCCAGCGAAGTGAGGTCCCGGACCACACGGGCGGGCGCTCTCCCGTCCCCACCCACGTCGCCCATACCGGTCCGGGCCCCGCGTGCCCCGGGCGGACCCGTTCCGGTGCGTACCGCTGCCTCGCTCTCAGCCGAGGGCTGCTGACCGGGTGATCAGTTCAGCCCTCCGCATGTGCCAGTTCCACGTCGAACGCAACGCCCGGCCCGTCCACGGACACCGGTGCGGCGACCGGCGGATAGCCGCTGGCGATCACCGAGTAGTCCCCCGCGTCCAGGTCGGTGAAGGCATAGCCGCCGTCCGGCCCGGTGGTCGCCGTAGCGATGACGTTGCCCGCCTTGTCCACGAGCGTGACCCGCGCGTCAGTCAACGGCCGGCGATCGGCGCCGGCCCGCACGGTGCCCTGAAGTACTGCTCCCGGCCACAACGTCACGTCCAGACGGGCGAGTCGAGGGCCGGACACCCGCACCGGGAGAGCGGCGGGCCGGAATCCCGCCGCGTTCACCACCACCGTGACATCACCTTGCGGCAGCTCACCGAACGCGAACGCGCCGGATTCATCGGTCGTTTCAGCGGCCAGTGCGTCTCCCCGTACATCCGTCACCGCCACCGTCGCACCCTGAACGGGCGTCCCTTCCCCAGCGGTGACCACCGTGCCGACCAACCCGCTGTTCGCGGACAACAGGACGTCGTACGACAGCGGCTCATCACCCACCACCACGGTGGACGCCTGCGGTTGGTGGCTCTCCGCCGCCGCGATCAGCACGTACGATCCCGCCGCCGGCACGTCGAGACGGTAACGGCCTTCGGCATGCGCCACGGCCCGGCCCAGTTGTCGCCCGCCCAGTGAGATCAGCGTCAGCGTGGCTCCCTCGACCGCCTCTCCCGCCGCCCCGAGGATCCGGCCGTACAGGGCGGGACCGGAACCGCTGTCGGGGACGCGTGTGTCATCACCGGTCGCGAAACCGACTGCGCCCACCCTTTGCCCGGACTCCCCCGACCACCCCCGGGCATGGGCCCCGACCAGCAACCGCTCCGGCTCGGACTCGGCTTCGGATTCGGCTTCGGATTCGGTTTCGGCTTCCATGGAAGACTCGGCAGCCTCGGGCGCCGTGTGATCGGCATGAGCGGCGGCAGACCTCGTGGACTGCGGAGTCCGCAGCAGTACCGCGCCGACCAGAGCGGCAAGCAGCGCCAGGCACGCGGCCACGATCAGGCACAGGTAGAGCCCGTCGAGGAAGGCCTGACCCAGCGCGCCCATGGCCCGGCCGGTGTCCTTGCCGAGGTTCATCCCGGCCACCGCTCCCAGGCCGTGGGCGTCGGCGATGCCGGTGACCCGGTGTGCGACCGGTCCGGTGACGCCGGCCTCGCGCAGGTGGCCGGGCAGGGCATGGGTGCTCTTGGTCGTCAGCAGGGTGCCCAGGACGGCCGGGCCAAGAGCACCGCCGACCTGTCGGAAGGCGTTGTTGCCCGCCGACGCCATGCCTGCCAGGTGATGCGGCACCGACGCGACGGCGGTGGCGGTCATCGGTGTGATCACCAGGCCCAGCCCCAGGCCCAGGAGGGCCAGCCGCCAGGCCAGCGGACCGAAGGAGGTCCCCGCGTCGATCGCGGTCAGGGCGAACAGCGCGCCGGCTGTGGCCAGCAGGCCGACGGTGATCATGATTCGAGGCGGGATCCGGTGCATCAGGCGGCCCGCCAGGGCGCCCACGACCAGGGACATCACACAGACGACCAGCAACCGGTACCCGGCGTGCAGGGTGTCCAGGTGCTGCACCATGCCGAAGTAGAGGCTGAGGACGAAGAAGAAGCCGATCAGCCCCAGGAACGTGATCATGGCGATCAGGGTCGTCGCACTGAACGCCGCACTGCGGAACAGCGACAGGTCCAGCATCGGGCTGGGGCTGCGGCGCTCCACCACGACGAAGACGACGGCGCTGACCGCCGCGAGCGACAGTGCCGCGATCACCCGCCCTTCGGTGAACGAGGCGGCGCCGCCTTCGATGACACCGTAGACCAGCGCGCTGATCGTCACGGCCGCCATGATCTGGCCGGGCCAGTCGAGCCGGCGATCACCGGGAGCGCGCGAGTCGGTCACCAGCGGTGCCGCGACCGCGAGGGTGATGACCGCCACCGGTATGGTCGGCAGGAAGATCCAACGCCAGGTGGTGTGGTCGAGGATCACACCGGCGATCATCGGGCCGACGGCCAGTGCGGTCATCAGGGACGCCGCCCAGAGCCCGACGAAGGTGCCGCGCTTGCGCGGGTCGGGCACGGCATGGCTGATCAGCGCCAGCGTCGAGGGCAGCAGCGCGGCGGCGCCCAGGCCGGCGCACGCCTGGCCGACCCAGAGGACCTCGACCGACTGTGCCGACAGCGCGACGGCGGCTCCCACGCCGGCCATCGCGAGGCCCGCCAGGTACACCTTCTTGCGGCCGTGTACGTCGCCGAAGACCCCGGCGGTCAGGATGAGAGCGGCCATCGGGAGCTGGAACGCGGAGGAGACCCAGGTCAGTTGGGAGGTCGACGCGTGCAAGGCGCTCTGGACGGCGGGCAGGCTCACCGAGACGGTCGTCACCGGCAGATAGGCGACGAACATACCGACGCAGGCCATGACCAGCGTGGCCACCTGCCGTTCTCGGCGGTCGTTCACCTTGTGCGTAGTGCTCACAGAACTCTCCCTCATGGCACGGCGATGCCGCACTCGACTTGCAGCGCAGACAGCTTCCGGCCATTTCCTCATTCGATGCCAGCCACAGCCCCCAATACCTGGAGAACCGACATGCGGAGCAGGCTTGCGAAGGATTTCCGACAGGCCGACGGCTTTCCGACCGCTGATCCGAGCCCGCGGCGGTGATGCGCTGTGGGGCCTGGTACGGCAGGAGGAGGAGATTTCCGCGCGGGTGACCGGATTCGCTGAGCTCGTGGGCCTCGGCGGCGTCGGCGGGCGGGAGGCTGCGGTCGACACGGCCGCTCAGTCGGCCGTCGTCGGGCGCCTTGAGCAGGTCCAGCACGCGGTCGGAGTCTCGACGGCCACGGACAGCGCGGCGGCGCTCTCCCAGCCGAGTCCGGCCGGCTTTGGTGCGAGGTCCGTCGCCAGGGCATACGGGGCACAGTCGCCGATGACGGTCCAGCCCGCTCAGCCCAGCCCTCCGCGATGTCAGGAACTCTCCCAACCCGGTGCGCCTGGCTGGTCATGCCGGCCGGTCTCGCACCGCTCGGTCTCCGCGAGGGGGGAAGGATTCTTCCCTGGATAAGTCCTTTCCAGGGTGGAATTCTCCCCATTGCGGGTTCGCGCGACGGTGGCAGGGTCGATGACGTGGCCTTCGACCAGGACCCCCGCGCAGAGCGGTGAGCACCTGAACCAGCCGCCGGCCGTAGACCCGGCGGCCAGAAATCCCGGACACACGCCAGGAGAACCACCCATGCCCGAACGGAAGAAGTTCGCACCGCCCGCGATCCAGGAATTCGCCCCCAAGCTCGCGGAGGTGACCGACACGGTCCTGTTCGGCGACATCTGGGAACGGCAGGGTCTGTCCCCGCGCGACCGCAGCCTGGTCACCGTCACAGCTCTGGCCGCCCTGTACCGCAACGACCAGCTCAGCTTCCACATCGGCAAGGCGTTGGAGAACGGCGTGACGAAGGACGAGCTGATCGAGGCCATCACGCATCTGGCCTTCTACGCCGGCTGGCCCAACGCCATGACCGCCATGAACCAGCTCAAGGAGATCGTGGAGAAATCCGACCAGCCGGGCCGAGGCGGCCCCTGACCGCCCGCACCCGACGCGGCCTGGACGATCCCGGGCGACCCGGCACTGATGCCCCGGGCCGGGCGCCGCACCGGGCCGGGCCGGGCCGGAGAAGATCCGCCAGTGCCTCACCGCGTTCTTCGCAGGCGTCGAGCCGCTCGCATGCCGGCGCTGCCAGTGCCGGCGTGATCACCGTCTGAGGCCGCACAACGACCGTGACGAGCTTCCATCCGCCCTCACCGCGTCCAAGGAGATCGGAGAACACAGATGACGACGTGGACGAGCGACGAGCTCAACCGCATCGCGGAGGCCCACGAGTTGGAGATGGCGCCGCGCCGCGGTGACGGCACCCTTCGGCGGCCGGTGCCGGTCTGGGTGGGTCCGCGACGGCGACGACCTGTACGTCCGTTCCTTCCGAGGTACGGACGGCCTCTGGTGGCGGGCGGCCCGCGCGAGTCATGAGGGGCACATCCGCTCGGGCGGTGCCGGCAAGGACGTCACCTTCGTCGAGGTGGCGGACGCCGAGGTCAACGACCGGATCGACACCGCGTACCGCACCAAGTACGGCCGCTTCGGCGGCGCGTACGTCAACCCCATGGTCGCCGCGCGCTCGACAACACGCCGGACCCAACTGCCTCCCGAAGCGGTGTTGTTGCTCTTCCTTCCTGTGCTGTTGTACTGGGCGAGGAACACCTCGCCCCGCCGAGTCACCGGTGGAGGGAATCACGTGGCGTTCCCTGACGACGGCCAACGCCCTGCGCCTGTTCCCGGGAACGGCGCGATGAACGCGTCAGGCGACACCGTCCAGCCCATGCGGTGCCCTCTCGATCGCAGCAGCCAGGGAACGCAAGGCCCCGTAGGTCTGGCTGCCGGGTTCGGCGGTCCACACGACGAGCTGCTGTTCGGGATCCTCCGCGCACGTAAAGGTGGACCGCTGAAATGTCAGGTCGCCGACCACGGGATGCCGGAGCAGCCTGGTACCGCCGGCCCGCACGGCGACATCGTGCGAGGTCCACCACAACCGGAACTGCGGATCCAGCGCGGAGAGCTCTTCGACAAGCGCCGTCAGTCGGGGGTCGTGAGGGTTTCGCCTGCTGTCCATGCGCAGGTGGGACACGGCCAGTCGCGCCATGTGCTCCCAGTCCCGGTACAACACCCGGATGTCGGGTTCGGTGAACAGCAGGCGCACGTAGTTGCGCTGTTCCTCGGGGACAAGCCCGAAGTCCATCACCAGAGCGGCGGCCATGGCGTTCCACGCCAGAAGGTCCGTGGTGCGCCCGATGACGAACCCCGCCGTGAGGGTGAGGTCGTCCAGCAGGTACCGCATCTGCGGGTCGACTTCTTGCCGAACGCTCCTGTCGGCCGTGGGCAAGGCGGTCTGCTTCCCCGCGAGCGTCAGGAGGTACTCCCTCTGATCGCCGTCGAGGCGGAGCACCTTTGCGAGGGCGTCGAGGACGGCCACAGACGCCTGAACGCGACCCTGTTCGAGCCGGATGTAGTAATCGGTGCTGATCGCGGCCAGCCGAGCGACCTCCTCACGGCGCAGACCGGGAACACGCCGCGGCTCACCGGTGTCGGGCAGCCCGACACCGCCGGGGCTCAACTCCGCACGGCGCGCCTTGAGGAAGGCTCCCAGTTCGTCCAGGCTCGGCTCCCGTCGCACACGCACAGCTTCGCACCTTGCCGCGATCCTGAACATCAAACCAAGCGGCTGCCGACGCCCTCGCCCGACGGTCCCTGGCGATCGCCGCCTGAGCCATGAGCACCGAGTGCGCCGCCGATCCTCGGGCCTGTCCGGTCGCCGTTTCCGGCCGGCCGGGTGTCCGAGGATCGACCGCACGCTCGGTCCTCTCGAGCACGACACACGGCACCGGATGGAGAAAAGATGCACACCCGAACACTCGGACAAGACCTGCGGGTCTCTGCCCTCGGCCTCGGCACCATGGGAATGTCCCAGAGTTACGGCCCGAACCCCGGCGATCGAAGCGACATGATCGCCGTGCTCCGTGGGTCCGTGGACCGCGGGGTCACGTTTTTCGACACCGCGGAGGTGTACGGCCCCTACGTCAACGAGGAACTCGTCGGAGAGGCCCTCGCTCCGGTCCGTGACGAAGTGGTGATCGCCACGAAGTTCGGATTCCGCATCGAGAACGGTGCGTCAGTCGGACTCAACAGCCGGCCCGAGCAGATCCGTGCCGTCGCCACGGCCTCCCTCGAACGGCTCGGGGTGGAGACGATCGATCTGTTCTACCAGCACCGCGTTGATCCACAGGTGCCGATCGAAGACGTCGCCGGCACGGTGGCGGAGCTCGTGCAGGAGGGCAAGGTCCGCCGCTTCGGCCTGTCGGAGGCCGATGCGGAGACCATCCGCCGTGCTCACTCGGTCCACCCGGTCACGGCGGTGCAGAGCGAGTACTCGTTGTGGACCCGGGATCCCGAGTCACAGGTCCTGCCGACGTGCGCGGCACTCGGAATCGGATTCGTCCCCTTCAGCCCGCTCGGCAAGGGCTTCCTCACCGGGGCAGTGGACGCCTCCACGTCGTTCGCGGCCGACGACGTCCGGACAACGATTCCACGGTTCACGGCCGACAATCGCGCGGCCAACCAGGCTCTCGTCGAGCACATTGCATCGCTCGCGCGGGCCAAGGACGCCACACCGGGGCAGGTCGCGCTCGGCTGGCTGCTCGCGCAGCATCCCTGGATCGTTCCGATTCCCGGAACGCGGCGCATCGCCCGCATCGAGGAGAACATCGGCGCCACTCAGCTGCCGCTCTCCGCCGACGAACTGTCGGACCTCAACGAACTCGCCGGTCGGGTGGGGGTGCGGGGAGATCGCTACAACGAGCACCACATGTCGCTGGTGGAAAAATAGCCAGACGAACGGAATCACTTCCGCCGGCAGCGAGCTGCACACCCTCTGGTGTGGGCGAAGCGACCCCCGGTGTTATTCAATGAGGTGTGCGGTCAGGGATCTCGGGGCCCGGTCGCACGGGTCCGAGTACAGCCCCGGCACCGCGCCGGGGATCGCTGAGAGAGCCGCATGGACTCCACGACGCCGTCCCCCTCGTCCTCATCGCCGTTCGACCTGGTCAGCAGTGCCCTGGGGCGCTACATCCCGCGCGGCGGCGGCGGCGCCGCGGCGGCCGCCGGTCCTGCCGACGCGCGGGGCGACCGCACCACCCGCCAGCGCGTACCCGACAACCCGGCAGCAGACCGTCAGGACCAGATTCTCGGCGTGGTCAACCTGGACAGGGATCTGAGAATCACCCGCTGCAATCTGGACGCCCCCATATTCACCGGTCTGAACGCCGTGGTCGGGAGTCCCTTCACCGATCTCCTGCCCCCCGGGGACGTACCGACGGTCACCCGGCGGTTGCGGCAGGTTCTGGAGACCGGTGAGGCGCACGTCGCCCGGATCCAGCGCCTGCGGCGCGGCGACGGGTCGGAGCTGGTGGTCTCGCTGAGCATCCTGCCCGCCGCGGTGCCCCATGAGGGCCTGACTGTCTCCGTGATCGCCATGGCCAGGAGGCTGCACCTGTACGCCGCCGAAACCGCGATCGGCACCTCGCTGGACATCGGCGAAACCGCCCAGTCGCTGGCGCAGTCCCTGCTCGCTTGGGGAGACGTGGCCGCCGTCGACCTCGACTTCGCCGTGTGGACGGGCGAGGGAGTCACCGGGAAGGGGCAGGGGCGCGTCCGGCTGCGGCGGGCGGCCCTGGTGCCGGACCGGGTGTGGCCCGAAGGTTACGTGACGCCCGGCGGCGATCTTCCGAGCGACGCCGGTCGCCTGCTGGAGCAGGCGGTACGGCGGGGGGATGCCCCGCAGACCCTCGTCATACCCGACCGGGCGGCGGTCGAGCGGCTCCTGGGCAGTCCGCGAGTGGTACGTGCCCTGGTGCCCGGTGACCGGTCGGCGAGTGTGGCGTGCATACCGCTGGTCCTGGACAGCGCGCCGCCCGTCGTTCTGGGCGTGGCGGAGGTCTGGCGGCGGGCCGACCGCCCCTTCCGCGACAGCGAGCTGCTCGACCTGCAGGAACTGGTGGCCAGGACCGCCCACCACGTCGACCTGGCCCGTCAGCACCAGCGCGAGCACACACAGGTGCTGGCGTTGCAGCGCCGGCTGCTGCCCCGGAGCGGCGGCCACACCATTGAGATCGCCAGCGTCTACCAGCCCGCCACCCCCGACAGCGCGGGCGTCGGCGGCGACTGGGTGAACAGCTTTCCACTGCCGGACGGCCGTACCGCGCTGGTGGTCGGTGACGTCGTCGGACACGGTCTGGGAGCCGCGGCAACCATGGGACAGCTGAGCATGGAGGCCCGCGCGCTGCTGTCCGCGGGGCTGGCACCCGACGAGGTTCTGGAGCACCTGGACGAGACCGTGACGCTGCTGGACGACGCGGAGTCCGGGCTGGCGGCCGGCTACAGCGCCCTCGGCTCCACCTGCTGCATCGCCCTCTACGACCCGGTCAGCCACCACGTGACGCTCTCCAGCGCCGGTCACCTCCCCCCTGTCCTGGTGCTTCCGAACGGGCACGCGGGCCCGCTGGCGGTCCGCCCCCACCCCGGCCTCGGCGTCGAGTTCGCGCTGCGGGAACCGTTCGACGTGCACACGTTCGGCGCGCCCCCGGGCTCCCTGCTCGCCCTCTACACCGACGGCCTGGTGGAGGAACCGGCGCTGCAGATCGACGAGGGCATCAGCCGGCTGGCGGACGCCGTGTCCACGGTCCACCCTTGGGACGCCCTGCAGCAGGCCGCTCGGCACGTCGTATCCGCGCTGGCGCCCGTGCGCCAACGCGACGACGTGACCCTGCTGCTCGCGCGCATGATCGGCTACCGCAAGGGGGACACCGCGACCTGGCGGCTGCCCGCCCGCGACGACGCGCCCGCCCATGCCCGCGCTCACGTCTCCGCGCTGCTGCGACGATGGCACGCCAGGGGCGACACCCAGGACGACGTGCCGCTGCTGGTCAGCGAACTGGTCACGAACGCGGTGCGCTTTGCCGCCGGTCCCATCACGATACGGCTGATCAGGTCCGGAAACGGCCTGCTGTGCGAGGTGGGCGACACCGGCAACGGCAGGCCACGTCTGAGCCGGGGCGGCCTCCTCGACGACGGCGGGCGGGGCCTGCACATCGTGCACAGGCTCACCACCCGGTGGGGGGTGCGGTGGACGGACAGCGGCAAGGTGGTCTGGGCGGAAGTCGTACGGTGACCCGGTTACGGGGCGGGCACGGCCGGCGTACGCGAGCGCGGTGAGGGTAGGTGCGGCGTGCGCGTAGCCGGCGCGACCGACGGTACGGACGGCGCCCTCGGCGGAACCGGCGGCGTGACCGGTGAAGCGGGCCGCTCGTTCGCCGGTACGGGTGGCGTGGCCGGTGAAGCGGGCAGCTCGTTCGCCGGTACGGGTGGCGTGACCGGTGAAGCGGGCCGCCCGTTCGCCGGTACGGGTGGCGCGGGCTCGCCCTACCGCCACTCCCCTTCCAGGGCGGTGGCGGTGAGGCCCGGTGCCGCCGCGTACAGGACGGCGCGATCGCCCGGCTTCTGCCCGGCGTCGTGCGCCCGCCGCAGAATGTCGAACACGGCGGCGCCTCCGCGGTTGCCGCTGGTGTAACTGTCCCGGCTGTACTCCAGCAGCCCCGACGGCCACGCGTCGGGCATCGTCTGCTCCATGTACTCCAGCACCCGGGTCCCGCCGGGGTGCGCGAGCAGCACGTCGGGGTGCCAGGAGTCGGGGTCGTCCTGGTAACGGAGGCGCAGCCACTCCCACATCGCGGTGACCGTCTCCTGTACGGCGCGCGGCCCGCGCCGGTCCATCACGAAGTGGGTGCCGTCCGCCCGCGTGTCCAGGCGGTGCAGGTCCTGGGTGCCGGGCAGGGTGTGGTGCCAGGCGGCGTCCAGCCGCAGCACCGACTCGCGCCTCGGGCGGCCCGTGACCACCGCGGCGACCGCGGTGTCCGCGAAGAGCAACCGGACGATCAGGGACTCGATGGTGTCGTCCGCGGGCTGGTAGGTCGTGCTCAGCGCCTCCGCGATCACGACCAGGACCACCCGATCGGGGTCCGCGGCCACGAGATCCGCCGCCAGGGCCAGGGAGCGGGTCCCCGCGATACAGGCCCACTGCGTAGCGGGCAGCAGCATGACGTCATTGCGGAGCGGCAGTCTGTTGGCCAGGGCGATGTCCAGGCCCGGCAGCGCGGGGGTGGTGGAGTGACTGGTGATCAGGCAGTCGATGTCCGCGGCGTCCAGCCCGGCGATCTGCAGGGCCCCGCGCGCCGCACGCTCCCCGTAGGCCTGCACGGCCTCCCAGGCCGGCGCGGTGCGCTCCTGGACGGTCTGAGGCGCGGGTATCGCCTCAAGGGCGGCGATCACGCGGTCCACGTCCTGCGGGGTGAACCCGTCGCGTGCCAGCGCTTGTTGGGCGGGCCCGACGCCGACAGCCCGCAGGCCGCCGGCGTTGCCGGGCGCGACAGCGGTCTCCAGCGGCAGCATCCACCCGCGGGTCTCGATGCCTGTGCCGGCCGCGATGCCGTCGATCCGCGGCGCCCACGCCGCGTGCGGGTGCCGGTCGCGCACCTCCGCCACGATCTGGCTGGTCTCCACGGCGTGCTCGCCGTGTATCACGGCAGGAGGACATAGGTAAGCGGCCATGATGGCACCTTTCCAAGGGAACAAGGGGAAACGTCACGAGGGCTGTGGCATGGGCCGCCTGGCTAGGACTTCGCGCCCACACCGATGGGCTCCACTTCGGGAGTCGCCATTCCTGTCGAGCATGGACGCCAAATGGACATTTCCGCTGTGATGCAGACAACTTGGGCACCCTTGGAGGGCGTGATACGGCACACACCGCTGAAGCAAGGGCCGCCAGAGCGGTTGAACAGGTCGTACCTGACCAACCGTCAGCCAGGGTGGCTACACCTGGTCTGGGAGGGCACCGTCGGCGGGCGTCTCCATCGTCACCGGCGGCGACGTGCTCCAGGCTTCCAGCGCTCCGGACAAGCAGATCTGGCAGGCCGTACAAGGTGAGGTGTTAGCCGACGCGCGCCGTCTCAGCCCCCAGATCACCGAAGTCGCCCTCTACGACGATGAGGTCACGCTCACCGGGCAGCCGGAGCGGCGCAGCGACGCCGCCGTCGCGGCGGGTCTGACACGCCCCGCTGGACGGTCGCTGGAGAAGATGCGCGGACCATGTCCTCGCCGGCAAGGACAAATCTCCTTGCCGTGCCGGCAGCGGCAGGCCGTGGGTGAGGTTGCCGCTGCCCCTGCCCCTGCCCCTGCGGCAAAGGGCCTCCTGATTCCGCTCGGTTGGGACAGCAACCCCGAGCTACCAGAAGGCCCTGCCGTCATGTCCCGACCACCGAGAGATCACCGGAACAGGAACACTGCTCGACTGATCGAGCCTGCCGAGCCGTGAGCGGAAGGCTTCTCAGAGTTCCTGACCATTCCATGCCTGCCCGATCGGCCCCGCGGTCTCCCGCCGCCGCACGGGCCGAGTGTCGGCGGCCGGCGGGCTGCGTGCCGACCTCACGCATCGGCCGGCTCACGAAAACCGGAGCAAGGCGACGATGTGGCGCGCCGTCCGTGACGGGCGCTCGCGCGGCACCTGATCTCATTCCAGACGAGACGCGATCGAGGACCTCGTGCCGCGGTGTTTCCGGCGGCGGCTGCAGCTCCGCCTGAGGGCAGCTCGACGCCCCAGGACCGCAGGAACGCAGGAACGCAGGAACGCAGGAACGCAGACGACCTGCCCTTCACGGACGACGGAACGCGTGCCGCCCTGGTGTCGTCAGACCGTGGGGACTGGGCCCGCGTTCTGCACCTCGGACAGTGCCTTCTTGATGGTGACCTTCGCGAAGTATCCGGCCCCGAAGAAAATGCACTGGACGACGTACCAGAACTTCTCGGCCCCGGTCATCTCGACCAACCCGTACTCGCTCAGCGCCTTCTTCACCGGGACCTTCTGGAAGTAGGCGGCACCGAAGTACACACACCCCAGGACGTACCAGAACTTCTCCCAGGATGTGGTGGTGCCCTGACCGAGGTACTGCCGTTCTGCCATGACGTTCTCTGCCTTCCGATGACATGGGATCCGGGGAAACACGCCGATCCAGACCCTTGCGGGCAGCCTCGGGCAGCAGTCGCGCACAGGCGCGGACGCCTGACGGCATGCCGAAGCAGGAGTTGAGATGGAGTGAGTGATGCGCACTTGTCACCGTGCGGGTCGCCATGACAGCCAGCCGCCCCCCCGGATGCGCAAGACGGAGCATAGGGCAAGAGACCTTGATCGTCACCTCGGGGGTGCCGAAGTCAGGAGCACAGCTCGGAGTTGGGCCGAGGAGCACAGCCAAGGCGTCCGGCCGGCGACGGCCACTCGCTCAGGCACCCCCAAGCGCGCCTCGTGCAGTGTCGTGAACGGTCCGTCGAAGTCCGCCGGTCGTCGGGTCCCCAGGGCCTTGGCGGCGGTGAGGTGGTCGTCAGTACGTGCGCCGCGTTCCCGGGCAGTACGGAAAAACGGATGAATCAGCCTGATTCTTCGCAGGCGAAGACATTCCGACTGGTACCGCAGTACCACTCAGCCGTCGGTGTGTATCCCGTGGTCCCAGGTCCGCGGCCGACGACTCCCCTAGCTTCGACAGCAGGTGCCGCGGTACGTCCGTGGGCGAGTTCGAGGCAAAGGCCAGACGCATGATCGAAGCACGTGAGCTGACGAAGCGGTACGGGGACAAGACGGTCGTCGACCAACTGAGTTTCAGCGTCAAACCAGGCGAGGTGACCGGCTTCCTCGGCCCCAACGGCGCAGGCAAGTCCACCACCATGCGCATGATCATCGGCTTGGACTTCCCGACCGGGGGTTCGGTCACGGTCAACGGGCGCAGCTACGTGAAGCACGCCGCGCCGCTGCGTGAGATCGGCTCCCTGCTGGAGGCCAAGTCCGTCCACCCGGGGCGTACCGCGTTCAACCACCTGATGGCACTCGCGTACACCCACGGCATTGCGCGCCGACGGGTGGACGAGGTGATCGAGCTGGCCGGGCTGACCAGCGTGGCCGGCAAGCGCGTGGGCGCCTTCTCCCTGGGCATGGGCCAACGACTCGGCATCGCCGCGGCCCTCCTCGGCGACCCGGCCATCGTCATGCTCGACGAACCGGTCAACGGCCTCGACCCCGAGGGCGTGCTGTGGGTGCGCAACCTGCTGCGCCGCCTGGCGGACGAGGGCCGGGCCGTGATGCTCTCCTCACACCTGATGAGCGAGACCGCGCTGATCGCCGACCACCTGGTGATCATCGGACGCGGCCGGCTGCTCGCGGACACCACGGTCGACGACTTCACCCACGCGGCCGGCGGCGGGGGCGTGAAGGTCGCCACCACCGAGGCACGGAAGCTGCGTTCGCTGCTGGCCGGCCCGGATGTCACGATCAGCTCCTCCGCCGCCGAGGAACTGGTGGTCTCCGGCCGCGACGCCCATGAGATCGGGGCGATCGCCGCCCAGCACGGGGTGGCGTTGTACGAACTCACCCCGCAGTCCGTCTCCTTGGAGACCGCCTTCATGGAACTCACCAACGACGCCGTCGAGTACCACAGCGCTCCCGTCGACGCCCCCCGAAAGGCCACCTGATGACCGTCACCACCCTTTCCCCGGACACTGCCCGCACAACGGTGCACAAGGTGACCGGCCGCCGGGTCCTGCGCTCGGAGTGGGCAAAGTTCTGGTCGCTGCGCTCCAGTTGGATCACGCTGGCGGTCGCGCTGCTCCTGTTGATCGCGCTCGGGGCGATCGCCTCCGCCACCTACAGTCCCGACGCCGTCGCGAACCAAGGACCGCCGGGAGCCGACTCCGGCGAGAGCGACGCGGTCAGTCTGGCCCTGCTCGGCGTGACCTTCGCGTCGCTGGCCGTCGGCGTACTCGGGGTGCTGATCTCGGCGGGCGAGTACAGCACCGGCATGATCCGGTCCACGCTCGCCGCGGTTCCGCGGCGGCTGCTGGTGCTGTGGTCGAAGAGCGCCGTGTTCGGGGTGGTCGCGTTCGCCCTCACCACGATCGGTGCGCTGGCGGCCTTCCAACTGGGCACGCTGGGACTGGACGGCGAGAAGATCGCGCTGACCATGGGCGACGACGGGGTGCTGCGCAGCCTGGTGGGCGCAGGCCTCTATCTCGGCCTGGTGGGTGTGTTCGGCGTGGCGCTGGGAGTGGTGCTGCGTTCCTCCGCCGGGGCCATCGCGGTCCTGGTCGGCGTCCTTCTCATCCTGCCCGGACTGGCCACGCTGCTGCCCGACTCGTGGGAGGACTCGGTCATCCCCTGTCTTCCCAGCAACGCGGGGTCGGCCGTCTACGCCCTGCACGAGTCGTCGAACTCCCTCTCCCCCGGGGCGGGACTCGCGGTCTTCGCAGGGTGGGTGGCGCTGACACTCGCCGGGGCGGCCTACCGGCTGGCCCGGACCGACGCCTGACCAGCACATCAAGGACAATGGGGCTCATGACTCCGCACGGGGCGTCGGCCGCCGAGGACGCCCAGGGGACGCCGCTTCCGCCGCCCCTTGGGCTCGACGCCGCCTGGACGCACCCGTTCCTGGGCCATCTGCTGCGCGGGCAGAGCCGGCAGCAGCGTCTGGACCGCCGCCATCCGTGGCTCCACGACACCGCGGTCGTACTCGTCGTCGCGCTCCTCAGCCTGCCCGACCTGCTCTCCAACGGCAGCGACAACGGACCCTTCGGTGAAGCGAGCCACCGCGGTGAGCTGCCCTCCGGCGTCCCCTTCCTCTTCGCCGCCGCCCTCATCGTGCCGCTGTGGTGGCGCCGCAGGGCCCCGGCCGTCACGTTCTTCGTGATCGGGCTGGTGAACCTCGCCCAGTGGTCACTGGGCCTGTGGCAGCAGGCCGGCATCAGCGCGCTCGTCGCCCTGTACAGCCTGGCCCTGCACGGTTCCCTGCGGGCACTGGGCTGGGCCGCCGGGCTGACGGTCGTCGAACTCACGCTGGCAGTCGGCATCCTGGTGCGCGTCGACCGTCCCCTGCTGGCCCTCTTCTTCATGCTGGGCACGGCGACGGCCGCCGTCGCCGTCGGCCTGACGCTCCGCATCCGCCGGATGTACCTGGCCGCGCTGGAGGACCGTGCCGGGCGCCTGGAGATCGAGCGCGACCAACGCTTCCGGCTCACCGCCGCCGCCGAACGCTCCCGGGTCGCGCGCGAGATGCACGACATCGTCGGCCACAACCTCTCCGTCATGGTCTCTCTCGCCGACGGCGCCGCGACCCTCGCCGCCAACAGGAACGAACAGTCCGCCGAGTCCCTGCGCATCCTCGGCGACACCGGAAGGCAGGCCATGGGCGAACTGCGCCGCGTCCTGGGCGTCCTGCGCGAGGAACAGGAGCACGTGCGAACACTCAGCCCGCAGCCCGGGATCCGCGACCTGGACGCCCTGCTGGCGCGGGTCCGCTCCGCCGGGTTGGCGGTGACCTACCGGAGCGTGGGCGATCTCGACACACTGGGCAGCGGCGTCCAGCTCACCGTGTACCGCATCGTCCAGGAAGCCCTGACCAACACACTCAAGCACGCCGGTACGGGCACCGCCGCCGAGGTCACCGTGACCGCCGACACCGGCACCGTGCGCATCCGGGTCACCGACACCGGAACACCGCCCGGGGCATCCGTGCGGGCGGAGCCGGAACCGCGGACCGGCGACACCGGACACGGCCTGGTCGGCATCCGCCAGCGGGCCGCCATGTACGGCGGAGACGTCACCATCGGCCCCCGCGACACCGGCCACGGCTGGATCGTGGACATCGTGCTCGAGGTGCCGGCCGCACCCGCCCCGTCGGGATCAGGAGAACACCTGCCATGACCACCGTACTGATCGCCGATGACCAGCCCCTGCAGCGCATGGGCTTCCGCATGCTCATCGAGGGCACCCCCGGCCTCACCCCGGTCGGCGAGGCCGAACACGGCGCCGAGGCGGTCCGCCTGGCCGCCGCACTGCGACCCGACGTCGTCCTCATGGACATCCGCATGCCCGGAATGGACGGCCTCGAAGCGACCCGCCGCATCACCGCCGCCGGCGGCCGCACCCGCGTACTCATCGTGACCACCTTCGACCTCGACGAGTACGCACACGAGGGCCTGCGGGCCGGAGCCAGCGGCTTCCTGCTCAAGGACGCCCGGCCCGAGGAACTCGTGGCGGGCATCCGGGCCGTCGCGAGCGGCGACGCCATCGTGGCCCCGAGCCTGACCCGGCGTCTGCTGGACGCCTACGCCCACCAGGTCCTCGCCCCCTCCGGCGCCCCCGCGCCCGCCGACCCACGGCTCAAAACGCTCAGCGACCGCGAACGCGAGGTGCTGGTCGCCATCGGCCGGGGCTGGACGAACACGGAGATCGCCGAACGGCTCCACCTCACCGAGTCCACGGTGAAGAAGCACGTCGGACGGGTGCTGGCCAAGATCGGGGCACGCGACCGCATCCAGGCCGTGATCACGGCATACGACGCCGGGCTGGTCAGAGCCAAGCAGTGACCGGCAGCCATCCCGCCGCGATGGCGCCGCTCACTTCTTCGCGGCGAATGCTGTGCACATCGCCACTGTGCGGGTGGACATGTTAAAGCCCGAACTGAGGCCGACTCGGCTCCCTCGTGACGAGCGCACCGATGACACACCTTGTGCTGGTGAGGCTGAGGGCGGCCACCGCACCGCAGCTGAGCCTTACGGCGGTACGTCACGGATCGGCGCGGAGCCAATCGGATCGCCCTATCCACTTCCGTGGTACCGTAAGTGAGGAGTCAACCGGAAAGGCCTATCCGGATCACTGATTCGGATAGGCCTTTCCAGATACCTTCCCTCCGGTGCCATCTCATCCCGAAAGGAATATGTGCCGTGACCAGCATCGCCATCGTCGGAGCCGGCCCCCAACTGGGCCTGGCCATCGCCCGCACCTTCGCCTCCCAGGGCTTCGACGTCGCCTTGATCTCCCGCAACCGCGAGAAGCTCGACGCTCTCGTCGGCACGCTGACCGCCGAGGGCATCACCGCCGCCGCGTTCCCCGCGGACGTCCTCGACCGTGAAGCGCTCACCCATGCGCTCAAGAATGCCGCCAACCAGTTCGGCGGCATCGACGTGCTGGAGTTCTCCCCGGTGGGGACGTTCGACTCCACCACTCTGACCACTCCGGTCGAGACCGAGCCCTCTCACGTGCAGCACGAGATCGAGTTCCAGCTGTACGGGGCCATCGCCGCCACGAAGGCCGTGCTGCCCGCGATGCGTGAGGCCGGCGCGGGCACCCTGCTCTACACCACCGGCGCCGGCTCCATCGACCCCGTACCGCAGGTCGGCAACGTCAACGCCGCAGCCGCCGCGCTGCGCAACTGGGCGATCAACCTGCACAAGGAGCTGGACGGCACCGGCATCCAGGCCGCCCACGTCGGCATTGACGTGTCGATCGGCACGCCGGCCGTCCCCGGTTTTCCGACGGCCCAGCCCGAGGAGATCTCCCCCGCCTACTGGGACCTGCACACCACCAGGCGCGACCAGGGCGAGCTCGTGTTCAGCGGCTGACCCCGGACCGACTTTTGTGATCCGCCCTTCGCCCAACCTCGATCGCGCCGCGGCGTTCCGGGCCGCGGCGCGAGCGAGGAGAAGGGCTCGACCCCGATGGACCATGCCGACTGCGACGTTCGCGGCCGAGGTTTTCAGTCTCCGGGCGTCAGAGTCGCCTTCCACGATCGCACCCGCATTCTTGAGCGACCGATCCAGATAGGCTACGGTGAATGCATGGCAAGGACCCGGGAGTTCGACACCGAAGCGGCGGTGAGCCGCGCGATGGAGCTGTTCTGGACGCGCGGATACGAGGCGACATCGGTGCGCGACCTGACCCAGCGCCTTGGTATCGGGCAGGGCTCCCTGTACGCCGCGTTCGGTGGCAAGGACGGCCTTTACCAGGCCGCACTGGAGCGCTACCGCGCCACCTTCGCGGCGGCCGCCCTGCGCAACCTCGAAGAGGGGGCGGGTGCCCGATCGGCGATCCGCTCGCTACTGGTCGAGCGGATCCGGATCGCCGTCGAACAGGGTGGCAGAGGCTGCCTGTTGGTCAATGCCGCCACCGAGCGCCTGCCGGAGGACCAGCCGACCCGGCGTACCGTGCAGGACGTACTGGGCGCCAACCAGGATGCGCTCACGGACCTGCTGCGCGCGGCGGCGGAGCGCGGCGAGATCTCGACGCGGCATGACCCGAGTGCGCTCGCCGCCTTCCTTGTCACGTTCCTGAACGGGCTCCTCGTCTCGGCGAAGATCACCCCGGACGCCCACACCCTCGAACCCCTCGTGGAGGTCGCACTGACCGCGCTCGACTGACTTTTCTCATGCCCGGAAACTGTATCGAACGATCCAGATAATCGCCGACAACAACCCGCCGCCGGCGATGCCGCCTACGGCCCCGTGCCAAGACCCCCGTCTCCCCTCGCCCACCGAGACCGCACCGGCCCTCCGCGGCAGCCGATGGAACAACGGCCCGAGGCGAGCACCATGTGCTCCCGCGAGTTCTTCGCCGGTGCCGGCTCACCGCCTGTGCGATCACCTCGCCGTTGCCGGAACGCGCTTCAGCCGTGGGCGAGCCACGCGGAACACCCCAGAAAGTTGGCAGAGGAATGATTTTCGACCATCACGAAAAGCCCGTTCGCACAGGCCGGGCCACGGTCAACGGAACGAGTTTGCACTACCGGACAGGCGGGTCCGGCCCGGCGGTGGTGCTCCTGCACGGCGTGCCGAAGACCAGCTACCACTGGCGGCACTTCCTTCCGAGACTGACGCCGCACCACACCGTCGTCGCGCCCGACCTCCGCGGCCTCGGTGACTCCGCGCGTCCCGCAGACGGCTATGACTCCGCGACGATGAGCGACGACATCGCCGCACTGATGAGCCACCTCGGACACGACACCTACAGCGTGATCGGAGAGGACTGGGGAGCGGTGATCGGCTATCAGCTCGCCGCCCGCCACCGCGATCACGTCAACGCCCTGGTCTTCGCCGAGGCGCTGTTCCCCGGGTTCGGCTTCGAGGACCACACCGCACTCACGCACGAAAACGTCGCGAGCGGCATGCACCTGTGGCATCTGGGCTTCTACTTCCAGCCGGACGTGCCCGAGATGCTCATCGCCGGACATGAACGCGAGCTGATCACCTACATGATCAAATACGAGCGCAGCCACCCGGACACCGCCACCCCCGACGCGATCGAAGAGTACGTGCGCTGCTACTCCATGCCCGGCGGCATCCGCGCGATGCTGTCGATCTACCGGGCGATGCTCGTCGATGCCGAGCAGAACCGGCAAGCAGCCCAGAAGAAGCTGGACACCCCGGTACTGGCCCTCGGCGGTTCGGCCTTCATCGGCGACCGCAATGAGTCCCAGATGCGGCTGTTCGCCCACGACGTCACCGGCCATGTCTTCAACGCCGGACACGACCTCGCCGAGGAGGTGCCCGACGAGATGGCCGACGTCGTGCTGCCCTTCCTGGCCAAGCGGATGTAGTTCCCAGTCCGGGAACCCGGCGAGACGCGAACCCCGACGCTGCCGTCGTGCAGCGCCTCGGTACCGGTGTGCCGGTCCCTGAGGTCAGCCACCCTTGCCCGACGCCGGCGTGGTGCCCTGGCCGGCGCGCAGCATGGCCTCGTAGAGAGCCTCGTGCCTGGGCGATGCGGGCAGGGGGCCGCGGGCCGGGGCCTCAAGGGACTGGATCATCAACGCGACGACGCGTCGCCAGGCGTCGGGAGCGGCGTCGCCGGTGGCGTTGACGACGCCGGCGTTGGCCATGTGGAGCAGCACCAGGTCCGAGGGGTCGAAGTCCTCGCGCAGGCGGCCGGTGGCCTTGGCGCGGCCGATGAGTCGCACCATGGCCTCGTACGCCTCGTTGCGGCGTCGCTCCAGGACCTTGGCGGCGGGAAAGGTCATGGTCAGGATGTCGGCGAAGCCGCTGTCGGCGGCCTGCATCGCGCAGGCGGCCTCGATGTAACCGACGAAACCGTTCCAGGGGTCGGGGTCGTCCAGGGCGACCGAGACCACGTCGGCGTAGGCGCCCATGCGGTCGGAGAAGACGGCGTCGACCAGTTCCTCCTTCGTGGGGAAACGACGGAACATAGTGGCGATCCCCACCCCCGCCTCGCGGGCCACGGAGGCCATGGAGGCGTTCAGGCCGTCGCGCGCGAACACCGTGCGGGCGGCCGCGATGATCCGCTCCCGGTTTCGCTCGGCGTCACTGCGCAGAGGCTGAACGGCGGGACCGTCGGAGTGCTGGGCGCCAGAGGTCATACCACGCAGTCTAGCAATCGGATTGACCTATCCATTTTATGGTCGAGGCCCTGAAACCACCGGACCGGCACGACATGACCCAGGGGCCGTGCGGCAACTCATCCTCAGCCATTGCAGACTCACAGGCAGTGGTCCATGCTTCTGACGCCACGTCAGATATGCCCTCCGTTCCGACGTCCTCCGTTCCGACGTCCTCCGTCCTGACGTCCTGACGCAAGAGAAGAGAGGCCCGCATGGCTGCGACTCAGCGCAGGAGCCGGAAGATCATGATGACGCCGGACGAGCTGGACGAGTTCCTCGCCACCCAGCGCACGTGCCGCGTCGCTACCGTCTCGAGCGACGGCGCCCCGCATGTCAGTGCCCTCTGGTTCGCATGGGATGGCACCTCGTTGTGGCTGTATTCCATCGTGCGCAGCAAGCGATGGGCCGATCTTCGCCACGACACGCGCGTCGCCGCCGTCGTCGATTCCGGCGAGGGATACGGCGAGCTGCGCGGGGTCGAACTCTCCGGCACCGTGGACTTCGTGGGTGAGATCCCCCGCACCGGAGAACCGTGCCCCGAACTCGACGCGCTGGAACCGTTGTTCGCCCGCAAGAACTTCGGCCTGGAGACGATGCCGCACGATGGCCGGCACGCGTGGATCCGCCTGACACCGTCGAGGACCGTCTCCTGGGACTTCCGCAAGCTGTGACAACCAGAGCGACATGGAGAGCAGTTCGACGCATTCCTTCCATGCGTCCATCGCGCCCGGCGTCCGTTCTGTTACCCCCCAGGGGTATGATGGACGCAACTATTGGGAAGGAGCCAGCACATGGTTCAGAAGGTGTACGACGTCAAGGGCATGACCTGTGCGCACTGTGTCCAGGCCGTCAGCTCCGAAATCCACGGTCTCCCCGGTGTGAAGGACGTCCAGGTGGACCTGCCGTCGGACAAGGTCACGGTGACCAGCGAGGAGCCGCTCGATCCCGCCGCCGTCGCGGCCGCGGTCGACGAGGCCGGCTACGAGCTCGTGGGCGGTGAGGGCCAGTGAACCGGCGGGCGGATCTGCTGCGCCGGGCTGTCGGTCACCCTGTCGTCAGGCTGACGGCGGCGGCGCTGCTCCAGGCCGCGGCCTCCCGGCTCACGGATCCCGCCGCGGCACCGGCACGGAAGTCCTGCGCGTGCGGCGGCCCCACCCGCTCCCCACAGATCTGAGCCGCGTCGCACTTCGCGGACCGCCTTCCACCGTCGGCCGCACACCGCTTGCCGCCCGGTCATCCACCACCGGTACGCCGATGCGCCCGAGATGGTTGCAGGGGCGTCATGTCGACGCCACGGCGAGATGACGGGGCGTCTGAGTTACAGGGCCGGGCAGGGCGAGGCGCGGTGGGGCGCCTGCTGCTCCTGCTGCTCCTCGCCCTCGGCCTGATGCGCCTCCTCCCCCAACGCGGCCCGCCCCGGCGCGGAGAACGCCTGCACCGCTGTCACCGATCCGACGCATCCCTGCCACGTACGCCCCGGCGGACCGGGCACGCCTTCTCGCGTGCCGGCCCAGGGCGGTCAGGCCGCGCCGGCCCAACCGATCTTCTTCCCCATCGATGGCCGGGCTACGGTGGCCCGGGCGCGCAGAACCCCGGCGGCAGCGGTTCCTCGGATCAGGGTCGGTCGGCGCCCGGTCGTCCGGACCGGACGCCTTGTGCGGACCACGTTGGATCGGCGGCTACTTGAAGGTGCGCAGCCGGAGGCTGTTGGTGACGACGAAGACCGACGAGAAAGCCATCGCCGCTCCCGCGATCATCGGGTTCAGCATGCCGAACGCTGCCAGGGGCAACGCGGCGACGTTGTAGCCGAAGGCCCAGAAGAGGTTGCCCTTGATGGTGGCGAGCGTCCTGCGGGACAGGCGGATGGCGTCGGCGGCCACCCGGAGGTCACCGCGTACGAGGGTGAGATCGCCGGCCTCGATCGCCGCGTCGGTGCCGGTGCCCATGGCGAGGCCGAGGTCGGCGGTGGCGAGGGCGGCCGCGTCGTTGACTCCGTCGCCGACCATCGCGACCGTGCGCCCCTCGGACTGGAGCCGCTTGACCACGTCGACCTTGTCCTGGGGGAGGACTTCCGCGATCACCTCATCGATGCCGACGGAGCGTGCGACCGATTCCGCGACGAGCTTGTTGTCACCGGTCAGCAGCACGGGCGTGAGCCCCAGTCGACGGAGTTCGGCGACGGCCTGCGCGCTCGTCTCCTTGACGGCGTCGGCCACGGTGAGCACGCCGCGCGCTTCCCCGTCCCAGGCGACCGCGACCGCTGTACGGCCTTCGGCCTCCGCGGCGGCCTTGGCATCGGCCAGCTCGCGCCCCAGCTCGATGGCCCCCTCCGCGAGCAGCCGCTCGCGGCCGACGAGTACCGCGTGCCCGTCGACGACGCCCTGGACGCCCAGTCCGGCGACGTTCTCGAATTTCTCCGGAACGGGCAGGTTTCCGGCACGTTCGGCCGCCCCTGCCGCGATGGCCTGCGCGATGGGATGCTCCGAGGCGTGCTCCAGCGCGCCGGCGAGCCGCAGCAGTTGGGCCTCTTCGACGCCCTCGGCGACGTACACGTCCTGGAGCGTCATACGGCCGGTGGTCACGGTGCCGGTCTTGTCCAGGACGACGGTGTCGACGCGCCGGGTGGACTCCAGGACCTCCGGGCCCTTGATGAGGATGCCGAGCTGGGCGCCCCGGCCGGTGCCGACCATCAGCGCGGTCGGAGTGGCCAGGCCCAGGGCGCACGGGCAGGCGATGATCAGGACGGCGACGGCGGCCGTGAACGCGGCCGTGGCGTCGCCGGTGACGAAGAGCCATGTCAACAGCGTGCCGACGGCGATCAGGATCACCACCGGCACGAAGACGGCGGAGATCCGGTCGGCGAGGCGCTGCACGGCCGCCTTGCCGTTCTGCGCGTCCTCGACGAGCTTGGCCATCCGGGCCAGCTGGGTGTCGGCGCCGACCCGGGTCGCCTCGACGATCAGCCGGCCGCCGGCGTTGACGGTGGCGCCGGTGACCGCGTCACCGACGGTCACGTCCACCGGGACGGATTCACCGGTGAGCATGGAGGCGTCCACCGCGGAGGCGCCTTCGACCACCGTGCCGTCGGTGGCGATCTTCTCGCCGGGTCGTACGACGAACCGGTCGCCGACCGCCAGCCGCGCGACGGGGATGCGGACCTCCTTGCCGCCGCGAAGTACGGAGACGTCCTTCACGCCCAGCTCGATCAGGGCCCGCAGGGCCGCGCCCGCCTTGCGCTTGGACTTCGCCTCCAGATAGCGGCCGGCCAGGATGAAGGCGGTCACTCCGGCCGCGGCCTCCAGATAGATGGAGGAGGAGCCGTCCGTGCGGGAGACCGTGAACTCGAAGCCGTGCCGCATGCCCGGCATGCCGGCGTGCCCGAAGAACAACGCCCACAGGGACCAGCCGAGAGCTGCGAGGGTGCCGATGGACACGAGTGTGTCCATGGTGGCGGCGCCGTGCCGGGCGTTGGTGAAGGCCGCCTTGTGGAAGGGGAAGGCGCCCCAGACCACGACGGGTGCGGCGAGCGTGAGCGAGAGCCACTGCCAGTTGTCGAACTGCAGGGCCGGGACCATCGCCATCAGGACGACGGGCACGGACAGCGCCAGCGACACGAACAGGCGCTGGCGCAGGGAGAGAAGTTCACCGTCCGGCGCGGCGGGGGCCTCGGCGGCGCTCGTCGTCTCCGCAACCGCCGGAGGGGGAGGCTCCTCGGCGGTGTAGCCGGTCTTCACGACGGTCGCGACGAGGTCGGAGACCTCGACGCCCGGACCGTAGGTGACCTTGGCCTTCTCCGTGGCGTAGTTCACGGTCGCCGTGACACCGTCCATGCGGTTGAGCTTCTTCTCGATGCGGGCCGCGCACGAGGCGCACGTCATGCCGCCGATCGAAAGCTCGACCTCGGCGGCGGGCGCGGACGTCGGACTGCTGAGCGTCTTCTCGGGAGCCGTGCTGGTCATGCGAATCTCCAGGTATGGGCCGGGACGTACGGCGCCCGTATCAGCGGAGCGGTACGTCCCGACGCGGGAGCGAATGAACGTCGCACCGGGTGGAAACCCTGGGAACCGTCAGGCCTGGCCGACGAGTTCGTAGCCGGCCTCGTCCACGGCGGCGCGGACGGCCTCCTGGTCGAGCGGGGCGGCGGACGTGACCTTGACCTCGCCGGTGTCGGCGACGGCCGTGACCGCGGTGACGCCGTCCAGGGCGGATATCTCCTTCGAGACGGCGGTCTCGCAGTGGCCGCAGGTCATACCGGAGACCTTGTAGGTGGTCGTGACGCCGATGCCGTGGACCTGGACGTCGGTCGCCGCGCCGGTACCGCAGGAGCCGCAGGAGCCGCAGCAGGAGGAGCCGGAGTTCGTCTGATCGGTCATGGCTGCTTCCTTGTGTGTGAGCGTGAGCGATCTGCGGGAGGGGCCGCTCGTCCGGCCTCCCGACGATACGAACACTATACCCCTTGGGGGTATTCCACTCACGTGTGTCCCCGCTCCGAAGGAGTCCGTGTGGAGCGGGGCGGGACCGTGGTCGCGTGCAGGCAGCAGTTGGGGAAGATCACGGCCCCGGTGGCCCGGACGCGGGAGAGGGCGATGTGGTCGAGCCTTTCAAGGGCGTGCGGTCCGCCCCTGCGCGGCTGCTTCCACGGCGTCCGCCGACGACGGCCGGGCAGCGGAGCGGAGAAAAACGGCTCCGCTCAGCAGTGCGTTACGAGCGCACCAGGCGGGCGATCGCGTCGGAGGCCTCCTTCAGTTTCTGCTCCCGTTCCTCGCCGCCCTCGGCGACCGCGTCGCTCACGCAGGTGGCCATGTGCTCGTCGAGCATCTGCAGGGCGAACGACTGCAGTGCCCGGGTCACCGCCGACACCTGGGTGAGGACGTCGATGCAGTACGTGTCCTCTGCCACCAGGCGCTGGAGGCCGCGCACCTGGCCCTCGATACGGCGGAGCCGCATCATCACGTCGTCCTTGTGCTTTTTCTGCGCCGCCATGATTCCGTTTCCCTTCCCTCTCCCGAGGGTTGCCCCGCACCGCGCAGGGGGTTCCCCTTAGAAAGATACCCTGGGCCGGTATAAAGCATCTGGGGCCGATCGGAAACGCCTGACAGGCGATGCTCAGTCCAGGGAGTCCCGGATCCGGCGCAGGATGTCCAGCAGAATGCCCTGTGACGTAGCGAAGTTGAGCCTTACATAGCCCTCGCCTTCTGTTCCGAAGGAGCGGCCGTCGTTGAGGAGGACCCGGGCCTTCTTCAGGAAGAAGGCGTGCGGGTCGGCATCCAGGTCCAGACCGCGGCAGTCCAGCCAGGCGAGGAACGTCGCCTCCGGCATTCGGTAGCGCACGCCGGGCGGAAGCTCCTCGCGCACCAACTGGGCGTTGCGCGCGAGGACCGGCATCAGCTCCGCGAGCCAGGCGTCCCCGTCCCGCCAGGCGGCCAGGGTGGCGGCGACGCCGAAGGTGTTCGGTTCGCCGTACAGGTGGCTGGGGTGCGCCAGCGCCTCGCGGACCTCCGCCGCGCCGACGTGGGCGACGGCGCAGCGCGCTCCGGGCACGTTGAACGCCTTGGTGGCCGAGGTCAGAGTCACCGTGCGCGCGGCCACCTCGGCCGAGAGGGAGGCGAACGGGATGTGCTGATGCGGGGCGTGGACGAGGTCGGAGTGGATCTCGTCCGCGACGACCAGCAGGCCGTGGCGGAGCGCGAGCGACGCCAGGACCTCCAGTTCCTCGCGGCGCAGCGCGCGTCCCGTCGGGTTGTGCGGGTTGACCAGCAGCAGCACCCGGGCGGCCCGTTGCCGCAGTTCCCGGTCCAGCCGGTCGGCGTCGAACGTCCAGCTGTCGCCGTCCGGCGCGTACGGCACCGGGTGGAGACGCCGCCCCATGCTCGCGATCGTCTCCAGGAACGGCGGGTAGGTCGGGGTGTGCACCACGACGCCGTCGCCCGGCCCTGTGGCGACGGTCAGTACGGCCTGGAGACCCTGGTTGATGTCGGTGAACTCCCTTACGTACGAGGCGTCGAGCGCCCAGCCGTGGCGTTCGCGCATGCGCTCGGCGAAGGCGGGCCGCAGCGGGTTCTCGGCGGGCCGTC
This sequence comes from Streptomyces sp. NPDC050287, assembly GCF_044459385.1. Taxonomy (NCBI): domain Bacteria; kingdom Bacillati; phylum Actinomycetota; class Actinomycetes; order Kitasatosporales; family Streptomycetaceae; genus Streptomyces; species Streptomyces sp. NPDC050287. Next base: position 641,522 of record NZ_JBITIY010000005.1, on the reverse strand, counting down.
CGTCCCATGAGGGGTAGCCGAGGTCGTGCTCCACACACCGCAGCAGGGCCTCACGCACCTCGGGGGCGGGCGGGAAGTCCATCTCCGCGATCCATGCCGGGAGTACGTCCGGCTCGACGCGGCTCCACTTGGCTCCGGGGCGACGGGAGAGCGCGCGGACGTCGAGGTCGTCGAACATGGGGTGCCTTTCTGCCATGGGATGCCGTGCTGCCGTCCGTCATTCCTGGTGGACGCTCGGGGCGGTCTGGAGGTGGACGCCGGCGACGGCCTTGGCGACGGTCTCCGCCGCGTCCGCCGGTGTCGGACCGAGGGCGATGACGTAGCCGACGCGGTCCTCGGAGCTGCGGAGCCGGGTGAGGTCGCGGCCGGGGGTGCGGTCGAAGTCCCAGCGCAGGATGCCGGGCACGGGAGTGACGGACAGCGCGGTGAGGGTGCCGGGGCCGGGAGGGACGACGAAGCCGATCGCCGCGGCCGGCGCGGCCGGGGCCGGCGACAGCGCCGGCGCGGTACCGAGCAGGGCGGCGATCGCGCGTTCGTACTGGTCCTGGCCCGTGGCGAGTTCGACCAGCTCCGGGATGCAGTCGCCGCCGACCCGGGTGTGGGTCTCGATGACGACCGGGCCGTGCACCGGGTCGAGTCGCAGCTCGGTATGGCTGGCGCCGTATCGGATGCCCAGCCGGTCAAGGACACATCGCGTGGCGTCCCGGAGCCGCGCGGCATCGGCCTCGGTCAGCGGGGCCGGCACGACGTGGCCGGTCTCCACGAAACCGGGGCTGCCGGTCGTCTGCTTCGCGGTGACCGCGAGGATCGTGTGCGCGCCGTCCGCGCTCACCGCCTCGACACTGAACTCCGGGCCATGGGCGGCGTGTTCGACGATGTAGCGGCCCGTGTCCCGGTCACCACCGTCGGCTGCCGCTCGGGCCGTCGTTTCCACCGTGGTTTCACCAGCCACTCCGGCCGCCGCTTCCGCCAGCCACCGGTCCAGATCCGCGTACGACTCCAGTGCCGTGACCCCGGCGCTGCCCGCGCCGTCGTTGGGCTTGACGATCCAGCGGACGCCGTCGGGTTCCGCGCGTACGGCGGCGGCGACCTCCCGCGGGGTGCCGGCCGCGTACGGCCAGGCGTACGGAGTGCCGGCGAGAAGGGCGCGCATGGTGGCCTTGTCGCGTGCGCGCGCCGCCGCCTCGGGGGTCACCGAGGGCAGACCGAGTTCCGTGGCGATCCGGGCGCAGACCTCTTGGGCGAACTCCGTGAAGGACACCACCAGCCGTGGCGGGCCCAGCTCGGCCACCAGGCGGTCGACGGCGGCCCGCGCCGCGTCGTGGTCGGTGATCGGGCAGAAGACGACGCGTTCCGCGTGCGCCGCTACCTCCGGGGGCACGGCCGTACCGGGAGGCACCAGCGCCACCGGGCAGTGCCCGTGCAGCGCGATCGCCCTGGCTCCGCCGGGGCTAGGCCCGAGCAGACACATCCACGTCATGGGCATTCCCTTCCTGACCGCCAAGCGGTTTCTCTGACTTGTGCCGGCCGCCCCAGGACAGGGCCAGGCCGGTGAGCAGGGCGAGCGCGGCACCGCCCCAGTACGGCGTCGCAGCCGTGCCGGACAGCGTCTCCGGCCCGGAGCGGTGGACGACCAGGAGCGTGCCCAGCCACGCACCGACCGACTCGGCCGAACCCCACGCCACGCCTGCCAGGGCGTACGCGGCGGTGGTGGACAGCTCGCCGCGGCGTTCGCCGACCTGGGTGTCGTACAGCGGACTCCACACCAGCTCGGACAGGGTGAACAGGACCATGGCCGTGAGGACCAGGCCGAATCCGGCCGAACGACCCAGGCCGAACAGCACGACGGCGAGCGCGAGGACCGCGTTCGCCGTCAGGCACAGCAGTCCGAAGCCGGCGCGCGGGTGGTTCAGCAGCCGACGTGACAGCGCGGACACCGGTACCTGCAATGCCACCACCAGGACCGCGTTCAGGGTGAACACGAGGCCCAGCTCGCGGGTGCCGACCGAGTCCCCCAGATAGGCCGGAAGCACGTCGAAGACCTGCGCGTACGCCACCCAGGTGCCGCAGACCAGCAGGGTGAAGGTGGCGAAGCGCCGACCGGGCAGCCGGCGGCCGACGGTCGATCCGGCCGGCGCCGGCGCGCCACTGCGGTCGGCGGCCCGCCAATCGCCCGGCAAGGCGGGCACGACGGCCAGCGCGACCAGGTCCAGCAGCGCGGCCGACAGGGGCAGCCGGTCGGCCTGCCACTCCAGCAGCTGGCCGCCGATGACCGGGCCCACCGCGGAGCCGGCGTTGACGGCCATGTTGAGGTAGCTGAAGCCCCGCAGCCGCTGATCCGGCGGGAAGGCGGCGACTTGGGCCTTCATCGCCGTGGTCGCCATCGCCAGGAACAGCCCGACCAGCACGGCGAGCACCAGCCACCCGTACGTCGGCAGGCGCAGGCCCATGCCGAGCACGCCGAAGACGACGACCGCGCCGAGGTAGCCGACGCCCACCGAGGCCTTGAGGCCCAGCCGGTGGATGAGCTGGACCAGCAGCACCCCGCCCGCCCGGTTGGCCAGGATGGAGGCGCCCACCACGAGACCGGCGGACGCTCCGGAGAGCCCACGGTCGTCCATCAGCCACAGCCCGAGATACGGCAGTACCGCGAAGAATCCCGCGCAGCTCGCCGCGCGCGCCACGACCAGCGCGGTCAGCTGCCGGCTGGTCAGCAGCTGCCCGGAATCAGCGCCCTTGTCGTTCACCACCGGCGCGACTCCCCGAAGAAGTCGGGCAGCCGTACCAGCCGGTCCTCCTTGACTGCCCGCTCGTACAGCCAGTGCCCCACGGCCAGGTCGAGGACGCCGAGGCCGAAGGGCGAGAACACGGTGGGCCGGTCCGGGTCGAGCCGCACCCGGCCGCGCAGCACGCCGGCCAGTGTCCCGGTGACGAAGTCCCGTCCGCCGGTGAGCTGTTCGGCCAGGTGCGGGGAGGTGTTGGCCTTCATGCAGTGCTCGATGTCGTCGAGGACGTTGTCGGCGGAGAGCAGCGTCTGCGGTGCCAGGTCGCGCAGCGAGACGTTCAGCACCAGTTGGCCAGGACGGAAGCGGTGCTCGGACGGGACGTAGGGGGACAGTGCGGTGGTGGCGAACAGCACCAGGTCGCAGTCGAGGGCGGCGGACAGGTCCGTCTCTCGTGCGGTGGCGGCGTACCGGTCGCGCAGATGGCCGGTGAGGGCGGCGGCCGACGCGGGGTCGAGGTCGTGGCAGCGGGCTTCCGTCGGCGCGAGTCCGGCCGCGTACAGGTACTGGCAGACGGTTCGGGCGATCACGCCGCCGCCGACCACGCCGAGCGTGGCGGGCGGGGTCGCGGTGAGGGCGGTGGCCGCGACGGCGGCCGAGGCAGCGGTGCGTACGGCGCTGATGCCGGCGCCCTCCAGCAGGGCGAACGGACGGCCGGTCGTGTAGTCGTTGAGTACCAGCACTGCCGAGGCGCGCGGTTCGCCCTTGGCGACGTTGGCGGGGAAGCTGCTGATCCACTTGATGCCGGCGGTGTTCACCTCGCCGCCGAGGTAGGCGGGCAGCGCGATGATGCGGGAGTCGGGCTTCTCGGGGAAGCGGAGGAAGTAGCTGTCCGGGTTGACGCTGTCGCCGTCGTCGTGCGCCAGGTAGGCCTCACGCACCCGGTCGATCACGCCCCGTTCCTGCCCGGCCAGCAGGGCGCCGACCTCCTTGCCGGTGAGGACCGAGAAGACCGTCATCGGTGTCCCTTCGTCGTTCGTCATGTCAGTGCGGTGGCCGCCGGGCCGAAGCGGGCGGTGACCCAGTCGTCGTCGTACAAGGAGTCCAGGTAGCGGTCTCCGAGGTCGGGGGCGATGGCGAGGACGGTGCTGCCGGAGGAGATGGAGTCGCGCATGGCTCGTACGGCGGCCAGCACGGTGCCCGAGGAGCCGCCGAGGAGCAGACCGTAGGAGCGGGCGATGTGACGACACATCAGGACCGTGTCGCGTTCCTCGACCAGCACCTTGTCGAAGGAGCCGTCGTCCTCGAAGATCTCCGGCCGTCGGCTGGCGCCCAGACCCGGGATCCACCGCCGTCCGGGCGGTCCGCCGAAGGTGACGGAGCCCAGGGTGTCGACGGCCACGATCCGGGTGGCCGCGCGGGTGCGGCGCACGTACTCGGTCACCCCCATCAAGGTGCCGCTGGTGCCCGCACCGATGAACAGCCAGTCGGGGGCGCCGAAGCCCTGGAAGATCTCCACGGCAGTGGTGTCCAGGTGTGCCCCGGGGTTGGCGGGGTTGACGTACTGGTTGAGCCATACGACGGACGGGTCCTCGGCCAGCACCCGGTGGATCAGCTCGATCCGGCTCTGCAGGAAGCCCCCGTTGGAGTCCCGGGCGGTGATCACGACCACCTCGGCGCCCAGGGCCCGCATGAAGCGCACGCTGTGCTCGTTGGCGTTCGGGTCGGTGACCAGGGTGAGCCGGTGGCCCTTGGCGGCGCAGACCGAGGCCAGCGCGATGCCCAGGTTGCCGGAGGTCGACTCGATCAGCCGGGAGCCAGGCTTGAGCACCCCGTCGGCCTCGGCGTTCTCGACCATCGCGCGCGCCGCCTTGAGCTTGACGGAGCCCGCCGGGTTGAAGCCTTCGAGCTTCAGGTGGGTGGAGAAGCCGGGCACGAAGTCGGGCAGTTCGAGGAAGGCCTGACCCCAGCCCAGCTCGTAGGCCCACTGCGTCCTCACGCTCCCACCACCTTGCTGATCTGCTCGGCCAGGAAGTCGGGACGGGTCGCGTTGAGATGGTGGCCGCCGTGCGCGACGATGCTCAGCGCGAACGTGCCGGTGAAGCGGCCCCAGCGGTGAACGTGCTGTTCGTGGTCCCGCATGAGCGGGTCGTCGGCGGCGAGCAGCACGGTGACCGGGCTGTCCAGGACGGTGTCCGGTGGCAGGGCGGACAGCCGCGCCCAGGACCGAGCCGAGGCCACCGTGTGATGCCGGAACGCCGTGGCGAGCCGGTGCCGCTCGTCCGGGGTGAACAGGGCCGCGTCCAGGCCGGTGTTCTCCATCAGCCAGGTCAGCACCTCTTCGTCGGTGTGGTCCGGCTTTTCCCGCGGGTCGGGGGCCGCGGCGGTGTCGGCGGGCGGCGCCGAGGCGACCAGGAACACGTGCTCCGGTGCACGGCCCGCCCGGCTGAGCGCGAAGGCCGTGTCCAGTGCGGGGGCCGCTCCGGAGGAGTGGCCGAGCAGGACGAACGGTCCCTCGGCGTGATCGGCAAGGGCGGCGGCCAGCTCGGTGGGTCCGGTGTCGCCGTAGTCGGCCGCCAGCACCCGGGCGGGGGTGCCGGCCCGGTGCAGCGCCCGGGTGCAGTCCAGGTAGCTGACCGGGGTGCCGCCGGCGAAGGGGAAGCACACCACCGTGGCGGGCGGGCCCGCGGGCCGCAGCCCGGCGGACTCGGTCAGGTCGGTCAGCAGCGCACTCTCCCCGCGCGGGGCGGCCGGGTGACCGGCGCGCCGGGCCAGGGCTCGGGCGGTCGGGTGGGCGACCACGTCCCGCAGGGTCGCGCCGCCGGGCAGCCGGGCTGTCAGGCGCATCGCGGCGAGCGAGTGCCCGCCCAGGTCGAAGAAGCTGTCGGTGACGCCCACGGTGTCCGCGGGCAGGCCGAGGATCTCCGCGAAGGCCGCGACCAGTTCGGCCTCGGCCCGGTTCGCCGGCGGTTCGGCGGCCGGGCGTACCGCGGCGTCGAGCGGCCGGCGGCCCAGCGCGGCGCGGTCCACCTTGCCGTTGCGGGTGACGGGGAAGGCGTCCAGCCGTTCGAAGACGTCCGGCAGCAGGTAGCGGGGCAGGAAGCGTGCCAGCTCGGCGCGGAGCACGTCCGGCCGGGGTTCGGCGGGGCCGGTGTACCAGGCGGCCAGCAAGTCCCGGCCGCCGTCCCGGCGCGGCAGCACCACGGCATGGTCCACGCCCGGAACCCGGGCCAACGCGCCCTCGACCTCGCTCGGTTCGATCCGGTGTCCGCGCACCTTGGTCTGGTGGTCGCGGCGGCCCGCGCAGTCCAGCACTCCGCCGGGGAGCCAGCGGCCGATGTCGCCGGTGCGGTACAGCATGCCGGAGGCGGCGTCGAGCGTGTTGGGTGCGAAAGCGCGGGCGGTGCGCTCGGGGTCGTTGAGGTAGCCGAGGCCCACGGCCGTGCCGGTGACCAGGATCTCGCCGTAGGTGCCGACGGGTACCTGCCGCCCGTCGGGGCCGACGATGTGGATGCCGGTGTTGGCGATCGGCCGGCCGACGGGCACCCTCTGTCCGGTGGCCGGTGCGGTGAGGACGTGGTGGGTCACGTCGTCGGAGGTCTCGGTCGGGCCGTAGGCGTTGACCATCGGTATGTCGTAGCGGTCGAACCAGCGGCGGCTCAGCGCGGGCGGGAAGGCCTCACCGGTGACCAGGTTCCAGCGCAGGGCGGTCAGGGCGCGGGGCCTCAGGTCCAGTTCGCCGAGCAGGGCGTCCAGGAACGACGGAACGACCTCCAGCACGCTGACGGCGTCGTCCTCCAGCGCCCGGGCGAAGGCGGGCAGATCGGTGACCACGTCGGCGCCGTAGATCACGGTGCGCCCGCCCACCAGCCAGGCGGCGAGCAGCTGCCAGACGGAGATGTCGAAGCACTGGGTGGCCACCTGGGCGACCACGTCGTCCTCCGTCATCTCGAGCGCGTCGACCTTGGCCAGGAGGTGGTTGAGCATGCCTTCGTGGTGGACGAGCGCCCCCTTGGGCTCGCCGGTGGAACCCGAGGTGAAGATCAGGTACGCGGGGTCGGCGGGGGCCGGGGTGTGGCGGGGCGCCGGCTGCCCGTGATGATCTTCCGTCAACTCCTCGTAGCAGAGCACCGCCGGTGTGGACCTGTCGTCCGAGATGAGGGCGTGGGCCAGCGCGTCTCGGGTCGCGGCGGCGGTCAGCACATGACGGCAGGCGGACCGGGCCAGCATGGCGCGCAGCCGGGCGGGAGGGTCGGCCGGGTCCTGCGGCAGGTACACCGCGCCGAGCCGGAGCACCGCGAGGACGGTGACGGCCCAGGCGATCCCGCGCTCCATCGGCGCGGCGACCACGTCGCCCGGCCGTACTCCAGCCGCGGCCAGCTGGGCGGCCAGCCGGCCGGACCGGGAGTCCAGCTCCCGATAGGTGAGCGTGTGGGGGCCGTGCTGGACCGCGACCGCCTGCGGCCGGGCGGCCACCTGCGCCGCGAACAGCCCGAGCACACCGGTCTCCGGCAGCTCTCGCGCCTCGCCGGCGAAGCCCGCGAGCAGCGCGCGTTCCGCGTCGCCCAGCAGGACGGCGTCCCGGACTCGGGCGTCGGGGTCGGTGACCAGCAGCTCCAGGGCGCGCGCGTAGTAGCCGGCGATCCGCTGGATCTGCTCGGGCGGGAACTGGTCGCGGTGGTAGTGCAGGGACAGTGCCACCGTGCCGGTGAAGGCGTCCTGCCAGAACTCCGCGCGGAAGGGGAACTCGGTCTCGCTGGCGACCCGGGTGCGCTCCAGCCGCAGCCCGTGGTCGCGGCGCAGTTCGTCCAGGACGTGGAAGTGCGTGAAGTTGAAGACCGCCTCGAACAGCGGTTCGCGCGTGGGGCGTCGGCGCTTCATCTCGCTCATGGGATGGCGCCGGTGCGGCAGCAAGGCGGTCTCCGCGCGGTACGCCTCGCGGACCAGGTCGGCCCAACTGCCGTCGCCGACGCGGGCCCGGAGCGGAAGGGTGTTCAGGAACAGACCGGTGATGCGGTCCCCGTCGGCGACCTCGGGCCTTCCGCTGTGCTCGTAGCCCGTGAGCACGTCGTCCGTGCCGCAGACCAGCGCGAGGACGGTCAGGTGGGCGGCCATGAGCACCGATTTCACAGGTACGTCGAGGCGCTGGGCGACCCGGGTCACTCCGGCGGGGACGCCGTCCGGCAGGGGGACGTCATGCATGGCCACCCCTGCGTGGTTTTCTTCCAGGGGAAGGCGGGGCAGTCGACCGCCCTCGTGACCGTCCAGGAGGTCCTCCCAGAAGGCGCGGCTCGCCGCCGAGCCGGCCGCCTCCCGCTCCAGGCGCACGAAGTCCTGGTAGCCGGTGCCGAGCGGAGCGAGCGGCGGGGTGCGGCCCTCGCGCAGGGCCAGGTAGGCGGCGAACAGGTCGTGGTGGACGACACTGACACTCCAGCCGTCCAGCGTGGCCGCGTGGTAGCTGAGGCTGTACTGGTATCCCCGTTCGCCCAGCAGGTGCAGCTGGACGCGGACCAGGCCGCCCGTCTCCGGGCGGAAGCCGCGGGCGAGTTCGCGCTCGTAGTGGTCGTTCAGTGCCCGTTCCTGCCCGGCCTCGTCCAGGTGCGACAGGTCGGTGACCTCGACCAGGTCCGGCCTCTCGCGGTGCACGATCTGCAGCGGCTCGCTGTAGCCGGAGACGTGCAGCGAGGTACGGAGCATGGGATGGCGGGCGGCCACCAGGTCGGCCGCGGCGCGGAACGCGGCCAGGTCCAGGGGCTCGTCGATGCGGAAGCCGACGATGTCGTGGTACAGCCCCGGACGGTGTCCGGTCAGTTCGACCTCGTACAGCAGCCCGGTCTGCAGGGCGGACAGCGGGTACGCGTCCTGCACGTCCGGTGGCAGGCGGTCGACGTCGGCCGGGGCGAGCAGATCGAGCGGGCGGGCCGGGCCGGCGTCCTGCCGGTCACGCCGGACCCGTGGCTCCAGTGCGGCGAGCGTGGGGTGGGCGAACAGGTCCTGAAAGGAGAAGTCGAGCCCTGCCCGGCGTGCCTCGGCCAGCACCCGGACCATCATGATCGAGTCGCCGCCGAGGGCGAAGAAGCTGTCGTCGAGCCCGATGTCCTCGACGCCCAGCACCCGGGCCCAGATGTCCGCCAGGCGGACGGCGACCTCGCTGGTGGGCGTGCGTCGCCCGGCGCGGCGGGTGCTCCGGTGGGGCGGCGGGAACGCCTTCGTGTCCCGCTTGCCGTTGTGGTTGGTGGGGACGGCGGGCAGGGTGACGACGAATTGCGGAACCATGTACGAGGGCAGTTCGGCCGCCAGCCGGGCGCGCAGCGCCTCCTCGTCGTAGCCGTCGCCGGGGACGACGTAGGCGCACAGGCTGCGGTGGCCGGAGTCGTCCTCGACCGCGAGGACCGCGCAGGCGGTGACGCCCGGCGTGCCCTCGGCGACGTGCTCGATCTCGGCGGGCTCGATGCGGTAGCCGCGGATCTTGATCTGGGTGTCGAGTCGGCCCAGGTACTCCAGTGTGCCGTCCGGCAGCCAGCGGGCCAGGTCGCCGGTCCGGTAGCCGCGGCGGTCCGGGAATTCGGGGTCGGTGACGAAGCGCTCGGCGGTCAGCTCCGGTGCGTTCAGGTAGCCGCGCGACAGGCCGGCTCCGCCGATGCACAGCTCGCCCGGTGTGCCGATCGGGGCGGTGGTGCCGGCACGGGTACGCACCCGCAGCGTCAGGTTGTCGATGGGGCGGCCCAGCGGGACCGGTCGCCGCGGGTCCAGGTCCGCGCACGGGAAGTGGGTCACGTCGACGGCGGCCTCGGTCGGGCCGTAGAGGTTGACGAGCGAGGTGCCGTGCGGCGCGGTGAGCAGTTCGGCGAAGCGGACCGCCTGTGGGGTGCCCAGCGCCTCTCCGCTGGCGAACACCTGGCGCAGCGCGGCCAGACCGGCCCGGTCCTCGGCGACGTACTGCAGGAAGGCCTGGAGCATCGACGGCACGAAGTGCACGGTGGTGACGCGGTGTTCGGCGATCCGGGCGACCAAGGCCGCCGGGTCCTTCTCGTCGCCCGACGGCAGGGTGCACACGGAGGCTCCGGCGAGGGCCCACCAGAAGATCTCCCACACCGACACGTCGAAGGTGAACGGCGTCTTGTGCAGGATGACGTCGTCCGCGGCCAGCGGGTACGCGCGCTGCATCCACACCAAGCGGTTCACGACCGCACGGTGTTCCAGCATCACCCCCTTGGGGCGACCGGTGGAGCCGGAGGTGTAGATGACGTAGCACAGGTCGTCCGGGCCGGCGCCGCCCTCGGGCGCGGGTGCGTCGCCGTCGAGGACGCCCGGCTCGGTGGCGTCGACGAACGTTCCGGCGTACGGCAGGGACACGCGGGCAGCCGCGTCACCGACCACGACGGGTGCCTCGCTGTGCTCCAGCAGGTAGGTCACGCGGGCCGCGGGCAGCGTCGGGTCGATGGGCAGGTAGGCTCCGCCGGCCTTGAGGACGGCGTGGACCACGGTGAGTTCGAGCGGGCCGCGGGGCAGGCAGACACCCACTACCGTGCCCGGCCGTACGCCGGCGTCGCGCAGCCGGCGGGCGAGTTGGTTGGCCTGCCGGTCGAGTTCGGCGTACGTGGTGCCGTTGTCCCGGATCGCGATCCGCTTCGGGGTGCGTGCCGCCTGGTCCGCCAGGAAGCTGTGCAGGGTGGCGTTCGCGGGGACCTCTGCCGCGGTGGCGTTGAAGCGGGCGATCGCCTCGCGTTCGGCGGGGTCGGCGTCGAGGAGCGGCCCGAAGGGGGCGTCCGGCTCCCGGGTGGTCGCCGCCAGGAGCCGGACGTAGGTGGTGGCCAGCCGGTGCGCGGTGGCCGCGGTGAACAGGTCCGCCCGGTAGCGCAGGGACAGGTGCGGCTCGGTCGCGTGCAGCCGCAGGTCCAGCTGGATCACCCAGCCCGCGTGATCGGCGTCCGCGGTGGGCAGCTCGTCGTCGACCCCGGCGGCGAGATCCGTCGGGATGCCGGCCTCGCTCCGGAGGAGGTCCCCGACCGGGATGTCGAGGTGTCCGGTCGCCTCCTGGTAGGCCGTGCGCGCTGCGGCGAGCAGGTGACGCAGGGTCCCGTCGCGGGCGACGGTCAGGCCCAGCGGGAAGGCGGCCGTCCGTCCGGTGCCGGGGCTCGGGTGCCCGGTGACGACCTGGACCTGTTCGGTGTCGGTGGCCCGGGCGGCCAGCAGCGCGAGGACGGCCACGCTCAGCACGCGGGCCAGGGCGGGCTGGTCCCGGGTCAGGTCCCGGCAGCGGGTGACGCAGTCGGCGGGCAACGGGACGAGGGTCCGGTCGTGGGCCGCCTCGGTGGTGCCGGCGAGGAAGTCGCGCGGCAGGAGCGTGGGCTGCTCCCAGGAGGCGAGGCGGGACCGCCAGTACCCGGCCTGCTCCGGGTGGGCCTGCAGGGCGCGGCTGAGCTGGAACGGGGTGGTCATGGTGTCCTTCGTCTGCGTCGTCACGGCGGTCAGAGAACGAAGTCCGGAAGCTGCGCGGCCGGCGTCGCGGGCTGCGCCCGGCGCACCGGGGCGGTGGGGTCCGTCAACAGGTCGTCAAGGGTCGTCAGGTACTCGTCCAGGAGCAGGCCGGCGGACGAACTGTCGTAGAGGTCGGTGGCGTACTCCAGGTCCAGCCGCAGTTCGTCGGGGCGCAGGTACGCCTGGAGGTTGAGGTCGAACCGGGTGGTGCCCGGATTGAGCAGCTCGGTTCGTGCGGTCAGGTCCGCCGCGTGCAGGACGTGGAAGTCGATGTCCTGGAGGGCGAACAGCACGTCGAAGAGTGGGTTGCGGCCCCGTTCGGGCTCGTGGCCGAGGCGCCGTGCCAGCCGCGGGAACGGCGGCCCCTGGTGGGACAGTGCCTCGCCGGCCAGCCGGTCCGCCTGGGCCACCAGCGCGTCCAGCGTGGTGTGCTCATCCAGCCGCACGCGCAGACAGGCCGTGTTGACGAACATGCCGACGACGTCGGCGAACTCCGGTCGGGTACGGCCGCTGGTGGGCGTTCCGACGACGAAGTCCCGGCGTCCGGAAAGGCGCGCGAGCGTGGCCGCCCAGGCGGCGAACAGCACTGAGAACGCCGTGGTGCGGTGCAGCTGTACGGCCGCCCGCACCGCGGCGCACCGGTCCTTGTCCAGTACGGCGCTCACCACGGCGCCACGGGTGGCCCGGCGCGGGCCGCGGGGGCGGTCGACGGGCAGGACGGGCTCGGTCGGTACGTCCGTCAACTGCCCCAGCCAATAGGCCTCGTCGGCCTCGTCGGCGCCCCTCGCCGCCCGCTCGTGGGCCCACCGGGCCGCCGTCCGGTAGCCGGTGGGCTTCTCAGGCAGTCGTTCTCCGTCGTACGCGGCCAGCACTTCCCCGAGGAGCAGCCGCAGTGAGACCCCGTCGAGGACGACGTGGTGGGTGTCGAGGTACAGCTCGTGCCGTTCCGGCCCGCCGGTGCGCACCAGCAGGGCGCGCAGCAGCGGGGAGCCGTCGGGCCGGTGAGGCAGGAAGGGGCGTACGAAGCCGGTCATGGCGGCCTCGTCGGGTGCGGGCAGGAAGGTGAACTCGGGTGCGACGGGTGCCGCCGGTTCCTGCCGTACCCCGGTGTCATCGATGGTGAACTGCAACCGCAGCGCCTCCTCATGGGCCACCACGGTGGTAAGCGCCGCTCTGAGGCGGTCCGGATCCAGCGGCCCGGTCAGCTCCACCTTCACGGGGATGTTGTACGCCAGGGACGTGGGCTCCGCCTGCCAGAGGGCGAACAGGCCCTGCTGCTGCGGGTGCAGGGGGGCGGGGCCCTGCACCGGTTCCGGGAGGCCCGGCACCGGGGCGGCGCCTGCCGCCCCGACAGCGCGTGCCATCGCGGCGAGCGTGGTCGCCGCGAGCGCGTCCGCGTAGCCGAGGTGTACGGACCGGTCCCGGTGCAGTCGGCCGATCAGCACGCCCAGGCCCAGGGAGTTGCCGCCGAGTGCGAAGAAGTCGGAGTCAGGGCCGATGTCCGCCGGCTCCATGTCGAGGACGTCGGCCCATAACCGGGCCAGTCGCCGCTCCTCGTCGGTGAGTTCGCGGTTTGCCGGCTCGGGTGCGTTCTCGCGTTCCGGAAGGGGCAGGGCCCGCCGGTCGACCTTGCCGCTGGGGGTCAGGGGCAGCCGGTCCAGCCGGACGAACCGGTCGGGGCACAGATAGCCCGGCAGCCGCTCACGCAGCCGGCGACGGATCGCGGGCATGTCCTCGCGAGGAGCCACGACGTACGCCGCCAGGAACCGTTCCTCGCCCGGCTCGCCCACGACGCGGGTGTGCGCGTCGGCCACGCCCGGCAGCGCCAGCAGCGCGGCGTTGACCTCGGCCGGCTCCACCAGATGACCGCGGATCTTGACCTGGTCGTCCTGCCGGCCGTGGAAGTGCAGCAGCCCCTCCTCGTCGGCGTGGACGAGGTCGCCGGTCCGGTAGTGGCGCACGCCGTCCAGGCTGACGAACTTCCGCTCGGTCAGGTCGGGATCGGCGAGGTAGCCGCGGGCGAGTCCGGCGCCGGCGACGTACAGCTCGCCGGCGGTTCCGGTGGGGACCGGGCGGCCCCGGTCGTCGCAGACCCGCACCGTGGTGCCGGGGATGGGGCGTCCGATCGGGAGCGGGCCGTCGATCCGGTCGGGGACCGCGAAGGTGGTGGTGAAGGTGGTGTTCTCGGTCGGACCGTAGCCGTTGACGACGGTGAGATCCGGGCAGGCTTCGCGGACGCGTGCCACATGTCCCGGGGAGACGACGTCCCCGCCGGTCACCAGCGTGTCCAGGGAGCGGAAGGCGGCCGGGTGCTCCTGCGCCATGCGGTGGAAGAGGGGGGCGGTCACCCACGCCAGGGTGATGCGCCCGTCCCGCATCGCCTGTCCGAAACGCCAGGGCACGACCGCCGTCTCGTGGTCGACGACGTGGAGCGACGCACCGTTCAGCAGGGCGCCCCAGATCTCGAAGGTCGCCGCGTCGAAGGCGAGCGAGGCGGCCTGGAGCACACGTTGCCGCGGTGAGAGGTCGACGTAGTCCGTGTGTGTGACCAGCCGGAGCACACCGCGGTGTTCGACCATCACGCCCTTGGGGCGTCCGGTGCTGCCGGAGGTGAACATCACATAGGCCAGGGGCGAGCGCCCCCCGGGCGCGGGCGGTGACACGGTACCGGGGTCCGCAGCCCCGTCGCTCCCGGCGAGCAGCTCCCCGAGACCGTACGTCGCGGCCGGCTCGGGGGCCGTGAAGCGCTCGCGCACCCGGTCTGGGCAGACGACCACGCGTAACCGGGCCGCTTCGGTGATCTGGCCCAGTCGGCGCCGGGGGTAGGCGGGGTCGAGAGGGACGTACGCCCCGCCGGCCAACACGATGGCGAGCAGGGCCACGATCGAGTCGGCGGACCGGTCGAAGGCCAGGCCGACCAGGGTCTCGCGGGTCACGCCCAGTCGGCGCAGTCCGGTCGCGGCCGTCGCCGCCCGCCGATGGAGCTGGCGGTACGTCAGGACGGTGTCTCCCGCGACCAGGGCCGGGCTCGACGGGCGGGCGCGGACCTGTTCGCGGAAGCGGTCCTCGATCAGTCCGTCCCAGGACGGAGGGTGACTCATGCGGTTCTCCAGGTGCGGCCGGCGAACGGGCGGATCGGTGGTCGACGTCAGAGGTCCACGGGACTCGCCCCACCCTGTGTACGACGCTCGGTTCGGGACAGCGCAGGCCGGCGATGCTCGATGAATTGACGCGGGAAACTGTTTGTCCGCCCCGCCGACGTCAGTGCCGCCGATCTCGAACCAGAAAGAGGTATGCAAAGGCCGCTCCCCCGTGCGGTGTGCTGCTTCCGTCCTGGCGGGTGCGCATACGGCCGACTTGGCCAGCGGCACATCCACCGGGCTACCGCATTACTTATACCTATACCCCCTAGGGGAAGCAAGGAGTCTCCGGCACGGAGGCCGGCGCGGACCCTCGCAGCACACCGGTCCGGATAACCGGCAGACCGCCGGCCATCCGCCTTGTCCGCCCCATGCAGGCAAGACCCCCTTCGGTGCGGTATTTCTGCACAAGTAGCCCGCACTCTGCCACTCGCACCTCTCTCCAGAAAGGTGATCTTCCCCGTTGACAAGGGCTACCCCCGTAGGGTTTCCTCGGCACGGTCGCAACAGAGCACAGTCGGCGCCGGTTCGTGTACTCGGCACAGCAACTGACGTTCGGTTGAAGATGGGGGACGGCAACGATGGAGACCTCGGCGCTGAAGGTACCGATCGCTTCGGCGGGCCGCTGCGCGTGATGACATCGCCGCGCATTTTCCGATGCGGCCGGTGAACTCGACAATTTCTCTCAGAGCCGGATGACGCCGGTTTCTCTCTGGCCGCAGTGGCTTTTCCTTTCCGTTTTCCGCCGTTAACCAGCGGATCAGCTCCAGGCATGCAGTCCGTCACCCATGCACTGTGACGGGCAGTCAGCGTTCTCACACCCGCACTGGACGAGAGGACTCATGGACATCATTGGGAAGCCGTACGCCCATGATCGCTTCGCCGCCATGGCAGCGGCTCGTGGCGAGGCGACGGCGGTGGAACACGACGGCCGTCGGATCAGCTACATGGAACTCGACAGACGCGCCAACCGGTTCGCCCACCGCCTGCGGACTCTGGGAGCCGGACGCGGATCGGTCGTCATGGTCCACCTCGAGCGTTCCATCGACCTCATCGTGTCGTTACTCGCGACGCTGAAGACGGGGGCCGCCTATCTGCCCGTCGAGCCGGGTGTCCCCGACGACCGGATAGCGGCCTACGTCAAGGAGACCGGCTGCGCGATCGCCGTCACGCGTTCCGGCCACAAGGCCCGCTTCACCGGTCTCCCGGTGACGACGGTCGACGCCGATGACGACGTCACCGCCAAATCCCCCGCCGGGCCGCCCTCGACCGACGTCGGGCCCTCGGACACCGCCTACATCATCTACACGTCGGGCTCCACGGGCTCCCCGAAGGCCGTGCAGGTGGGCCACGCCTCCCTCGGCTACCTGTGCCGGAGCGTCAACGAGCGCTACGGTGTCGGACCGGAAGACCGGGTGCTGCAGTTCGCCGCGCTCTCCTTCGACACCTCCATCGAGCAGATCCTCAACACCCTGCTCAACGGCGCGACCCTCGTCCTGCCCGAGTACAACTGGGCCCCGAGTGAGCTGCCCGGCCGGCTGGTGTCGCTCGGCGTGACGGTCATGGACCTGACCCCACCGTACTGGCGGGCCTTCCTCGCCGAACTGACCCGCGACCCCACCGAACTGCCGGTGCGGCTCACGATCGTGGGCGGCAGCGCGGTGCACGCCGAGGACTGCCGGACCGCGCTGCGCCTGATGCCCGGCTCGCGGCTGGTGAACGCCTACGGGCTGACCGAGACGACGATCACGTCCTGCACCATGGAGATCACCCCGGCGGTGCTGCCGGCACAGGGCCCCGCACCCGTCGGACAGCCGCTGCCGGGAACCGTCGTCCACGTGCTCGACGAGGACCTGAACCCGGTCCCGCCCGAACGGCACGGCGAGATCTACATCGGCGGACCTGGGGTCGCCCAGGGCTACCTCGCCGACGAGGCACAGAGCAGGCGGCGGTTCCTCGCCCTGCCGGGACCGGACGAGGCAGGGCTGGTGTACCGCACCGGCGACCTGGGCGGCTGGACCGCCGACGGCAACCTGGAGATCACCGGGCGAGCGGACCGGCAGATCAAGATCCGGGGATTCCGTATCGAGCCGGCGGAGGTCGAGGCGACTGTCTCGGCGCACGATCTCATCGACGACGCCGCGGTCACCTCCTTCACCCACAAGGGAGACGAACAGCTCGTCGCCTACTTCACCGCGAATCGGGCTCCCGGCCCGCTCGATCCGGTTGAGCTGCGCGCGTTCACCGGCCGGCACCTGCCCGCCTACATGATCCCGGCGCGGTTCGTACAGCTCCCCGAGATGCCGATGACGACGAACGGCAAGGTCGATCTCACCGCCCTGCCCGATCCGTCCGGTGTGCCGACGGCCGCACCGGCGGCCGTCGACGGTGGGTCCGCGAGCCTGGTCGAGCGCGCCGTCGCCGGCCTGTGGTGCCAGGTGCTCGGCGTGGAATCGGTCGAACCCGGTGACAACTTCTTCGAGCTGGGCGGGAACTCGATTCTCGCGGCTGAACTCCTGGCGAAGGTGCGCGCCTCGCTCGGCGTCCTGATCACCCAGGTGCGTCCCCTGATCCGGTTGCTCCTGGACGACGCGACGCTGCGCAGCTTCGCGGCGGCGGTCGAGGCGGCCCGGGCCGGCACCCTCAGCACGGACAGCGCGGCCCAGACCGATCTCCGGGCCGACACCGCCGTCGGCGTACCGATCCGGACGGAGCCCGCGGGCGAGACCGACTGGGCGGACCCCTCGCACGTCTTCCTCACCGGAGCCACCGGATTCCTCGGCATCTACCTGCTGCGGGATCTGCTGGCGACCACCGGCGCCACCGTGCACTGCCTCGTGCGTGGCCGCGACGCCGGGCACGCGATGGAGCGCATCAGGAGCACCGCGCGGCGCTATCTGGACGACGAACTCGACGAGTACCGAGCGTCCGGGCGGATCTCCGTCGTGCCAGGCGACCTGGACCAGCCACGGTTCGGCCTCTCGGAGGCGGACTTCGACCGCTTCGCCAAGACCGTCGACGTCATCCACCACCCGGGCGGACTGGTCAACTTCATCTACCCCTACTCCCACATGCGCCCGACGAACGTCGAGGGCACGCGGGAGATCATCCGGATGGCAGGACGCTACCGGAACATACCCGTCCACTACGTCTCGACCATGGCCGTGATCTCCGGCTTCGGCACCGCCGGCGTCCGGCACGTCACCGAGGAGACACCGCTGGACCACCCGGACCGGCTGTCCGTCGGCTACGTCGAGAGCAAGTGGGTCGCCGAGGGGCTGCTCCTGAACGCGGCGAAGGAAGGACTGCCGGTCGCCATCTACCGGGCCGCCGACATCTCCGGCGACCGCAAGACGGGCGCCTGGAACACGGCGACCGAGATGTGCGCGATGAAGAAGTTCATCGTGGACACCGGGACTTCACCGATCGCCGAACTTCCCCTCGACTACACCCCGGTCGACTGCTTCTCCGCCGGGCTGCTGCACATCGCGTCGAGCCGGCTCCCGGCGGGCGAGATCTACCACCTGACCAATCCCGGAAAGGTGAACGTCTCCCTCCTTGCCGAGCGGCTGCGGGCGCACGGTCACACCATTCGCGAAATCCCCTGGGAACAGTGGATCGACGGGATCGTCACGACCGCGATCGAACAGCCCGACCACCCCATGACGCCCTTCGCTCCGCTCTTCATCGACCGGTGCTCCACGGGCGAGATGAGCGTCGCCGAGATGTACCTGGAAACGACCTTTCCAGTCTTCTCCCGGGACAACGTCGATCGTGGGCTGCGCGGCAGCGGCATCGAGATTCCGCCCGTGGACGAGGAGATGCTCGACCGCTACATCCGGTACCTGACCTCCATCGACTTTCTGTGAGGTGGACGTGTACATCCGCACGCTTGCTCGTTACGACGGCTTATGGGAAGCGCTGGACATCCTGGGCGGACCCGCGGAAGGGCCCGTCGCCTTCGGTGGAGAGCTGGGTCCCCAGACCCTGCTCGCCGCCTACCGGCGAGGCCTTTATCCCTTTCCGGCCGGTACGGCCGAACAGCGGATCGTCAACGAGCTGATCTACGAGTCCGCGGTCGACGCCGGTTCGGTGAAGGTGCTGCCCGGCTCTGACGAGCCCTACTCGATCGCCTGGTGTTCGCCGGATCCCCGGCCCGTCATCCGCGTCGAACAGGCCCGCTTCCAGCGCAGTCTGCGTCAGCAACTGCGCAACAGGACGACCTGGACGACCACGGCGGACGTCTGCTTCGAGCGCGTGGTCCGCCAGTGCCGGGCGGGCCGCGCCGAGCACTGGCTGACCGACGATCTGCTGCGGGGCCTGTGCGTGCTGCATGAACTCGGTCACGCGCACAGTGTGGAGGTCTGGGACGGCGACGAACTGATCGGCGGCACCTTCGGCGTCCGCGTCGGAGCCGTGTTCAGCGCCGATTCCCAGTTCACGCTGCGCAGCGGGGCGGGCAAGGCGGCGGTCGTCGACCTGACCCGGCGCTTCGCCGAGGCCGGCGGGCTGGCCGTCGACGTACAGCGCGACGGCGACCACGTCCGGCTCCTGGGGGCGACCCCGATTCCCCGGCCGGAGTACCTCACGCTGCTGGCCACCACCCGGCACGCGAGTCGGCCGTTGGCGACGGAGCGACTGCCCGCGCGACGGCTCGCCGGGTGAGGACCGCTCTCGCGCTTCCCCCTTCTCCGCCGACGGGCTCGCACCGGCACTCAGGGCCATGCCTTCGCCCGCGTCCCTCGCGCTCACCGACAGGAGACATACATGTCCGCGTCCCCCAGCACCAGCACCAGCACCGGTCTGCGCGTGATCAGCCTCGCCGAGAGACCGGATCTGGAAGACGCGTTGATCAGGATGGAGTCGTCGTGGCCCGCCTACATACGGCCCGATCCGCTCCTCGTGGACTGGGCCCTCGCGCGGCACGCCGAGCACCAGCTCGTCGTGCTGGACGAGGAGGAGCGTGTCGTAGCCCGAGCCGCCAGCGTGCCCTTCGCCTGGGACGGTGACCCCGGCAGCCTGCCCGACACCGGCTGGGACGAGACACTCCGCCAGTGCCTGACCGACACCAGCGCCGGCCGGGAACTGACCGCTCTGTGCGCGCTGGAGATCGCGATCGTCCCGGGCCGTCTTGCGCAGAACCTGTCCGTGTACACCCTGCGTGCCCTGATCGGCCACGCACGCGAGAAGGGGTTCCGCGACCTCGTGGGCCCGGTCCGTCCCAGCCGGAAGGACCAGCACCCGCACCAGCCGCTGGCCGAGTACCTGGCCTTGCGGCGGCCCGACGGGCTGCCCGAGGATCCCTGGCTGCGCGTGCACGTGCGGGTCGGCGGTGAGGTCCTGAAGGTGTGCCCGGCGTCCATGACCATCTCGGGCAGCCTTGCCCAGTGGCGCGAGTGGACCGGGCTCCCCCTGGACACCGACGGCGCGGTCGAGCTGCCCGGCGCCCTGACCCCGCTCACGGTGAACACCGCGCACGACTACGCCGTCTACGTCGAACCGAACGTCTGGGTCAGGCACCGCCTCACCGACCACCGCCCCTGACGACCGTGACCGCGCTTCTCACCCTCCCCGAGCGAAACCGACGAAAGGAATACGACTCATGAGCACCACGACTCCTCAGGACGTCCTCGCCACCGGGAAACTGGACCTCCGTGCGGCCCTGATCGAGCGGATCGGCGGCTACATGACCGCCCACGCGGTCGGCGTCGCCGCCGAGTTGGGTCTTGCGGACCTCATCGGCACCGGGTCCCGCACCAGCCAGGAGCTGGCCGCCGAGACCCAGGCACACGAACCGTCGCTCCGGCGGCTGCTGCGCATGCTGGTCTCCGTCGGCGTCACCGAGGAGCCCGAGCCGGGCCGCTTCGCGCTGACCGACATCGGCTCCCAGCTGCGCTCGGACTCCCCGGACTCCCTCCGCAAGTTCGCCCGGATGTTCTGCCACCCCATCTTCTTCACGTCCTGGCAGAGCCTGCACCACACCGTCATGACCGGCGAGCGCGCCTTCGACCATGTCTACGAGACGGGTGTCTACGACTGGCTGGCACAGCACGGCGAGACCAGCACCCTGTTCAACGAGGCGATGAGCGAGGAGTCCAGGATCTCCGCCGGGCAGCTCGCCGCGGGGTACGACTTCCCGGCGACCGGGACGGTGGTGGACATCGGCGGTGGCGACGGCACCCTGCTCACCGCGATCCTGCTGCCCCGGCCCGAGCTGCGGGGCATCGTCTTCGACAGCCCGAGCGGCGTGGCCGAGGCTCCCGCGACCCTGAGCAAGGCCGGACTCACGGACCGGTGTGAGGTACAGGCCGGAGACTTCTTCCAGTCGGTACCGGGCGGCGGGGACCTCTACATCATCAAGAGCGTCTTCCAGGACTGGGGCGACGACGAGGCCCGGGCGATCCTGCGCACCGTCCGCGCCCACATGCCCGAGTCGGCCACGCTGCTGATCGTCGGCACGGTGCTGCCCGAGACCGCCGACACCTCCGCACCCGTCGCCTATTTCACCGACCTCAACATGATGGTCACGACCGGCGGACAGGAGCGCACCGAAGGCGAGTTCCGGTCGCTGCTGACGGAGAGCGGCTTCACCGTGCGGTCGGTCGGTCTGGGACAGGCCGGACCGCTGTCGGTCATCGAGGCCGTCCCCACCCCCGCGGCATGACGGCGGGACAGACGCAGGAGCCCGAGGCCGGCCGGGAGACGGCATCCGGCTCCCGGCGGCCGGGGTTCGCCGCCGAACTGTTCCTCGGCCGGATGCGGACGGATCTCCTCACCCTGCCCGAGGGCGATCCACGGCGTCTGGGGCCGGCGGAGGAGGCCTTCCTGGCGCGCCTGCGCGACTTCTGTGAGAAGGACGTCGACAGCGCGGCGATCGAGCGTGAGGACCGCGTCCCCGATGCGGTGATCGAAGGGCTCAAGGACATCGGTGCGCTGAGCATCAGGCTTCCGAGCCGGTACGGAGGGCTGGGTCTCTCCTCCCTCTGTTACCTCCGCGCCCTGATGATCACCAGTACCACCCATCCGGCGCTGAGCGAGTTGCTCGCCGCCCACCAGGCCATCGGGCTCGCCCAGCCGCTCCTCCTGTTCGGGACCGAGGAACAGAAGCAGGAGTTCCTGCCCAGGTGTGTCAGGGAGATCTCGGCCTTCGCGCTCACCGAGGCCGACATCGGCAACGACCCGTACCGCATGCGCACGACGGCCGTCTACGACCCGGCCTCGGACAGTTATGTCCTCGACGGGGTGAAGACCTGGACCACCAACGGTGTCGTCGCCGATCTCCTGGTGGTGATGGCGGTCGTACCCGCCGCGGACGGCGGCGAGGGACGCATGACCGCGTTCGTCGTGGAGGCCGGCTCACCCGGGGTGACGGTGGAGCACCGCAACACCTTTCTCGGGCTGCGTGGTCTGGAGAACGGCTGCATTCGCCTGCACCAGGTGGCCGTCCCGGCACGCAATCGGATCGGCGCGGAGGGCGAGGGCCTCGACATCGCCCTCGCCGCCCAGGACACCGGCCGGCTGTCGCTGCCGGCCGCGTGCTCCGCGGCGGCGAAGTGGAGCCTGAAGATCGCCCGGCA
Source organism: Streptomyces sp. NPDC050287 (assembly GCF_044459385.1). Taxonomy (NCBI): domain Bacteria; kingdom Bacillati; phylum Actinomycetota; class Actinomycetes; order Kitasatosporales; family Streptomycetaceae; genus Streptomyces; species Streptomyces sp. NPDC050287. The sequence goes on along the minus strand of NZ_JBITIY010000005.1, from coordinate 619,601 downwards.
GTGGAGTGTGGCCCGGGTCCAGTTCGGACGGCCCATCGGCCGGCACGACGCGGTCGCCGGGAAGGTGTCCTTCATCGCCGCCACCGCGTTCGCCCTGGAGGCGATGGTCGAGGTCATCGCTCGCCGGGCGGAGACAGGTGACACCGACACCAGGCTGGACGCGGAGCTGGCCAAGTTGTTCGCGTCGGAGCAGGCGTGTGTCATTGCCGACGAACTGGTGCAGATCCGGGGTGGTCGGGGCTACGAGACGGCGGACTCCGCGGTCCGGCGGGGCGAGCGCGGGATCCCGGTCGAGCAACTCCTGCGTGACGTTCGGGTCGGTCGCATCTTCGACGGCTCCAGCGAGGCGCTGCGGACCTTCCTCGCTCACGACCTGCTGGAATCGCACCGCCCCGCGCCGAAGGAACAGGAGCGGGAGGCTCCCCGGACCGGTGGCCCGTCGTACGGTCACGGCGGTGCTCTGGACGCCCACCTCGGCTTCGTGGAGCGGATCTGCCGCCGGCTCGCCGGCGAACTCGGCCGGGTCGCCGCCGGTCCGGCCGCCAGGCTGGACGAGCGCCAGCGGTTCCTCGGCCGAATCGTGGACATCGGCGCCGAGCTGTACGCCATGACCGTCAGCTGCGTCTACGCCCGTGCGCTCGACGGCGTCGACGGCCCCCCGGGAGAACTCGCCGACGCCTTCTGCCGGCATGCCCGGCTCCGGGTGGGCGAGTTGCTGGACCGGCTCGACAACAACACCGACGAGGCGGACCGCGAGGTGACCGGGAGAGTCCTGGACGGCCGTTATGCCTGGCTGGAGGACGGCGTGGTGGACCCCTCCGTCGACGGCGCCTGGATCGCCGAACCGGATCCGGGACCGTCCACAGCGGCGAACCTGAGGCGAATCGTCCGGCCGACAGGAACGGACACCTCTCAAGCCCCCGACCCAGCGATGAGGAGGAGCGGGTGAACAGCGTGACGGACGTCCTCGACGCGGCCCAGGGGCACATCGCCAAGGACGCCGAGCCCAACCGGTTCCTGGATGTGCTCGAACAGGGCCGCATGCCCAGGGAACGGCTCAGGTGGCTCGCCGGGGAGCTCCATCACCTCGTGGGCAGCGATCGCCGTAGCTTCGCACTGCTCGCGTCACGCTTCCCGGACCCGCCGGCGGGCAGTCTGTACCTGGCCATGGCCGAGGGAGAGGGCGAAGCACTCGGGCTGCTCGGCGACTTCGCCGCGGCGCTCGGCATGGCCGAGCCGGACCTCCGGGCCTACGAACCGCGGCCTCTGGCGCAGGCGTATCCGGCCTACCTGGTGCGCTCGGCGTTGTACGGCTCCGTCAGTGACGTCGCTCTGGCGCTGCTGGCGAACGTGCAGGAGTCCGGCGATACCTATGCCCGGGTGGCTGACGCCCTGGTGGCGCACTACGGGTTCGAGGAACGGGCTGTCGGGCACTTCCGCTACTTCGCCGATACGCCACAGCCCTTGCTGGATCAGGCGACGGCCGCGCTGGCGGACGGGCTGAGCCGCGGGGACGATCCGGGCGCGGCCGTGCGCTGCGCGCGGACCGTACACGGGCTGGAGAACGCGTTCTGGAACTGTCTGGCCCGCGGTCTTGACCCGGACTGACACCGGCCGACGCCCGGCTCCCCGGCTGGCTTGACACCCATACCCCCCACCCGTATTTTCAACATCAATACCCGGTGGGGGTATGCCTGTGCGTCAGTGGCCGCCGGTGCGCGGTGGTGTCGCAGGCTCGACGAGGAGAGGAGTGCCGATGTCTTCGGCAGGAAGTACGCAGTTACGAGCAGGACGTAAGGAGTGGGCCGCGCTGGGCCTGCTGGTTCTTCCCGCGCTCCTGCTGTTCATGATGCTGACCATCCTGTTCCTGGCCATCCCCTATCTCGCGGCCGACCTGCGGCCCAGCAGCACACAGACGCTGTGGATCCTGGACATCTACGGCTTCCTGATGGCCAGCCTGCTGGTGCTGATGGGCACCGTGGCGGACCGCTTCGGTCACCGGAACGTGCTGGTGACCGGGGCCGTGCTTTTCGGTGTGGTCTCGGCGGTGGCCGCCTACACCGACTCGCCCGCGATGATGATCGTCTGGCGTGCGTTGCTCGGCGTCGCCGCGGCCATGCAGATGCCGACCACGCTCGGCCTGATCTTCACGACGTTCCAGGACCCGAAGCAGCGAGGCGTCGCCATCGGCACCTGGGCGGCGGCCATCTCGGCGGGTGTCGCGCTGGGACCGCTGCTGAGCGGCCTGCTGCTGGAGGCGTTCTCCTGGCGGGCCACGTTCTTCGTCGCCGTACCGGTCATGGCGGTCGTGGTGATCGGCGCCCCGCTGCTGCTTCCGGGCCGCCAGGGACCCAGCGCGGGCAAGCTCGACCTGTTCAGCGCGCTGCTCATGGTGCTGACGCTGCTGCCGCTGATCTACGGTGTGAAGTCGTTCGCCACGACCGACTCGCCGATGCTCTCGGCGCTGGCCGTCGTGGTCGGCGTGCTGTTCGGCGTCTGGTTCGTCATCCGACAGCTGCGCTCCTCGGAACCGCTGCTGGACGTCCGCCTGTTCAAGAACCGGACGGTCAGCGGAGCTCTGGGGGTGTTCATCCTCTCGGCCATGGGGCTGGGCGGCGTGTATCTGATGTTCACCCAGTACCTTCAGCTGGTGAAGGGGCTCGCGCCGCTCAAGACCGGGTTCGCGATTCTCCCCGCGGCCCTGGTCCTGATCGTGGTGGCGATGAGGTCTCCCGTCATCGCCCGGCGCGTCCGGCCTGGGTATGTCATCGCCACGGGTCTGGCCGTGCAGGTGGTCGGCTACATCCTGTTCACCCAGATCGACAGCACGACCGGACTGCCCTGGGTCATCGCCGGCTTCATCGTCCTGTACCCGGCGGTCTCCCCGTCCATGGCACTGACCACGGACCTCGTGGTCGGCTCGGTGCCGCCGGAGAAGGCGGGCGCGGCCGGCGGCCTGGCCTCGACCGTCAACGATCTCGGAATCTCCCTCGGTGTCGCGATCATCGGCAGCATCGGTACCGCGGTCTACCGCAACGGGGTCGATGACAAGCTGCCCGAGGGACTGCCGGACGCGGCGGCGGACGCCGCCCGGGAGAACCTCGACGGCGCTGTCGCCGCCGCGCGGGGGATCCCCGGCAGTGTCGGCGACCAGCTGCTGCGCGTGGCCCGGGACGCGTTCACGACCGGCCTCAACACCGCTGCCGCCACGGCCGCGGTGATCGCGGCGGCGGGTGCCGTCGCCGCGGCGGTCTCGCTCCGCCATGTACCGCCGACGGGCTCGGCGGTGCCGGCCGGCCCGTCCGGGGAGGCGAGCCCGGCCGAGTCGGTCTCCGCCGCGGAGGCCGACTGAAAGTTCCGAACGGCACTGACACATCCAAGTGAACTCCGCCGGACGTGGCGGTCGGAGCAGGCAGCGTCTGCGCCGGCCGCCGCGCCCGGCCCTCATCAGGAGGCACGTAGTGATTCCCTTCAGCGCGACTCCCACCGAGACGCTCGACAACAAGGGTGGCCGGTGCATGTACGCACAGGTGGAGCATTTGCGGTCGCTGGGACCTGCCGTCCCGGTGCAGCTGCCCGAGGGTGTGGCGGCGTGGTCGGTGTCCCGGGGAGACGTCGTCAGGAAACTCCTGACCCACCCCGGCGTCTCCCGGAACCTGAAGAAGACCGTGCCGAGTTACCAGCCCGGCTCCGTACCCTGGCTGTCCCCCTGGGTCGACCTGGACTCGATGGCCACCGCGGACGGGCGGGAGCACGCACGGCTGCGCAAGCTGATCACCCCCGCCTTCACGCCCCGCCGGGTGGAGAAGCTGCGATCGCACATCGAAGCCGACGTCGCCATGCTGCTGGACGGGCTGGCCGCACGGCCCGGCGACGAGCCGGTCGATCTGCACGAGGAGTTCTCCTACTGCGTGCCGACCCAGGTGATCTGCGACCTCTTCGGCATCCCGGACGACCAGCGGCCCGAAGTACTGCGTGTGTTCCGGGCCGTGGCCAAGACCGGCCTGTCCGAGGAGGAGTCGGTCGCCCTCTACAACGACCTCGTGTCGGCGATGCGACTGCTGATCGCCACCAAGCAGCGCACTCCGGCGGACGACCTCACCAGCTTCCTGATCGCCGCGCGCGAGGAGGGGGAGGAGTCGCTGAACGAGCACGAACTGGTGTCGACACTTCTCTTGATGATCGGCGGGGGCAGCCAGACGACCATCAACCTGCTCGACCACAGCATCCGTGAACTCCTCACACGCCCCGACCAGCTCGCCGTCCTGCGGGCGGAACCGGCCAGGTGGGACGACGCCATCGAGGAGTCACTGCGGGTGCACTGCCCGGTGATGCACTTGCCCATGCGCTGGGCCGCGGAGGACATCGACCTCGGCGAGGGCGTGGTCATACGCGCCGGAGACGCCATCCTCATCTGCTATGGCGCGCACGGCCGGGACCCCGAGGTGCACGCCGATCCCACCACGTTCGACATCGACCGGGAGAACAAGGACCACTTGGCCTTCGGTCTCGGTACCCACTTCTGCCCCGGCTCACATCTCGCCCGCCTCGAGGCCCGTATCGCCCTGCCCGCCCTCTTCGACCGGTTCCCGCGCCTGGCGCTCGCGGTCGACCCCGAGGACGTCCCACCAGGGCAGACCTTCATCGGCAACGACATCTCGTCGCTGCCGGTCCTCCTGGGGCACAAGTGAGGTCGCGCATGGCCCTGGAGGAGAGTCTGATCGACCGGACGGCACAGCTGCTGGACCGGGCCCGTTATCTGAACATGGCCACCGTCCGGGACGGAGCCCCGTGGGTGGCCACTCTGCAGTACGCCTGGTTCGCCGATCCACTGCACTTCGTCTTCGGCTCGTCCGCCGACTCCCGGCACGGCGCCGACATCCGCTCCGAGCCCCGGGTGAGCGGTTCGCTGTTCGTGGCCGAAGGTGCGGAAGGAGCGGACTTCGCGGCTGTCGACGGCGCGCAGTTCACCGGCCGCTGTTCCGAGATCGGGCCAGAGCAACTGGGCACGTACTACGCGCCCTTCTACCAAGCGATGTTCCCCGACGCCGAGCAACGTGCGCAGTGGCGGCTCCGGCCGGAGCTGCTGCGGGCACCCGCGCCGCACCGGCTCTACCGGATCGACGTCGAGCGGTGGTGGCTGATCGACACGCGCAGGTGGGCGGAGGACCGTATCGACCGCCGTGTCGAGCTGCCGCTGGACGCCGTTACCCAGGCCGCGCTGTCCGCTCGCGCGCGTCCACACGCGGTTTCGCCCTGATCCGAGCGGAGTTGATCCGGCCGGGCTCGCTGACGGGGGATGCATGAGCCCGGCCGGATCGCTCCCCGCTTGTCGCGAGGAGCGGCTTGTGGACCGGTGTCAGGCGGCGCGGCCGGTCAGTTCGTACCCCGCCTCGTCGACCGCCTTGGCGATCAACGCATCGTCGGGGTTCTCCTTGGCGACCACCGTGACCCGGCCGGCCTCCAGGTCCACGTCGACCGAGAGCACGCCGTCGATCCCGCTGACGGCTTCGGTGACCGAGGTCTTGCAGTGGCTGCAGGTCATGCCCGACACGGCGTAGACGGTCTTCGTGCCCTCGGTCGCGGGCTCGCTGGTGTGGCAGCTGCCGTCAGGGGTGCAGCAGGACGACATGGGCTTCCTCCTGAGGAATGAGAACAGGCTGGGCGCCAATACCCATAGGGCGTTGGGGTATTGAGGCTTACGAAGCACAGGTATACCCCCTACCCCTATCTGGCGGCAAGCCGACCGGCGACCCGATCCGCAGCTCCTTGGTGCGGCGGTGCGGTCGGGGAAGATGCCGACCACGTCAGTGCGGGGTGGATCTCCTTGGCGGTGAGGGCGCGCAGGGCAGACTGTCTGGTGCACCACTTCTCAGGACGCAAGCTCGGCATGGTGGCCACGCGCATAACCAACTCCCGAACTATGTTGCCCCGCCACATGTGCCCCTGACCTGCAGATTCCTACGGTATGGCGACACGAACCCGTCCCCGCCAACCTCCTGGAAGTGGTACCGATGTCGTCCCCCGTAACCGCTCCCGCACCCCCCGCCAGCCTCAAACGCATCGTCGCCGCCAGCCTCATCGGCACCACCATCGAGTGGTACGACTTCTTCCTCTACGGCTCCGCGGCCGCCCTCGTCTTCAACAAGCTGTTCTTCCCGGACTCGGACCCGCTCGTCGGCACGCTGCTCTCCTTCCTGACCTACGCCGTCGGGTTCGCCGCCCGGCCGCTGGGGGCCCTGGTGTTCGGACACTACGGTGACCGGCTCGGGCGGAAGAAGCTGCTGGTGCTGAGCCTGCTGTTGATGGGCGGGGCGACCTTCGCGATCGGGTTGCTGCCCACCCACGCCACCATTGGCACCGCCGCTCCCGTGCTGCTGACCGTGCTGCGCCTGGTGCAGGGCTTCGCGCTCGGCGGTGAGTGGGGAGGGGCCGTGCTGCTGGTGTCCGAGCACGGGGACGCGCGGCGGCGCGGCTTCTGGGCCTCGTGGCCGCAGACCGGCGCGCCCGCGGGGCAACTGCTCGCCACCGGTGTGCTGTCCCTGCTGACCGCCGTGCTGTCGGACAGCGCGTTCGGCGACTGGGGCTGGCGGATCCCGTTCCTGCTCTCCGGTGTACTCGTGATCGTCGGTTTGTGGATTCGTCTGTCTGTCGATGAATCGCCGGTCTTCAAGCAGGCACTGGCACAGGCCGAGGCCCGCAAGGCGGCCCGGGCGGCCGAGGCCGAAGCCGAGAAGCTGCCGCTCGTCTCCGTGCTGAAGTACCACTGGCGGGACGTGCTGGTGGCGATGGGCGCCCGCATGGCGGAGAACATCAGCTACTACGTCATCACCGCGTTCATCCTCGTGTACGCCACCACCTCGGCCGGCGTCTCCCGGCAGACCGCGCTCAACGCGGTGCTGATCGCCTCCGCGGTGCACTTCGCGGTGATCCCGGCCTGGGGCGCCCTGTCGGACCGTGTCGGCCGCCGCCCCGTCTATCTGCTCGGCGCGCTCGGCGTGGGTCTGTGGATGTTCCCGTTCTTCTCGCTCATCGACACCGGCGGCTTCGGCAACCTCGTCCTCGCCGTGACGGTCGGCCTGGTGATGCACGGCGCGATGTACGCGCCCCAAGCCGCCTTCTTCTCCGAGATGTTCGCGACCCGCATGCGCTACTCCGGTGCTTCCATCGGCGCCCAGTTCGCCTCCGTCGCGGCCGGCGCGCCCGCGCCCCTGATCGCCACCGCGCTGCTGGCCGACTACGACAGCTCCACCCCCATCGCGCTGTACGTCATCGCCGCGGCCGTCCTCACGGTCGTCGCTGTCGGCGTGGCCAAGGAGACCCGGCACCGGGACCTGGCCGACGTGGACCCCGCCGACACGCAGCCGGCGCCCACCACGGCGGCGGACGCGCGCACGGCCTGAACGTGGGCTCCGTCGTCCGGTCCGACCCCTGTACGTCCGTGCGTACGGGGGTCAGCGCTGCCCCGCGCCCGACAACCGGTGGAGTCTCAGGGCGAGTTGGATCTCCAGGACTCTGGCGGGGTGCTGCCAGTCGTCGCCGAGGAGGCGGCCGACCCGCTCCAACCGCTGGGCGACCGTGTTCACATGGACGTGCAGGGCGTCCTTGGTGTGCACCGGGCTCATGCCGCTGCCGAAGTACGCGTCGAGGGTGCGCACCAGGTCGGTGCCGCGCCGTTCGTCGTAGGCGACGACCGGGCCGATGGTGCGCTCGACGAAGCCCGCGATGTCGCGGTCCCCGGCGAGCAGAAGGCCCAGGAAGCCGAAGTCCTCGGCGGCGGCTCCGTCGCCGGAGCGGCCGAGCAGCCGTAGCGCGTCCAGGCAGCGGCGGCCTTCCTCGTAGGCGGCGGCCACGGCCTCCGGGTGGGCGGCGAGGTCCTCGACGGGAGCGGAGGCTCCGACGGTGACCGAATCGTGCACGGCGGTGCCGAGGTGGCGGGCCGTTCGGCGGGCCACCTCCGTAGCGGTGTCGCAGGGCTCGAGCGGCAGCAGCAGGACGGTGCCGCCGTCGCGGGATGCGGCCAGGCCGTGCCGGGTGGCGGCGAGGTGGGAGGCGGCGGACCACAGACGCCGACGGGCGACCGCCTCCTGGTCGGCGTCGGCCGCCGTACCGTCCAGACGCGCGGCCAGCACCACATGGGTGGCGTCGAGATCGGCCCGCAACCGGGACGCGCGCTCGCGCAACAGCCGTGGGTCGCGGTCTCGGGCATCCAGCAGGTCGTCCAACAGCTCTCCCCGCACGCGCTGTTCGGCCTCGGCGGCGGAGCGCCGGGCGAGCAGCAGCAGGGAGGTGACCATCGCGGCGCGCTCCAGTGTGCGCTGGTCGACGGGATCGAGTCCCGGGTGGCCGCGCAGGACGAGAGCGCCGAGGAGTTCGCCGCCGGCGGCCACGGCGGCGATCCAGTCCTCCGCGTGCCGCACCGCGTGCCCGTCCGCGCGGGACGCCTCCAACGCCTCGGCCGGTGCGGCGGTCGCCTCCGTGAACTCCACCGTGCCGTCCAGGACTTCGGATACGGCGGCGGCCACGTCGTGGACCCCGCCGCCACGCAGCACGAGTTCGGCGAGGCGGTCGTGGACGTCCGAGGCGCGCTCGATGACGCCGCTGCGGTCCCGGATGATCTCGTTGGCATGCTCCAGGTCGGCGAGAGCGGAGCGGGTCTCGGTCAGGAGGTTCGCGGTGTCGATGGCGGCCGCTGCCAGCGCGGCGAACGAGCCGAGCAGCGCGATCTGCTCGCGCTCGAAGACCCGGGCCCGGCGGTCCGCCGCGAACAGCACCCCGATCACGTGCGGCCCGAGCATGAGCGGCACGCCGAGGATGGCGACCAGGCCCTCGTCCCGCACGCCGGAGTCGATGGTGAGGGTGTGCTGGAAGCGGTCGTCCTTGAAGTAGTCGTCGGTGACGTACGGCCTGGCCGTCTGGGCGACGAGACCGCCGAGTCCCTCGCCCATCCCGAGGCGCAGTTGCTGGAAGCGGGCCGCGACCGAGCCCTCGGTGACGCGCATGTAGGTGTCACCGCGCGCCGGGTCGTTCAGGCTGAGGTAGGCCACGTCCGTGCCGAGCAGTGAGCGGGCGCGCTGCACGATGGCCTGGAGCACGGCGTCCAGGTCGCGGAGCCCGGCCAGGTCGTGGGCGGTCTCGAAGAGGGCGGACAGCTCGGCCTCCCGTCGGCGCCGTCCCTCCAGCTCCGAGCGCACGCGCAGCGCGAGCGGCCTGACCGCCTCCAGCGCGGCGATCTCCTGGGCCGGCCTCCCCTCGGCACGGGCGATCAGCACCGGCTGCTCATAGGCATCGGCGGACGCGCCCCGGGCCAGCAGCTCCAGGAACGGCGCCTCGGCGCTGCCGGGCACCGGCGCGGCGCCCGCCCCGTCGTGGGCAGGCGCCTGGGCGGCGTCGCCCGACCGGTCCTCTGCCGGCGCGTGGGCGGCGGCTCGCTCGGCGGGCTGCGCGTGATCGCGGGACATGCCCCCAGGATTCCTCATCGCGCGGCCGCCGCGTCAGCCCTGTGGAAAACTCCGCGGACCACCGGCACCGCCCCGCTCAGTGCGCGGTCCAGCCGCCGTCGAGGACGAGCGAGGTGCCGGTCATGAAGGAGGCCTGCGGGCCGCACAGATACGCCACGGCCTCGGCGACCTCCTCCGGTTCGATCAGCCGCTTCACGGCGCTGTCCTGCAACAGCACCTCGGCCAGCACACGCTCCTCGGGGATGTCGTGCGCCCGGGCCTGGTCCGCGAGCTGTTCCTCGACCAGTGGTGTGCGCACATAGGCCGGGTTCACACAGTTCGAGGTGACCCCATGGGGGGCGCCTTCGAGGGCGGCCGTCTTGGACAGCCCCTCCAGACCGTGTTTCGCGGCCACATAGGCCGACTTGTAGGCCGAGGCCCGCAGTCCGTGGACGGAGGACACGTTCACGATGCGGCCCCACCCCTGCCCGTACATGTGGGGCAGGGCGCCGCGGATGAGCCGGAACGGCGCCTCCAGCATGACGGTGAGCACGGTGTGGAAGACGTCGGGCGGGAACTCCTCGATGGGCCGCACCAGTTGCAGCCCGGCGTTGTTGACGAGGACGTCGGTGCCCGCGGCGGCCAGTTCGGCGGCGTCCAGGTCGGTGAGGTCGAGGACGTGCGCCTCGACGGTGCCCGCGAGGCCGCCGCCCTGCTCGGCGAGTGCCTCCAGACCGGCGGCGTCCCGGTCGACCGCTCTGACCTTGGCCCCGGCGGCGGCGAGCCGCAGGGCACAGGCGCGGCCGATGCCGCCGGCCGCACCGGTCACGAGCGCGGTGCGGCCGCCGAGGTCGAGCGTGGGGGCGTGGGGTCCCGGAAGGGCGCTGCGAGCGGTCATGTTCCGACCTTAGGCAGCGCTCGCCTCCCGCCCCATGTGTTCATCACCCATACTTCACTCGGAACTGGTGGGGTCGAACCATGTGGGGGCGTCCGCCATGGCTTGCTTGATCCTCAGCAGGCCGAACTCGTTCAGCTCGGGCAGGGCGTCCACGGCGAACCAGCCCACATCCAGCGACTCGTCGTCGTTGACCCGCGCCTCGCCGCCGACGGCCCGGCAGCGGAAGGCGATGTCCATGTACTGGCACACGTCGCCGTTGTCGTAGGTGACGGGCTTGAGCGCCTGGACGAGGATCACCCGCTCCACCTCGCAGTGCACTCCCGTCTCCTCCTCGACCTCCCGCACGGCGCAGGCCGCGGGCTGCTCGCCCGGCTCCGGGATACCGCCGATCAACGACCACTTGAGGGTGTCACTGCGGCGGTTGAGCAGCACTCTGCCCTCGTCGTCGAAGACGACGGCGCTGACGCCGGGCAGCCACAGCGACTCGTGGCCGATGGAGGCCCGCAGCGAACGGATGAAGTCAGGAGTAGCCATGCTCCGACCCTAACGGGCCGGGTTTCCCGGCTCAGGTGATCTTCGCCGGGCGTGCGACGGGCGTACGGCTACACGTCACCGGCGCGTCGACGGCGCACACCGGCGCCGATCGCTGAGCCGAGTCCGCCCGCGGCGACCAGCACCAGAGCGATCTCCGGCAGGACGCCCAGGCGCGTGGCGGGCGTCTGCGAGGAGCGCAGCGGGACCTTCTGGACCAGGGAGTCGGCCACGAACATGCCGGTTCGCTGGGTGATCCTGCCGTCCGGCATGATGATCGCGCTGACGCCGCTGGTCACCGGGACGGTGACGGTCCGGCTGTGCTCGACGGCCCGCACCCGGGACATGGCGAGCTGCTGGTAGGTCATCTCGCTGCGGTCGAAGGTGGCGTTGTTGCTCGGGACGGAGATCATCTGAGCGCCGTCGGTGACCTCGGAGCGCACCGCCCAGTCGAAGGCGGCCTCGTAGCAGGTGACCAGGCCCACTTTGGCTCCGTCCATGTCGAACACGCCCGGCTTGCTGCCCCGGCTGAAGTCCTGGCTGACCATGGAGGTCCAGTTCGTGTTGATCGCCCCGATGAGCGAGCGCAGCGGGAGGTACTCGCCGAACGGCTGGATCTGCCGCTTGTCGTAGGTGTCGGTGGGCCCCTTGACCGGGTCCCACAGGATCTGCTCGTTGTACAGCTTGCCGTCGCGTCCCACGACACCGCCGACCGAGACCGGCACGCCGATCGTCTTGGCCGCCCGGTCGATGACGGCGGCCGCGTCGGCGTTGGCGAACGGGTCGATGTCGGAGGAGTTCTCGGGCCACAGCACGAAGTCCGGCTTGGCGACCTTGCCCGCCCTGACCTGCGCGGCGAGCCGCTCGGTCTCGCGGGCGTGATGGTCGAGCACAGCCCGCCGCTGGGCGTTGAACTCCAGTCCCGCGCGCGGGACGTTGCCCTGGATGACCGCGACGGTGACGCTGCCGTCCTCGGCCTTGTCGCTCACCAGAGGCCGCGCGGCCACCGCGCCCACCACCGGCACGGCCACGCCGAGCAGGGCCACGACGGCAGCCGACCGTCGAACGGCGCCCGTGCGCCGGGCCTGAACGGCCAGCCGCACGACCTCGCACAGGCCGAAGCCGCACAGGACGACGGCGAAGCCGAGCACCGGGGTGCCGCCCACCGCGGCGAGCGGCAGGAAAACACCGTCCGCCTGACCGAACGCGACCTTGCCCCACGGGAAGCCGTGGAAGGGCGCACGCGCGCGTGCCGCCTCTCCGGCGATCCACACCGCGGCCGCCCACACCGGCCAGCCCGGCAGCTTGGACACCACGGCGACGCCCGCGCCGACCAGCGCGACGAAGAGCGCCTCGACGGCGACCAGCGCCAACCAGGGCCCGGGGCCGACCTCCACGCCGGTCCACACCAGCAGCGGCAGCAGGAAGCCGAGTCCGAAGAGGTAGCCGAGGCCGAGGCCCGCCTTCCAGCCGCGCCCGCGCAGCACCCACCCGAAGACGGCGAAGGCCGGCAGGGCCAGCCACCACAGGGTACGCGGCGGGAAACTGACGTAGAGCAGCACTCCGGAGAGCGCTGCGGCGGCGGCCGGAAGGAGTCGCAGGAGCCGCGTCCCGCGCGCTGCGGGCGCGGTCGGCTGCCTCACCTGGTCCGACTCGTCCACGGAAGTTGCGGTGACGGTCACTGTGGGAGTGTACGGCGGCCGGGCCCGGCGCCGACAGCGCGGTCCGCCGAGCCCCACGGGCCTCGGCGTTCGCATCGGCAGCATCGTTTCTGCGCATCTCGGTCCAACTCGTCCACAAACCGCCCATCAGCCGTTACGGTGTGGCCCGGGGCTTTGTCGTACGGGCCGGTAGCGCCCGCACGACCGGGGACGGCACAGGTCGGGGGCGACCGGGTTCGGGGGGCGGGGTGGGTTCCACGGGGATGACGTCCGCGGCCGGTGCGGAGCCGGCAGCGGACGACGACAGACGAAACGTTTCGGACGCGGCCGGCGTGGTGATTCTCGGGGCCTGCGCCGCCTGGTCCCTGATCACGGCGGCCGCGCATGACGGCCGCCCCGAGGGGATGCTTCTCGCGGTCCTGGCCGTGGCCGCCGGTTATGCCGCGGGACGGGTGTCCGGGGCGCTGCTCCCGGTCGCCGCGCCGGGCGCCGGGGCGCTGGCGGGGCTCGGTCTCACCGTGGGGCTGCCGTACCTCTCCCCCGGGCCCGAGATCATCACGCCGCTCGGGCACGCCGGTGCCACCGCCGCCCTGCTCACGCTGTCCGCCGGTGCCGCGTGCTGCGCCGCCTGGGCCACCGAGTCCCCGGCGCTGCGGCCGGCGCTGCGTCTGCTGGCCGCCGGGATCACGGTGACCGCGGCCGCACTCGGCTCGATCGCCGGGTTCACCGCGTGCGTCGCGGTGCTGCTGGGCTCGCTCGCCGCGGGGCGGATGCGCCACCGGGGTGCGGGCATCGCCGGACTGGCCCTGTCCGCGGCCCTGGTGGCCGGTCTGACCTGGGCGGTCGCGGGGAACAAGGTACCTGCCGGGCTCGCCGCCTCCCTGGAGAGCCGGCTGACCGGACAGCGGGTCGGGCTGTGGCAGGACGCGCTGCACATGGCCCGGGGGAACGCCGGGCTGGGCGTGGGCCCGGGCCGCTTCGGCGAACTCAGCCGGACGTCGGCCCAGACCCTGCTCTCCGACGGCAAACCTCATTCGGCGCCGCTACAGCAGGCGGCCGAACAGGGGATCGTCGGCGTCGCCCTGCTGACGGCGGCCTTCTGCTGGGTGCTGTACGCCCTCTGGCGCACCCGGCGTCCCACCCCGGTCGTGCTGACCGCGGGCGCGGCGCTGACGGCGGTGGCCGCGATCGCCTGCCTGGGCAACGCGCTGAGCTTCACCACGGTGTCGGTGGGCGCGGGACTGCTCGCCGGGCTGGCAACGGCCCGTCCCCTGGCCGACGAGTCCCCGCGGCACGGGACGGACGTACGCGTACGCGGTGAAGGGCAGGCTCCGTGAACGCCCGGAGCCCTGGGTTCGGTGGGCTCAGCGCCCGGCGCCGGACCGCAGCCGGTCCTTGATGACCCGTACGGCTGCTTCGGCGTCGTCCACGGTGATGGTGAACGTATGGCCGTCCCACAGGCGCAGCACCACGCCCTCACCCCGGCGTACGACGACGGCGGTGCCCTTCTCGGGACGCCAGCGGTAGCCCCAGCCGCCCCAGTGGCGTGGGGTGACGTGCGGGTCGAACTCGGCGCCGGCGACCTGCGCCAGCGGGATGCGGCGGCGCGGCACGCCGATGTGGCCGCAGCGCACCTCGAGGGACTCCTTGTCGACCCTCAGGGCGACGTGCACGAAGGCGAGGGTGCCGAAGAGGACCAGCAGTCCGGCCGCGATGCATCCGACGACGGACATCACGAGCGGGGCGATGCCGGACGTCCACTGGGAGTCGACGGCCAACTCGATGCCGAGCGCGAGACAGGCGGCGCCGCCGAGCGCCAGCAGCCACTGGAACCGGTTGGAGGCCCGCCCGGTCCAGACGTCGGGGTGCGCGGCGCTCTTGCCGTGGGGGTGGTCCCTCATGCCTACGAGACTACTCAGGTTTCGCTGCGCCGGTAGGACGTTGCACACAGTGACTGCTCAGGGCAAGGGTCACCGGGCGGGGCTGAGCGCCTTGAGGAGTCGGCCTTCCTCATAGGCCAGTGCGGGCTCGGGGAGCGCGCCCTCGCGACCGCTGAGCAAGATGGTCAGGGTGCCGTTCACCGGTGCGAGAGGGGCGGGCTGCGCCCCGAGCCGGCGCAGCGCCTGAGCGGCGACCGCTCCGGCGGAGCCGTGCAGGACGAGCGGGGGGAATCCGGGGCGCTGCACGGCGGCGCGGATGCGCTCGGAGACCAGCTCGTAATGGGTGCAGCCCAGGACGACGGTCGTTACATCGTCCGGCGTCAGGGCCGCGGCCGCGGCGACGGCAGCCTCGATGGCCGCCTCGTCCGCGTGCTCGACCGCCTCCGCGAGGCCGTAGCAGGGCACCTCGGTGACGGCCACGCCGTCGGCGAAGTCCTCGATGAGCCCGCGCTGGTAGGGGCTGCCCGTGGTGGCGGGGGTCGCCCAGATGGCGAAAGGACCGCCGCCGGCCGCGGCGGGCTTGATCGCGGGGACCGTGCCGATGACCGGGATGCCGGGTTCGAGACGGGCGCGCAGCGCCGGCAGGGCGTGCACGGTGGCGGTGTTGCAGCCGATGATGAGGGCGTCGGGTCGCCGTGCGGCGGCGGCCTCGGCGACGGCCAGTGCGCGCCGCGTGAGGTCCTGAGGGGTGCGGGGACCCCAGGGCATTCCGTCGGGGTCGAGGGAGAGCACCAGATCGGCGTCGGGCCGCAGACGCCGTACCGCGGCGGTGGCCGCGAGCAGACCGATTCCGGAGTCCATGAGCGCGATCTTCACCCCGCCACGATAGACGATCGGCCGTTACCGGCAGGGCCGGTGGGGCAGACTGCGCACGTGAGCGCCATCATGTGGACCGCCGCCGGATCACTCGCCGCCTGGCTGTGGCTGCTGCTCGGCCAGGGCTTCTTCTGGCGTACGGACGTCAGGCTGCCGCCGCGCAGGGATCCGGAGGTCTGGCCGTCCGTCTGTGTCGTCGTGCCGGCCCGTGACGAGGCGGCGGTGCTGCCCGCGAGCCTGCCGTCGCTGCTCGCCCAGGACTATCCGGGGCGGGCGGAGGTCTTCCTGGTCGACGACGGCAGCACCGACGGCACCGGGGAGCTGGCGCACGAGCTGGCCCGCCGCCACGGCGGGCTGCCGCTGACCGTGGCCTCCCCCGGTGAACCGCCCGCCGGCTGGACCGGCAAGCTGTGGGCCGTACGCCAGGGCATCGGCCTGGCACGCGCGCGCGGCCCCGAGTACCTCCTCCTCACGGACGCCGACATCGCCCACGCGCCGGACAGCCTGCGCCGGCTGGTCGCGGCGGCCGGCGCGGGCGGCTTCGACGTCGTGTCCCAGATGGCCCGGCTACGGGTGGAGAGTCCATGGGAACGACTGGTCGTGCCGGCCTTCGTCTACTTCTTCGCACAGCTGTATCCGTTCCGGTGGATCGGCCGGCGAAAGGGACGGACGGCGGCCGCGGCGGGCGGCTGCGTGCTGCTGCGCACCGAGGCCGCCGAACGGGCCCGGATCCCGGACGCCATCCGGCACGCCGTCATCGACGACGTGGCGCTCGCCCGAGCCGTCAAGGGCAGCGGCGGCCACATCTGGCTGGGGCTGGCGGACCGGGTGGACAGCGTCCGCCCGTATCCACGGCTGCACGACCTGTGGCGCATGGTCGCGCGCAGCGCGTACGCGCAACTGCGGCACAACCCGCTGCTGCTCCTCGGTACCGTCGCCGGGCTGGCGCTGGTCTACCTGGTGCCGCCCGTGGCCCTGGTCGTGGGACTGGCCGCGGGGAACGCGGCGGCGGGGGCCGTCGGCGGTCTCGCGTGGCTGGTGATGGCCGGGACGTACGTGCCGATGCTCCGTTACTACCGGCAGCCGCTGTGGCTCGCTCCCCTGCTGCCGTTCACCGCGTTCCTCTATCTCCTCATGACGGTCGATTCCGCGGTACAGCACTACCGGGGGCGTGGCGCGGCCTGGAAGGGCCGTACCTACGCACGTCCGGACACGCGTCCGGACGCCGTCGTCGGTGACGAGACCTGAGCGGTCACTTCCGGCCCGGGGTCCAGTTCATGCCCCACCCGTAGGCGTGGTCGACGGTCCGCTGCGGGCTCACGCCGCGCTCGGGCACCAGGTAGCGGGCCTCGCGCTGGACGACCAGGTCGCTGCCGGTGTTGGTGATCAGGGCGAGCGCGCACACCGTCGAGGGGACGGTGCACTCGTCCAGGGAGAAGTCGATCGCGGCGCCGTGCTGCGGCTGGAGCGTGACCATGGCGTGCAGGTCGGCGAAGGAGCGCGCTCCTTCGTAGATGGTCACGAAGACGAGGATGCGCCGGAAGGCCTGCTTGTGGTCGAGGTTGACGGTGAGGTTCTCGCCGCTCGAGAGGGCGCCGGTGCGGTCGTCGCCGTCCAGGTGGATGTACGGCGGCCGGTGCAGGGCTCCGAAGGCGTTGCCGAGGGCCTGGACGACCCCTTTGCTGCCGTCGGTGAGTTCGTAGAGGGCGCACAGGTCGAGGTCGAGGTCCGCGTGCAGGGCGACGGCGCGGCCGAGCTTGCTGCCCCAGCCCGAGAACTGCTTGCGCACCTCCCAGTTGAGGTTGACGCGCAGGGCTCCCGAGGTGCCGCCCTGCTTGGTGAGCGAGACGGAGGGGACCGCCTTGGTCAGCGTCACCTTGGTCAGACGGACCGGTGCGGTGGGAGGTGCCGAAGCCGGCGGCGGAGGCGGGGCCGCGGTGAGCGGGCGCGCGGGGACGGGGGGCACGGGGGCCGGGGGCGCGGGGGCCGGGGGTGCGGGAGCCAGGGGTGCGGCGACCGGCGAGGTGACCGGTGCGGTGGGGGCGGGTGCGGCGTGCTGGGGTTCGTCGACCGTGATGCCGTAGTCCGTGGCCAGGCCCTCCAGTCCGCTGCCGTACCCCTGGCCCACGGCCCGGAACTTCCAGGCGCCCTGCCGACGGTAGAACTCGCCGAGCACGAAAGCGGTTTCGACGGTGGCGCCGGTGCTGTCGAAACGAGCGACCACCGTGTCCCGCCCGGCGTCCCTGACCTCGATGTACAGATCGGGGACGGCGCCGAACGTGCCGCCGTCACATGAGGCGGCGAGGACCACGGTCTCGATCGTGGGCTCGACGCTTGCGAGGTCGACGAGAAGAGTGTCGGTCACCCGGTCGCCCGACTGCCGTTTGCCCTGGTGCCGGACCGCGCCGGAGGAGTGCACCGGCTGGTTGTAGAAGACGAAGTCGCTGTCGGAGCGGACCTTTCCGTTCACCAGCAGCAGCGCGGAGGCGTCCGCGTCGGGCACGCCCGGCCCGGAGCGCCAGCCCAGTTCGACGCGCAGTGCCGTCGTCGGCACCGGAGCGTTGGAACCCTTCGGCATTGACATGTCGACCCCCATCACGTGTCGGCGCGCCGGACCGAGCCCCGGCAGCCCTGTCGGTCCGTCTCCCGCTCAACCTATTCTCCGGGACGGCGAACTCCCATGAGCGGCGCAGGATCGCAGGCCGCCAACCCCCGGTAACCCACCGGGAACTCGGCTTTTACATGAGAACGACCCCGAGTTATGCCCCTTTTCGCCGCGTTCGCTCGCATTGGGGGGCTCACGCCACTGCCGACACGGAAAACAACCCTCTTATCGGTCTCCCCAACCAGCACATCGTGGGCTTAACTTATGTGCCATGACCTCCCCCCGCTCCACTTATGGCGGCGGCTACTACTCCGCCTCCTTCCCGGACACTCCGATCTATGACTCGCTCGTGGCCGAGCGGGGCACCCCGCAGATCGCCCCGATCCGGGTCCCCGCCGCGTACGACATGCCGGGCAGTCACCTGCCCGCCCTGCCGTCGGCCCTGCCCGCCCTTCCCGCCGGCCCCTCCCAGCCCTCCTACGGCTATCCGCAGTATCAGCAGCCCGCCCCCCTCCAGCAGGCGCCCGCCGCGTACATCCCGCAGCAGGCCGCCGCGCCCCGCGGCTATCAGGCCCAGCAGTATCCGCAGCAGCCACGCCCCGCAGCTCCCGGCATGGGCATGACGACGGGGTACGAGGCGATGCGCCCCGCCGCTCCCCGGCCGCCGCAGGCCAACTACCAGGAGCCGTACAACAATCAGCAGCAGCCGTACCGCGGCGGCTACTGACGCGTCACCCCGGGATGTCGGTGCCGCCTGGCACCATAGAGCCATGGGGAACGCACAACTGCAGTCGATTCATGTTCATCCGGTCAAGGCGTTCCGGGGCCTGGCGCCCCGGGAGGCCGTCGTGGAGCCCTGGGGGCTGGCCGGAGACCGGCGCTGGGCGGTGATCGACGACGGGGGAAAGGTCGTCACCCAACGCCAGCACCCGCGCCTCGCGCTTGCCGCCGCCGAGCTGTTGCCCGGCGGCGGCGTTCGGCTGTCCGCACCCGGGAGGGACCCGCTGACGGTGCCCGTTCCGCGGCCGTCCGGCACCGTGTCGGTGGACATCTTCGGCGACAAGGTCGAGGGCGTTCCGGCCGAGGGGGAGGCCGCGCACGCCTGGTGCGGCGCGTACCTCGGCGCCGATGTGCGCCTGGTCCACCTGGACGACCCCGCCACACGCCGGCCCGTCGACCCGGAGTACGGGCTGCCCGGTGAGACGGTCTCGTTCGCCGACGGCTACCCGCTGCTGCTCACCTCAGCGGCCTCCCTCGACGCCCTCAACGCCCTGATCGCCCAAGGCGATCATCCGCATGAGGGCCCGTTGCCGATGAACCGTTTCCGGCCGAGCGTGGTCGTGTCGGGCACCGACGCCTGGGCCGAGGACGACTGGTCGCGCGTCGCCATCGGCGAGGTCACCTTCCGCGTCGCGAAGATGTGCGGGCGGTGCGTGGTGACGACGACCGACCAGGTCACCGCCGACCGCGGCCGGGAGCCTCTGCGCACCCTCGGCAGGCACCGCCGCTTCGGTCGCGAGCTCGTCTTCGGGCAGAACCTGGTGCCGGAATCCCGCGGTGCGATCCGGGTCGGCGACCCGGTCACCGTCCTCGCACGGGACGGACAGAGCCACTCCCGTTGAGGACGTTCCCGCCCCGGCGAAGATCCCGGGAACCCCGCCCGGGGGCCCGGGCGTTGGGTGTTCGGTGAGAAGTTCATGAGAGGTCCCGGCGGTGATTTCCCTCTCTCTTTGACCGGGTCCGCGCGTGAACGCCGGCGGCGGGGGTTATCACGGAGCGGGAAGGGGGTGCGGGACGGTGCGAGCAATCGGTGGACTCTGGCGCTGGCGGCACAACCCGCTGCGCCGCAGGACCGACCTGGTCGAGGGCTGGGTGTGTCTCGCGGCTCTGCTGGTGATCCTGGTCGTCGGGCCGGTGCTCGGCTCGCTCGTCGGCGGCGTCGCCCAGGACGCGCTGCAGCGGGCGGTCCGCGAGCAGCGCGAGTCCCGTCATGAGGTGACGGCCACGGTGGTCCGCGAACTGGACCGCTCCCCGCTGGAGGCCGACCCCGACGCCTCGTCCGGCCGGGATCTGCGCAGCCGGGTGATCGCCGACTGGACCGCTCCGGACGGCGGCACGCGACACGGCACGGTCCTGGCCGCCGTCCAGAACCCGCACCGCGGTGACCACTTCACGCTGTGGACGGACGAGCACGGCCGCATGGTGGCCCGGCCGCTGGACTCCGCCACCGCGACGACCCATGCCGTCCTCGCCGGGATCGGTGCGGTCCTGCTGACGGCGGGCGTCGTCGAGGGCGGCAGACGGCTGGCCCTGTGGCGCATGGTCCGTCGCCGGTACGCCCGTTGGGACCAGGCATGGGAGCGGGCGGGCCCGGACTGGGGAAGGACCGGCACCGGCAGCTGACCGCCTTCCGGCTCTGGTCAAACCACCGCCCGCACGCACGCTACGGTGGACCGGCCGAACGCATTCGGTATCGACCCGCGTAACACGAGGTGGGGGCAGAGCAGCGCCATGGCACAGGGCACGGTCCAGGTGACGCACACCGGTACATCGAGGTGGCGTCGCCGCACGGGTGAGTACGCGTCGCTCGCCGCCGCCCTGGAGGCCGCGGCCGACGGCGACGTCCTCACCGTCGCGCCCGGCACCTACCGGGAGAACCTCGTCGTCCAGCGGGCGGTGACCCTGCGCGGACCGGAGGGCTCCCCCGGCTCCGTACGGATCGCGCCCCTGGACGGGGTGCCGCTGACGGTGCGTGCCTCGGCCGTGGTCCAGGACCTGCATGTGGAGGGCCAGGACGCGGCTGCGCCCGCGTTGCTCGTAGAGGAGGGCACTCCGGAACTCGCGGACCTGCGGATCGTCACCCGCTCCGCCGCCGGTATCGAGGTGCGTGGCGGCGCCCGGCCGACCGTGCGGCGCTGCACCGTCGACAACCCGGCCGGTATCGGCATCGCCGTACTCGACGGTGGGGGCGGGGTGTTCGAGGAGTGCGAGGTCGTCGCGGCGGGTCAGGCGGGCGTCGCCGTCCGCGGCGGCGCGCACCCGCGGCTGGAACGCTGCCGGGTGCACCACACGTCGGGTGTGGGGCTGTCGGCCACCGGTGAGAACTCCGGGCTGGAGGCGGTGGGTTGCGAGGTCTACGAGGTCCGCGGCAGCGGCGTCCAGGTCACCGGCCGGGCCACCGCCCACCTCACCGACTGCGATGTGCACCGCACCACCGCCGACGGCGTCACCCTCGACACGGACGCCGTGCTGACCCTGGCCGACTGCCGGATCCACGACATCCCGGAGAACGCGGTCGACCTGCGCTCCCGCTCGGTGCTGACGCTGACCCGCACGACGGTCCGTCAGTTCGGCCGCAACGGCCTGTCGGTGTGGGACCCGGGCACCCGTGTGGACGCCAACCAGTGCGAGATCTTCGACAGCACCGGCGACTACCCGGCGGTCTGGGTCAGCGACGGCGCGACCGCCGTACTGGACTCGTGCCGGGTGCACGACGTGCCGGACGCCCTGTTCGTCCTCGACCGCGGCTCCCGCGCCGACGTCGTCGACAGCGACCTGTC
Source organism: Streptomyces sp. NPDC050287 (assembly GCF_044459385.1). Classification (NCBI taxonomy): domain Bacteria; kingdom Bacillati; phylum Actinomycetota; class Actinomycetes; order Kitasatosporales; family Streptomycetaceae; genus Streptomyces; species Streptomyces sp. NPDC050287. The sequence continues at coordinate 598,150 of NZ_JBITIY010000005.1, read as the reverse complement.
CCAGGTGCGCAACACGGCCGTGTCGGTGAGCGACGGCGCCACCGCGCAGCTCGACGACTGCCGGATCCGGGACGCGGCGACCGGCGCCTGGTTCCGCGACCACGGCAGCGGCGGCACCCTCAACAACTGCACGGTGGACGGCACGCAGACCGGCGTCATCGTCACCAAGGGCGCCGACCCGACGATAGAGCGCTGCACGGTCGACTCCCCCGCCGAAGCGGGCTTCTACGTCTCGGCGGGCGGCCGCGGCAGCTTCCTGCACTGCCGGGTGACCGGCAGCGGCGGCTACGGCTTCCATGTGATCGACGGCTGCCGGACGACGTTGAAGAAGTGCCGCACGGAACGCTGCGCGCGCGGCGGGTACGAGTTCGCGGACGCCGGGCCCGACGCGCCGGCCGGCGCGGGTCCCGTCGTGGAGGACTGCACCAGTGACGAGAGCGGGGGCCTCAGGCCGCCCGCCGCCCGGGAGACCGCCCTCCAGACGACGGCCCACTCCCCCGGCCTGCTGGGCTCGATCCCGGGCCAGCGCACCACCGAACAGGAACCCCTGGTCGCCGTCCCCGAACCGGAGCAGCCCGCGCGGACCTCGAAGGCCGTCCTGGGCGAGTTGGACGCCCTGGTGGGCCTGGACAGCGTCAAGCGCGAGGTACGGGCCCTCACCGACATGATCGAGGTGGGCCGGCGCCGCCGGAAGGCAGGTCTGAAGGCCGCGTCGGTCAAGCGCCATCTGGTCTTCACGGGCTCCCCCGGCACCGGCAAGACCACGGTCGCCCGTCTCTACGGCGAGATCCTCGCCTCCCTCGGCGTGCTGGAGAAGGGCCATCTGGTCGAGGTGTCCCGCGTCGACCTGGTCGGCGAACACATCGGCTCCACCGCGATCCGCACCCAGGAGGCCTTCGACAAGGCGCGCGGCGGGGTGCTCTTCATCGACGAGGCGTACGCGCTCTCGCCGGAGGACTCCGGCCGTGACTTCGGCAAGGAGGCCATCGACACGCTGGTGAAGCTGATGGAGGACCACCGCGAGTCGGTCGTGGTGATCGTCGCCGGCTACACCGCCGAGATGGAGCGGTTCCTGTCGGTCAACCCCGGTGTCGCCTCCCGCTTCTCCCGGACCATCACCTTCAGCGACTACACCCCCGAGGAGCTGCTGCGGATCGTGGAGCAGCAGGCCGAGGAGCACGAGTACCGGCTGGCGCCGGGCGCCTTGCAGGCGCTGCTGACGTACTTCACGGCGCTCCCCAAGGGCCCCGCCTTCGGCAACGGCCGGACCGCCCGGCAGACCTTCGAGGCGATGGTCGAGCGGCATGCGAGCCGGGTCGCCCAGTTCACCGACCCGAGCACGGACGATCTCACACTCCTCTACGCCGAGGACCTGCCCGAGTCCTCCTGAGGCCGCTGCTGTACCGGCACCTCCGGCCGCAGCCGGCCCAGCAGGCGTTCTCGTTCCTCTGCGAAGGCGGGGTCGGCCTGGTAGTCGGAGTGGCCGAGGATCGGCGCGGGCAGCGGGTGCCGGGCGGTGCGGCCGTAGGCGAGCGGGTCTTTGAGGGCCTTTCGGTCGACCTCGGGGCCGCAGTCGCCAGGCAGGCGGACCGGGCCGCCGATCGGGTCGGTGGGCCGGTACAGGTTGCGCCAGCAGTCCACGTCGTGGTGCAGGGCGCTGAGCGCCGCCGGGCCGAAGTGGGCCGGGAACCAGCGGCCGTACAGGCGCTCCAGCGGGGAGCCGTAGGTCAGCAGGGCGACGCGTTTGCGGGCGGCCGGGGTGAGCTGCCAGGCGGCCGCGGCGGCCAGCACGCTGCCCTGGGAGTGGCCGGAGATGACGAGCCGGCCGCGGGTGGCCCGGGTCCAGGTCGCCATCCGCCAGGTCAGATCCGGGACCGCGCGCTCGGCGTAGCAGGGCGGGGCGAAGGGGTGGGCGGCGCGCGGCCAGAACGTGCCGACGTCCCACAGGATGCCGATGGTGCGGCGGGCGGAGGGGTCCTTGTAGGCGCGCCGGCCCCAGGTGACGAACAGGATGAAGCCGAGGCCGATCAGCCAGGAACCGAGCGCCTGGGCGGTCTCGGCGGCGCTCTCGACGACGGCGTACGTGTGCCGGGCGGCCTCAGCGGGGGTCTGGCCGGTGGTCATCGCGCCGACCAGGGCCGCGGCGCCCAGGAGGAGCGTCGCGGCGGAAGTGACCGCGACGAGCAGAGGAGCGCGGTCGGTGAGGGTGGCCATCGCGCGGATGCCGGCGATACGGCGGGTGCGGGTCGCGTCCTGCGGCTCGTCCGGGTAGTCGCGCTCCACGGCGGCCAGTTCGAACCGGCGCAGCAGCCAGGTCCGCCGGGCCAGCCAGCCGGCCGGCACCAGCAGGAGGACGATCAGCGGCGGGATCACGGACGCCTGCCAGGTCAGCAGGACCGGCGGGCCGAGGATGCTGGTGCCGGTGCCGTCCAGCCAGTCGGCGACCCGCTGGGAGACACCGCCGGACATCACACCGCCGAGCGCGCAGGCCAGCATCGCCACGGCCGGCCCGCCGAGCCCGCGCATCGCGGCCCGCCTGTCGGGATGCGCCCGGTGCAGCACGTGGGCGACCACGCCGAGGGCGATGACGAGAGCGCCCTGGGCCAGGGCGATGCCCGCGAAGGTGGTGCCGCCGCCGAGCAGCCGCCCGGACGACTGCCACCCCGGGCGCTCCCACCCGGCGTACACCGCGGCGAGGACCAGCAGGGCGAGGGCGGTGAGCGGCAGCCGTCGTACGAGATGCCGGTCGAGCTCCCGGTCCAGGCGGTGCTCGCTGCGGCCCCGGCGGCAGACCACCCACACCACGCCCACCGTGGCCGCCACCAGCGCCGCCTCCAGGAGCCGGCCCAGGACGTCGAGCAGGACGGGGCCCCCGGGCCGGTGGTCGAAGCGGGCGGCCGAGGTGCCCACGGCCGCGGCGACCGTCAGCAGCCCGGCGGCGGTGTGCGCGGCGCGCAGCCGGGCCACCAGGCGGCGCCCGTACCAGAAGCCGGGCCGCCCCAGCGCGGTGCGGCCGGTCTCCTCCTCGGGCTCCGCGGTGCGGGACATCGGTTCCTGGGACTCGTACGCGCTCCAGGTGCGGTGCGACAGGTACCACAGCAGCGTGGTGAGCGCGGCCGGGACCACGGCCGCGACGGCGAGGCGACGGCCGGGGTGGCTCCACCAGCCGCCGTCGGAGACGTCGGGCGACAGGAAGCCCAGCCAGGAGTGCCGCTCGGCGCACGCGCGGGTGCCCGCGCACTGCCAGGCCGCCAGTTCCAGCGCCACCTCGCAGGCGGCGGCGACCAGCAGGACGGTCAGGGTGAGGCCGGCGAGCCGCACCAGCAGCCCGTACAGACGCACCGTCCGCCGGCGGCCCCGGGCCGTGGGGCGCATCCAGTGCGCGAGGTTGACGACCATGAACGGCAGCAGCAACAGCCACAGGGCGCGGGTGCCGTTGCCGGAGGTCAGGTTGCACCAGACGTACGCCTCCGGCACCGGGCGCCCGCGGCGCTCGGCCGGCCGGGACTCGGCGTCGGCGTCGTCGGCGCGCCGGAAGACGGCCGCGATGTCGTCGCCGGTGATCCGCACCGTGCGCGGATCGTCCAGCATCTGCTCCGGTGTGGTGCCGCCCACCCCGTGGACCAGGAGTTCCAGGGCGGCTCCGGCTTCTTCGGGCCCGGGGCCGCGGCTGTCGGCTCCCCCGGTCGAGACATGTTCCTGCGCACGTTCCACTGTTCGCACTTCCCCCGTGACGCGCCGTCGGCATCTGTCTGTGCGGGCACAAGGATCGCCGCTGAGCGCGCCGCTTACACCCCTCGTCACCGAATCTCCCCGATCTGTGTGACAGCCGGGAGCCCGGACGGCGCGTGGACGACATGGGCGCACCCCGGCGGTCAGTGGCGCGGCGCGGCACGGTGCATGCGAGGATGAGACGTCCGCACACCAGGGACGGGCAAAATGGCCTGGTCGATGAGGGCCCCGGCTCGAGCGAGTCGGGAGTCGGGGACGGTGCGCGAGACGTGTCGGACGGCTTGAGGCGAAAGGACCGGAGCGTACGTGAGCGAGAATCAGAACCTCCTCGCGGAGCAGCGGCGCGCCCTGATTCTGGACGAGGTCCGGCGGCGCGGCGGGGTCCGTGTCAACGAGCTGACCCGCAAGCTCGGCGTGTCGGACATGACGGTGCGGCGTGATCTCGACGCGCTGGCCCGGCAGGGCGTCCTGGAGAAGGTGCACGGCGGCGCGGTCCCGGTGGTCGAGGCGAGCACTCACGAGCCGGGGTTCGAGGCGAAGTCGGGCCTGGAGCTGTCCGCCAAGGAGGACATCGCGCGGGCCGCGGCCGACCTGGTCGCGCCGGGCACCGCGATCGCGCTGTCGGGTGGTACGACGACCTTCGCGCTCGCGCACCGGCTGGTGGACGTGCCGGATCTGACCGTGGTCACCAACTCGGTGCGGGTGGCCGACGTCTTCCACGCGGCGCAGCGCACCTCGGGCCCCCGGCAGGGCGCGGCCACGGTGGTACTGACCGGCGGGGTGCGCACCCCCTCCGACTCGCTGGTGGGGCCGGTGGCCGACCAGGCGATCGCGGCGCTCCACTTCGACGTGCTGTTCCTCGGAGTGCACGGGATATCGGTCGAGGCCGGGCTGTCCACGCCGAACCTCGCGGAGGCGGAGACCAACCGGCGTCTGGTGCAGTCGGCGCGGCGGGTCGTCGTGGTCGCCGACCACACCAAGTGGGGCACGGTGGGCCTGAGTTCGTTCGCGGCGCTGGAGCAGATCGACACGCTGGTGACGGACTCGGGGCTGTCGGGCGAGGCGCGCGCGGAGGTGTCGGAGCATCTGCGGCGGCTGGTGGTGGCGGGCGAGCCCGTCGAGGACACTGCTCTCTGACATACTGTCAGTCATGGTGTTCGCACCCATGGCCCGCCAACTGCGCCCGGTCGGGCCCGACTTCATCGCGACCGCGCCGGTAAGGCTGGTCTTCGACCGGCAGATCTCCGCCGCCCCGGAAGCGGTCTTCCGCGCGCTCGCCGAGGATGTGCCCGGCTGGGCCGAGTGGTTCACGGCGGTGAAGCTGGCCCGGCCGCTGCACGGCGGTGCCCGGCGCGAGGTCCGGCTCACGGGCGGAACCCGCTTCCTGGAGACGGTGCTGACCACCGAGGAACCCGAGGTGTACGCGTACCGCGTCGACGTGACCAACGCGCCCGGTGCCCGCGCACTGGCCGAGGAGTGGCGGCTCGTTCCGGCGGGCACCGGTACCCGGGTGCGGTGGACCTTCGCCGCCGACGGTCCGGTGGCCTTCCGCTTCGGCCTGACACTGGCCCGCGCGGGCCTTGGACGAGCCTTCCGGGACGCCGTCACCTCCCTGGACCGGCGGCTGGCGTCCCGCTAGGACCATTGCGCCACCCCGTCGTCCGCCCGGGGGCGGATCCCGCGGCGTCCGGTGCGTGCTCTCGGCGGGCCGGGGCACGGCCTCCCGCGGGACATACCTGGCTTGTTCCTGGTGCGGCGGCGGCGGCAGTGCCCGCGCGAGCAAAGCCGAGCGCGGGGAGGCGGGCCGGGCGGCTCGGGGCAGCGGGACTTCCGCAACAGGCCCGCGGACGTTCTCGGCCTCCAGCGCCGCACGATCCGCGACAGGCCAGCGTTGCCCGCGCGGGGGCACGCCCGCAGCCCGCCGGCCGTCCGCTCGGCGGGCACCTGGGTGCCACACACCGTCCGGACACCCGCGGTGGATGAAACCGCGGTGTGCTGCCGGAGGTCGTCGGTCCTGGCGCGGCCACAGTCCGGCAGGCAGAGCACAGCGGACTGCTATGGGGGCGGAACGACGACGGTCCGGGCACGGTGAAGGGCGCGGGGGCGGATCCGGTGAAGGGCGCGGGGGCGGATCCGGTAAAGGGCGCGGGGCGGATCCGGTAAAGGCCAGTGACGACTCCGGTCAAGCGGGCCCGCTGCCCGCGCTCGGCGCGGCGGGCAGAGCCCGCGGGTGCACGGGAAACAGATGCCGTACGCCTCCCGCGCACAGCTCGAGAGCGAGTTCGCAGAACATGGCGTTGGCCCAGCCGAACCAGTCCCGGGTGAACCGGCCGGGGTCGTCGACATGGAAGCTCTCGTGCATCAGGCCGGTGCCGGCGGTCGTGGCCGCCAGTGTGTCCAGGGCCCGCACCGCGGCGTTCTCGTCGCCGGTCAGCCCGGCAGCGGCGATCGCCAGCGGCCAGACGTGGCCGTCCGGCGTGTGCGTACTGCCGACTCCGGACGCGTGAGCGCCGCCGAAGAAGCAAGGGTTCGCCGGGGAGAGCACGAGGTGCCGGGTGGCCTGATAAAGCGGGTCTTTCGGTGCGCACCAGCCGCTCAGCGGGAGGCTGAGCAGACTGGGGAGGTTGGCGTCGTCGCCGAGCAGCACCTCCCCGAGGCCGTCCACCTCGTAGGCCAGGACGCTCGCGCCGTCGGCCTCGACCACCGCGTGCGTGAGGATACCGGCGTCGATCTCGTCGGCCAAGCTCCGGGACTCGCGGGCGAGTTCCGCGTCGTCGAGGACCGAGTCGGCCAGTTCGGCCAGCCCGTGCAGGCTGGCCGAGGCCAGCGCGTTGGCCGGTACCAGGTACCCGTGTTCGCACCGGTCGTCGCTCGGCCGGAAACCCGACCATGTCATCCCGGTCCGCCCGACCAGGGCTCCGCGGCCGTCGTGGGGAAGGGTGTCACCGGCGAAGGGGCCGGACGGCCGGACGAACCGGTAGGGCGACCGCGCATGGGACTGCTCCGCCCGCCAGATCCGTACGATCGTCCAGGCGGCGCGGCGAAAGGCATCGTCGAGGTGGTCCTCGCGACCGGTCGCCCGCCGGATCGCGTACGCCAACTGCAGCGGCGCGCACAGGGAGTCGAGTTCGTACTTGCGCTCCCACACCCAGTCTCCCGGCGTGGGCAGATCACCGGGCTCGCCGTGTGCGCCCGTGGGGCCGTCGTTGAAGGCGTTGGCGTACGGCTCCAGCAGGACGCAGCGGATCTGGCGGCGCGACAGGCCGGCCAGAGCGTCGCCGACCTGCGGATCCGCGGCCACGGCGAGGTAGGGGCGGACCTGGGCCGTGCTGTCGCGCAGCCACATCGCCGGGATGTCTCCGGTCTCGACGAAGACCTCCGGGAGCTCCGCCGGTCCGGGGCTCCAACTCATCGAAGTGGTCCATGTGTTGGTCAGGCAGCTCTCGACGATGTCCGCTGCCGGGCTGTCCCGCAGTTCGGTGGCAAGTCGTCGTCCGAGCGTCGTCAGTGACTCCGGAACCGCCCACCGTGTTCCTGATGATCCGGGAAACGTTACCATCGCGCCTCTTGACTCCCTCTGGGGCCTGCGCCACGGTGTGCTCACCGCGAAATGGAAACGTTACCTTGAGGGAGCTGGAGACCACCAGAGGGCCGGGGCCGCCCCGGAATCTGGGTCCTGGCCAACTCCTCGTAGGGGAAGAGGAGAAGGTGAGCGCGTGTGACAGCGACTCCGGATCAGCAGACGCACCGACCCCCGCACCCACCGCCGTATCCGCCACCGCGCCGCCTGTGGCGCGGGCGAGGGAAGCTCACCTCGGACACCCGGGCCGCGTACCTGTTCATGTCCCCGGCGCTCGTCGGCTTCACGGTCTTCGTCGTCTACCCGCTGATCCGGTCGGCCTACTTCGCGCTGACGCGGTACAACGGGCTCACCGCACCGACCTTCGTCGGCCTCGACAACTTCCGCCGGATGTTCACCACCGACCCGTCGTTCTGGCCCTCGGTGCGTGCCACCTTGCTGCTGGTCGTCCTGTACGTGCCGCTGTCGTTGGCCATCGGTCTGGCGTTGGCGGTGTTCTGCAACCGGCACATGCGGGGTGTGCGCATGGTGCGCACCCTCATCTACCTTCCGGTGGTGCTGCCCGTGGTCGCCACGATCACCCTGTGGAAGTTCGTCTTCAACCCGCAGGTGGGCCTGGCCAACCAGGTGCTCAAGTGGCTGCACCTGCCGACCAGCGAGTGGCTGTCCGGTTCGAACTCGGCGATACCGTCGATCGTGATCGTCATGCTGTGGAGCGTCGGCTCCACGATGATCATCTTTCTCGCCGCGCTCCAGGCGGTGCCCACCGAGCTCTACGACGCCGCCCGCATCGACGGCGCCGGGCCCCGGACCATATTCTTCAGGATCACCTTGCCGCTGATCAGCCCGATCATGGTGCTGCAGGTCGTGCTGCAACTGGTGACCGCCCTGCAGACCTTCAACCAGCCGAAGATCCTTTCGCCGGACGGGCAGGGCGGACCGGGATTCAGCACCAGGGTCCTGATGCTGTCGATCTACAACAACGGCTTCCCCACGCTCGGCCGGGTCGCCGACTTCGGCTACGCCTCCGCCCAGGTCTGGGTGCTCTTCCTCGTCATCGTCGTCGTGATCGCCGCCACCGCCCGCTTCTCGTCGATTTGGACCTACAGTGACCACGCATCCTGACGTCACGACGGCTGCGGTTCCGGCTCCGTCCCCGCAGCCGACACCCGTCACCACCGACCCCCGGCCGCCCCGCAAGACCGTGCGGACCGCGTCCTGGTACGCCATGGCACTGCTGATCTCCTCGGTGATGGTCCTGCCCATCCTGTGGATGATCACCATCGCCCTGAAGGGTCACTCGGCGGTCTTCCAGGTTCCGCCCCGACTGCTGCCGGACGAGTTCCACTTCGAGAACTTCGTCGACGGACCGAAGGCGATCCACTTCCCACGCCTGCTGCTGAACTCCCTCGTCATCACCGGTCTGTCGGTGATGGGCGGCGTCATGACCTCGATGATGGCCGGATACGCCCTGTCCCGGCTCCGCTTCCCCGGCCGGAAGGTCTGGTTCTACGTCTTCGTCGGCAGCATGATGCTGCCCCCGGTGGTGGGCATCATCCCGCTGTTCCAGCTCTTCAAGGACATCGGCTGGTACGACACATGGCTGCCGTTGATCGTGCCGGCCTGGCTGGGCGGCAATCCGCTGTTCATCTTCCTGGCCCGCCAGTACTTCCTGTCGGTGCCCTACTCCATCGACGAGGCCGCCAAGGTCGACGGCGCCGGACACGTCCGGATCTTCTTCAGCGTCATGCTCCCGATCACCCGGCCGGCCTGGATCACCATGGCCATCCTCGCCTTCCAGTTCTCGTGGAACGACTACCTCAACCCCCTCATCTACCTGTACTCGTCCGAGAAGTGGCCGCTGAGCGTCGGCATGGCCTCCTTCGTCTCCGGGTTCGCCGGCCAGACACCCAGCTGGAACCTCTACATGGCCGCGAACCTGCTCTACATGCTCCCCCCACTGGCCGTGTTCTTCGTGGCCCAGCGCTACTTCATCCAGGGCCTGAGCGCATTGGGCACCGTCAACCAGCGCTGACCGCACCGCGGCCGGCCGACCCGATCACGTACCAGGAGTCCACGTTGAAACGAACACTGCACGCCGCCGGAGCGCTGCTGACGGCAGGGGGACTGCTTGCCACGGCCGCCTGCGGCGGCTCCTCAGGGAAGGCGTCCGGCGGCAAGACCACGGTCACCGTGATGACCTGGGAGTCGAACGCGACCAACCAGCTCATCGACCAGGCCCTGGCCGGCTTCCACGACCCCGACATCACGGTCAAGCGCATCGACACCCCCAACGGCAACTACGGGGACAAGCTCGCCTCCCTCACCCAGGCCAAGAAGCTGCCCGACCTGTTCTGGTGCGGCAACGACACCGAACTGCAGTACACCGGCCAGGGTCTGCTCACCGACTGGTCCGGCAAGCTGTCCGGATCCGGTGCTCTCACCTCCGGTGACTTCTCCCCCACCGCCATCAAGAACTGGAAGACCCCCGACGGAAAGATCGGCGGAGTCCCTTCCCTGCTGAACACCTACGGCGTCTGGTACGACATCGACGCCTTCAAGGCCGCCGGAGTACCCCTGCCGACGGCCGGCTGGACCTGGGACCAGATGTACGAGGCCGCGGGCAAACTGCAGAAGAAGGGCGCCAAGTACGGCCTGGTCGCCGACGCCCTGACCAATCAGGACGCGCCCTTCAGCCTCAGCCTCTACTCCCTGTCCGCCGGCGGCGCACCCTTCGCCGACAGCGTCAACCAGCCCACCAAGGTGACCGCCGACGCGGCCTACACCGAGGGCGTCGGCAAACTCGTGGCGGGCATCAAGAGCGGTGCCGTGGCACCTCCCGGCTACGACGCCTCCAACGCTCAGTCGCTGTTCGCCGCAGGGCAGGTACCGATGCTGTGGAGCGGTCAGTGGCTGGCCGCCGGGTTCCTCACCGACAAGCCGAAGATCAAGTACGGCTTCGCGCCCCTGCCGCAGGTCGACAAGCCGGCCACCCTGTACGACGCGGTGGGCATCTGCACCCCGTCGTACACCAAGAACGCGGACGCCACCTACAAGGTCCTCTCGTACCTCGACTCCACCGTGTGGACCAAGGTGCTGCCCAACTCGCCCGTGGCCGTGCCGGCCTACACCGGCGCCCAGGACGCGTACTTCAACGCGCTGGGCAAGGCCGGCCTGACGACCGTGGCGTCCACCGTCAAGGCGGACCTGGACGCCCCGCTGACCACGGGCGTGCGCTTCACCACCCAGTGGGCCAGCCAGTCCAACGACCAGATCACGGCGTACTGGCCGGACATCCTCAAGGGCAAGAAGCCGCTGTCCGACCTGCAGACCATGACCGGCAAGATCAACGACGTGATCAAGAGCAACGGTTAGCACCGACCCGCGCCAGGACACAGCCCCGGTCACTGTGCTGACCGGGGCGTGCGCACGGTGCTGGAAACGTATCCTGAGGGCGGTCCCCCGGCCGCCCCGGCGATGAAAGTTGGTTTCTCTCCCACGTGAGCAGTCGTTCCCCGCACCGTCAGAACACCAGGCCGACGATGCGCGATGTGGCAGAGCGGGCCGGAGTCGCCGTCGTCACCGTGTCGCGCGTCGTCAACGGCATCGGACCGGTCCGCGAGGAGACCGTCGACCGCGTCAACGCCGCCATCAGCGCCATCGGCTACCAGCGCAACGAAATCGCGCGATCGCTCCGCCCCGGGCAGAACTCCATGACCATCGGGCTGCTGCTGGGCGACCTCACCAACCCGTTCTACGCGTCCCTGGCCAAGGCGGCCGTCGAGGTGGCGAACCGGGCCGGGTACGCGGTGCTCCTCAGCACCGCCGACGAGGACCCGGAGGTCGAGCGACGGGCGGTGGGCGAGCTCATCGGCCGCCGGGTCGCCGGTCTCATCATCGTGCCCGACCAGGGCGACCATGCCTTCCTCGACGAGGTGAACGCCCACGACCGGGTGCCCATCGTCTTCGTCGACCGGCCCGCCACCGGCGCCGAGGCCGACGTCGTGCTGGTCGACAACGAGGGCGGCGGAGCGGCGGCGACAGAGCACCTCATCGACCACGGCCACCGCCGGATCGCGATCCTGGTCGCGCCCTCGTACTACACCACCGGCCGCAGGCTGCGCGGCTACCGCAAGGCCCTGCGGCGCAGCGGCATCCCCGTCGACGAGGACCTGGTCGTCACCCTGCGGCGCGGCACCACGCAAGACGCCAGCGCCGCCACCCACGCTCTGCTGACATCGGCGCGGCCGCCGACGGCGGTCTTCTCGACCACGGGCTTCCTCACCGAGGGCGTTCTGCGGGCGCGCCAGCAACTGCACGCGCCCGTCGCGGTGGTGGGATTCGACGACTTCAAGCTGGCCGACATGCTCCCGACGCCGGTCACGGTGGTGGCCTCCGACACCGAGGAACTCGGCCGCCACGCCGCCCGTCTGCTCATCGACCGCATCGGCGGTGAGGACGCCCCCACCGGCAGGACCGTGCTGCCGGTGCGGCTCATCGCCCGGGGCACGGGGGAACTGCGCCCCCAGTCTCAGTAGAGCGTCGGCCAGAGGGCTCGGGGCCACGCGAGCACGGCGTAGAGCTGTGCCAGGGCCGCCTGCTGGATCGCCTGCGTGCCGCCGGAGGAGTCGAAGTGCACCAGTCCGGTCGCGGGGTCACGCATGGTGGACCAGACCTGGTCGGCGTAGTCGGCCATCGCGCGATGGTATGTGCCGTCCCCGGTCACCGACTCCAGGAGCAGCAGGTTCTTGAAGAAGATCGAGTTGAAGAACACCGGCTGGCTGAACAGCCGCCCCTGCGTGACGTAGTACGCGTACGCGGCCTCGGCGATCTGTTGGGCCCGACGCAGATAGACGCGATCGCCGGTCGCCCGGTGGAGCAGGACGTTGACGCCCACCGGAACACCCTGGTTGTACGACCAGATGGTCTTCTCGATGGTGCCCTTGAGGTCGAGATGGTCCCAGTACAGTGCGCCGGGGCTCTGCAGATGGGTGTTCGTCCAGTCGTAGAACCGTCGTGACCAGTCCAGGTAGTCGCTCTCCCCGGTGATCAGGTGGAGACGCAGGCCGAGTTGGGCGCCCGGCATGTTCGAGACCGTGTTGCGGTCGTTGCTCCAGGTCGCCTGTGTCCAGAAGACCCCGCCGGGGGCGGCGTGCGAAGCGTCGGTGTCCCAGCCGGACTTGACGAGGGCGAAGATCTCCTTCGCGCGTGCCAGCGCGGCTTTGTCCCCGGTCTGCAGATGGCGCTGGACCTTCGCCAGGCCGACCCACTCGTTGTCGTCGTAGAACATGTCGCCGCCCGAGCCGTACGGAGCGACGGGGTAGGAAGCGTATCCGGGCAGCCCGGTCGTGCCTCCGCCGGCGTTCCAGTAGTGCTCCTGGGCCTTCGCCCGGGCGGCCAGCTCCGACTCGTACGGCTTGTCCACCGCCGCGAGGTCCAGAGCGGCGATGTGCGCCTGGGAGAAGGGCCATTCGTAGGAGTACGCGTTGTCGCCCGAGGCCGCCGGATACTGCTCGCGGACCAGTCCGGATCCGTCCGTGGTACCGAGGTACTTGTCCAGGGCGGCGTAGGCGGCTCTGGCGCGGGACAGTGCGCGGGACCGGTGTGCCGCGTCCTCCGGGTTGCCGCCGTCCGCGGCGTCCGCGGTCGCGGTGGAAGTTGCCGCCATCGTGGCCATGGCCATGGCCGTGAGACCGGAGCCCATCAGCGCCCGGCGGGAGGGATACGCGCGCATGGAAACGTCTCCATTCTGTAGCGGCATCTGAGCCGATGGAAACGTTGTCATGGGTCCCCTGGAGCCGTCAACGGTCCGGACGGCACCAGTAGTCCAGGGCGGTGATCGGTGCGAGGCGATCCTGTATTGAGCGGCCACGCGCGACTGGCGCGACCGTTGACGTCGGCTGCTGGTCAGTTGGCCGAGTGGAGGTCCCTCACCAGCCCCTCAGCGCCAGACGCCCGTCTCCAGCAGCGAGGTGATGGCCGCCGTGTACGGCTCGATGTCCAGGCCCTGTTCCGCGAGCCACGCGTCGGAGTAGTACTTGTCTAGGTAGCGGTCCCCGGGGTCGCACAGCAGGGTGACCACACTCCCCGGCCGGCCCTCGGCGACCATCTCGGCGACGATCTTCAACGCGCTCCACAGCCCGGTGCCCGTGGAGCCGCCCGCCCGGCGGCCGATGGCCTGCTCCAGGGCGCGTACGGCGGCGACGCTCGCGGCGTCCGGGACCTTCATCATGCGGTCGATCGCGCCGGGCACGAAGCTCGGTTCCATGCGCGGCCGGCCGATGCCCTCGATACGGGAGCCGCAGTCGCAGGTGACGTCCGGATCGCCGGTGGTCCAGCCGTCGAAGAAACACGAGTTCTCCGGATCGGCGACACAGACGCGGGTGTCGTACTGCATGTAGTGGACGTAGCGCGCGAGGGTCGCCGAGGTGCCGCCGGTGCCCGCCGTGGCGACGATCCACGCGGGCTCCGGGAACCGCTCCAACTCCAGCTGACGGAAGATGGATTCGGCGATGTTGTTGTTGCCGCGCCAGTCCGTGGCCCGTTCCGCGTAGGTGAACTGGTCCATGTAGTGGCCGCCGGTGTCCACCGCCAGGCGGGCGGACTCCTCGTACATCCTGCGCGAGTCGTCCACGAAGTGGCACTGACCGCCGTGGAACTCGATCAGGCGGATCTTCTCGGCGCTGGTCGTGCGCGGCATGACGGCGATGAAGGGCACGCCGATCAGTTTGGCGAAGTACGCCTCGGACACGGCCGTCGAGCCGCTGGACGCCTCGATCACCGGGCGGCCCGGCCGGATCCAGCCATTGCACAGGCCGTAGAGGAAGAGGGAGCGGGCCAGCCGGTGCTTGAGGCTGCCGGTGGGGTGGGTCGACTCGTCCTTGAGGTACAGGTCGATGCCCCACCGCTCGGGCAGCGGGAAGCGCAGCAGATGGGTGTCGGCCGAGCGGTTGGCGTCGGCCTGGACCTTGCGGACGGCCTCTTTCAGCCAGCCGCGGTAGGCGGCGTCGCTGTGGTCGACGTCGAGGGTTTCGCCGGTCCTGGTCTGTTGGGGGGTGCTCACGGCGGGGCTCCTTAGGCTGCGCGCCGACGGCGCGTCACGCGGTCGGCACACCGATCATAGACACCTGCAGCACGCTTCTCACCTGCATAAACATCCCTTTGAGGGCCTCAAAGGGAACCCTGGGGCGCTGCGGGACGCGGCCATGGGGGCGCATTCGCGCGAGTGCTTCGGGCGCCCCCGGGGAGGCGGCCACGCGCACTGGTGCTCGGCGCCGGGGGCGGGCAGACTGCCCGTCGGGACGAAGGTCCGGGCGGGGGCGCACACTGGATCACGACAGGAACAGGTCATCGGCCCGTGCGGGAACGCAGGTCGACAGACGCACAGGCGCGAGGGGGCGGGGCGGATGGCGGAGCCGGAGTTCAGGGCGACGGGCGTGCGGATCGGGAAGCGGCTGCGCTCGCTCACCCGGGCCGGCCAGGTTCGGATCAGCGGCGGCAGGCTCGAGTTGCTCACCAGTTACGGCAGTGAGATCGACAGCGCGCCGGTGCAGGCGGTGCGCGCCTCCAAGCCCTGGTTCGCCCCGGACGACCGGGCCCTGGCCGACCTCAACGGCAAGCGGTACCTGCTCACCCTGGGCGCCCACGACCCGGCCCCGGGCGAGCCTGGTCCGCCGGCGGCACGCCGGTTCATCGAAGCCGTACGGAGGGCTGCGGGGCGTAGCGGCTGAGTCACCGCGAGTTGCGGGACGGCACCCCCTGCGTCACGCTGGTCTCACATCACTCTGGGTTTACCGGCGATTACGCTGCGAACCAGCCCGCCGGGCACGACAGCAGGCGGCTGTGTCACGCAGGCACTTGCTGGATCGATCCGAACTCCGTGTTCTTCCGGACCTCTATGTCGGGGAGTCGCAGCCGTGATCAGTCACCCAAGCAGGCACTGCACGGTGGAGCTCCAAGCCCTGCCGTCGCGGATCGGCCAGGTCCGCAGAATCGTATCGGCGCAGTTGCGCTACTGGCATCTCGATCCGCTCATAGACCGGGCGGCCCTCGGTGTGACCGAGTTGTTGACCAACGTCCACCGACACGCCCGGCCCGACAAGACATGCACGGTCGAGATCGAGCTGGTCCTCGACCGGCTCAAGGTCTCGGTGCGCGACCACGACCCGCGGCTGCCGGTCGTGGGATCCCTCGACGACGCGGATCCGCTCGCGACCTGCGGGCGCGGGCTCGCGATGGTCGCCGCGGTCAGCGAGAGCTGGGGCGTACATCCGGACGGCGAGTCCGGCAAGGTCGTGTGGTTCACGCTGCCCACACCGTCGTCCACCCGGGCGAAGTCCGCGCGGCCGCCCCGCCGTCAGCTCGTGGACACGCCCGCACACCGGTTCCCGGAGGTCGAGCACGCCGTCGACCTGGGCCGACCGGAACGCGCTCCCGCCCGGTCGGCCGTTGCCGGCTGAGCGGGCGGGTTGTCCGGCTCGTTCGCCTGCGGGGCGCGCCTCAGCCGGAGTTGAGACAGCGACCGTGCTCGACCCTGGGCCGCCGCTGTCCCCCACGTTCGCCGTCAGCGCGCGGGGAATTCCCATACCGTCTCGACACCGGCGCGCCCCTCCCGCTCTCTCGCGGCCGACGCGTCGGAACACCCGGCCTCGGTGGGCCCTTGCCGCCCCTCGGTCACTCCGTGGCGATGGCCCGCAGGATGTCCAGGCGTGCCGCGCGCCGGGCCGGTCGCAGGCCCGCGAGGGCTCCGGCCGCGAGGCCCACCAGTGCCACCGCCGTCAGCTGCAGGGGCGGCATCGCGAAGGCGAAGGCGCTGTCGCTCGCCCCGTCCGAGGCCTTCACCAGCACCCAGCCGAGGAAGCCGCCGAGGGCGAGTCCGCCGACCGTGCCGAAAGCGGCGACCAGGACGGACTCCCAGCGGACCATGGCCCGCAGCTGGGCGCGGGTCTGGCCGACAGCCCGCAGGAGGCCCAGTTCGCGGGTGCGCTCGTGGATCGCCAGGGTGAGGGTGTTGGCGATGCCGAGGAGCGCGATGAGCACCGCGAGGGCGAGCAGCGCGTAGACCAGCGTGAGCATCATGTCGATGCCGCCGGCCGATGACTGCGCGTACTCGTCGCGGGTCTGCACCTCGGGGTCGCCGTACCGCTCGGCGACCTTCTCCACCGCCGCCTTGCCGGCGTCCGTGCTCACGCCGTCCTTGAAGGAGACGGCGAGCAGGGTGTCGGAGTCCTGGGTGCGGTGCGGGGCCCAGGCGGCGCGGGTGATGACGTAGTCACCGGCGAGCTCGGAGCGGCCGTAGACCGCACGGACGGTGAAGGTCTCCTTCTTGCCGTCGGTGAAGGCGAGTTGTGCCGTGTCGCCGGTCTTCAGGCCCTGCTTGTCGGCCTCGGTCCTGGTGAGGGCGATGCCGTCGGTGCCGAGGTCGCCGAGGGAGCCGTCGATCGTGCCGAGGTCGAAGGTGCGCTCCAGGGCGAGCGGGTCAGTGACGGTCAACGCCCGTCCCCTCCCGTCGACTTCGGCGACGCCACGGCCGAGTCCCACGGCCGTGTCCACCTGGGGCAGTCGCTGAACCGCTCCGGCGAGCGCCGGGCTCAGGCCGCTGCCGCCCGCGCCGAACGACGGGGTGCTGACGGCCACGTCGCCCGCGAAGGACCGGGACACCGTCTGGTCCATGGTCGCCTTCAGGGAGGCGCCGAACACCGTGAACAGCGACACCACGGCCACGCCGATCATGAGCGCGCCGGCGGTGGCGGCCGTGCGCTTCGGGCTGCGCAGGGCGTTGCGCCGGGCGAGGGCGCCGGTGACGCCGCGGAGCTTGTCGAGGGGACTGCCGAGCACCCGTACGACGGTCGTGGAGGCGACCGGGCCCAGCACCACGAAGGAGGCCAGGGCCAGGACGGCGCCGGCTCCCGCCAGCCAGAGGGACGGCGAGACGAGGACGCCGGTGAGGGTGGTCGCGAGCGCGAGGGCGGCCAGGCCCAGACCGGTCACGGCACGGACGCGGGAGGCGCCGGAGGAGTCGACAGCCGTCTCGCGCAGGGCGGCCAGCGGCGCGGTGCGGCCGGCGCGTACGGCGGGCAGCAGGGCGGAGCTCAGGCAGACCACGATGCCGACCGCGAGCGGCAGCGCCATCGAGAGTCCGCTGATCACCAAGTCACTGTCGGGGAAGGGGAATCCGATGGCCGGGAACAGGGCCCGCAGTCCGGCGGCGATGCCGATGCCGCCCGCCAGGCCCGCGGCCGACGCCAGCACGGCCACGGCGCTCGCCTCGACGAGGGCGGTGCCGGTGACCTGACGGCGCGAGGCGCCCAGCGCCCGCAACAGGGCGTTCTCACGGGTGCGTTGGGCGACGACGATGGCGAAGGTGTTGTGGATGGAGAAGGTCGCGACCAGCAGGGCGACCCCGGAGAACACCAGCAGGAAGAGGGTGAAGACGGTCAGGAACCGGCTGGAGATCATGTCGGTGTTCTCCTGGGCGGACTCCTGACCGGTGATGGCCTCGACTCCCTCGGGCAGTACGGGAGTCAGCCGGTCCACGAGTTCTCCCTGGCTCACTCCGGGTCCGGCCCGCACCTGGATGCTCGCGGCCTCGCCGGGCCGGGCCGTCAGGTATTTCTCGGCGTCGGCCTGGGTCATGCCGGTGAAGGTCACCTGCGCCATGCCGTCCTCGCCGCCGAAGGTCGCCAGGCCCACGATCGTCACCCTCACGGGGCCGGGCGTCCGCAGGGTGGTCGTGTCGCCGATCTTCAGGTCGCCCTTCTCGGCGGTCCCGCGGTTGACGACGACCTCCCCGGACTTCTGAGGGGCCCGGCCCTCCGCCAGCCGGTACGGGTTGAGCTCCGGGTCGGTGATCCAGTTCCCGGCGAGGGTGGGCGGGCCCTGGCCGCCGATGGGTTTGCCGTTCGCGCCGACCAGTTGGCCGGCGCCCTGGATGTCGGGCGCCGCGGCGGCGACGCCCGGGACCTTCTCGACGGTGTTCACCAGGTCCGTGCGGACGGGCCGGCGTACGCCCTGGCTCTCGCCGGGGGTGGTGATGGCGTCGGCGCCGCGGACGACGGCGTCGGTGCCGCTGGTCGCGTCGCCGAACATGGTGTCGAAGCCGGCGCGCAGCGTGTCGCCCATGACGAGGGTCCCGGTGAGAAAGGCGACGCCGAGGAACACCGCGAGGAACGTCCCCGCGAAGCGCCGCTTGTGGGCACGCAGGGAGGCCGCGCTCAGGCGCACGGAGGCGTTCACGAGGGCACCTCGAGGGCTTTCATCCGGTCCAGGACCTTCTCGGCGGTCGGCGATTGCATGCGGTCGACCAGGCGTCCGTCGGCCAGGAAGACGACCTCGTCGGCGTGGGCGGCGGCGACCGGGTCGTGAGTGACCATGACGACCGTGCGGGCCGTTCGGCGCACCGCGCGGCCGAGCAGTCCGAGGACCTCCTCGCCGGAGCGGGAGTCGAGGTTTCCGGTCGGTTCGTCGGCGAAGACGACGTCCGGCCGGCCGGCGAACGCCCGGGCCACGGCGACGCGTTGCTGCTGTCCGCCGGAGAGTTCGCAGGGCCGGTGGTGGAGCCGGTCGCGCAGACCGACGACGTCGATCAGCGCGTCGGTCCACTCCGGGTCGCCCCTGGTGCCCGCGAGGTCCAGCGGCAGCGTGATGTTCTCCGCGACGGTCAGCGTCGGCACCAGGTTGAACGCCTGGAACACGAAGCCGACGCGGTCGCGGCGCAGCAGGGTGAGGCGGCGGTCGTCGAGGGAGCCCAGTTCGGTGTCGCCGATGTGGGCGGCGCCCGAGGTGAGGGTGTCGAGGCCGGCCGCGCAGTGCATCAGGGTCGACTTGCCGGAGCCCGAGGGCCCCATGATCGCGGTGAAGCGGCCGGCCGGGAAGTCGACGCTCACCCCGTCCAGGGCCCTCACCTCGGTGTCGCCCCTGCCGTACACCTTCACGGCGTCGACGACGCGGGCGGCCGGCAGGGTGCCGACGGCGGCGGTCGTGGTGGTCATGCCGCACCGCCCTTGCCCGTACGGCCGAACTGCTCGTCCAGGACGGACAGCCGGCGCCAGTACTCGTCCTCGTCGATCTCGCCGGAGGCGAAGCGCCGGCCGAGCATCGCGATCGGCGAGTCGCCGGACGGGGCGGTGTCGCCCGCCGCACGCCAGGGTCCGCCGTCTCCCGGGGCGCCCCACGGTCCACGGCGTCCGCGCCGGACGGTGCGGCGCAGGACGGTGACGACGCCGATCACGACGGCCGCCCAGATGAGGGGGAAGAACAGGATCCACGGGCCGGGTCCGCCGTCCCAGTGCGCCAGGGTCTGCATCTCGGGTCATCTCCTCGGTGGGGTCTTCCGGTGATGCCTCGAGACTGCCGCCGAGGAGGGGCCCGGGTCGTCGTACGGCCAGCGGCAATCGGCGTACCTCCCGGGGAGTACGTACGGACGCTTCCACTGCTCCTTGAGGTCTCGGCGGACTCAATGGACTCGGCGGACTGGGCGGACGGCGCGCTCGAACGAGCCGGTGATCTACGAGGAGGCCCTGCCGTGGTCCAGGCGTCCGACGTGGGCCACGTTCTCGCGGTCCTCGGTCTCCTGGCTCGCTTCCGCGGCGAACCAGGCGTCGAGGATCTCCTTGAGCAGCGGCTCGGAGGTGAGCCGGAGGCTGAGGGCGAGCACGTTGGCGTCGTTCCAGCGGCGGGCGCCGCCGGCGGTGTAGGCGTCGGTGCACAGGGCCGCGCGGACGCCGGGCACCTTGTTCGCGGCGATGGAGGCGCCGGTGCCGGTCCAGCAGCACACGACCGCCTGGTCGGCCCGGCCGTCCGCGACCTCACGGGCCGCGGCCTGCGAGCAGACGGCCCATTGGGGGTCGTCGCCGGGGCGGAGCGCCCCGTGGGCGACCACCTCGTGGCCGCGCGCCCGCAGTTCCGCCACGAGGCCGCGCGCGACCGGTTCGTCCATGTCCGAGGAGACGGAGATCCGCATGCCGCGAGCCTACTCGGCGCGGTGGTGCGTGTCGGCTCGGCGGGCACCCACGTCGGCGGCGGCTACGTCAGTGCCCCCAGAGGGTCGTCCAGGACCGGCTGCCAGGCCAGTTCCGCGGCGCCGACCAGGCTGTTGTGGTCGAGGGTGCAGGCGAGGATGGGGACGCCGCCGCTCTGTCCCCACAGGCTGCGGTCGGCGACGACCGCGCGCAGCCGGTCGGGGTCGGCGTCGAGGAGGGTGCGGTGCAGGCCGCCGAGGATGATGCGGTCCGGGTTGAGGATGTTGACCAGGCCCGCGAGGCCGAGTCCGAGCCGGTCGATGAGGGCCTCGGTGGCGGTGCGGACGGACGGGTCGTCGTAGTGGTCGCGGATCAGGTCGTTGGCGAGTTGGAGCAGGGACACCTCCGGGCCGGGGTCGCGGCCGGCGGCCGTGAGGAAGGCCAGCGGGTCGGCCTCGACGTCCAGGCAGCCGCGGCTGCCGCAGTGGCAGGGGCGGCCCTCGGGGTGGACGGTGAGGTGGCCGACTTCGAGGGCCAGGCCCGAACTCCCGGTGTGCAGGCGCCCGTCCAGCACCAGCGCGCCGCCCACACCCCGGTGTCCGGTGGCCACGCACAGCAGATCGCGGGCGCCGCGGCCCGCGCCGTGCCGGTGCTCGGCGAGGGCGGCGAGGTTGACGTCGTTGGCCGCGAACGCCGGGCCGGTGATGCCGGCCGCGCGCACGCACTCCTCGAAGATGCGCCGCACCGGAGCGCCCGCCGGCCAGGCCAGGTGCAGCGGGTTCAGCGCGAGCCCGTCCGGTTCGGCGACCGCGGACGGCACGGCGAGGCCCGCGCCGACGCAACGGCGGCCGGTGGTACGCAGCAGTTCCGCCCCGGCTTCCACGACCGAGCCGAGGACCTTCGCCGGGTCCGCGTCCACGGTCTCACAGCCGGGCGCGGTGGCCACGATACGGCCGCCAAGGCCGACCAGGGCCGCCCGGAACCCGTCGGCGTGCACCTGAGCGGCGAGGACGACGGGGCCGTCCTCGGCGACCGCGAGCCGGTGCGAGGGCCGCCCCTGCGAACCGGCCGCCGCGCCGGGCCGGGCGTCCACCCGGATCAGCCCGAGCGCCTCCAGTTCGGCGGCGACGGCCCCGGCGGTGGCCCGGGTCACGCCGAGCTCGGCGGTGAGGACGGCGCGGGTCGGCGCGCGTCCGGTGTGCACGAGTTCCAGGGCGGGCCCGAGCGCGCCCCTTCCCCGGTCCAGCCGCGTCCTGTGGGTGGTCGTCCCTTCCCCCGCCGTCCGGGGGTCCGCCTTCCCGCTCATGAGGGGGAGTCTCCCATGATCCGCGGAGAGAGCCGGTCTACAGGCCGCTGACCCGGAGCGTGATGTTCAGCCGTCCGGTCAGGCCCAGTTCCGGCGGCGCGGTGCCCGGCCGTACCCGCGGCACGCCGTGGTGGGCGAGTCGGGAGGGGCCGCCGAAGACGAAGAGGTCGCCGCTGCGCAGTTCGACGTCGGTGTAGGGGCGGGTCCGGGTCTCGGTGTTGCCGAAGCGGAAGACGCAGGTGTCGCCGAGGCTCAGGGAGACCACCGGGGCGTCCGACTTCTCGTCGCTGTCGCGGTGCATGCCCATGCGGGCGTCGCCGTCGTAGAAGTTGATGAGCGCGATGTCGTACGGGGCCGCCTGCTCCCCCAGCGTCTCCCGCACCGCGCGGCGGCCCAGCTCGCCCAGCCGGCCGGGGAACGGCTTCACGGGCGCGCCGTCACCGTCGACGACCGTGCGGGCGTAGCCGTACGGATACCAGTGCCAGCCCAGACAGACCTGGCGGGCGGTCATGGTGCCGCCGCCGGGTGTGCGGACCGTCCGCAGGCCGGCCGGCGGGCGCGCCCACGCGCGGCAGGCCGCCACCAGCTCCCGCTGCCCCTCCAGGTCCAGCCAGTCCGGCACGTGCACCGCGCCTGGCGCGACCTGTGTACGGGCCCGGGGGAAGAGCTCGGTGTCCATACCGTCCATCCTGCCCGACCAGGCCTGAGCTGCGCCTCGGCTAGCCTTGACGCACGATGAACGACCGTATGACGACTCCCTGGGGCGAGCTCGAGCTGTCCCGCTTCCCCGAGGACCCTCGCGACCGGCTGCGTGCCTGGGACGCCTCCGACGCCTACCTGCTGGGGTACCTGGCCGACGAGAAGGTCCCGCTGTCCGGCACGGTCGTGGTGCTCGGGGACCGGTGGGGCGCGTTGGTCACGGCGCTCGCGGCACACCGGCCGACGCAGATCACGGACTCCTTCCTCACCCAGGAGGCGACCCGGGCCAACCTCGCCCGCAACGGTGTCGAGAGCGGCTCGGTGGAGCTGCTGACCACGCAGGACGCGCCGCCCGCCCGCGTCGACGTCCTGCTGGTGCGGGTGCCGAAGAGCCTGGCGCTCCTGGAGGACCAACTGCTGCGGCTGGCGCCCGCGGTGCACGAGGGGACGGTCGTCGTCGGCACCGGCATGGTCAAGGAGATCCACACCTCGACCCTCCAGCTGTTCGAGCGGATCCTTGGGCCGACGCGGACCTCGCTCGCCGAGAAGAAGGCGCGGCTCGTCTTCTGCGCGCCGAAGCCGACGCCGTCGCGGGAGTCGGGCCCCGGCCCCTGGCCGTACCGCTACGCCCTGCCCGACGGCATCGGTCCGCTCTCGGGGCGCACGGTCGTCAATCACGCGGGTGTTTTCTGCGCCGACCGGCTGGACATCGGCACCCGGTTCTTCCTCCAGCATCTGCCGGCCGTCAAGGACGCGCGGCGGGTGGTGGACCTGGGGTGCGGCAACGGTGTGGTCGGCACCGCGGTGGCGCTGGCCGGTCCCGAGGCCCAGGTGCTGTTCGTGGACGAGTCCTTCCAGGCCGTGGCCTCGGCGCAGGCCACGTACACGGCGAACGGTGGGCCCGGGCACGCCGAGTTCCGGGTCGGGGACGGGCTGGCGGGGGTGCCGGCCGGGAGCGTCGACCTGGTGCTCAACAATCCGCCCTTCCACTCGCACCAGGCGACGACCGACACGACGGCGTGGCGGATGTTCACCGACGCCCAGCGGGTGCTGTGTCCCGGAGGCGAGCTGTGGGTCGTCGGCAACCGGCACCTCGGGTACCACGTGAAGCTGCGGCGGCTGTTCGGCAACTGCCAACTGGTCGCAAGTGACCCGAAGTTCGTGGTGCTCAAGGCCGTCAGGAAGTAGCGGCGGCCGTTCCGGCGGGCGCGGCCGGCCGGTCGAGTGCCCGGATGACGCCGGCGACCGTGCGTGCCATCGCCTCCCGTCCCACGCTCAGGTAGGTGCGGGAGTCGACCGCCTCTGGGTGGGCGGCCAGGAACTCCCGGATCGCGCCGGTCATGGCGAGGTTGAGCGCGGTGCCGATGTTCACCTTGGCGATGCCGCCCGCGACGGCGGCGGCGAGTTCGTCGTCCGGCACGCCGGAGGAGCCGTGCAGGACGAGGGGCACGTCCAGGGTTCCGGCCAGCCGTTCGAGGAGGGTGTGGTCGAGGGTGGCGGTGCGGGTGGTCATGGCGTGCGAGCTGCCGATGGCGACGGCGAGGGCGTCCACCCCGGAGTCCGCGACGAAGGCACCGGCCTCGGCCGGGTCGGTACGCGCTCCGGGCGCGTGGGCGTTCAGCGCCGCCTCACCTTCCTTCCCGCCGACCCGCCCCAGCTCGGCCTCCACCCACAGTCCCCGGGCGTGCGCCCAGTCGGCGGCGGCTCTGGTCGCGGCGAGGTTCTCGGCGTACGGCAGGTGGGAGCCGTCGTACATGACGGAGCTGAATCCGGCGTCGGGCGCCTGGCGCAGCAGGTCGTCGCTCTGGACGTGGTCGAGGTGCAGCGCGACGGGCACGGTGGCGCCTTCGCAAGCGGCGACGGCCGCGCGGGCGAGCGGGAGCAGCCGTCCGTAGCGGAACTTGACGGCGTTCTCGCTGACTTGGAGGACGACGGGGGAACTCACCGACTCCGCACCGGCGATGACGGCCTCGACGTGTTCGAGGGTGATGACGTTGAAGGCGGCGACCGCCACGTGGGCCGCGGCGGCGCGGCCGACGAGTTCGCCGGTGGTCACGAGGGGCACGGCTGGTCCTTCCGTGAGCTTCAGGGGGCGAGGATCACCGAGCGGGCGAGGTGGCGGGGCTGGTCGGGGTCCAGGCCGCGGGCCGCGGCGACCGCGACGGCGAGCCGCTGGACGCGGACCAGTTCGGCGAGCGGGTCCAGGCCGCCCGGCACCCACAACGCGCCTGTCGTACCGACCTGTTCGGCCAGGCCGTCCGGTGCCTCGCCGAGCATCCAGGTGGCGGTGCCGTGGGTGGTGACGCTGATGGGGCCGTGCCGGTACTCCATCGCCGGGTAGGCCTCGGTCCAGGCGAGGGAGGCCTCGCGCATCTTCAGCCCGGCCTCGTTCGCCAGTCCCACGGTCCAGCCGCGGCCCAGGAAGGTGAACTGGCTGCAGTCGACGAGGCCTGGGGGCAGTTCCGCACGGAGCGCGGTGCGGGCGTCGGTCACGACGGCGTCGGTGTGCAGGCCGAGATGGGCGCGCAGCAGGGTCAGGGCGGTGGTGGCGAACCGGGTCTGGACGACGGAGCGTTCGTCCGCGAAGTCGAGGACGACGACCTCCTCGGCGGCCTCCATGACCGGCGTGTGCGGGTCCGCGGTGATCGCGGTCGTGCGGGTGCGTCCCTTCACCTGCCGGAGCAGGTCGAGGACTTCGGTGGTGGTGCCGGAGCGGGTGAGCGCGACGACACGGTCGTACGAGCGGCCGTACGGGAACTCGGACGCGGCGAAGGCGTCCGTCTCGCCCTGCCCGGCGCCTTCGCGCAGTGCGGCGGCGGCCTGTGCCATGAAGTACGAGGTGCCGCATCCCACGATCGCGACCCGTTCGCCCGCCGCCGGCAGCGCCCCGCGGTGCTTGGGGACCTCCACCGCGGCCCGCGTCCAGCACTCGGGCTGGCTGGTCAGCTCGTCCTCGACATGGGTCATGCCGTTCCTTCCCCTGGGGATGTCCGTGATGATTTTTCTTGCAAGATATAGCGAGGTTTCGAGCACAATCAAGCATTCGAAGAAAAACAGGGTGCGCTAGGGTCACCAGGAGAGCGAGAGCGGTCGGGGAACGGAGGCTGCGGATGTCGCGCGACGCCCGCTGGAAGGCGCTGCTGGAGCTGCTCGTCGAGCGCGGCCGGCTGGACGTCGAGGAGGCGGCCGTCGAGCTGGCGGTCTCGTCGGCGACGATCCGCCGGGACTTCGACCAGCTCGCCGAACAGCAGATGCTCGTACGCACGCGGGGCGGCGCGGTCGTGCACGGAGTGTCCTACGAACTGCCACTGCGCTACAAGACGGCCCGGCACGCCTCCGAGAAGCAGCGGATCGCGAAGGCGGTCGCGGATCTGCTGGCGCCGGGCGAGGCGGTGGGGCTGACCGGCGGGACGACCACCACCGAGGTGGCCCGGGCGCTGGCCGTGCGCAGCGATCTGGCGTCCGGTTCGCCGGCGATGACGATCGTCACCAACGCGCTGAACATCGCGAACGAGCTGGCGGTGCGTCCCCAGTTCAAGATCGTGCTGACCGGCGGGGTCGCCCGCCCGCAGTCGTACGAGCTGGTCGGGCCACTCGCTGACGGGGTGCTCGGGCAGATCACCCTCGATGTGGCGGTGCTCGGTGTGGTCGGCTTCGACGTGTTCCACGGGGCCGCCGCCCACGACGAGGCGGAGGCGGCGATCAACCGGCTGCTGTGCGAGCGTGCCGAGCGCGTGATCGTCGCCACCGACTCCAGCAAGCTGGGCCGACGGGCCTTCGCCCGGATCTGTGCGGCCGAAACGGTGGACACGCTGGTCACGGACACGGGGGCCGACGCGCAGACGGTACGACGGTTCGAGGAGGCGGGGGTACGGGTTGTCGCTGTCTAGCGGCGTTACCGACCCCGCGCTGTCCTTCCCCGCCTAAGCTGGCGCTGAGGCCGAGGGGCGCGCCGGCATGGAGGCTGCGATGGACGCACAACCGACCGCACAGCAGGTGTCCGGGGACGCGCGGTATCTGCCGATCGCGGAGCACGGGCTGATCGGCGACCTGCGCAGCGTGGCCCTGGTGGGCACCGACGGCACGATCGACTGGTACTGCTGCCCCGACTTCGACGCCCCGAGCGTCTTCGCCGCCATCCTGGACGCGGACAAGGGCGGCTGCTTCGAACTGGCGGCGACCGTACCGGCCACCACCAAGCAGTTCTACTTCCCCGACACCAACGTGCTGATCACCCGCTTCTACACCGAGGACGGGGTCGGCGAGGTCCAGGACTTCATGCCCGTCGACAGCGGCTCGGTGGAGACCGAACGCCACCGGCTGATCCGGCGGGTGCTGTGCGTGCGGGGCTCCATCCCGTTCCGTACGCGGGTGGCGCCGCGCTTCGACTACGGCGCCGAACCGCACACCGTGCACATGGCCGGTGACGTCACGGTGTTCGAGTCCGCCAAGCTGTCGCTGGGGCTCACCGCCACCGTCCCGCTGGAGGTCGACGGCCTGGACGCGCGCGCCGACTTCAAGCTCTCCCAGGGCGAGTCGGCGGTGTTCGCCCTGGACCGGGTGGGCGGCGAGGTGGCTCCGCGCCGGTGTGCGCGCGTCGAGGCGGAGGAGCAGTTCACCACCACGGTGGACTACTGGCGCAAGTGGCTGTCCGCGTCCAAGTACCGTGGCCGCTGGCGGGAGATGGTGCACCGCTCGGCACTCACTTTGAAGCTGCTGACCTACGCGCCGACCGGCGCGATCGTGGCGGCCCCGACGACGAGCCTGCCGGAGCAGCTCGGCGGGGAGCGCAACTGGGACTACCGGTACGTGTGGGTGCGGGACGCCGCGTTCTGTGTGTACGCGCTGCTGCGGCTGGGCTTCACCGGCGAGGCCGAGGCGTTCATGAACTTCCTGACCGAGCACATCAGTCCGGGCGACGGCAAACCCTCGGGCCCGCTGCAGATCATGTACGGCATCGACGGCCGCACCGATCTGACGGAGCGTGAACTCGGCCATCTGGAGGGGCACCGGTCCTCCGCGCCGGTCCGGATCGGCAACGGGGCCGCCGAGCAGCTCCAACTGGACATCTACGGGGCGCTGATCGACTCGATCTACCTCTACGACAAATGGGCCAAGCCGATCTCCAGCGACCAGTGGGACGATGTGTCCGCGCTGGTGGACTGGGTGTGCGAGAACTGGGACCAGCCCGACGAGGGCGTCTGGGAGACCCGCGGCGGCCGCAAGAACTTCCTGTACTCACG
Source organism: Streptomyces sp. NPDC050287 (assembly GCF_044459385.1). NCBI lineage: Bacteria > Bacillati > Actinomycetota > Actinomycetes > Kitasatosporales > Streptomycetaceae > Streptomyces > Streptomyces sp. NPDC050287. The sequence goes on along the minus strand of NZ_JBITIY010000005.1, from coordinate 570,631 downwards.
GCTGATGTGCTGGGTGGCGATCGAGCGGGGCATCCGAATGGCCAACCGGCGCGGCCTGCCCGCCGACCTGGCCCGCTGGCAGACGTGCCGGGACGCCATCTACCGGCGCATCCACAGCAAGGGCTGGTCGGAGAGCCGCCAGGCGTTCGTGCAGCACGAGGACGGTGACGTGCTCGACGCGGCGGTGCTGATGATGCCGCTGACGAAGTTCATCGCGCCCACTGACCCGAAGTGGCTGTCCACGCTGGACGCCCTCACCGAGGACCTGGTGTCGGACTCGCTGGTCTACCGCTACGACCCGCTGGCGAGCCCCGACGGACTGCGCGGCGACGAGGGCACGTTCTCCATCTGCTCGTTCTGGTACGTCGAGGCCATGGTCCATGCCGGGCGGATCGACGAGGCACGGCTGGCCTTCGAGAAGATGCTCACCTACGCCAACCATCTGGGCCTGTACGCCGAGGAGATCAGCCACACCGGTGAGCAACAGGGCAACTTCCCGCAGGCGTTCACGCATCTCGCCCTGATCAGCGCCGCCTTCAACCTGGACCGGGCACTGGGCTGACCGGCCGCCGAGGCCATGGCGCGGGACGGCGGCCGGTCGGCGCCGTATGCAGGAAACGGGCGAACCTGCGCCTCGTGCGCGGTGCCGGCCCGCGGGCTGGACCGTCCGACCGGAGGATGCCCCCCCGGCCGGACATGGCGTCAGCCGAAGGCCTTCACGGCCTGGTAGTACGTCCACGCCGTGCTGTTGCAGGCGGTCTTCGTGCCGCCCGTGTACGCGGCGCACACCCGCTTGAGGTCTTCGTAGAAGGCGCTGTCGAGACGTGACTTGTTGGCGCTGAAGGTGCCCGCGGTCTTGTAGTTGCGGTAGCCGAAGTCGTGCCGGGCGCAGGACATCCGGAAGGGAAAGCCGAACGGGTTGTCCGGCGAGGAGGAGCAGTAGTCGGTGGTCCAGTCGAACGCGTAGGCGCTCCAGGCGGCCTGGTTCGCGCGGGCGGCGGCCCAGGTGTTGTAGCTGGACGCGCCGGTCTGGGTCCAGCTCGCGAGGATCTGCGGCTTGTCGGCGGGAGCGGCGTCGGCGGCGGCCGCCGTGCCGACGACGGTGACGAGGGCCAGGGTCGAGGCGGCCAGTCCGGTGGCGAGTCTGCGGTGCATCCCACACCTCCATGAGACCGCGGCCCGCCTGTCGGGCCGCAGGTTCATGACAAGATGATTGACAACGCGATGACACCTTCACACCTCATGCACCCTAATGGCCCGTTAACTCTCGGACAGAAGAGCAGAGGAGAGGGTGAACCGGACGGAAACCAGCTGGAAGTGAACCGGACGGAACCAGCTGGTACTGACCTGGTGTCAGGACCTCCGCACGTCGATCGCGGCCAGCGCCATCGCCAGTGGGCCGGGAGCCAGGAACGCGAGCGGCACCAGCATCCACGCGCACAGCGCCGCCGTCGCCACCGCCAGCAGCACCAGACCGGAACCGCCGATGTCCCGTACGGCGTCCCGCGCCGCCTCGCGCACGGCGGCCGGCCAGTCGCTGAGCGACTCGGGGCGGGCACAGGCCCTCAGGCCCACCACCAGGGCGCCCACGCCGATCGCGGCTGCCACCACGGCGAACAGCGGTGCCCCCGGCAGCCCGGCCCCGGCCAGCGCCAGGTCCGCGACCAGCAGCAGCGCCCCCGCCAAGGCGACCAGCCCGGCCGCCACGTCACCGGCCCGCAGCCGGCGCCGTAGGACAGCGAAGTACCGTCCCGCGGTGGCGGGTTGTCCCTCCCCCGCGCCCCGCAGCACCGCGCACGCGGTGGACAGCGCGGCCGGGACCGTCACCACGGGCAGGCACATCACCGCCGTGACGACGCCGACGCTCAGCACGTCGGCGAACAGGGTCATCCGCGGCCCGAAGACCTCGCCCGGCTCACGCGTCTGCATCCCACTCATCCCCGTTCACCCCTTGAGTCCGGAGCTGGCCATGCCCTCCACCAGGAACCGCTGGAAGGCGAGGAAGAACAGCACGATCGGCAGCAGCGCGATCACCGACATCGCGAACATCGGGCCGAACGACGACTGACTGGAGGCGTCCACGAACGACCTGAGGGCGAGCGTGAGCGTGAACTTGTCCGGGTCGAAGAGGTAGATGAGCTGGGTGAAGAAGTCGTTCCAGGTCCAGATGAAGGTGAAGATCGCCGTGGTGATGAGCGCGGGCCGGGTGAGCGGCAGGATCACCAGGAAGAAGCTCCGGAAGGGGCCGCACCCGTCGATGCGGGCCGCCTCCTCCAGTTCACGCGGCAGACCGCGCATGAACTGCACGATGAGGAAGACGAAGAACGCCTCCGTGGCGAGGAACTTCGGAAGGATGAGGGGCCAGTAGGTGTTCACCAGGCCGAGCTGGTTGAAGATGATGTACTGCGGGATCAGGACCGCGTGGTGCGGCAGCATGATCGTGGCGATCATGAAGGCGAACAGCGGGCCGCGCAGGCGGAACCTGAGGCGGGCGAAGGCGTAGGCGGCGAGCGAGCAGCTGATCACGTTGCCGAGGACCGCGCCGCCCGCGATCAGCAGCGAGTTGGACAGCAGCCGCCAGACGGAGAGGTCGTTCACGCCGTCGAAGGCGGTCGTGTAGTTCGACCACTCCAGGTGGCTGGGCAGCAGGTTGAGGCTGGCGATGACCTCGTCGGCGGGCTTGAGCGAGGTGGCGAGCAGCCAGGCCAGCGGGTAGAGCATGACCAGCAGGGCGGCCAGGCAGCCGAGGTGGAGCGCGAGCCGGCCCCAGCGAACGGGCTTGCCGGCGGTGGTGGTTGACACGGTGGTCATCGGTCCCCCTCGGACGCGTAGAAGACCCAGGAGCGCGAGGTGCGGAACAGCACCGCGGTGACGGCGCCGATGGCGAGCAGCAGCACCCAGGCCATGGCGGAGGCGTAGCCCATGTGGGAGGCGACGAAGCCGCGGTCGTAGAGGTAGAGGGTGTAGAAGAGGGTCGAGTCGGCGGGGCCGCCCTTGCCGGCGCTGACGGCGAAGGCGGGCGTGAACACCTGGAAGGCCTGGATGGTCTGCAGCACCAGGTTGAAGAACAGCACCGGGGACAGCATCGGCACGGTCACGGACACGAACTGCCGCCACTTTCCTGCCCCGTCGACGGCGGCCGCCTCGTACAGCTCGGCGGGTATCTGCTGCAGGCCCGCGAGGAAGATGACCATCGGCGCACCGAACTGCCACACCGTCAGCAGTGCCACCGCCAGCAGCGCCCAGCCGGGCTTGTTGACCCAGCCGCCGGTGCCGAGGAGGTTGTCCACCGTGCCGCCGTCGTTGAAGATCGCCCGCCACACGAGGGCGACCGACATGGAGGCGCCGAGCAGTGAGGGGGCGTAGAACGCGGACCGGTAGAAGGCCTTGCCGCGCTTCATCGACTTCAGGGCGAGCGCAACGACGAGGGCGAGCGCCAGTTGGAGGGGGACGGCGATGACGACGTACGTCAGGGTCGTCAGGACCGAGCGCCAGTAGCGCGGGTCCTCGGTGAACATCTGCGTGTAGTTGCGCAGGCCGATCCAGTGGGGTGGGTCGAAGAGGTTGTAGTCGGTGAAGGACAGATACAGGGACACGGCCATCGGGAGCAGAGTCAGGACGCTCGCGCCGAGGACCCACGGGGACAGGAACACCCATGCGGCACCCTCCCGTTCCCGCTTGGGGCGGCGCTTCGGGGCGGCGTCGGGCCGCTTCGGCCGTGCGGTGGGTGCGGGGACGTCGGTGGTGGTCATGACCTCAGCTCCGCCTTCGCCTCGGTGACGTAGTTCTCGGCCGCCTCGCGGGGCGACATGCGCTCGTACGACACCTGGTCGTAGTCGCGTTGGAAGGTGGTCTGCAGGGCGTTGTCCCCGGAGGGCGGGGCCTGCGGCGGATCCTTGAGGGTGCCTTCGAGGGACGACTGGAAGTCGGCGACCGTCTTGTCGAAGTCCTTGAGCTGGGAGGCGGTCCGTTCCCGGATGGTCTCGTTGACGGGGATGCCGCGGGTGGCGCCGAGGATCTTCGCCGCGTCCTGGTCGTTGAGGAGGAAGTCGACGAGCTCGGCCGACTCCTTCGGATGGCCGGTGTGGGCGGAGACGCCGAGGAACATGGACGGCTTGAAGTACTGGCCGGGTGTGCCGTCCTCGCCGGACGGCATGGGCGCGAGGGCGACCCCGTCCGGGATGAGGGCGAGGTAACCGCTGGCAGGGGCATCCCAGTTGAAGTCGCTGACGGCCTTGCCGCGGCCGAGCGGGGTGTTCTCGACGGAGCCGTCGAGCTGGGTGGTCTGCTCGGCGGGCGATACCGCGCCCTCGCGGCGCAGCTTGTCGGCGAAGGTCCACCACTGGGTCAGATCATCGGCGGTGAAGCCGAGTCCGCCGTCCTTCGTGTAGAGGGCCTTGCCCCGGCCGCGCAGCCAGACCTCGAAGGCGTCCTCGCTCTGGCCCGGGTCGGTGGCGCCGGGTTTGCCGGTCTTCTTCGCCAACTCGCGCACGGCGCCGGCCCAGTCGCTCCATGTCCAGCCCTGGCGCGGCAGCGGGACGCCCGACGCCTTCCAGGTCTTGACGTCGTAGACGACGGTCTCGGTGCCGCGGCCCTGCGGGATCGCGTACTGGGTACCGTCCACCCGGCCGGTGGCCAGCAGGCCGGGGTCGATCTCGGCGGTGTGCAGGACGGCCTTCTGTTTCGCCAGGTCGAGCAGGACGCCGCCGGAGGCGTACTGGTCGATCTGGCGGTAGTCGAGCTGCATCACATCGGGTGCGTCACCGCCGGTGGCCTGGACGGCGAGCTTCTGCTTGTAGGCGTCGTACCCCGAGAACGACGTCTGCACCTGCACGTTCGGATGGCGTTTCTCGAACAGGGCGACGGCCTGCTCGGTGCGTTCCGCGCGGTCGGGGTTGCCCCACCACGTGTAGCGCAGCACGGCCTTGCCGCCGCCGACCGACTCCCCGGATCCCCCGCACCCGGCCAGCACCGCGCAGAGCGCGAGTGCGGCGGCCGATGCGCAGAACCCCTTTGTCCTGTGTCCGGGCATGCCGAGGTCACCTCTTTCCTTCCTCGGACCTTCTTCACGGCCCCCCTGAGCCCACTTGCTCCCCCTTGCTGCCCCTTGCTGCCCCTGCTACTCGCCCTGGTACGGCAGCGTCGTCCCGGGCAGGTTGTACTCGTCCCGGCGGCCGCACATCCCGAAGCCGCCGAGCCGGGTGGGTGCGGCCTCGTAGGCGGTGGCCTCGTCGAGATACGCCGGTGCGCCGTCCGCCAGCGCGTCGAGCTGGGCGCCGGTGCGTTCGGCGGTGGCCAGCGCACCGGCCCGCCACAGCTCGCGCCAGGCGGGCACCTTGGCGCGCACCAGCCGGGCGGCGGCGCGCTGGAATGCGACGTACGGGCCGTTGTCGCCGCCGACCAGGGCCTCGCGCAGAACGAGGTAGCCCTCGACGGCGAGGTCGCGGCGGCGCCGGGCTGCCGCCGCCGTCTCCTGTCCCGTGCCGGGCGGGAGGGTCGCCGCCGCCGCGTACCTCTCGGGGTCGGCCAGCACCTCGGGCGGGAACGTGAAGACGGCGTCCCCGGCCTCGGGCAGCCCGCTGTTCTGCATCAGCACGGTGATCCGCAGATCGCCGCCCTGCACCATGCGGTGCACGGTGCCCGGCGTGAACCAGGCGACCGAGCCCGCCTGAAGGGGGATGTCCCGGTAGCCGTCGGGGCTGAGCGTCTGCACCGCGCCCCGGCCGCCGGTGACGACGTACGCCTCCGTGCACACCAGATGCAGATGGGGGCTGCCTCCGCAGACTCCGTCGGCGGCCTCCCAGTCGTAGGCGCTGAGGTGGGACAGTCCGACCGCGCCGGGCAGGGGGTGCGGAAGGGCCGGCTTCACGGGGGTGGGATCGTTCACCACGGCAGCCCCTCCAGGTACGCGCCGACGCGGTCGCCGTCCCAGGCGCCGTCCGCGACGACGACCCGGTAGCGGTAGGCGAAGGACTCGCCGGGCGGCAGCTCGAACTCCTCGAAGAACGCCCAGGAGAACGCGACCGTCGGGAACGGCTCGGAGCGCACGAACCAGTGCGACTCGTGCACGGCGCAGTGGTGGTCGAGATTCTCGGGGGCGTGCGCGAAGACCAGGGTGGAGTGCCCGTCGACGCCGTCGTGCTCCGTGGTGAAGGCGATCCACGGGCCCTGGGAGCCCATCAGCTTGTCCGCGTCAGCGTCGGTGCCCGGGGCGAAGACCGTGCCGCCGGTGAAGTCGCGCGGACCGCGCCACTGCAGACCGGTGTAGCCGGCCATCTCGCGCCCCGCGGTGGTGGGCGAGCCGAAGACGAGCGGCTCGTCGCGGAGATTGGTCAGCCGGATCGACCAGTCCAGCGCCCAGGCGCCGGTCTCCTCGTCGACCGAGTGGACCGTCAGACCGCGCTCCTCACGCGCCCACTCGGCGCCGCCGTTCTCCACCCAGGTCAGCTCCTCGGTGAAGGCGAGCCGGTCCTCGTCGACCGTGAACGCGGGGAACCCGTCGTGCCGCATCGAGCCGACCCGCTCGGGCAGCGGCAGATAGCCCTGGCCGTGGACGTAGGAGTTGCCGCCCCAGAAGTTCTGGCCGGACAGATGGCTCGCGGTCATCTGCAGGCCCTTGTGCCAGCGGTGGTCGTTGGGCCGGTAGCCGGTGACCGTGCGTCCGGCGAGGGTGCGCACCGGGTGGGCGTAGGGCTTGCTCGCCTCGAAGGGGTCGGGGTCGGGGCGGTAGACGTAGCGGAGGATCTCGGTGCCGTCCGCGGCCTCGACCGCGATGTGCTCGCCGTGGACGTGGCTGACGCGGATGCTCATGCGCGCTCCTTGGGGGCCCAGTGGGGGTGGTCTCCGTGCATGGCCGGGTAGAAGGGGTCGCCGGGGCCGATCTCGCCCGCGTGCACCGGGTCGCCCGTGAACGCCGCCTTGTAGAGGGCGGCGGCGAACTCGAGGGTGGCGCGGGCCTCGGTGCCGCTGGTGGGCGGCCTGACACCGTTGTCGTACGCGTCGAGGAGCGCGCCGAGCTGCGCGGTGTGGGAACTGGGCACGTCCGCGGCGGGGGTGCGCCAGGCCTCGGCGCGCTCGGAGGGGACGTGCGGGGCCGGGGTGTAGACCCAGTCCTCGTTGCGGTGGCCGTAGAGGTGGGTGAGCTCGACGGTCGCGTCGGCGCAGTCGATGCGGATGCGGCTGACCTCGTCCGGGGAGAGCACGCTGTTGACGACGGTGGCCAGGGCGCCGTTCTCGAACCGGACCAGGGCCGTCGAGACGTCCTCGCTCTCGGTGTCGTGGACCAGGCGCGCGGCCATCGCCCGGATCTCCGTCCAGGGGCCGAGCAGGTGCAGCAGCAGGTCGTACTGGTGGATGCCGTGGCCCATGGTCGGGCCGCCGCCCTCGGTGGACCACTTTCCGCGCCACGGTACGGCGTAGTAGGCGGCGTCGCGGTGCCAGGTGGTCTGGCAGTGCGCGACCCTGGGGGCGCCCAGCTCACCGCTCGTGATCAGCTCGCGGGCGTGGACGGCGCCGGATCCGTAGCGGTGCTGGAAGACGACCGAGGCGTACGCCCCCGAGGCCTCCTCGGCCGCCGCGATCTCGTCGTACTCGGCGAGCGACAGGGTCAGCGGCTTCTCGCACAGCACCCAGGCGCCGGCCTTCAGGGCCGCCACCGTCTGCTCGCGGTGCAGGGAGGGCGGGGTGCCGATGAGGACCAGGTCAGGGCGCACGGCGTCCAGCATCGCGGCCATCGAGGTGTATCCGGCGACCTCGCCGCCCGCGAGTTCCCGGAACCGGTCGAGGCGGTCCTGGTCCACGTCGACGGCGGCGACCAGTTCCGTACGGTCCACGTGGGCTCTGAGCGCGGGCAGGTGGCTGCCGCTGACGATCGCACCGGTGCCGACCACGGCGACGCGGCGGCGGGTTGGGAGCGGGGACATGCGGTACTCCTCGACAACGTGCGGGCACACGCAGAAAGCGCTTGCTCCGAGCGAGCCTAGGGGCCGAGGAATGTCCGGACAACCCCCCTGCAGTGATGTTGGACAGGTGTGGCCCTACGGGGGTGCTCCGGGGGTGGTGGATCACCGCGTGGCAGGAGAGTGGATCACGGGCTTCGTGGCAGAAGGGCGGGTCGCGGGCCCGGGCCTGATCAGGTCGCGTCCCCGTGGGTGACGCGGATCTTGGACTGGCCGTGGGGCAGTTGCTCCCAGTCGTCCATGAAGCGGGCCCTGAGGCCGTATCGCTCGGCCAGGGCGACGAGCGTCTCGGTGCGGTAGTAGAAGTCCTCCCGCAGCACATGGTGCTCCTCGCCCTCGGTGCGGTCGAAGGTGAAGTCGAACCAGCCGCCCGGAGCGAGTACCCGTCCGACGTGGGCGAGGCACTCCTCGATGACCGGGAGCGGCGAGTGCGAGAAGACGCTGTGCGCGTGGACGACGTCGAAATGGGCGTCGGGCAGGAACCGCAGGGTCAGGTCGCGGACAGGGGTCAGTGTGGGCAGTCGCTGCTGGAGACCCATCTGCACGATGGTGTCCTGCGCGGCGACCAGGATGTCGGGTGAGATGTCGATGCCGTGGTAGTGCCCGGTCTCCAGGTGCCGGATGAACCGCCAGCCACCGCGCAGGTTGCCGCAGCCGATCTCCAGCATGCGGTGTTCAGGACGCAGGCCGTGGCCGAGGAGGTAGTCGAACTGCATCGCGCCGAGTGCCAGCCACCGCTCCCGGTTTCGGCTGCCGACCGCCGCGTCCGGGTCGGAGCGGGTGTCGGAGCGCATCACCGCCCGGTAGTAGGAGACGTGGTCGGCGTGGCGGTGGCGCAGCCACATGTCCCGGGTGGCGCGGGCCAGATGGCGGGGCACCCGGTCGGGGTGGCGCAGGGCGTAGCCGATGCGGTGGCCGAGACCGGCGCGGTTGACAGTGAGGTTCTTGCCGGGCATGTGGTTGTCCCCTTGAGATTCCTGAGTGGTGTGGGCCGTGCCACCAGCCTCGGTGCGGGGACGGGGTGTCCGGCTCGGTCAACGGGCTCAAGCCGGCGGGCGGTTCGCAGGTCCCCCATGTCAGCCGATCGGTTGATGCGATCCGGCGTCCGCCGCGTTAGACACGGAGGATGCACCACACCGATCCCGACGAGCGCTGGCTGACCACGACCGTGGACGTCGCGTTCTTCCTGCTGCTCGGCTCCTCGTTGGTCCGTTTCCTGACCCGTGACCAGGGCGGGGCGCGCACCGGGTGGGTGGTGACGCTGTTCGCGGTCTTCTGTCTGATCTACGTTTTCGGACGCTTCCTGGCGCCCGCCCCCGGCCCCGGCTCACCTCCGACCACCCGTCATCTGGCCTGGCTGGGTTCGGTGTCCGCCGTGTGGGTCGTCCTCCTGGTGATCGCGCCGAGCGCCACCTGGTGCGCGATGCCGCTGCTGTTCGCCGGGCTGCACGCGCTGCCGCCCCGGCTGGCGGTGCCGCTCGCGGCTCTGCTCACCACCCTGGTCGTCGTCTCCGAGGTGCGGGCGGCGGACGGCTCGCTCAACCCGAACATGGTGGTGGCCCCGCCGGCCGTCGCCGCGGTCGCCACCGCCGTACTGGTCCATCTGCGGCGCCAAGGGGCCCGGCAGCGCGTCCTGATCGAGGATCTGGTCCGCACCCGCCACGACCTGGCCGTCACCGAGCGGCGGGCCGGTGTCCTCGCGGAACGCCAGCGGCTGGCCACGGAGATCCACGACACCGTCGCCCAGGGCCTGTCCAGCCAGCGGATGCTGCTCCAGGCCGCCGAGCGGGTCTGGCGAACCGATCCGGACACGGCCCACGCCCACCTGCGGGACGCGGCCCGGATCACCTCCCGCAACCTCGCGGAGGCCCGCCGGTTCGTGCACGACCTGGCACCGGCCGATCTCGCCGAGCACACTCTGCCGGGCGCGCTGGCCGCCCTCGCCGAACGGGAGAGCGGTCCCGGTCTCACCGTGGAGTTCCGGCGCGACGGCGACCCGGGCCGGCTGCCGGAACGGGTCGAGGCGGCCCTCCTGCGCATCGCCCAGGGAGCGCTGGCCAATGTCCGCGAACACGCGGCGGCGACCCGGGCCGCGGTGACCCTGACCTGCCTGGACGACCAGGTCTTTCTGGACATCGCCGACAACGGCCGCGGCTTCGATGGGAACGTCCCGAGCACCGCGGCCGTCCCGGGTGCGGACCGGGAGCGGGGGCACGGGCTGCCGGCCATGCGGATCCGGGCCCGGCAGGCGGGCGGCACGCTCACCGTGGAGTCCGCGCCTGGCGAGGGCACGGTCGTCTCGGCCGCCGTCCCCCTGACACCCTTGGCAGGCCCGCACCCCGCCGCCTCCTCGAAGGAGCCCGTTTCGTGAGTACGCCGGTGTCCGCGCCCCCTGTCCGGCTGCTGCTGTGCGACGACCACGCCGTCGTACGCGCCGGACTGCGCGCCCTGCTGTCCAGCGCCGAGGGCATCGACGTGGTCGGTGAGGCCGCCACCGGTGAGGAAGCGCTCGCGATGGCCGCCCGGCTGCACCCGGATGTCGTCCTGATGGACCTCCAGCTGGACGGCGGCATGGACGGTGTGACGGCCACCCGGCGCCTGACCGAGGACGGCCCGGCCGGTCCGCGGGTCCTGGTGCTCACCATGTTCGACACCGACGCCGACGTCACCCGTGCCATCGAGGCCGGCGCCACCGGCTACCTCCTCAAGGCCGAACAGCCCGAGGAACTGTTCACGGCCATCCGCAACGCCGCCGCCGGCCGCAGCGCACTGTCCGCCCCCGTCGCCGACCGGCTCCTGATCCGGCTGCGCAGCCCGCACCCCGCCCTGTCCCCGCGCGAGCAGGAGATCCTCCAACAGCTCGCCCGAGGCCTCGGCAACCGGGAGATCGCCCGGGCCCTGTTCATCAGCGAGGCGACCGTCAAGACCCATCTCGGCCGCATCTACGGCAAGTTGGGGGTGGAAACCCGGGCCGGAGCGGTGGCGGTCGCCAAGGAGAAGCGGTTGCTGCACTGACAACTCCGGGCGGGCGCGTGCCGTCGTCCCTGAGACGTTGGGGTACCGGCCACAGGGACACGAGACGTTGACACCTCGCGCCATCCGCGCCACCGTGATGGACCCCGCTCCCCTGCTCGGCGGTGACTTGCCCTCGCAGACCAACGCCGGCGTTCCTCCGGACCCGGAAGCGGCCGTAGACCGTCGCCCAGGGGCCGAACTCACGCGGTATCTTTCGCCACTGAATGCTGGTGCGGAACCGCCAACCCCCCGAACTGCTCCCGCAGCCGCTCGGACCGACCTGATGGCCCGGCGCCTCACCGGCGAAACGACCGCCTTCTCACACGGCCGACATCACGGGACCACACACAATTTCCACGACGAGACATCGAGAGGAAACGGTCTCTCAGGGGGTTTCGAGCAGCGCACGCAGGGCGGCCTTGTCCGGCTTGCCGCTGGGTGCGACGGGAACCTCGGTGATGGTGATGACACGGACCGGGACGCTGGCCTCGCCCAGTTCCCGGGCCACCAGCTTGACCAGTGCGTCTGCCTCCGGCGCGCCTCCGGGCTGCGGAACCACGAAAGCGTGGATGGCCTCACCGGTCCGGTCGTCCGGAACCCCGACGACATACGCCTGGTCGACGTCGGGGTGGGAGGCGAGGACGCGCTCGATGGGGCCCGCGTAGTGAAGGATGGCGTTGACGATGACGATGTCGCGTGTGCGTCCGGTCAGACGCAGGTACCCACGTGCGTCGAGCCGGCCGAGGTCCCGGGTGCGGACCCAGCCGTCCCGCAGAACCTCCGCGCTCTCCCGCCGGTCCTCCCAGTAACCGCAGAACGCGTCCGCCATCCGCACCCACACCTCGCCCGTCCGGTCCACGGGCAGGTCCCGGCCGTCCTGGTCGCGCACGGTCATATCGACGGTGTCGAGAGCGCGTCCGACACTGTCGGCGAGGCCGGGGTCGGCAACAAGCTCCTCGGGTTCGAGGACGGTGAGCATGCCCGTCTCCGTCTGGCCGTAGGCATGGTGGACCACGGGCCCGAGCAACTGGGCCGCCTCGGTCAGCCGGTGCGGGGCAAGGGGGGAACCGGCCACGACGAGGGCGCGCAGACTGCTCGTGTCCACGGTCCGGTCGCGCACCGCGTCGAGGATGCCGTACAGGCGCGGCACCGTCGTCATGCAGGCGGTGATGCGCCGGTCGGCGAACACGTCGGGGAAGTCCAGGGGCTGTTCCGGTATGACGGCGGTGCCCCCGCCCAGCAGCGACAGGCCCAGGTGCTCGAACATGACGGCGCTGGTGAGCGTGCCGAAGAGCAGGAAGCGTGCGTACCGCGCCGCGAGGCGTCGGGTGCGGTCGGTCCAGCGGGCGGGCTGCAGACTCCAGCCCTCGGACAGGGCGCCGTAGGTCACCATCGTGCCCTTGGGCCGGCCGGTGCTCCCGCTGGTGAGGTGGATGACGCCGATGCCGTTCCGGTCACCTCGCGGCGTGAGGTCGTCGGGGACGGGCGCGAAGCCCTCCGGTGGCCGGAGCGCGCCGCCGGTCTCCAGCAGTGGTATGCCGCCCGCCTCGGCGGCCAGTTCGGGCCGGCTCGCGGCGTCGTCCGTCACCACGGCGTCGACGTCGCGGGCGAGGATGTCACGGAGGTGTTCGCGGGTCAGCCCGGGGCGCAGCCCGACCACCTGACAGCCGACGACATGGGCGGCGACACGCACCGCGAACGCCTCCGGTGTGACACCGGTGTCCAGGGCCACGCGGGCTCCGGCGGTCAGGCCCGCACCCCGCAGTCCCCGCACGAACCCGGCGATCAGGACGAGCACCTCTCCCCTGGTGACCGCGCGTCCCCGGTACTCGAAAGCGGGCAGATCGGAGGCGGCGCGGAACGCGTCGACGAACGCTTGCGGAAAGACTTCCCCGGACTTGTCGTCCACTTCGTCTCCACTCTGGGCCGGAAACAACCGACGTAAAGCCGGTGTGGATGGCTGGAATTCGACCATGCCGAACGGCGGATGGGTGCACTCGGCCGCCAATGACGTCTCACGTTAACCGACAGGGCAAATACACCACCCCGAGAGGTGTGTGACCTACATCACATGGAAGCGGGGTGGCTCTGTGCTTTAACAGGCAAGTACCGTTTTCCCGCCCTCACGGAAGGCAGGACGACCTCATGTCTGATTTAGGACAGGTTGACTATCTCGTCATCGGCGGTGGCCCTGCGGGCCTGCAAGTCGGGTACTTCCTGGAGAAAAACGGCAGGGATTACCTCATCGTGGAGGAGAGCAACGCGCCGGGAGCTTTCTTCACCCGTTTTCCCCGACATCGGACACTTATCTCGTCCAACAAGGTGCACACCGGCTGGAGCGATCCGGAAATGCGCCTGCGTGTCGACTGGAACTCCCTCCTCTCGGACGAGGGCCCGCTCTTCACCACCTACTCCCCGCGGTACTTCCCCCCGGCTGACGACTTCGTCCGCTACCTGGCGGACTTCGCGCGGACGCAGAGACTGCACATCCGCTTCAACACCCGTGTCACCCGCATCACCCGGCCCCGAGGCGGCCCGTTCACGGCGACGGATCAGCACGGCAACGTTCTCCGGGCCCGGCGGGTCATCGTCGCCACGGGCGTCTCGCGGCCGTATGTACCGCCCATCGAGGGCGCCGAGGAAGCCGAACGCTACGACACGGTGACCGTCGACCCTGCCGACTTCACCGACCAGCGCGTACTCGTCATCGGGCGCGGTAATTCCGCCTTCGAAACCGCCGACAATCTCATCGAGACCGCCGCTGTCATCCACGTTGCCGGACCTGGCTCGCTCAAACTGGCCTGGCGGACACATTTCGTCGGACATTTGCGGGCCGTCAACAACAATTTCCTGGACACTTATCAGCTCAAGTCCCAGAACGCCGTACTGGACGGCGACATCCTGCGGATAGCACGGAAACCCGATGGCACCTATCTCGTGAGCGTGAAGTTCTCGCGCGTCGCGGAAGTGGTGAAGGACATCCCGTACGACCGGGTCATTCTGGCCACCGGATTCCGTTTTGATGCCTCCATATTCGACGACGACTGCCGTCCCGATCTCGTCATCAAGGACCGCTTTCCGCAGCTCACCCATGCGTGGGAATCCGTGAACGTGCCCGATCTTTATTTCGCCGGCACCATCACCCAGTCTCTCGACTTCAAGAAGTCCACCAGTGGTTTCATCCACGGTTTCCGGTACGGGGCGAAGGCGCTGAGCCGCATACTCGAACGCCGTTACCACGACCGGGAATGGCCGCACACCGTCCTGCCCGCCGCCGCGGGCCCCGTGAGCGACGCGGTCGTCACGCGGGTCAACCGCACCTCGGCCCTGTGGCAGCTGTTCGGGTTCCTCGGCGACGCGGTGCTGGTCGGCACCGACGGTGAGGTGCGCTACTACGACGAGGTTCCGGTGGCGTACCTGCACGAGGCCGCCGCCCGGGGCGAGTTCGGGGACCTGGCCTCCTATTTCACCGTCACGCTCGAGTACGGCGCCGACCACGACCAGGTCGACCCCTTCGACGTCACCGTCAGCAGGACGCCCCAGCAGGACACCGGCGGCCTCGACGCGCGCTATCTCCACCCCGCGGTACGGCAGTTCCTGCCGGACGGCACCGGCAAGCCCGTCGCCGAGCACCACATCACGGAGAACCTGGAGAACGAGTGGGACAACCCGGACGTTCACGTCGGCCCGCTGCGCTCCTTCCTCGGCTCCCGGCTGTCCGTCGGGGACGATCTCTCGGCGGGCGGGAAACTCGCCGTGCCCCAGGCATGACCGGACCGGGGACCGGCCGTCCGCACGATCCGGCCGAACTGGCACGCCTGGCCCGCAAAGAACTGAGTCCGGAGCACTACGACTTCTTCGCCGGCGGCGCGGGCGAGGAGACGGCGCTCAGGGAGAACGAGGACGCCTTCGGCCGGCTGGCCCTGCTCCCCCGGGTGCTGCGCGGCGGCGCCGATCGCGACACCCGGGTGGGCGTGCTGGGCCGGGAGTGGCCGGCGCCGCTCTTCGTCTCGCCGACCGCCTTCCACCGTCTGGCCCATCCCGACGGCGAACTGGCCACCGCGCGCGCCGCCGCCGCGACCGGCATCCCGTTGGTGACCAGCATGGCCGCCACCACCGCCGCCGCGGACGTCGTCGCCGCGGCCCGCGCGACAGACCAGGAGGCCGTGGTCTGGTTCCAGCTGTATCTGCAACCGGAGCACGAGGTCACCGCCGCACTCGTTCACCGGGCCGAGCGGGCGGGCTGTTCCGCGCTCGTCGTCACCGTCGACTCTCCTGTCTTCGGCACCCGCCACCGGGACCTGCGCAACGGCTTCCACGACCTGCCGCCCGGTCTCGCGGCCGAGAACATGCGGGACCTGCCCGGTGCCGCGGCCGGCAGCACGCGTGACATCGCCATGTGGCCGGCCGGCTGGGACGACCTGTGGCGGCTGCGCGAGCTGACCGACCTGCCGCTCGTCCTCAAGGGCGTGCTGCATCCCGAGGACGCGCGGGTGGCCGTCGAGCAGGGCGTGGACGCGCTGCTCGTGTCCAACCACGGGGGACGGCAGCTCGATGCCGCTCCGGCGTCGGTCGAGGCGCTCCCGGCCGTTGCCGAGGCCGTCGCCGGACGCGTGCCGGTCCTCATGGACGGCGGGGTGCGCAGGGGCACCGACATCGCCCTGGCCCTGGCCCTCGGAGCACGGGCCGTCGGTGTGGGGCGCCCCGTGCTGTGGGCCCTGGCGGCGGGCGGCGAGGACGGTGTGCGCGAGGTGCTGACGGCACTGCGCGAGGACTTCGGCCGGGTGCTCGCCCTCTGCGGCGGACACCGGCCCCGGGACCTCACGGCCGACCAGGTGGTCGCGCGCGGGTTCCCGCGCCGTCCGGGGACGGGAGAGCGGACATGGTGAGCCGGAAGAGGGCAGCGGCGCTGGCCGCGGGCGGCGCGCTGCTGCTGTCCTCCCCAGCCTGGCTGCCCGGACGGGTCGTCGCCCTGCGGATGAGGATCTTCGCCCGCGTCAACGGCCCCGAGGGCATGCGCTTCCCCAACGCCGTCTTCGGCCCCGACCGCTTCCAGGAGATCTACGGCCATGCCGCCGCCGGGGGCCGCAGCAAGGGCGCGGCGCTGTCCGACCTGTTCTGGTACTGGCTCGCGCCTGGCGCCGACGTCCACCAGGAGCACCTGGAGGCCGGCGCCCGCTACGACGAGGTGGCCCGGCGGACGCTCGCCATCCTCTCCGGCCCGTCCGCCGAACTGTACGCCGCCGCGGCACGGACCACCCGGCGCGTTCTGGAGACAGCGCATACGGGTCGCGTCCGGTCCGTGCGGCTGCGCGACCTGATGATGCCGGTATGGGCCGAGTTCTTCTACGAGCTGGTGTTCCAGGAGCCCTGTCCGGCCGAGGCCCGGCGGCTGATCGTCGCCAACGCCGAGGACGTGGTCAACGCGCTCAAGTGCACCCGGCTGCGCCGCATGCGCCGCAGGAACCGGCTGACCCGCTATCTGCTGCGCCGACTGGCCGCCGGTGACGTACCGCACGAACTGCCCGCCGGGCTCTCCCCCCGCCAGCAGGCGTTCTACCTCCAGGGCACCTTCTTCAACACCGCGGTCGTCCAGATGTCGGAGGCGATGGCCCATCTCCTGCTCGTCCTCGCCCAGCACCCGGAGGTACAGGAGAAGGCGGTGGCCACACCCGACGACGACCGTTATCTGTCGTACGTCATGAACGAGACGTTCCGGCTGTTCCCGCTGTTCGGGGTGGCCCATCGCATCACCACCGCGGACATCACCCTCGACGGTCTGCCCACCATCCCGGCGGGCTCCGTCCTCACCTTCAGCTATCCCGACTACCAGGCCACCGGCTACGCCGATCCCGAGCGCTTCGACCCCGGACGCTGGGCTTCCCTCTCCGTCAAGAACGCCCGCCACATCCCCTTCGGCGTCGCCACCAACCGGCCCTGTCCCGCCTGGCGCCTCGCACCGGTCGTCATGCGTGCCGCGACCCGCGAGGTGCTGGCCCGGTACGTGCTCGACTCGCCTGTCAGCCACACCCGCTCCATCCCGCACCGCGCTCCCTGTCTGCTCCTGCCCCGGGACCGGCCGGTCGCGGAAGGAACGAGGCGCGTCCTGCGCACCGCACTGACTGTCCGCGATCGGGCCGAGGATGTCGGACGCAGTCTGCTGCAACTGGTGCTCGGGACCTGGATGGTGCTGGACGCCCGCCGCACCAGGCCCGCCGCGACGTACTTCGCCCGGCATGACACCGAGGGCCGCCCGCTGGCCGCCGACCACGGCGCGCCGGGCGCCGGGGCGGGACGGGACCAGGCTGCGGCCACCTGCCCGTACCCGGGCCGGAGTGTCTGACGGCGGCGTTCATCCCGCGTTCGTCGTGCCGGTCTGCCTCAAACTCGGCCTGGACGGTTTCAGCACCTGCGCGCCGATCGCCATGGGCATCGCCGCCGGCCTGAGGCTCGTTGCCGCCCCGCCCAGGCGTCGACGCCACGTCCAGACGCTCGACGGCTGCATCGCCATGACCTGCTCGAACGTGTTCGTGGTGGTCATCATCGCCTCACTCACCGGTAACCGGCCGCTGGAGCAGGTGGCGATCTGGACCCTGTTGCCGATGTTCGTCCTGTCCTTCTTCGACAGCTTCTACGCCCGGCACCTCGTCGTCGCCCCCGACGACGCGCGCTGCCCCGACGTACTCGGCCTCAAGGACCGCCCGTCGGCCGAGCCGCATGCCACCGCCTTCGTCCGCGTCCCTGAAGACACCGACGCCCGGCCTTCCCCGAGGAGTTGACCTTGTCTGCGCCACCAATGCCGCTGATACCCCGGCCGTTACTGTTCTGGACGGGTGTCGCCCTCACCTGCGCCGGCGTCGTCGAGCACCTGTGGATGTTCATCGACTCCGCTTCCATGAGCTTCCACATGTCCATGATGGGCATGTCGTCGGTGATGTGGGTGGCCATGGTCGCCATCGTGGTGGGCGTGGTGCTCTCCGGCTTCGCGGTCGTGCAGCCGCAGAAAGCCGGTCCCAGTGCCGCCGCCACTCCGGCCCGCACCGCGACGGCGAGCCGGCGTCGCCTCATCGCCATCCTGAGCTTCGCCCTCCTGGTGGATCAGATGAAGCCGGCCTCCCTGGCCTTCATCACGCCTGGCTTGCGGGCCGAGTACCACCTCAGCGCCGCCGACGCCTCGTGGCTGCCCACGGTGGCGCTGACCGGCACCGTGCTCGGATCGCTCGTCTGGGGACGCGCGGCGGACCGTATCGGCCGCCGGGCCACCATCCTCATCGCCTCCCTGCTCTTCCTCGGCACCACGGTGTGCGGCGCCATGCCGACCTTCGGGGGCACCCTCGTCATGTGTGCCCTCATGGGGATGGCGGCGGGAGGCATGCTGCCTGTCGTCTACGCCCTGATGACCGAGAGCATGCCGCCCGGCCGCCGCGCGGCCATCATGGTCCTGCAGGCCGGGCTCACCGCCACCGGCGGCTACATGGCAGCCGCCGGACTGGCCGCCGTTCTCATTCCGCTGGCCGGCTGGCGCGTGATGTGGTTCGCCCAGCTCCCACTGGTCCTGATCCTGATCGCGCTCAACCGCTGGATTCCCGAATCGGCCGCCTTCACAGCCAGCCAGACACGAACGAGGCAGGTCCCCGCCTCTGCCCTGTTCAGACGCCCGCAGACGGCCAAAACGCTGGTGGTCAGCGCCTACGCACTGGCCTGGGGCCTGGTCTACTGGGGCTTCAT
The DNA here is from genome assembly GCF_044459385.1 of Streptomyces sp. NPDC050287. Classification (NCBI taxonomy): domain Bacteria; kingdom Bacillati; phylum Actinomycetota; class Actinomycetes; order Kitasatosporales; family Streptomycetaceae; genus Streptomyces; species Streptomyces sp. NPDC050287. The sequence continues at coordinate 551,930 of NZ_JBITIY010000005.1, read as the reverse complement.
CACCTTCCTGCCCAGCCAGCTGGAGTCCTCCGGCCGGCACGGCATGCCCGCCGCCACTTTGCTGTTCATCTCGTCGCTGCTCGCCATCCCCACCTGCGCGGTCGGCGCGTGGCTCTACATGCGCTGGTCGGCGAGGGGCACCATGGTCGTCTACGCGACCCTCACCGTCGCGGCCCTCCTGACGCTGGCAGCCGTCGGCCTGGACGGCAGCAGTCCCGTCCTGCTGGCCACGGTGATGCTGCTGTTCGCCGGTACCGCGGGTGTCATCGCGCTCATCGGCCCCTACACGGCCGAGATCTACCCCATGGCCATCCGGGGCACCGCCGGCGGATGGGCGGCAGCCGTCGGCAAGTCCGGCGGAGCCTTCGGCCCGCCCCTGATCGCCCTGGTCCTCTCGGCACCGGGAGGCATCCGCACCGCCGCGATGTTCGTCGCGCTCCCCATGGCCCTGGCAGGACTCGCCGTCGCTGTCCGCGGGAGCAACCCGCAGGCCGCCGCCCGGACTCCAGAGGGCACCGCGCCACTGGTCGCCGAACCCGACGACTTGGTCGGCAGCGAGGCTGTTGCCGCCCAGACCACGGCGACAACGCACCTGCCCGGCAGGGGAGGTACGGCGGCATGACCGGCGGCGTCAACGATCTGGCACTCGCCGTCTTGACCCTCTTCTTCCTGCTCGTCACCATGCCGGACAAGGACTACGGCACCCACAAAAACCCCCTGCGATCAAGGCCTGGCCGGCCAAACACCCGCGGGCGCATCCCTTGCCCGCTTCCGCCGACGGATCCCTGGCGCAGGACACTGGAACAGGATCAGTTCTGGCGCGGGACAGTCACCGGACGGTCCTGCTGGAGCTCTTGGAACAGTTTCCGGGCGCGGGCCGTGTCCCACTGCACGGCGCTGCCCTTGGACGTGGTGAGGTTCGGGTTGGAGACGGGCACGTTGAGCTGCCTGCCGCCGCCGGTGACGCCTCGCATCGCCTGGAACAGGGACATGAGCTGCGGCAGTCCGGTGTCCTTGTCCACGACGAGCGTGTCGAGGCCCGCGGAGACCGCCGGGACGGACTTGGCCGGATCGAGGAGGGTGCCGGGCCTCGCCGCCTTGGCGGCGAGGGCGGTCAGGAACTTCTGCTGGTTGCGGGTGCGGCCCAGGTCACCCTGGGCCTCCTGCTTGCGCTGCCGGACGAACGCGAGCGCCTCGGCGCCGTCGAGGGTCTGGCAGCCCCGGGGCAGGTTCGCCCCCGACGCCTTGTCCTTGATGGGACGGTCGAGGCACAGGTCCACGCCGCCGACCGCGTCCACCAAGCCGACGAACCCCGCGAAGCCGATCTCGGCGTAGTGGTCGACGCGAAGTCCGGTGTTGCGCTCGACGGTGCGGACGAGGAGTTCGGGGCCGCCCAGGGAGAAGGCCGCGTTCAGCTTGTTCGGGGCGGCACGGTAGTTCCTGCCGGTGCCGGGATCGACGTACGGCGGGAGGGTCACCCACGAGTCGCGCGGCAGGCTCAGCATCGTGGTGCCGCCGGCACCGGTGTGCAGCAGGATCATGGAGTCCGTACGGCGGCCCTCGGCCGAGCCGGTGTTCAGGTCCTTCCTGTCCTGCGAGGACAGCCCGTCGCGGCTGTCGGAGCCCACGACGAGGTAGTTGGTGCCCTTGCCGGTGGCCGCTCGGTCGGTGAGCGCGCCCAGGTCCACCTGCTGGTCGAGCCGGGTGTCGGCCCACACGTACGTTCCGGCGCAGGTGACCAGCAGCCCGCTCAGCAGGAGGACCGCCGCCCGTACGGCCCGGCGGCGCCGGGAGGGGCGCGCACGCGGAACTCTGCTGCCGCGCTCGGGGCGGCCTGCCTCGCCGGTGCGGCCGGGCGGGGCCGGTGAGGGCATGCCGGGCAGCGGTGCCGTCCGCGTCGACGGCGGCGGCGCGTAGGGCACCGCCCGGCCGGTGCCGGCGTGTGCCGGGCGGGTCTGACCGGCGGGTACCGGACCGGTCGTGCCGGCATGCGACGGGCCGGACGTAACGACGCGCGCCGGACCGGGCCTGTGCGGCGGGCCGGTCGCGCCGGCCCGCGGCGGGCCGGACATGTCGGCTCGCGCCGGATCAGTCATGCCGGTCCGCACCGGATCGGGCGTGCCGTCATGCGGCGAACCGGTCATACCGGCGTGCGTCGGATCGGACACGCCGTCACGCCAGGGATCCGTCGCGCCGGCCCGCACCGGGCCGGCCGTGCCGTCGTGCCAGGGACCGGTCGTACCGGCGAGCGACAAGCCGGTCATGCCGGCGTGCTCGATGTCGGGCGTGCCGTCGTGCGGGGCGGTGCCCGTCGGGTGGTCGGTCCAGTCGTCCATCGGCCTGTTCAGCCCCTCGGAGCGTCGGGATCATCTCGTCGGCACGCTCTTGTACGGGGCGGGACCACCGATCTGTTCAGCCGCGGTGCCGGAGCGCTTCATGCGCTGCCACCTCAGCCGGCTGCCCAGCAGCAGGGCGACAACTGACTGGATGACGACCAGGTACATCAGCTGCCGGTAGACGAAGATCTGCAGCGGCATCGACCACAGGGTCCGCCGTCGCTCGCCGTCCAGCCGCAACGCGTATCCGGCGCTGACCAGTTGGACGGCGAGGAAGGCGAACCAGACGCCGGCCGACTGCCACGGGTCGAGGAACAGCACGCCGTACAGGGCGTAGACGTCGATGACCGGCGCCAGCAGCGGGAGGACGACCTGGAAGAGCGCGAGGTAGGTCAGTCCGCGGCGGCCGAAGCGCCCGGCCGTACCGACGCCCAGGACGGCCCCTCGGTGTTTGCCCATGGCCTGGATGGTGCCGTAGCACCAGCGGTAGCGCTGTCGCCACAACTGTCGCAGCGAGGTGGGCACTTCGGTCCAGGCGACGGCGGACTCCTCGTAGAGCACCCGCCAGCCGGCCCGCCACAGGGCCATCGTGAGGTCGGTGTCCTCGGCGAGGGTGTCGTCGCTGATCCCGCCGACGCCGAGCAGCGCGTCGCGGCGGAAGGCGCCGATGGCGCCGGGGACGGTCGTCATGCACTCCAGGACCTCGAACATCCGCCGGTCGAGGTTGAAGCCGAAGCAGTACTCCAGGTGCTGCCACTTCGCGAGCAGACCGCGCCGGTTGCCGACCTTGGTGTTGCCGCTGACCGCGCCGACGGCCGGATGCGCCAGTGGCTGGATCAGCCGGTGCACGGCGTCCGGTTCGAAGACGGTGTCGGCGTCGACCATGACGATGATGGCGTTCCGGGCCTGTGCCAGACCGGTGTTGAGGGCGGCGGCCTTGCCCGCGTTGGGCTGGCGGATGACCTCCACGCGCGGGTCGTCGATCGCGGCGGCGATCTCGGCCGTACGGTCCGTCGAGCCGTCGTCGATCACGATGATCTGCAGGTCGCGGTGGGTGGACTCCAGCAGCGAGTACACCGTGGAGGCGATGCCGGCCTCCTCGTTGTACGCCGGGACGAGCACCGTCACCGGTTCCGTCACCTCCCGCATCCAGGGTGCGCCGGGCCTAAAGCGTTCCAGACGTCGGACATGGGCGCGGGCGAAGAAGGCGAGCCCGGCCAGGCGCAGGACGCCGAGGGCGCCGGCGATCCCGAGGACCCAGGTCATGGCGTGCGAGAAGGCGCGTCCGAGGGCGGTGCCCCAGATCAGGGCGGTGCCCTGCCAGCGGGCGGCGGCCCCGGCCGGCGTGTACGGGGTGAGGCCGAGCCCGTCGGACACGGTGGTGAAGCGGTCGACGCCGCGGTCGCCGAGGAGCTTGCGGGTCTCCTGGTAGGCGGTCTCGGTCTGGCTGAACTGCCGGACCAGTCCCTGCGCCGGTTTGCGGGCGGCCTTGTCGGCGGTGACCAGGACATAGCCGCGGGCGGTGGCCTGTCGCGCCGCTTGCCACTCCCGCCCGCACAGCGTGTCCGGCGAGGTGGTGCGCGGCATCCGCAGCAGCGAGGTGTGCAGGTTCACGGTCCCCGCCAACGCGGCCTGGGTAAGGTCGAGTTCGGCGGCGAAGCGGGCGGGCGAGGCCTCGCCGAGGACGGCACCGGTGTACGTGTTCGAGCCGATCTCGTGGCCCTCGGCGCGGATCCGCCGGACCAGGTCGGGGTGGCGGGCGGCCTGGGCGCCGTAGAGGAAGAAGGTGGCGTGCGCGCGGCGGCCGCGCAGCAGGTCGAGCAAGCGCGGGGTCCACACCGGGTCGGGGCCGCCGTCGAAGGTGAGCGCGACGGTGCGGGCGGGCATGGCGGCGGTCTGGATCCGGTTGCGGTTGATGCCGATCACCGGGCCGTTCCCGGCGGCCACCGCGTCCGGGGCGGGTGAGGTGCAGGGGGAGCGGGTCTTCGCGGCGTCGACCTCGTGGTTGCTCCAGCCTTCGAACAGCAGCGCCGCGAACATGGCGGGGAGGACGAGGATCAGTAAGAGCCAGTGCCCGCGCGGGTCGCGGGACTGCTTGTGGCGGCCCCTCACGGCACATCGTCCCCCGTCCCGGGAGAGGCCCCGCGGGGAGCTCCGGCGGCACACGGCAGAGGCACGTTTCTTCTCCCGCCGTGGGCGCCTGAGCGCGGGCGGAGGGAGGACGGCTTCTTCCACTGCCGGATGGGGCTTGTGTGACGCATGGGGCGCGAGTCTAGACGCGGTCCTGCCCTCCCGTGGCGTGATCGGTGAGGCTCACAGCAGACGAGGATCACCCGTTGCCGCAGACACCTTGACAGCGTGCGTGCTGTTTCGCGACGTTTGATCCTTGCCGAACATCTCGGCATTCCGGGGGGAGCGGTCGCGCATGCGCACCACGAGCAGACTGGACATGACGGTTCACAGAACCGGCGAACTGGACGCCTCGCTGCGCGGGGCCTGGCACCGGGCGATGGACGAATCACCCCTGTACGCCAACCCCTTCCTGGCACCGGAGTTCGCGATGGGGGTCGGCAGACATCGCGGCGGGGCGCGGGTGGCGGTCCTGCGTGAGGGCGGGGAGCCCGTGGGGTTCTTCCCGTTCGAACGCAACGCCGTGGGCGTCGGCCGGGCCATCGGTCTCGGCCTGTCCGACTGCCAGGCCCTGATACACAGACCCGGGGTCACCTGGGACTCCGACGAACTGCTGCGGGCCTGCGGGCTGTCCATCTTCGAGTTCGACCATCTCGTCGAGGAGCAGAAGCCGTTCGGCAGGCATGTCACCGGGACCTTCGCCTCTCCGGTGATCGACCTGGAGCCCGGCGGTGACGACTACGCGAAGTGGCTGCGCGGCACCTACCCGGGGCTGGCGAAGACGACCCTGAAGAAGGAGCGCCGTCTGGGGCGTGACCTGGGCGAGATGCGGTTCGTCTACGACGAGCGGGACCCGGCGGTCCTGCGCACGCTCATGCGGTGGAAGTCCGCCCAGTACCGCAGGACCGGACGGATGGACCGGTTCGCCCGGCCCTGGATCGTCGACCTGGTGAACCATCTCTTCCACGTCCGCGAGGAGCACTTCACGGGCGTGCTGTCGGTGCTGTACGCAGGGGACCGGCCGGTGGCCGCCCACTTCGGGCCGACGTCACGCACGGTGTTCGCGGCCTGGTTCACCGCGTACGACCCCGGGCTCAGCTATTACTCCCCCGGGTTGATCATGCACCTGCGGATGGCCGAGGCGGCGGCCCGGGAGGGCGTACGGCTGATGGACCTGGGACGCGGCGACAAGGAGTGGAAGGACTGGCTCAAGACCCGCGAGCTGCGCGTCGGCGAGGGGTTCGCGGTCCGGCCGCACCCGGTGGCGGCGGCGCACAAGCTGTGGCGCAGGCCGGTGCGCGGGCTGCGGAACACGGTCCTGGCCCATCCGACCCTGCGCGATCCGGCCGACCGGCTGCTGAAGACGGTCGGCACGCTGCGCTCCTCGGCCCGGTCCGGCCCGGACCGGACGAAGGCCCCGTTCCGCTGAGCGACCACGCGACCTTCGTGTGACGTGTGCCACGACTTGCCCCGTGGAGGTTTACGGCATTCCAAGTCGGTGATGCGCTCGGGATGTCTCAGCGCGACACCTCAATCGTCACTGCCGGTGACACCAGCACCATCGCTCCGCCTCGGGAAAGGCCGCCGTCGGAGTCGAGCGCGACGCCTTCGCCGACCCGGGCCGATCCCGGGCCGGCGAAGCGGCGCGACGCGTTCTTCGACAACGCCAAGTACCTGACCATCGTGCTGGTCGCGGCGGGACACGCGTGGGAGCCGTTGCGGGACGGCAGCCGGGCGGCGAGCGCGCTCTACATGTTCGTCTATGCCTTCCACATGCCGGCGTTCATCATCATCTCCGGCTATTTCTCACGGAGTTGGGACGCCGGCCCGGCCCGGATCAGGCGGTTGGTGACGCAACTCGTCGTTCCCTACGTGGTGTTCGAGACGGCGTACACCCTCTACACCCGGTGGACCGACAGCGCCCCGGACCGTCCGATCAGTCTGCTGGATCCGCTGTATCTGACCTGGTTCCTGGCGGCGTTGTTCATCTGGCGGCTGACCACCCCGCTGTGGCGGACCATACGGTGGCCGCTCCCTGTCGCCCTCACCATCGCCGCGCTGGCCACCGTGGCGCCGATCGGCGACGATCTCGCCCTGCAGCGCACCCTGCAGTTCCTGCCGTACTTCGTGCTGGGCCTGTGTCTGAAGCCGGAGCACTTCCGGCTGGTGCGCCGCCGACGGGTACGTCTGCTGGCGGTGCCGGTGTTCGCCGGCGCGCTCGGCGTGGCCTACTGGGCGGTGCCGCGGATGGCCGGCGCCTGGTTCTTCCACGACGACAGTGCCGTGGAACTGGGCGCACCCGCCTGGGCCGGTCCCGTGATGACGCTGGCGCTCTTCGGGTGTTCCCTGCTGCTGGTCGTCTGCTTCCTGTCCTGGGTGCCCGGCCGGCGCACCTGGTTCACCGCGCTGGGCGCGGGCACGCTCTACGGCTATCTGCTGCACGGGTTCGTCGCCCAGGGCGCCAAGTTCTGGGGCTGGTACGGGCCCGCCTGGGTCCACGGGCCGCTCGGCGAGATCACCGTCACCGTCGTGGCCGCCACGGTCGTGACCGTGCTGTGCACCCCGCCCGTACGGCGGGTCTTCCGGTTCGTGGTGGAGCCGCGGACGGACTGGGCGTTCCGCCGGACCGACGCCGCGGAACCCGCCCGCGGCTGACGCACACCGCGTCACAGTGGGCGCATGGGCGAACCGCGGGACGGCACAGGGCCGTTGTGGGGCGACCGGGACGGCCTGCCGACGTACCCGCCGGCCGGCGCACTCGTCGACCGGTGGGACCGCGGACGGGTGATGCGGTCAGGGTGACTCCGCGGCCCGGACCCGGGCCAGTACGTCGCGGATCATCCCGGCGCTGATCATGAAGTGCTCACGGGCGATCTCCTCCGCGCGCTCCGGCTCGCCCGCCGCGATGGCCTCGTACAGGGCCGTGTGCCCCTCGCCGGCCCGGTGGAAGTGGGTCCGCTCGCCGCGGCCCCAGGGCTCGACCGGGAAACCGAGGCTGATCCGGGTCAGCAGGTCCCGGCTGAGCAGGGCGATCTGCGGGTTGTGGGTGGCCGCGCAGATGCTCCGGTGGAACGCGCTGTCGGCGGCCTGTTCCTCGCGGGGGCTGCTCGCGGAGAGATGGGCGGCCAGTGCCTCGCGCATCGGTTCCAGGTCCTCGGGCCTGCGGCGCCGGGCGGCCGTCGCGGCCACCATGCCTTCCACCAGGCCCCGCAGGTCGAAGAGCTGCTCGAACTCCTCCCACCGGGGCAGCAGCGTACGACGGACCGCGGCCGCGGAGGACGCGGTCCAGCTGTCGCGGACGAAGGCTCCCCCGTTGCGGCCACGCCGGGTCTCTATGACACCCAGGGCCTGCAGGCGGGCGACGGCCTCGCGCACGGTGGGGCGGCTCACCTGGAGCAGTCCGGTGAGTTCGCGTTCGGGCGGGAGCCGTTCGCCCGGCAGGAAGTCGCCGACAGCGATCGCGGTGAGCAGCCGGTCGGAGACCTCGTCGACCGCCGAGGCCACCCGCACGGGGCGCAGCGAGGACGTCGGAGCGCCGCCGAGCAGGACGCGGTCGAGCACGCGGGAGAACTCGTCCCCCGGTTCCGGTGACGCGGTTTCAGGTGACGTGGTTTCAGGTGACGCGGGTTCCCGTGACTCAGGTTCCCGTGACTCAGATACGGATGTCAGGAGTCCTCCCCAGCAAGCGACGCCTCTGTAAACGCGCGGGGGCCACGTGAACTCGCGGTTACGTCTTGCCCCGCCCCAATCAAAAGGTCTTGTGCACTGACCTTTTACCCCATCACTATCTCATCCATCCGTCACACCCATCTCGTTTCAGACAGAGGTCGGCTGGTTTCCGGCCGGTCTGGGAGGCTTCCTCGTGGCGATCCCCGAACCGAACCGCACCGGAACCGTCGACTTCAACGGCTGGTCCACCTGGTACCGGATCACGGGCGAACCGGGCAGGACACCCTTGGTCGTCCTGCACGGCGGTCCCGGCGCCGGTCACCACTACACGCTGAGCATCGCGGGCATCGCCCGGCAGGGCCGCCCCGTGGTGCACTACGACCAGCTCGGCACCGGACTGTCCACCCACCTGCCCGACAAGGGCGCCGACTTCTGGACCGTCCAGCTCTTCCTCGACGAACTCGACCACCTGCTCAAGACGCTGGGCATCGCGGACGGCTACCACCTCCTCGGCCAGTCCTGGGGCGGCATGCTCGCCGCCGAGCACGCCGTACGCCGGCCGCCCGGCCTGCGCGGCCTGGTCATCGCCGACTCCCCCGCCTCCATGGAGCTGTGGCTGGCGGCGGCGAGCGAGTTGCGCGAGGCCCTGCCCCCTGAGGTGCAGCACACCCTGCTGGCCCATGAGACGGCCGGGACGACCGACCACCCGGACTACCGGGCCGCCGAGCAGGTCTTCAACGAGCGCCATGTGTGCCGTCTGGTCCCCAACCCGCCGGAAGTGCAGGCCACCTGGGACAACATCGAGGCCGATCCGACCGTGTACCACACGATGAACGGGCCCAACGAGTTCCATGTCGTCGGGACGTTGAAGGACTGGTCGGTCATCGACCGGCTGCATCTGATCGAGGCGCCGACCCTGCTGGTGTCCGGACGGTACGACGAGGCGACTCCCGAGACCGTCAAGCCCTTCGCCGACCACATCCCCGACGTGCGCTGGCACTTCTTCGAGCACTCCAGCCACATGCCGCACGTCGAGGAGGAGGAGCTCTTCCTCCGGGTCGTGGGCTCCTTTCTCGACTCCACCGACTGATCCCCCGACGGGAGTTCCCTGGATGTCCCGCACCACAAGACGGAGCGCGGTCGCCGCCGCCACTGTCGTCCTCGCCCTGACCGCCGCCGCCTGTTCGTCCTCCGACGACGGCTCCTCCTCCGGCCCGACCGCGTCCACGTCGGGCTCCGGTTCCGCCGCGTTCCAGCCGCAGCACAAGGGCGGCACGCTGAAACTCGTCGCCCACGCGGCCGCGGGCAGCTTCGACCCACAGGTCAACTACACGCTCCAGTACTGGCAGTTGTACCAGTCGATGTACGACGGGCTGCTCTCCTTCAAGAAGGTCGGCGGCCAGCAGTCCTTCACCGTCGTCCCGGACCTCGCGGCGGCGATGCCGAAGGTGACCAACGGTGGCAAGACGTACACCTTCACGCTCCGCAAGGGCATCACCTTCTCCAACGGCAAGGCCCTGACGACCGACGACGTGGTGGCGTCCTTCCAGCGCATCTTCAAGGTCTCCAGCCCCACCGCGGGCACCTTCTACAACGGCATCGTCGGCGCCGACGCCTGTCTGAAGACGCCTGCCTCCTGCACGCTCAAGGGAGGCGTGACCGGTGACGCGACGGCCGGCACGGTCACCGTCAACCTCACCGCCCCGGATTCGGAGTTCCCGTACAAGCTGGCCGTCCCGCACGCCAGCGTCGTACCGAAGGACTCGCCGGTGAAGGACGCCGGCACCACGCCGCTGCCGACGACCGGCCCCTACATGGCCGCCTCCTACGACCCGAACCGGGCACTGAAGCTGGTGCGCAACCCGCACTTCAAGGAGTGGTCGCGCCCGGCCCAGCCCGAGGGCTATCCCGACGTCATCGACTACGCCTTCGGGCAGACGGTGGAGTCCGAGGTCACCGCCGTCCAGAACGGCCAGGCGGACTGGATGTACGACCCGCCGCCCGCCGACCGGCTCAACGAGATCGGCACCAAGTACGCCTCCCAGGCGCACGTGAACCCGCTCACCGCGTTCTGGTACGCGACGCTGAACGTCAACCTGGCCCCGTTCAACAACAAGCTGGCGCGCCAGGCGATCAACTGGGCCGTCGACCGGTCCGCCGTGGTGCGGCTGTACGGCGGCAAGAACCTCGCCTCTCCCGCGTGCACGATCCTGCCGCCGGGCTTCCCCGGACACGTCGACACCTGCGCCTACACCAAGGGCGGCGGCACGACCTGGTCGGCCGCGGACCTGGCCAAGGCCAAGGAGCTGGTGAAGCAGTCCGGTACGGCGGGGCAGGAGGTCGGCATCGTCGTCCAGGACGACGACGTCAACAAGTCGATCGGGCAGTACCTGCAGAGCCTGCTCACCCAGCTGGGCTACAAGGCGAAGCTCAAGCCGCTGTCGGGCAACATCCAGTTCACCTACATCCAGAACACCAAGAACAAGGTGCAGCTGGCGCTGACGTCCTGGTACCAGGACTATCCGGCGGCCTCCGACTTCCTCAACGTGCTGCTGTCCTGCGCCTCGTACCATCCCGGCAGCGACTCCAGCATCAACATCGCCGGGTTCTGCGACAAGGGCATCGACGCGAAGATGCAGACCGCGCTGAAGACCGCGCAGACCGACCAGAAGAGCGCCGACCAGCAGTGGGGCAGCATCGACCAGGAGCTGATGGCCCAGTCCCCGGTCGTTCCGCTGATCAACCCGAAGCTGATCGACTTCACGTCGAAGCGGGTCGGGAACTACCAGTTCAGCAAGCAGTTCTACATGCTCGTCGGGCAGATGTGGGTCAAATGAGCCGCACGCTTCCCGCTCCGTCGACCGAGGCCCGGCGTTCGCCGGGCCCCTGGCGGACGGCCGGTGCCGACCTGGTGCGCAACAGGTCGGCGCTGGCCGCGGCCGTCCTCCTGCTGATCGTCGTGGTGGCGGCCCTGTGCGCGCCGCTGTACGCCGGCCACATCGCGCACACCGACCCGTTCCAGTCCCATGTCTCCGGCACCACGGTCGTCGACGGCAGAACCGTTCCGGTGCTGACCCCGAGCAGCACCGGCCTCGGCCTCGGCGTCACGCCGATCGGCCCCACCTGGGACCCGGCCCACTACTTCCTCGGCGCCGACAACCAGGGCCGCGACGTCATGGCCCGCCTGCTGTACGGCGGCCGGACGAGCCTGTTCATCGGGTTCACGGCGGCCCTGCTCACCTGCGTCCTCGGTACGGCCGTCGGAGTGGTCGCCGGGTACGCGGGCGGTGTCGTGGACGCGGTGATCTCCCGGATCCTGGACGTCATCTGGGCGTTCCCGGTGTATCTGCTGGCCATCTGCCTGTCGGTCGTCCTGCTCACCAACGGGCTGCGCCTGGGGCCGCTCACCGTGGACGCGGGGAGCCTGTGGCTGCCCGTCACGATCATCGCGGCGATCTATGTGCCGTACATCGCCCGGCCGTTGCGCGGGCAGGTGCTGGTGCTGCGCAACAAGGAGTACATCCACGCGGCCGTCGGCTCCGGCGCCCCCACCTTGCGCATCCTGCGCCGGGAGGTGCTGCCGAACGTGCTGCCCACGGCGATCGTCTTCGTCCCGCTGATGACCGCGCTGGCCATGCTCACCGAGTCGGCGCTGTCCTTCCTGTCCGTCGGCGTCCAGCCGCCCGACGCCAGCTGGGGCACGATCATCGAGGACGGCCTGGGGCTGCTGTACACCCGCCCCGCCGTCACCATCGCCCCCGGCCTGCTGATCGCCCTGACCACGGCGGCGCTCAACGTCCTCGGCGACGGGGTGCGCGACGCGCTCGACCCGGGCGCCCGACTGCGCGGAGGGGTGTGACCGGCCATGCTCCAGTTCGCGCTCAAGCGCTTCGGCTCAGCCCTGCTGGTGATGTTCGCGATCAGCGTGCTGGTGTTCCTGATCTTCTTCGCCACCCCGGGAGTCGACCCGGCGGCCCGCATCGCGGGACGCAACGCCGACCCGGCCACGCTCGCCCAGGTACGGCACTCCTTCGGCCTCGACCGGCCGATGCCCGTCCGCTACCTGCTGATGATGCGTCACCTGCTGGTCGACCGGGACCTGGAGTCGTTCGTCAACCGGGGCTCCCGCGTCATCCCGCAGATCCTGCAGGCCACCCCGGTCACCCTGTCGCTGGTCATCGGCGCGGCACTGATCTGGATGACGGCCGGCATCATCATGGGCACGGCCGCGGCGGCCCTGCGCGGCAAGGCCGCCGACCCGCTGATCATGCTGGTCGGCGTGGTCGGCGTCTCGCTGCCCGCCTACTGGCTCGGCGAGGTCGTCAACCTCATCACCCAGAAGCAGCTGCACGACTCCGTGTTCTCCTGGGTGCCGCCACCGGGATACGTCGGCCTGAGCCAGGACGCCGGCCAGTGGGCGCTGCACATGCTCTTCCCCTGGCTGACCCTGGCACTGCTGTACGCCGGGATCTACGCCCGGCTGCTGCGCGGCGAGGTCGTCACCGCGCTGAACGAGGACTACGTCCGCACCGCCCGCGCCAAGGGCCTGTCGGAGCGGCGCATCCTGGTCCGCCACGCCCTGCGCTGCTCCCTCATCCCCATCGTGTCGCTGTTCGGCCTGGACTTCGGGGCGCTCGTGGGCGGCGCCGCGCTGCTCACCGAGGTCGTCTTCGGCCTGCCCGGCATCGGCAAGCTCACCTTTGACGCCCTGCAGAACCTGGACCTGCCCGTGATCATGGGGACCGTGCTGTACGCGGCGTTCTTCGTGGTCCTCGCCAACGCCCTGGTGGACATCCTGTACGCACGACTCGACCCGAGGGCCCGCCATGCCTGAACCCCTGTTGGACGTACGTGACCTGCGGGTGTCCTTCCGCACCCGCCAGGGCTCCGTCACCGCCGTCGACGGCCTCTCCCTCTCGGTGGCGCCCGGCGAGGTCCTGGGCGTGGTGGGCGAGTCGGGCTCCGGCAAGAGCGTGTCCATGCTGGCCGTGCTGCGGCTGCTGACCAACCCGAACGTGACGGTGTCCGGCGAGGTCCGCTTCCGGGGCCGCGACCTGCTCGCGCTCCCCGACAAGGAGATGCGCGCGGTACGGGGCCGGGAGATCGCCATGGTCTTCCAGGATCCGATGACCGCGCTCACTCCCGTGTACACGGTCGGCTGGCAGATCGCCGAGCAGATCCGGGCACACGACCGGGTATCCCGGCGGGAGGCCCGGGCGCGGGCGGTACGGCTCCTGTCGGACGTCGGCATCCCGGACGCGGCCGCGCGGGTGAACGCCTACCCGCACGAGTTCTCCGGCGGCATGCGCCAGCGCGCGGTCATCGCGATGGCCCTGTCCTGCGACCCCGCACTGCTGATCGCCGACGAACCGACCACGGCCCTCGACGTGACCGTGCAGGCGCAGATCCTCGACCTGATGCGGGAGCTCAACGGGCGCGGATCGGCGGTCGTGCTCATCACCCACGACATGGGGGTGATCTCGCAGATCGCCGACCGGGTCCTGGTCATGTACGGCGGCCGGGCCGCCGAGGAGGGCCCGCGCCGGGCGGTGTTCCACGGCCCGCGCCACCCGTACACCTGGGGGCTGCTCGACTCGGTGCCGCGGGTCGGCGGTGCCCGGCTGCGGCGGCTGCCCACCATCGCGGGCGTGCCCGTCTCTCCGGGCGCGCTCCCGCCGGGGTGCGCGTTCGCGCCGCGCTGCCGGCTGCGGCACGACCGCTGCGCCGAACTGCCCGCGCTGGCCGCGGGCAACGGCGACGCCACCCACCGCGACGCCTGCTGGCTGCCTGAGGACGACCGCGGCTCGCTGCGCCTGACGGCACGGGCGGCGGCGACCGAGGGTCCTGACATGGAGAAGGAGGCGACGGCACAGTGACGGCGCAGAACACCACGGCGGTGGACGGCAACAGGGACGCCCGGCTCGACGGGGACGTGCTGCTGCGCGCCACGGACGTCACCAAGCACTACCTGCTGCGGGCGGACGGACTCGCCCGGCGGCGCAGGGTGCTGCGCGCCGTGGACGGGGTGTCCCTGGAGGTCCGTGCCGGGGACACGCTCGGCATCGTCGGTGAGTCGGGCTGCGGCAAGTCGACCCTCGGCCGCTGTCTGGTCCGGCTCACCGAACTCACCAGCGGGCGGGTCGAGTTCGACGGGCAGGACATCAGCACCCTGTCCACGCGGCGGCTGCGGCCCGTACGGCCCGGGATGCAGCTGGTCTTCCAGGACCCGCAGGCCTCCCTGAACCCCCGCCGCCGGGCCGGGGACATCGTGGCGGAGCCCCTGCTGGTGCACCGCTACGGGGACGGGGCCGCGGTCCGCCGCCGGGTCGCCGAGCTCTTCGACGTCGTAGGACTGGCGGCCGGGCATCTGGACCGGTACCCGCACGAGTTCTCCGGTGGCCAGCGCCAACGCATCGGGATCGCCCGGGCGTTGGCCACGAACCCGAAGCTGATCGTGGCCGACGAACCGGTCTCCGCCCTCGACGTGTCGATCCAGGCCCAGGTGCTGAACCTGTTCGCCGACCTCCAGGAGGAGTTCGCGCTCACCTACGTCTTCATCGCCCACGATCTCGGCGTGGTCCGTCACGTCTCGGACCGGATCGCCGTCATGTACCTCGGCGAGATCGTCGAACTCGCCGAGACGGAGGCGCTGTACGAGTCCCCCGCCCACCCGTACACCCAGGCACTGCTGTCCGCGGTCCCGGACATCGACGACGGCAGCCCGGTGGCCGACGGCCCGCGCCGGGAACGGATCGTCCTCACCGGCGAGGTGCCCAATCCCGTCGACAAACCGACAGGGTGTCCCTTCCGCACCCGCTGCCCGTACGCCCGCGAGCGCTGCGCGCTCGAACGTCCCCGGCTCGCCCCGACGGGCAACGGCCGCCAGACCGCCTGCCACTACCCGTTGACGAGCGCGTGAGCCGACGTATGTGGCGGAAAGCCTGAACCTGCGCCGGTGCTGAGTTAGCCTCTTCTTCCCTTGGGGACGAACGGGCGTACGTCGAACAGCACTTCGGGGGATGCGTGTCAGAACAGCGGCCAGTGCCATCGGGGTCCCTCACCAGCGAGGCGGCCCCGCTGCGGCAGACCGGTGCCGTGCCCCTGCACCGCGGCGAGCCGGGCCGTATCGGTCCCTACCTGCCGCTGGCGCTGCTCGGCAGCGGCGGCATGGGGCGCGTCTATCTGGCCTGTCCCGCGGACGGCGGTCCCGATCTGGTGGCGGTGAAGGTCATCAGGCCGGAGTACGCGGACGACGCCAACTTCCGGCGCCGGTTCGAGCGGGAGGCCTCGGTGCACGCCCGGGTCCGCACACCGCACACGCCGACGTTGCGCGGTACGGGCTTCCAGAACGAACTGCTGTGGATGGCCACCGAGTACCTGCCCGGGATCGATCTGGCGGACGCCGTACGGGAGCACGGGGCCCTGGAGACCACCGCGGTGTGGCGGCTGGTGGCGGAACTGGGGCAGGCGCTGGCCGACCTCGCCGCCGCCGGGATCGTGCACCGGGATCTCAAGCCGTCCAACGTACTGCTGTGCGTCCAGGGCGCGTACGTGATCGACTTCGGCCTCTCCAAGGCCGTGGACGCGAGCGCCCTCACCGGCACGGGCAACCGGGTGGGAACGCCGGCGTACATGTCGCCGGAGCACCTGAGGACGGGCATGTCGGACACGCGGTCCGATGTGTTCTCCCTGGCCGGGACGCTCGTCTACGCGGCGACGGGGCGTGCTCCGTTCGGCGACGGCTCGGGAGTCGACGTCATGCACCGCGTGGCGTTCGAGGAACCGAACGGAAAGCTCATCGGGGAGATCTCGGCGGCGGACCGGGCGCTCGGTGCGCTGCTGGCCGCCTGCCTGGCCAAGGAGCCCGAACGGCGGCCCACTCCGCGGGAGCTTGTCGACACGGCCGGGGCACACGCCGGGACGGCCGGCTGGCCCGAGCCGCTGGCCAGTAGGGCGCTGGCCAGGCAGCGGGCGTTCGAAGTGCTCCGCCACCTCCCCGTGGAACGGAAGGCCCGCTTCCGGACCCCGGCCGACCCGCATGTGCCGACGCCGCCGTACCTGTCGGGCCCTTCGCAGACAGAGCCACCGCACCTGGCCGGCCCTCCCGAGGCGAGGATGCCGACCCCGGCCGGTCCGCCCGAGGCGGTCGTGTCGGTCCCGGCCGGTCGGGCGGATCCAAAGCGGTCCGCGAGCGACCCGTCCGTCGCCACCCCGCCGGAGCCGTTACCCACGGCGGAGGCACACCCCGTCCGCGTCCGCGTCCGCGTCTGGAAGCGGAAGAGGCCGCTGGCCGTCGCCGCGGGCGTCGTCCTCTGCGCGGTGGCCGCGGGGGTCTTCGTGCTCGTTCCGCAGGACACCCCCGCGACCGCCGCACCTCCCGAGGCCGGCGCGCCGAGCAGTGACGGCGGTGTGCCCGGCGGTGCCGTCTCCCCGCCCAGTCCCGGCGCCGCACGGCGGACGGCCGTCGCCGGCGAGAGCGCCGCGCACACCGGCGGCGCCACCACGCGTCCCGAGTCCTCCGGCTCGACAGCCGGGGCGGACCGCACCGACCCTCCCACCGCCCCCGCTGTCGAGCCGAGTTCCTCCGCCGCCCCGACCACCGCGACGAGCAGTACCCCCTACGAGCCGGCGACCCCGCCCTGGATCTCCGACTGCACGTACTACTCCGGCAACGGACGCACCCGCCAAGGGGACAGCGGCAAAAGGGTGCGGCAGGTGCAGTGCATGCTCACGAAACGCGGCTACGGAGTGGGGAGTGCGGGTACGGACGGCGAGTTCGGTCCCGGTACGGAGTCCGCGGTGCGCGGCTTCCAGAGCGCCAAAGGGCTGGCCACCGACGGCATCGTGGGCCACGACACCTGGACCGCCCTCCGCGACACCGAGTGACGTCCGTCAGAAGCCCTCTGGTTTTCCCGGCCGCCCGAGGAACCGGTAGCGGCGCTCGGGCCGCCCGGTGCCCCCGTAGCGCAAGGACACGTCCGCGATGCCGGTGGTGTGGAAGTACTCCAGGTATCGGCGGGCGCTGACGCGGGAGATACCGACCGAGGTCGCGCACTCGGCGGCGGACAGGGAGCCCTCCGCGCCCCGGAGGGCGCGCTCGACCAGCGCGGCGGTCTCCACACTCATCCCCTTGGGCAGCGTGCCGGGCGGCGGCGCCGGTGCCGTCGCTTTGGCCAGCACCCGGTCCACGTCGGCCTGGCCGCGCACCACGGCGGTGAGCAGCCGGCCGCGCTGCTGGGCGTAGCGCTCCAGACGGGCCCGCAGATCCTCGAACGCGAAGGGCTTGAGGAGATAGTCGACGACACCGTGGCGTACGGCGCCGCGGACCGTGTCGGCCTCCCGTGCGGCGCTGATGACCATGACGTCGCAGTCGTGACCGGCGGTGCGCAGCCGGGGGATGACGTCCAGGCCGAAGACGTCCGGCAGGTACAGGTCGAGCAGGACGAGGTCCGGGCGCAGTTCGTCGACGGCGTGGGCCGCCTGCTCACCGGTGTGGGCGACCCCCACGACCCGGAACCGTCCGACGCGTTCGACGAAGGTGCGGTGGACCTTGGCCACCATGAAGTCGTCGTCGACCACGAGCACATCGATCGTGTCGGTCGTGACAGCCGTACGGCTCATCGGGGCGCTCCTTCCGCCACCGCGTCGGTGAGGTGGCTGACCGTCGTGCGGGCGGTGAACCTGGACCCGTCGGGGGTGTTGGTCACCGAGATCTCCTCTCCGTGACGCTCGCAGACCAGGCGGGTGAGCGCCAGACCGATGCCCCGCCCTCCCTCCGCGCGCTCCGGGGTGCGGCCGGTGCGGGGCGTTGTGCACACAACCCGTCGACCGGTGACCGCAATGACCACAACCTCCGTTGGTTGCGGAACCGAGACAGGCCCGCGGCACGGCGGCACCATGTGGCCCACGTCACGCTCCCCGAAGGCAACCCCCAACTCATCGACGTACCGACAGGTGGTGGTACTCGTGCGCCTGCGCACCCCTCTCGCCCTGCTCGGGTCCGCCGTGCTCGTGCTCGTGGGACCGCCGCTGCTCACGGCCGGCAGCGATGCCGCGACGGGCACGCAGATCCCGGGCCTGCGTTTCATGGTCCCCAACACGCCCGGCGGTGGCTACGACATCACGGCCCGGACAGCCGCGAAGAACGCCGAGGACGCCGGACTCACGCACAACATCGAGGTGTTCAACCTCCCCGGCGCCGGCGGCACCGTCGGCCTCAGCCGGCTGGTGAGCGAGCACGGCAACGGCAAGCTCGCCATGTCGATGGGGCTCGGTGTGGTGGGCGCCGTCCGTTCCAACCACGCGCCCAAGACGCTCGCCGACACCACGCCGATCGCCCGGCTCACCGAGGAACAGGACGTCGTCGTGGTCGGCAAGGACTCCCCGTACAAGACGATCGACCAGCTCGTCGACGCCTGGAAGGCCCGCCCCGGCAAGCTCCCGGTGGGCGGCGGGTCCTCGCCCGGCGGGCCGGACCATCTCGCCCCGATGCTGATGGCGCGGGCCGCCGGAATCGCCCCCAAGGACGTCAACTACATCCCCTTCGACGGCGGTGGCGAACTGCTCGCCTCGATCCTCGGCGACAAGGTCGCCTTCGGGGTGTCCGGTGTCGGCGAGTACCTGGACCAGATCAAGGCGGGCGAGTTGCGGGTGCTCGCGGTCACCGGTCCCGAACGGGTCGACGACCTGGGGGACGCGCCCACGCTCAAGGAGTCCGGCTACGACGTCGACTTCACCAACTGGCGCGGCATCGTCGCCCCGCCGGGCCTGTCCGACGCCGAGCGCGACAAGCTCGTACGCCTCGTCGAGGAGTTGCACGACTCCCCCGAGTGGCAGAAGTCCCTGCGACACAACGGCTGGGACGACGCGTTCCTGACCGGCGAGAGGTTCGGCGACTTCCTGGGCGCCCAGGACAAGCGCGTGGTGTCGGTGCTGAAGGAGCTGGGGCTGTGACGACGCAGACCACTGATATTCCCGGCACGCCGTCGGACGAGCGGCGCTCATGGCTGCGCGAGCACTCCGAACTGGGTGTGTGCGTCCTGCTGCTGGCGCTCGGCGTGCTGGTCCTGACCGACGCGCTCACCATGGACGTCGACCTCACCCAGCGCGGACCCGTCGGACCGAAGACCGTGCCCGTCGTCGTCGGCATCGGGCTGCTGGTCATCGCCGCGCTGCTCGCGGTGGACGTGCTGCGCGGCGGTCGGGGCCAGGCCGAGACCGGCGAGGACGTCGACCTCTCCGAGCCCGCGGACTGGCGCACGGTGCTACTGCTGACCGGGGTGTTCCTCGGCGCGGCTGCCCTCATCGAGCCGCTCGGCTTCCCCCTCGCGGGCGCGCTGCTGTTCTGGGGGGCGGCCTTCGCGCTCGGCAGCCGCCGGGCCGACCGGGATCCGCTCATCGCGGCCGTGCTGTCCCTCGTCACCTACGTCGTCTTCAACAATGTGCTCGGGGTGCCGCTGCCCGGCGGCCCGTTGATGGGAGTGCTGTGACGTGAACGCCCTCACCTCCCTGATGGACGGCTTCGGTACGGCCCTGACGCCGGTCAACCTGTTGTGGGCGGCCGTCGGTGTGCTGCTCGGCACCGCGATCGGCGTGCTGCCCGGCATCGGCCCCGCGATGGCGGTCGCGCTGCTGCTGCCGGTGACGTACGGGCTGGATCCGACCGGCGCGTTCATCATGTTCGCCGGCATCTACTACGGCGCGATGTTCGGTGGCTCGACCACCTCGATCCTGCTGAACACGCCCGGCGAGAGTGCCGCCGTGGTCGCGGCCATGGAGGGCAACCCGATGGCGAAGTCGGGGCGTGGCGCGCAGGCGCTCGCGGCCGCCGCCATCGGTCACTTCGCGGGCGGGCTGATCGGCACGGCCCTGCTGGTCGCGCTCGCGCCGACGGTCGCGCATCTGGCGGTGGACATCGGCGCACCGGACTACTTCGCCATCATGGTGCTGGCGTTCATCGCCGTGACGTCCGTGCTGGGCTCGTCCCGCATCCGCGGTCTCGCGTCCCTGCTCATCGGTCTCACGCTGGGTCTGGTGGGCCTCGATCAGATGACCGGCCAGCAGCGGCTGACGTTCGGTTCGCTGCAACTCGCCGACGGAATCGACGTGGTGATCGTCGCGGTCGGTCTCTTCGCGATCGGCGAGGCCCTGTGGGTCGCCGCGCATCTGCGGCGCCTGCCGGCCCAGCCGATCCCGGTGGGCCGACCGTGGCTGGGCCGCGACGATGTGCGGCGGACCTGGAAGTCGTGGCTGCGCGGCCCGTTCATCGGCTTCCCGTTCGGCGCGATTCCGGCGGGCGGCGCCGAGATCCCCACGTTCCTCTCCTACGTGACGGAGAAGCGCCTGTCGAAGCACCAGGAGGACTGGGGCCGCAAGGGCGCCATCGAGGGCGTGGCGGGTCCGGAGTCGGCGGCGTCCGCCTCGGCGGCGGGCACCCTGGTGTCGATGCTGACCCTGGGGCTGCCGACCACGGCGGTCGCCGCGGTCATGCTCGCCGCCTTCCAGCAGTACGGCATCCAGCCCGGTCCGCTCCTGTTCGAACGCGAACCGGACCTGGTGTGGGGCCTGATCGCCTCCCTGTTCGTCGGCATGGTGCTGCTGCTCGCGCTCAACCTGCCGCTGGCACCGGTGTGGGCGAAGCTGCTGCGCATCCCACGGCCCTATCTGTACGCGGGGATCATGTTCTTCGCGGCGGTCGGCGCGTACGCGGTCGGCGGTGAGGTGATCGACCTGGTGATCCTCCTGATCATCGGCCTGATCGGCTTCGGCATGCGCCGCTACGGCCTGCCGATCCTGCCCGCGGTGATCGGTGTCATCCTCGGCCCGAACGCCGAGCAACAGCTGCGCCGGGCGCTGCAGATCAGCGACGGCAACGTCACGGGACTGGTCGACACGCCCTTCGCGGTGACCGTGTACGCGGTGATCGTGCTGCTGCTGGCCTGGCCGCTGCTGAAGAAGCTCGGCGGTGTCACTCGTCGTTCACCCAGCGCATGAGGCGTTGCAGCGGGTAGAAGCCGTCGTGGGACAGTCCCGGCGGCATGCCGCCCGCTCTGCCGAGGGAGACCACGCGCTGTACTCCGGCGCAGGCGAGGGCGTCACGCAGTTCCGCCTTGCGGGCGTCGGGATACACGCCGACCGTCTGGGTGGCGACCCCGGCATGGGTGACGGCTTCGGACAGGGCGGCGACCGGGACGACGTCGACGATCTTCCCGTCGGGGTGGAAGTCCACGGGTTCCGGTGAGCGGATGACCAGGCCCCGGCCGTCGTAGCCGCCCCACACCCGGTACTCGGGGTCCATGGAGCGCAGGACGTCGATCTCCTCGCGGAGTTCCCCGGCGACCCGTGGCCCGCCGGCCGAGCTGAACTCCCGTGCCACTGCGAGGCGTTCGCACAGCAGGGCGGCGTAGCGGTCGGCGTCGTCCCAGGAGCCCTCGACGAACTGGAAGCGGCTGGCCACGCACGCCTGCTGGTTGAAGAACGTGGCGTCGGCGGCGCCCGCGTCGGCGGCCCGGGCGAGGCTCTCCTCGGACTCGAACGCCTCGCGGCCGATCATCGAGATGGACGTCTTGGGGTCGAAGGAGACGAGCTCGAATCCCGGACCGACGTACTTCACCGCGCTGCGGATGGTGGCCTCACCGCCCCAGGCGACCAGTTTGTCGAAGAACTGCGGGCGGAACAGCGCACTTTCCACCGTCTCGTCGCCGCCGCGCCAGTACACCGCGGAGAACGAGCGCACCACCGGGTGTCCGGGGGCGACCGCGGCCATGGTGCGCAGGATCGCGGTCGCGGTGAACAGGTCGTTCGAGGGCAGCTTCAGCAGGTTGACGCCCTTGGTGAGGGCGCCGCGCACGACGGACATGGCGGCGACGCCGGGTGCGTTGCCGGCGATGATGTGCACCAGCCGCGGCGGGAACGCGCGGGTGGCGGCGATCCTGTTCTCGGGCAGCCGCACCTCGCGCCAGCCGTCGAGGACGTCCGCCCCGCCGAGTTCGTGGTCGATCTGCGAGTACAGGCCGGCTCGCTGGAAGCTGCGCCACAGCACGGCGTAGGCGCGCTCCAGCACCTCCGCGGGCAGGGGGCTGACCCGGACCATCCGGTCCAGGGCTTCGCCGAGCAGGCCCTCGCGGTCCGCCTTGAGGGCCTCGCCGGTCTCCACCAGCAGGTCGACGATCTCCGCGACGGGCACATGGAAGGCGGGGCCCGGTTCGGAGCGGGGCCACACGAGGCGGTCCAGGTCGAGGGCCGGTGCGGTGAACCGGCCGAGGTCGACCGGGGCGCTGTTGTCGACCTCGCCCCGGACCACGTGGACGACGGCCACGGAGGCGGCCGCGGTGTCGTCGAGTGTCGTACCGCTCATCAGTGGATCATCCCCCGCACGTAGGAGTCGAGCGTCGCGGCGCAGGTGATCTTGTCGTCGCCGCCGAGGTCGCCGTAGCGCCGGATGTCCGGCAGGACCGTCGGTCCCGTGCGGCCGCAGGCGCAGGGCGAGAAGTCCACGAAGACCCGGTCGCCGCTGATGAGCCCGCCCCAGCGTCCCTCCAGGGAGACGTCGAGGAAGGCGAACCGCCCTTCCACGACACCGTGTTCGGGGTTGAGGAGCGTCTCACCTGGCTCGTCGAGCACCAGGGGGATCACCCAGGGCGGCACATGGTAGTTGCCCTGCTCGCAGGCGAGGCAGGAACCCTGGAGCTCGGTCATGCCGTAGCTGCGTACCCGGCGCACACCGTCGTAGAAGGCGGCGAGCTGCTGCTGGTAGTCGTCGGGCAGGGCGCGGCCCTTGTTGCCGCCGCCGCTGAGCACCAGCGTGTCCGGGTGCAGGCTGCCGTCGGCCACGCCACGGGCGCGCAGGGCCTGGATGAGGGTGAACTGCTGGTTGTTCATCCCGGCGATCAGCAGCGGCTCGTCGCGGTGGGCGGCGATGTCGTCGACGATCTGGGTCATGGCCGCGCCCAGTTCCCCCTCGCGGGATTCGGAGGCGGTCTCGAAGGAGCTGATCTCCTGCGGGGTCGCGGTGCCCTCCGCGATCCGGCGGCGCAGCAGCGCGCTGCTCATCAGCTCGGAAACCCGCATCGGGTCCTCGGTGAGCAGCCGGGTCTCGCCGGGTCGGGCGAAGACGTCGGCGTGCCGGCGGAAGCCGTCGATGGAACGCATCGGGCCGCTCGCCGGCGCGAGCAGATAGCCGCGGCGGGTGGGTTTCGGGGGCAGGGGGTCGGGCCAGCAGGTGAGGTTCTCCAGGATGTCGTGCAGGAAACTCAGGTCACTGGCATCACAGTTGAGGAAGGAGACCTTTCCCGAGGTGCCGCTGGTGATGTACGGGCGGTGGCCGGCGGCGGTGATGCGGTCGGTCCACTCGTCGATGTCGCGGACGCCGTGCATGTCGACGTCGCCGGGTTCGACCGCCGACACGGTCGTGTACCAGCGCAGCAGCCGGTCCCAGCGGCCCGCGGTGATGAGGGAGACGGGGTAGGACTTGTAGCTGGTGTGCGAGAAGAGCAGCGGCACGAGGTCGTCGAGGCCGGTGACCTCGTCCACGCCGGTCTCCGCCGCCCGGGTGCGCAGCAGCGGAACCCGCTCGCGGTGGGCGGTGAAGGTCTCCCGGGCGGCCTCCAGCTGCAACTCCCCCAGCTCGTCGGCGCCTTGGTCGAAGGTGTCGCCGGAAAGGACGAGGGATCGGATCTGCTCGCGTGCGCTTGCCACAGCTTTCACCTCATTCGGTCGCGTAAGTTGTCTTTTCCGCCGCGTGAGTCGCGCTCGCCGCGAGGTACGACGACTCGATCGCGTCCAGGTTGCCGCGCAGTTCCTTCGGGGTGCCGGCCATGGTGACGCGGCCGCGATGCAGGACGTACACGCGGTCGGCGATGTCCAGCACCTTGCGCACATGCTGTTCGACCAGCAGCGCGCCGAGGCCGCGGTCGGCCGCCTCGCGCACCGCGCGCAGGAGGCGGTCGACCACGAGCGGGGCGAGACCGAGGGAGAGTTCGTCCGCGAGCAGCAGCTTGGGCGCGCGGCACAGGGCGCGGGCCAGCGACAGCATCTGCTGCTCGCCGCCGGAGAGCATGCCCGCGCCCGTCTTCAGGCGCTTTTCGAGCTCGGGGAAGAGCTCCAGCGCCTGCTTCGTCGTCACCCGGCCGACCCGCAGGTTGTCCGCGGTGTCGAGCCGGGTGAAGACCGCCCGCTCACCGACGTACGCCAGGCCCTGGCGGGCGCGGCGGTGCAGCGGTGCGCGGCCGGGCTCGCCCAGCCAGCGAACCTCGCCGCCCATCGGGGCGAGGCTGCCGGACAGTGCCCGCAGGGTGGTGGTCTTGCCCGCGCCGTTGGGACCGAGGAGGGCGACGACCTCGCCGGGCCGGACCTCGAGGTCGAGGTCGCGGACGACGGGCTGGCTGCCGTATCCGGCGGACAGGGAGCGGGCTTCGATCAGGGGTACGTCGGTGTCGTGCACGGGCCTGCTCCTCAGCCGGACAGGGCCGCGAGGACCTTGCGGACGTCGACGAAGGTCGATCCGGGCTTGGCCCACTCGATCTTCCCGCCGCGGATGGTCAGTTCGGTGGCGGTGGTGTTGTGGATACGGTCGAGGCCCTTGATCGGCAGGGCCGTGGACGCCTTCCAGCTCAGCGGCGGGGTCAGGCCGCCGGTGCTGATGCCCGGGGTGGTGTCCAGCTCCTGCACCAGGGCCTTGGAGTTGATCGTCGGGAGCTTCTTGGCGGCCTCGGTGAAGACCTTGAAGGCCACCCACGTGGTCTCGTTGGCACCGTTGGTGGTGTCGATGTCCTTGTCGCCCTTGGTGGCGGCGACGAAGTCCTTCCACGCGGCGTCGGAGGTCGGCGGGAAGTAGCCGGTGATCGCGGCGCCCTCCAGGGGACTGCTGCTGCCGCCGGTGCTCTCGGCCAGCTGCGGGGTGAGGTTGCCGACGACGCTGCCGAGCTTGGTCTTGGCGCCGGACTGGATGTACGACTTCACGAACAGGCCCGAGGCGGTGCCCATGATCACGTCCACGCAGTCGCTGCCCTTGGTCGCGGCGACCTGCGGGGCGAGGTCGGTGGCGGTGAGGGGCACCTTGAGGTCCTTGGCCGGTGCCCCTCCGGCGGAGACGGTGCCGACCGTGAGGAACTGCGAGACGACGGCCGCGGCGGCCACGTCGTACCGCACACCGGTGATCTTCTTGCAGCCGCTCTGCACCAGCTGCCGGCCGTGTGCGGCGAAGATCACCGGGGTGCCGCCGTTGACCGGGAAGGACAGCGGGTTGGAGAACTCAGCCGCCGAGACGCCGGTCCCGCCGAGGTAGGGGATGCCGGCCTTCTGCAGGATGGGCATGTACCGGTCGCCCGCGAGGCTGTACGAGCCCACCACCGCGACCACCTTCTCGGCGACCGCCTGCTGGGCGCACTTCTCGGCCTCGTCGGGGTTGTTCTTCTCGTTGCAGGTGAGCACCTTCAGGGGGGCGCCCTTGATCCCGCCGTTGGCGTTGATCCACTTCTCGTAGGCCTGGGCGGTGAGCCGGACCCCGGGCTGGGCGCTGCCCTGGGTGTCCTCCGGCGTCCAGACCATCACCTTGACCGGTGCGCCCTTCAGCGAGGAGGTCTCGGCGGAACTGCCGGCCGCCTTGCCCCCGCACCCTGCGGCGAGCAGGACTCCCGTCACCGCGAGACAGCTCGCAGCGGTGGTTCTGCGTCGTCGTGAGTCGTTCATGGTTCCTCCGCGGGGCTCGTCATCGAGATGGCGACAGCATGGGGTGCGTTTTCGAGTTAGTGAAGTACTCTCGGCACAATTATTTAAATGAATGTGCTGTCTCGCCCTATCTCCGGGAGGTTCCCCGATGGACGACATCCTGCGGTTCGCGCTGCTCGGCCTGGGGTTGGGCGCGCTCTACGCGCTCACGGCGCACGGCATCGTGCTGGTCTACCGGGGCTCGGGCGTCCTGAACTTCGCGCACGGCGCGATCGGGATGGCCGGCGCCTACGTCCAGTGGGAGCTCTCCGCGCAGCACGGGATGCCCTACTGGCCCGCCACCGCCTGCGGGGTGCTCACCTCCGCGGTGCTGGGCGTCCTCACGCACCTGTTGGTGCTCCGTCCGCTGCGCCGGGCGTCCTCGCTGGCCCGGCTGGTCGGCACCCTGGCGGTGTTCATCGTGCTCACCGCGATCGCCGTCAAGCGCTACGGCGACAGCCTGCAGCTGGTGCCGGGCAAGCTGCCCACCGAACTGCTGACGATCGCCGGGGCGACGGTCTCCGAGGACCGGGCCTGGCTGCTCGGCATCGCGCTCGCGGTGACCGCGGTCCTCCACCTGCTCTACAAGCGGACACTCTTCGGCCTGGGCACCACCGCGGTCGCCGAGAACGAGGCCACCGCCGCGTCGCTCGGCTGGTCCCCCGACCTGATCGCCACCGGCAACTGGGCGCTGGGCTCGGCTCTCGCGGGCCTGACGGCCATCCTGATCGTGCCGGTGATCGGCCTGTCGGTGACCGGGCTGACCACCCTCCTGCTGAGTGCGCTGGCGGCCGCCCTGGTCGGCAGGTTCTCGTCGTTCCCCATCACCCTGGCGGGCGGTCTGGTCATCGGCCTCGTGCAGTCGGAGCTGACCCGCTTCGGCTCCGACGTCACCGGGCTCGCCTCTTCCGTGCCCTTCCTCTTCATCGCCCTGGTGCTGGTCGCCCGGGGCCGGGCACTCCCGCTGCGCGGCACGTTCCTGGACCGGCTGCCCGGCCTGGGCACCGGGAGGGTACGCAAGGTACCGCTGGCGCTCGCCGTCGTGGTCGCCCTGGTACTGGTCAGTGTCTCGACGCCGCTGTGGGCCGACGCGATCACCACCACCCTGGTCCTGTCCCTCATCATCCTGTCGATCATCGTGGTCACCGGTTACGCCGGGCAGGTCTCCCTCGCGGCCTACGCCCTCGCCGGGACCGGCGCGTTCATCGCCGGTCACGCGGCGGCCGACTGGGGCTGGCCCTTCGAGCTCGCCCTGCTGGCCGGCGTGGTGGGCACCGTGCCGATCGGTCTGCTGTTCGCGCTCCCGGCGGTCCGCACCCGCGGCGTCAACCTCGCGATCATCACACTCGGTCTCGGCACCACTCTGGAGGCGATGGTCTTCCAGAACACCGACCTGTCGACGACCACCGGCAGCGACGGCATCGCCGTGGGCAAGCAGACTCTCTTCGGCATCAGCATCTCCGGCGTCGACCATCCACAGCGGTACGCCTCGGTGGTGCTCGTGCTGTTCGTCGCCGCCACGCTCGTCGTCGCGAACGTGCGACGCAGCCGGACCGGCCGCCGCCTCATCGCCGTACGGGCGAACGAGCGGGCCGCCGCCGCCCTCGGCATCGACGTCCGCGCGGCCAAGCTCTACGCCTTCGGCCTGTCCGCCGCCATCGCCGCGCTCGCCGGAGTCCTCACAGGCTTCCGCTCGACCTCGGTGGTCTTCTCCGACTTCGCCAGCTTCAACTCCATCACCGCGCTCGGGCTCGCCGTCATCGGCGGTGTCGGCTTCCTCGTCGGCCCGCTGTTCGGCGCGACCTTCGCCGCGGGCACGGTCGGCGCCCGGTTCGGGGACCTGGTGCTGCCCGGGCTGAGCGAGTGGATGCCGCTGATCGGCGGGATCATCCTGGTGCTGACGCTGGTGGGCAACCAGGACGGCATCGGCAAGGCAGTGGGCGAGCAGGCGGCGGGCGTCCGGCGCAGGCTGTCCCCGAAGCGGGTGCCGACCGTCAGCACGACCGCGGACGGGGTCGAGGTCGAGGTCGAGCCGGCCGCCGTCCCGGACGTGACCCGCGCCGCGCCCCTCTCCCTCCACGTGCGGGACCTCACCGTCCGCTACGGCGGTGTCGTCGCCGTCGACGGGCTCTCGCTGGACGTGGAGCCCGGCCGGGTCGTGGGGCTCATCGGCCCCAACGGCGCCGGCAAGACCTCCGCCATCGACGCCGTCACCGGCTTCACCCGGGCCGCGTCCGGCAGTGTGCGCCTCGGGGACCTGGACGCCACCCGGCTGTCGGTGCACCGGCGGGCGTCCGCCGGGCTCAGCCGGTCCTTCCAGTCGCTGGAGCTGTTCGAGGACATGACCGTCCTGGACAACCTGTACGCGGCCTGCGACCGGCCCGGCCGGTGGGCGCACCTCACCGACCTGATCCGTCCCGGCAGCCGCCCGCTCCCCGCCCATGTGCTCGTCGCGGTGCGGGAGTTCGGCCTCCAGGACAGCCTGGACCGGCCGGTGGGCGACCTGTCGTACGGAGAGCGGCGGCTGCTGGCCATCGCCCGCGCGGTCGCGGCCTCGCCGTCCGTGCTGCTCCTCGACGAGCCGGCCGCGGGTCTGTCGGACGACGAGACCCGGGAACTGGCCCACCTGGTGCGGCGGCTCGCCGAGGACTGGGGCATGGGAGTGCTGCTCGTGGAGCACGACGTCGACATGGTGATGAGCGTCTGCGACCAGGTCGTCGTCCTGGACTTCGGCCGCCGGATCTGCGCCGGAACGCCTGAGGAGGTCCGGAGTGATCCGGCGGTGCGGGCCGCCTACCTGGGCGACCTGGAGCCGGAGGCGGTGTCCTGACGGACCGCCGCCCGCCCGGGCGGCAAGAAGCCGGAGGCGCGCTCTGGAAGCGCCTCCGGCTACGGGGGAATGCCCCGCGTCACGCGTCCCGCAGGTCCGCGACATACGGCTGATGGGACAGCAGCCCGCCGTCCACGCGCAGGGTGTGCCCGGTGATGAAGGCCGACTCGTCGGACGCGAGGAACACGACCGCCGACGCGACGTCCTCCGGGAGCCCCAGGCGCGGGGTGAGGTGATGACGCAGCATCGCCTCCCGGATCGCCCCGTGCGCCGAGCCGGAGCTGGCCGGCGTGACGATGAAGCCGGGCGCGATGGCGTTGCAGCGCACGCCCTGCTTGCCGTACTGGGTGGCCACGTACTGCGTGAGGTTGATGAGGGCGGCCTTGGACGCGCCGTACGCCGGATTGCGCAGGTCGCCGGAGAGGCCGGCGCCGGACGAGGTGTTGATGATCGAGCCGCCGCCGCGGGCGACCATGTGCGGGACGGCGGCCTGGATGGCGACCATGGTCCCGCGCAGGTTGATGCGCATTGTGTCGTCCCAGACCGCCGGATCGGCGTCCACGACGGCGAGGTCCTGGCGGGCGGCCAGGTGGGTGGCCGCCGCGTTGTTGTGCAGGACGTCGAGACCGCCGTACGTCTCCACCGCCGCGGCCACCATGGCCCGTACGCTCTCCACGTCCCCGAGGTCGACCCCGACCGCCGTCGCGGAGCCCCCGGCGGAGCGGATCTCCTCCGTCACCGCCTTGGCGCCGTCGAGGTTCAGGTCGGCGACCACCGTGTGGGCGCCCTCGGCGGCCAGGCGGCGGGCGGTGGCCGCGCCGATGCCGGACGCGGCCCCGGTGACGACGGCGATCTTGTCTTCGAGTCGCGCCATGGCGGTACCGCCTTCTCTATTCGGTGAGTTGACTTCCGACGACCGACACGAACGAGACGCACTCGCCGGGTCCGCCGCCGAGGTTGTGGGTCAGGGCGAGCGAGCGTCCTTCGGCCACGGACTTCACGGTCCGCTCGGCCGGTGCCTCGCCGCGCAGTTGCAGCCACGCCTCGAACATCATGCGCAGCCCCGAGGCGCCGATGGGGTGGCCGAAGGCCTTCAGGCCGCCGTCCGGGTTGACCGGCAGCGAGCCGTCCAGATCGAACGCCCCGCTGACGACGTCCTTCCAGCCCTGACCGCGCTCGGAGAAGCCCAGGTCCTCCATCAGCACCAGCTCGGTGGGCGTGAAGCAGTCGTGGACCTCGGCGAGCGCGAGCTCGGTGCGCGGGTCGGTGATGCCCGCCTGCCGGTACGCCTCCCGCGCGGAGGCGACGACCTCGGGGAAGGTGGTGAAGTCGTACTCCGGGTCGAGGAGCCCGTCGGCCGGCCCCGCGGCGAAGGACAGCGCCTTCACGAAGATCGGCTTGTCGGTGTACCGGTAGGCGTCCTCGGCGCGTACGACGATCGCCGCCGCCGAGCCGTCCGAGACGCCCGAGCAGTCGAACACGCCGAGCATGCCCGCGACGATCGGGGCCGCCTTGATGCGCTCCGACGGCACCTCCTTGCGGAACTGGGCGCGGGGGTTGCGGGCGCCGTTGAAGTGGTTCTTCCAGGCGATCCTGGTCATGACGTCCTTCATCTCCTCCTGCGCCAGGCCGTACTTGTCGGCGTAGGCGGGGGCGAGGAGGGAGAAGTTGGCCGGGGCGGTGATCTCCCCGCGGCTGTCGTCGCCCGCGCCCGGGATGGCGGTTCCCGACAGCCCGGACATGCCGGAGTCCTTGAGCTTCTCCACGCCGACGGCCATCGCCACGTCGTACGCCCCGGAGGCGACGGCGTAGCAGGCGTTGCGCAGGGCCTCGGAGCCGGTCGCGCACATGTTCTCGACGCGGGTGACCGGCTTGTTGGGCAGGTGCAGCGCCCGGCTCAGGGTCAGCCCGGACACGCCGGACGCCTGGGTGCCGAACCAGTACGCGTCGATGTCGTCGAGGGTGATGCCGGCCGAGGTGACCGCCTCGCCCACGGCGTCGATCAGCAGGTCGTCCGCCGAGCGGGTCCAGTGCTCGCCGAAGGGCGTGCAGCCCATGCCGACGATCGCGACCCGGTCCCTTATTCCGTGCGAGCCCATCAGTGTGTCCCCTCGGTCTCGCCCGCGCGCACCGGCCGGGCCTTCCAGAAGTAGTTGTGCACCCCGGACGCCGTGACCGTGCGCCGGAAGGTCATCTCCACCCGGGCGCCGATGACGGCGTCGGCCTCGGTGGCGTCGGTGAGCTGGCAGCGGAACCGGCCGCCGCCGTCGTAGTCGACGACCACGACGAGCATCGGCGGGCTCGGCGTGTGGGCCAGCCGGTCGACGGTGAACGTGGCGACCGTGCCGCGCACGTGCTGCATCGGTTCGTCGGTCATGGCGTCGACGCTGTGGCAGGAGGTGCACACCCGGTCCGGCGGCAGATGCCGGGTACCGCACTTCTCGCAGCGGGAGGCGACGAAGCCGTACTTCCAGGCGGTGCGGCGGTGTGCGGGCGGGGCGTACGGCGGCTCGGGGTCCGGCCGGCGGGGTGGTTCGCGGTCGAGGAGGCCGCGCCAGGACAGGTAGGTGGCGTACGGCATCGGGGCGCTGCCCGCGGCGATCTGCCCGGCGACCGGACGGGCCGCACGGTGGGCCGGGAGCGCGTCGGTGGTGCGCAGCAGGAGGACTCCGGCGCCGTCTCCGAGGACGACGAGGGCGATGGTCTCGCCGGGCCGGGCCCGGTCGAGGACGTCGGCGAGGAGGAGGCCGGGCTGGGCGGTGCCGGCGTTGCCGATCGCTCCGGCCAGGTCCGCGGTCACCGCGTCGGGACGGACCCCGGCGGTACGCCGGACCGTGGCGCACGCGCGCGCGTGCAGGCCCGCGACCACGAAGTGGTCGATCGATCCGATGTCTACGCCCGCGTGGTCGAGGGCCGCGGTGAGCGCCTTGTCCGCGAGGGACACGTAGATCTCCTCGGCGAAGCGCTCCTCCCAGACACGGGAGGAGGCGGCGCCGGGCAGGCGCCAGCGTTCGAGGATCTCGTCGCTGACCGTGTCGTGGGCGAGCAGCTCCGCGATGACGGGGGCGCCGTTGCGGTGGCCGCCGAAGACGAAGGCCGCCGCGCCGTCGCCGCCCGCGGTCTCGTCGCCGCCGCCGGGCAGGCCGGTGCGCAGGTCGGACAGGACCGTCAGCGTCGGGATCGGGGAGCGGGCGGCGGTCAGCAGCGCGCCGAGGCCCGAGCGGACGGAGCCGGCCATGTCGGCGGCGAGCACATGCTCGTCGAGGCCGAGCGCGGCGTGCACGGCGGTCGCGTTCGTCTTGTCGAGGTAGGCGGGGGCCGCGGTGGCGAGGAAGAGCTGGCCGATGCGGCCGCGCAGGCCGTCGCGGGCCAGGGCGCCGCGGGCCGCCTCCACGGCCATGGACGTGGTGTCCTCGTCGTAGCCCGCGACCGCGCGGGTGCCCTTGCCGCCCCGCGTGCCCAGTACGGCGGCGACGTCGGCCCGGGCGAGGCGGTGGTACGGCACGTAGGCGCCGTATGCGATCAGTCCGGCCATATCAGCGACCTCCATTGGCGTTGATTGCGTCCGTCGGCCGCTCGAAGACCGCGGCCAGGCCCTGGCCGCCGCCCAGGCACATGGTCTCCAGGCCGTAGCGGGCCTGGCGGCGGTCGAGTTCGTGCAGCAGGGTGGCGAGGATGCGGCCGCCGGTGGCGCCCACGGGGTGACCCAGCGAGATGCCGGAGCCGTTGACGTTGAACCGTTCGAAGTCGGTCTCAGTCAGGTCCCAGGCGCGGGTGCAGGCGAGCACCTGGGCGGCGAAGGCCTCGTTGAGTTCGATCAGGTCGATGTCGGCGAGCTTCAGGCCCGCCCGTTCCAGGGCCCGGGCCGTGGCGGGCACCGGACCGATCCCCATCGTCTCCGGCGGTACCCCGACCACGGCCCAGGAGACCAGGCGGCCCAGCGGGCGCAGGCCGAGTTCGGCGGCGCGCTCGGGGTGGGTCACGACGCAGAGCGCGGCGCCGTCGTTCTGGCCGCTGGCGTTGCCCGCGGTGACGGTGGCCTCCGGGTCCTGGCGGCCGAGCACGGGACGCAGCGTCGCGAGTTTCTCCAGCGTGGAGTCGGGGCGCGGGTGTTCGTCGGTGTCGACGACCGTCTCGCCCTTGCGGGTGCGTACGGTGACGGGCACGATCTCGTCGGCGAACCGGCCCTCCCGCTGGGCCGCGACGGCCTTCTCGTGGGAGCGCAGGGCCAGCTCGTCCTGCTCCTCGCGGGAGATGGCGTACTCGCGCCGCAGGTTCTCCGCGGTCTCCAGCATGCCGCCGGGGACGGGATGGTTGACACCACCGGACGTGACGCGCCCGCGCGCCAGCCGGTCGTGCAGCGTGGTGCCCGCACCGCGCACGCCCCACCGCACACCGGTCGTGTAGAACTCGGCCTGGCTCATGGACTCGACGCCCCCGGCCAGCACGAGGTCGCTCGCGCCGGTCTGCACCTGCATCGCGGCGGTGATGATCGCCTGGAGCCCGGATCCGCAGCGGCGGTCGATCTGCAGTCCCGGCACCTCCACGGGCAGACCGGCGTCCAGGGCGGCCACGCGGCCGATGGCCGGGGCCTCGCCGTTGGGGTAGCACTGGCCCAGCAGGACGTCGTCCACGGCCGCGGGCGGTATGCCGGTGCGTTCCAGCACGGCACGTACGACCGTGGCGGCGAGCTCGGCCGCCGTCACGTCGCGGAAGACGCCGCCGTAGCCGCCGACGGGGGTACGCAGGGGTTCGCAGATCACCGCGTCACGCAGGGGGGCGGGCATCGGGTGGGCCTTTCGTCGGTCGTGTGTGTGGTCGTACGGGGCTGAGGTCGGCGTTCACATGTACCGGCCGCCGGTCACCTCGATCACGGCTCCGGTGATGTAGCTCGCCAGGTCGGAGGCGAGGAACAGGACGGTCTGGGCGACCTCGGCGGGTTCGCCGGCGCGGCCCATCGGGATCTCCGCGAGCTTCGCGTCCCAGGCGGCCTTGGGCATCGCCTCGGTCATGGCGGTGCGGATCAGGCCGGGCTGCACGGCGTTGACGCGGATGCCCGCCTTCGCGAGTTCCTTGGCGGAGGCTTTGGTGAGGCCGACGAGTCCGGCCTTGGCGGCGCTGTAGTTCGTCTGGCCGAAGTTGCCGACCTTGCCGGCGATGGAGGAGATGTTGACGATGCTGCCGCCCCGACCGTGCGCGCGCATCGCCTCGGCGGCGAACCGGGTGCCGTTCCAGGCGCCGGTCAGATGGACGTCGACGACGGCGCGGAAGTCGGCGAGGGCCATCTTGCGCAGGGTCGCGTCCCGGGTGATCCCGGCGTTGTTGACCATCACGCCGACCGGTCCGAAGATGTCGGTGCCGTGGGCGACGAGGGCGGCGACCTCGTCCTCGTCGGTGACGTCACAGCGCAGCGAGGTGGCAGCCACACCGTTCTTGACCAGGCGTTCGGCGGCTTCCGCCGCGGCGTCCTCGTTGATGTCGCCGAGGACGACGGAGGCGCCCTCGGCTCCGAGGACACCGGCGATCTCGAAGCCGATGCCCTGTGCGCCGCCGGTGATCACCGCGTTGTGGCCGTCCAGCAGTCCCATGTCAGCCGCTCCTGACTCGACGCCATCCTCTGCTATTCCTTACAAATAGATAACCTATTATGCTGAAACAATCAATACAGCGATCGGCTGGGTGAGCGGGCCGGACGAGGAGAGACGCCAGGTGGACATCAGCTATCCCCCGGAGACCCAGACGTTCCGTACCGAGGTCAGAGCGTTCCTCGCCGAGACGCTGCCGCCGGACTGGAAGGGCATCGGCGCCCTCGACGAGGAGCCCGCCTGGGCCTTCGCCCGCGACTGGCGCCGGCTGCTCGCCGAGCGCCGCTACCTCTCCCTGACCTGGCCCGAGCAGTACGGCGGCCGGGGCCTCACCAAGCTCCACCAGGTGGTGCTGATGGAGGAACTGGCGCTGGCCGGGGTGCCGTTCGGCCTGCCGCAGGACACCTTCGGTGTGAAGATGCTGGCCAACACGCTGCTGCGCTGGGGCACGGACGAGCAGAAGGCCCACTTCCTCCCCCGCATCCTCAGCGGCGATGACACCTGGTGCCAGGGGTACTCGGAGCCGGACGCGGGATCCGACCTGGCCTCCTTGAGGACGCGCGCCGTGCGTGACGGCGAGGAGTGGGTGATCGACGGCCAGAAGGTGTGGACCTCCGGCGCGCACCACAGCGACTGGATCTTCGTCCTGGCCCGCACGAACCCCGACGCCCCCAGGCACCGCGGCATCTCCTTCCTGCTCGTCCCGCTCGACCAGCCCGGTGTCGAGGTGCGGCCGTTCCGCATGATGAGCGGCCAGCTGCACTTCAACGAGGTCTTCTTCAACGGGGCCCGCACCCGCGCCGACCTCGTCGTGGGCGGCGTCGACAACGGCTGGACGGTCGCCCAGAGCCTGCTCGGCGTGGAGCGCGGGGAGGAGGCGGCGACCAACCCGATCCTCTTCAGGGCGGAGGTGGAACGCCTCGTCGAGCTGGCCCGGCTGTACGGCAAGGACCAGGACCCGGTGATCCGGCAGCGCATCGCCTGGTGCTGGTCCAAGGTCGAGATCATGCGCTATCTCGGGTACCGGATCCTCACCGGTTGGCTCAAGGGCACCGAGCCCGGCCCCGAGTCGTCCATCGCCAAGCTGTACTGGAGCGAGTACCACACCAAGGTCACCGATCTGGCGATGGACATCATGGGCCTGCACGCCCAGGTGCCGGTCGGCCGCCCGCCCCTGCGCACCTACCGCACCGACGACCCCGGCGCCGCGAACTCCTCGGCGTCCTGGTCGACGACGTACCTGATCGCCCGCTCCGGCACGATCTACGCGGGCACGTCACAGGTGCAGCGGAACATCCTCGCGGAGAAGGTGCTGGGGCTGCCGCGCGAGCCGAGGGCCGCGGCGGGTTAGAACCCGGCCGGGAGATGCTGTGCCGCCTGCGACGACAGAGCGCGTCGGGGGCGGGGCGGGCGACGCACGGTGGGCCGGATCGTCATGCCCGTTGGGCCCCCGGCCCCAGTGGGTCTATCGTCGGGAACCTGGGGCCAGACGATGGAGGACGGCCGTGATGCCGCAGGACGAGGCCGTGATCGGCTGCACGGGGAAGCTGCTCATCGGAACCCGCGGATCCGCGGGCCCCGGCGAGATCCTCGTGCGGGTCAGAGGCGGCTCCGAGACCTTCCTCGCCTGGTCCGAGGATCCCCTGCCCACCGGAGCGACCGTGCTCGTGATCGAGTCGCGCGGCTGCCGCGAGGTCGGCGTCATCGAGTGGGCGGATCCATTGGACGCGCTCGTGGCGATGCCGCCGGCGCCGACTGAGGAGTAGACAATGTTCGGATACCGCGTTCCCGCTCCCGACGAGGCGATGCTGATCTCGGGAGGACGGCGGGGACTGGGGGGCGCGCCGTTCCGAGTGGTGACGGGGCACGGCAAGTTCGTTCTCCCGATCTTCCGCAAGACCCGGTTCCTCACCCTGTCGATGTGCGAGTCCGAGGTCACCGAGACCTGCGTGACCAGGCAGGGCATCTCGCTGCACGTCCGCGCGGTCATCGCCTTCAAGGTCGGCAACGACCACGAGAGCATCATCAACGCGGGCCAGCGGTTCCTCTCCGACCAGGACCAGATGTCGGTGCTGACCGGCCGGATATTCGCCGGCCACCTGCGGGCCATCATCGGCTCGATGACGGTCGAGGAGATCGTCACCGAGCGGCAGAAGCTCGCCGCGGAGGTCCTGGACACCTCGAAGACCGAGATGGCGAAGATCGGTCTGATCGTGGACTCGCTGCAGATCCAGTCGATCGACGACGGCGACACCGGCTACATCGACGCGATGTCCGCGCCGCACAAGGCGGCCATCCAGCGGCAGGCCCAGATCGCCCAGGCCCAGGCCACCCAGGCCTCGGTCGAGGCGGAGCAGGCGGCGGCCCGTAACCAGGCGGAGTACGCCCGGCAGACCGCCGTGGTCAAGGCGGAGTACTCGGCCGAGGTGGACCGGGCGCAGGCGAAGGCCGCGCAGGCCGGACCGCTGGCACAGGCCCACGCCCAGCAGGAGGTCCTCGACGCCCAGACGGACCTCGCCCTGCGCCAGGCCAAACTGCGCCAGCAGCAGCTGGTGTCCGAGATCGTGAAGCCCGCCGAGGCCGAGGCCGAACGGATCAGGGTGCTCGCCGCCGCCGAGGCCCAGCGCATGCGGATCCAGGCCGAAGCCGCGGCCTCCTACGACCGGGTCGCGCTCGACCGGATGCTGATCGACCAGCTCCCGCAGATCGTGAAGGAGGCCGCGGGCGGCCTCGCCGGCGCCAACGTCAACGTCCTCAACGGCGCCGACGGTCTCGGCGAGATCGCCGCCGGCCTGGTGTCCCAGGGCCTGACGATCCTCGACTCGGTCCGGCAGAACCTCAACGGCCATGACTCCTCCGACGGCCGCCGTCCCCCGGAGGACAGCGCCAACGGCAACAACAACGGCCTGCTCCAGTTGCACGCGCGCAAGGACGGCAAGTCGGGCGACGGGCCGGTCGACGTCGACTAGGGGCTCCCCGTACCGCGATGTATCTGCGCTTTCGCCCGGTGCGGTGACAGACGTACCGGGCGTCGCGACGCCGCGGAAAGGATCAGAAGCCCCCCTGGCCGGGCCGGGGCAGGACGCGGCCCTGCAGGCCCCAGGCGGGGTCGACGGGGATGCCGAGACGGTCCAGGACGGTGGGGGCCACGTCGACGAGGCGGGGGGTGTCGAGCAGGGTGCCGCCGGGCATGCCGGGCTCGGCGAGGATGACGAAGACCTCTCGCTCGGCACGTGTGTCGCCGCCGTGGCCGCCGGTGTCGAGGTGGCCGTGGTCCGTGGTGACGAGCACGGTCCAGTGTTCTTCGGCGCGGCCGGGGTGGGAGCGCCGGGCGTCGATCGCGTCCAGCAGCCGCCCGAGGTGGGCGTCCTGGGCGAGGAGGGCGTGGTCATAGGCGGGGCTGAGGGGGCCCGTGGTGTGGCCGGCTTCGTCGGCGGCGCCGAAGTACACGAACACGACGTCCGGGTCGCCTTCCGTGAGCCAGTGCACGGCGGTGCCGGCGACCAGGCGGTCCGCGGCTTCGTAGCCCTCCGGATCGCCGTCGTGCACCACCCGTCGGCCGATGGCGGGGCCGAGCGTGCCGCGGTGGACCAGTTCGGCCCACGACACCGCGGCCGCGGCGCGCAGACCGGGCCGGGCGGTGACGGCGCGGCTGAGGAAGTCGGGGTAGCGGGAGTAGTCGGCGCCGGTGAAGTCGTTGCCGGTCACCCCGTGACGGTCGGGCCACACTCCGGTCAGCACGCTCGACCACCCGGGTCCCGAGTCGGTGTAGGCCATGCTGGTCGACGGCCCGCCCTCCGCCTGCCCGTCCACCTCGCCGTAGGGCAGCAGACTGGTGCCGTGGGCGCCCGCCGCCATCAGCCCTTGCAGCACGGGCGCCGTGGACGGCGAGCGAAGCCGGCCGGGGGTCCCCCCGGCCGCGGGCTCGGGGACGGTCAGCCGGTCGAAGCGCACCCCGTCCAGGCCCACCACCAGCACCTTGCCGCGCTCCGCGCCGTCCACCGTCCCCTCCTCAGCATGCTCACCGGCCGCCGGCCACCCCGGCGGATCGACATCCGTCATTCCTCACCTCTCTCGACGCCGAGGAGCCGCCTCCTCGCAGACCGGGGGCGACAACGGCTTCAGCTGCCCTGCACGGCACCTTCCGTCGCGCCCGCGATGAAGCCTCGGGCGAAGATCGAGAAGACGATGAGCATCGGGACGGAGGCCATGAGCACACCGGCCATGACCATGCTGTAGTCGGTGTTGTGGGCGACGTTGAGCTGGGCGAGCGCCACCTGCAGGGTGACGTGGCCGGGCTTGGTGAGCACGACGAGCGGCCAGATGTAGTCGTTCCAGGCGTTGACGAAGGCGTAGATGGCGAGGAAGGACAGCCCCGGCTTGATCATGGGCAGCGTGATGTTCCAGTACTGGCGGAAGAACCCGGCGCCGTCGATGCGCGCGGCGTCGAGGAGTTCGTCCGGCACGCCGCTCTGGATGTACTGGCGCAGCCAGAAGATTCCGAAGGCGTTGGCGAGGGCGGGCGGGGCGAGTGCCCTGAGCGTGCCGACCCAGCCGATCTTGGAGACGAGGATGAACTGCGGGAGGATGCCCAGCTGCAACGGCAGCATCATGAACCCCAGCAGCGCGGCGAAGAGCACCCTGCGTCCGGGGAAGTCGAACTTGGCGAAGGCGAAAGCGGCCAGGGAGTCGATGAACAGCACCAGGACGGTGGTGACGGACGCGACGATGATGGTGTTGAGCATCGACCCGAAGAAGTCGATGGTCTTGAGCATGTGCCGGATGTTTTCCAGCAGGTGGGAGCCGAAGGTCAGCTTCGGCGGACTCTTGTAGATGTCCTGGGTGGTGTTGGTCGCCATGATGATCGTCCACACGAACGGGAAGACCGAGATCAGGACAGCCAGGATGAGGAAGACGTGCGCGCTCAGGCCCCTGGGGCGTCGGGGGGACCGCCTCGTGTCCATCGCCCTCGGCGTCGTGCCCGCTGCTGTCATGGTTTCCTCCCTCGTTGCACGATCCGCCAGTTGATGACGACCAGCACGATGATCAGTACGAAGAAGGCCCACACGATGGCAGCGCCGTAGCCGTAGTCGTTGTTGACGAAGGCCGACTGGTAGAAGTAGAGCAGCGTGGTCAGGCCCGCCTGGCCGGGGCCGCCGAGGCTGGGGTTGGCGGCCTCGCTGGCGAAGAGGACCTGGGGTTCACTGAAGCTCTGCAGGCCGTTGATGGTCGAGATGATGACGG
Organism: Streptomyces sp. NPDC050287; assembly: GCF_044459385.1. Lineage (NCBI taxonomy): Bacteria > Bacillati > Actinomycetota > Actinomycetes > Kitasatosporales > Streptomycetaceae > Streptomyces > Streptomyces sp. NPDC050287. Next base: position 512,430 of record NZ_JBITIY010000005.1, on the reverse strand, counting down.
TGAACAGAATGATGGGCCGCATGATCGGCATGGTGATCTGGAAGAAGGTGCGGACGGGGCCGGCGCCGTCCAGTTTGGCCGCCTCGTAGACCTCCTTCGGGATGGTCTGGAGCCCGGCCAGGTAGATGATCATGTTGTAGCCGGTCCACATCCAGGTCATCAGCAGCGCGATGACCAGTTTGATCAGCCACGGGTCGCTCAGCCACGGGACGGGCGAGATGCCGACCGTGTCCAGGATCGCGTTGACCAGACCGAAGTTGTTGCTGAAGACCGCGCCGAAAAAGATCGCCACGGCGACGATCGAGGTGACGTTCGGCACGTAGAGGGCGATGCGGTAGAAGCCCTTGAACCGGCGCACCGAATGCAGCAGCGTCGCCAGCACCAGGGCACCGACGAGCGTGGGCACGGTGGACAGGACCCAGATCACCAGGGTGTTGCGGATCGACAGCCAGAAGACGGGGTCCTTCCACAGGAACCGGAACTCCTGAAGGCCCACGAAGTGCATGGTGCCGATGCCGTCCCAGCGCTGGAAGGCCAGATACAGCGAGTAGATGACCGGGAAGAACGAGAAGGCGAGGAAGACCAGGTAGAAGGGCGAGATCGCCAGGTACTGCCGCCAGTAGGACAGCGCCCCGCGACGCCTGACCCGTACGGCGCCTGCGGGCGGGGTGCGCCGCGGGCGGAAGCGGGCCGGGCCCGGCCCGCCGCGGTGTTTGGGCACCGCGGCGGGGCCGGTGACCGGAGGTGAGGACATGTCAGCTCACTCCCTGCCGCTGGCCGATCTGCTTGGCCTGGCTGACCGCGTCCTTCCAGGCGTCGTCGGGCTTCTTGCCCTTCGCCTCGATGTTGGTCAACTCGGTCAGGTAGGGGGCCATGACGGCGGCGTCGGCGGGTGCCTCGTAGCTGTCGGGGATGGCCTTGGCGGCCGGGCCGAAGACCTCGATGATCTTCTGTCCGCCGAAGAAGGCGTCCGGACCTGTCATGGCCGGCATCGCGTAAGCGGCAGGACAGGCAGGGAAGATGGCGGCGTCGGTGAATCCGCGGGCGTCGTTGGCCGGGCTGAGGATCCAGCTGATGATCTTGAATGCCTCTTCGGGATTACGGCACTGCTTGGGCAGGGCCAGATAGGAGCCGCCCTGGTTGGCCGGTCCTCCGGGGTTCGGGCTGACATGCCACTTGCCCTTGGTGTTGGGGGCCGCCTGCTCGATGTCCAACGCGTGCCAGGCCGCGCCGAGTTCGGTGGTGAGGGTGCCCTTGCTGAGGGCGGCGTTGTGCGTGTTGTCGTTGATCTTGCCGTCGAGGCCGAGCTGGTAGGGGCGGACGGAGAGATCCCAGGCGGCGCGTATGTGGTCCTGGTCGCCGATGAAGTGGTTGTTCTTGTCGATGAACCGCTGGGTCCCCTGGCCGACCGCGATGTTGAACACCGAGCCGAGGTTGTTGATCAGGTAGGTGCCGGGCAACGCCTTCTTCAGCTCGGCGCCGAGCGCGTAGTAGTCGTCCCAGGTCTTGGTTTCGGCGGCGACCTTGGCCGGGTCGGAGGGCAGCCCGGCCTTGTCGAACAGGTCCGCGCGGTAGTAGAGCGCGGTGGGACCGATGTCGATCGGGAAACCGATCTGCTTGCCGTCGGTGGTCTTGGCGAGCTCGGTCTTCCAGCCCAGGTACTGGGAGGCGAGGTTCTTGAAGCCCAGCTCGTTCAGGTCCAGGAAACGGTTGCCGTTGGGCAGGAAGGAGGCGATGTCCTCCCCCTTGATGCCGGTGATGTCCGGGACGGCGGCACCCGCCGCGAGGGTCGTGGTGAGCTTCTGCTTGAAGTCGCCGCCGATGGAGGCGACGGTCAGCTTGACCTGGCTGCTGAAGTGCGTCTTGGCCTCGGCGACGACCTTGTCACTGAGCGCGCCTCCCCAGTACCAGAGGGTCAGGTCCTTGCTGTCCTTGCTGCCGCTCGATCCTGAGTCGCCGCCACATGCTGCGGTGGCGCCGGCCGCGGCGGCCGTCAGGGCGGCGGCCTGAAGGAATCGTCTGCGGGAAAGATCCACGATCTTCTCCTAGTTCTGGGCGGGTTCTGCGCGTCGGCCATATCGGGTATGTCCGACAGGACCTGTGAGTCGTGAGCCGTGGAGGGGTGCGGCGGGAGGGCCGGGTGGCTGAAGAGCATCGGCGTGGTAGGAACTCTTCAGCCACCCGGGGCGTGTGAGCTGGTCCTCTCAGACGGTGCCGAGGCGTCCGTGACGGCGGGATATGCCGTTCGTCCGCTTCGGCCGACCGGAGTGGGGTCCGGACCTCGCTTGAATTACGCAAGAGAGTGCACCCGGTGCGCGACTTTGACAAGGGTCAAGCGAATATCGAGACATTCATGCGTGACTTTGCTTGAGTTTGAAGAGTTCGCGAGTATGGTCAGCGGCATGCTCGCTGACCGAAGACATCAGCTGATCCTTCGCGCCCTGCGCTCGGACGGGCCCATCTCGGTGGTCGCCCTGGCCGAGCAGGTCGGGGCGAGTCAGGCCACGATCCGTCGGGACCTCGTACAACTTGAGGACGAGGGACTGCTCAAGCGGGTCTACGGCGGTGCCGCCCCCGTGCTGGGCGAGGACGACCCGTTCGCCGACGTGGCCGGCGTCCGGGTCGAGGCGAAGGACGCGCTGGCCGCCTGGTGCGCGGACCTCGTCAGGGACGGGGAGACCGTGCTGCTCGACATCGGCACCACGGCCCACCGGGTGGCCCGCCACCTGCACGGCCGGTCGCTGACCGTGATCACCAGCAACCTCGCCGTCTACGAGGAGCTCCAGGACGACAAGGACGTCCAGCTGATCCTGCTGGGCGGCGTGGTCCGGCGCGACTACCGCTCACTGGTCGGCTTCCTCACCGAGGACAACCTGCGGCAGGTCCACGCCGACCGGTTGTTCCTCGGCACCAGCGGGGTCCGCCCCGACGGCCAGGTGCTGGACACCACCGCCGTCGAGGTGCCCGTCAAGCGGGCGATGATCGCCGCCAGCGCCCAGGTGGTCCTGGTGGCGGACACCGGCAAGTTTCCCGGCACCGGAATGGCCCGGGTGTGCGGTCCTGAGGAACTCGACGTCGTGGTGACCAACGCCCCGGTGGACGAGAAGACCGGTAGCCGTCTGCGTGAGGCGGGAGTCGAGGTGGTCGAGGTATGAGACTGACGATCCTGGGGGGCGGCGGCTTCCGCGTCCCGCTGGTCTACCGGGCACTGCTCGGCGACCACGGCGACGGACGCGTCACCGACGTGACCCTGTACGACCTGGACGCCTCCCGGCTGACGACCATCGGCAAGGTCCTCGCCGACCAGGCGGCCGGGCACCCGGACGCACCCAGGGTCACCGTCACCACCGACCTGGACGAGGCGGTCACCGGAGCCGACTTCGTGTTCTCCGCCATCCGGGTCGGCGGGCTCGCCGGCCGCGCGGCGGACGAGCGGATCGCGCTGGAGGAAGGTGTGCTCGGCCAGGAGACCGTCGGCGCGGGCGGCATCTCCTACGGGCTGCGCACCATCCCGGTGGCTCTCGAGATCGCCCGGCGTATCGCCGCCCTGGCCCCCGATGCCTGGGTCATCAACTTCACCAACCCCGCCGGCATGGTCACCGAGGCCATGACCGCCCTCCTCGGCGACCGCGTGATCGGGATCTGCGACTCCCCGGTGGGTCTGGGCCGCCGCGTGGCGGGGGCGCTCGGCGTCGACCCGGCGCGCACCAGCCTGGACTACGTGGGTCTGAACCACCTGGGCTGGCTGTGCGGCCTGTACGCCGACGGCCGTGACCTGCTGCCGTCCCTGTTCGAGGACGAGGCCGCCCTGACCTCCTTCGAGGAGGGCAAGCTCTTCGGCGCAGACCTGCTGCGCACGCTCGGCGCACTGCCCAACGAGTACCTGCACTACTACTACTTCCACCGCGAGTCGGTCGGCACCACGCGGGCCGCCGAGCACACCCGGGGCGCCTTCCTCCACACGCAGCAGCAGCGCTTCTACGACTTGCTGGACACCGCGGGCGACGGCCCGACCGCACCCCGTGCCGCGTGGAACGCCTGGGACGCCACCCGGCTGGAGCGCGAGACCACGTACATGGCGGAGAACCGCGACGCCGTCGGCATGGGCGAACGGGACTCCTGCGACCTGGAATCCGGCGGGTACGAGCAGGTGGCCCTCGCTCTCATGCGGGCCATCGCCCGGGACGAGCGGACCACGCTCATCCTCAACGTCCGGGGCCGCGGCCGTATCCCCGCCCTGGACGACGACGCCGTCATCGAGGTCCCCTGCCATGTGGACGCCAACGGCGCCCGCCCCATCGCCGGCGCCCCGTTGCCCGACCACGGCCAGGGCCTGGTGTGCGCCGTCAAGGCGGTCGAACGCGCGGTGATCCACGCCGCCACGAGCGCGGAGCGGGCCCACGCGGTCAAGGCGCTGACCATCCACCCGCTGATCGACTCGTACACCGTCGCGAAGCGCCTGCTGGACGCGTACCAGCGGCACTTCCCCGAGCTCGCCTACCTGGGCCGCTAGGGCCCTTCTGATGGATCTCCGTGGGAGAAGGAGCGGCGTTCGGTGCGTGCGATCGCCGTGCGGCGTGGAGGGTCATGTGGCGGAGCCACCTGGCCCTTCGCGCCGTGCGGTGAGCGTGCGTGCCGGGCGTCGCGACGCCGCGGAGATCCATCAGAAGGGCCCTAGTCAGCGGATCCGGCCGGCGACGGTGTGCGCACACTCCAGGGACTCGGTGTGCGGGGTGCCGACCTCCAGGCCGTAGCTCACGTGGTCCGGTCCCGCGATGCCCCCGCGGCCGCGGGCCGCTGATGGACGCTGTCCGGCGCGAGCCGGCCATGTGGGTACAGCCGGCCGCGGGACAGCAGCGGGTCGTCCTTCGCGTTCAGGCGCCGGACGTCCCCGGTTCACGGCCCTCGAAGGTCTTGAGCGGCGGCACCGGACGCGGGCCGGTCCCCGGGACCCAGCCCGCGTCCAGCTTGCGCAGGCCCACGCCGTTCGGTGCCCAGATGTGGCAGCTGTTCAGCACGCCCGCCGTGGAACGCGGGTCGTGGGACTGCTCGCCGGCGTAACGCAGGCCCGCGTTCGCCGAGATGGCCGCCTGCACCACCGCGGGACCCAGGGCGCGGGCCAGCTCGTGGAGGTGCGAGCAGCCCAGCACCCCGCGGAACCGGTCCTGGATCGCCCGGTTGTACCCGGCGGCGACACTGAGGCCGACCAGGCCGTCGAAGACCGGCGTGATCAGCGGGCACTCGGCGTGCGGGAAGGTCCGCATGTCCGCGTCGGCGTGCACGACCACCATGTCGGCCAGACGTACCCGGACCGCGAGCACCATCCGGTGGACGACGTCGGCCGGCGGCTGGGCCCAGGGGCGCACGTCGCTCAGTTCCGCCTCGACCGAGATCCCGTCGCCGCCCTCCGCGTACGCGGTGACGGTGATCGTGCGGCGGTGCAGCGGAAGTTCGGAGCGCGTCATGATGAGGCCTCCTGCCCGAGCGCGGGGGCCACGGCCGGAGTCTCCCCCAGCCCCGCGAACCGCGGCGGCCGGCGCTCGATGAAGCTGAGCACGCCCTCCCGGTAGTCCGGGGCGCGTTTCGCGGTGGCCAGCAGCGCGGCCGCGTCGTCGCGGCTGTCGGTGAAGGACTTGGCCTGATCGTCGGCGAGCTGCCGTTTGATGAGGGACATCGCGTACGGGCTGGCGGAGCGGGCCAGTTCGGTCGCGTACGCGAGCGCCGCCGGGAGCAGCTCCGCCGGCTCCACCAGGCGGTTGACCAGCCCCATCGCCATCGCCTCGGTCCCGGTGATCCGGCGCGAGGACAGCAGCAGGTCGGCGGCGTTGCCGTAGCCGACCAGCCGGGGCAGGAGCCAGGACACGCCGTCCTCGGCCACCAGCCCGCGGGCGCTGAAGGCGGCGGCGAACTTGGCGTGCGGCACGGCGAACCGGACGTCGCACATCAGCGCCTGGTTGAACCCGATGCCCGCGCAGGCGCCGTTGACGGCCGCCACCACGGGCTTCGGGAAGGACATGGGGCGGGTGCGCGGGGGCAGCTGGTCCGTGGGCCACGGGCGGGCTCCGGACGACGCCGCGTCCAGCACGCTCATGTCCATACCCGGACAGAAGCTGCGGCCCGCCCCGGTGAGGACCACGGCCCGGACCCGCGGATCGGCCTCCGCGCGGTCGAACAGCTCGTTGTAGAGCAGCTCCATCTCCAGCGTCCACGCGTTGTGCCGCTCGGGCCGGTTCAGGGTGAGGAGCATGACCCCGTCGTCGGTGAGCTCGGTGAGGATCACCGGGGTCGGGTTCTCGGTCATCGAGGTCACTCCCACGGGCCCGTTGGCTGCGACAGCCACGTTTATAGCTAGATGAATCATCTATATACCAATGACGGCCCGGACACCAGATCAGGTTCCCCCGAAGGCAAGATCACCCACCCCTTGACCTGGTACCCTCGATGCACTAAGACGATTCATTTGGCTATATGAGGAGACCCCACCGTGGCCGAGGCAGCCCGCGCAGCAGAAACGGCGATCGTGCCCGCCCCCTCCCGCAATCGCGTCGGACGCCAGGTGCGGGTACCGAAGACCGCCGAGCTGGTCGCCGGGCACCTGCGCCGCCAGATCGTACGGGGTGAACTGAAGCCGGGCGACGCGCTGCCGCCGGAGTCGGGCCTGATGGAGCAGTTCGGCATCTCGCGCCCGACCCTGCGCGAGGCGTTCCGGGTCCTGGAGTCGGAGTCCCTGATCACGGTGCGCCGCGGCGCCCACGGCGGCGCCCGGGTGAGCGCGCCCGACGCCGATGTCGCCGCCCGCTTCGCCGGACTGATCCTCGAGTACCGCGGCGCCACCCTGGGCGACATCTACCGCGCGGCGGCCCTAATCGAGCCGCCCTGCGCCCGCCAGCTCGCCCTCAAGCACACGACGGACGACATCAAGCGGCTGCGTAACGCGGTGGCGGCCGAGAAGGCCGTCCTGGACGACCCGCTCTCCCTCGTCGACGCGCAGGACGCCTTCCACGCCCTGCTGGTCGAGCTCACCGGCAACCAGACGCTGATCCTGCTGTGCGGCATGCTGCGCAGCATCATCGACCGCGCCAACGCGTCGTACACCGCGGGCGCCACCGACGCCGAGACCCAGAAGGCGCAGGCCCTCAAGGGACACCGGGCGCACGTGCGGATGGTCGGCCTGATCGAGTCCGGCAAGGCGGAGGAGGCCGAGAAGCTGTGGCAGCGGCACATCTCCAGCGCCGACGACGTCGTGAACGCGGCCGGGCCCAAGACGGTACTCGAACTCCTCGACTGACCGGACTTCCCCGCGGCGGGCCACCTCCCCGCCGCGGCGGACCGCCCCCGCACCGCCACGAGCCGACCTCCACCCACCCCTTGCGCTCGATAAACAGTTAGATAATTATAGAAGGCGTACTGAATAGCTAGCTCCTGGGGTCCGGAGGCGACGGGCATGGCCGAACAGCGCAAGCGAATCTTCGACTGCGACCAGCACATGTACGAGGAGCGGGACTCCTTCACCCGCTACCTCCCGAAGGAGTTCCTCGGTGCGGCGGTCGCACCGGTGACCCTGCCGGACGGGCGGGAGGTGATCCTCGCCGGCGACCGGATCGTCGTATGTCTGGAGCCGGAGTTCGGGCAGGTCTACCGTCCCGGTTCACTGAAGGAGATGCTCAAGGCGATGGCCTCGGGCAATCCCGAGGAGACGTACCAGTTCGAGCCGATGCACGAGTCCTACCAGAACCGCGACGCCCGGCTGCGGGTCATGGACGAGCAGGGACTGGACCAGACGATCATCTACCCGGGCGGCTGGGCCCTGGTCGCCGAGGAGTACGTGAAGGGCGTCGAGCCGCTCTACGCCAACTATCACTCCTTCAACCGGTACATGAACGAGGTCTGGGGCTTCAACCACCAGAACCGCATCTACGCCCCCGCGCTGCTGTCGCTGCGCGACCTGCCCAGCGCGGTCAAGGAGCTGGAGTACGTCCTGGAGCAGGGCGCCCGCTTCATCCTGCTGCCCACCGGGCCGGTCTACGGCCGCTCGCCGGGCGACCCGTACTTCGACCCGTTCTGGAAACTGGTCAACGAAGCCAAGGCCAGCGTCTGCTACCACATCAGCGAGTTCTACTACAACTCGCAGGTGGCGCCCTCCTGGGGTTACGACCCCAACCCCATCCACTTCCGGATGTCGGCCTGGCAGTGGCAGAACACCTACGGCCAGCGCCCGATCGAGGAGACGCTGTCGGCGCTGATCTTCGACAACCTCTTCGGCCGGTTCCCCGACATCAATGTCCTGGTGTCCGAGTTCGGCTCCGAGTGGGTGCCGCACTTCGTGCGCCACATGGACAAGAGCCGGGGCATGGGCCGCAACGGCCCCTGGGTCGGCGGCCAGTTGGACGAGCGTCCCAGCCAGGTCTTCCGCAAGCACGTCCGCGTGGTGCCGTATCCCGAGGACGACATCGTGAACGTCGTCAAGCGGCTGGGCTACCACGAGTCCATCGTGATGGGCTCCGACTTCCCGCACGCGGAGGGCCTGGCCAACCCGGCCGACTTCCGCAAGCTCATCGCGGAGCTCGGCGAGTCCGCGCAGGACGACATCATGTACAACAACGCCCAGCAGCTGATCGTCCGCTGAGCGTCGCGGGACCGACGGGGCTGAGCCCGGTACCGGATTCCGGTACCGGGCTCAGGCCTGTCCGGCTCGTTCTAGTCCGTGAGGTCCGCGGCGAGGTTCGCGATGTTGGTCAGCAGGGCGGTGCCGCGCCGGGAGTGGTCGTAGCCGGCAAGGGGGTAGCCGTTGCTCAGGCAGACGAAGGAGAGGCCGGACTCCGGGTCCAGGAAGCCGAGTTGGTAGGCGGCTCCGGCGCTGCCGAAGAGGGCGGGTGAACCGGTGGACGGCAGGTTGCTGCCGGCGTCGGGTCCGGCCACGGTGACGAACAGGCCCATGCTGGTGCGGCGGTTGCCGCCGCCCCCGTAGATCTGCTCCCCGTACGGGTGCTCCGTCAGCCGGATCCGGGTCCCCTCCGCCACCGCCTCCGGCTTCCACAGGCCCGAGTGCTCCAGCGCCTGGAAGTACAGGGCGACGTCGGCGGCCGTGGCGACCAGCGCGTGGCTGGGCTCCCCGGCGGCGAGCACCCGCGGATCGGACAGGTACCAGGGGCCCCAGGGATCGGGCTCCTGCTCGTCGCTCGTGCGGTCGGTGGCGATCATCGGGGCGACGGTGCCGGGCTGCCGGTCCACCGGGACACCGAGTTCGAGCGAGGACAGGCCGAGCGGTCCGGCGATCCGCTCGCGCAGGTAGTCGGCGAAGGCCAGGCCGGTACGCCGTTCGACGATCTCGGCGACCAGCCAGGCGGCCGAGGTGAGGTGGAACTGGAAGCGGCTGCCCGGCGGGTAGTCGAGCCGCCAGCGGCCGAAGGCGGCGAGGCGCTGCTCGCGGTCGAGCATCTTCGGGTACCCGAGCGGTGCGAAGGGGAAGCCGGCGGTGTGTGTGAGCACCTGCTCGACCGTCACCTCCTCCTTCCCGTTGGGCGCGAACTCCGGGATGATCGCGGCGACTTGCTCGCCGACGTCCAGCAGGCCCTCGCCGATCAGCTTCCACACCGCGCCCGCGACGATCGACCGCCCGACGGACTGCAGGACGTATCGCGTGTCCGGTTCGGCCTCCCCCCAGGTCTCGAAGGCCACCAGTCGCCCGCCCCGCGCCACGGCGACCTGGGCGGACGGCAACGGTCCGTGCTCGACCTCCAGGCGGATCCTGCGCAGCAGTACGTCCAGGCGGTGCGGGTCGACGCCGGCGGTTTCCGGGGCGACGACCGAGTGGTCAAGCGTCACGTGTCTCTCCTTCGAACGCGGTGGGTTCCCGGAGAGTCCGGCGTACGACCTTGCCGTTGGCGTTGCGGGGCAGGTCGTCCACGAACCACCAGCGGACGGGGACCTTGAACCCGGACAGCCGGGCGCGGGTGTGGCTGTGGAGCGCCGCCGGCTGTGGCGGGGCGTCGGGATCGGCGGGGACGACGAAGGCGACGACGGTCTGTCCGAGCCGCTCGTCCGGAACGCCGGTGACCGCCACGTCCGCCACGCCGGGGTGCGCGGACAGGACCGTCTCCACCTCCAGCGGGTGGACGTTCTCGCCACCTCGGATGATCATGTCGGTGCTTCGGCCGAGCAGGTAGAGATAGCCGTCCCCGGCCACGCGGCCCAGGTCGCCGCTGTGCAGCCAGCCTTCGGCGTCGATCCGGAACAGGTGGTCGGCGCGGGCGTGGATCTCGCCGACGCCGTCCGGCCCGGGGGCGTGGACCCTGAGCTCGACGCCGGGGGCGGGCCGCCCCACCGAGCGCAGCAGTTCGCTCCGTCCGGCGACCGCCTCCCGGTGGTCCTCGGGGGTGAGCACGCTGATCGGCGAGCCCTCGGTCTGGCCGAACATGTTGAGCATGCGGACCCCGGGCATCGCCTCGTACGTTCTCCGCAGAGTGCCGGGACGGACGGGTGCGCCGCCGTACTGGAGGGTGCGCAGGGTCTCGTGACGGGCCTGGCCGGCCGCGAGCAGCGTCTCCAGCATCGCCGGGACCATGCTGGTGTGCGTGGTGCCGAGGTCCCGCAGCAGGGTCCAGCCCTCGACGGTGAAGCGGGGCAGGCCGGTGATCAGCGCGCCGGCGGCGAGGGCGACGGCGATGTTGCCGAGGCCCGCGATGTGGTGGAAGGGGGCGCTGCCGCCGTAGAAGCTGTCGGGGTCGAGTGCGCACAGGTGCCCGTTGACGCGGGCCCGGGCGGCCAGGCGTCGCTGGGTCATGGGGACGGGCTTGGGCCGGCCTGTGGTGCCGGAGGTGTGCAGGACGGCGGCGAGTTCGCCGGGGTCCGCTGTCAACTCCCTTGAGCTGGGGTGCAGTTCGGGCACGACGGCGATCCGCAGGCCGGAGAGCTCGGCGACCTGTCTGCCGAGGTCGGCGAACTCGGGCTGGGCCAGCAGGACGGGAGAGTCCGTGGCCCGCACCACGTCCGCGAGCTCGTACGCGGTCATACGCACGCCGAGCGGTGCCAGCGGGTGGCCGGAGCCGGCGCCGCCGATGACCAGGGCCAGGGCGTCGGCGGAGGTGGCGACCAGGGCGGGCACCGGCGTACCGGGCTCCGGGCCGAGCGTGTCCAGCCAGTCGGCCGCGCCGGCCGCCCGGTCGAGCAGTTCACGTCCGGACCAGGTCAGGTCGCCGAACCGGACGGCGGGGCGGGCGTGGTCGTAGGCGCGGCTCACCATGGAGGTCCAGGTGGCCGCCTGCACCCCTTCCTGCGCGGCGGCCATCGGCTCAGGGCTCCAGGCGGGCCGCCGCGGTACCGGTGACCACCTCGACGCCGTTCTGGTTGACCGTGCGCAGGGCGAAGTGGGCGACCGGGCCGGCCGGCGTGTCCTCGATCGACTCGACGGTGGCCGTGGCGGTCAGGGTGTCACCGGGCCAGACCTGGGCCTTGAAGCGCACGCCGTAGCGCAGCAGCGCCCCGGGGCCGACCCAGTCGGTGAGGACGCGGCCGGTCATGCCCATCGACAGCATGCCGTGGGCGAAGACACCGGGGTATCCGGCGGCCTCGACGGCGAACTTCTCGTCGGTGTGCAGGGGATTGAAGTCGCCGGAGGCGCCGGCGTACTGCACGATCCGGGTCCGCTTGAGGTCGTCGACGAGGATGCTCTCGCGCGTCTCGCCGACCTTGATGTCGTCCGGGCTCAGGCTCATCGGGCGTCCTTCGGGGTTGCCGGGCCCTCGGGGACGACGGCCACGGTCACGGCGCTGACGACCGGCTCGCCGTCGGCGTCCCGGTACTCGGTGATGCGTTCGCTGAACAGGAGCCGGCCGGTGCGGCCCTGCTTCTCCCAGCTGCGTCCGGTGCTGAGGTGCGCGTAGAGCGTCTCGCCGGCCCGCACCGGACGGTGGTACTCGAAGTGCTGCTCGGCGTGCAGCCCGCCGGCGCCCTCCGCCATGACTCCGGCGTCGCGGCCCGACCCGAACCACTCCTCGTCCGGCTTGGGACGCAGGTGGTAGTCGGGGTCGTAGTGGGCGCTCGCCATGGTGAAGGTGGGCGGCGCCAGCGCCGACTCACCCGCGTACGCCGGGTTCTCGTCGCCGATGGCGCGGGCGAACATCATGATGTGCCCGGCCTCGACGGGGAACGGCTGCCCTGTCATCGTCGTGCTCCTCGGTCGAAACAGCGGATCTGTACGGCAGATCGGTACAGCGGGTCAGTGCGGCAGATCGGTACAGCGGGTCAGTACGGCAGGAACGCGTCCCGGGTGGCCTCGTCCGGGTCGAAGTCCGGCGGGAGTCCCTCGAACTTGGGCTCCCGTTTCTCCACGAAGCTCGCCACGCCCTCGCGGAAGTCGGGTGAGCCCGCGAAGAACTCCATCGCGGAGTAGGAGCGGGCGAGGGCGTCGGTGAAGGGGCGGTCGAGGTCGCCGTACACCTGGTGGCGTACGACGGCCATGGCGCGCGGAGAGCAGTTGCGGGCGATGTCCCGGGCGTAGGCGCGCGCGGCGTCGAGGAGGTCCTCGGGTTCGACGACGCGGCTGACGAGGCCGAGGTCCTTGGCCTCGTCGGCGTCGAAGACGCGGCCGGACAGCAGCAGGTCGAGCGCGTTCTCCAGGCCGATGACGCGCGGCAGCACGTACGGGAGGTTGTACTCGCCGGCCAGGCCGCGGCGGGTGAAGGCGGTGGTGAAGCGGGCCCCGCGGGCGGCGAAGCGGACGTCGCAGATGAGGGCCTGGACCAGGCCGATGCCCGCGCACGCGCCGTTGACGGCGGCGATCATCGGCTTCGGCATGTTCCGCCTGCTGTACATGGGGACGCGCGCCTGGAGGTTGAGGGACTCGCCCGGCTGCGAGTTCTGCTCCAGCCGCTGCATGTCCATCCCGGGGCAGAAGGCCCGGCCCGCCCCGGTGACGACCACCACCCGGACGGCGGGGTCCTGCGCGGCCTCGTCGAGGAGCGCGAAGAAGCGGCGCTCCATGGGAATGCTCCACGCGTTCTTGCGCTCGGGCCGGTTCAGGGTGACGGTGGCCACGCCGTCCTCGTCGACCTCGTACAGCACCAGGTCCAGGTCCTCAGCGGACACCACGGGCTCCTCCGGCATCACGTCACTCCTCGTCCAGCGGTTCGATCGGGTCGCCGACGCCGGGCCGTTCCCCGGAGATGGTCACCACCACCTGACCGCGGGCGCAGATGCGTCCGTCGGCCATCACGTCGACGTCGGCGAAGTGCACCCGGCCGCCCCGCCGTACACAGCGCGCGTAGGCGATCGCTTCACGGCCGCGGGCGGGTGCGAGGTACTGCACCGACATGGACACGGTGCTGAGCCGGCTCCCCTTGGTGAAGTCGTGCCCGGCGATCACGGCTCCGGCGCCGGCGGTGTCGATGAGCGCGGAGATCACCCCGCCGTGGAAGACGTCCTCGTGGGCGGAGAGCGACTCGGCGTAGGGGAGCACGATCTCGACTCCGTCCGGGTCCCAGCGCGTCACCCGGATGCGGCAGCGGCGGTTGAAGGCGACTCCGCGCTCCCAGCGGGCGCGGAACCAGGTCCGGCGTTCACGCTGTTCCTGTTCGCTGAGGGTCCTCGCCGCGACGGTCATCAGCACGCCCTCCGGTTCCGGCCTGTCGGCCGATTCATATAGTTACATGAATTGGATAGTTCAGCAATCACGCGGGGCGTGATCCAGTCGCCTAGATGTATTATTTATATAACTGATTCGCTGTCCGTGAACAGAGGGAGACCACGATGCCGTCGACCGCACTGGCCGGGATCCGCGTCCTGGATCTGTCCCGCATCCTCGCCGCACCCCTGGCCACCCAGATGCTGGCCGACCTGGGCGCCGAGGTGATCAAGGTCGAGCGGCCCGGATCGGGGGACGACTCCCGGACGTACGGCCCGCCCTTCGCGCCCGGGCCCGAGGGCGACCGGACCGACACCGCCGCCTTCTACCTCTCCGCCAACCGCAACAAGCGGTCGGTCACCGTCAACCACGCCACCGCCGAGGGGCAGGAGCTGATTCGCGCCCTCGCCGCGCGCTCGGACGTACTGGTGGAGAACTTCCGGACGGGCACGCTGGCGAAGTACGGCCTCGACCACGAGAGCCTGCGACGGCTCAACCCGGGCCTGGTCTACCTCTCGGTCACCGGCTTCGGCCAGACGGGCCCGTATGCCGACCGCCCCGGCTACGACGGCATCTTCCAGGCCATGTCCGGGATGATGAGCGTCTCCGGGCACCCCCAGGAGCCGATGAAGGTCGGCGTCAGCATGATCGACATCCTCACGGGCCTGTACGCCTCCACCGCCGTGCTGGCGGCCCTGCGTCACCGGGACGCCACCGGAGAGGGCCAGTTCATCGACCTGTCCCTGCTGGACTGCGGGCTGGCCTCGCTGTCCCACTTCGCGATGAACTACCTGGTCTCCGGCGAGGTTCCGCAGCGCCGCGGCAACGGCGGGTACGGCGGGATCCCCTCGCAGGCCTTCCCGTGCCAGGACAAGCCGATCTTCCTGGTCGCGGGCAACGACAAGCAGTTCGCCGCGTTCTGCGCCGCGGCCGACCGCACCGACCTCCTCCAGGACGAACGGTTCGCGACGACCTCCGCCCGGATCACCCACCGCGAGGAGATCCTGCCGGTGCTGGAGTCCATCCTGCGCACCCGGACCCGGGACGAGTGGCTGGCCGTACTCGACGAACACGACGTCCCGGCGGGCCCGTTCAACGAGATGCCCGAGGTCTTCGCCGACCCGCAGATACAACACCGGGGGATGCTGGTCGAGGTCGAGGACCCGGTGTCGGGACGACTGCCCCTGCTCGCCAACCCGATCCGGTTCACGGCCACCCCGGTCGAGGGGTACGCCCCGCCGCCCGCCCTGGGTGAGCACACCGCCGACGTGCTCACCGTCCTCGCCGGGGTGACGGAGGATCAGCTGGCGGGGCTGCGGGCCCGGGGTGTCGTGTGACGGCTGCCGGTGGCCTGCGGCAGCGGGGTACGGGCCGGGCGGCAGCCCACCCCGTCACCCGATCAGGGTCCGGCCGCCCTCCAGCATCAGCGTCGCACCCGTCAGATACACCATGTCGTCGCTGACGAGCGCGGCCACCGCCCGGCCGATGTCGGCCTCCGGGTCGCCCAGCCGGCCCAACGGGATCTGACGCGCGAGTTCCTCCGCTTTCTGCGGGTGCGCGGCGAGATAGTCCTCCGCGGCCGGGCTGAGCGCGGCCGGACAGATGACGTTCACCCGGATCCCGTACGGTCCCCACTCCCGCGCGGCGACCCGGGTCAGGCCTCGGATCGCCTCCTTGGCCATCGCGTACGCCGCGAAGGTCGCCTCGCCCTGTACCGCGGCCGAGGAACCCAGGTTGACGACCGAGCCGTGGCTCTCCTTGAGGTGGGGCAGGGCGGCCTGCATCGCGTGGAACGCGGCCAACGGGCCGCTGCGGTACGTGAGTTCGACATCGTCGTACGACGTGTCCGCCAGCCTGCGCTGCACCGAGGACTGCGCGTTGTTGACGAGCACGTCGAGGCCGCCGAACTCCCGTACCGTCTCGGCCACCATGCGGTCGACGTCGTCCCGCTCCCCCACGTCCCCGACCACGGTGTGCGCCCGGCCGCCGCGTTCGATGATCTCCCCGGCCGTGTCCTTCAGCTTGCCTTCGGTGCGACCGGTGATCACCACGGCCGCCCCCTCGGCGGCCAGCGCGAGCGCGATGCCGCGGCCCACGCCCTGCCCTGCGCCGGTGACCAGAGCCGTTCTCCCGGCCAGCCGTGTGCCTCGTTCCATCACGTCGTCTCCTTCCAGAAGGCGGCCCAGGAGGGGAAAGCCTCGGGCAGCGCCGGCTCTCCGGCTCCCTCCCAGCCCTTGAAGCCCACAGCCTGCGGGCGCTCGGTGACATCGGCCGCGTACCAGTGCTGTTCACGGCGCCGGGAGAAGTACCAGTCACCGGCCACGCGCGCGTAGTCGTCCCAGTAGCAGATCGCCATCACGATCCACCGCTCCCCCACCTCGTGCTCGGCCCGGCAGTAGACCGCGCCGGTCGCCGTGTCGCGGCCGGTGAACTCGACCCGGTGACCGCAGATCTGGTGGACCGACCGATGGAAGCCGCGCACCTGGGGCTCGATGTGCTGCCGCAGGACGGCCCGCCCGCGGCCGTGGCGCCCCATGTCCACGTCGGGCCGGAAGCAGCCGACCCAGGCGTCGAGGTCGCGGCCGTCCACGGCGAGCGCGTAGCGGATGGGCAGTTGCTGGATGGCGAGTTGCGACTCGATGCGGTCGACGCGGTCCTCGAGCGACGTCACGGGCGTGGCTCCTTCGGGAGTCCCAGGACCTGTTCGCCGATGATGTTGCGCTGGATCTCGCTCGACCCGCCGTAGATCGTCTCCGCGAGGGAGAGCAGGAAGGAGCGCTGCCGGGTGTCCAGGCCGTAGTCCTCCCCTACGATCTGTCCGGCGGGGCCCGCCAACTCCGTGGCCAGCTGGCCGAGTTGCTGGTGCCTGGTCGACGCGTACAGCTTCGCGGTGGTGGCCTGGGCGCCCGGCGTGCGGCCGGCGGTCAGTTCGGCGATGGTGCGCAGGTTGGTGGTGCGCATGATGCGTACGGAGATCCAGGCGTCGACGATGCGGCGGCGCAGCATCGGATCGTCGAGCGCGCCCCGCTCCCGGGCCAGGTCGATCAGCGCCTCGGCCTCCCGCTCGAAGGCGAGCTGCTGGGGCAGGAGCGTGGTGCCGCGCTCGATGCCGAGCGTGGCCATCGCGGTGCGCCAGCCCTGGTCGACCTCGCCGACGACCATGTCGGCACCGGTGCGCGCGTCGGAGAGGAAGATCTCGGCGAACTCGTCCTGACCGGCGAGGTTGCGGATGGGGCGGATCTCCACGCCGGGCTGGTCCGTGGGCACCAGCAGCATGCTCAGGCCCTTGTGCCGCGCGGACCGCGGGTCGGTGCGGGTGAGGACGTAGAGCCAGTCGGCGTGGATGCCGAACGACGTCCACACCTTCTGTCCGCTGACCACCCACTGGTCGCCGTCCCGTTCCGCCCGCGTGCGCACGGACGCCAGGTCGGAGCCGGCGCCGGGCTCGCTGAAGCCCTGGCCCCACAGTTCCTCGACGCCGAGGATCGGCGGCAGGAAACGCTTCTTCTGCGCCTCGCTGCCCATCTTGAGAAGCATCGGGCCGAGCAGGTCGAGGGCGTTGACGGTGGCCCGGTACGGGGCGTTCACACGGGCGTACTCGTACTCGAAGACGATCTCCTCCAGCAGTCCGAGCCCGCGTCCGCCGTACTCCTGGGGCCAGCCGACGCCCAGCCAGCCGCCGGCGGACAACTCACGGTCCCAGGCGAGGCGGACCTCCCAGGCCGCGCCGTCGGTGGGACCGCCCACGCCCCGGTGCTCGGCGAACTCCCCCACGAGGTGGTCGGCCAGCCAGTCCCGCACCTCGTCGCGGAAGCCGCGCACCGCGGGCCCGAAGTCCAGCTCCATGTCTGCTTCTCCCTGAGTCTCAGATGCCGAGCCGGGCGGCGAGCAGTTCCCGGTGGTACGACGGTGTGCCGAGCAGAACCTCGGAACTCTTGGCCCGCTTGAAGTACAGGTGCGCGGGGTGTTCCCAGGTGAAGCCGATGCCGCCATGGACCTGGATGTTGTCCGCGGCGACCTTGGTGAACGCCTCCGAGCAGAAGGCCTGCGCGAGGGCGGCGGCGACCGCGATCTCCGTCTCGTCGCCCGCGTCCAGCGCCCACAGCCCGCCGTACGCGGCCGAGCGGGCGGACTCGATCTCCATGAGCATGTCGGCGCACTTGTGCTTGATCCCCTGGAACGAGCCGATGGGCCGGCCGTACTGCTCGCGGATCTTGGCGTACTCCACGGCGGCGTCCAGGGCGGCCGCGGCTCCCCCGACCTGTTCGACGGCCAGGAGTACGGCGGCGGTGGCGAGGGTGCGTTCGAGGGCGGGCCATGCCCCGCCCTCGGGGCCCAGGAGGCGGGCGGGGGTGTCCGTGAACTCGATCCGGGCCTGTTTGCGGGTCTGGTCGAGGGTGGGCAGGGGGGTGCGGGTGAGGCCCGGAGCGCCGGCGGTCTCGACAGCGAGGAGGCTGACACCCGAGGGCGTGCGGGCGACGACCAGGAGCAGGTCGGCGAGGTGCCCGTCGGGGACGTAGGTCTTCACGCCGGTCAGCCGCCAGCCGCCCCTTCCGTCAGGGGCGGCGGTCAGCCCGACGCCCTGCTCGTCCCATCGGCCGCCGTCCTCGGTGAGCGCCAGGGTGGCCACCGTCTCGCCGGACGCGATGCCCGGCAGGAGGTCGCCTCGCGCCTGCTCGTCGCCGCAGCGCAGCAGCGCCTCAGCGGCCAGGGCCACGGTCGCGAAGTACGGCCCGCACAGCAGCGCGCGGCCCGTCTCCTCGAAGACGATGCCGAGATCGACGTAGCCGAAGCCCGAGCCGCCGTACTCCTCCGGGACGGCGAGCCCCTGCAGGCCGAGTTCGCCGGCCATCCGCCGCCAGACGACGGGGTCGTGACCGCGAGGGTCGGCGGCCAGGCGGCGCACGGCCGCCTCGTCGGAGTGCTTGGCGAGGAACGAGCGGACGACCTTGCGCAGTTCGTCCTGTTCCTCGCTGAAGGTGAGATCCATGCCGAGCTTCCCGTCCTCCGTGCAACGTCACGTGCGGCCCGCTTGCCGCCCACCCTTCGATACAGTTAGATAATTATAGTATCCACACTGAATACACCAGGAGCGCGACGTGACCGATCCCTACGCCCCGTTCACGAGCCTGACGTTCGAGCGGCCCGCGCCCGGCGTGCTCCGTATCGTGCTCGACGCCCCGAACCTCAACGCCGTGGATCCGCGGATGCACGGTGAGCTCGCCGACATCTGGTCCGTCGTGGACCGGGACGAGGAGACCCGCGCGGTGGTCGTCCAGGGGGCGGGCCGGGCGTTCTCGGCGGGCGGGACCTTCGACTCCATCGAGGCCATGACCGAGGACTACGCGGTGCGCGCCCGGGTGATGCGGGAGGCGCGGGACATGGTCTACGGAGTGCTCAACTGCTCCAAGCCGGTGGTCTCCGCGATCCACGGCCCGGCGGTCGGGGCGGGGCTGGTCATCGGCATGCTGGCGGACATCTCCGTCGTCGCCCGCACCGCGAAGATCGTCGACGGGCACACCCGGCTCGGCGTCGCGGCCGGCGACCATGCCGCCATCTGCTGGCCGCTGCTGTGCGGCATGGCCAAGGCCAAGTACTACCTCCTGACCTGCGAGACGCTCACCGGCGAGGAGGCGGAGCGGATCGGCCTGGTGTCCAAGTGCGTGGACGACGCGGAGGTGCACACGGAGGCCCTGCGCGTGGCGACCGCGCTGGCCGCCGGGCCGGCCAGCGCCATCAGCTGGACCAAGCGGTCCCTCAACCACTGGTACCGCACCGCCCAGCCGATCTTCGAGGCCTCGCTCGGGCTGGAGTTCTTCGGGTTCGGCGGGCACGAGGTCGTCGAGGGACTCGCCGCCCACCGTGAGAAGCGGCCCGCGGACTTCGAGGGAGTCAGCGGCAAGCACCCGCTCGACCTGTGACCACCGACCGTACGAGAGGAACCGATCATGGCGCCGCAGCAGACCACCACCGAGGCCCCCCTGCTGGTCAAGGGGCTGACCTATGAGGAGATGCCGGTCGGGCAGGTCTTCCGGACCGCCCGCCGCACCGTCACGGAGACCGATCTGGTCAACTTCGTCACCTGGGGCGGCTTCACCGAGCCGCTCTTCTGGGACGCCTCGCACGCCGCGGACGGCGGCTACACCGGGCGACTGGTCCCGGGCGGGCTGACGTACTGCCTCGCCGAAGGGCTCGTCCTGCAGACGAACGTGCTGCACGGCACGGGCCTCGCCTTCCTCCACATGGAACTCGACGTGCTGGGTCCGGTGTACGTCGGCGACACCGTGTACGCCGTCGTGGAGACCACCGGGTCCCGGCCCTCCAGCAAGCCCGGCCGGGGCGTGGTGACCAGCCGGATCACCGTGCGCAACCAGCGGGACGAGGACGTCCTCGTCTACACGCCGGTACGACTGATCCGCGGCAGGGACTACGAGGCTCCGGCCTCCTGAGTCCGCGGCAGGGACTTCGCCAGGTTCCGGCGCCCCGCGTCCGGAGCGGGGACTACAAGGGAGTACGGGACTACGGGACTACGAGGCTCCCGCGCCCCGCTTCCGCGGCGCGGACGGCACCAGACTCAGACCCCTCGCGCGGCCCGCTTCGGGCACGGCGGCGCCGGCGAAGGCTCCGCTGCGCAGCCAGTCGGAGGGGATCGGGGGGCGCGGCGGGGCCTCGTGGTCCGGGACCGCCATCGAGTACAGGCGGGTGTAGCGGAACTTGGCCTCCAGGTTGTCGAGGACCGACCAGTACTCGTAGCCGCACACCTCCACCCCGGCCGCGGTGAGTCCGGCCAGCCAGGAGAGCCTGGCGCGCAGCAGGGCCCGGCGCCGGTCGTCGTCGCTGCGCCCGTTCTCGTCGACCAGGTCCAGATCGCCCATGCCGTTGTCGACGACGGACAGCGGCGGCAGCACCTCGCCGTACAGCTCGTACAGGTCGGCGACGGCGTCGGCGAGTCCTTCGGGGATGATCGGCCAGCCGTAGGCGGTGGTCTCCACGTCGTCGAACGGGACGATCGCGAAGCCGAGTCCCACGAGCAGGCGGTTCACCTCGTTGAGGGCGCTCTGACACGTTCTCGTCGGCAGCACGCGGGGCAGGTTCTCCGGTGCGGTGACCCGGAACGGGGTGTGCCAGGACAGGCCCAGCAGGTCCTGCTCGGTGGCGATGGTCTCCAGGTCGCCGGGGCGTACGCAGCCGGTGGCCTCGACCGGTGAGACGTCCTCCTCGGTCACCATGTGCTCGGCGAGCAGCAGGGGGTCGAGGAAGAGACGGTTGGTCCAGCTCTCCAGGCGCTCCAGGGCGAGCCGGTCGTAGGGGTCCTCGGTGGCCGGGTAGCCGCCGACGAGGGTGACCGTGGTCCCGATCCGGCCGCGTGCGCCGGTGGCCCTGAGGGCCTGGGTGGCGAGACCGTTGGCGAGCAGGATGTGGTGGACCGCGGGCAGCCCGGCCCGGCCCGCGCCCCGGCTCGGGGGATACATTCCGGCCACGTGGTCCGCGAGGGTGGGACCGGCGAGGTCGGTGGAGGTGATCCAGCGTTCCACCCGGTCGCCGAAACGGCGGCCCAGTTCGGCGGCGTAGGCGGCGAAGTGCTCGGCGGTGTCACGGGCGAGCCAGCCGCCGGCCGCGTCCAGCCACGGCGGCAGCGAGCGGTCGAGCAGGGTGAGACAGGGCCGGGTGCCCTGCGCGAGCAGGCCGTCGAGCGCCCGGTCACAGCGGTCCAGGGCATGCCGGTCCCAGTCGCCGGGGCCCTCGGGCTGGAGCAGCGGCCATCCGGCGACCATGCGGTGCGTGTCCGCGACGACGCCGGTCAGCTGCCGGAGGTCGTCGGTCCACTGCCGGAAGTGTCCGCCACGTTCCGGCAGGGGCGGCGGCGGTGCCGCGATGGTGTCCGCCGTGGCGACCCCCCAGTCGGCACAGCGAAGGGATTCATGCAGGAAACCATCGCTCATGGTTTACCGTCCAGGCGGTCAATGGTTTAGCGCATTCAACTGAATGTCCGCCGACCGGACGCTAACACTTCGAGCAAACCACGACAATGTTTCGGCCGGATCTCGGGTTGTGGATCAGCCGGCCTGGAGGATGAGATCCGCGGCGCGCCAGGCCATCGCCATGATCGGCGCGTTCAGATTGCCGGACACCATGGTCGGCATGACCGAGCAGTCCACGACCCGCAGGCCCTCGATCCCGCGCACGCGCAGCCGGCCGTCGACGACGTCGTCCTCGGCCGGGCCCATGGCACAGGTCCCGATGGCGTGGTAGCCGCAGCGGCCGTGCTCGAGACCGGCGTCGATGATCTCCTCATCCTCGCGGACCCCGGGGCCCGGCAGGGTTTCGGTGGTGATCCGGCGGGCGATCGGATCGGTCCCGAAGAGGTCCCGCATGCGCCGGAAGAGGGCGGTCCCCACCTCGCGGTCGTGGTCGGAGCCGTAGTAGTCCGGGGTGATCGTGAGCGGGGCGTCGGGATCGGCCGAGGTGATGTGCAGGCCGCCCTCGGCGGTGGGGCGCAGGATGTAGCCGAGGCCCATCACCCCGGGCTCGCGTTCCACGCCGGTCTCCTTGCCGGGGACGTCCGGCAGCAGGGACACCGGCGCGATGAGCAGCTGCGCGTCGGGGCGGGAGAGCTCGGGGCGGGTCTTGAAGAAGGCGATGACGTCGAAGGCGGGCGCGGCCAGCGGACCTCGGCGGGTGGCCAGGTACTTCGCCCCCGACAGGGCCTGCCGCAGCGGAGTGCTCAGTGCCTTGTTGTAGCCGAGGTCGTCCTTCAGCCGGTACTGGACGACGAAACAGCGGTGCTCGCGCATCCGGCCGCCCACGTGCGGGCTGTCGACCAGGACGTCGACGCCGGCGGATTTCAGCGTCTGCGCCGGGCCGATGCCGGACAGCTGGAGGATCTTGGGCGTGGCGATGCTCCCGGCGGAGAGGATCACCTCGCGCCGGGCCCGGACGTCGGCCTCCCGGCCCTGGCTGCGGGCGCGCACGCCGACGGCTCTGCCGTGCTCGGCGAGGACGCGCGTCACCAGGGTGTCCACCGACACGGTCAGGTTCGGCCGGTCCGCGACGGGGTGCAGGAAGGCGCGGGCGGCGCTGAACCGCTGTCCCTTCTTGATGGTGGCCATGGCGTAGCCGATGCGTTCGTCGTCGCTCGCGTTGAGGTCGTCGGTGCGGCGCCAGCCGAGGCCGGTTCCGGCGTCGATGGCCTCTTCGCAGAGCGGCTCCGGACCCGGCGCGGTGGAGATGTGCAGCGGGCCGCTGGCGCCCCGCGCCTCGGAGGCACCGAGCGCGTTGTCCTCGATCCGCCTGAAGACCGGCAGCATGGTGTCCCAGCCCCAGCCGGGGTTGCCGAGCCGCTCCAGTTCGTCGTAGTCGGCGCGGTCACCGCGGTTGTAGACCATGCCGTTGACCGAGCTGGACCCGCCGAGCGTCCGGCCCCGGACCCAGTGCTCGACCCGCCCGCTGGGACCCACCGGCTCGACCGGGTAGTGCCAGGCGAACCGGGGATCACCCAGCAGCTTGCCGAACCCTTTCGGCATCTTGATCAGCGGTGTGGTGTCCTTGCCGCCCGCCTCGATCAGCAGCACGGACGTCTTCGGGTCCTCGGAGAGACGGTTCGCGAGCACGCAGCCCGCGGAACCGGCGCCCACCACGATGTAGTCGAACGTCGTCATTCCTGGCCCTCCGGTGCCGGTGCCTGCTCGTCGAGGTCGAAGGGGCGGAACTCGTCCTCCTGCCACCAGGGGTACAGGGGTGGCATGTCCTTGCTGACCCGGCCCGGGAACTCGGGCGGCCGTTTGGCGAGGAACGACTGGACGCCCTCGACGGGGTCCGGGCCGCCGCCGATCTGGCTCATGATCCGTGAGTCGAGGCGGTGCGCGGTCATCGGATGGGGCTCGCCCAGCATCCGCCACATCATCTGGCGGGAGAGGGCGACCGAGATCGCGGAGGTGTTCTCGGCGATCTCCCGGGCGAGCGCGTACGCCGCGGGCAGCAGCTCCTCCGGAGGGTGCACGGAGCGGACCAGTCCGGCCGCGAGCGCCTCGTCGGGGCCGAAGACGCGGCCGGTCGCCACCCATTCCATGGCCCTCTGCATACCCACGGCCCGCGGCAGGAACCAGCTCGCCGCCGACTCCGGCACGATGCCCCGGCGCGCGAAGACGAACCCGAACTTCGCCGAGGTGGAAGCCAGTCGGATGTCCATGGGCAGGGTCATGCTGGCTCCGACGCCCGCCGCGGGACCGTTGATCGCCGCGATGACCGGCTTGGTGCTGGAGAAGATCCGCAGGGCGACCCGGCCGCCGGTGTCCCGGTGCCAGGCGCCCGCCTTGCGGTGGTCGAAGGAGGAGCCGCCGGAGCTGACGTCGGCGCCCGCGCAGAAGCCGCGCCCGGCTCCGGTCACCACGATCACGCGTATGTCGTCGTCGGCGTCGGCCGCGTCGAGGACGTCGAGCAGGTCGGTCATCATCTGGGGGTTGAAGGCGTTGAGTTTCTCGGGCCGGTTCAGCGTGACGGTGAGGATCCGGTCCGCCACCTCGGCCCGCACGGTCTCGTACTCCTGCTCCGGCATACGCGTCCTCCGTCACTCCAGCGAGCCGTTTCCAGAAAGCTTAATTAGTTATAGCATTCAACTCTACTGACTCGTTCGATGATGACTGATGGCGGTGGAGATGACGGACCTCTTGGTGACGGCCGTCGGGCCGGTCCGGCTGATCGAGCTGAACCGGCCGGACCAGCTCAACGCGACGAGCGAGGAGCTGCACGCGGGTCTCGCGTCGGTGTGGGACTCGCTCGCCGACGACCCGGAGGCCAGAGTCGTCGTGCTCACCGGGCGCGGCCGGGCGTTCAGCGCCGGGGGCAACTTCGACATCATGACCCGGGTCCAGCGCGACCGCGCCTTCCGGGAGCGGAACGTCGACGAGGCCCGGCGGATCATCACCGGCATGGTGCGCTGTCCGCTGCCGGTGATCGCGGCGGTCAACGGGCCCGCGGTGGGGCTGGGATGCAGCCTGGCGTTGCTGAGTGACCTGGTCCTGATGGCCGACGACGCCTATGTGGCGGACCCCCACGTCCAGGTCGGTCTCGTCGCGGGCGACGGCGGTGCGCTCGTCCTCCCCTTGCTCGTCGGTCTGACCCGCGCGAAGGAACTGCTGTTCCTCGGCGAGCGGGTGAGCGCCGAGGACGCGGTCCGGCTGGGCATCGCCAACCGTGCCGTGCCGAAGGACAAGCTTCTGGACGAGGCCATGGACCTGGCCGGGCGACTGGCCGCCCTGCCCGCGCAGGCGCTGCGCGAGACCAAGCGCGCGGTCAACCTGCACCTGGAGCAGGCACTCGCCACCGTCATGGAACCCGCCCTGCTCGCCGAGCAGGAGACCATGCACTCGCCGGACCACATCGCCGTCGTCCAGAAGATCATCGCGTCGCGCGAGCGCCGCCGGGCCGACGAGTCCCGTGATGGCCGCCCGGCGGGCGGGGAGGGCTGAGGCATGGACTTCGCGTTCAGCGAGGAGCAGGAAGAACTGGGGCGCACGGTGCGGGCGTTCCTCGCGCGCACCTCGCCCGAGACCGAGGTGCGGCGCCTGATGGAGACGCCGGAGGGCTTCGACCGGGCGGTGTGGCGCCGGATGGGTTCGGAGCTCGGGCTGCAGGGGCTGGCCGTACCGGAGGAGTACGGCGGTGCCGGGTGCGGGCCGGTCGAAGTGGGCGTGGTCATGGAGGAGATGGGCCGTGCCCTGCTGTGCGCACCGTTCCTGTCCTCGGCCGTGCTGGCGACGACCACGCTGCTGCGCTGCGCCGACGAGGACGCCCGCAAACGCCTGCTGCCGGGCCTGGCTTCCGGCGAACTCGTCGGGACCCTGGCCCTGACCGAGGACTCGGCACGGTGGGACGCGGCGGGTGTCCGGCTCACCGCCCGTGAGAGCAACGGGAGTTGGCTGCTGGACGGGCACAAGATGTTCGTCCTCGACGGCGCCACCGCCGATGTCGTTCTCACCGTCGCCCGCACCGAAGACGGCACCGACGGCACCGACGGCGGCATCGGGGTCTTCTGGGTGGACGGCGACGCGGCCGGCCTGACCCGTGAACCGCTGCCCACGATGGACCCGACCCGCCGCCAGGCCCGCCTCGACTACCACGACGTACCGGCGACCCGGCTGCGTACGCACGGCGACGGCTGGGACCTGGTGGCTGAGGTGCTCGACCGGGCCGCGGTGGCGCTGGCCGCCGAGCAGGTCGGGGTGGCCTCCCGCGCGCTCGACATGGCGGTGGAGTACGCCAAGGTGCGGCACCAGTTCGGGCGGCCCATCGGCTCCTTCCAGGCGGTCAAGCACCTGCTGGCCGACGTCCTGCTGGAGGTGGAGTCGGCGCGGGCCGCCGCGCACTACGCCCTGCTCGCCGCCGAGAGCGACGAGAAACCCGAGCACACCGACAACACCGACAACACCGGGAACAC
Source organism: Streptomyces sp. NPDC050287 (assembly GCF_044459385.1). Classification (NCBI taxonomy): domain Bacteria; kingdom Bacillati; phylum Actinomycetota; class Actinomycetes; order Kitasatosporales; family Streptomycetaceae; genus Streptomyces; species Streptomyces sp. NPDC050287. Next base: position 486,373 of record NZ_JBITIY010000005.1, on the reverse strand, counting down.
CGGGAACCTGGAGAACGCCGACCCGCGACTGCCCGCCGTGGCGAGTCTGGCGAAGGCGTTCTGCTCCGACGCCTGTCTGCAGGCGACGGAGCAGAACATCCAGGTCCACGGCGGCATCGGCTTCACCTGGGAGCACCCGGCCCACCTGTACCTGAAGCGGGCCAAGACGGCACAGCTGCTGTTCGGCGATCCGGCGTACCACCGGGAGCTGCTCGCACAACGCATCGGCATGGAAACGGACAAGGGAGCGGCATGAAGGTCGACGGCAAGCTCAACGTGTGGAGCACCACGGAGGTCGTGGAGGAGGCCCGGCACCACGAGAAGGCCGGCTACGACGGCCTGTGGGTGTCGGAGTCCAAGCACGACCCCTTCCTGCCGCTGGTGCTGGCGGCCGAGCACACCGACCGGCTGGAGGTCGGCACGGCCATCGCGGTCGCCTTCGCCCGCTCCCCCATGCAGCTCGCGTACACCGCGCACGACCTGCAGACCTACGCCGGCGGGCGGTTCTCGCTCGGCCTCGGCAGCCAGATCAAGCCGCACATCGAGCGGCGCTTCGGCATGCCGTGGAGCCGGCCCGCGGCCCGCATGCGGGAGTACGTGAGCGCGCTGCGCGCCATCTGGGCCACCTGGAACGAGGGAGAGAAGCTCGACTTCCGCGGCGACTTCTACTCGCACACGCTGATGTCGCCCTTCTTCTCTCCCCCGCCCGCCCCCGGCGGCGCGCCCGACGTGTTCGTGGCCGCGGTCGGCGAGGCGATGACCCGGGTGGCGGGTGAGGTCGCCGACGGACTCCTGGCGCACGGCTTCACCACCGAGCGGTATCTGCGGGAGGTGACGCTGCCGACCGTGGAGGCGGGACTCGCCGCGTCCGGCCGTACCCGGGACGACTTCTCCGTCTCCCACCTGCTGCTGACCGCGACCGGCCGGACCGAGGAGGAGATGACCCGCGCCATCGACGGCACCCGTGGCCAGATCGCCTTCTACGGCAGCACGCCCGCCTATCGCGGGGTGCTGGAACTGCACGGCTGGGGCGAACTCGGCGACGAACTGCACGCGTTGTCGACGTCCCGGCGCGAGGACAAGTGGGTGGCGATGAGCGGGCTCGTCGACGACGAGGTGCTGCACACCTTCGCGGTCGTGGCGGAGCCGGAGCGGGTGGCGGGCGAGATCCGGCGCCGGTACGGGGCGCTGGTCGACCGGGTGTCCTTCTACACCGCGTACGAGATCGACGCCGAGGTGTGGGAGCCCATCGTGCAGGAGCTGCGCACATCCGAGTGACCGTCAGCGGGGCAGGTCCGGGAGGTCAGCCGAGCAGGTCCAGGACGGTGGTCATGGACCTGTTCTGCAGCAGGTAGTCCTCGGCCTCCTGGAGGTGGAGGCGCCACAGCTCCTCGGCGGCCTCGGTCCGGCGCGCGGCGACCAGTTCGACGAGCGCGCCATGGGCGCGGAAGCCCCGGCGGTTGGCCCGTACGTTCTCGGGGGTGCCCGCGTCCAGGTCGACGTGGGACCAGTTCGCCTGGTCGATGATGTGCCGGACCATGCCGTTGAGGACGCTCAGCGTCTCGTTGCCGGCCAGTTCGACGACCAGGGCGTGGAACTCCATGTGAGCGCGGATGAAGGCCGAGGGGTCGTCCATGAGCCGCTCGGCCTCGGCGACGGCGGCCCGCAGCCGCTCCAGGTCACCGTCCGTGCGCCGCTCGGCCAGCAGACCGGCGCACGGCGCCTCGATCACCGTACGGGCGTCGTAGACGTCCTTGAGGGTGGTGCCCCGGTATTCCAGGACCACCCCGGCGTACCGGGCCGCGACCGTGCCTTCCGGGGTCTGCACCCGCGCCCCGCCCCGGGCGCCCCGGCGCACGCTGATGAGCGACTCCGACTCCAGCACCCGGAACGCCTCGCGCAGCGTCGGCCGGGACACGGCGAACTCCGCCATCAACGCCGTCTCGGCCGGCAGCGCCTCTCCCTCCGTCAGCTCCCCGCGCACGATCTTGCGGCGCAGCTGTGCCGCCACCAGCTCGGCCATCTTGGGGACGCGGACCTTGACACCGTTCACGCCCCCACCGCCACCGCCCTGTCGCCCCGCACTCGTCACCGGGCCCACCTCCGTCCGACCCACTGGTGCGGGACACAGCCCGAGCACCGGGTAGACGGCCAACTCTACTAGATAACTGATTGAACTAGGTTACCGAGTTCGCGGCAATGAGATGTTCGGCCAGTGCGACGAGCAGATCGCGGCCGACCGCCCGCTGCCGCATGTCCCCCATCACCATGGGGACATCCGGGCCGAGGTCGAGCGCTTCTCGGATCTCCCACTCGTCGCGTTCCATGCGGCCGTGGAAGCAGTTGACGCCGATGACGAAGGGAATGCGACGGCTCTCGAAGAAGTCGATGGACGCGAAACTGGACTCCAGCCGGCGGGTGTCGGCGATGACCACCGCGCCGAGCGCACCGTGCACCAGGTCGTTCCACATGAACCAGAAGCGCTCCTGGCCGGGCGTCCCGAACAGGTAGACCACCAGCTGTGGGTTGATCATGATGCGGCCGAAGTCCATGGCCACCGTGGTGGTGGACTTCCGCTCGACGCCCTCGACGTCGTCGACGCCCACGCTCGCGACGGTCAGATACTCCTCGGTGCGCAGCGGCGCCACCTCGCTCACCGCCCCGACCAGGGTCGTCTTGCCCACACCGAAACCGCCGGCCACCAGGATCTTGACTGCCGCAGGTGCCGAGCCGTCGTAGGCCCGGCCCGCGGGGTCAGAGTCTGCGAAGGCCATCCCTCACCGCCCGAAGAAGTGTCATGTCCATTGTATTTCCTACCGCTACAGCGATCGGTGGGCGGGTTGTGGCCCGGCCCAGAGCGACCAGGTCGTCGATCAGGATCTTCGTCACCGCCACCGGCAGGTCCAGTTCCGCGGCGATCTCGGCCACCGCGGCGGGTGTCCGGCACTGCTGGAGGATCGAGCGGTGTTCGGGTTGCAGGCCTCGCAGACCGGCCCGGCCGGCCGCCGGTTCGACGGTCGTCACGAGGGTGATCAGAGTGAGGTCGTCGCGTGCGGGTGCCGTCCGGCCCTGGGTGATCGTGTAAGGCCTGACCGACAGCTCGTCAGCGTCCCCGTCTTCCAGGCCGTCCATCCAGTGGTTCACTCACGTACACCGCCCTCGCCGGCGGGCGCCCCGAAGCGCGCCTCGGTGCTCATGCGCTGGCCCACCTGCTGCATCAGGGTGTGCATGGCCACGGCCATCAACTCGGCGTCCACTTCCTGGGATGCCACGACGGCCAGATGCGTGCCGCGGCCCGCGGCGGAGATGAACAGCCACAGGTCGGTCAACTCCACGATCACCTGGTGCACCGAACCGCCGCCGAACAGCTGCCCGACCCCGCGGGCCAGACTCTGCTGGCCGGTGGCGATGGCGGCGAGGCGCTCGGCGTCGCCGCGGGCGATGGTGCGGGACTGGCTGACCACCAGCCCGTCGTCGGACAGCACGATGGCGTGGTGCGTACCGGGAACCTGTTCGACCAGGCCGTCCAGCAACCAGTCGAGGTCCGGGTGGGTGGCGGTCGTTCGCATTGTCATGGTCAGTCTTCCGTCGGGATGCGTCTACGCTGCGGCAGCACGTCGGTGGGTTCGTGGTCGGTCGGGGGAACATCACGCCGGACCATCCGGGACTGGCGCTGGAAAGCACCGATCGTCGCGCCGGAGCGGGTGGGCGCGGACCGCCGGGGTGCCTGTTCGTCGGCCGCCTGCGCCCCCAGGCCGGCGTTCGGGTCCCGCAGTTCGTCGGCGAGACTGGCCAGGCGCACCCGCTTGGGCAGCGGTTGCACGTCCGGCGCGACATCCACGCGCACTGTCCCGTTTCCCCGCGGTGCGCCGGCCATCTGCGGCACCGGGTGGGGACGCGGCGGCCGGGTCCACACATCACTGGCGGGGGCCGGGGCTTCGGGCGGTCCACCGCGGCCGGTCATCAGCGTGTCCGCGTCCGGGGCCGTCCCGTGCTCCATACCGGGCACCTCCGCCACGGCCGCCTCGGGGGGCGGCGGCCAAGCGGCTTCGGCCGCCGCGGACCTGAGCCCATTGCCTCCGGGAGCCTCGACGACGAGTTCGTCGGGGATGAGGACGACCACCCGGGTGCCGCCGAACGAGGAGGGCCGCAGTTCCACCTGGATGTCGAGGGCACGCGCCAGCCGGGCCACCACATAGAGGCCGAGCCTGACGTCGTCCGCCCGGGACATGACGTCCAGGCGGGGCGGCTCGGTCATCAGCCGGTTGGCTTCGTCGTACTGCTCGGGGTCCATGCCCACGCCGCGGTCCTCGATCTCCACCGCGAGACCGCGTCCCACCCGGGCGGCGTACACCTCCACGGGCGTCGGCGGCTTCGAGAAGCCCACCGCGTTCTCCATCAGTTCGGCCAGCACGTGGATCACCAGGCCGACCGCGCGCTCGGCCAGCCACACGCGCTCCTCGACGTCGATCTGGATCCGCCGGTAGTCCTGCACCTCGCTCTGCGCGGAGCGGAGCACGTCCAGCAGCAGGACGGGCTTGCGCCAGCGTCGCTGCGGCTGGCCGCCGCCGAGGATCACCAGGTTCTCCTCGTAGCGCCGCAGCCTGGCGGTCAGGTGGTCGAGGTCGAACAGGCCCTCCAGGACCTCGGGATCCTCGTGCCGCCGCTCCAGCTCACTGAGCTTCTTCATCTGGAGTCCGATGAGCAGCTGGGTGCGCCGGGCGATGCGCTGGAGCAGCTTCTCGAACCCGCGGAACTGCGAGACCTGAGCCATCGTCGTGTCCAGCGCGCTGTGCCGCGCGAGGTTCAGCGCCTGGCCCAGCTGGCCCAGTTCGTCATCGCCGTGCTGGATCGCGGGGAGTTCGGCGTCCAGGTCCACGAAGTCTCCGCTGCGCAGGCGTTCGACCACGTCCGGCATGCGGGTCTGCAGGTCCAGGGCGGCGACGCGCAGCGCGGTGATCCGGCGGCGCAGTGTCCGGGTGAGCATCGCGCTGACCAGGACGACCAGAAGCACCGCCACGGCGCCCACCACGCTGGTGACGACCAGTCGCTGCACCATCGCGTCCAGTTCCTTCTCGGTGGCCGCCGTCAGGGTCACGGAGTAGGCGTTGTTGAGCTGTTGGAGCTGGGTGGCGATGGTCCCGACGCTGTCGCTCCAGGTCTTGCCGAGCCCCTTGGAGAACTTGTCCGCGTCGGTCCCGGAGCCGGCGCCGGCGCCGGCCAGCACGTTCTGCTCGACCGCCGTCTTCTGCTTCCAGGCGATGCCCGCCATCAGCTTGTGATAGAGCGCGACCTGGTCGTCCGGGACGAGGGGCACGACCTTGTTGTCGTAGAGGAACTGCTGCGAACCGATCCATCCGGCCAGCTGCCCGCGTTCGGTGTCGGAGAGCCGTCCGGTGACCGAGCCGCGGGTGAAGAGGGCGTTCTCCCGCGAGATCATCTCCATGCCCCAGACCGAGTCGATGGCCGGCCGGGCGAGGTAGTCGATGTTGGGCAGACCGACATGGCTCAGTACGGTGAACAGGTTCAACTGGCTGGAGATGAGGCTCGTGTAGCGGTCGAACGTCTGCTGCTGCGAGGCGGTCCGCTGGTCCACCCCCGCCCGGTAGTCGGCCAGCTTCCGCAGGTTCCTGCCGACCTGGACGACGTCGTCGCGGATGTCGGCCGGGGCGTTCCATCCGCTCTCGGGCAGTTCCTGGACGCTGGTCACGTCGGCGTCGGTACGGGCGCGCTGCTCGCGCAGCGCCTTCTGATAGCCCGCGGGGGAGGCGAGCTCCGCGCCGCTGAGCCGCCGTTCCTCCTGGAGGTCGAAGAACGCGGCCATGATCGGACGTGCCGCCGCGTTGGACGCCGCGTTGCGGTCCTTCTGCGTCTTCCAGTCGCTGTAGAGCTGCGTGGAAGTCGTCAGCCACAGGCCCACGAGGGTCACGCTGGGCACCAGCGCCAGGATGAGCAGGACGGTGCGGAGCGACGGTTGTCGCCGGGTTCCGCTGCCCGTCGGGCCTTGTCTCTTCGATGCACGCGCGTGCACTGCCACTGCGGTCCCCAGCGATGCTCCAAGTGACAGGCCGCTCCGTTGGGCCCGCACGATGACGCGCCGATGCTATCTCTGGATACCGCTATCTAAATACACTTAGGGCACTAAATTTACACAAGATCCTGGGCGAAACAGGTGTGATCAGAGTGACGGCACGAAATACGGCAGCGTGATCTCGTCCGTGAGGGGCCTGAAGTCGACGCGTACGGGCATGCCGATGACGACGGCATCCGGGTCGCCGGCGTCGACGTGGGAGAGCAGGGTGCCGCCGTCGTCCAGGTCGATCACGGCGAGCGCGAAGGGCGTGTCGAAGCCGGGGCCGGGCGCGCGGTGCACCACGGTCACCGAGTAGACGGTCCCCCGGCCCGAGCTGGGCACGTACCACCATTCCGGCCCCATGCACCCGGGACAGGCGGGCTCGGGAACGAAGAAGCGAAGGTCGCAGGCCGGGCAGTACGGGACGACCAGGTCGCCGCGCCTGGCCGCTTCCCAGAACGGTTCGGACAGTTCGGTGGGAACGGGTACGGGCCGGCTCATCGCATCCTCCCCAGCACGCTCATCTCGTAGTGCTGCGCGCCGGAGCCGGCGTTGCCAACGACAGCCAGTTCCGCGCCTTCGACCTGGTGCACGGCGGTGCCGCGCACCTGCCGTACGGCTTCGACGACTTTGAGCGTCATCTGCTGGGTTCCGTTCCAGGCGTACGAGAGACAGCCGCCGTCGGGATTGACGGGATGCTTGCCGCCCACGGCGATGGCGCCGCTGGCGGCCAGTGGTCCGCCCTCGCCCTCACCGCAGAGGCCGAGTGCCTCCAACTGGCGGATGATCTCGAAGGAGTTGGGGTCGTACAGGGAGAAGACGTCCACGTCGTGCGGGCTGACGCCGGCCATCGCGAACGCGCGGGTGGCGGCGTCCCGGCCGAGCCCGCCGACCTCCCGGTGCAGGGCCGGGTTGGCGTACGCGGCCTGGTGGTACTCCATGCCACCGCCGAGCACGGCCACGGGCGGGTGCGGCAGGTCGCGGGCCCGTTCGGCGGTGGTCACCACGAGCGCGGCGCCGCCTTCACCGACGATGCAGCAGTCCAGCAGGTGGAAGGGCGTGGCCACCATGCGCGAGGCAAGCACGTCGTCGGCGGTGTACGGGCCGCGGCCGTACATCATCGCCTCCGGGTTGGTGGTGCCGTTGTTGCGGATGGTGGCGGCGACCTCCGCGAGCTGGCGGGAGGTCGTGCCGTACTCGTGCATGTGCCGTGCCGCCACCAGCGCGAACTGGGCGACGACATAGCTGCCCCACACGTCGGCGAACTCCAGCGGCACACCCGCCCCGACGGGACCGGCCCCCCGCGAGACCAGCTTGCAGCCGCCGACGACGACGGTGTCCGCGAAACCGGCCCGCACCGCTGCCGCCGCCTTCAGCAGGCCCCGTGAGCCGGCGTTGTCGAGCATCGAGTCGCTGGTCCAGCGCAGGTCCCGGCCGAGCATGCGGGCCCAGGAGCTGCCCTCGCCGGGTACGCCGCCCGGGCCGGGCCAGTCGACCTGGGCGCCGTCGACGTCGGCCGGGGTGAGCCCGGCGTCCGCGATCGCGCCGCGCACCGCTTCGAGGGCGAGGTCCATGGCGCCGCGGTCAGGGAGAGTCAGCGCCTGTTCGGTGGCGTGCACGCCGACGATGACGGGTTGGCGGCCGTTCACCGGGTCACCGTCCCGCGCCGAGCTGGTCGCCGCCGGGGTAACCGCCCCCGCCGAAGCGCTCGTCGAGCGCCTGGTAGTCCTTGGCGTAGTCCTTGGTGCGCGGCAGTGCGTCGACGAACTCCACCGTCTTCGGCTTCTTGTACGAGGCTATCCGCGCCCGGCAGTGCTCGATGACGTCCTGAGCCGTGACCGGCTCGGCGCCCGGCTGGAGCACGACCACGGCCTTGACGTCCTGCGCCCAGCGCTCGTTGGGCACGCCGATCACGGCGGCCTCCTTCACCGCCGGGTGCGCCTCGATGCAGTTCTCCACCTCGGCCGGGAAGATGTTCTCGGCCGCCGACTTGAGCATGCGGGTCGTGGTACCGAGGAAGCTGATCGTGCCGTCCGGCTCGCGCCGGCCGAGGTCGGTGGTGTGCCACCAGCCGAAGCGGAAGCGTTCCTCGTTGATCTCGGGCCGGTTCCAGTAGCCGAGGTGCACGAGATCACCGCGGACGCAGATCTCGCCGGCCTCGCCGGCCGCGCACTCCGTACCGGTGCCGTCCAGGACGCGTACGGCGGTGAAGGGGCCGGGGCGGCCCGCGTTGCCGGTGCCGGTGCCGCCGTAGGCGCCGGTCACGGCGAAGCCGGTCACCTCGGTCTGCCCGTAACCGCGGCCCATGCCGCCGCCGTTGCGGGTGAAGCGGCTCTCATCGGTGGGGACGGTGCCCTGCCACAGCTGTGCGGCGACGCTCGCGCGCAGGTGGGACAGGTCGTGGCCGGCCTCGCGGTTCAGCGCGACGAGCTGCGCGATGGTCGGGGGCATCAGGTAGGCGTGCGTGCACTTCTCGCCCGCCAGCAGCAAAAGCAGTTCCTCGGCGACCACGCGGCGGACGATCACGTTCTTGCCGCCGTGGACGAAGGCCGGGACGCCCCAGAACTGGTAGTTGCCGATGTGGAACATGGGTCCGGCGCCGAGGAAGGCGGTCTCCGTGCCGATGTCCCCCATCCAGGCGGCGCTCGCGCCCATGGCGAGAAGGTTGCGGTGCGAGAGCATCGAGCCGGACTGCCGGCCGGAGATCGCCGCGGTGTAGATGACCAGGAGCGCGGAGTCGGGGTCGACGTCGGCGATGGGGTCCTCGGATGAGCCGGCCGCCAGGAAGGACTCGTACGAGCCGGGTCCTTCAGCGTCATGTCGCAGCCACAACGCCCGGTCGTCGCCGCCGAGTTCGGCCCGTGCCTTGGCGACCGTGTCGCCGATCTCCTCGTCCTGCCAGACGACCACCTTGGGGTCGAAGTCCTCCACGGCGAAGGCCATCTCGGGGGCGGCCCAGCGCCAGTAGCCGGGACAGACCATGGCGCCGACCTTCGCGGCGGCGCCGAGGAGCTCCCAGATCCGGTAGGAGTTCTGGCCGAGCCACAGAACGCGGTCGCCGGGGCCGACGCCCGCGTCCGCGAGGGCGTGGGCGAGCCGGTTGGTGCGCTCGTCCAGCTGGGGCCAGGTCAGCCGGACGTCGCCGTCGACGAGGGCGACGCCTTCGGGGAAGGACCTTCGGTGCTCACGGATGATGTCGCCGAACGTCAGGCGGCGGGCGGAATGCATGCTGATGGCTCCAAAAGCTTCGAAGGCTTCGAAAGGTCGAGGGGTCGTCAGACGCGACCGATGCCGACACCCTTGACGTTGATGAACTCGTCCAGACCGGCCTTGCCGCCTTCTCGTCCGAACCCGCTGATGCCGACACCGCCGAAGGGCGTCGCGGGTGAGGTGATCGGGTTCGGGCCGGGGTTGACGTAGACCGTCCCGGCCTTCAGGCGCGGCACCAGGCGGTTGACCCGGGTGATGTCACGGGACTGGATGTAGGCGGACAGGCCGTACTCGGTGTCGTTGGCCAGGGCGACGGCCTGGTCCTCGGTGTCGAACGGGGTGATGGCCAGGACCGGGCCGAAGACCTCCTGCTGGGCGAGGTCGCTGCGGTTGTCGACGTCCGCGAAGACGGTCGGGGTCACGAAGTAGCCGTCGGAGTCGATGCGTTCGCCGCCGTACACGAGCCGGCCGGCACCGTCCTCGATCGCCTTGTCGACCATACCCTGGACGCGGTCGCGGGCGGCTTCGTTGATCAGGGGTCCGATGTACGTCGTCGGGTCGAGCGGGTCGCCGACCGGCAGGTGGGCGATCACCCCGGTGACCCGCGCGATGACCTCGTCGTAGATGGAGCGCTCGACCAGCAGCCGGGTGGGCAGTGCGCAGCCCTGTCCGGTGTTGCTCATGGCGAAGGCGGCGCAGTACGGGACGACGGTGTCCAGGTCGGTGTCGGCGAAGAGCAGGTTGGCGGACTTGCCGCCGAGCTCGAACACGACCGGCTTGAGGCTCAGTGCCGCGTCCGCCATGACGCGGCGCGCGGTGGCGGGGCCGCCGGTGAAGGAGATCTTGTCGACACCGGGGTGGGTGACCAGGGCCGATCCCGCGTCACCGAGCCCGGTGACGACGTTGATGACGCCCTCGGGGATGCCGGCCTCGCGAGCCAGGTCGGCGAAGAGCAGCGCGGAGAACGGTGTGGACTCGGCCGGTTTGATGACCACGGTGTTGCCGGCGGCGAGCGACGGCGGGACCTTCATGGCCAGCGACAGCGCGGGCGAGTTCCAGGTGATGATGTGGCCGATGACGCCGTACGGCTCGGCGACGGTGTACTCGACGTTCTCGTGCGGGCTGTAGGCCGCGCCGACCATGCCCTCGATCTTGTCGGCCCAGCCGGCGTAGTACTCGGTCCACTCGGCGACGTGCGGTCCGACGTTGTCCGCCCAGCCACCGATGCACACCCCGTTCTCCAGCGGGCAGATCGCCGCGAAGTCGGGGATGTGGTCGCGCAGCAGCCCGGCGAAGCGGGTGAGCAGCCGGCGGCGCTCGGCGGGGCGCATGGTGCCCCACACCTCGAAGGCCTGGCGTGCGGCCGCGACGGCCTGGTCCACCTCGGTCGGCCCGGCGAGCGGGATGTGCGCCTGGATCAGACCGGTCGCGGGGTTGCGGTGCTCGTAGAGGCCACCGCTGGTGTCGGTGACGTCCTTGCCGCCGATGACCAGCCGCGGCCGCGGCAGGTCGTGCTCGGCTCTGTCCTGGTGCAGCTTCACATCGACCGTGACCACGGGGTGCCTCCTCGAGACCGCGCAACACTGCGCACATCAGGCTAAATAGCTAACCTATTTATCCAAGGTAGTCAATAAGTGCGGGACGCCCCGGATCGTGAACTCACAGGCCCAGCGACCGCCCGATGATCTCCAGCATGATCTCCGAGGTCCCGCCGAAGACCCGCTGCACCCGGCTGTCCCGCCAGATGCGGGCGATCTCGTACTCGTTGACGTAGCCGTAGCCGCCGAAGAGCTGCATGCACCGGTCGATGACCTCCCAGCCGGTCTCGGAGGTCCAGTACTTGGCGGCCGCGGCCTCGTCGGCCGTCAGCTCACCCTCGAACAGGGCCATGATGCAGCCGTCCACGTAGACCCGGGCGACGTTCAGCTTCGCCCTGATGTCGGCGAGCGCGAACCTGTTGGCCTGGAACTCCCCGATCGGCTGCCCGAAGGCGGTACGGGTCTTGGCGTACTCCAGCGCCAGCGCGTAGGCGCGCTCGGCCGCCGCGAGCGAGGACACGGCGATGGCGAGCCGCTCGGTCGGGAGGTTGCCCATCATGTGGTAGAAACCGCGCCCCTCCTGTCCGATGAGGTTCTCGGCGGGGACCCGGACCTCGTGGAAGAAGAGCTCGGCGGTGTCCTGGGCCTTCATGCCGACCTTGTCGAGCTTGCGTCCGCGCTCGAAGCCCTCGGCCCCGCGCTCGACGACGATCAGGCTGATGCCCTTGTGGCCGGCCTCCGGGTCGGTCTTGCAGGCGACGATGACCAGGTCGGCCAGGATGCCGTTGGTGATGAAGGTCTTGGAACCGTCGATCACCCACTCGTCGCCGTCGCGGCGGGCGGTGGTGCGGATGCCCTTGAGGTCGGACCCGGCGGACGGCTCCGACAGCGCGAGCGCGCAGATCGTCTCGCCGCTGATGACACCGGGCAGCCAGCGGGCCTTCTGCTCCGGTGTGGTGAGGTTCATCAGATAGGGCGGGATGACGTCGTTCTGCAGCCCGAGTCCGATGCCGACCGTGCTGGTGGCCGCCATTTCCTCCGCCATGATGGCGTTGTAGCGGAAGTCCCGGATGTCCTGGCCGCCGTACTCCTCCGGGAACTGCCAGCCGATGAGTCCGGCCTTGCCCGCCGCCGCCCACGCGGCCCGGCTCACCTGGCCGTCACGCTCCCACTGCTCGGCGTACGGAGCGCATTCCCGCAGGTAGAACGTGCGGGCGGTGTCGCGGAACAGCTCGTGTTCCTCGGTGAAGATCGTTCGGCGCATGCTCGACTCCACTCATGCATCTCGCTTATTTAGCTGAAGTAGTTATACGATAGCGCTGTATCGGGACCTGGGCGAGGGAGGACGCGTGAGCGTACGGGACAAGGTGGCATTCGTCACCGGAGCGGGACGCGGCATCGGCGAGGCCATCGCCGACCGGCTCGCCGCCCACGGGGCCGCGGTCGCCGTCTGCGACCTGGACCCGGAGGCCGCCGCGAAGGTCGCGGGCCGGCTCGTGGAGCGGCACGGGGTGCGGGCGACGGGGGTCGGCGCGGACATCTCCGACAGCGCGGCCGTCCACGCGGCCGTGGAACGGGTGAGCGTCGAGCTCGGCCCGGTGGACGTGCTGGTCAACAACGCGGCCGTCGATGTGATCGGCCGCTTCGTCGACAGTACCGAGGACACCTGGGACCGGATCATCGCCGTCAACCTGCGCGGCACCATCACGATGACCCGGGCGGTGCTCGACTCGATGACCGAACGCGGCGGCGGCCGGATCATCCACATCGCCTCCGACGCCGGCCGGGTCGGCTCGTCCGGCGAGGTGGTGTACTCCGCGACGAAGGGCGGGGTCATCGCCTTCGGCAAGGCGCTGGCCCGCGAGGTCGCCCGGTACGGCATCACCGTGAACAGCGTCTGCCCGGGGCCGACCGACACGGCCCTGCTCGGGCAGGTCGCCGAGTACAGCCAGAAGATGTACGACGCCACCGTGCGGGCCATCCCGCTGCGCCGCGTCGCCCAGCCGGGCGAGATCGCCGGTGTGGTCGCCTTCCTCGCGTCCGACGACGCCGCCTACATGACCGGGCAGACGCTCTCGGTCAGCGGCGGCCTCACGATGGTCTGAGGTGAGCTGCGTGCTGCGTGTCGAACTCCGGGACCGGATCGCCGTGCTGACCCTCGACCGGCCGGGGCAGCTCAACGCCATCGGCTCCGGGACCGTGGAACAACTGACACACGCGCTCGGCGACCTCCGCCACGACGACGACGTACGTGCCCTGGTCGTGACGGGCGCGGGGCGGGCCTTCTCGGCCGGTGCCGACCTCGGTGAGATCGAGTCGTTCACGGCACCCGGGCAGTTCCGAGCCTTCGTGGGACGCCTGACCGAGGCGTTCGCGCTCCTGGAGGACTTCCCCAAGCCCTCGGTCGCGGCCGTCCACGGGTTCGCCTTCGGCGGCGGACTTGAGCTGGCCCTCGCCTGCGACCTGCGGGTCGCGGAGCGCGGCGCGCGGCTCGGCCTGCCCGAGATGAAGCTCGGTGTGCTGCCGGGCGCGGGCGGCACCCAGCGGCTGCCGCGCCTGGTACCGGCGGCGATCGCGAAGCAGATGATCCTCACCGGCGAGCCGATCGGTGCGGAGCGCGCCCACGCGCTCGGGCTGGTCAACGAACTGGCCGAGCCCGGCGGCGCGCTCAAGGCCGCGGAGGAGTTGGCGGCGCGGCTTGCCGCCGGGGCTCCGCTGGCGCTCGCGGCGGGCAAGCGACTGATCGACTACGGGCTCGGCATGGACCTGGAGGCGGCCATCGCGTACGAGCGCGAGACCGTCTCGGTGCTGTTCTCCACCGAGGACCGGGCCGAAGGGCTCAAGGCCTTCCGGGAACGCCGACCGGGCGACTTCCGCGGCGTGTAGCAGGCGGTTCAGCAGGCGTACGGCAGGCGTGCAGCTGGCGTCCCGACAGATCTGGAGGTGGGCCGTGCGGCCACTTGAGGGCTATTCCGTGGTCGAGCTGGGCATGTGGGTGGCGGCACCGGCCGCGGCCACCATGCTCGCCGACTGGGGCGCGGACGTGGTGAAGGTGGAGGCGCCGACCGGCGACCCCAACCGCTACACGCTCAAGCACGTCGGTCAGGACATCGACAGTGCTCCCCCGTTCGAGACCGACAACCGCGGCAAGCGCGGGATCGTCCTCGACCTGCGCTCGGACGACGGCAAGGACGTACTGGAGCGGCTGCTGGAGCGGGCCGACGTGTTCGTCACCAACCTGCGCCCGGGCGCCCTGGAGCGGCTGGGCCTGTCGCCCGACGAGCTCCGCGCCCGCCATCCCCGCCTGGTCGTCGGCACGTTGACGGGCTACGGCTGGACGGGCGCCGAGCGCGACCGCGCCGGGTACGACGTCTCGGCGTTCTGGGCCCGGCCCGGCATCGCCGCCATGCTCAACCCGGCCGGGGAGCCGCCGCCCGGTATCCGGCCCGGCCTCGGTGACCGTACGGCCGCCGCCAACCTGGTCGCCGGGGTACTGGCGGCGCTGCTGCGCCGCGAACGCACCGGCGAGGGCGGGGTGGTGGACGTGTCGCTGCTGCGGTCCGGCACGTACGCCAACGGAAACGACCTCGCCCTGCAGAACTTCTTCGGCAAGCGGGGCCGTACCCGCCACCGCACCGAGCACGAGTCGCCGCTCTACAACTCCTACCGGGCCGCCGACGACCGCTGGTTCTGGCTGGTCGGCCTGGAGGGCAACCGGCACTGGCCCGGGGTCGTCAAGGCGCTCGGCCGCGAGGACCTGGCGACGGACGAGCGCTTCGCGACCGGCAAGGCCCGGCGCGGGCACGTACGCGAGCTGATCGGCGAGTTCGACGAGGAGTTCGCGAAGCGGCCGCTGGCGGAGTGGGCCGAGCGCTTCGACGCCGAGGGCGTGTGGTGGGCGCCCGTGCAGACCCTGGCGGAGGTGGCGGCCGATCCGCAGGCGGAGGCGGTCGGGGCGTTCGTCGAACAGCCCGGTATGGGTGACGCGCCGCCGCTGCGGACGGTGGCGACTCCCGTCGCCTTCTGGGGCGTCGACGAGAAGCCGCGCGGCGGCGCTCCGACGCTCGGCGAGCACACCGACGAAGTGCTCCGCGAACTCAACTGAACTCATCTATCTGGAGGTACGGCGTGGGCATCCTCGACGACAAGGTCGCCATCGTCACCGGCGGCGGCAGAGGCCTCGGCCGGGCGCACTGTCTGGCGCTCGCCGAGGCCGGCGCGACCGTGGTGGTGAACGACCTCGGCTCGGGCATACACGGCGAGCAGACCGGTGACTCCCCCGCCGACGAGGTCGTCGCCGAGATCACCAAGCTCGGCGGCCGGGCGATCGCCAACCACTCCTCGGTGACGGACTGGGCGGCCACCGAGACCATGGTCGCGGACACCGTGGCCGAGTTCGGCCGTCTCGACATCGTCGTGAACAACGCGGGCATCGTGCGCGACCGCATGCTGTTCTCGATGACGGAGGCCGAGTTCGACACCGTCATCGCGGTGCACCTGAAGGGCACCTTCGCGCTCACCCGGCACGCGTGCGCGTACTGGCGTGAGGCGTCGAAGCGGGGCGAGCGGGTCGCCGGCCGCGTGATCAACACGACGTCCGGCACTGGCCTGTTCGGCAACCAGGGCCAGTCCAACTACGGGGCCGCGAAGGCCGGGATCGCCGGGCTCACCGTCCTGACCGCCCTGGAGATGCGCCGGTACGGTGTCACCGCGAACGCCATCTCGCCGATCGCGGCGACGCGCATGACGGACGGGCTGGCCGTCGGCGAGTCCCTCCAGGCCGTCGAGGGCTTCGACCCGCGCGATCCCGCCAACGCCTCCGGTGTCGTCGTCTACCTGGCCTCCGACAGCGCGGCCTGGCTGACCGGCCAGGTCCTTCGCATCGAGGGCAACCGGCTGAACCGGCTGCAGGGCTGGACCGTCGCAGCCGTCCACCCGAGCCAGTCGGGGCAGGCCCTCACCTACGACGAACTCGTCGACGCCGTACCACAGTTGTACGGCGCTGTCCCGGCCGGCCGGGCGACGGGAGCCGGCCAGTGAAGGGCCACGACGCCGCCGCCCTCGTCCTGCGCGCGACCCTCGGTCCGATGCTCTTCGCGCACGGCTGGAACAAGGTCGCCGGACCGGGCGGGCTCAAGGGCACCACGGGCTGGTTCGAGGCGCTCGGTCTCCAGCCGGCCGAGGTGCACGCCCGTATGGCGGCCGGCACCGAGATGGCGGCCGGGGTGGGCATCACGCTCGGCGCGGCCAACCCGCTGCCCGCGGCGGCGGCCGTCGGCCTGATGACCGTGGCCGCACGCACCGACCACCGCGGCAAGGGCTTCTTCGTCTTCAAGGGCGGCTGGGAGTACGCCGGTGTCGTGGGCGGCGCGGCCGTCGCACTGGCGGCCCTGGGCAACGGCCGCTACTCGCTCGACGGCCTGCTGCGACGCCAACGCGCGGGCACCCGGCACGCGTTGCTGGCGGCCGGAGTCGGCACGGCGAGCGCGGCGGCACTGCTGGCACTGTGCTATCGGCCGCAGCAGAAGCCGGACGAGACCGAAACAGATCACTGAGTACAACGAGAACTATCAGGGAGTCGACATGGACGCGGCTGACTTCAGCGCGGTGCTGTCCGAGGTCCGGCGTTTCGTCCGGGAGCGCGTCGTGCCGCTCGAGGCGGAGATCGACGAGAAGGACGAGATGCCCGCGGACATCCGCGAAGCGGCCAAGAAGATGGGCCTGTTCGGCTTCGCGCTGCCCGAGGAGTACGGCGGACTGGGTCTGTCGATGTTCGAGGAGGCCCAGTTGATGTTCGAGCTGGGCTACACGACGCCGTCGCTGCGTTCGATGTTCGGCACCAACAACGGCATCGCCGGTCATGTCCTCATGGTCGGCGGTACGGAGGAACAGAAGGCTCATTGGCTGCCGAGGATCGCCTCGGGTGACGTTCTGGCGTCGTTCGCGCTCACCGAACCGGAAGCGGGTTCCGATCCCTCGACGCTCACCACGAAGGCACACCTCGACGGCGACCACTGGGTGATCAACGGTGCCAAGCGGTACATCACCAACGCCCCGCTCGCCGACGTCTTCATGGTGTTCGCCCGCACCGACCCCGACGCCCCGCGCACCCGCGGCATCTCCACCTTCCTGGTCCCGGCCGGTACGCCGGGCCTCACCGTGGCTCCCAAGGACCACAAGATGGGCCAGTTCGGCGCCTGGACCGCGGATGTGTTCTTCGACGACGTACGCGTGCCGGCCTCCGCCCTCGTCGGCGGTGACGACGGTCTGAACCGGGGCTTCCCCACGGCGATGGGCTGCATCGCCCACGGGCGGGTGCACATCTCCGCCCTGATGGTCGGCATGGCCGAGCGCCTGGTCGACGAGTCGGTCGCCTACGCGAGCACCCGCAAGCAGTCCGGGAAGCTCATCGGCTCATTCCAGCTCGTCCAGGGCCTGATCGCCGACTCGCAGACCGACTACTACGCCGGACGCGCCACCGTCCTGGAGGCCGCTCGCGGCTTCGACGCCGGCACGGACACCAAGATCGGACCGTCCTGCACGAAGTACTTCGCCAGCGAGATGGTGTGGCGGGTCGCGGACCGCGCCGTCCAGATCCACGGCGGCGCGGGTTATATGCGTGGCGTCGCCGTCGAGCGCTTCTACCGCGACGCCCGGCTGTTCCGCATCTACGAGGGCACCAGCCAGATCCAGCAGGTCATCATCGCGAAGGCGCTGCTGGGCGAGGCGGCGCGCGGTTGACCGGCACAAAGGTGGGTGAAAAAGGGTGAAGGCTCCGGGAGACCGGGGCCTTCACCCTTCTTTCGTGTTCCTTCGCGTCTGTCAGATCCCGAGCCGGTCCAGCAGCCGCTCGTGGTACACCGCCGGGCCGCCGAAGAGCAGCTGGGAGGACTTGGCCCGTCGGAAGTACAGGTGGGCCGGGTGTTCCCAGGTGAAGCCGACGCCGCCGTGGACCTGGATGTTCTCCATGGCGGCGGTCATGTACGCCTTGGAGCAGCAGGCGTGTGCCACCGCGGCGGCGACCGGGAACTCGTCCGAGCCCTCGTCGGCGAGCAGCGCGGCCTCCCGGCTCGCCGCCTCCGCCAACTCCACCTGGACGAGCATG
Source organism: Streptomyces sp. NPDC050287 (assembly GCF_044459385.1). Lineage (NCBI taxonomy): Bacteria > Bacillati > Actinomycetota > Actinomycetes > Kitasatosporales > Streptomycetaceae > Streptomyces > Streptomyces sp. NPDC050287. Next base: position 468,447 of record NZ_JBITIY010000005.1, on the reverse strand, counting down.
TCGGCGCACTTGTGCTTGACCGCCTGGAAGGAGCCGATCGGCCGGCCGAACTGATGACGGACGCGGGCGTATTCCGCGCTCGCCTCCAGGCACCGGCGCGCCCCTCCCGCCTGTTCGGCGGCCAGCCCCACCGAGGCGATGTCCAGGACCTTGGCCATGATGCGGCCGCCGGCCCCCTCCGCCCCGACGACGGTCGCGGGCACGGCGTCGAAGGTCAGCCGGGCCATGGCCCGGGTGGCGTCCAGCGTCTGCATCGGTTCCGCCGCGAGTCCCGGGGCGTCCCGCTCCACGGCGAACAGAGTGGGACCGGCGACGGTACGGGCGACGACGAGGATCAGGTCGGCCGTCGTACCGTCGATGACGAAGCACTTGCGGCCGCGTACCGTCCAGCCGCCGTCGCCGTCCGGCACGGCGCGCGCCGAGACCATGGCGGGGTCCCAGGAGCCGTGGTCCTCGGCTACGGCGAGGGTGGCCGTGGTCCGTCCGGCCGCGATGCCGGGGAGGAGACGCGCACAGGCCTCCTTGTCCCCCGAGGCCAGCAGGGCCTGGGCAGCCAGGAGGACGGTGGCGAAGAAGGGGGCGCAGAACAACGCACGGCCCATCTCCTCCAGGACGACGCCGAGTTCGACGAGGCCGAAGCCGTCACCGCCGTACTCCTCGGGGATCGCCAGGCCCGGCAGGCGCAGTTGGTCGGCCGCCTGGGACCACACCGCCGGGTCGAAGCGGGGCTCGCTCTCCATGAGCTTGCGTACCGCTTCCTCAGGCGACTTGGCCTCCAGGAACTCCCGTACGGACGACCGCAGTTCCCGCAGTTCGCTCTCGTCGGCGGTCACGGCCGCACCTCCTTGGCAGCGGCGGTCACCGGTTCCTTGGGCAGGCCGAGGACGCGTTCCGCGAGGATGTTCTTCATGATCTCCTCGGTGCCGCCGAGGATGCGCAACGCCGGCGTGGCCAGGAGCAGTTCGGTCCAGGCGTAGGTGCCCCACTGGCCGGTGTCGGCGATGATGCGGGGGCCGAGCACGTCGGACACGAAGTGCGCCGCCCGGGTCAGGTTCTGGCCGTACATCAGCTTCGAGACGGACATCTCGGGGCCCGGCGCGACGCCGCCGCGCAGCTTGCGCAGGGCGCGGGCGTTGAGGTGCTCGGTGGCCAGGACGTCGACCAGGAGTTCCGCGAGGCGGGCGCGCAGGGCGCGGTCGTCCCAGGTCCAGGTGGCCCGCATGAGCGCCGAGAGGTGGTCCGGGGACAGGGCGGCGGCCACCGGGCCGACTCCCTCGCTGCCGACCGTCGCGCGCTCGTTCATCAGGGTGGTCAGGGCGACCGTCCAGCCGCCGTCGACCTCGCCGAGCCGGTGGTCGTCGGGGATGCGGACGTCGGTGAGGAAGACCTCGTTGAAGTCGGCGCCGCCGGTCATCTGCCGCAGCGGCCGTACCTCGACGCCGGGGGTGTCCATGGGGACCAGGAACGCCGTGATGCCACGGTGCTTGCGCGCGTCGGGGTCGGTACGGGTGAGGGCGAGGCCGATCTGGCTGTGCTGGGCGACCGAGGTCCACACCTTCTGCCCGTTGAGCACCCAGTCCTCGCCCTCCCGGACCGCCCGCGTGGCCACGCTCGCCAGGTCGGACCCGGCGCCGGGTTCGCTGAACAGCTGGCAGGCGATGGCGTCACCGCGGTACATCGCCGGCAGCCAGCGGTCCTTGATGTGGGACTGGGCGTGGGCCAGGATCGTCGGCCCGATCATGCCCAGGCCGATCACACTGAGCACACCGGTGTCGGCGACGTCGTACTCCGACTCGATGACGTCGTAGAGCAGGTCGTGGACGGGGGTCAGGCCCCGGCCGCCGTACTCCACCGGTCCGGTGATCCAGCCGAAGCCGTTCTCGTAGCGGATCCGCTGCCACTCCCGGGCCCGCTGCACGAACTCCCGCTCCTCGTCGGGCGGGAGGCTGCTGAAGTACGCCATCGAGTCGTCGCCCTCGCCCCAGGCGACGGCGGTGCGGTCGGAGGCCTTGGCCACGTGCGCGTCGAGGAAGCGGCGCGCCTCGGCGGCGAAGTCCTGCATGTCCTGTTCCATCGCGGGTCCCTGCTGCTCTCAGGTCGATCTCAGGTCGAGAGGATCGTCACCGCCGACGCGCCGGGCGCGCCGTACAGGTGGGTGTAGCCGACGCGCGGTGTGCCGGGGATCTGGCGCGTGCCCGCCGTACCGCGCAGTTGGAGCACGATCTCGTGGATCTGGCGCAGCCCCGACGCGCCGATCGGTTCCCCGTTGCCGAGCAGTCCGCCGTCGGTGTTGACCGGGAGCCGCCCGCCGATCTCGGTGGCGCCCTCGGCGATGAGGCGTTCCTGCTCACCGTCCTTGCAGAGGCCGTTCTCCGCCATGTGGATGATCTCCGACCCGGCGTCGGTGTCCTGGAGCTGGGCGACGTCGACGTCCTCGGGGCCGATGCCCGCGCTTTCGTACGCCGCCCGGGAGGCGTCCACGCTCGGGCTGTCCACCGGCTCCCCGACCGGGAAGGACGGGCTCTGCACCTCGAACGCGCCGAGCCTGCGGCTGCGCAGGGCGGTGGCGCGGACCCGTACGGGGCTGGACGTGTACTTGTGGGCCTGGTCGGCCCGGCACATCACGATCGCCGCGGCGCCCTCGTTCGGGCCGCAGTACATGAACTGGCGCAGGGGGTAGTTGAGGACCGGGGAGGCGAGGACCTCCTCGGGCGTGAGGGGCGTCCGGCGCCAGGCCTTCTCGTTCCCGGCCGCGTTGCGGAAGTTCTTCGACGCCACACGGGCGAGCGTCTCGTGGGAGATGCCGTGCTCGTGCATATAGCGGTTGATCTTCATGCCGAAGAAGTGGGTGGTGAGGAAGAGCCCGGTCTGCCCGTACCAGGAGGGGATGCCGGCCACGGACGGGTCGGCGGCGAACGCGCCGCGCGGGTGCTTGTCCAGGCCGATGGCGATGGTCAGGTCGTGCTCGCCGGTCTCGATCGCGCGGGCGGCCAGCGCCACCGCCGTACCGGCCGTCGCGCAGCCGTTGAAGACTCCGCGCAGGGGTACGCCGGTCAGGCCGAGCCGGCCGACGATCGCGTCCGGGTTGGCGACCTCGTAGCTGCCGATGTAACCGCCCTGGATCTGCGGCCAGGTGACGCCCGCGTCGGCGAGCGCCAGTCGTACCGCGTCCGCGCCCATGTCCAGCGCGGGCTTGCCGGGGAACCGGCCGAAGGGGTGGAGGCCCACCCCGATGATGACGGCCTCGGTCACGGTGTCTCCTCCTCGGCCGGGGCGAACGCGAACGTCATGACCTCGGTGCCGTCGTCCTGAACGGTGTAGGGCACCAGCGTGAGTCGCATGTCCTGCCCGATCTTCAGCTTCTGTGGGTCGGGTTCGGTGAGCCGGGCCTCGACCAGCAGCTCGCCGGGGAGTTCGATATACCCGACGGCGTAGGGCTCGAAGGCCTCCGGGCCGTCGTACGGCGGGGACGGCGGGCGGAAGTCCTGGGTCGTGTACGTCCACAGCGTCCCGCGGTCCGCCAGGAGCCGTTCGTTCGACTCGTCGCTCGCGCACCGCACGCAGGTCGCGGCGGCCGGGAAGCTCACCAGGTCGCACTCCGCGCACTGGGAGCCGATCAGGCGAAGGGGCGCGGCGGCGGGCGGCCAGGTGAACAGGCCGTCGGCGACCGGGCGTTGGGTCGTCGTCATCTCAGGCCCCGTTCCGGTTGCCCAGGGCGTCGGCGTTCGGAGCCGCCTTGGCCACCAGGTTGGGGACGACGGAGGACAGCTCCTCAGGGGTCCAGCGGGTGTCGGCGCTCGCGCCGGGCCCGTTGACCCAGCCCTCCAGGACGGTGATCCGGTTGCCGACGACTCCGAAGACCCGGCCGGTGACCTCGCGCGAGGCGGCCGAGCCCAGCCACACCACGAGCGGTGAGATGGCCTCGGGGGTCAGGTCCTGGCTCTCGGCGGCCTGCTTCATCATCTCGATGTCCTCGGTGAGCCGGGTGAGCGCGGTGGGCGCGATGGCGTTCACCGTCACGCCGTAGCGGGCGAGTTCGGCGGCCGCGATGATCGTGAGGCTCCCGATGCCGGCCTTGGCGGAGCCGTAGTTGGACTGGCCGGGGTTGCCGAAGATGCCGGACGGCGAGGTCGTGTTGATCACCCGCGCGTCGTTGACCTGGCCGGACTTGGCGCGTTCGCGCCAGTACGCGGCCGCATGGTGCAGGGTGGCGAAGCTGCCCTTGAGGTGGACGGCGATCACACTGTCCCAGTCCTGCTCGGTCATCGACACGATCATCCGGTCGCGCAGGATGCCGGCGTTGTTGACCAGCACGTCCAGGCCGCCGTAGGTGTCCACGGCCTGCTGGACGAGGCGTGCGGAGCCCTCCCAGGTCGAGATGTCGTCCGTGTTGGCCACCGCCTCGCCGCCGGCCGCGACGATCTCGTCGACCACGGTCTGCGCCGGCCCGGCCGAGGCGCCCGCTCCGTCGCGCCCGCCGCCGAGGTCGTTGACCACGACCTTCGCCCCGTGCGCGGCGAACGCCAGGGCGTGTGCCCGGCCGATCCCGTTGCCGGCGCCGGTGACGACCACGACCCGGCCGTCGACCACTCCTTCGGTCATGCTCAACTCCTCTGTCGGATCCATCGGATCCATCGGTCTGTCCGGGTCCATGGGGGGCCATCTAGGTCCATCGGGTCTGTCAGGAAGGCCGGTCGGCCTCGGCGAGCAGCACCCGCGGGTCCTCGCTGCCGCAGGCGCACCGGCCCGTGAGGACGCGGCCGGCGATGCCGAGCGGCGTCTCGTCGAGCGTCGACGCCCGCCCTTCCCCCGCCGCCACGGTCAGCTGTCCGTCCCGCTCGCCGACCCGCCATTCGGCGGCGTTGACGTGCGCGCCGGTCCGCTCGGGGCACTCCAGGGCGAGGGCCGGGCCCACGACCGAGATCACGGAGGCCGTCACCCCCACCCCGCGGAGCACCGGTACGGCGGAGGGCCGGGCCAGCACCACCGACGTGGAGCGGAACATCTCACCGATGTCCGCCGTGCCGGCGAGTCCCTCCAGGGTCTGCGCCGACAGGCCGATCACCGCGTGCGGGCTCAGCTCGCGGTGGAAGACCGCGGTGCGTCGGTGGTCCCAGCCCATCGCCTCGGCGATGCCGTACGGCACCTTCAGCGTGCGCAGGGCCCCGATCACCGTGTGGCCCCAGAAGCCCTCGAAACCGGAGGCGGTCAGCAGGGCCCGTTGCCCGGCGGCGAGGCCGTGGTCCCGCAGCCGTGCGGTGGCCCACTCGGTGTCGCGGGCGAGTTCCGCCCAGGTCAGGTCCAGGTCCCGGATGCCGTCGGCGGTGCGGATGCGCACGAGGTAGGCGAGTTCCGGGCGGTCCAGTGTCCTGGCCCGGGCAAGCGTGTCGGCGCGGGCCATCAGCTCTTCACCACCCGGGGGAACTTGGCGACGCTGGTCATGGTCTTCAACAGGTCCTCCTCGGTGCGCATGTCGAGCACCGGCTTGACGCCCGTCCGCTCGCGCACGGCCTCGCTCAGCCGGCCGGCCAGGGCGTCGACGTCGCCGGTGAGCGCGGGGTCGTAGCCGACGCGCAGACGCAGTTCGTCGACCTCGCGGTGGTCGCGGACGATCTGGAAGACCCCCGCGACGGTCTCCGGCTGGTCCTCGACCGCCTGCCAGACGTCCCGCAGGACCACGGAGCGCCCCTGGACCACCGTCTCGTCGCCGCGTCGTCCGGCCACCCACATCCGGGCGTGGGTGCGGCCGCAGCCGCAGGTGTCGCGGGAGAGGCGGACCAGGTCCTCGCTGCGGTACCGGATCAGCGGCGCGGCCCGGTTGTCGAGGTCGGTGGCGACCAGTTCGCCGAGGTCGCTCTCGGCGACGTCGTGCCAGCCGTGCTCGTCGACCTCGACGCACTCGGCGAAGACGGTGTCCTCCCACAGGTGGAAGCCGTCGTGCTCGCGGCACTCCCAGGCGGTGCCGGTGTCGGCCGCGCTGGTGTACTCGTAGACGTCGATGCCCCAGTCCTCGCGGATCCGCTCGCGCATCTTCCGGCTGAGGGGCTGGCCGGCGCACGAGGCGCCCTTGAGGGAGGAGAAGGCTTCCTTCAGGTCGGTCTTCTCGGCCAGGTGCTCCAGCTCGACCATCTGCGGATACATCATCTGCAGGTAGGCGGGGCGGTAGGTGCGCAGGGCCTCGACGACCCCGGGCATGTTCCCCATCCAGGTGTCCACCTCGATGACCACCGCGCCCAGCGCCTGGAAGCCGGCGTCCATGAAGTTGCGGAAGGTTCCGGGCGGGCTCAGCACCCGGTCCCCCGGCCTGAGGCCCAGCTCCCACAGGTCACGCACCTGCGCGGTCACCAGGGGCGGCGCGTCCTGCCAGATCTCGGCGAAGAACTCCGGGTCGCCGGTGGTGCCCGAACTGGAGGAGACCGAGGTCAGCTCCTCGACCGGGACGCAGAGCAGACCGCCGAAGGGGTCGCCGGCGCGGGTCCGGTAGGCGCGGATCATGTCCTTGGTGATGAACGGAATCCGTGCCCGGAAGTCCTCCAGGGAGCGGATGTCACGCGGGTGGACCCCGTGCTCGTCCCACAGCTCGCGGTAGAAGGCCGAGTTGGCGTAGGCGTACTCGACGAGCTCCAGGACCTGTTCCTCCTGCCGCGCGCGCAGCTGCTCGCGGGGCATGGTCTCCACCTGGGGCTCGAAGTACCTGTCAGCGGTGTCCCTGTCACCGACCATGGCGCCTCCTCGCGGCTCAGTGCCCAGATCTTCCAGCTATCAGCGCAATCAGTCAACCAATTCGACGGATTGACTGCGAGACTCGCGCTGGACCGATCTATATAGTTAACTATTAACACTCATTGAACCACAGGAGGGCGCCGTGAAGATCGTTGTCTGCGTGAAGCACGTCCCCGACGCCACGGCGGACCGCACCTTCACCGAGGGCGGCACCACCGACCGGGCGTCGGTCGACTCACTGCTGTCCGAACTCGACGAGTACGCCGTCGAGCAGGCCCTGCGCCTCGCCGAATCGGACGCCGAGGTCGAGGTCAGCTACCTCACCGTCGGCCCCGACGACGCCCGCGACGCGCTGCGCAAGGCGCTGGCCATGGGCGGCGACGGGGCGATCCATGTCAGCGACGACGACATCGAGGGCAGCGACGCCTTCGGTACGTCGCTCGTGCTGGCCAAGGCGATCGAGCGGCACGGCTTCGACCTCGTGCTGTGCGGGATGGCGTCGACCGACGGAACCATGGGCGTCGTACCGGCACTGCTGGCCGAGCGCCTCGGCGTCCCGGCCGTCACCCACCTCGAGGACCTGGCGGTCGAGGACGGAACGGTGAGCGGCCGCCGCGAGGGCGACGGCGCGACCGTACGGATCCAGGGTGCCCTGCCGGCCGTCGTCTCGGTGACCGACCGTTCCGGGGACGCCCGCTACCCCTCCTTCAAGGGGATCATGGCCGCGAAGAAGAAGCCGCTGGAAACCCTCGACCTCGCCGACCTCGGGATCGAGACCGGCGAGGTCGGCCCGGCCGGCGCCCGTTCGGCCGTGGACACGACGACCCGGCGTCCGCCGCGCACCAAGGGCGAGATCGTCGCCGACGAGGGGACGGGCGGCACCTCACTGGCCGCGTTCCTCACCACCAAGAAGTTCATCTGACCGCGTCCCGCCCCGAAGACCTGAAGGAGTTGCATCACCGTGGCCGAGATCCTCGTCCTCGTCGACCACGTCGACGGTGCCGTACGCAAGCCGACCCTCGAACTGCTCACCCTCGCCCGCCGGTTGGGCGAGCCCTCCGCTGTCTTCCTGGGACCGGGCGCGGACGCCGCGACCGACGTCCTCGGCCGGTACGGCGCACAGAAGGTCTACGTCGTTCACGCCCCGGAGATCGACGAGTACCTCGTCACCCCGGCCGTCGACGCCCTCACCCAGATCGCCGAGCGCACCGGCCCGGCGGCGATCCTGCTGCCGTCCGGCCCGGACGGCCAGGAGACCGCCGCACGGGTCGCGCTCCGGCTCGGCTCCGGGCTCATCACCGACGCCGTCGACGTCACCGCCGGGCCGGACGGACCGGTCACCGAGCAGTCGGTGTTCGCCGCGACCTACCAGGTCACCGCGCACGTCACCCAGGGCGTGCCGGTGATCACGGTCAAGCCGAACGCCGTCGCCCCAGAACCCGCTGCCGCCGATCCCGTCGTCGAGAAGCAGGACATCACCTTCGGTCCGGCCACCGCGGCCGTCCGGATCCTGTCCCGCACGCCTCGCGAGCGCGGCGACCGGCCGGAGCTGACCGAGGCCGACATCGTGGTCTCCGGCGGCCGTGGCGTGAACGGGGCCGAGAACTTCGCTCTCATCGAGCGGGTCGCCGACGCGCTGGGCGCGGCGGTCGGGGCGTCCCGGGCCGCCGTGGACGCGGGCTGGTACCCGCACAGCAACCAGGTCGGCCAGACCGGCACCCAGGTCTCCCCGCAGCTCTACCTGGCCGCCGGCATCTCCGGGGCGATCCAGCACCGCGCGGGCATGCAGACCTCGAAGACCATCGTGGCCGTCAATAAGGACGCGGACGCACCGATCTTCGAGCTGGCCGACCACGGCGTGGTCGGCGACCTCTTCCAGGTGCTGCCGCAACTGGTGGAAGAGATCGAGCGGCGCCGGAGCTGATCTCTGCCGCATCCGGCCTTCCATTCGGCCACCTATACAACTAAAATCGCTAACTGATTGCATCCATTCATGCGAAGGGGCGTCATGACGAAGATCTGGGTCAACTCCGGGGACTCCCACGTGATGGAACCCGCCGACGTGTGGACCGAGAGGCTGCCGGCACGACTCGGCGCCCGCGCCCCGCGCAGCGAGCGCGGCGAGAAGTACGAGATGCTCTACATCGACGGCGAGCGCATCGACCGCCAGCTCGGCGACTTCATGGACGCCATGCGTCCGCCGGGCGCCTGGGACCTGAAGGTCCGCCTCAAGGACCTCGACCAGGAGGGCGTGTGGTCCCAGCTGGCCTTCCCCTCCATGGGGTTCTGGCTGGTGTCGATCACCGACCGGGAGCTCGCCCGCGAGACGGTCCGGGCCTGGAACGACTGGGCGCACGAGGAGATCCTCAGCAAGAACAAGCGGGTCATCACCACCGCCTGCGTCTCGACGGCCGACATCGACGACGCGGTCGCCGAGGTGGAGCGGGTGGCGGAGCTGGGCTTCAAGGCGATCTTCCTGCCGTGTTCCACCCGGGCCGGCGAGGAGTACGCCCTCGACCGCTGGGAGCCGCTGTGGACGGCGGTCGAGCGGGCCGGTCTGGTGCTCGGCTTCCACATCGGCACGGGCGGTGAGAACGTCGTCTTCCGCGGGCCCGGCGGCGCGGTCGTCAACTACATGGAGACGACCTACCCGGGCATGCGGGTGGTGTCCCACATGGTCGCGGGCGGCGCCCTGGACCGTCACCCGGACCTGAAGATCCTCATCGCGGAAGGCGGCGCGGGCTGGATGCCGGCCATCGGCGACCGGATGGACGAGGCCTACCGCCAGCACGGCATGTTCGTCCGGCCGAAGCTGAGCCGGCTGCCCAGCGAGATCATCCGGCAGCAGGTGTACGCCTCCTTCCAGCACGACAAGAGCTCGGTGGAGATCGTCGAGTCGACGGGCTACCGCAACGTGATGTGGGGCGACGACTACCCCCACCTGGAAGGCACCTACGGCCACACCCAGTCCACACTGCACGACCTGTTCGACGGCGTCTCCGACGACATCCGCGACCGCGTCACACGCGGCACCTTCAACGAGCTGTTCGGCCTGCCGGAGCAGACTCCGCAGGAGGCGGCCGTCTGAGCGGCGCCGACGGCGAAGCCGCCGCGGTGACCACTCCTCCGTATCCCGAGGACCTGGAACGGCCCGGGCTCGTCAGGACCGGCCGGTCGACCTTCGTGAGGCCCGTCCGGCCGGAGGACGCCGACCGTCTGGTCGCGTTCGTCGGCGGCCTGTCCCGGGCCACCCTGGCCTACCGTTCCCTCGGTCCGGTGGTCCGCGCCCGTGACGACGTCATCCGGCGCGGCGTCCACGTGGACTACCTCAACGAGTTGGCGCTCGTCGCCCTGGCCGGGGACGAGATCGCCGGTCTGGTGCGGTACGTCCGCGACCCGGAGGAGCCTGAGCACGCCGAGGTCACCTTCACCATCCGGGACGACCACCAGAGCGAGGGCTTCGGCCGGCTGCTGCTTGAGCACATCGCCGCCGCGGCCCGCGCCCGGGGCATCCGGGTGCTGGAGGCCGACGTCCTCGCCGACAACACCCGGATGATCAACGTGTTCCTCGGTTCCGGCTACCGGATCGAGAGCGGGCCGCCCGGCCAGATCATCCACTTCGAGATCGCCATCGACCCGCAGGCTCAGGCCGTGGCCCGGGCCGAACGCCGCGAGCACACCGCCGTACGGCGCTCGCTCAGGCCCTTGCTCGAACCGCGCTCGGTCGCCGTGATCGGGGCCAACCGCGACCCGCTGACAATCGGCCACGAGATCGTGGCCAACCTGCTGCGGGGCGACTTCGGCGGCAGCGTGTTCCCGGTGAACCCGCGGGCCGAACGGATCGCCGGCGTGCGGGCGTACGCGAGTCTCCGGGACCTGCCCGAGCCGCCGGACCTGGCTCTGGTGGCTGTCCGGGCCGCGGCGGTCCCCGACGTCGTACGCGAGTGCGCGGAGGCCGGCGTCAAGGCGGTGGTGGTCGTCTCCACCGGCTTCGGGGAGACCGGAGCCGAAGGCCGGGCCACCGAGCTGGAGCTGGCCCGGTTCGCCCGGGCTTCCGGGATGCGGCTGGTCGGCCCGAACTGCATGGGCGTGGTCAACACGACCCCCGCGGCACGGCTGGCCGCGACCTTCTCGCCGGCCCTGCCGACGCCCGGCCGGGTGGCGATGTCCAGCCAGTCCGGGCCGCTGGGGCTCGCGGTGCTGGACTTCGCCCGGCGGCTCAGGCTCGGCTTCTCCGGATTCGTGTCGGTGGGACACGCCGTGGACGTCTCCACCAACGACCTGCTCCAGTGGTGGGAGGAGGACCCGGGGACCTCGGTGATCCTGCTGCACGTGGAGACCTTCGGCAATCCGCGCCGGTTCGCCCGCGTCGCCCGCCGGATCGCCCCGCGCAAGCCGATCGTCGCGGTGCACCCGGGTCACGCCGACTCCGCGGTGAGCTCGCTGTTCGCCCAGTCCGGCGTGATCCGCACCCGCAGCCTCCAGGAACTCTTCGACGTGGCCCTGCTGCTCGCCCACCAGCCTCCTCCGCCCGGCGACCGGGTGGCCGTCATCACCAACGCGGGCGGTCCGGCGGCACTGACGGTCGGGGCGTGCGCGGCGAGCGGACTGCGCGTGCCCGCGCTCGGTGAGCGCACCCGGCAGACGCTGCGCACGGCCCTGGCGCCGCGTGCGGAGGTCGCCAACCCGGTCGACCTGACCCCGATGGCCTCCGCCGCGCACTACCGGCAGGCCCTGGACGCCGTCCTGGCCGACGACGACATCGACGCGGCCGTCGTGCTGTTCATGCCGCCGCTGGCGGACAAGCCCGACGAGGTCGCGTCGGCGATCCTCGACGCGGCGGCGGCCCGGCGCGACAAGCCGGTGCTGGCCAGTTTCCTGGGCGGCGGGGGCGTCGCCGACCTCCTGCACCGGGGCGACCTGGTGGTGCCGACGTACACGTTCCCCGAAGCGGCGGCCGTCTCGCTCGGCCACGCTGCGGCCTACCAGACCTGGCGCAGCACTCCCGCGGGCGTCATCCCGGACCTCGCGGGAGTCGACGCCGAGCACGCCCGAACGGTCATCGCCGACCAGGCCCCCGGCCAGGTCCCCGCAGCGGTCGCCGCGGAGTTGCTCGCCTCGTACGGAATCGCCGTGCACGACAGCGGACCGGGTCCCGGCCCGGACGCGTTCCTCTCCGTCCGCGCCGACCCGGTCTTCGGCCCCGTGGTCGCCTTCGGGCTCACCGGGGATTACGCCGACCTCATGGCGGACGTCGCCCACCGCGTCACCCCGCTCAGCGACCGCGACGCCCGGGAGATGGTCCGCTCGCTGCGGGCGGCCCCGCTGCTGGACGGCCGGGTGGGCGGCCCGGGCGTGGATCTGGCGGCGCTGGAGGAAACCGTCCTGCGGATCTCGGCGATGGTCGAGGATCTGCCCGAGATCGAGGCGCTGGAACTGCGCCCGGTACGGCTGCTGCCACCCGGGGACGGGGTGGCCGTCGCCCACGCGACGATCCGACTGGCCGACAACAGCAAGAAAGGCGGCCGCTCATGAGAGTCGGCATCTACTTCGACCTGCGCAATCCCCCGCCGTGGCAACAGAGTTGGTCCCGGGTCTACGGGTTCGCCCTGGAGATGTGCGAGGAGGCGGACCGCCTCGGCCTCGACTCGGTCTGGTTCTCCGAACACCACGGCTTCGAGGACGGCTATCTCCCCCAGCCGCTCACCATGGCCGCCGCTGCCGCCGCCCGCACCCGCCGGGTGCGCCTCGGCACCGCCGTCATCCCGGCACCGCTGCACGCGGCCCCCGAGATCGCCGAACAGGCCGCGCTCGTCGACATCATCAGCGACGGCCGGCTGGACCTCGGACTCGGCACCGGCTACCGGGTGCCCGAGTACCGGCTCTACGGAGCCGATCTCGCCAAGCGCTACACCACGACCGACCAGCGGGTACGGGAGATCCGCGGCCTGTGGGCCGAGTCCCTGGTCACCCCCGGACCGGTCCAGGACCCACTGCCGATCTGGCTCGGCTACCAGGGCCCGCAGGGCGCCCGCCGGGCCGGCCGACTCGGCACCGGGCTGCTGTCGCTCAACCCGGCGCTGCTGGCGCCGTACCGGGAAGGGCTCGCGGAGAGCGGGTACGACCTGTCGGCGGGCCGGATGCAGGGCTCGTTCACCACGTTCGTCACCGAGGACCCGGAGGCCGACTGGCCGCTGGTCCGCAAGCACCTGTCGTACCAGTGGGACAGCTACCGCCGCTACATGGTCGAGGGCACCGACCAGCCCGCCCCCCGCCCCATCGACCCCGAGAAGTGGCGGGAGACCGGTCTGAGCGCGACGGGCGTCGGCCAGTTCCTCTACGGCACCCCGCAGGACGTCGCCGACGCCATCAAGGCGTACGTGGCAGGGTTGCCGGTGGAAGGGGTGTTCCTGTGGGCCTCGCTGGCCGGTATGCCCGAGGAGACGGTGGCCCGCCAGGTCCAGCTCATCGCCGGGAAGCTGCGCCCGCTGCTTGCCGACGTCTGACACTCCGATGCCCGACAAGAGGAGCCACACCATGTCCACTGCGTCACCGACGGGTCCCTGGGCCGGGGCGGACTTCCAGGAGCCGCCCCGCACCCCCGGTGGGGTGGCCCTGTGCGGGGCGTGCCGCGCCGCCGGTTCCTGCCGGCTGGGAGTGGAGCACGAACGGCTCGACGAGGACGGGTCGGCGCTGTTCGAGCTGTCCTGCCCGCGGGACCAGGAGGGCGGGCCCGATGTCGCGCACGGCGGCTGGACCGCGGCCGTCCTGGACGACTGCCTCGGCCATCTTCCGCTGCTGCACCGCGTGTTGAGCGTCACGGCGGAACTGACCGTGAGCTTCGTGAAACCGGTGCCGGTGGAACGGCCGCTGGAGGTCCGGGCCTGGGTGGAGAAGCGGGAGGGCCGGCGCTGGTACATCGCCGGCGAGATGGTGCTGCTGCCGACCCGGGCCGTGCTGGCCCGGGTCTCCGGGATCTGGGTGACCCGGGACCAGAGCCACTTCACCCGGCACAAGGAGTGGCTGGCCGAACAGGACACGGGCGGGGCTCAGTAGGACCTGGGTCCGGCCGGACTCACCTGGAGCCGGGCGGACTCCAGGGGACCTGGGACCAGCCGGACTCCGGGCGACCTGGGTCCGGCCGGATTCCGCAGGACCTTGAGTCAGGCGGGGGTCAGGAGCACACGAGCCCGGCGGGGGTCAGGAGCACACGAGCCCGGCGGGGCTCAGTAGGACCTGAGCCCCATGCTGCGGGCGATGCCGTTGCGCTGGATCTGACTCGTGCCGCCGGAGATCGTGGCCACGATCGACTCCCGGTAGCGGAAACTCATCACGCTCTCGGTGGAGAACCCGTGCCCGGCACAGACCTGCATCCCGAGCCGTGCGGCCGCCACGTACGTCTCCGACCCCTTCAGCTTCGCCATCGAACCCTCGCGCGTGCACGGCTTGCCCTGGGCGAGCAGCCAGGCGGCGCGGTAGGCGAGCAGCCGGGCCGAGTCGATCTCGGTCTGCAGGTCGGCCATGGCGTGGGCGAGCGCCTGGAAGTTGCCGATCGGACGGCCGAAGGCGTGCCGGGTACGGGCGTACTCGAGCATTTCGTCCAGCGTGGCCTGCGCCGCGCCCAGATAGCCGCCGGTGATGATCACCTTCTCCAGCTCGATGTTGGAGAGCATCACCTTCCAGCCCTCGTCGCGCGGGCCGACGAGGTTCTCCTTCGGTACCAGGGCGTCGTTGAAGAACACCTCGTTGGTGCCCAGGATGTGCCGGGCCAGCGTCGGTGTCCGGCGCACCTCGACGCCCTCCGTGGAGGGATCGACCAGCAGCAGGCTGATGCCGCCGTGCTTGGGTTCGCGGGGCCCCGTACGCACGTAGGTGGCGATGGTCGTGTCGGGCAGGCCGCCGCCCGTGCACCACGCCTTCTGGCCCCGGACCTGGAAGTGGTCCCCGTGGTCCTCGGCGGTGGTGCGCAGCGCCGCGGCGTCGGATCCGCTGTCCGGCTCGCTGAGGCCGACGGCGAGCCGATGGCGTCCCGTCATGACCTGCTCGCGGATGAAGTCGCGCTGCGCCTCACTGCCCCACCGGAACACGGTGATTCCGGGGATGAGCACCCCGATGTAGCACATGGCGACGTCGAAGCTGGCCCGCCCGAGCTCCTCGGCGATCAGGATGAGCTCCAGCGGTCCGCCGCCGTCGCCGCCCTCGTCCTCGCCGAACGGGAGGGAGAACCACCCCAGCTCGGCCATTCCGCGAAACAGCTCGGGCGGTACGACGCCCTGCTCGTCCCACTCCTTGGCCTTCTCGGCCGGGCACACGTCGGCGACGAACTGCCGTGCCGTCGCGCGCAACAGGTCCTGCTCGTCGGTCAACCCGAAGTCCACGGCCACTCCTCGCCCGTACCGGTCTATTCATCTATCTAATTATTCTATGTTAGCGGATAGGGAAAGGCATAGACCGGGGAGCGGCTCACCGAGCGGCGGCCCGGGGATCCACCGGGCTTCGAAAAACGTTTCAGCCGCGCTCGGGGTAGACTTGCGCCGCTCATCGAGGACCGCGTCGTGCCTGGTCGCACGGCTGTCACAGCGAGGGGGGTGGACGCCCGTGCCGGTTCGTCCCGCCCGTATCCAGGACGTCGCGGCCGCCGCGGGAGTCTCGGTGTCCACGGTGTCGAACGTCCTGAACCGGCCCGAGCGCGTCAACGCCCGCACCGCGGAGCGGGTGCGGGACGCGGTGGCCGCGCTCGACTACGTACCCCACCCGGGAGCCGCCGGCCTGCGCACCGGGCACTCGTCCTCGATCGGCCTGGTGCTGCCCGACGTGGCCAACTCCTTCTACTCGCGCATCGCGCGGGGGGCCGCGGACGCGGCGTACGAGCACGGCTACGCCCTGGTGCTCTGCGACAGCGGGGACGCGCCGGAGCGGGAGCAGGGCTACCTCACCATGCTCGTCGAGCAGCGGGCGGTCGGGGTCGTGGTGGTTCCGTTGAGCGCCGATCCCACCCGGCTGACACGGCTGCGTGAGCGCGGCATTCCCCTGGTCCTCGCGGACCGTGCGATATCGGCGCAGGACGGCTGCTCCGTCTCCGTCGACGACATCGCGGGCGGCCGGCTCGCCGTGCAGCATCTCCTGGAGCGCGGAGCACGCGACATCCTTGTCGTGAACGGGGACCGTGCGATCCGGCAGTGCGCCGACCGGTACCAGGGAGCCCGCCAGGCCGTACGCAGCCGGCGTGAGGCGCGGCTGGACCAGGTGGTCGCCAAGGAGATGACGGTGGCCTACGGCGTGGAGATCGCCCGCCGGCTCGACGAGCTGCCCGACGGGGTCTTCTGCACCAACGACTTCCTCGCCGCGGGGCTGTGCCGGGGACTGGGCGAGCGGGGTGTGCGGATTCCCGAGGAGGTGCGGGTGGTCGGTTACGGCGACCTCGACATCGCCGGCTTTGTGGGGACGCCCCTGACGACGGTCCGGCAGCCCGTCGAGGAGCTCGGCAGGGCGGCCGTGGAGATGCTGCTCGACGAGGTGGAGGCCCGCGCCGAACACGCCCACGAGACAAGGGTGTTCGCGCCCGGCCTCGTTCTGCGCGACTCCACGCGCTCCCCCTCCGCCGCCTGAGTCCTTAGAACCGCAGCGTCACCGGCCCCAGCAGCCCCGAGGCGCACTGGTCCGGGAAGGCCCAGGCGGTGGGCGTGGCTTCGGCCAGATACGGGGCCAGCGTGTTGCGGACGGTCACGTCGAGCCGGACGGTACGCCCGGCGGCACCCGGGAGCTCGAAACGGTACGGAGCGCAGAACGCCTCCCCGACAGGTTCCCCGTCGAGCAACACCTCGACGCTGCCGCGGACCCGCCCCAGATCCAGCACCGGGTCCGGCCCGGCAGGCACCTCCACGTCCCGCGCATAGGTCACGCCCCCGCTCCAGCCGCCCAGCCCCACCTCCCGCCAGTCCCCCAACGGCAGCGGCGCCGGGACGGTACGGACGCGCACCGGTCCGCGCCAGGCGGAGCCGCCCCGCAACACGGCCGTGGGCGCGGTGACGATCTCGAACTCGGTGGATTCAAGCAGGGGCTGATCCAGCGTCAACTCTCCTCCGCTGAAGGGTCGTTCTGCCCCGTTTCCGACCCGTACCCGCGCGGGAAGTCCCAGAGGCAGGTCGACCGACACGGTGCCCGGCGGCACGGTGAAGCGGAAGCGCTGCGCGGTCTCGCGGACGTCGTCCGTGCAGCGCAGCGGCAGTACGGCGGTGCCGAGCACCGGCGCGCCGGTCAGCCACCCGGTCTCCGGCAGCGGGTGCGGCCGTGACGCGGCGTGGCAGTGCTGCAACTCGCCCCACCGGCCCTGGTGTTCGACGGTACGTCCGTGCCACCCGCCGGTCTCCGCCTGCCAGCCGGGGCCACTGACCAACGCGGCCGGCCCGGCGCCCGCCACGAGGTCCACGAACACCGCGTCCCGTGCGTGGACGCTGTCGGCAACGACCTCCAGGAGGTGCTCGCCCGCCCCGAGCGTCAGCTGGTGGCGGAAGAACATCGGCACCGCGCCCCAGTCGGACTCGTAGTACTCCACCTTCTCCTGCCGCGCCACGACCGCACCGTCGAGGAGCACCCCGACGCCCGCCGCGGCACCCACGACGAGCACCGCGTCCGTGCCGTCCCGCGGGACACGCAGCCGGCCGCGGTAGGTCACGGTGCCGTCCGGTCGTACGCCGTCGGGCAGACACATGAACTGCGGCCGCCGCGCGAACCCGTCCGGGCGGGAGAGGCAGAAGTAACTGCCCAAGGGTGTGCCGGCGGTGCCCGAGATGAGCAAGGGCCGGTCCTGGGCGTCGGTCAGTTCGTACTCGAGCACATTGCGGGGCCGTGTCACGTCCACGCGGGCGGACGCCAGACAACCGGCGCTCGTCTCCAGCAGCTCACCGTTCCACCACACACGCTTGGCCGCCGACGCACCGATGTGCAGGTCGGCGGGGCCTCGATGGTCGCTCTCCACGATCGTCCGGACCCGCGCGACGGTCCCGGCCCCCGGCACCGGGACGCGCACGAACTCCTCGGGCACCAGCCCCTTGTTGCCGAGCAGACCGTCCGGGTCCGGGATCCCGCGGCTCGCCGAGTACAGCGCGACCTCCCAGTCCGGGGACGCCAGGGACAGCTCCCCGGCCAGGATCCGTTCGACGCGGGCGCTGTCCAACGGGTCGGGGGCCTGAGCGGAGGGCACCGGCGGCAGGACGCGCACCCGGTTGCCGTAGGTCACCCGTGTCCGCTCCCAAGGGGCGTCGCTCTCGCTCCACCGCATGGTCCAGATCTGCGGCCGCGCCACGGACACTCCCGCGGGCAGGGCCAGGTCGCCCCAGGTGTTGTCCATGGTCGGCACCAGGCGGCCCTCCCAGCCGGTCGACACGTCCAGGGTCGTCACCGGGACCGGCGGTGGCGGTGCGGCAGTCCGGTGCGGCGGTGCGGTCGTCCGGTGCGGCGGTGCGGCCTCGCGCCATACGACGAGGGCGGCGGGGGCGCCGTCCAGTGGCACGTCGATGGTCGAGAGGCCGTCGGAGACGGTGACGCGCGCGCAACGGCGGGCCCCGGTCGCCGGATTCCAGATCTCGGCCTCGGTGACCACGGCGTGGACGGTGACCGAGGACGTCCGGGCGTAGCGGGCGGGGTCGATCGCGTGGTTGTCCTCCGGCGGATGCGTGCGGGCATCGGGGAAGGCGCCCGTGACCAGGGCCACCGCCTCGTCGCCCTGCCTCCTGACGAGCAGCGGCACCTCACCCGTCGCGTGTCCGGCGGCGTCGGCCACCGCTGCCGCCGCGGCCTCGGCGTCGCCCGCCCGCTCCAGTCCCGGATGCCCGAGCAGTGCGGCGACCACGGAGTCGTCACCGGCCAGCCCGGCCGCCGTCGCCGGCGGACGGCCGACCACCACCACCCGGCCGCCGGCGTCGAGGAGGTCCGTCAGCCGGCGTGCCGTCTCCTCCTCCAGGACGCTCGCCGACGGCAGCAGCACCACGGCGTAGGCCAGGTCCTTGACGCGCAGGGCGCCGTCGGCGGCCTTGGCCCGCTGCACGGAGGAGTCGTCGATGACGTCGAAGGAGACACGGTGGCGGTCGAGGGCGCCGACGGCGGGCCGGAGCCAGTTGTTGGTGCCGCACAGGTCCAGGTAGTGCCGCTGGGTCTCGTCGACGTCGGCGTGGCCGTCGCCGAGGCGGCCGTCGCCGAAGTGCTGGACGGGTGCGTCCAACGGGATGAGGGACTGCATGGTGGCCGTGGGGTGCAGGACCGCGACGTCGGCCCTGTACGTGCCCCAGGACATGATCGAGCAGATCCGGGAGACGGCCCGGGAGAACGCCGGGTACTGCCGCCAGTAGGGCTGGCGCCAGTCGGTGGACGGCGGCGCCCACTCGAACCAGCCGCCCGCGGTGCCGAAGTAACTGGCGTGCGGGTTGTACAGGTTGGCGCCGCTGCGCAGGAACGGCAGGAGCCAGTCGTAGGTGTCCTCCAGGGTGCCGCCCCAGCCGGAGGAGTGGAACGCCTCGATCCAGACCCGCTCATGGCCGTAGAGGTGGGCCATGGAGGAGTGGACCTTGGAGTCGCCGTGATGGTCGCTGCCGGCGGCGCCGTACCAGCGGTGGGTGCGGAAGTAGTCGGTGTAGATCTGCGTCGACTGGGCGGGGAAGCCCGCGCGGGCGGGGTGGCTCTGGTCGGCCCCGATCAGCATGCCGCGCTCGTCGTGCCAGGCGGCCAGCGGCCTGAACAGGGCCTCTTCGGTGAGTTCGGTGCGGACCGCGTAATAGTCGGCGCGGATCTTCGCCGCTCGGGCGGTCGCCGGGCCGAACAGGGCGGGCAGGTGGTCGAGCAGGTCGTAGCCGCGCCGGGCACGGAACTCGTCGGGGAAGCGGTGGCTCCAGGAGTTGGTGCCGGGCAGCTCGTCCTGGAAGCTCCCGGCGATGACGTTGCCCAGATACTGCGGGACGCGGCGGTCGTACTCGTGATGGACGGTGTCCAGCAGCAGGCCGACGGCGTGCGGGTCCAGGTAGTCGAACGCCGTGGGGACGGCGACGACGAGATGCACGTCCGTGCCGTCGGGGGCCGCGATCCGGGCGGCGCCGGGACCGGACCGGACGGGACTGGCACCGGACCGGGCGGTACCGGGACGGTACCCCGCGGTACCCGGACCGGAATCCGGGACCGCGGAGAGACGCCGGCCGGTGACCTCGTACGCGGCCACGAGGCTCTCGGAACCTCGTAGCGGGACCGTTCCCCCGCAGACGGTCGCCGTACGGCGACGCAAGGCCTGGCCCCGCGCCCGCGGATGACGGCGGGTCACGCCGCCCTGGATGTTGGCGCCGGAGAAACCGATCTGGTCGTAGAACCACAGGCGCATGCCGAGGTCCCCGGCGATCCGGCAGGCGTCGGTGAAGCGGGCCCACCACTCCTCGCCGAACCACGCCGGATCGTCGGTCCGGGCGCCGAACGTCGGACCGGCCGGCGCCAGATTGATCACCACGAGGTTGTGGACGCCGCCCTCGGCGAACCTGCGCATCTGCCAGGCGAGACGCTCGCGGGTGACCTTCGCGCCGGACCACCACCACAGCGGCGTGGGCCCGAAGTCGCGGGGCGGATCGTCGAACAGCTGCTGCAGTCCAGGGGAGATCACGGATGCGGTCCTTCCGAGTACGGCTCTGCATCTCGGGGAACTGAAAACGTTTTATACGACTGTCGGGCGGCTCTGATACCAGGTCACCTGGAATGTTCGCACCGAATCCAGAGTCCGAGAAGCCTCCGGGACTTCTTCCGGCGCGTCTGTGCGAGAGGGCTTGTTGGAACGTTTTTCGACCCCTATATTCACTGCGATCCGGCTCCAGAGCCGCGACGTCCCCCTCCGCTCGGCCCCTCCCCAGACGACGGAGTCGCATCATGGCCCGAACCTCGAACGCCCCGGATCACCCGGACCAGCCCGTCCCCAAACACTTGTGGAAAGTCGCCGCCCTGTCGGGCATGGCCTCCTACCTCGACGCCGCGCTGATCGTCAGCATCTCCGTCAATCTGGCCATCTACCGCGACAGCTACGACATGGGCGTGTGGATGGCGGGCGCGATCAGCGCGATCGTCACCGGCTGCATCGCCGTCGGCTCCCTCGTCGGCGGACGGCTGGCCGACATGTTCGGGCGCCGCCGTGTCTACAACCTGGACATCCTCTGCTTCGCGCTGGGCGCGATCGTCATCACACTGGCGCCGAACGACATCGTGCTCCTGATCGGCGTGCTCGTGGCGGGGCTGGCGGCCGGTGCCGATCTGCCGACGTCCCTGGCCGTGGTCTCGGACGCGGCGCCCGCCCACGGCCGGGCGCGTCTCGTGTCCTTCACGCAGGTCATGTGGGTGCTGGGCATCGTCGTCGTCATCTTCCTCGGCTATGTCCTGTCGGACACCGGCATGACCGGGGCGCGCGTCATCACCGGTCATCTGGCCGTCGCCGCGCTGCTCACCTGGCAGCTCCGCGCCCGCCTGAAGCTGGCCGACGAGCCGTCGGACCAAGCGGTGGAGGAGACGGCGGCCGCGCCGAGCGGCGCCGCGCTCAGGAACGTGTGGAACCGTGCCGCGTTGCTGCCGATGGCCGCGACCTTCGTCTACTACGTCACCTGGGGTATCGGCGCCAACACCTTCGGCCAGTTCGGCACCTATCTGCTGGTCACGGTCAGCGGTGCCTCGCAGACGCTGGCCACCGGGATCAACCTGGCCTTCCTCCCGATCGCGCTGGTGCTGACCTTCGTCTTCGTCCGGATCGCCGACACCCCCTGGCGCGACCGGCTGTTCTACGTGTTCACGATCGTGCAGGTCGTCGCCTTCTGCGTCGCCTCGCTCACGGCCGGCGCCCTCGTCGGCATGCTCGTCTTCTTCGTGCTCTACCAGATCTCCAACCCCTTCGCGGGGGAAGCCAGTTACAAGGTGTGGTCGCAGCTCTCACTGCCCCCGGACACCCGCGGTACCACCCAGGGCCTCACCTACGCCCTGTCGCGGGGGGTCTTCGCGGGCGTCGCGTTCGTCACGCCCGCCCTGATGGAGTACAGCGCGTCCCTCCTGCTCTGGTCGATCACCTTCTGCATGGCGGCGTCGGGGTTGGCGGGCGTGTACATCGTCCGTGTCCTCATCGCGCGTTCCCCTGAAGTCGCCGACGCCCCGGCGAACGTGGGAGTGGCCAGGGCGTGAATCCGAACCGGACCTCGGAAGGAATCACCGACCATGGCAACGACCGAACCCGCCACCGTGACCGCGGACCGCGCCGCCACGCTGCGCGAGCTTCTCCCCCCGGCTCCCCGCCGTCGTACCCGGATCGGACTGGTCGCGGGCGGTCTCGGCACGTACTGGCCGCAATTCCCCGGGCTGCTCCCCCAGTTGCGGGAGTCGGCAGCGTACGTCACCGATCGCTTGCGCCAGATGGACGCGGACGTCACCGACGTCGGTTTCATCTCCGACGCGCGGGAAGGGGCGGTCGCCGCCGAGGAGTTGCGGCGGGCGGACTGCGATCTGATCGTGCTGTTCCTGACGACGTATCTGACCTCGTCGATGGTGCTGCCGATCGCCCAGCGCTCGCACACCCCCGTCCTGGTGATCGACCTCCAGCCGTCCGAACGGATGGACCACGCCTCCTTCGACACGGGTGCCTGGCTGGCGTACTGCGGACAGTGCCCCGTGCCCGAGGTCGGCAACGTCTTCCGCCGCGCGGGCATCCCCTTCCGGTCGGTGTCGGGCTGGCTGCGCCAGGAGTCGGCGTGGCGGCGCATCGAGCAGTGGGTCCGGGCCGCGCACGTCCGCGCCGCGCTCCGGCACGCCCGGCACGGGCTGATGGGCCATCTGTACCCGGGCATGCTCGACGTGTCGACCGATCTGACGCTGCTGGCGACGACGTTCGGCTCGCATGTCGAGGTGCTGGAGTTCGACGACCTGCGGCACCGGGTGGAGCAGGTCACCGAAGCGGAGACCCGGGACCGCATGGCCCTCGCCCGCCAGGTCTTCACCCTCGACGGCAGCGTGGCCGACGAGGACTTCGCGTGGGGAGCGACCGTGTCGGTCGCGCTCGACCGGCTCGTCGAGGACTTCGGCCTCGACGCCCTCGCCTACTACCACCGCGGCCTGGACGGGGAACTGCACGAGCGCCTCGGCGCCGGCATGATCCTGGGCGCCTCCCTGCTCACCGCCCGGGGTGTGCCGGCGGCCGGTGAGTACGAACTGCGCACCAGCGTCGCCCAGCTGGCCTCGCAGAGCATCGGTGCCGGGGGTTCCTTCACCGAGATCCAGGCCCTCGACTTCGAGGACGGGGTGGTGGAGATGGGCCACGACGGTCCCGCCCACCTCGCCGTCAGCGCCCGCGACCCGCTGCTGCGCGGCCTGGGGGTCTATCACGGCAAGCGCGGCTTCGGCGTCAGTGTGGAGTTCGACGTCCAGCACGGCCCCGTCACCCTCCTCGGCCTCGGCCAGGACGCCGACGGCGCCCTGTCGTTCGTCACCTCCGAGGGCACCGTCGTCCCCGGCCCGCTGCTGGAGATCGGCAACACCACCAGCCGCGTCGACTTCGGCCGCGACCCCGGCGAGTGGGTCGACGCGTGGAGCGCCACGGGCGTCGGCCACCACTGGTCCCTCGCGGTCGGCCACCACACCGCCGACTTCCGGGCCGCCGCGAGTCTGCTGGGCATCGACCATCGCGAGGTGTGATCACGGCGGTGGGCATCGACCACCGGGAGGCATGATCACGGCAGCCTGCCGGCCGTCGCCCCGGGGCGGTTGCGCTCCAGGGCGACGGCGGCGGGCCTCAGCTCAGTTCTCGGACGAGGCCGCCCGGCGCCTGGCCAGCCACCAGGCCGCGCCACCGAGCGCCAGCAGCACGACGACGATCACGCCGGCCAGGACGCCGGAGGAGATGCCGTCGTCCCCATCGGCGGCCGAGTCCTCCGCCGCCGGTGACGCGTCCGCGCCCGACGCTTCGGCGGAGGCAGTCGGCGCCGCTGCGCTCTGCGTCGGACTCGCGCTCGAAGCCGGACTCTGGCCGGAGTCGACCGGCGTGGCGCCCGGTGCCGCGGCCTTCAGCTTCAGCACCGGGGCGGGCTGCTCCGGCTCCTTGCCGGCGGTGGGCAGTTCGATCCAGCGGGAGATCTCGCCGTCGCTGTAGGTCTCGACGGTCTTGAAGGCGAGTTCCTTCTCGTCGGGCAGCTGCCGGACCTTGATCTTGTGCTCGGCGTCGACGCCGGCCTTCAACGCCGGGCCGGCCACCGTGTAGCCGTCGCCGGTGGCCTTCAGCTTCCAGCCCTTGGGTGCCTCGTCCAGGGTGACGTCCGTGGGGGCGATGCCCTTGGGCAGTACGACACGCAGCTCCCGGAATCCCGCCTCGGCGGACTCGGCCTCGGAGACGAAGGTGAGCGTGACGTTCTGGGCGAGGGCCTGCGGATGGTCGGCCTCGACCTCCGCATGGGCGGCGGCCGGTGCGGCCAGGAGGAGCGTGGCGGTCAGCGCGGCAGCGGCGACGAGGGCGGCACGGCGACCGCTACGGACCACCGGGTGGGTGGAGAGGGACACAGGGAAACTCCTTACTGGAACGGGAGAATTCAGCCCGGCGAGAACCCGGGCCGGTGACGTGGGGCAAGGCGCTCCGCCGTGGTGGCCCCCTGCGCGCCATCACGTGCTCCAGTACGTCCTCCCGCACCGGCCGCACGTCCGGGAACGCGCCGAATCCCCGCCCGTCCGGCAGCTTGGGCGGCACCCCGTCCGGGTCGGCCACCAGCCGCGGCCCCCGCACCCGCGCCAGCCCGGCCGCCGCGGCCCTGGTCAGCGTGCGCAACGTCTCCAGCGCCGCCGTCATCCGTACGTCGGCCCGGTGCAGCAGCCAGGCCGTCACCAGCGCGGCCACGGTGTGCACGGTGGTCATCGCCACGCCGGCGTGATGCCAGGCATGTCCGTCCCCGGAGGCGAGGGCCACGTGCCCGGCGTTCATCACCTGCGACCGCGACGCCATCGAGGAGTCACCGTCCGCGCGGGACAGGGCGATATGCAGCACGCCCTGCACCGCCGGCGTGAACCCGACCGCCGCACGGGACACATAGCGGTGCCGGGCCAGCGGCCACACCGCCGCGAACTGCGCTCCGGCCAGCACGGCCATCAGACGCCACGGCACCGTGCCTTCGGCGACCGCGTCATGCCCGAAAGTCGCCAGCACGGTCCCGAGCACCGCGAACAGACCGGCCCGCACACACGTTCCCGCGCGACTGGCCCGGCCCACTCCGGCACACACGTCACGCCCGGTCACATGATCAGGTAACACGGCCGCCATCATCCCCTACGGCCCGACTCCGTACGCGAATCTCCGTACGACTCCGAGCGGTCGGGACGGCCGACGAACAGAAATGCCCGACTTTCAGCGGGCTCCGGTTCGTCACCCGGCGCGGGCCTGTGGAGAGTCGTCGAGACAGTGCACGCCGCCTTCGACCCCTAGGTGAAGGGCACGGAAGCTCGCTTCACCGGGGCCTGTTGGGCGGTCGACGCCCGGGCATCGTCCGAGTCGAAGGACACAGCCGGTACCTGACCGGCGGGGTCAGTGCTGTGCGAACTGGACGTGGGTCGGCTGCACGACGTCGGGTCGTACGGCGATCCCGTCGACCGTGAGACGTTCTCCGAAAATGTCGGTGATCCTGATCGCGCCGCCGCATCCACTGCCGTCCTCGGAGATGAAGTAGTTGTAGTCGGTACGCGCCAACTGACGCCAGCCGCTGCCGCTACGGACCTCCAGCCGGGCCACCGGATTGCGGTGACCTATGACCTGGATGCCGCACCAGTACCGGCTGGACCCGGTCTTGTAGCGGATCGAGAGCGGGCCGACGGAACTGGGGCTCGCCAGCGTCCAGGTGATCGGGATCTGCCCGCGCGACGGGACGGCCAGCTTGGCGAAGGCCTCCGCGCTGAGGTCGATCTGCCCGGGTGCGCACGCCCCCGGGCACTCGTTGGTGATGCGGACCGTGATGGAGGCCCCGTTGTCCGCGCGGACGAGCACATACGCCCCGCACGCCTTGGCCGACTCGTAGTCGGTGCTGTTCATCGCCCCCGTCATGACGTCACCGCTCGGGTCGAACAGGCAGGCACCCCCGCCGTCCGCGTCGTAGAAGGTGGCGGTCCCCCGATAGGTGACGCCCGGCCGTATGCGTCCCGCCAACGGCGCGGCGCCGGACACCTTTTGCGATCCGGTCGTGGCTACCGGCTTCTCGGACGAGGCTGTGGCCCTGGGGGACGCCTTCGTCGGGGTGGGTGTGGCCGACGGCTTCGCCGGGGCGCGGGTCGCTCGGGGGGACGGCGTCGGGGATCCCGTAGCTCGCGCGGTTGCCACAGCGGACGGGGACTTCGCCGGGGTACCGGCGACCGGGGTCGCCTCGGCGTGTCTGCCGTCGTCCTTGTGATCGGGCAGGAGAACCAGGGTCAAGGAGACGACGACGAGTACCGCGGCCGCCGCCAGGAACAGCCACCGTCTGTGCACCGGACCTCCTCGAGGACCACCGCTCGTTGCCACGAGCGGCAGGAAGCAGCGATCGTGCCAGACCCCGGGGGACGGCTACAAGGCCGAGATCGCCGGGCGGTCACAAGCACCGGTCGCACACGGGGCCGGTCCGGATCCCCGCTCGCCCCGTACACCTGCGCCTCGGGCGCGCTCTCACGCAGGGTGCTCCTGGCCGTGCGCCGCCCCTTTCAGCTGTTGCGGCGCGGGACGAGGCGGCATCGGCCGTTGTCCTCGATCACGGCGATGTCCGCCTCGTAGCCGTTGGCCTCGGCGTAGCCCGGTGCTGCGGCGTGGCCGTAGGCACGGGCGACCTCGGTCAGCCACGGCAGGCCGCTGCGGGACCGGCCCAGGCAGCCCGGACCGGCACCACATCCAGCTACGCGGCCGCGGCACCGTATCCGTCGTGGCCGCTCGACACGGCCTGCCGTCGACAGCGTGAGAGGCGGCGTGAGAACTGGTCCTGCCGCTCCAGCGCAGAACCCCTGGCTCACACACCCGCGCCCTTGCCCCCCTCCCTCACCCCGCCTAGCCTGACTTTGTGCCGCTAATAAACAAAGCCCGAACGCACAACGTCGTGCCGGGCAACGCACTCACCCGGCTCCGTGTCATCCTCACTGTCTTCTTCGCCCTCGACGGCTTCGTCTTCGCCGGCTGGGTCGTCCGCATCCCCGCCATCAAGCAGCAGACCGGCGCCTCCGCCAGCACCCTCGGGCTCGCCCTCCTCGGCGTCTCCGCCGGCGCGGTCGTGACGATGATCATCACCGGCCGGCTCTGCCGCCGCTACGGCAACCACCGGGTCACCGTCGTCTGCGCCACCCTCCTCTCCCTCAGCGTCGCCCTGCCACCCCTCACGCACTCGGCACTCGCACTGGGCGCCGTCCTCCTGGTCTTCGGCAGCGCGTACGGCGGGCTGAACGTGGCGTTCAACAGCGCGGCCGTCGACCTGGTGAGAGCGCTGCGACGGCCCATCATGCCCAGCTTCCACGCCGCTTTCAGTCTGGGCGGCATGATCGGTGCCGGGCTCGGCGGACTGGTCGCCGGTCAGCTGTCCCCGACCCGCCATCTGCTCGGCCTCACTCTCATCGGCCTGCTCGTCACCGCCCTGGCGGGCCGCCCCCTGCTGCGCATCAAACCCCCGGCACCACCGGAGAGCACACCGCGGGAGGACTCCGCGCCCCGCCGCCCGGACACCCGCACCCGGGGACTCGTCATCACGTTCGGGCTGATCGCCCTGTGCACGGCCTACGGCGAGGGAGCCCTGGCCGACTGGAGCGCCCTGCACATCGAGCAGGACCTGGGCGCCTCAGCGGGCGCCGCGGCGGTCGGCTACTCCTGCTTCGCGCTCGCCATGACCATCGGCCGGCTCACCGGCACGCGGCTGCTCGAACGCCTGGGTCAGACCCGCACCTTGGTGTCCGGCGGCACGATCGCCGCGGCCGGCATGTTCCTCGGCGCCCTCGCCCCCTCCCTGTGGGCAGCGCTCCTCGGCTTCGTGATCACCGGGCTCGGGCTCGCCAACCTCTTCCCCGTCGCCGTGGAACGCGCCGGAGCGCTGGCCGGCCCCGACGGAGTCGCCATCGCCTCCACCTTCGGCTACGGCGGCATGCTCCTGGGACCTCCCGCCATCGGGTTCATGGCGGACTGGTTCTCCCTTCCGGTGGCCCTGACCAGCGTCGCCGCCCTGGCCGCCATGGCAGCCGTCATCGGATTCGTCACGCGACGTGCGGCAGAACGAGGCTGATCCACGCCACCCACGCGCGGTGCGGCGGCACCCCATGACGGGCCACCGCATCACTCCGGATGAGCCACCGCATCCTTCTGCAGCTGCACCGCCGCCGGCAGGCTCAGCTTCGGCTCCGCCCGGCGCAGCGCCTTCACCGCCGCGACCGATCCGATGTCCCCGATGGAGCCGACGTCGGCCAGCCGTGAGCGGACCCAGCGGGCACTCAGCTGCGTTTCGGTGGCGGCGGCGGTGGACTCGACGAGTGCGGCGGCGCGTTCCAGACCCGGCCGCTCCCCGGGCTACGCCCCGGCCGGCGCCTGACGCAGGGCCGCCGCGACGAGGTCGGCGTCCCGGATGACCAGAACGGCGTTGTGTTTTCTGTTCAGTCCCGTGAGTCCTGTCATGTGGATCACGGTGACGGTCATCTTCCGTTGCCGCCAAGCGACTTGAGCAGTCTCAGAACCCGGCCGGGGTCTCCCGCTCCCCGATTTGCCTCAGAGGCAACTCTGCGTGTCCATTGCCGCACCCACCGTGAGGAGTCCGTAACGTCCCTTTATTCCGGATGACTTGGTTCGGTAATCGCCGCTGGTTGAAGTGTTCGTCACAAGCAGCGGCGAGGTGTTCACACCTCGGGGCTTCGCCTGGAGGACTTTCATGTCTGAACTGTATGTCCATGGGAGCGCACCGTGAGCCCGCCGCGGCTCGCCGGCGCCCACTACCCGGTGGCCGTCGTCGGCGGTGGTCAGGCCGGGCTGTCGGTCAGCTACTGCCTGCGTGAACGCGGTGTCGAACACGTCGTGGTCGAGCGGAACCGGGTCGGTCATGAGTGGCGCGAGCGTCGCTGGGACTCGTTCTGCCTGGTGACCCCCAACTGGCAGTGCAGGCTGCCCGGTTTCCCCTACCAGGGGAACGACCCCGACGGCTTCATGGTCCGCGAGGAGATCGTCCGGTACCTGGAGGAGTACGTCGCCTTCTTCCGGCCCCCGCTGGTGGAGGGCGTGTCCGTCACCGGACTGCGGCGATCAGCGAGCGGCGTCTTCGAACTGGCCACCTCCGACGGCGATTTCACCGCCGACCACGTGGTCGTGGCCACCGGCCCGTACCACACCCCGTCCGTCCCCCGGATGGCCGAGCGGCTGCCGGCCGGTGTCGAGCAGATCCACTCCTCCCGCTACCGCAACCCTGAGCAGCTGCCCGACGGTGCGGTGCTGGTCGTCGGCACAGGTCAGTCCGGCTGTCAGATAGCCGAGGATCTGCACCTGGCCGGCCGGCAGGTCCATCTGGCCGTCGGCAGCGCGCCGCGCGTGGCCCGTTTCTACCGCGGCCGGGACTGCGTGGCCTGGCTGGACACCATGGGCTACTACGCGAAGGACATCGGTGACTTCGACGACGCGGGTGTCGTCCGGATGCGGGTCAACCACTATGTCACCGGGCGGGACGGGGGTCGTGACATCGACCTGCGGGCCTTCGCCCGGGACGGGATGCGGCTGTACGGGCGGCTGACCGGCATCGACGGCGGTGTCCTGGAGTTCGCCGACGACCTCAAGGTCAACCTCGACCGGGCGGACGCCGTCGCCGAGGGCATCAAGGACAGCATCGACGCGTACATCGCCGCACATCACATCGACGCCCCGGACGAGGCCCGGTACGTACCCGTGTGGGAGCCCGCCGAGCAGCCGGCCTCACTGGATGTGGAGGCCGGCGGCATCACCTCCGTCGTCT
Organism: Streptomyces sp. NPDC050287; assembly: GCF_044459385.1. Taxonomy (NCBI): domain Bacteria; kingdom Bacillati; phylum Actinomycetota; class Actinomycetes; order Kitasatosporales; family Streptomycetaceae; genus Streptomyces; species Streptomyces sp. NPDC050287. The sequence continues at coordinate 438,766 of NZ_JBITIY010000005.1, read as the reverse complement.
GGTCGACCGGTTTCACCCGCGACCACCGGTGGGTGGAGATACCGGCCTTCGACGGCCGCGGCTACCCGATGCACTGGCGAGGCGCCACCAGCACACCCGGCCTGTACTTCCTGGGTCTGCCCTGGCAGCACTCATGGGGCACCGGACGCTTCGAATCGGTGGGCCGGGACGCCGAGTTCCTCGCCGGCCACATCGACGCCTCCCGCCGTACCGCCGACGTCTGCGGCACCCTCACCGGTGCGCCCGGCGAACTCGCCTGCGCGCTCCCGATCGGCTGAAGGGTCCAGGACCCATGGTCTTCGACGCACACCGCCACATCGGCGTCCTGCCCGCGTACCCCTTCTACGGCGGCCCGCCCGTCCACCCCGACACGACCGCCCGCGCCACGGTCAAGGACCTGCTCGCCGACCTGGACGCGGAGGGCACCGAACGGGCCCTGGTCATTCCGAACTACGGCGTCCCGGACCCCGACATCGCCTTCTCCTTCAACGAGTTGGCGATCGAGGCCGCCCAGAGCGACGACCGGATCCGGGCGGGCCTGTGGGTCTCCCCGCGCCCCGAGGACGAGCTCCGCACCGCGCGGGCCCTCGCCCTGGCCGGCGAGGACGGCGTACGAGCCCTGAAGCTGAGCTTCCTGCTGGGCGGGCGCCCCACCGATCCGGCCTGCCGCCCGATGCTCGACCGCATATTCCACGAGGCCGAGCGCCACCACCTCGTGGTCCACGTCCACACCTCACCGGGCGCCGCCTCCGACATCGACGAGGTCGGCCACCTCGTCGACTGGTACGCCGACCGGGTCCCCGTCCACCTCGTGCACTTCGGCGGCGGGATGAGCGGGCACATCAAGCTGGCCGGCTCCCGGTTCTTCGACTGGATCGAGTCCGGCAAGCGCGTCTACACCGACCTCTCCTGGGCCATCGGCTTCACGCCGCGCTGGCTGGCCCAGGAGATCGAGCGCCGCGGCATCGGCCACGACCGGGTGCTCTTCGCCAGCGACCAGCCGTGGGGCGACTTCGCGGGCGAGTACGCCCGCCTCGCCGAAGCGACCGGCGGCGGCGAACTCGGCGACCTGGTCTTCCGGGACACGTTCGCCGCGCTCTACGACTGACCCACCGCCACCTTCCGTCCTCTGCAAGGAGACCGTCATGTCCGAAACCGTCGTCGAACTCTCCGAGATCGAGCAGAAGTCCCTCAACGAGATTCCCCACCCGTCCCTGCCCGAGGGCACCAGCATCTACGGCGACACCAAGGTCTTCCCCGACTACAAGGCCGAGGACGGCGAGACCTACTTCACCCTCGTCCACGGCATCGCCCACGAGTCGTCGGTGTCCTTCGTCGCCGTCCTGCAGGCCACCCGCGCCCTGCGCAAGGGCTTCGAGACCGCCATCTACTTCTACGGCCCGGGTTCGCTGAACTGCCTTGCCACGCGCGGCTTTCCGACCGTCGGCAACTCCGCCTTCCCCGGCGAGCACAACATCAACAACCAGCTCAAGACGTTCATAGCCGAGGGCGGCAAGGTCTTCTGCTGCCGCTTCGGCCTGTCCCTGCACGGCGCCCGTGAGGAGGACCTCATCGAGGGCGTCATCCCCACCCACCCCCTCGACGTCCAGGACGCGCTGATCCACTACGCGCGCAAGGGCGCCATCATCAACTCGACCTACCAGCTGTAAGGGGCATGCCGTGAGCGTTGGCACCAGCACAGCGGTGGACGTGCGGATCATGACCCGTGCCGAACTCGCCCTGCACGGCGTGGCGTTGGCCGCGCCCGTGCGGCGGCCGGACGGCGCGGGGCCGAGCGACGACGGGCATTTCGTTATCGGGCACGGTCCGGTCGACGGTGCCAACGCCGCGCTGCCCACCAACCCCGACAGCCCCTACTCCGTACGCGACGGCAAGGTCTGGCTCGGCGAGGACGACACCGGCCTCACCCTGACCGCCGTACGCCGTCCGGCGTTCTACGACCTGACGACCTCCGACGGCATCCCCTACGAACAGATCGCCCGCCTGCACGGCGCCGACGTCCTCGCCACCACCGTCGTGCAGACCTGCATCCGCTACGCCGAGTCCGACCGCTGCCGCTTCTGCACCATCGAGGAGTCCCTGCGCTCGGGTGCGACGGTGGCGGCCAAGACACCCGCCCAGCTCGCCGAAGTCGCTGAAGCGGCCGTCCGGCTGGACGGCGTCCGGCAGATGGTGATGACCACCGGCACGACGACCGGCCCGGACCGGGGTGCCCGCACTCTCGTACGCTCCGTCCGTGCGGTCCTTGCGGCGGTGCCCGAACTGCCCGTCCAGGTGCAGTGCGAACCGCCCGGCGACCTGGCGTGGATCCGCGCGCTGCACGACGCCGGAGCCACCGCCATCGGCATCCATGCCGAATCCCTCGACGACGCGGTACGGCGGCGCTGGATGCCCGGCAAGTCCACCGTCCCGATGGCGGAGTACGAGGCCGCGTGGGACGAGGCCGTCCGGGTGTTCGGGCCCAACCGGGTCTCCACGTATCTGCTCGTCGGCCTCGGCGAGGATCCCGACGAACTCATCGCGGGAGCCGGGCGGTTGATCGACCGGGGTGTGTACCCGTTCGTCGTCCCGTTCCGTCCGATGGGTGGCACGCTCGCCGCCCGGGACGGGGTCCGCGCGCCCGACGCCGAGGTGTTGCGGTACGTCACGGAGGGCGTCGCGGCGAAGCTGCGTGCCGCCGGGATGAGCGGTGCCGACCAGCGGGCCGGCTGCGCGGCCTGCGGGGCGTGCAGCGTGCTGAAGACGGCGGGCGGGTGATATCGGTGTACCTCGACGGATCCACGGCGCCGCCCGTGACGGACGCGCCGGTCGACATCCTGGCGCTGCTCGGCGACCGCAGCACTCTCGCACGCCGGCCCGCCTTCCACATCGAACAGGCCTCAGGGCCGGCCGAGTCGACCGCCTACCACCGGCTGCGCCGGGACGCCTTCGTCCACGAGCAGGGCCTGTTCACGGGCCACGACCTCGACGAGCGCGACGCCGACGCCCGTACCCTGGTGCTGATCGCCAAGGACCGGGCGGGCGCCGTGATCGGCGGAGTGCGGCTCGGGCCGGCCGGTGACGGCCCCGACCTCGGCTGGTGGGCCGGCGGCCGGCTCGTCGTCGCTCCGGGGGCCCGCGGCCCGCACGGGGTCGGCGCCGCTCTCGTCCGGGCCGCCTGCGCGCGGGCGGAGTCCGAGGGTGTACTGCGCTTCGACGCGACGGTCCAGACGCGCAACGAGGTCCTCTTCAAGCGGCTCGGCTGGCGCAGGGTGCGCGAGACGACCGTCGCGGGCGCTCCGCACGTGCTGATGCGGTGGCCGATCGGCCGGATCGCGGCGCAGGCGGCGGCCACCAAGGCGCCGCTCGGGCCCCTGCTCGGCTCGTTGGCCCCGGGGCCGCGCGGCTTCGTCGGCGACGACGGCGCCCCCGTCCCCGGTACGGACGTGATCGCCGCCTGCGACGCGATCGTGCCGTCCATGGTGGAGCGGGATCCGGAGTGGGCAGGCTGGTGCTCGGTCCTCGTGAACGTCAACGACCTTGCGGCGATGGGTGCTTCACCGCTCGGGCTGCTCGACGCGGTGGGCGCCAAGGACGCGGCGCACGCCGCGCGGATCCTCGCCGGACTGGGGCGGGCGGCCAGGGCGTACGGCGTGCCGGTCCTCGGCGGCCACACCCAACTCGGGGTACCCGCGGCCCTGTCCGTGACCGCGCTCGGCCGCACGGACCGTCCGGTCCCGGGTGGCGGCGGGCGGCCCGGACACGCCGTACGGCTGACCGCGGACCTCGGCGGGAGCTGGCGCGCGGGCTACCGGGGCCGTCAGTGGGACTCTTCCAGCCATCGTCGTACGGACGAACTGCGCACCATGACCGGCGCGGTGGCCGCCGCCCGGCCCGCCGCCGCGAAGGACGTGTCGATGGCCGGGATCGCCGGGACCCTCGGCATGCTCGCCGAGGCGAGCGGCTGCGCGGCCGTGCTCGACGTGGCCGCGGTGCCCCGGCCGCGCGCGGTGACCATGGGCGACTGGATGACCTGCTTCCCCGGCTTCGCCATGCTCACCGCCGACGCGCCGGACGCCCCGCCGCTTCCCGCCGGGCCCGCGACGAGCGCCGTGTGCGGGGAGCTGACCGTGGGACGGGGCGTCGGGCTGCGCTGGCCCGACGGAGAGATCACAGATGCGGTCACGTCCACCGTGACCGGGATGGGGACCGCATGAGCACGCTGCGTATGGCGGCCGTCGCCGCCGAGTTCGGCCGCGACCTCGAGGAGGACTTCGCGACCGTCGAGCGCCTGATCAAGGAGGCCAGAGCGGCCGACGTACGGCTCCTGGCCCTGCCCGAAGCGTGCCTCGGCGGCTATCTGCTCAGCCTCGACGACTCCGCCGCGGACGAAGGCCCGCCCGCGCTCGCCCTCGACGGACCCGAGATCCGCCGACTGGCCGACCTGGCTGGGGAGTTGACCGTGGCGGCGGGCTACTGCGAGGCGGGCACGGACGGTCGCCGCTACAACAGCGTCGTCTGCGTCAACGGCGACGGGGTACTCGGCAACCACCGCAAGGTCCACCAGCCGCTCAGCGAGGACGCCAGCTACTCCTCCGGCGACCGCTTCCACGCCTTCGACACCCCGGTCGGCCGGATCGGCATGATGATCTGCTACGACAAGGCGTTCCCGGAGTCCGCGCGGGCGCTCGCGCTGGACGGGGCGGAGATCGGCGTGGTCGTCTCGGCCTGGCCCGGCTCCCGGACCAACGCCGCCGCCGACCTCGTCGACGACCGCTGGAAGCGTCGCTTCGACCTCTTCGACCGGGCCCGCGCCCTGGAGAACCAGATCGTGTGGCTCTCCGCCAACCAGACGGGTACCTTCGGGTCGCTACGCTTCGTCGGCAGCGCCAAGGTCGTCGACCCCGGCGGCGAGATCCTCGCCGACACGGGTGTCGAAGCCGGCCTGGCGATCGCCGAACTCGACGTCGCACAGGCCCTTCGGACCGCCCGTCGCTCGATGGGGCACCTGCGGGACCGACGCCCGGAAACCTATACGTACGCAGGAGCGGTCAGCGCATGAGCACCATCCGGATCGCGGCCGCCGCCGCCCACTTCGGCCGCGACCTGGAGTTCGACCTCGCCCGTATCGCAAAGATCATCGACGACGCCCGGGCCTCGGGCGCCGGGCTGCTCGTCCTGCCGGACGCCGCGCTCGGCGGTTACCTCGCCGATCTGCGCCACCCGGACCCCGAGGCGCTGCCCCCCGCCCTCAAGCCGGACGACCCGCTGATCCTCCACGTCGCCCGTCTCGCAGCCGAGTTGGTCGTGTGCGTCGGCTACTGCGAGGACGGCGGCGACGAACGGTACAACTCCGCGGTGTGCGTCAGCGGCGACGGCGTCCTGGGCCGCCACCGCAAGGTGCACCTGCCGGCCGGCGAGGTCGCCGCGTACGCGCCCGGCGACCGCTTCGAGGCGTTCGACACCCCGGTGGGCCGGGTCGGCATGCTCATCGACTACGACAAGACGTTCCCGGAGTCGGCCCGCTCCCTGGCCCTGGACGGCGCCGAGATCCTCGCCTGCCTGTCCGCCTGGCCCACCAGCATCACCAACCGCGCCCCGCGCATGGCCCAGGACCGGCAGGCCAAGCTCTTCGACCTGTACGACCAGGCCCGGGCCGCCGAGAACCAGCTCGTGCTGGCCTCCTCCAACCAGACCGGCGCCATGGGCGGCATGCGCTTCCTCGGCCAGTCCAAGGTCGTCGGCCCGGGCGGCGACGTCCTCGCCCGGACCTGGGCCAAAGCGGGCCTGGCCGTCGCCGAGGTCGACGTGAGCGCCGAGATCGACCGGGCCCGGCGCATCCTCCGTCACCTCGACGAGCGCCGCCCCGCCGCATACCGGGAGACGCCCTCGTGAAGATCGCCCTGCTGAGCTACTCCACCAAGCCGCGCGGCGGCGTCGTCCACACACTCGCCCTCGCCGAGGCGTTGGCCGCGGCCGGCGAGGACGTCACCGTCTGGTCGCTGGGCCGGGGCGGCGACTCAGGTTTCTTCCGCGAGGTCGCGCCGGACGTTCGGGTGCGGATCGTGCCGTTCCCCGACGGCCCGCCGCGGGAGGGCGTCGGCGAGCGCATCGTGCGCTCCATCGCCGTCCTGCGCGACGCCTTCGACCCGGGCCCGTACGACATCGTCCACGCCCAGGACTGCATCAGCGCCAACGCGGTGGACGGCCGCTGTGTCCGTACGGTCCACCACCTCGACCAGTTCACCACGCCCGAGCTGGCCGCCTGCCACGAGCGGGCCGTCGTCGAGCCGTACGCGCACGTTTGTGTCTCGCGGTCGGTCGCGGACGAACTCGCCGCCGGATGGGGCATCGACGCCGAGGTGATCCCCAACGGCGTGGCGTACGAACGCTTCGCGACCACCGCTGCGGCCGCCCGAGCCCGCTGGACGGACCGGCTGGGCCGCTATGTGCTGAGCGTCGGCGGCATCGAGCCCCGCAAGGGCTCCCTCGACCTCCTTGAGGCGTACGCGATCATGCGAGCCGGGCATTCCGGCGTGCGGCTGGTGATCGCGGGCGGTGAGACCCTCTTCGACTACCGCGACTACCGGGCCCGCTGGGAAACCCGGGCGCGTGAACTCGGCGTCGAACCGGTCGTCCTCGGACCGGTCCCCGACGACGACCTCCCGGCGCTCGTCGCCGCCGCCGACGCCTTCGCCTTCCCCTCTCTCAAGGAGGGCTTCGGCCTGGCCGCCATGGAGGCGCTCGCCGCCGGGGTCCCGCTGGTGGTCCGCGACCTCCCCGTCCTGCGCGAGGTGTTCGGTCCGGCCGCCCGCTTCGGCGCCACCGCGAAGGAGCTGGCCGCCCAACTCGGTCAAGCCCTCACGCGGCAGGACGGGGCCCGGCAGACCGCCGGCCGCGCACTGGCCGCCCGCCACACCTGGGACACCGCCGCGCAGCGCCACTTGGCCTTCTACCGGTCCCTGAGCTGAGCACCGTCGCGGCGGCGCGGCCACCGCATCGAAATACCGCCCGTGGAGCGCGCTCCATCCGGCACACTCACCCCCATGGAGACTGCCGAGTTCGTAGCGATTCTCGACCAGGAGGGCCGGCTGCTGGCCGCGGCTGCCGAGGAGGCCGGCACCGGCGGCAAGGTGCCGACCTGCCCTCAGTGGCAGGTAGCGGATCTGGTGCGGCACACGGGGATGGTGCATCGCTGGGCGGCGGCGTTCGTCGCCGAGGGGCACACCTCGTACCACCCGGACGGGGGGCTGCCCGACCTCGACGGCGTCGAACTGCTGGCCTGGTTCCGGGAAGGACATGGGCAATTGGTCGAGACCCTGCGTTCCGCCCCGTCCGACGTCCAGTGCTGGCACTTCCTGCCCGCGCCCTCTCCGCTCGCGTTCTGGGCCCGGCGTCAGGCGCACGAGACGACGGTGCACCGGTTCGACGCCGAGTCGGCCAGGGGCGGCACCCCGAGCCAGATCGCCGGTGACTTCGCCGTGGACGGCATCGACGAACTGCTGCTCGGCTTCCACGCCCGCGAGAAGAGCAGGGTGCGCACGGAGAAGCCCCGGGTGCTGCGGGTGCGGGCGACGGACACGGACGGCGCGGTGTGGACCGTACGACTGTCCGAGGAGCCGCCGGCGGCCGAGCGCGGCGATGCGGGGGGCGCCGACTGCGAAGTGGCCGGGCCCGCCGCGCAGTTGTATCTGTCGCTGTGGAACCGGCTGCCGTTCCCGGCGGTGACGGGGGACGCCTCGGTCGCCGAACTGTGGCGGGAGAAGTCCGCCGTGAGCTGGAACTGAGCCCGGCTCAGTCCGAGTTCAGCGTCCTCGTCAGGACCGCGCGCTGCACCGGCAGCACCTCGCCGTGCAGCGTGCGCCCCTTCTCCGTGAGCGTCACCCGTACGCCCCGCCGATCCTCGGTGCACATCCCGCGCTCGACGAGTCCGTCCTTCTCCAGCCGGGCGATCAGGCGCGACAGCGCGCTCTGGCTGAGGTGGACACGCTCGGAGATCTCCTGGACTCGGTACGAGCAGGTGCCGTCCGCGGAGCGCCCCTCGGACAGGACGTCCAGCACCTCGAAGTCACTGGCGCACAAGCCGTGTTGATGCAGTGCGCGATCGAGTTCGCACTGGGTGCGCGCATGGAGCGCGAGGATCTCCCGCCACTGTTCCGCGAGCGCCTGCTCGGCCTTCTTCGCCGCCATGAGCGCACCGTAGCAGAGAAGCGATATTGTTGCATCTGAATTAAATGCATTTGCATTCGATGCACGCGCATGTACTGTCTTCGCCATGACCTCTCCGCTCACCGTCTCCGCGGCTCCGTCCCCAGCCGTTCGCTGGACGCCCCGCCTGTGGGGCACCCTGCTGGTGCTGTGCGCCGCGATGTTCCTGGACGCGCTGGACGTGTCGATGGTCGGCGTCGCCCTGCCGTCCATCGGCGCCGACCTCGGCCTGTCGACCTCGACCCTGCAATGGATCGTCAGCGGCTACATCCTGGGCTACGGCGGCCTGTTGCTCCTCGGCGGCCGGACCGCCGACCTGCTGGGCCGGCGTCAGGTCTTCCTGATCGCCCTGGGAGTCTTCGCGGTCGCCTCACTGCTCGGCGGGCTCGTCGACTCGGGCCCGCTGCTGATCGCCAGCCGCTTCATCAAGGGCCTGAGCGCGGCCTTCACCGCCCCCGCCGGCCTGTCGATCATCACCACGACCTTCCCGGAGGGCCCGCTGCGCAACCGCGCCCTCTCCATCTACACCACCTGCGCCGCCACCGGCTTCTCCATGGGCCTGGTGCTGTCCGGCCTGCTCACCGAGGCCAGTTGGCGGCTGACCATGCTGCTGCCCGCGCCCATCGCCCTGATCGCGCTCGTCGCCGGACTCAAGCTGCTGCCGCGCAGCGCCCGCGAGAAGGACCACAACGGCTACGACATCCCGGGCGCCGTGCTCGGCACCGCCTCGATGCTGCTGCTGGTCTTCACCGTCGTGCAGGCCCCCGAGGTCGGCTGGGCCTCGGCGCGCACCCTGCTGTCCTTCCTCGCCGTCGCCGTGATGCTCACGGTGTTCGTGCTGGTCGAACGGCGTTCTCCCGGCCCGCTGATCCGGCTCGGCGTGCTGCGCTCCGGCACACAGATCCGCGCCCAGCTCGGCGCGATGGCCTTCTTCGGGTCCTACGTCGGCTTCCAGTTCCTGGTCACCCTCTACATGCAGTCCCTGCTCGGCTGGTCGGCGCTGCACACGGCCCTGGCCTTCCTGCCCGCGGGCGCGCTGGTGGCGCTGTCCTCGACGAAGGTCGGCTCGATCGTCGACCGGTACGGCACCCAGCGGCTGATCGCCGCCGGCTTCGCGCTGATGGTCGTCGGGTACGCGCTGTTCCTCCGGGTCGACCTCGACCCGGTGTACGCGGCCGTCATCCTGCCGTCGATGCTGCTCATCGGCGCCGCCTGCGCCCTGGTCTTCCCGTCGCTCAACATCCAGGCCACCAACGGCGTCGAGGACCACGAGCAGGGCATGGTCTCAGGGCTGCTGAACACCTCGGTCCAGGTCGGCGGCGCGATCTTCCTGGCCGTCGTGACGGCGGTGGTGACGGCGGGCGCCCCCGAGAACGCCACCCCGCAGGCCGTCCTCGACAGCTACCGTCCCGGGCTGGTCGTGGTGACCGTGGTCGCCGCGGCCGGACTCCTGATCACCCTCACCGGACTACGGCCCACGCGCCGCGAGCAGCCGTCCGTCGTGGTCGCCAAGTCCACTGTGCAGGAGGCGGAGCGCGTGTCCGTACGCGACTAGGGGAACGCCTCCGACATCGTGCGCCCGGCGGGGCCCGCGTGCCCCCGCCGGGCGCACGGCTGTCAGCAGCCTTCCAGGGTTGTCCCGCCCGGCATACGGCTGTGAGACTTCCGGGATGGAGACGTACGGGGGACGGCGCGGTCAGGCCGAGCGGGACGCGATGACCGTGGAGATCGGGTACGCGGTGTGCAGTGCCGTGTTCGCGGCGGCGGTCGTCTTCGCAGCCGTCGCCGGTCCTGCCCTGCTGTTCGAACTGCCGGACCCCGTCGAGCGGTTGCTGCTGCTGACCGGGATGATCCTCGCGCCCCTCCTCTTCCTGGCCCGTGTCGTCAGCGTCCTGGTCACCTTCCGGCGGCGGCCTCAGCCCAGCCAGCCGGGCCGCACCAGCCCGGACTCGTAGGCCAGCACAACGAGTTGGGCACGGTCCCGTACCCCCAGCTTGACCATGGTGCGGCTGACGTGGGTCTTCGCGGTGAGCGGGCTGACGACCAGGCGGCGGGCGATCTCCTCGTTGGACAGGCCGATGCCGACCAGGGCCATCACCTCCCGTTCTCGTTCGGTGAGTTCGACGAGGGTGTCGGCGGCGGCGGGTTCCTTGGAGCGGGCCGCGAACTCGGCGATCAGCCGGCGGGTCACGCCCGGCGAGAGCAGCGCGTCGCCACCGACCACCGCCCGTACGGCACGCAGGAGTTCCTCGGGCTCGGTGTCCTTGACGAGGAAGCCGGAGGCGCCCGAGCGGATCGCCTCGAAGACGTACTCGTCGAGTTCGAAGGTGGTGAGCATGACCACCTTGACCTCGGTCAGGGCGGGGTCGTCCGTGATCCGCCGGGTCGCGGCGAGGCCGTCCAGCATCGGCATGCGGATGTCCATCAGGACGACGTCGGGGCGCAGTTCGCGCACCGTGCGCAGCGCCTCCTCGCCGTCGGAGGCCTCCCCGACCACCTCGATGTCCGGCTGGGCGTCGAGCAGCGCCCGGAAGCCGGCCCGTACCAGTGACTGGTCGTCGGCGAGCAGTACGCGGATCACCGGTCGGCCTCCTTCGGCTTCGGCTTCACCTTCAGCGGCAGCACGGCCAGCACCCGGAACCCTCCGTCGGCGCGCGGTCCCGCCTCGATCGTGCCACCCAGCGCCGCCGCCCGCTCCCGCATTCCGGCCAGCCCGTTGCCGCTGCCGCCCGCGTCGGCGCCGGTAGCGGGTCCGTCGTCGTCGATACGGAGCCGTAGCGCGCCGGCGTCGTGATCGAGCCGCACGCGCGCGTGCCGTGAACCGGAGTGCCGTACGACGTTGGTGAGGGCCTCCTGGACGATGCGGAAGGCCGCGAGGTCCGTGCCGGGGGCGAGCCGGGGCGGGGCCCCTTCCACCTCGACGGTCAGGCCCGCGCCCGCCGCCTGCTCGATCAGTTCGGGCAGCCGGTCGAGTCCCGGGGCGGGGGCTCGGGGCGCCGCGCCGGGGGTGCGGAGAGTGTCGAGGACCTGGCGGACCTCGCCGAGCGCCTCCTTGCTGGCGGCCTTGATGGTGGTGAGCGCGGTGCGCGCCTGTTCGGGGTCCGTGTCGAGGAGGGCGAGGCCGACGCCGGCCTGCACGTTGATCACGGAGATGCTGTGGGCGAGGACGTCGTGCAGTTCGCGGGCGATGCGCAGCCGTTCCTCGTCCGCGCGCCGCCGCGCGGCCTGCGCGCGCTCGGCCCCCTCGCGGGCCCACTGCTCCCGTCGGGTGCGGGCGAGTTCCGAGACCGCGACGATCGCCACCATCCAGGTGGCGATCACGATCTCCTGCCCCCAGGAGGCGGCGGGGTCCCCGGACGGCGGCAGCCATCGGTACAGCCAGTGCGCCACCAGCACGTGCCCGGCCCACAGCATCCCCAGTGCCGCCCACGCGGCTCTGCGGTGCCCCGCGACGACGGCGCTGAAGCAGGCCAGGGCGACGGTCAGGAAGACCGGTCCGTACGGGTATCCGGCGCCGAGATAGACCATGGTGGCCGCCGACGTACCGAACACGACGGCCACCGGATGCCGCAGCCGCCACAGCAGCAGGCCCGAGGCCGCCACGAGGAGCACACGCGCGAAGATGTCGAGAGGCTCCCGCTGGCCCTCCTGGGCGTGCGCCGCGAAGGTGGAACCGCCGAGCACGAACACGGTGAGCAGCACGGTGGACAGCCAGGGCCGGCGGGGCCCTCGCTCCTCGTCCCGGCGGTTGCGCCACGGCGGCCCGTTCCGCCACCCATGGGGCGGGCCGTCCCGGCGTCCGCGCTGCTCGTCCTCGTCCATGACCGCCACGCTAGACGCCGACCGCGCCAGGCGGCGTCCGCCGGACGCGGTGAGCGGGCGTACTCCCCGTGAAGTACGCCGGGAAGCGCCGGTGGGCGCGATGCGCCTCACGCCTGCGCCGGGTCCGCCAGCCCCACGCCGTGCGCGAGCCGGGTCACCGCATGCCGGAAGAACGGCTCGCGGTCCTCGACGACCCGGTTGAACTGGCCGAACAGTTCGAACCCGATCAGCCCGTACAGCTCGGCCCAGGCCGCCACGAGGGCCGCGACCGTCTCGGGTGGGAGGTCGGGGGCGTGGTCGGCGGCCATGCGCGCGGCCTCGGCACGCAACTCCGCCGGCAGCGGGGGCCCGGCCGCCAGGTGGTGGCCCTCGTGCGCGACGCGGACAATGCCGATGAAGACCAGGCCGACACGGGAGGCGGCCGGGACCGTGGCGTCCGGTGCGATGTAGCCGGGCACCGGCGACCCGTAGATCAGCGCGTACTCGTGCGGATGGGCGAGTGCCCAGCCGCGGACGGCCTCGCAGACGGCGATCCAGCGGTGCGCCGGATCGGCGTCCGCGAGCGCGTCATGGGCCGTTTCCGCGCTCTCTCCCATGGAGTCGAAGGCATCGATGATGAGAGCGGTCAACAGGTCGTCGCGGCTGGGGAAGTAGCGGTACAGCGCGGAGGAGACCATGCCGAGTTCGCGGGCCACGGCGCGCAGCGAGAGTCTGGCGGCGCCTTCGGCCGCGAGCTGTCTGCGGGCCTCGTCCTTGATGGCCGCGGTGACTTCCATCCTGGCTCGCGCGCGGGCGCCGGTTGCGGGGCTGCTCATGGGGCCAGTCTTCCATGAAGCGAGAGCACTGCACACAAGAGAGAGCAACGCTCTTGCTTTGGATCGTGGATGAGAGCACACTGGACGCATCGAGCGAGAGCAGTGCTCACTGAAGTGAGCGGCGCTCTCCCTGACTCTGGGGGTTCCATGTCCACGCACGTTCAGAAGCCCGGCTGGTTCACCGTCAACGTCCTCAACCGTGCCGTGGCATGGTTGACCCGCCGGGGCATGAGTGTCTGGGGCTCCCGGGTGCTGGCGGTCCGCGGCCGCAAGAGCGGTGAGTGGCGGACCACGCCCGTGAACCCGCTGACCCTGGACGGGCAGCAGTACCTGGTCGCTCCGCGCGGACACGTCCAGTGGACGCACAACATGCGTGCGGCCGGCGGCGGGGAACTGCGCCTCGGCAAGAACGCGGAGATGTTCACCGCGGCCGAGGTGGCCGACGACGACAAGGTCCCGCTGCTGCGCGCCTACCTCAAGCGCTGGAAGGCCGAGGTCGGAGTCTTCTTCAACGGCGTCGGCCCCGACTCCTCCGACGCCGACCTGCGTCGCATCGCCCCCGACCACCCGGTCTTCCGGATCACGCTCACGGGGTGACGTCGCCGCCCGCGGGTTCCACGGGACGGCGGTCCAGCGCGGTCAGGGCGCGCTGCGCGAAGGGGTGGGAGCGGACGAGCTCGGCCAGCGAGGTCGCGCCCCGGGTGATGTCCGCGAACGCCTTCCAGGCCGGCCGGAAGCCGGTGAGCGCCGCGTGGAACAGGCCCGGACGCCGCTCGAACACCGTCAGCATGCTCTTGCCGACGGCCATCTCCACGCCGAGCCCCGCCTTGATGGCGAACGCGTAGTTCAGGGCCTGGCGCCGGGCGTCCACCGCGTCGTGCGCCTCCGCGATCCGGACGGCCCACTCCCCCGCGAGCCGGCCCGAGCGCAGCGCGAAGGAGATTCCCTCGCGGGTCCACGGCTCAAGGAGCCCCGCCGCGTCTCCACACACGAGAACCCGCCCGCGCGACAGCGGCGAGTCGTCGGCCCGGCACCGGGTCAGATGGCCGGAGGAGATGCTCGGTTCGAACCCGGCGAGACCCAGCCGCCCGATGAACTCCTCCAGGTAGCGCTTGGTGGCCGCTCCCTCACCGCGCGCCGAGATCACCCCGACCGTGAGCGTGTCGCCCTTCGGGAACACCCAGCCGTAACTGCCGGGCATCGGACCCCAGTCGATGAGCACCCGCCCCTTCCAGTCCTCGGCGACCGTCTCCGGTACCGGGATCTCCGCCTCCAGGCCGAGGTCCACCTGGTCGAGCTTCACGCCGACGTGCGCCCCTATGCGGCTGGCGCTGCCGTCCGCGCCGACCACGGCCCGCGCGAGTACCGTCTCGCCGCCCTGCAGGACCACCGCGACCGTGCGCCGGTCCGGCACGGAGGATCCGTGCTGCTCGACCCGCTGGACGGTGACGCCCGTGCGCAGCTCGGCGCCCGCCTTCTGGGCGTGCTCGACCAGTTGCTGATCGAACTCGGGCCGGTTGATCAGCCCGAACAGCATGTGCTTGGCGCGGCGGGTGCGGCTGAAACGGCCGTTGTGCGAGAACGTCACCGCGTGCACCCGGTCCCTGAACGGCAGTTCGAAGCCGGGCGGCAGACAGTCACGCGAGGGCCCGATGATGCCGCCGCCGCACGTCTTGTACCGGGGAAGTTCGGCCTTTTCCAGCAGCAGCACGCGCCGCCCGGCCACGGCCGCCGCGTAGGCCGCCGAGGCGCCCGCGGGTCCCGCGCCCACCACCACGACGTCCCACACCCGCTGCACGTCGTCCGCCGAAGTATCGTCCGCCGAAGAGTTCTCGCTGCTCACGATGGTCTACTGCTCCCGATCAAGCCGCTGCCGCACCTGTCCCCCGCATCCTACGGCGCACGTCGCCGCAGGCCACTGTGGGAGGATCTACGGCACTCACCGGTACAACGTCGCACCCACAAGGAGCGTGCCCATGTCCTCGCATCCGGTCGCCGAGACCGTCGCCTCGCTGATGCCCAGGGCGAAGGCGGAACTCACCGAGCTGGTGGCCTTCCGGTCGGTGGCGGACTTCGACCAGTTCCCGAGGAGCGAGAGCGAGGGCGCCGCCCGGTGGGTCGCGGACGCGCTCACCGCCGAGGGCTTCCAGGACGTGGCCCTGCTCGACACCCCCGACGGCACCCAGTCGGTGTACGGCCACCTGCCTGGACCCGAGGGCGCGAAAACGGTCCTGCTGTACGCCCACTACGACGTGCAGCCGCCGTTGGACGAGGCCGCCTGGACCACCCCGCCCTTCGAGCTCACCGAGCGCGACGGCCGCTGGTACGGGCGCGGCGCCGCCGACTGCAAGGGCGGCGTGATCATGCACCTGCTGGCGCTGCGGGCGCTGAAGGCCAACGGCGGCATCCCCGTCCACGTCAAGGTCATCGCCGAGGGCTCGGAGGAGCAGGGCACCGGCGGCCTGGAGCGGTACGCCGAGGAACACCCCGACCTGCTGGCGGCCGACACGATCGTGATCGGCGACGCGGGCAACTTCCGGGTCGGCCTGCCGACGGTCACCTCCACGCTGCGCGGCATGACCATGGTCCGCATACAGATCGACACGCTCGAAGGGAACCTGCACTCCGGCCAGTTCGGCGGTGCCGCTCCCGACGCGCTGGCCGCGCTGATCCGCGTACTGGACTCGCTGCGCGCGAAGGACGGCTCGACGACGGTCGACGGGCTCGTCCCCGAGTCGCGGTGGGAGGGGCTGAGTTACGACGAGGAGCAGTTCCGCCAGGACGCCAAGGTCCTCGACGGCGTCGAGCTGATCGGCTCCGGCACGGTCGCCGACCGGATCTGGGCCCGCCCCTCCGTCACGGTCCTCGGCATCGACTGCCCGCCGGTCGTCGGCGCCACCCCGTCCGTGCAGGCGAGCGCCCGCGCGCTGGTCAGCCTGCGGGTGCCGCCGGGCGTGGACGCGGTGGAGGCGACCCGGCTGCTCCAGGCCCATCTGGAGGCGCACACGCCGTGGGGTGCGCGGATGCGTATCGAGCAGGTCGGGCAGGGCCAGGCGTTCAGCGCGGACACGAGCAGCCCGGCGTACGCGGCGATGGCCGAGGCGATGGCGGTCGCCTACCCGGGCCAGGAGATGCAGTACGCCGGCCAGGGCGGCTCCATCCCGCTGTGCAACACCCTCGCCGCCCTGTACCCGCGTGCGGAGATCCTCCTCATCGGCCTGAGCGAGCCGGAGGCGCAGATCCACGCGGTGAACGAGAGCGTGTCGCCCGAGGAGCTGGAGCGCCTTTCGGTGGCGGAGGCACTGTTCCTGCGCACCTACGCGGCGAGCTGATCCCTCTGCCGGCAGCAGAGGGCCCTCGCCATCCGGCGGGGGCCCTCTCCACGGTCGTCCCATGGACGTCGTCGAGCTCCTCCCGCGCCTGCACCTGCTGCGTTTCCCCGTCGGCCAGGCCTATCTGTGGCGCGACGACCCCGAGTTGACGCTGATCGACGCCGGACCGCCGGGCTCCGCAGCGCCGATCGCCGCCCTCGCCGCGACCCTGGGGCGGTTACGGCGGGTCGTGCTCACCCACTTCCACTGGGACCACGTGGGCGGGGCGGGTGAGTTGGCCGCGGCGACCGGCGTCGAGGTGCTGGCCCACCGCCTGGACGCACCCGTCGTACGGGGTGAGGTCCCGGACCCGCCGCCGGTGGCCGAGGACTGGGAGCGCCCCCTCCACGCGGAGGCCCTGCGGCACCTGCCGCAGGGCGACTACGCGCTCCCGCCGCAGGTCAGCGAGGTGTCCGGTGGGGAGGTACTCGACTTCGGCGGCGGGGCTCGCGTCCTGCACATTCCCGAGCACACACACGGCAGTATCGCCGTCCACCTCCCGGCGCACGGCGTGCTGTTCACGGGGGACGCCGTCGCGGCGTCCCCGGTCGACGGGGCCGTGATCCTCGGGGTGCTCAACCTCGACCGGGCTCAGGCGATCGCCTCCTTCCACCGGTTGGCGGAGCTGGAGGCGGACCTGGCCTGTTTCGGCCACGGCGACCCGGTGATCGGCCAGGCCTCGGCGGCGCTCCGCAGATCGGCGGACACGTACGGCCCTGATCACTGACGATGGGCTCATGCCCCGCGACCCGCGCATCGCCCGTCACACCGACATCGCCACCGCCCTCTGTCTCCTCAGCGACCGGGAACTAGCGGACCTGGTGGCGTCGGGCACGCCGAACGGCACGGGGATCGGCGGACGTTCGACGCTGATCGAGGTCGACGGCGTCCCGGTCTTCGTGAAAGGGGTGCCGCTCACCGACACCGAGCGGCTGCCCGAGCACATCCGCTCCACCGCCAACCTCTTCGGCCTGCCGCCCTTCTTCCACTACGGCATCGGGCTCGTCGCCAGCCCGGGCCTCGGCGCCTGGCGCGAGCTCGCCGCGCACACGATGACCACGAACTGGGTGCTCGGAGACCGGTTCGCCGGCTTCCCGCTGCTGCACCACTGGCGGGTCCTGCCCGACATCCCGCACCCCCTGCCGGACGAACTCGCCGACGTGGAACGGGCCGTCGCCTACTGGGGCGGCACCCCGCAGGTGCGCGAACGCATCGAGGCCCGGCGGACGGCGTCCGCGAACCTGACACTGTTCCTGGAGTACATCCCGCACACCGTCCACGACTGGCTCGAGACCCGCCTCGAAGCCGGTGACGCGGACGCCGCCGTCCCCTTCGTCGAGCGGGAACTGGAATCCGTCGTGTCCTTCCTCCACAGGCACGAACTCCTGCACCTCGACGCCCACTTCAGGAACATCCTCACCGACGGCCACCGGCTCTACCTCACCGACTACGGCCTCTCGCTCTCCGCGCGCTACCGTCTGACGGCCGAGGAAAGCGACTTCGTCGACCGGCACCGCCACTACGACCGCGCCTACACCCGCTCGTACCTGGTCATCTGGCTCGTGACCGCCCTGTACGGGTACCGCGGACAGGAACGGGACGCCTTCATCCGCCGGTGCGCCGACGGTGAGCGTCCGGACGGGATTCCTGAGGCCGCCGCCGATGTCATCGCACGGCACGCCGGAGAGGCCGTCGTGATGGGCGAGTTCAACCGGCGGTTCCAGGGAGAGAGCAGGCTCACGCCGTACCCGCCGACGTCTCCTCACGTCCCGTGACCGCCGGGTCGAGGACGATGTCCGCCTCACGTGCCTCGATCGTCGGCTCCTCGGGAAAGTGGCAGGCCGTCAGGTGACCGTCCGGGCTGCCGACGACGCGGACCAGCGGCGGCTCCTCGGCCGCGCACCGCTCCTGCGCCTTCCAGCAGCGGGTGCGGAAGCGGCAGCCGGAGGGCGGGTCGACCGGAGAGGGAACGTCCCCGGCGAGGCGGATGCGTTCGCGCCGCCGGATGCCGTCCGGGTCGGCCTCGGGGACGGCGGACAGCAACGCGTGGGTGTACGGGTGCCGGGGGCGCGTGTAGAGGGTCTGCCGGTCGGCGATCTCGACGATCTTCCCGAGGTACATCACGGCCACCCGCTCGCAGAAGTGACGTACGACGGCGAGGTCGTGGGCGATGAACACGAACGCGATGCCGAACTCCCGCTGCAGGTCCTGGAGCAGGTGACGATCTGCGCCTGGATGGTGACGTCGAGCGCGGTGGTGGGCTCGTCGGCGATGAGCAGTTCGGGGTCGCAGACCAGCGCCATGGCGATCATGGCGCGCTGGCGCATACCGCCGGAGAACTGGTGCGGGTAGTCCTTCGCCCGCCGCTCGGGCTGCGGGATGCCGACCCGTTGGAGCATCTCCACGGCGCGATCCCGGCTCTGAGACAGAGGTAATGCGACGGTCTCTTGGCCGGTTCGCGGTGCACGCCGGCACCGTGCGGCCCGTACGCAGCAGACTCCGCACGAAGAGAAGAGGCGTCACGGCGAAGCCCCCGCCGCACCGGGGTGCGGCGGGGGCTTCACTGCCGGTCGGCCGATCCGAACACCGGCTTCCCATTCGCTGCCGGCCCAGCCGACGGAGACACTGGCTTCCAGTTCCCTGCCGGTTCAGCCGACCATGACACCGGCTTCCGGTTCCCTGCCGGTTCAGCCGACCGGGATCCCGGCTTCCAGATAGAGCGCCGCGCCGCGTTCCCGTGCCCGCAGGGCCCAGCGCAGCCGTTCGTAGCGCACGGGCGGGAGCAGGTCGGCGGCCTCCTCCTCGGTGGCGAAGCACCAGTCGCGCAGCTCCGGTCCCGGCAACAGGAGCCGCCCGGCCTCGGCGGAGTCCAGCCGGCCCCCGTCGAAGAGGAGGCGCAGGCCGCCGTACCCAGGAGGCGCGGGCGGTTCCCAGTCGACGACGAGGAGGCCGGGTACGTCGTCGAGGTGGATGCCGGTCTCCTCGGCGACCTCGCGCATACCGGCCCGGGCCGGAGCCTCACCGGGCTCGACGACCCCGCCCGGGAACTCCCAGCCGGCCTTGTAGGTGGGGTCCACGAGCAGCACCCGGTCCTGCTCGTCGAAGAGGAGGACACCCGCGGCGAGCGTCTCGGCGGTCGGCTCGGGCGTCTGCACGATGTCGCAGACCGGCACGGTGCCCCCGCTGACGGCCTCGGCGATCCGGGAGGCGGTCTCGTACGGCGTGAGGGCACCGGTGTCGATCGGGTAGGCGTCCGCGGTGAGCCAGGAGGCGAGGGCGGACCGGTACGGCTCTATGTGGTCGTACGCCCACTGCTGTACCCGCAGCTCCCCGTCGGGAAGGTCCGGCGGGACCTCACGCCTGGCTATTCGCTCGCGCAGGATCGTTTCCGCCGGAGCGAGGAGGACATGGCGGACAGCGATCCGGCGCGCGGCCAGGCCGCCGAAGATCTCGTCCCGGTAGTCCTGGCGCAGCAGGGTCATCGGGACCACCAGGGTCCCGCCCAGCTCGGCGAGCATCGCGGCCGCCGTGTCGATCACGAGCCGGCGCCAGATCCGAAGGTCCTGGAAGTCGCCCACCTCGGCGAGGCGTTTGGGCGGAAGCAGGTGCGTGAGCCCCGCGCCGATGACCTCGGGGTCGAAGAGTGTGCTGTTCGGGATCAGTTCGATCAGCTCCCGTGCGGTGGTGGTCTTCCCCGCACCGAACGCGCCGTTGATCCAGACGATCACGTTGCCCCCTCTTCTGCTGGCCCCCTGTGGCTTGCCCGCTCCACCCTGCCATGGAAACCAGCCGCAGTTGAGGGCGCACAGTCGGACGCCGGCGCCCCCCTTCGGTCGGGGGTGCCGGCGCCAGGTGCCGCGATCGGGCCTCGTCAGCCGTTCTGCCCGAGGGCGCTTTCGTCGACGGTGAGGCTGTCGCCGGCGGAGGCCGTGTGGTCGAGGGTGCTGAGCGTTTTGTCGAGGTCGAGGTTGCCCAGTTCCTCACCCAGGGCGTGCGACGGGGTGACGGCCGCGACGACGAAGCCGGTTGCGAGGGAGGCGATGGCGAGCATGCTGCGCTTCTTCATGCCGGGTTCAACTGACGAACGGCGCCGGGGTCACGCCCGGCGTCCGGGTGAGCGGGACAGCGCGAGAAGCGGCGGACGACCGGCTCATCCCCCGTCGGCACGGTCGCCGCGCCGCCGTCGGACCAGGTCGGCGGCGGCCTTCGGCCACTCGCCGCACTCGAAGGCGAAGCCCGCGTCGAGCAGACGACCGGGGACGACACGGCGGCTCTTCAGGAGGAGTTCGGTGTCGGAACGCAGCACGAAAGCGCCGAGTTCCGCCATCCAGCGGGTCGCCGGAAGGCCCGTCGGGACACCCCAGGCGGAGCGCAGGGCGCGCATGAAGGCGCGCTGCGGCAGGGGCGCGGGGGCGGCGAGGTTCACGGGGCCCGTGAGGTCGTCCCGCTCGACGAGGAACTCCACCGCGCGCACGAAGTCCCGGTCGTGGATCCAGGACACGTACTGCGCGCCGCCCGCGACCGGGCCGCCGAGGCCGAGCCGCGTCAGCCACGACAGGACGTCGAACACACCGCCCCGGTCGGGGCTCATCACCATGGCCGAGCGCAGGGCGACCTTGCGGGTACGCGGGGTCACGGCGCGCTCCTGGGCGCGCTCCCAGCGGGTGGCGATCTCGACGCTGTAGGCCCAGTAGTCCGGGACACCGGGCTCGGTGCCGCCGATCAGGCCCGTCTTCTCGTCGTTCGGTGCGTCGAACCGGTGGGCGTAGACGGTGGCCGTACTCATCTGCAGCCAGACCCGGGGCGGCCGGACGGCGGCCGCGATCGCCTCGCCCACGACCTCGGTGGAACGCACTCGCGAGTCCATCATGGCCTTCAGATTGGCCTCGGTGTACCGGCAGCTGACGCTGCGCCCCGCCAGGTTGACGACGACGTCGCTGCCGTCGATCTCCGCGGCCCAGGGGCCCGGGTTCTCGCCGTCCCAGGCGACCTCGCCCGCGCGTCGCGGTCGCCTGGTCAGGACGACGACTTCGTGTCCCGCCGCGGTCAGCGCACGGTTCAGGATCGTTCCCACCTGCCCGGATCCCCCGGGTATCACGATCTTCATGGGCTCCCCCTCTGTGTAGGGCAAGCCTAGCGCAGATATTTGAACATGTTCAAAAGGCAACGGAGGTGATGGGAGGTGGGTGCGGCACCCGGAAGGACCTGGCCGCTTCCCGCGAGACCAATCGGAGGGGCGGCACGGGGAAGGCCCCGGTCAGTCCCACCGGGATCGACCGAGGCCTTGGAGGAAGCCGGGGACATCAGTGACGTCGGAGAAGCCGGAGTAGCCGGAGAAGCCGGAGAAGACGAGGAAAACGTTCCTGCCGGGTCCGTCAGACCCCCGCCGCGGCCGGGTCCGCCCGGCGGGCGAGGGCCGCCGCTGCCGCCCCGACCAGGCCCGCGTCCGTCCCCATCTGCGCGGGCTCCACGGTCAGCCGCCGCACGAAGGACAGGGTCGCGTAGTCACCCAGGGCCTTGCGCAGAGGCGTGAACAGCACGTCGCCGGCCTTGCCGACCCCGCCGCCGATGACGGCGATGTCGATCTCGACCAGGGTCGCGGTGGCCGCGATGCCGGCGGCCAGCGCCTGGGCGGCCCGCTGGAAGGAAGCGATGGCGACCGGGTCGCCGGACCGTGCGGCATCGGCCACGGCGGCGGCGGAGGTGTCACCGTCAGGGCCGGCCTGCCAGCCGTTCTCCATCGCCCGGCGGGCGATGTTGGGGCCGCTGGCGATGCGCTCCACGCAGCCACGCGCACCGCACGGGCACGGGTCACCGTCCAGGTCCACGCTGATGTGGCCGATGTGGCCCGCGTTGCCGGTCGGCCCGGGGTGCAGCCGCCCGCCCAGGACCAGGCCGCCGCCGACGCCGGTCGACACCACCATGCACAGCGCGTTGTCATGGCCGCGGGCGGCGCCCTGCCAGTGCTCCGCGGCCGTGATCGCCACACCGTCGCCGATCAGCTCGACGGGCAACCCGCCGACCGCCTCCCGCACCCGGGTGACCAGCGGAAAGTCGCGCCAACCGGGCACGTTCACCGGGCTCACCGTGCCCGTGGAGGCGTCCACCGGGCCCGCGCTGCCGATGCCGAGGGCCGTGGCGTGGGCCCACAACGGGGAGGCGGTCAGCTCGGCGAGCACCTGCTCGACGGCGCGCATGATGGTCTCGCCGTCCTCCCGGGCGGGCGTGGGGCGCTGCGCGCGGGCCTGGATCCGGCCGTGGCCGTCCACCAGCGCCCCGGCGATCTTGGTGCCGCCGATGTCGAGCGCGGCCACGAGGTCGGTGTGCATCAGAGTCGGATCTCCCCGTCAGGCATCGGAACAACCATGAAGAGCTTCATGAAGAGCTTGCGGACAACCATGAGGACGCGCGGGCCGCTCTCGCGGTGAGGGCGCGGGCCAGAGATTGCGGTGGACAGTGTCTCCCGGATCTGACAACGTTGTCCAGGCTCTATGCTCGACGCCACATCCTCATACACATCATCGACCGCCGCATCCCCGTGGACGACAGGACAGGACACCGCACCGTGCCCGAGACCCACCGCCGCGCCGAGCGCCTCGCAGGAAACCGCTACGGCAACCGTCCGACCATGAAGGACGTGGCCGCCCGGGCCGGTGTCGGACTGAAAACAGTCTCGCGGGTGGTCAACGGTGAGCCCGGTGTCACACCGGAGACCGAGCGCCGCGTCCAGGAGGCCATCGACGCCCTCGGCTTCCGCCGCAACGACAGCGCGCGGGTGCTGCGCAAGGGCCGCACCGCCAGCATCGGCCTGGTCCTGGAGGACCTCTCCGACCCGTTCTACGGCCCCCTCAGCCGCGCGGTCGAGGAGGTGGCCCGCGCGCACGGGGCGCTGCTCATCAACGGGTCCAGCGCGGAGGACCCGGAACGCGAGCAGGAGCTGGTGCTCGCGCTGTGCGCACGGCGGGTGGACGGGCTCGTGGTGATTCCGGCCGGGGACGACCACCGCTATCTGGAGCCCGAGCTGAAGGCGGGCGTGGCGACGGTGTTCGTGGACCGCCCGGCCGGGCACATCGCCGCCGACGTGGTCGTCTCGGACAACTACGGCGGCGCTCGTGACGGTGTGGCCCACCTGATCGCCCATGGACACCGGAGGATCGGCTTCATCGGCGACATGCCGCGTATCCACACCGCCGCCGAGCGCCTGCGCGGTTACCGGGCCGCCATGGACGGCGCGGGCATAGCGGTGGAGGACGCCTGGATGTCGCTGGGCGTCACCGATCCCGAGCGGGTGCGCCGGGCGGCCGAGGGAATGCTCACCGGCCCCTCCCCCGTGACCGCGATCTTCACGGGCAACAACCGGGTGACGGTCACCGTGATCCGGGTCCTGGCCGAACAGCCGCGCCCCGTCGCCCTCGTCGGCTTCGACGACTTCGAGCTGGCCGACCTGCTGCAGCCGGGCGTCACCGTCGTCGCCCAGGACGCGGCGGCCCTCGGCCGTACGGCCGCCGAGCGCCTCTTCCGCCAGCTGGAGGGCACCCTGCTCGTGCCGGAGCGGATCGAGCTGCCGACCCGGCTGATCACCCGCGGCTCGGGCGAGCTGCCGCCGGCGGACTGAGCGGGCCCATGGAACACCGCACCCTGGAAACGCTGGGCCTGGCCGAGGCACCGCGCGATCATCCGCTGCTCTATCCGGGCGCGTGGCCGCGGGAGTCCGGGCTTCTCGACGGTGGCCGGATGCTGCCCCTCGACGTCCTCGTCCACCCGGACCGCACGCCCGTCCTGGCCGTTGGCTCCAACGCCTCCCCGGCCCAACTGCGGTACAAGATGACGGAGTCCGGGATCAGGTCGCCGATTCCGATGGTCAAGGCCCGGGTCACCGGCCTCGACGTGGGTGTCTCCGCGCATGTCAGCCGCCTCGGGTACGTGTCCGCGTCGCCTGTCGAAGCACCGGGAACCGTGCGGGAGTTGTTCGTCACCTGGCTGGACGACGAGCAGCTCACGGTGATCGACGCGAGCGAAGGCGTACCGCTGCCGAAGGGCAACTATCGCCGCGTCTGGCTGCCCGCGCCCGAGGTGCGCATCGAGCCGGCGCCCGGCGTCCTCCTCCCCGGCGCGTACGTGTACGTCAACCGCCACGGCGTCCTGCACGACGGCACCGGCGCACCGCGCACCCACCCGGGACAGCGACCGCTGCTCACCGAACTGCTCGTCGGCTCGGTCCGGTTGAGGAAGCTCTTCGGAGTCACCCCCGAGGAGTTCTGCGCCCGGGCGCGGGCCGACCGGCGGCTGTGCGAGCGGGGCACACGGCTGTTCAAGGACGAGAAGCTGGTGACGGCTTCGGGGCTGGAGCGGTACCCCGGGGTCGGGGACTGAGAGAGAGGTCCGGCTTGTGCCGCCCGTGCCCGTGCGGCGGGATGAGCGGGTAGTGCCACTGGTGTTCAGCGGACGGGGAGACCGTGGACCGGGGGGTCGGTGCCGCCGCCCACGAGGTGGACGTCGCTGATGTGGACGTCGGTGGTGCCGCTGTCGTCGTCGGTCGTCGCCCACCAGACGTCGAGTGGGTCGACCGCCCGCCGGACCACGCCCATGCCGCCACGCCCCAGCTGGGCCACGACGCGGCAGCGCTCGGCCGGCAGCCGTCCGGCCGCGTCGCCCGGCTCCTGCTCACCCTGCCCGTACTCCCCCGAAGACACCGCGGCCCCGTGCCCGGGCCGCTGCGTCAGGGCCGCTCCGTCGCCGAGACCGTCAGGTCGGCCCGCCGCGGTGCCGCGAAGCCCTCCAGGTCGGCGCGGGTCAGGCCGCTGCGGCGGGCGACCTCGGCGATGTCGAGGGCACCGCAGTCCAGGCCACGGAGCAGATAGCCGCTGAGGGCCTTGGCGGTGGCGGGTTCGTCCATGACGTCGCCGCCGGTGCGGTTGGCGTAGCGGGAAAGGCGGGCGGCGGCCTGTTCGAAGCCCTCCCGGTAGAAGGCGAAGACGGCCGCGTACCGGGTGGGGATGTGGCCGGGGTGCATGTCCCAGCCCTGGTAGTAGGCGCGGGCCAGGGCGCGGCGGGTGAGGCCGTAGTGCAGCCGCCAGGCGGCGTGGACCTTGGCGGTGGGGCCGACGGGCAGGACGTTGGTGGAGCCGTCCGACACGCGGACGCCGGTGCCGGCGGCCGCGACCTGCATGACCGCCTTGGCGTGGTCGGCTGCCGGGTGGTCACTGGCCTGGTGGGCGGCGGACACGCCGAGGCAGGCGCTGTAGTCGAAGGTGCCGTAGTGGAGCCCCGTGGCGCGGCCCTCGGCGGCCTGGATCATCCGGGCGACGGTGGCGGTGCCGTCGGCGGCGAGGATGGCCTGGCTGGTCTCGATCTGGATCTCGAAGCCGATCCGGCCGGGCTCCAGGCCGCGCGCCTTCTCGAACGCCTCCAGGAGCCGCACCAGGGCGGTGACCTGCTCGGGATACGTCACCTTCGGCAGCGTCAGCAGCAGCCCGTCGGGCAGGCCGCCGGCCTCCATCAGGCCGGTGAGGAAGATGTCCAGGGTGCGGATGCCGCGGTCACGGACGGGCGCCTCCATGCACTTCATGCGGATGCCCATGTACGGGGCCGCCGTGCCGTTCTCGTACGCCTGCGCGATCAGCCGGGCCGCGCGGGCCGCCGTCTCGTCCTCCTCGGCGTCCGGACGCGGGCCGTAGCCGTCCTCGAAGTCGACACGCAGGTCCTCGATGGGCTCACGCGCCAGCTTGGCGCGGACGCGGGAGTGGACCGGCTCGGCGAGTTCGTCGGACAGACCGAGAACGGCGGCGAAGGAGGCGGCGTCCGGGGCGTGTTCGTCGAGGGCGGCGAGGGCCCGGTCGCCCCAGGAGCGGATGGTGTCGGCGGCGAAGACGTCGCCGGGGACATAGACCGTGTGCACGGGCTGGCGGGTGCCGGGGTCCCCGGGGTAGCGGCGCTCCAACTCGGCGTCGACCGGCGCGAGAGAGGCGCTGATCTCCTCGCTGACGGCGCCGGCGAGGCTCGTCGCCACCCGCTCCTGCTGGCCCTGACCCATCCCGCACCTCTCCCGTTTTCCGCTTTACGGAATCAACAATCCGTAGAACGAAGCTATCCGTGAAGCTTCCCGCTGGTCAACACCCCGCCCGCTCCCTGCCCGCAGCCTGATTCACCGCGTTCACTTCCGCTGCCGAGAACCTCCAGGCCCTCTTTCGCACTTCGGTCCGCACCTTCATCCTGAGCCCTCGGGAGGGATTCACATGGGGAGCACGACCAGCATGACGCGTCGCAGGAGCCTGAGAACCGCGGTGGCCACCGCGCTCACCGTCCCGTTGTTCGGTGCGCTCCCGGCCTCGGCCGCCAAAGGGGGAGGCCGCCGCCTGGACGTCATGACGTTCAACCTGCGCTTCGCGAGCACCACCGAGCCCAACAGCTGGGCGGCCCGCCGTCCGGTGATGCGCGCGCTGTTACAGCGCGAGGCACCCGACGTCATCGGCACGCAGGAGGGCCTCTATCAGCAACTGCGCGACATCCACGCCGACCTGGGATCGCGCTACGACTGGATCGGCACCGGCCGCGAGGGCGGCAGCCACGACGAGGCCGTGGCGGTCTTCTTCGACACCCGCCGTCTGGCCCCGACCGAGCACGACACCTTCTGGCTCTCCGACACGCCCAGGGTGATCGGCTCGAACACCTGGGGCGCCTCGCTTCCCCGTATCGCCACCTGGGTCCGCTTCCGCGATCTGCGCGACGGCGGGCGGGAGTTCTACGTTCTCAACACCCACTTCGACCACCTGAGCCAGTACGCACGCGTGCGTGCCGCATCGCTCGTCGGCGCTCGGCCGGCGGAGTTCGACCGGTCGTTGCCGTTGGTCGTGACGGGCGACTTCAACGCGGCGGCCCACAGGAACGAGGCCTACGACACCCTCCTGGGCGCCGGACTCGTCGACACCTGGGACACGGCGGCCGAGCGCGGCACGCCGTACGGGACCTTCCACGGCTACCAACCGCTGACGCCGGACGGCGACCGCATCGACTGGATCCTCACCACACCGGGCGTCACGGCTCACGAGACGTCGGTCAACACCTTCCAGCGCGACGGCCAGTTCCCGAGCGACCACCTGCCGGTGCAGGCCTCACTGACCCTGGGATGAGACGAGGCCCCCGTGCCCGCCGGAAGCGGTCACGGGGGCCTCGTACACCGGAGTGCACCCGAAGGAGATCCCAGGAAGATCGGACGGAGATCCGACGTGCACCCGAGTCGGGATCAGCCCTTGCGGGCCTTGATCTCCTCGGTGAGCTGCGGGACGACGTCGAAGAGGTCGCCGACCACGCCGTAGTCGACCAGGTCGAAGATCGGGGCCTCGGCGTCCTTGTTGACGGCCACGATGGTCTTCGAGGTCTGCATACCGGCCCGGTGCTGGATGGCGCCGGAGATGCCGTTGGCGATGTACAGCTGCGGCGAGACCGACTTGCCGGTCTGGCCGACCTGGTTGGTGTGCGGGTACCAGCCCGCGTCCACCGCGGCACGCGAGGCACCGACGGCCGCGCCGAGGGAGTCGGCCAGCGCCTCGATGACCGCGAAGTTCTCCGCGCCGTTGACGCCCCGGCCGCCGGAGACCACGATCGCGGCCTCGGTCAGCTCCGGACGCCCGGTCGACTCACGCGGCGTACGCCCGGTGACCTTGGTCCCGGTGGCCTGGGCGGAGAAGGACACCGACAGGGCCTCGACCGCGCCGGCGGCCGGAGCGGCCTCCACGGCGGCGCTGTTGGGCTTGACCGTGATGACCGGGGTGCCCTTGGCCACCCGGGACTTGGTGGTGAAGGAGGCGGCGAACACCGACTGGGTGGCGACCGGGCCCTCCTCGCCGGCCTCCAGGTCGACGGCGTCGGTGATGATGCCGGAGCCGATGCGCAGCGCCAGCCGGGCGGCGATCTCCTTGCCCTCCGCGGAGGACGGGACCAGCACGGCGGCCGGGGAGACAGCGGCGACGGCGGCCTGCAGCGCGTCCACCTTCGGAACGACCAGGTACTCGCTGTACTCGGACGCGTCATCGGTGAGGACCTTGACCGCGCCGTGCTCGGCGAGGGTGGCGGCGGTGTCGGCGGCGCCGTTGCCGAGGGCGACGGCGACCGGCTCGCCGACGCGGCGGGCGAGCGTCAGCAGCTCCAGGGTGGGCTTGCGGACGGCACCGTCCACGTGATCGACGTAGACGAGAACTTCAGCCATGGGATTGCTCTCCTGCTTACGAAAGGTGAGGGGCGGTCAGCGACGTCGCGCTCAGATGAACTTCTGGCTCGCGAGGAACTCGGCGAGCTGCTTGCCGCCCTCGCCCTCGTCCTTGACGATCGTGCCGGCCGTGCGGGCCGGACGCTGGGTCGCGGAGTCGACGACCGTGTAGGCGCCCTCCAGACCGACCTCCTCGGCCTCCAGGTCCAGATCCGACAGGTCCCAGGCCTGAACCGGCTTCTTCTTGGCCGCCATGATGCCCTTGAACGACGGGTACCGCGCCTCGCCCGACTGGTCGGTGACGGACACGACGGCCGGGAGGGAGGCCTCCAGCTGCTCGGACGCGGCGTCACCGTCGCGGCGGCCCTTGACCGTGCCGTCCTCGACCGCCACCTCGGACAGCAGCGTCACCTGCGGCACACCCAGACGCTCGGCGAGCAGCGCCGGTACGACGCCCATGGTGCCGTCCGTGGAGGCCATGCCGGAGATCACCAGGTCGTAGCCGGCCTTCTCGATCGCTTTCGCCAGCACCAGCGAGGTACCGATGGCGTCGGTGCCGTGCAGGTCGTCGTCCTCGACGTGGATCGCCTTGTCCGCGCCCATGGACAGCGCCTTGCGCAGCGCGTCCTTGGCGTCCTCGGGACCGACGGTCAGGACGGTGACCTCGGCGTCGTCGGAGTTCTCGGAGATCTGCAGCGCCTGCTCGACCGCGTACTCGTCCAGCTCGGAGAGCAGACCGTCCACGTCGTCCCGGTCGACGGTCAGGTCATCGGCGAAGTGCCGGTCGCCAGTGGCGTCGGGCACGTACTTCACAGTGACAATGATCCTCAAGCTCACGCCGGCTCTCCTACTGCATCGTCATTTTTCGGCTGCCTCTTGCAGGCAGCATAGGCGCCTCAAGCGGCCGATCCCGGTCGGGGCGACCCACGCTCCGACCGAAATATTACTCGCCAGTACACCCAGTTCGTTCCCGCTGAGCAAGCGCTTTGAACTGTGACCTGTGCAACGCAGCGTAATCGGAACCCGACACCTTCGCAGCGGGAGGGGGCCGCCGCCCGGGCGGCGGCAGGCCAGCGGGGCGCTCAGTCGCGCAGCCCGTTGAACTGTCCCTGGTGATAGAGGAGCGGGCGACCGGGGCCGGTCGGGTCACCGAGGACGACCTCGGCCAGCACGATGCGGTGGTCGCCGGCCGGCACCCGCGCGGCCACCCGGCACACCAGCCAGGCCAGGACGCCGTCGAGGACGGGCACCCCCTCTGGACCCTCCCGCCAGGCGGTCGCCACGCCGAAACGGTCGGCACCGCTGCGGGCGAAGGTGGCGGCCAGGTCCTGTTGGTGCTCACCGAGCAGGTGCACGCCGACGTGCTCGGCCCCGGACACCGCGGGCCAGCTGGAGGCACCGGTGCCGATACCGAAGGAGAGCATCGGGGGTTCCGCGGAGACCGAGGTGAGGGAGGTGGCGGTGAAGCCGACCGGGCCGTGATCACCGCGCGCGGTGATCACGGCGACTCCCGCCGCGTGCCGCCGGAAGACGGAGCGCAACAGGTCGGGCGAGGCGAGCCGGGGGGTGCCGAGGCCGGGCGTGGCCGTCATGGAGGCGTCCTTCTGCGAGGAGGGTCGTGGGCGTCCGTGGCTGCTCAACAGCTCGGACAGCGCGCGCTCGCGGTGCGGGCCAGGTCGACGTGGACCCGCCCGAAGAGAAGGAGTTCCGAAGGCATACGGTCAGGCTGACGATAGGTGGTAGCCGCAGTCAAGTACGTCCCCGCAGATGGGAGATGGCTCACCCCCTGTGCGACGGACGTCACACCGCCTCCCCCAGCGCGGCGATCACATCGGCCTTGCGCGGCTGGCCGGTGGCACGGCGGACGACGCGGCCGTCGGCGTCCAGGACCAGCACGGTCGGGGTCTTGAGGATGTCCAGCTCGCGGACGAGGCCGAGCCGGTCCTCGGCGTCGATCTCCACGTGGGTCACGCCGGGAACCATCGCGGCCACCTCGCCCAGGACCCGGCGGGTC
The DNA here is from genome assembly GCF_044459385.1 of Streptomyces sp. NPDC050287. Classification (NCBI taxonomy): domain Bacteria; kingdom Bacillati; phylum Actinomycetota; class Actinomycetes; order Kitasatosporales; family Streptomycetaceae; genus Streptomyces; species Streptomyces sp. NPDC050287. Next base: position 408,331 of record NZ_JBITIY010000005.1, on the reverse strand, counting down.
GCCCGGCAGGGGGCGCAGAAGGCGCTGGAGAACTGGACGAGCGTGGCGCGTTCACCGAGCGTCGCGCCCAGTTCGGCCGCGCCGAGCCGCTTCCCGTCGTCGCGTCCGCGCACCCGAACCCTCCCGCTCCGCCGCCGATGCAGCACTCCGTAGGCGCTCGCCGCCGCGAGCACCGCCACGCACACCACCAGTCCGGTCATTCTCAACACCAGCGTTCACACGACTGCAAAGATTCCCGCCCCCCTGAACTCTCTCCCTTGCGGAATGCTTCATTCCCATGGACATCGATGTGAGGGGGCCGCGCTTCGGTGCGGCCGTGACGACCGTCGTGCTGGCGGTCGCGCTGATCACCGGCAGCGCGTGGCTGCTGGCCTGGCAGACGCTGGCGTTCGCGCTGGGGGCGGCGGGCGGGGTGAGCCGTTCGCCGTACGGCCGGCTGTTCCGCGCGGTGGTTCGGCCCCGGCTCGGTCCGCCGACCGAGTTCGAGGCACCCGAGCCGCCCCGGTTCGCACAGGCGGTGGGACTGGTCTTCGCGGGCCTCGGACTCATCGGCTTCACGCTGGGCCCGGACTGGCTGGGGCTCGCGGCGACCGGGGCCGCGCTGGCGGCGGCGTTCCTCAATGCCACTTTCGGGTACTGCCTCGGTTGCGAGATGTACCTGCTCGTACGGCGGGTGATGGTCCGTACGGAGTAAACGCGTCTTAAAACCCCGAGGTGGATCACCGCATCGACGTGACGAGAATCTCGCCCGGCACGGGCACCAGGACTGGCTCCCGGTCCGTTCTTCGGGCACGATCTGCGAGATGCCGTAAACCTACGGCTGCGTAACTTTCCGCCTGGAGTCCCCTTCCCAGGCAGAGAAGGAAGGGCCTACACCGTCCATGGCAGAGCTTGTCTACCGTCCCGTCGTTGGTTTCGCCCAGGCCCTGTTCAAGGCGTGGGACCTCAAGATCGACTGCAAGGGTTCGGAGAACATCCCGCGCTCGGGCGGTGCCGTGCTGGTGAGCAATCACATCAGCTACCTGGACTTCGTCTTCAACGGGCTGGCGGCGCTTCCGCAGAAACGTCTCGTTCGGTTCATGGCGAAGGAGTCCGTCTTCCGCCACAAGGTCTCCGGTCCCCTGATGCGCGGCATGAAGCACATCCCGGTGGACCGCAAGCAGGGCGAGGCGGCCTACGCGCACGCGCTGGACTCGCTGCGGTCCGGCGAGATCGTGGGCGTCTTCCCGGAGGCCACGATCTCGCCCTCCTTCACGCTGAAGACCTTCAAGTCGGGTGCCGCGCGCCTGGCTCAGGAGGCGGGCGTCCCGCTGATCCCGATGGCGGTCTGGGGCACCCAGCGGCTGTGGACCAAGGGCCACCCGCGCAACTTCAGGCGCAGCCACATCCCGATCACCATGCGCGTCGGCGAGGCCCTCGAAGCCTCCCGGGACAAGTACGCGGGCGCGATCACCCGCCAACTGCGCGAACGTGTCCAGGAACTCCTGGAGGCCGCCCAGCGCGCCTACCCGGTCCGCCCCAAGGACGCCAACGACACCTGGTGGATGCCGGCCCACCTCGGCGGCACCGCCCCCACTCCGGAAGAGGTCCGGGCGGCCGAGGCGCACTGAACACCCGGCCTGAACACCCGGCGCCCCCGGCCGAGGGGTCAGGACACCGGCGGCCGGACCCTGATCCGCGCCCCGGACTGAACTTCTCCAGCCCTGCTCGACGGCTCGGCCCTCCTCCTCGCCGTACGCCTGGACCGGCCCGGCGTCGGTAGCCGGGTCCGTCGACGAGTCCGTGGGCTTCGACGACGACGTGGGCGAAACCCGGTGGGAGGGCGCGCACGTGAGTTCGGTGCGTGAACGCGCCGGCAGACCGTCCACCTCGACGAGCCAGAAACGGCCGGCCGCCCACTGCTGACGAGGCCCTCGTCGACGAGTGCCGTGCGCATCATGTCGACGCCCCCGATCGTCGCCGATCCCGCGCCGAGAACCACGATGCGGTGGTCGGTGAGCCGCGATCCGGTGAGCTTGTGACCGTGGACAGCCGTCAGTTGGGGGCGTCCTGCGGGACGCCGTCCTCCTCCGGCGGGGGCATGAAAGCGCGCAGCCACCGCTCCGTCTGTGCGACGTGGGCTTCGGCGGCCCCTGCGGCGGAGCCCGGGTCGCGGTCGGCGATCGCGGTGGCCAGGACACGGTGGTCCGCGTCGCTCTTGCGCCGCATCTCCGGCCCCTCAGGGAGGGTGAAGATCTGGTACTTGCGGGAGCGGGCGCGGAAAACAGCGAGCAGGGAGGCGAGCGTGGGATTCTCGGCGGCCCGCGCCACCTCGGCGTGGAAACGGTGATCGAGTTCCGAGGCCTCGGCGGGGTCCTCGGTGGCCTCCATCAATTCGATGAGCGAGAAGAGCGTCCGCACCGCCTCGGGGGACCGGCGCGCCGCGGCCTTGGCGGCGACATGCGCCTCCAGTACCCGGCGGATCTCGTAGACCTCCAACAAACCTGACAGCGGCAGGAGTTCGAGGGTCAGCGAGAGACTTCCGATGACGTTCTCCGGACGGAGCTGGGAGACGTAGGTGCCCGAGCCGTGCCGCGGTTCCACCACCCCCAGGGCCGCGAGCATCCGTACGGCCTCGCGCAGCGGACCCCGCGAGACGCCCAGTTCCTCGCCGAGTTCGGCCTCGGCGGGGATGCGGTCTCCCGGGCCCAGGCGCCCCGTCGCGATCATGTGACGCAGACCGTGGAACGCCTTGTCGACTGCGGACATCCGATTCCTCCCCTGACGGTCCCGCGGCACCACCGAGACCCTCGGGCACTGTAGCGAGTCATCAGATGTCTTGGACGTATCGACCAAGAGTCATCTGATGACTTTAGCTTCCTGACCCTTGCAGACCCCGAAAAAGGCATGCCAGGATGCCGAGTCATCATACGTTTCCCCGTCGACTGTGGCGTCTGCCGTCAGGCGTCCGGGGGCACTCAGGTCCGGTAGATGTGGAGTGATGTGAGCGAGACCGAGGTCACCACCGCCCCGCGCCCCCTGCTGCTCGCGGACGGCCTGCCCGCCGCCCGGGCGTGGTCGCTGGACCCCGTCATGAAGCACCTGAACCACGGCTCGTTCGGGGCGGTCCCTCTGGTGGCGCAGGAACGGCAGAACGAGCTCAGGGCCGAGATGGACAGCTCTCCCGTGGTGTGGTTCCCCGCGCTGCCGCAGAAGATCGCCGACACGCGTGTCGGCATCGCCGCCTTCCTGGGGGTCACCCCCGACGACCTGGCGCTGGTGCCCAACGCGAGTGCCGGTGTCAGCGTCGTCCTCAACTCTCTTCCGCGCCGCCGCGGCGGCGCGATCGTCGTCACCGACCACGGCTACGGAGCCGTGACCATGGCGGCCGAACGGCTGGCCCGCCGCTGGGGCGGCGAGGTCCGCACCGCCCGGGTGCCGCTGGCCGCGGACGAGGAGCAGGCGTACGAGGCCGTGATGGCGGAGATCGACGACGCCACGGATCTGATCGTGCTCGACCAGATCACCTCGGCGACCGCCCGCCGGATGCCGGTGGAACGGATCGGCACCCAGGCCGCGCGGCGCGGAATCCCCCTGCTCGTGGACGGTGCGCACGCCCCCGGCCTGATCGCAGCCCCGCTGGACGGCGTGCCGTGCGACTTCTGGGTCGGCAACCTGCACAAGTGGGGCTGCGCGCCGCGTGGCACCGCCGCGCTGGTCGCACGGGGCGCGCTGCGTGAGGAGCTGTATCCGCTGATCGACTCCTGGGGTGCCGCCGATCCTTATCCCGACCGCTTCGACCAGCAGGGCACGGTGGACGTCACCAGCTATCTCGCGGCGCCGACGGCACTGGACTTCGTCGACCGCGCCTGGGGCTGGGACACCGCACGCCAGTACATGGACGACCTCGCCACTTACGCCGAGCGCCTGGTCGGAGCCGCTTTCGCCGAGTGGGGCGCCGTCCCCGGCATCGTCGACGTGGGCATGCCGGTGCCCGGGATGCGTCTCGTGCGACTGCCCGCCGGCCTCGCCGCCGACCGGGTCGAGGCGGACGCGCTGCGCGACCGGGCGGCCCGGGAACTGGGCGTGGAGGCGGCCTTCACCAGCTTCGGCGGCATCGGCTACCTGCGGCTGTCCGCACACGTCTACAACACCGCCGGCGACTACGAGTACTTCGCCGAGGACTGCGTTCCCGTCATCGGCGAATGGGCCCGCGCGGCCCGCTGACAGCCCACCGAATCGACGGCGTGACACCGCGATTCTCTCGCACACCACATCCCCCGGACCCCCGCCCCCGAAGCCAGTGCGCCCGTATCCAAGAAAGAGGTCGGCACGATGAGTAGAAGGACGGCAGCTCTCGCCCTCGGCACAGCCGCCACCATGGCCTTGACCGGCTGTTCGGCCATGAGTGGCGCGGATGCCGGCGGAACGGTCACCCTCAACATGGTCGAGAGCCTGACGAACCCCGCCCGCACGGACCTGCTGAAGAGCCTCATAGCGGATTTCGAAGAGCGGAATCCCAAGATCAAGGTCAATCTGATCTCGCCGCCCACCGAGCAGGCGGACCAGAAGATCCAGCAGATGCTCCAGTCCGGCAGCGGCGTGGACACCCTCGAGGTGCGCGACACCACAGTGGGCCCGTGGTCGAACAACGGCTGGCTCTACGACATGAAGAAGGACCTCAAGCCCTGGAAGGGCTGGCAGGCGATGACTCAGAACGCCGTCAAGGCCTCCCAGAACGCCGCCGGCAGGACGTACTTCGTCCCGTACGGCTTCTACGGCCTGAGCGTCTTCTACCGCACCGACCTGATCAAGGAGGCCGGGTTCAGCAAGCCCCCGGCCACCTGGGACGAACTGCTCAAGCAGGCCTCCGCCATCAACGATCCCGCCAAGCGCCGGTACGGGTACGCCTTCCGCGGCGGGGTCAACGCCAACGGCAATGCCACCGCCGTCATCGAGGCGTACGTCGCCGACAAGATCGACCCGGCCGACGGTTTCAAGCTGAAGGACGGCAGCACGATCTTCGCCGCACCCGAGGCCCTCGACGCGATGAAGACCTACCTCAGGCTCTTCAAGGAGGCGTCCCCGAAGTCGTCGGTGTCCTGGGGCTATCCGGAGATGGTCGAGGGCTTCTCCAACGGCTCCACCGCCTTCCTGCTGCAGGACCCCGAAGTGATCGCCACCGTCTCGCAGTCCAAGGCGATCACGAAGGACCAGTGGGACACCGCCCCGCTGGTGGCAGGACCCAGCGGCAAGACCGTACAGCCGCTCGCCACGGCCGGCTGGGGCATCGCGGACGGCAGCAAGCACAAGGCCCAGGCCGTCAAGCTGGTCGAGTTCCTCTCCGAGGACAAGGCGTCGACGTCGTTCACCAAGAAGAACAGTCTGGTGCCGATCCTCAAGTCGGCGACCGAGGACCCCTTCTACAAGACCGGCCCCTGGTCCAGCTACGTCACCATGACGGAGCACCCGGACACCTACCTCAACGTCAGCCAGCCACGCGGCGTGGCCTGGTGGGCTCAGTGGCAGCAGAAGGCCGACGCCGACATCCAGAAGATGGTGCTCGGCAAGACGACACCCGAGAGGCTGCTGGACGGCTGGGACGCGTACTGGACCGAGAAGCGGCAGCAGGAGAACTAGCCATGCCCCTCGCGTCCGGAACGACGAAGAACATGAAAACGGCGCGAACGGCGTCGACGGGGCCCTCCGGCACAGGAGGCGCCCCGCCGGGCCGCGGCGCGCAACGAGGCCGCCGCAGGCCGGAGTTCACCGCCAGGCGCGGCTTCCTCATCGCCGCCTTCATGGCTCCGGCCGCGGTCTTCGTGGCGGTCTTCACGTACTACCCGATGATCGCCGGCAGTCAGATGGCCTTCCGCCACTGGAATCTGACGGACCTGAGCGACACCTCCTGGGTGGGCCTGCAGAACTTCCGCGACGTCTTCGCCGACCCCACCTGGGGCACGGTTCTCCGCAACACCGTGGTGTGGGTGTTCGGGTCGATCGTGCCCCAGTTGGTGATCGGCTTCGCCCTCGCGCTGTGGCTGCGCAGGAAGTTCCGCTTCCGAGGCCTCTACCAGGCAATGATCTTCTTCCCCTGGGCGATCTCCGGCTTCCTCATCGGCATCCTGTTCCGCTGGATGTTCAACAGCGAGTTCGGTGTCGTCAACGACCTCCTGCAGAAGGCCGGCCTGATCGACGAGCCGGTCGCCTGGCTGGCCGACCCGCACAAGGCGATGTTCGCCGTGGTGATCGCCAACATCTGGTACGGCGTCACCTTCTTCACCATCATGATCCTCGCCGCGCTGCAGTCCGTTCCCGAGGAGCTGTACGAGGCGGGGGCGCTCGACGGCGCCGGCAAGGTGCGCACCCTGTTCCAGATCACCATTCCGTACATTCGGATCACGCTCGTGCTGACCGTGCTGCTGCGCGTCATCTGGATCTTCAACTTTCCCGACCTGATCTTCGGGATGACCGGCGGCGGGCCGGACAACGAGACGCACATCGTGACCACGTGGATGATCAAGATCACCCAACAGGGCGACTACGGCAGGGCCTCCGCGCTCGGTCTCATCGTCGTCGCCACGCTGCTGGTGTTCGCGGTCTTCTTCCTCCTGGCCACACGCGAGAAGCGAGAGGTGAAGCCGTGATCGGCAAGGAGTCCACGGCGGGCCGGGCCACCAAGTTCACCTTCCTGGGACTGTGGCTGTTGTTCACCGCCTTCCCGCTCTACTGGATCACCGTCACGTCGCTGAAGGCACCCGGCGACATCTTCACGTTCCCGCTCGCCTACTGGCCCGAGCACTTCTCGCTGGAGAACTACCGCGGGCTCTTCGGCAAGGCCGACTTCGGTGTCTACCTCACCAACAGCCTCGTCGTCGCGACCGTGGCGGGCGCGGTGGCCACCGCGATCTCGATGCTCTCGGCCTACGTACTGGCCCGCTTCGAGTTCCGCACCAAGTCCGCCCTGCTGATGGCCGCGCTGGTCACACAGATGATCCCGACCTTCATCGCGCTGGGCCCGTTGTACCTGCTCATGACCGACCTCAACCTGGTCGACAACCGGCTCGGACTCATCCTCGTGTACGTCGCCGTGTGCATCCCCTTCTGCACGGTGATGCTCCGCGGCTTCTTCGAGAACATCCCGGACGCGCTGGAGGAGGCCGCCATGATCGACGGCCTGTCCCGGTTCGGAGCGCTGTTCAGGGTGCTGCTGCCGGTCATGCGTCCCGGGATCGTGGCCGCGTTCATCTTCAACTTCGTCAACTGCTGGAACGAACTGTTCCTGTCCGTGACGCTGATGAACAGCGACAAGAACAAGACCGTCCCCACGGCGCTGAACGGCTTCATCTCCAGCTTCAACATCGACTGGGGATCCATGTCCGCTGCCGCGGTCCTCACCATCCTGCCGACGATGGCGCTGTTCGCCTTCGCCAGCCGCCACATCGTCCAGGGCCTCACCGCCGGTGCGGTGAAGGGCTGAAAAGGGCCACGGACACCGGACTGCGGGCGCGCAGCCCGAGGCCGTGCGGGCAACCCTCCGCCGCGACGTCATCGGACGACGCGTGCGGGCCGCCCGGGGCACGTGGGAGGAACGCTCGCCGCGTTCCATGGAGCACGGCTACTGCTTCGTTCGGCCGGATGATGCCTGCCGGGTGTCCGCACCGGAGCTCACGTGCCGCTGGGTCTCGTGGGCGGCGCCGTGCCAGTCCAGGCACATCGCGGTGGCGTCATCCTCGAACCGGCCGTCGGCGGCGTCCCGGACCGCGGACGTCACGTCGGCGGAACCCGAGCGGGTGCCGGGCCCGGATTGCGACCAGTTCGCCGCCGACGGCCAGGTCACGCGGCTTCTCGCGGACCGATGGTGACGGCGATCACCGTCAGGACGTACCGTGCCCTGACCCGCAGGGGAGTTCGCAGCCTCAGAGTGCGGTGGGGAGCGTCTTCCAGAGGTACGGACGGTCCGGGGCGGCCTTGAGGGCGCTCAGAACGGCCGGATGTGGTTCAGCGTACAGGACTGGGTAGTCCATCTCATTGGACGCCGGGTCGGGGGTGAAGGCCAGTCGCTCCTGACCGAGGGAGAACTGGGCGTCCACTCCCGGTTTGTTGCCCCGGGGGTCCTGTCGGTGCCAGGCCCCGTTGAACCGCACGGCGACCAAGCCGTGCACCACGTCGAACTTCTGGTAGCACAGCGCGGTCGGGATGTCCTCCGCCCGCAGCAGCGCGGCCAGCGCGTGCGCCTTGGCATAGCAGATGCCGGTGCCCTGCTCCAGGACGTCGGAGGCGCGCCAGGTGACGCGCGGGTCACCCGAGTCCTGGGAGTGCGCGATGGTGTCGCGCACGAACTCGAACGCGAGCCGCGCATAGACATACGAGTCATCGGCTTCTTTGGCGAGCCGGGCGGCGACCTCCCGTACACGCGGGTGGTCATGGTCGACGACCTCGTCGGCAGCCAAGTAGGCGGACAGGTCCGAGGTTTCCTGGATCAGCTCCATGCCGGCGAGCATAGGAAAGCGATCACCCGAGAGTCAATGGTTTTTCGGATGACCGCATACCTATGCATCAGTTCCCCGGTGGCGTCGCTAGCGCGCCATCTCCTCCTTCAGCGCCGCCACGAACGCGTCCACGTCGTCCTCGGTCGTGTCGAAGGCGCACATCCAGCGCACCACGCCCGCGGCCTCGTCCCAGAAGTAGAAGCGGAACCGCTGCTGCAGACGCTCGCTCACGTCGTGCGGCAGCTTGGCGAAGACACCGTTGGCCTGCACCGGGTGGAGGATCTCGACGCCGTGCACGGCGCGCACACCCTCGGCCAGCCGCTGGGCCATCTCGTTGGCATGGCGGGCGTTGCGCAGCCACAGGTCCTTGGCGAGCAGGGCCTCCAGTTGGACCGACACGAAGCGCATCTTGGAGGCCAGCTGCATGGACAGCTTGCGCAGGTGCTTCATGTGGCTGACGGCGTCCTGGTCGATGACCACGACCGCCTCGCCGAAGAGCGCGCCGTTCTTCGTGCCGCCCAGGGAGAGGATGTCGACACCGACCGCGTTGGTGAACGTCCGCATCGGAACGTTCAGCGAGGCCGCCGCGTTCGCGATGCGTGAGCCGTCCAGGTGGACCTTCATCCCGCGCGCGTGGGCGTGCTCGCAGATCGCGCGGATCTCCTCCGGCGTGTAGAGGGTGCCGAGCTCCGTGCTCTGGGTGATCGAGACGACCTGCGGCATCGCACGGTGCTCGTCCTCCCAGCCGTACGCCTGCTTGTCGATCAGCTCCGGGGTGAGCTTGCCGTCGGGCGTGGGCACGGTGAGCAGCTTGAGGCCGCCCATGCGCTCGGGGGCGCCTCCCTCGTCGACGTTGATGTGGGCGCTCTCGGCGCAGATCACCGCGCCCCAGCGGTCGGTGACCGCCTGGAGCGCGACCACGTTGGCGCCGGTGCCGTTGAAGACCGGGAACGCCTCGGCCGTGGCGCCGAAGTGGCTGCGGACGATCTGCTGGAGGTTCTCGGTGTACGCGTCCTCGCCGTACGCGACCTGGTGCCCGCCGTTGGCCAGGGCCAGGGCGGCGAGCACCTCCGGGTGGGCTCCGGCGTAGTTGTCGCTGGCGAAGCCGCGGAGGTCCGGGTCGTGGTGGCGGCGGGCCTGCGTAAAGGCGCTCTTCGGAGGGTTCACGGCTTCTCGGTCAGCCACAGACGGTTTCCGTTCACTTCGGCGGCGGGCTTGCCCCAGACGCCGACGACGGCGTCGGCCAGGTCCTTGACGTCCGTGAAGCCCGCGAACTTCGCGTTGGGGCGGTCGGCGCGCATCGCCTCGTGCACCAGGGCCTTCACCACCAGGATGGCAGCCGCGGAGGTCGGCCCGCCGGCGCCCCCGGCCTTGCGGAAGGCGTCGGCCAGCGCGAGCGTCCAGGCTTCGGCGGCGGCCTTGGCTGCGGCGTACGCGGCGTTGCCCGCGCTGGGCTTCGTGGCGCCGGCCGCGCTGATGAGCAGGTACCGCCCGCGCTCACTGCGCTGAAGGGGCTCGAAGAAGGCCAGCGAGGTGTGCTGCACGGTGCGGATGAGCAACAGTTCCAGGAAGTCCCAGTCGTCCAGGCTGGTCTTGATGAACGTCTCACTCCCGCGCCAGCCGCCGACCAGGTGGACCAGGCCGTCGATCCGGCCGAACTCCTTCTCGGTACGCACGGCCCAGTCATGGGTCGAGTCCAGGTCGAGCAGGTCGACGGTCTCGCCGGTGACCATGGCGCCGCCTGCGCTGTAGCGGGCCGCGTCGACGGCCTCCGCCAGCCGCTCGGGATCGTTGTCCGCGCCGACGACGGTCGCCCCCGCCTCGGCGAGCCTGAGCAGTGTCGCGCGCCCGGCGGGTCCGCCCGCGCCGGCCACCGCGATCACCGCGCCGCTGAGAGCCCCGTTCCTCATGTCCTTCGCCTCCTGAGCAGTGTTCTCGGTACGCAGGTCGCTCACGCGGCGATCCGCTCGGCACTCTCCGCCGTGATGCCCTTCGTGGAGGCGATCACGTTCTTCAGCTTCTTGGAGAGGGCCTCATAGAACATGCTCAGCGGAAACTCGTCCGGAAGCACCTCATCGACGAGTTTCCGCGGCGGCAGGCTCAGGTCCAGCGCGTCGGGACCCTTGGCCCACTTGGATCCTGGGTGCGGGGCGAGGTAGGTGGCGACCAGCTCGTAGCCGGCGAACCAGTGCACGAGCTTGGGGCGGTCGATGCCGTCGCGGTAGAGCTGCTCGATGTCGGCGCACAGCTGGTTGGTGACCTGCGGGGCGCGCTGCCAGTCGATGAACAGCTGGTTGTCGGTCCAGCGGACGACATCGTGCTTGTGGAGGTAGGCGAAGAGCAGCTGGCCGCCGAGGCCGTCGTAGTTGCGTACCCGCTCCCCGGTGACCGGGAAGCGGAACATGCGGTCGAAGAGCACCGCGTACTGCACGTCACGGGCCTGCGGGACACCGTCCGCCTGCAGCTTCACGGCCTCCTTGAAGGCGGTCAGGTCGCAGCGCAGCTCTTCGAGGCCGTACATCCAGAACGGCTGGCGCTGCTTGATCATGAACGGGTCGAAGGGCAGGTCGCCGTGGCTGTGGGTGCGGTCGTGGACCATGTCCCACAGGACGAAGGCCTCCTCGCAGCGCTTCTGGTCGTGGACCATCGCGGCGACGTCCTCGGGGAGGTCGAGGCCCAGGATGTCGACGGCGGCCTCGGTGACCCGGCGGAAGCGGGCGGCCTCGCGGTCGCAGAAGATGCCGCCCCAGCTGAACCGCTCGGGAGCCTCGCGCACGGCGATGGTCTCGGGGAAGAGGACGGCGGAGTTGGTGTCGTAGCCCGCCGTGAAGTCCTCGAACGTGATGCCGCAGAACAACGGGTTGTCGTATCGGGTGCGTTCCAGCTCGGCCAGCCAGTCGGGCCAGACCATGCGCAGCACGACCGCTTCGAGGTTGCGGTCCGGGTTGCCGTTCTGCGTGTACATCGGGAAGACGACCAGGTGCTGGAGGCCGTCCGCGCGGTGGGCGGCGGGCTGGAAGGCCAGCAGCGAGTCGAGGAAGTCCGGCACCTGGAAGCCGCCCTCGGCCCAGCGGTGCAGGTCCTTGACGAGAGCCTGGTGGTAGCCGCCGTCGTGCGGGAGCAGCGGGGAGAGCTCCTCGACGGCACGCACGACCCGCTGCACGGCGAGTTCCGCGACCTCCGGTTCCGGGGCGCCCTCGGCGTCGAAGTCGATGGAGCCGTCCTTGGACTGCCAGGGCCGGATCTGCTCCACGGCATCCTTGAGCACGGGCCAGGCCGGGTGCTCCACCACCCTGACCACGGGAGGAACCTGCTCCTCCGAACCCACCTGCACAAGAATTTCCGTCATGACCCATCCTCCACGGGAGAACCTCGCGTAAGGAGACCGTATACATACGCGGTTTCGGTCAGCAAGTGCAGGATCGGGAGATTATCCGGCACACACTCATCGTCACAGAACTTTTTCCTGCCGGATACCCCACCGACAGCTGCTTCCGCTTCACCCGCCCGCTTCCGGCGCAGGTGCGGGTTCATCGCGGGGCGAGGCCGTTAGGCTGCTGCGGACCTGCCCGCGCGGCCGTCCGCCCCGGCCCGCGCCGGGAGCCGAGCCGCCGTCGACGGAAGCGAGTCGAACGTTGAACTTCCTCACCATCGGTCACCGCGGAGTCATGGGTGCCGAACCCGAGAACACCCTCCGGTCCTTCGTCGCCGCCGAACAGGCCGGCCTCGACGTCATCGAACTCGATCTGCATCTGAGCAAGGACGAGGCCCTCGTCGTCATGCACGACGCCGACGTGGACCGTACGACCGACGGAACCGGCCCGATCGCCGAGCAGACCCTCGACGAGCTGCGCGCCCTGGACGCCGGGCGGGGCGAGCGGGTCCCGGTGTTCGAGGAGGTCCTGGACGCCGTACGGCTGCCGTTGCAGGCCGAGATCAAGGACGTGGCCGCGGCCCGGGCACTCGCCGAGGTCATGGAGCGCCGGGACCTGACCGGACGGGTGGAGGTGTCCTCGTTCCACGACGAGGCGATCGCCGAGATCGCCCGTCTGCTGCCGGGCGTCCGCACCGCGCTGATCGCCAGCCGGTACGGCACCGACATCGTGGACCGCGCGGTGGAAGCAGGCGCCGCGACCGTCTGCCTCAACATCCGCCGCCTCACGCTGGAGGTCGTGGAGCTCGCCCGCAAGGCGGACCTGAGGATCATCGGCTGGGTCGTGAACACACAGGAGCACCTGCGGCTGGTGCGCGCGCTGGAGCTGGACGGCGCGACCACCGACTACCCGGAGATCAAACGCACGGGCCGCTTCACCGCGTGACGGCCGGCTGAGCGCGGTATCGCCTACGCGAGCTCCTTGACCAGCAGCTCGAACTGCAGGTCGTCGCGCTGCGGAATGCCGAAGCGCTCGTCGCCGTACGGGAAGGGCGTCGTCTTTCCCGTACGGCGGTAACCGCGGCGCTCGTACCAGGCGATGAGCTCCTCGCGTACGGAGATCACCGTCATGTGCATCTCCGTGGCGCCCCAGGTCTCACGGGCCTGCCGCTCCGCCTCCGCGATGATCAGCTTGCCGAGTCCGCCGCCCTGCTGCGCGGGGCTGACCGCGAACATCCCGAAGTAGGCGTGGTCGCCGCGGTGTTCGAGCTGGCAGCAGGCGATGACCTGCCCGTCGCGCTCGACCGTGAGCAGTCGGCTGTCGGGCGCCTTGATGACCTCCAGCACACCCTCCGGGTCGGTCCGCTGCCCTTCGAGGATGTCCGCCTCGGTGGTCCAGCCGCCGCGGCCGGCGTCCCCTCGGTACGCCGACTCGATCAGCGTGACCAGTGCGTCCACGTCGGCATCGGTGGCGTCACGGAAGGTCAGTCGGGTGGCGGTGGTTCCCATGGCTCGGTTCTCCGGTTCTACGGCGCGGCTCGGGCACCGATGAGAGTAGCGCTGCCACTAGGCTCCGGGTGCATGGTGCACGTACTGAGTGGCCGGACCCTGTTGCGGCCCACTGATCCCGAACGGTCCCGTGTCTTCTACGGCGAGCAGCTGGGGCTCGCCGTCTACCGCGAGTTCGGCGAGGGGCCGGAGCGCGGCATCGTGTACTTCCTCGGCGGCGGGTTCCTGGAACTCTCGGGGCGGTCGGAGGTCCCGCCGTCGCCGGCCGTGCGGCTGTGGCTCCAGGTGGCGGACGTGGCCGCGGCCCACGAGGAGCTGCGGGGCAGGGGCGTCGAGATCACGCGGCCGCCGGTGAAGGAGCCGTGGGGGCTCATCGAGATGTGGATCACGGATCCGGACGGCACACGGATCGTCCTGGTGGAGGTGCCGGCCGACCATCCGATCCGGTACCGGCCCGGGATCTGAGCTCAGCCCGCCTGGTACTCCCAGCGGCGGTCCATCGTCGCGGCGGAAGCGGCGCACCGTGAGCGCGGACCTGCGGGGACCTCCGGGCCCTGAGTGGTGTGCGCTGGAGGCCGCCATACGGTGCGGTTTGGACGAGGGTACGGCGGTCCGCGCGCCGCGCGTCGCCCTGTCGCCGCCGGATGGCCGCGGCCGTGGCCCGGGCTTAGCGTGCTGGAGGGGGCCACAGAGGGACTCGCTGCGGGAGGAACGCCATGAAGTTCGACAAGCCGGTGACCGGCGGCCCCTGCTGGACGGAGCTGGGGACCGACGACATGGAGGCGGCCAAGCGGTTCTACACGCAGCTGTTCGGATGGCGCCCCGAGACGGATCCGCGTACGGAGGCCGGGGGCTACACCGTCGCGCACCTCGGCGACGCGGCCGTCGCGGCACTGACCCCGCTGTACCAGGAGTCGCAGCCGGTGGCCTGGAACGTGTCGTTCGCGGTGACGGACGCCGACGCCGCCGCGCGGAAGGTCACCGAGGCCGGCGGCACGGTCCTGGTCGGCCCGATGGACGTGCTCGACGTGGGCCGTTTCACCGTGGCCCTCGATCCGGCCGGCGCGGCCTTCCAGCTCTGGCAGGCCCGGTCCTTCCCGGGCGCGGGCCTGTTCAACGCGCCCGGTTCGCTGGGCTGGGTGGAGCTTCTGACCCGGGCCCCCGAGCGGGCCGAGGCCTTCTACACGACGGTGTTCGGCTGGAGCGTCAACGCCTCGGAGCACTACACCCAGTGGGGTCTCGACGGCGCCGACTTCGGCGGCATGGTGACCATGGACGACAAGTTCCCGCCCGAAGTGCCGCCGCACTGGCTGCCGTACTTCGCCGTCGAGGACGTGGACGCCACGACGGCCACCGCGACCTCGGCGGGCGGCACCGTCCTCATGGAACCCACCTCCGTTCCCGACGGCCCCCGGATCGCCGTACTGCGGGACCCGCGGGGAGCGGCGTTCGGCGTGTACCTCGCGGGGGACGAGGGTTGAGAAACGGGGCACCGACAAAGGGATGCGGACAGCCGCCGAGGCCGGATAACGTCTCAGGCGTGCGTTGATCCTCGGTGCGGCGGCACACGGCCCGCCGCAGACGGAGCGGCCACCCTCCCGTCGACGTGACGGCGAGGGCGGTCCGCGTTTCCTGCCCCGTCGCACCCGGGAGATCCCCCATGACGCACATGACGCACCGACCTCCGCTGCCCTACGACACGTTCCTCGCCCGTGCCACCGCCGACCCGGCCGTCGCCGGCCTCCTTCTGAAGGGCTCACGCGCCCACGACGGCATGACCACCGAGCACTCCGACCACGACGTGTACGTGATCCTCGCCGACGGGCCCCCGAGCGAGCTCGCGGCACTCGACGGCCATCGCTCCGCGGACCTCGATCTCGTCGTCACCACGGTCGACGCTCTGCGCCGGCTCGGCGGCTGGGAGCGGTACGCCCTCGCCCGGGCCCGGGTCCTGCTCGACCGGCTCGACGGGGAGATCGCGGCCATCGTCGCGGCCAAGGCGCTCCTGGGCGAGGACGAGGCGTTCGACGCGGCGGCCGGCTCGCTGGACGCCTACGCCAACTCGCTCTACCGGTCCGTCAAGAACGCCCGCGACGGCCATCCGCTGGCCGCCAGGCTGGATGCCGCCGACAGCATGGGGCAGCTGCTGGAACTGCTGTTCGCACTCGACCGGCGTCCACGGCCCTACAACAAGTACCTGGTGTGGGAGCTGGAGCGGTTCCCACTGCCCGGGTGGGAGACGGACACCCTGCTGGATGCCATCGGACGCATCGCGGCCACCGGTGAAGCGGGGCCGCAGCAGCGGCTGTTCGCGCGGGTCGAGGAGGTGGCACGGCGGGCCGGTCACGGCCCCACGCTCGACGCGTGGGGTGAGGACCTCCGGCTCATGCGGCCCCAGGAGCCCGGGCCTGGAACAGCCGCGTCACCGTCGCCCGGTCGATGACGGGGGCGTACGCGGAACGCTGACCGGCGGCACGTCGCCCGCGAGACCTGCGGAACCGGAGGGCGCCACAGTCGCTCAGGGGCGCAGAACTCCCGCCAGGCCCTCCAGCCGGCCCAGCAACCCCGCGAGCAGCGAGGCCAGTTCGTCCTGCTGGGCGGGGTCGATGCCGGACAGCACCGAGGTCTCGTAGGCGAGTTGCTCGGGCAGGATGCCGTTGACCAGGTCACGGCCGGCGTCCGTGAGGCGGACGTGGGCGACGCGGCGGTCACGGGCGTCGCCGCGTCGCTCGACCAGGCCGCGCTCGGTCAGGGCCTTGAGCCGCTTGGTGACCGCGGCGCCCGAGGAGAAGGTCTCGCGGGCCAGTTCGCCGGGGGTCAGCTCGTGTCCGGTGCGGCGCAGCGCGCCGAGCAGGTCGAACTCGGGGCGGCTGAGGCCGGCCCGGCGCAGTGGGGCGTCCTCGGCCTGCTGGAGGAGGGCCGCGCAGCGGTTGACGCGGCCGATGATCTCCATGGGGCCGGTGTCGAGGTCGGGGTGGACGGTCTGCCACTGCCGGACGACCGCGGCGACCGTGTCGTTTCTTCTCACGTCCTGTGTCGTGGTCGGCCGTCCGTCGGTCCCCGTCATGGCCGTACGCCCTCCGTCGTGTCCGTGTGCCGGTCCGGGTTCGGTCCCTGGCGCCGAACCGTCGCCGCGAGCGTACGGTGTCCGGACTGTTCGGCGCGCAGGACCCTCTCGTGCGGCAGGGCACGCTGCCACCACTCGCCGGACGCGGCCTCGACCGTGCCGCGCAGCTCGACCAGGGCGGCGGCCAGGCTCCGGCGGGCCGCCTCGATGGCGGCGGGGGCGGGGTGCGGCTCCGCCAGGAGCCGTGCCGCACGTTCGCGGGCCCGCTCGACGCCGGTCAGGGCGTGGCCGACACGGTCGCCCGCGCGTCGGTTGGTGACGGCGACAGCCGCGACCAGCCCCACCAGGGCGCCGACAACGGTGTCCGCGGCCCGCTCGACGATCAGCCGACCGGGCTGCTGGTAGCCGGCGAACTCGGTGATGAGCAGCGCCATCGGGGTCACGCAGACACTGCCGAGCCAGTAGTTGCGGCTGATCAGCGCCTCCGCGCCGAAGTTGAAGGCGAGACAGCACAGGACCAGCGCCGCCGGGCCGAGATGGGCCAGCGGGGCGACGGCGGCGAAGAGGAGGACGCCGACCAGGTTGCCGACGACACGCTGGACACCCCGGCTCCAGGTGAGGGTGAGGTTCGCCTGGTAGAGCGAGGCGGCGGTGACCAGGGCCCAGTACGGCCGGCCGGCACCGAGGGCGAGGGAGACGTAACCGGCCAGGGCGCAGCCGAGCGCGGTGCGCAGGGCCAGCGGGGCCAGGGGGCCGAGGCGGGTCCACCACGGGCGGCCGGGGGCGGCGAGCTCGGCGTCCAGACCGAGGAGTTCGGCGGCCTCGTCGGACGTCGTCCGGACTCCGGCAGCGGGCTTCCCCCGCTTCTCACCGGACATCGGTCCGGCTCCGGGAAGGCTCTCCTCACGGTGCTCGTCGGACTTGCCGGACATCGGCCCGGCACCGGCAGGGGTCTTTCCTGGCTGCTGGTCGGCCTTGGCCGGTGCTCCGGCGGTCGGCTCGTTCTGCGCCTCGTCCGGGCGGGCGCCCGCCCGCGGGACCGGTCCGGCGCCGCGCAGGGCGCGGGCCCAGGAGCGCAGCCGCTCCGGGTCCGTGTCGGCGGGGGCGGCGAGGGCCACCTCGGCGCGGACGAGGAGTCGTTCGAGGGTGCGGTGGGTCGCGGTGCGGCCGCCGGCGGACAGCAGGGACTGCCAGGCGGCCTGCACGGCGGCGGCCGCGGCGGCCCGGGCCCTGGCGTGGCCGTCGCCGGTGCCGCCCGTGTCGGCGTAGGCGGCGGCCGTGTTCAGGGCCTGCGCGGTGGCACGGCGCTCCGGGCCGTGCGGACGCAGCAGCCCGGGCGCCATGCCGACGGCCCAGGCCCACAGGCCGGTCGCGGCGGCCAGCCCCAGATGGCCCGGCACCTGTCCGAGGGTCTGCGGCGCGAACAGCGCGGCGGAGCTGATGAAGGTGAGGACCACGTTCCCGGGCGGCCCGACGCGGGTGGCGTCGCACAGCGTCTTCTGAACTGCGGCCAGGACGGCACCGACGGTCACCAGGACGATCGCGCTGCCGGTGAGCGAGGCCGCGACCAGGGCCGTACCGAGACCGCCGAGCATACCGAGGACGACCCACGCCAGGGCACGGGCCCGGGCGGAGTACGGGCGGTTGTGGGCGTACAGGGCGCACAGAGACCCGGCCATCGTGTACATCGCCAGGTCGAGCCGGCCGAGCGCCAGGAGGATCAGATTGGGCGGCGCGACCGCGACGACCACGCTCAGGGCGGGCTTGAACCAGATGTCGGAGGGCCGGCCGAGCCGCAGCACGCCGACCAGCGGAAGTCGGCGGGCGGGCGGGGCGTCGGTGGCGGGGGTGGCACGGCTCATAAGAGAAAGTTTAGCAGGTATTTTACATGTAAAACATATCCCCCGGGTCACCTCCCGGATCACGTTCCGGATCACGTACCCGAAATGCCCGCCGCCTTGCCGTGCTCCGTCGAGTGCTCCCCACGTACACCCTTGCGCTCGCTTGCGCGCCGCGCGGCCCGGGCATCCCTTGACCGACCGTCGAGCGATCGTCGAGCGGGGAGGTGGGCGTGCACGGACCGGCTTCGTCAGGCTGGCTGCTGGTGGCGTTGTGCGCGGCGACGGGGGCGTACTGCCTGCTGCGGATGCGCAGCCGCGTGGAGGAGCAGCGCCGGGCCGCGGGCGGCGAGGCGCTGATGGGGTTCGGGATGGCCGCGATGGCCGTACCGGCGGCCGTGTTCACACCGCCGTCGTGGACCTGGCCCGCCTATGCCGTGGTGTTCGGCGTGGCGGCGCTGCACGCCCTGTGGGCGGCCCGGGCGTGCACCCGTCATCTGCACCACCTGGTGGGGGCCTCGGCCATGGTCTACATGGCGGCGGTGATGGCCGCCTCCACCGGACAGCACTCCGGGCACGGCGGCGCCGGGATTCCGCTGGTGACCGGGACGCTGCTGTTCTACTTCACGGGGTACGTGCTGCTGTCCGGCGTACGGCTGATACCGGCCGCCACGGCGGGCGGGGCCGTGGGATGGGGGGACCGGCCGGAGCTGGCGCGGGCGTGCCGGCTGTCGATGGGGATCGCGATGGTGGCGATGCTGCTGACGCTGTGAGGCGGGACGCCGGGGATCCCGAGACGCCGGGGATCGCGAGACGCGGAGGATCACGGCTGGACTCCGGGGAGCTGGTACTGACCCTGTCTTCGTACGCGACCGTTGCCTGCGTCACTTCGGCGTCGCGGTCCGTACCCCTGAGCGGCTCGGCGCTCATAAGCTGCCTTCATGATGCTCCCCGCGGCACTGTTGCTGCTCGGCGCCCTGACCGCCGTCGTCGCTCCCCGGCTGCTGGCCCGGGCCGACTGGACGGACCGCGAACCCGTCCTCGCGCTGTGGGTGTGGCAGTGCGTGGTGGCAGCCGTCCTGCTGTGCTGCGCGCTGTCGATGACGCTCAGCGCGGCGGTGGCCTGGCAGGCGGTGCGGGGCCAGGTCTTCGCCCCGGCTCCGCGCGCCGTGGTGGGGGCGTACGCGCTGGGTACGGCCGGTCCGTGGGCCGCGCCGACCGCGGTGGTGCTGGCCTGCGGCGGGGTGTGGAGCGCGGTGATGCTGGTGCGTGAGGTCGTACGGGCGCGGGCCCGGCGTCGGCTGCGACGCGCCGAACTCCTCGTACGCGCGCCGCTGTTGCCCGGCGAGGATCCGGGCAGCCGGCTCGTGGTGCTGGAGGGTGAGCGGTCCGACGCCTGGTGGCTGCCTGGTGCGGCACCTCGCCTCGTCGTCACCACGGCCGCGTTGCGGCGTCTGCGGGGGCGACAGTTGGACGCCCTCGTCGCGCACGAGGAGGGGCACGCCCAGGCCCGGCACGACTGGCTGCTGCACTGCTCGGCCGCGCTGGCCGGCGGGTTTCCGCAGGTTCCGGTGTTCGCCGCGTTCCGTGACGGGATGCACCGGCTGGTCGAACTGGCCGCCGACGACATGGCGTCCCGCCGCTTCGGCCGGCTGACCACCGCGCTCGCCCTGGTCGAACTCAACGAGGACCGGGGTGTGTTCGGCCCCGCCCCGACCCCGCACGCCCATCTGCCCGAGCGGGTGCACCGGTTGCTCGCTCCCCCGGACCGGCTCACGGCGGCCCGCCGCCTGCGGCTGACCGCCACCGCCGCGCTGGTCCCGGTCGTCCCGCTGCTGGTGGCGTTCATGCCGGGGCTGCGGGCGCTGGGGTGACCGCCGGGGCACCCCAGCGCAGGAGTGCGGATATCGGGCGCCGTGTCAGGGCCCCCGAAACAGACTCTCCGCAGCAGGGCCTTCGCATGCGGCCCTCCGAATGCGTACCCCCGAATCAGGCCTCCGCATCAGGCCGTCCGCATCAGTAGCCCCGAATCAGGAGGCCAGACGCTTCCGGTGACACTCCGACGTCATCCCGCGGCCGCCGCCATGTCGATCCGGCGTTGCACGGGATTGGCCTCGCGCCCCACGGGTCGGCGAGGATCGCAGCATGCACACCCCGCACGTCGACTCCCCGCCCCGCCGTCCGGCGCACCGCGCCGCCGCCCGCGCGGCCGGTGCCCTCGCGCTGTGCTCCACGCTGCTCCTGGTGCTGGTCGCGGCCGCGTGGCCGCCCCTGATCAGCTTCGACGGGGACATCGCCCGCACCACCCACCGCTGGGCGGTCGACGAGCGCGGCGTCACCCACGCCTTCCGCATCCTGACGGACTGGGTATGGGACCCGTGGACGCTGCGCATCGTCGTCGCGGCCGTCGTGGTGTGGCTGGTGTGGCGGCGGGCCGACTGGTGGACGGCCGCGTGGCTGACGGTGACCTGCGCGCTGGGCACGCTGCTGCAGCAGTTCCTGAAGGCCGCGGTCGGGCGCTCGCGGCCTGTCTGGTCCGACCCCGTCGACACGGCCCACTACGCGGCCTTCCCGTCGGGCCACGCCATGACCGCCATGGTGGTGTGCGGTCTCCTGCTGTGGCTGCTGCACCGCCACGGCGTCGCCCGCGCCCTGTGGCTCACGGCCCTGGCCGTGTCCGTGGTCTGCGTCGTCGGCGTCGGCATGACGCGGATCTGGCTGGGCGTCCACTGGGCCACGGACGTGATCGGCGGCTGGCTCCTCGGCGCTCTGACGGTGGCCCTCGCGGTGCTGGCCCAGCTGCGGTGGCGGCCCTGACCGGCTCGTAGGATCACGCCATGCCTGCCGTGTTGTTCGACTTCTCAGGAACCCTCTTCCGCATCGAGTCCAGCGAGTCGTGGTTGCGAGCCGTCCTGACGGAGGCCGGACTCTCCCTCGCCGAAGCCGAGTTGCTGCGGGCCGCGCGGGCCCTCGAGGACCTGGGTGCCCTGCCCGGCGGGGCCCCCGCCCCGCAGCCGGTCCCCGACGACCTCGCCTGCGTCTGGGAGATCCGTGACCAGAGCTCCGAGCTGCACCGGGCCGCTTACACCGGACTCGCCCGGCACGTACCCCTGCCCGACCCGGCGTTGCACGACGCGCTGTACGACCGGCACATGACCCCGGCCGCCTGGTCCCCGTATCCCGACGCCGTCGAGGTGCTGCGCACTCTGCGCGAACGCGGGATCGCCGTCGGCGTGGTCAGCAACATCGGCTGGGACCTGCGACCGGTGTTCCGCGAGCACGGGCTCGACGCCTACGTCGACACGTACGTCCTGTCGTACGAACACGGCATCCAGAAGCCGGACCCGCGGCTGTTCGAGAAAGCCTGCACGGCCCTCGACGTGGATCCCCGGGAGGTCCTCATGGTCGGCGACGACCGGCGGGCGGACGGCGGCGCGGCGGCCCTGGGCTGTGCGGTGCACTTCGTGGACCACCTGCCGGCGCCGCAGCGACCGGACGGACTACGGCCGGTGCTGAACCTGGTCGGCTGACCCGGGTGCCCCTCGGGTGGGGCTCGTGACGGTGGGCTCGGTCCGGCTCGGCGACGTCGCCCACCCGTGCCCCTCGGCGACGTCGCCCGCCCGTGCCCCTCCGCCACGTGCCGTCGAGCGGCGCCGTGCCACGATCAGTCCACCCCACCAGGCCCCGAGCGGCACCTCACGTGACCGTAGACGCATGACCTCCACCACAGCCGTCATCGTCTACCCGCCCGCCGAAGACGGCGGCCGGCGCGTCCGAGTGGGCGGCCACTTCGTCGGGATCGCGTACGGGCTGGTGGACATCGCCGCCTTCCTCCAGGAAGCCGGCCTGCAGGACTGGGACGAGATGGACGTCGTCCGGTCCCCGCTCATCGAATGGCGCGGCGGCGGGCCCGACGCGTGGGAACACTGAGGCGGCGCTGTCAGCGCCGGCGGCGATGGCGTCGAGTCGCAGACAAGCAGGACGTCGGCCGTGGACCGGCCCCGTGGATCCCCTGTACGACTCGGAGGGCGCCCGCCGCATCCGGGCAGCGAGCGGATGCGAGGCTGGTCGGGCCCGTGGCCCACCTTGCCTCGCCCACCCTGGACGATCCCCCGCGTCGCCCAGGGCAGACGGCAACCCGGGCAGTTCCGCTGAGGAACCGCCCCGGGTGTCCTGAGTATAGTTGGCTGGCAGCCAGTCAACACAGGAGTTACAGCATGTCTCCGCGCAGCGCCTCGGTCAATGAAGAGTTGCGCCGGCGTTCCCGGGAGCGGCTCCTGCAAGCGGCGGTCGAGCTGGTGAGCGAGCACGGGTACGAGGCGACGACGCTCGGCGACATCGCGGACCGGGCCGGATCGGCGCGCGGCCTGGTGTCGTACTACTTCCCCGGCAAGCGCCCGCTGGTCCAGTCCGCCGTCCACCGGCTGATGCACCGCACGCTGGAGGAGGCGCTGGAGCGCGAACCGCGCACCGAGGACGGCCGGGAGCGGATGGCGCGGGCCATCGACGCGATCCTGGGCCTGGCGCGGGAGCGGCCCGTCCTGATGCGCCAGCACATGGCCGGGCTGCTGCAGGCGGAGGGTTTCGTACCGTGCCCGGAGCAGCGGCGGCTGGCCGAGCTGCTGCGCGACACCGTGGAGCGCAACGGCTCGCAGGATGTCGACACCGACTACCCGATGCTGCGCGCGCTGCTCATGGGGGCCGTCTACGCGGCGCTGCTGCCCGGCGCGCCGATGCCCGTGCCGGAGCTGCGGGCCGAGTTGTTCAAGCGCTACCGGATCGACTGGGAGCAGGGGGTCCCGCCGGACACCACGGCGGTGTCCGGCGGGGCCTGCGACACGGATCTGTCGAGGTTCTTCGCGACCGGGGCCGCACCGGAGTACGGCCCGGGCGGTCAGTCGAAGTAGTCCGGCTGCGTCTGGACGTTGAGCTCGCCCAGCCGGACCCGCTTGGCCGGGTCGGTGCGCCGGTCGCTGAGCTTCAGCACGTCGAAGCCCTTGGCGATGTCGTTCGAGTAGATGTAGCCGTTGTAGTAGTACGCCGACCAGGAGCCGCCGACGGTGAGCGCGTCGGTGGTCAGCGGGCCGCGTTCGAAGTAGGCGATCTCCTTGGGCTTCGAGGAGTCGGTGAAGTCCCAGACGGAGACGCCGCCCTGGTACCAGGCCTGGACCATGAGGTCCTTGCCCTTGACCGGGATCAGCGAGCCGTTGTGGGCCACGCAGTTCTCGGTGGCGGCCTGGTGGCGGGGGATCTTGTAGTAGCTGCGGAAGACCAGCTTGCGGTGGTCGCCCCGGCCGACGATGTCGTAGATGCCGTCGGCACCGCGGTTCGGGCCGATCTCCGCGTTGCAGGTGGCGGCGCCGCCGCCGCCCAACTCGTCGGTGAAGACGACCTTGTCGGCCCTCTGGTTGAAGGTCGCCGAGTGCCAGAACGCGAAGTTCACGTTGTCCTGGACGCGGTCGATGACCTTGGGATGCTCCGGGTCCTTGATGGAGAACAGGATGCCGTCGCCCATGCAGGCGCCCGCCGCCAGGTCCTTCGAGGGCAGCACGGTGATGTCGTGGCAGCCGGTGGTCTTGGAGACGCCCGGGTTGGTGGGCGAACCGGGGTTGCCGCCGCCGTCCGGGCCCTCACCGGGGAAGAGCACCGGGAAGTTCACGACCGCCGCCTTCTCGGGGGCGCTGCGCGGAACCTTGATGACCGAGATGCCGTCGTGCGGCGGCTGGCAGTCGGGGTACGTGGCGCTCGGCGAGTACGAGGAGACGTAGACGTAGACGTTCCTGCGCTCGGGCACCAGCGTGTGGGTGTGCGAGCCGCAGGCG
The DNA here is from genome assembly GCF_044459385.1 of Streptomyces sp. NPDC050287. Classification (NCBI taxonomy): domain Bacteria; kingdom Bacillati; phylum Actinomycetota; class Actinomycetes; order Kitasatosporales; family Streptomycetaceae; genus Streptomyces; species Streptomyces sp. NPDC050287. The sequence goes on along the minus strand of NZ_JBITIY010000005.1, from coordinate 384,251 downwards.
GTCTCGACGGCGGCGACGTACTTCGGGTTGGTCTTGTCGCTGATGTCGAAGACCTTCATGCCCTCCCACGACGACTTCTCGGTCGCGGGCTGCGTGGTGCTGTTGCAACTGCTGTCGCTGCGCGAGGAGTCCGTGGACAGGAACAGCAGGTTCCCGGAGACGGAGATGTCGTTCTGCGAGCCCGGGCACAGGACCTGGGCGACGGTCTTCGGCGCCTTCGGGTTGCTGATGTCGAAGACGCGGAAGCCGTCGTAGTTGCCGGCGAAGGCGTACTTGCCCTGGAAGGCGAGGTCCGAATTGATGCCGGGCAGCACGTCCTTGGGGACGTTCACGAGGTGCTCGATGTTGGCGGAGTGGACGACCTCGCCAGGGGCCGGTATCTCGTCCTCGGCGATCGCCGCCCGGACCTGGGCCTCGACGCTCTTGGACACCTCTTTGCCCGCGGCCGGAGAATCCCCGGGGTCGGGGGTCGCGGCCGCCGGAACAGCCGTCAGCAGCGCGCCGAGCAGGCCTGCCGCCGCCGCCACAACTCCCAGGCGTCTGCGCCGCGTTCGGGGGTTGTTCAACAAGATCACTGCTTCCTCTCTGGTTCCGTTCAGTGTGAACGGATCATCCACCCCGCAGTATCGTCTTCACCATGCACATATCAACAGAGGGCAACGAACCTGTAATGAAGGTTTTCGATCATTCACGCGCTCAAGCGTGCTAGGACGGTCGTCAGCACTCACGCGGTGCCCCTCATCCCGCCTGCCACAGGAGGTCGTTGTGCCCTTCCACCGCGCGTTGCGCGTCCCCCTCGCCACGGCCGCGCTGACCGCCCTCGCCACGCTCGCGCTCGGGGCCTGCGACGCCGGCCCGGACGACCCCGCGCAGGCCGCCGCCGGCGGCCCTTCGGTCCTGGTGCCCGGCAAGCCCGGCGAGGCCAACCGGACGATGTCCGCCGAGGACGCGCAGGCGCAGCGCGTCGACGACGACACCCCCAACACGGCGGATGTCGACTATGCCCGCATGATGATCGCCCACCACACCCAGGCCCTGGAGATGACCGAACTCGTCCCGGACCGCGGCCGGTCCACGACCGTTGAGGCGCTCGCCGACCGGATCGCGGCCGCGCAGGGCCCGGAGATCAGCAGCATGCGGGGCTGGTTGAAGGAGTACGGCAAGGACGAGACAGCGGGGAACGGTGAATCGGGCGAGAACGGCGAGATGGAGGGGCACGGTGAGAAGGGCGAGAGCCACACGCACACCCCGATGCCCGGCATGGCGACCGAGGCGCAGCTGAAGAAGTTGCGCGCGGCCCGGGGCGCGGCCTTCGACCAGCTCTTCCTCACCCTGATGATCACCCACCACGAGGGGGCGATCAGGATGGCCACGGACGTCAAGGGCCAGGGCAACAACGTGCGGATCGAGGAGATGGCCGACGACGTGATCGCTCAGCAGACTAGCGAGATCACGCGGATGCGGACCATGCTGTGACCTGTCGCTTCACAGCGACCGACTGCGGTGCAGTGGTCGGCGAGTCCCCAACGACCCTGCTCAGCGCCGAGCATGACGTGGCGTCAGGAAACCCTCGTCCCGCGCCTGCGCGATCAGCCTGAGGGACTTGCGGCGGCTGTGTCCGGTCGCGGACATCACCGCGACGACGGGATCGGCGCCCCCCTCCTGGGCCGCCCGGTACTCCCGCGCGACGAGCCACCGCCCCTCGACGCCCCGCGGCCACGCGGGGCGGGCCCTGCGTGGCCCGGACGTCTCGCCGGGCGCGGGCCCGATGCCGCAGGCCTCGCAGAGGGGCCCCTCGATCCAGTCGGCGAGGACGGACAGGTCGTCGAGCGAGAGCGCGGGCCGGGCCCGGACGTCCTCGACCGAGAGGCCCTCGCCGGACACCACGGCGAGCGCGTCGACCCGGGCACCGTCGGCGAACTCCAGCCGGACGTCGAACCACGAGGTCGCCGCCCCGTCCTCCCGCACTTCCCACGCGCGCCGCACGGACACGGCGCCGTCCGTCGGACAACGATCAGAAAGATGAAGAAAGGATGCGTCTAGCACACACGCAACGTAACCGCATGATCACATTCCATACGAACGGACACGCGTGTCCGCACCGCGCGCGGCACCCTGACAGCGGAGCGGCGACGGTGCGATCCTGGGAGCGTCAGCGATCTCCTGCGGATCCACGGGATCCCTCAGATTAGGAGTCGGCCGTGCTCCGTGTCGCCGTCGTGGGTTCCGGGCCGAGCGGGTGCTACACCGCCCAGGGCCTGGTCCAGCAGGATCCCGAGGTGCTCGTCGACGTCCTGGACCGGCTGCCGTGCCCCTACGGGCTGGTGCGGTACGGCGTGGCACCGGACCACGAGAAGATCAAGTCGCTGCAGAACAATCTGCGCACGGTCCTGGAGCACGAGCGCGTGCGGTTCCTGGGGGGCGTGCACATCGGCCCCGACGGAGTACCGGCCGCGCGGCTGCGGGAGCTGTACCACGCCGTCGTGTACTGCGTGGGCGCCGCCACCGACCGGCATCTGGGCATTCCCGGGGAAGATCTGCCGGGCAGCTGGTCGGCGACGGAGTTCGTGTCCTGGTACAGCGCGCATCCGGACTCCGCGGCCGACGGTTTCGTCGTCGGAGCCCGCTCCGCGGTGGTCATCGGCGTGGGAAACGTCGCCGTGGACGTCACCCGGATGCTGGCCCGGGGCCTGGCGGAGCTGAACCCGACCGACATGCCGCAGGGGGCGCTGGCCGCGCTGGCGGCGAGCCAGGTGACCGAGATCCACATGGTGGGCCGGCGCGGCCCCTCCCAGGCCCGCTTCACCACCAAGGAACTGCGTGAGCTGGGCGGCCTGCCGGGCACCCAGGTGACGGTCGATCCGCAGGAGCTGGCGCTGGACCCGGGCTATGAGGATCCCTCCGGGTTGCCCGCCACGCAGCGCCGCAACGTGGAGGTGCTGCGGGGCTGGGCGAACGCCCCGGCCCAGGAGGCCGCGTCCCGCCGGATCCGGCTGCGGTTCTTCCTGCGGCCCGTCGAGCTCCTCGCCGAGCGGGGGCGGGTGGGCGCGGTGCGCTTCGAGCGGACGGTTCCGGACGGGCAGGGCGGGGTGACGGGCTCGGGGCGGTTCGAGGAGATCGAGGCGCAGTTGGTGCTGCGCTCGGTGGGTTATCGCGGGGTGCCGCTGAAAGGGCTGCCGTTCGACTCGAGGAACGGGACGGTGCCCCATCTGGCCGGCCGGGTCCTGCGGCAGGGCGTGGTCGCGCCCGGCGAGTACGTGGCCGGCTGGATCAAGCGGGGTCCGACGGGTGTCATCGGCACCAACCGGCCGTGCGCCAAGGAGACGGTCGCCTCACTGCTGGAGGACGCCCCCGCCCTCGTACACAAAGATCTTCCCGAGGACCCTCTGGAGGCACTGCGCGCCGACGGGATCCAGCCGGTCGAGTGGGCGGGATGGCAGGCGATCGAGCGGGCCGAGGCGCAGCTCGGGGCCTCGCTGGGGCGAAGCGTGGTCAAGCTGCCGGACTGGGAATCACTGCTGACAGCGGCGCGGTCCATGGCTCCCGAGCGGCGCGGTCCATGACCCCTCAGCGGTGTGGCGCAGACTCCACAGCGGCGCGGCGGGCAACTGGGTGGGCATGACACATATCGGCAACACCACCGACATCAACAAACTGTTCAAGACCTTTACGGTCTCGTGCTGTTCGCATGTTCCCAGCCATCCGCCGCTCTGGAGTCCCCATGGCAACCACCGCATCCGTGCATCCCGTGGACGAGGTCCCACCCGTACGGCAACTCGCCGCCTTCGGCCTCCAGCATGTGCTCGCGATGTACGCGGGCGCGGTGGCCGTGCCGCTGATCGTCGGCGGGGCGATGAAGCTGTCGCCGGCGGACCTGGCGTATCTGATCACCGCCGACCTGCTGGTGTGCGGGATCGCCACGCTCATCCAGTGCATCGGGTTCTGGCGTTTCGGCGTACGGCTGCCGATCATGCAGGGCTGTACGTTCGCGGCCGTCTCGCCGATGGTGCTCATCGGCACCACGGGCGGCGGCCTGCCCGCGATCTACGGGTCGGTGATCGTAGCGGGGCTCGCGATCATGCTGCTCGCGCCGGTCTTCGGCCGGCTGCTGCGGTTCTTCCCGCCGCTCGTCACCGGCACGGTGATCCTGATCATCGGTATCTCGCTGCTGCCGGTCGCGGGAAACTGGGTCGCGGGCGGCGCCGGGGCCAAGGACTTCGGCGAGCCGAAGAACATCGCGCTGGCGGCCTTCGTGCTGGCGGTGGTGCTGGGCGTGCAGCGGTTCGCGCCGGCGTTCCTGAGCCGGATCGCCGTGCTGATCGGCATCGCCGTGGGCCTGGCGGCCGCCGTCCCCTTCGGCTTCACGGACTTCGGCGGGGTCGGGGACGCCGACTGGGTCGGCATCAGTACGCCGTTCCACTTCGGCGCGCCCGCCTTCGAGGCGTCGGCGATCATCTCGATGCTGGTCGTGGCCCTGGTGACGATGACCGAGACGACCGGTGACCTGATCGCGGTCGGCGAGATGACCGACCGGAAGGTCGAGCCGCGCTCCCTGTCGGACGGTCTGCGCGCCGACGGCCTGTCCACCGTCCTGGGCGGCGTCTTCAACACCTTCCCGTACACGGCGTACGCGCAGAACGTGGGCCTCGTCGGCATGACCCGGGTGCGCAGCCGCTGGGTCGTGGCCGTCGCGGGCGGCATCCTCGTGCTGCTCGGGCTGCTGCCCAAGCTGGGCGCGGTGGTGGCGGCGGTACCGGCGCCGGTGCTGGGCGGTGCGGGCCTGGTGATGTTCGGGACGGTCGCGGCGAGCGGCCTGAAGACCCTGGCCCAGGTGGACTTCAAGGGCAACAACAACCTGACCGTGGTGGCCGTCTCGGTGGCGATGGGTGTGCTGCCGGTCGGCGTGCCGACGATCTACGAGAAGTTCCCGGACTGGTTCCAGACGGTGATGAACAGCGGCATCAGCGCGGGCTGCCTGACCGCGATCGTGCTGAACCTGCTGTTCAACCATCTTCCGGCGAGGGCGGATTCAGGCGTCCCGGAGCCGGACGGCCTGCCGGTCGGCGGCGGCGAGCAGGGCGTCGAGAAGTCCCGGGAAGAGATCGTCTAGGTCGTCCCGGCGCAGGCCGTTCATCTTGGCCGTGCCCCGGTAGACCTGTCGGATCACCCCGGCCTCCCGCAGCACCCGGAAGTGGTGGGTGGTCGTCGACTTGGTGACCGGCAGGTCGAAGTGCGAACAGGAGAGCTCGTCGCCGTCGGCGGCGAGCTCTCGCGCGATCCGCAGCCGCACGGGGTCGGAGAGCGCGTGCAGCACGCCCTCCAGCCGGATGTCCTCGCGCACCGGATGCGGCAGGTCGCGGCTGCTGACGGCGGGGGTGGTCACGGTGGCTCCACTCGCTCGGGGGATCTCATTGTACGAGAGTCATCGTAGTTTGACATCCGGCGTACTACGATGCCTATCGTACGAGTCGTGCATCGCCCCGCGACGATTGGAGCAGCTCACCATGAGCGCCCTCTTCCAGCCCCTGAGCCTGCGTGACGTGACCATCCCGAACCGGGTCTGGATGCCCCCGATGTGCCAGTACTCGGCAGCCCCGGAGGGGCCCGACACGGGCGCCCCGAACGACTGGCACTTCGCGCACTACGCGGCCCGCGCGGTCGGCGGTACGGGGCTGATCATCGTCGAGGCGACCGGTGTCAGCCCCGACGGCCGGATCTCCCCGTACGACCTCGGCATCTGGAACGACACCCAGGTCGAGGCGTTCCGCCGGATCACCCGCTTCCTGGTGTCCCAGGGCACGGTGCCGGGTGTCCAGTTGGCCCACGCCGGCCGCAAGGCCTCGACCGGCCGGCCCTGGAAGGGCGGCGCGCCGGTCGGTCCAGAGGAGTACGGCTGGCAGCCGCTGGCGCCCAGCGCGCTCGCCTTCGACGAACGGCACCCGGTCCCGACCGAGTTGACGCCCAGTCAGATCCAGGAAGTCGTCGGCCGGTTCGCGGACGCGGCCGGTCGCGCCCTCGCCGCCGGCTTCGAGGTCGCTGAGATCCACGGGGCCCACGGATACCTGATCAACGAGTTCCTCTCCCCGCACTCCAACCACCGCACCGACGCTTACGGCGGCTCGTACGAGAACCGCACCCGCTTCGCCCTCGAGGTCGTCGACGCCGTGCGCGAGGTGTGGCCGGACGACAAGCCGTTGTTCTTCCGCATCTCGGCGACGGACTGGCTGGAGGACGGCGGCTGGACCCCCGACGACACGGTCCGCTTCGCCCGCGACCTCCAGGACCACGGCATCGACGTCCTCGACGCCTCCACAGGCGGCAACGCCTCCGGCGTCCGCATCCCGACCGGCCCGGGTTACCAGGTGCCCTTCGCCGCTCGCGTCAAGGCGGAGACGACTTTGCCGGTCGCCGCCGTCGGCCTGATCACCGAGGTCGAACAGGCCGAGAAGATCCTGGTCAACGGAGAGGCCGACGCGGTGCTGCTCGGCCGGGAGCTGCTGCGCAACCCGTCCTGGGCCCGGCACGCGGCACGTGAGCTGGGGGCGGAGGTGCATGTGCCGGACCAGTACCACCGGTCCGTGTGACCCGAGAGCCGCGTTCACGCGTGTGGTCGGAGAGCCTGGGCGTCGGGTGATCCGAAGGCCTGGGCGTTATGGGATCCGAGGGCCTGGGCGTCATGGAATCCGCGGGCCTGGGCGTCATGGAATCCGCGGGCCTCGGGATCCTCGTGCTCCACGGAACCCGGCGGCGGAGTGACCCCGGAACCAGCACCGGAGTCACCTCGCTCGGACCTCAACTCACCGTGCACGCCGTCCCGTTGAACGTGAACGCCGTCGGTGCCGCGCTGTTGCCGGAGTGGTTCGCCTGATAGCCGATGGTCACGCTGCCGTTCGGGGCCAGCGTCGCGTTGTACGCCGCGTTCGTCGCCGTCACCGCACCCGACGCCGGGGCGTAGGTGGCGCCCCAGCCGTTGGTGATGGTCTGGCCGGCCGGGAGGGTGAACCCGAGTTGCCAGCCGTTGACCGAGGTCGTGCCGGTGTTGGTGAGGGTCACCGAACCGGTGAGGCCGGTGCTCCAGGCGTTGGTCGTGGCCGTCACCCTGCAGGCGCCCGGCTGTGGTTGGGGCGCGGGGCCGGAGCTGTCGAGGCCGAAGAAGGTGAGGGCGCGGGATGCCATGCCGTCGGCGTAGAGGTTGTGGCCGACGCCCTGGAGGCTGATCGCCTCGACGGGGGCCCGGTCACCGGTGGCGCCGTAGCGGGTGCGGGTCCAGCCGGAGACGGGTGAGTCGGTGGCGGCCGGGGTCTGGCCGGCACCGAGCACGTTCGTCCACTGCTTGATCTCCTCGCCGAAGTTGGGATAGCGCAGCACGTCGTCCTCGGTGCCGTGCCACACCTGCATCCGCGGCCGGGGCCCGGTGTAGCCGGGGTAGGCGGAGCGGACCAGGTCGCCCCACTCCTGCGGGGTGTGGGTGACCGTGCCGTTCGCGCAGGCACTGTTCCACTCGGAGCCGTCGGTGGTGGCGAAGCAGCCGAAGGGCACGCCGGAGAAGGCGGCGCCGGCCGCGAACACGTCGGGGTAGTCGCCCAGCAGGACGTTCGTCATCATCGCGCCGGAGGAGATCCCGGTGGCGTAGATCTTCGACGTGTCGGCGCTGTAGGTGCGGGTGACCCAGTCGATCATCGACTTGATGCCGACGGGATCGCTGCCGCCGCCCCGCTTCAGGGCCTGCGGCGAGGCGACGTCGAAGCACTTGCTGGCGCGGGTGACCGACGGGTACACGACGACGAAGCCGTAGCGGTCGGCCAGTCGGGCCCATTCGGTGCCGTTGTACATGGCCGGTCCGGAGCCGGTGCAGTAGTGCACGGCCACCACGACCGCCGGGTGCGCGGTGACGCTGTCGGGCACGTACAGGTACATCTGGAGGTTGCTCGGGTTGGTGCCGAAGTTCGTGACTTCGGTGAGGGCCGCGGTGGGGGCCGCGGCGGCCTCCCGGGGGCGGGCGGTGGCCGCCGGAGCGGTGAGGACGGTGACCGCGAGCAACGGCACCAGCGCTCCGAGGAGCGCCACGAGCACCGAACGCAGCGGTCTCCGTGCGGTGTTGCGGGGGGTTGCGCGGGGGGTGTCGTGAGCGGTGGTGGACACGTCCTTGCCCCTTTCTCAACAGGTTGGGTTCGTCCTGCCTCGAAGCTCACCTTGTGGGCTCGACGGCACGACGGCGGTGTCGCGGAAGCCGCTCGGGAACTCGGCGAGCGTGGCGGTGCCGGCGGTCGTGGCGCAGACGTGCCAGCGGTTCCCGCATCGGAAGACCGCCGGATCCTTCACCGGGACCATCGGGTGCGTGGCGTCCGGCTCGAGGCTGATCGGCGGACCGGTGGACGCCGAGCTGAAGGAGTCGGGCAGCGGCCCCTGCCGGCCGGGGCGGGAGTCCTCAGCGGCGGCCGGGCCGGGCGCCAGGGCGGTCAGACCCACCGCGAGTGACACCGGGACCAGCCCGCTGATGAACGTACGCATACGTGGAGACGTCATCGACTCGCCCCTCTCGAAGGGAAGCGCCCGCCGAGCATCGTGGCATGCACATGGCCGCCATGGAAGCGCTCCCACGCTTCGAAAGAATTCGCTCCCGCGCTCGCCAGGCGTGGCCGAAAGTGTTCTGCACGAGGCGTTGACTAGAAAGCGCTTGCCCTCTACGTTCCGTTCAGCAGTGTGACCGACCGGCGCCACCTCACCCCCACATGGTCACTCTGCTCACGCGCAGCGATCAGAATGGAGAACAACGTTCATGTACTGGGCCAGGTAGGTACTTTCAGGCACCTTTGAAGGGACGCACCCGCAATGCGCACTCTCCCCCCACGTACACATGCGCAAAGAAGGCACCGGCAGCCGGCGCGGCCACTCTCGCCCCTGCACGGAAACGACCTGGGTGGAGCCGCCACCGAGGTCTCGCGGGTCGGCACCTTCACCACCTCGCCCTCCAGCTGCTCCGCCGAGCCCGCTTCCTCCGTCGTCGCCCCGGTGACGAACGGTGCGGGCACCGGAAAGCTCTGACCGTCCCCCACACAGGAAGAAGGAACAGGGACATGACTTCTTCAGCACGTCCGCGCGTCCGCATGCGCGCGCTGACCGGCGCGATGGCCGCCCTCGGCCTATCGGTTGGCATGATCATGACTAGTGGAGCCCTGACCCCGGCGGCCGCCGCCACCTGGCCCACCGCGAACGGCAGCCAGGGGGTGTCCGCCACCATCTCGGTCTCGGGCACCAAGGACTACGGGATGAAGCGCCTGTACGGCACCGGCGCACTGGGCAGCGACAGCCAGGACGAGGACCAGGGACCGATCCTGGAACTGGCCGCCGGTGCCGTGCTGAAGAACGTCATCATCGGCGCCCCGGCGGCCGACGGCGTCCACTGCAAGGCCAGCTGCACGCTGCAGAACGTGTGGTGGGAGGACGTCGGTGAGGACGCGGCCACGTTCCGCGGCTCCTCGTCCTCCAACGTGTACACGGTCTCCGGCGGTGGCGCGAAGGAAGCCAGCGACAAGGTGTTCCAGTTCAATGGCGCCGGAACGCTGAACGTGTCGAACTTCGCCGTGAAGAACTTCGGCACCTTCGTCCGCTCCTGCGGCAACTGCTCGACGCAGTACAAGCGGACGATCAACCTCAACACCATCGAGGCGACCTGGCAGGGCAACAAGCTCGTCGGTATCAACACCAACTACGGCGACAGCGCGACCCTGAGGGGCATCACGATCGTCGGAGACAGCAGCAAGAAGATCATCCCGTGCCAGAAGTACATCGGCAACAACTCGGGCAAGGAACCGACCACCAACGGTTCCGGCCCCGACGGCACCTACTGCAAGTACTCCACCTCGGACGTCACCTACAAGTGATCCGTCGAGGTCACGTGTGAGGTGAGAGGCGGCCGTACGAAGCGTCCCTGCACGGCGCTTCGTACGGCCGCCGCGTCATGGGGGCAGAGAGTGCCGCCCTCGCCGTGCGCGCGGGGGCACGGGTCGCGTCATGCGCCACGCGCGACCTGGGGCACCGTGTCCGCCAGTTCCTCCTGGTAGTCCGTGTACGCGGTGCGCAGTTCCGTCCCCGGCCAGTCCTCCGGCAGGAGTGCGGGAGGCAGGACGGGATCGGCGAGCAGATGGCGTACGACGGCCGCGAACGCGGTGAGCCGGTCGGCCGGCCGGTCCGTACGGGCCACGTGGGCGAGCAGGGCACGGGCTGTTGCGGCCCAGATGTCCAGGGGCCACAGGCTCGCCGCCAGCTCGGACGCGGGCCGCTCGGGACGGGCCGTGTAGCACTGGGCCACCGGGGCGAGGTCGGCCGGGAGCGGTCGGCGCAGGTTGGCGGGCCGCAGCCAGACTCCCTCGCGGAGTTCGGCGAGCCGGAGCGCGGTCAACCGGGCGCGCAGCTCGGCGCGTTCGGCGGGGCCGCGGCCGGTCGCGGTGACCACCACCATCTCCCAGTCGCCGTCCCACGCGCGCGTGCGGGGGTGTACGGCGTCGTCCTGACGGCGCTGACGCGCGAGCAGGCGGTCACTGAGGCGGTGCACGGAGTCCGTGCGCTGCAGATCACCGGCGGCCACCATCCGGCTGAGCGCGGCCCGCAGCGTGGATCCGCCGACACCGAAGGGCTCCACCGCCCGCACCAGGTCCTTCACGGCGAGCTCCGGTGGATGCGCGCCGAGCAGCAGGCTCAGCACGACCGACCGGGCGGACAACGGCCGCAGGTCGACCTCCCCCGGCTCCACCGACACGTTCCTCCGCATGGTCACGTACTGTACGGGCGCCTCTTGTGTTGCATCATTGCTACAACCGCAGCGAGAGTGCAACATGGATTCCATGGTCTCGATTCCCGTGCACGAGCATGCCGCCACCCACGACGTCACCAACCAGCCCCCTTTGCTCGCCCCGTACGACGCGTCCGCGGACACAGCCCTGCTGGAGGGGCTGCACCGGGAGGGCGCCGGCTGGGCCGAGGAGGACATCCGGCGGCTCGGGCTCAGGTCCGGCAGCGCCGAGGCCCAGGAGTGGGGTGAACAGGCCAACACCCACGAGCCCGTCCTGCGCACGCACGACCGGTACGGCCACCGCGTCGACGAGGTCGAGTTCCACCCGAGCTGGCACCACCTGATGCGGGTCGCGGTCACCGAGGGACTCGCGGGAGCACCCTGGGCGGACGCCCGGCCCGGAGCCCACGTGGCGCGTACGGTGGGCGGCCTGGTGTGGGGGCACACCGACGCCGGGCACGGGTGCCCGACGTCGATGACGTACGCGGCGGTCCCCGCGCTGCGCAAAGAGCCGGAGCTCGCGAAGGTCTACGAGCCCCTGCTCACCGGCCGCGCGTACGAGCCGGAGCTCAAGGTGCCGACCGAGAAGCGCGGCCTGCTGGCGGGCATGGGGATGACCGAGAAACAGGGCGGCTCGGACGTCCGGACGAACACCACGGCGGCCACACCCACCGCCGAGCCCGGCATGTACACGCTGCGCGGGCACAAGTGGTTCACGTCGGCGCCGATGTGCGACCTTTTCCTGGTGCTGGCGCAGGCTCCGGGCGGCCTGTCCTGCTTTCTCGTGCCGCGTGTCCTGCCGGACGGCAGCCGCAACACCTTCCGCATCCAGCGGCTCAAGGACAAGCTGGGCAACCGGTCCAACGCCTCCTCCGAGCCCGAGTTCGACGGGACCGTGGCCTGGCTGGTCGGGCCGGAGGGCCAGGGCGTCAAGACGATCATCGAGATGGTCAACTGCACGCGCCTGGACTGCGTGATGATGTCGGCCACGCTGATGCGCAAGACGCTCGTCGAGGCCGGACATCACGTGCGTCACCGCAGCGCTTTCGGGGAGCGGCTGCTCGACCAGCCGCTGATGCGCAACGTCCTGGCCGATCTGGCGCTGGAGTCCGAGGCGGCGACGACACTCACCCTGCGGCTGGCCGGAGCGGCCGACCGTGCGGTGCGCGGGGACACCGGGGAGCAGACCTTCCGGCGGATCGCCACCGCCGTCGGCAAGTACTGGGTCACCAAACGGGGGCCGGCCTTCACCGCGGAGGCCCTGGAGTGCCTCGGCGGCAACGGCTACGTCGAGGAGTCGGGCATGCCACGCCACTACCGCGAGGCTCCCCTGCTGTCGATCTGGGAGGGCTCGGGAAACGTCAACGCACTCGATGTTCTACGGGCGTTGCGGCGACAGCCGGAGGCCGCCGACGCCCTGTTCGGCGAACTCGCCCTGGCGCAGGGGGCGGACGCCCGACTGGACGCGGCCGTGACGCGGCTGAAGGGGCAGTTGACGCAGGCGTCGGAGGGGGGTGCGCGGCGGCTGGTGGAGCTGATGGCCCTCGCCCTGCAGGCCTCCCTCCTGGTGCGGCACGCCCCGCCCGCCGTCGCCGACGCGTTCTGCGCGACCCGGCTCGGCGGCGACTGGGGCCACGCCTTCGGCACCCTTCCCGAGACGGCCGATCTGGACGGGATCCTGGGGCGGGCGCTGACCTTCGGACACTGAATCCCTGCACACCGTCACGCACCGGTTCCGCTTCGTTGTCAGTGCCGTGGTGAAGACTCACGATCAGGTGGTACTTCGCCTGGGGAGGACAACGTGTTCACGGGGATCGACGACGTCGACTGGGCCGCGCTGCGCCATGCGCACGGCAGCGCGGAGGACGTGCCCGGACTTCTGCGGGGGCTGGCCTCGCCGGACCCGGCCGAGAGGGGGGAGGCGCTGGACCGGATGTACGGCACGGTGCACGACCAGGGCACCGTGTACGACTCGACACTGGCCTGCGTTCCGTTTCTGCTCGCGCTCGCGGGCAACGAGACCGTGCCGGAGCGGGACGGGATAGTCGAACTGCTGGTGAGCATGGGGACCGTGGGCCAGGAGGCGGAGGTCGGTCCGGAGCGCGGGAGCGGTGGGCCCCCGGGGCAGCTGAACGGGTTCAGAGGCAGCGGGGCGTCGGCTGCTCGCGTGATCCGGGCCGGGGCCGAGGTCTTCGTGCGGCTGGCCGGGGACGCGGACGCCGCGGTGCGCCGGGCTGCCGCGGGCGCGCTGGTGCGGTTCCTCGACGAACCGGCCCGGGTCCTGGATGTGCTGCGGAAGCGGATCGCGGCGGAGCGCGACGACGGAGTGCTGCTCGCGCTCACCGAGAGCCTCGGAGTGTTCGTACGACGGCACCCCGCGTACGCCGGTGAGGCGCTGGAGCTGCTGGTGGCGCGGTGCGGGCCGCCGTACCAGCCGGGGCTGCGGCTCGCGGCGCTCGGTCAGCTCGTGGGCTGTGCTCCCGACCGGGCCCCGTCCGACCTGGTGCCCCTCGCGGTCCGGCTGCTCAGGGAACGCTCAGCGCGGCGCACCGTGCGGCGGGAGGTGGCCGGCGGATCCGGCAAGGAGACGCTCGCCCGCCGTCTGTACCGACTGCGGCCGGTGGACGAGGAGGGCTCCCATCTGCTGCGCTCCCTGCACACCGCGCTCGACGACCGGGTGGCCGACCGGATCGCCCTCCTCGACGGGCAGTTGACCAGCCCGGACCCGACCGACCGCTGCAACGCCGTGTGGATGGCGGCCGGGTTGCTGCGCGAGTGGCGGACCGGCCACAGCGGCCTCGTCACCCTGATCGGGGCCCAACTGGACGAAGAGGTCGGCTGGTTGTCCGATGCGGCGGTGTCCGTCCTCATAGATCTGTTCGGCCTGGCCGCGCTGGCCGCCGATCGTCTCGCCGCGCTGGTGGCTTCCCGGCCCGACCGGTGGGTGCGGCGATGTCGGTGCGGGACGCTCCTGCTCGGCGACCCGCTCAAGGCCCTGGCCAGATGCGGGGATCCGCGGGCGGTGCCGGTTCTCGCGGAGGTGCTGGCGGGGCCGGTCGTCCCCGGTGATCTGGGGCAGGCGATCGGCCACCTGGGCCGGGCAGCGGCGTCTCTCGCGCCCGTGGTGCGGCGCCGGCTCGGCGCGATACCCCTCGGTTCACCGCGGGCCCCGGACCTCGCCGTACCTCTTCTGTCGGCGCTTCTCACCCTGGGTGACCGGGATGCCCTGCCGGAGGTGATGCGGCTGGTGCGCGGACCGTCGGACGGGCTCCGGCCGGACGACGCGCACCTGGGGCACCTGGTCCGCGCGCTGGGCCTGTTCGGGCCCGCCGCGCGGGAGGCGGTGCCGGTGCTGCGGGGGCTGCTGGACACCGAGCGGGCGAGCGCGGCGGCGGGTGCGTTGTGGGAGGTGGAGGGGGAGGCGGCCGTCGTGCTGCCCGTCCTGCTGCGGGAGATGGCGGGTGGGGACCACCGTCGTCGCCGGCAGGCCGTGGAGGTGCTGTCGCGGATGGGGCCGGCCGCCCGTCCGGCACCGGCCGCGCTGCGAGGCGCCGTGGCGGACGGGCCGGTGCGGGAGCGGGTGGCGGCCGGGTGCGCACTGTGGCGGATCGACGGGGACGCCGAGCCCGTCCTTCCGGTGCTGCGGACGGGCTGGACGGAGCACCCGCACACCCGCGCCGACGTCGCCGAGTGCCTCGTGGACATGGGACCGGCCGCCGCGCCGCTACGAGACCTGCCGGAGGCGGAACTGGCCTCGCGGCGACGCCACCTCGCGCTTCCCGGCGGTCACGGAAGCCACGACATCCCCAAGGACGAGCGGCTGGTCGGACTGTGCCGGGCGGCACTGGCGGGCGGGTAGGACAGCAGCACGGGTGCCGCCTCCCGTCGACAGCGAGTGGCCGACTCCCTGGCGACAGCGGGTGACCGACTCCCCCGACAGCGGGTGGCGGTCTCCCTCTCCCTCGGCAGCAGGCGATGGACTCCCGCTCAGCCCGTCGTGCGCCCCCACAGGGGACCGAACCGTGCCCACTCGGCGTCCCACTGATCCATACGCCGGCGTTCCAGGCGCCCGCGCAGCACACGGCCGCCGACGAAGGGCATGGCCGCGGCGCCGACACCGATCAGGACGCCGGTCAGGGCGGCCCGCAGACGGGCCTGGCCGGCGGTGGCGGGCTTGGTCACCAGGCGGCCCTCGGGGTCCGTCCAGACGGCGACCGCAGTCCCGGGGCTGCTGCCGGGGTCCACGCGGGCCTGGCCCGTGTGTTCGGAGCCGTCCGGCGCCGTCCAGCGCACCTTGGCCCACACTCGCTCGCCGCTCGCCCTGCTGGAGGGCGCGGCCGCCGTTCCCGGCGCCTTTTCGCTGAGGTGCGCCATGACCGAATGCCACTCGACGCGTTCCCGGGCCAGGCTGTGCTCCACGGTCCGGGCGACGCCCAGACCCGCGAGCACGCCGGCGACCACGGTGAGCGCCCAGGCACCGAGCACAAGCCAGGCCTCCACCGCGTCGGCGCGCCGCTTGAGCGGATTGCGCCGCCAGCGCCACAGCCACACCTTCGGACCACGGAACGCCATCGCAGGCATCCTCCTCATCAGCGCACGAACATGCCGGACCGCCCTCCCATACGGGAGCCGGGTCCTGGATGCTCACGGCGGGTTTCCCGACTGGACGGTCGCGCGCGTCCCGATCCCGCGCGACACCTTCGCGAAAACGGCCCGCGGGTTCCGCGGCACCGTTACCATCGCCGCGCTGACCTGCGGCGGAGCCGGTTCCGGGGGTGACTGTCAGTGGTGGGGTGCAAACTGTCGAGTGGCTGGGACAAAGACGTCGCGGAGGTGACCGGCATGACCGAGGTACTGCTCGCCGTAGGCACGCGCAAAGGCCTGTTCATCGGGCGCAGACGAGGTGCGGCCTGGGAGTTCGACGAAAGCCCTTACTTCAACGCACAGGCGGTGTATTCGGTCGCCATCGACACCCGCGGGGACCGTCCGCGGCTGCTGGCCGGCGGTGACAGCGCGCACTGGGGCCCGTCCGTCTTCCACTCGGACGACCTGGGCCGGACCTGGACCGAGCCGGCCCAGCCGGCGGTCAAGTTCCCGCCCGACACAAAGGCCTCGCTGGAGCGGGTCTGGCAGCTGCACCCGGCGGCCGCCGAGCCGGACGTGGTGTACGCGGGCACGGAACCGGCAGCGCTGTACCGCTCCGAGGACCGCGGGGAGAGCTTCGACCTGGTCCGACCCCTGTGGGAGCACCCCACGCGGTCCAAGTGGGTGCCGGGCGGCGGCGGCGAGGGTCTGCACACCGTCCTCACCGACAAGCGGGATCCGCGCGCGGTCACGGTGGCCGTGTCGACGGCGGGGGTGTTCCGCACCAAGGACGGCGGCGTGAGCTGGGAGCCCTCCAACTCCGGTGTCTCCGCGGTGTTCCTGCCGGACCCGAACCCGGAGTTCGGCCAGTGCGTGCACAAGGTCGCACGGGACGCGGCCACCCCGGACCGGCTGTATCTGCAGAACCACTGGGGCGTGTACCGCAGCGACGACGCGGGCGCGCACTGGACGGACATCGGCAAGGGACTCCCGTCCACGTTCGGCTTCGCGGTGGCGGCGCATCCCCGTCGCGGCGACACGGCCTATGTGTTCCCGATCAACGCCGACGCGGACCGGGTGCCGGCGGGCCGGCGATGTCGGGTCTTCCGGACGGCGGACGCGGGCAAGAGCTGGGAGCCGCTGACGGCGGGCCTGCCCCAGGAGGACCACTACGGCACGGTGCTGCGGGACGCGCTGTGCACGGATGACGCCGACCCGGCCGGCGTCTACTTCGGCAACCGCAACGGCGAGGTGTTCGCGTCGGCCGACGACGGTGACAGCTGGCGGCAGTTGACCTCGCATCTGCCGGACGTGCTGTGTGTGCGGGCCGCGGTGGTCGGATGAGCCTGAAGCGCTTACCGCCCGGCCCGCCGTGCGGCCTTGGCCACCGGTTGATCTCCGTTGCCCGTACGGCTGTAGGTGGCGCTTGTCCCGGTGGGCGGCCTGGTCCTCCTTCTCCGGGACGACTGCCTTGATGTGTGGCGTCAGCGCAGGTGCGCGCAGTTGCCGCGGGGCGAGTACGCCGGGTCCTGGAGAGCGAGTCCTCCACCCGGTTCGCAGACCCTCGACGTCGACCATCGCGTCGCGAGGCGCCGTGGGCCGCTGTGCCGGACCCGTTCGGGTGGCCCGCACCAGCTCTGGACCCTGGCACGTGGTCATGCCGGACCAGGATCGGGCTCCCGCCCTGCGTCGTTTCCCCTTCTGCGCGGGCGCATGGCTCGTTCCTGTCCGCACAGCCGGGCCGGTTGCCCGTTGATCCACATCCGTAGCGGGTAGTCGGGTCCGCATGGCTGAAGTCGTTCAGGCAGGACTGTGGGGGCTGGTGGCGGGCTCGGCGCTGCTGCTCGGTGCCGCGCTGGGATACGGGCTACGGGTGCCGCAGAAGGTGATCGCGACCGTGATGGCCTTCGGTGCCGGGGTGCTGATCTCAGCGGTCTCCTTCGAGCTGGTCGGGGAAGCGTACGAGCAGGCGGGGCTCGCTCCCGCGGCTGTCGGCACGCTCGTCGGCGCGCTGGCCTACACCGGGGGCAATGTGTGGCTGGCCCGCCGGGGCGCCCGGCACCGCAAGCGCTCCGGTAACGCACGGGCACAAGCGCAGCCCTCAGAGACCGAACAGGGCGGTTCCGGGACGGCGCTCGCACTCGGTGCCCTGCTCGACGGCGTACCGGAGTCCGCGGTCATCGGCGTCAGCCTGCTGGACGGCGGTGCGGTCAGCCTGGTGACCGTGGCCGCGGTGTTCATCAGCAACGTCCCTGAGGGTCTGTCCAGTTCGGCGGGGATGAAGCAGGCCGGCCGCACCAAGAGGTATGTCTTCGGCGTCTGGGCGGCGATCGCCGCAGCCAGCACGGTGTCGGCCGTCCTCGGTTACACGGTGGTCGGTTCCTTCTCGCCCGCCGTGATCGCCGCGGTGACCGCGGTCGCCGCCGGTGCGATCCTCGCCATGATCGCCGACACGATGATCCCCGAGGCGTTCCAGGACGCCCACCTGGCCATCGGACTGATCACCGTGAGTGGCTTCCTCGTCTCGTTCGCACTCTCCCACACCTGACCGCTGGGGTTGGGGCGGGTGGACCGTGCGGTGGCGCTGTGGTCGACGGCACGGATCTGGTCCGTGGTCACCCACGCGAGTCCATGATCGCCCGGCTCTTGTCGATCAGCCCCGGGTGTGGCTGAGCTGGGCGGACGGCTTGAGCGTGCAGTTGATCCGGACGCTCGGGGCACCCCCGCCCGGCTTCACGCCCGGGGCGGGGAAGGCGGCTTCCACCGGCCGGCCGCCTCCCACACCGAGAAGGCGGGGGTACCCAAGAACCAAATCCGGACCAGGAGCGGGCCAACTCGGGTTCTTTCCCTGCCTTCCAGCCGTTGGCGCAGGTCCGACGCGGCCGCCCCGGCGTACCCCCAGCAGACGAAGAACCGCCGGCACTTCGGAAAGAGACCAGGCCTTCGCAACCGCGTTGCCCTACGGCAGCCGCCAGTCCACCGGCTCGGCACCCTGCCCGGCCAACAGGTCGTTCGCCCGGCTGAACGGACGCGAACCGAAGAAGCCGCGGTCCGCCGACATCGGGGACGGGTGAGCGGACTCGATCGCCGGAAGATCCCCGAGCAATGGCCGCAGATTACGCGCGTCACGCCCCCACAGGATCGACACAAGGGGCTTCCCGCGTCCGGCCAGGGCGCGAATGGCCTGCTCGGTGACCTCCTCCCACCCCTTGCCCCGGTGCGCCCCCGGACTGCGCGGCGCGGTGGTGAGCGCCCTGTTCAGCAGCAGCACCCCCTGCTCCGTCCACGGCGTCAGATCACCGTTGGACGGCCTGGCCAGCCCCAAGTCCGTGTGCAGTTCCCGGAAAATGTTCTCCAGACTGCCCGGCAACGACCGCACCTCCGGCGCCACCGCGAAACTCAGCCCGATGGCCATCCCCGGTGTGGGATAGGGATCCTGACCGACGACCAGGACGCGGACGTCATCGAACGGCTGCTGGAAGGCCCGCAGGACGTTCGCTCCGGACGGAAGGTAGGTCCGGCCGGCCGCTATCTCGGCCCGAAGGAAGTCCCCCATCGCAGCGATACGTTCGGCCACAGGTTCAAGGGCCTTCGCCCAGCCTGCTTCAACAAGTTCATGCAAGGGTCGTGGTGCCACAGCGCGTCACCCTACTGGCACACCCCGGGCTTCCGCACAGATGCGGAAGCCACCACGCACGGACGCCGCCCTCGGCGCTACTCTTCCTCCGGATCAAGGTCATCGAGCCGGTCCCGCAGCTCGCGCAGTCGGTCACCCGGAAGGAGGGGAGCCTGTTGCCTCCAGTGATCAAGCCACTCCGCCATGGGCGTCGCGCCTCGCCAACCCCTCGTGGCGGGAACAGAGGTCTCGGAACTCTCGCACGTGCGGCGGGGCCGTCGTTCTCGGTCGCGCACGAGGTGCGTCCGCTGCCGGGCAGCCTGACCGACATCATCCGGGAGCCGACCGCCGCACCGCGCAATCCGGGGGCGCACCGGGACACGGGCCGGCGCTTCAGCCGGGCCGACGGCCTGTTGATCGGCCAGGGCGGACAGCCGGTGGACAGGCGTCTGCCGTGACCGGTGCGGCGGACGGGTTCCTCGCCGTCGACTCCGGCGGCTCCGGCCTCCGTGCCGTCGTCGGTACGGCCGCGGGCACCCGGCGGGCCGAGCGGCAGGCCCGGGAGCCGGTGCGCACGGGTGACCGGGGTATCGACCCGGTGCACTTGATGGAGCAACTGGTGCCCCTGGTCCGCGCGTTGACCAGCGAGACCGGGATCGGCGGGCTGGGCACCGCGGTGATCGGTGCCGCCGGTCTCGCCACCCTGGGTGAGGCGCTGCGTGCCGAGCTTCCCGGCGCGCTGGCGCGGGAGTTCGGTGTCCGTCAGGTCGCGCTCGTCGCCGACGCGGTCACCGCCTACACCGGTGCGCTGGGAACACGGCCAGGTGCGGTGGTCGCCGCGGGCACGGGGCTGATCGCGATCGGTACGGATCTGACCCGCTGGCACCGGGCGGACGGCTGGGGGCATCTCCTCGGCGACTGCGGCGGCGGCGCCTGGATCGGGCGGGCCGGACTGGAGGCGGCGCTGCGGGCCCACGACGGTCGGGAGGGCGGCTCCGCTCGGCTGCTGACCTGCGTCGAGGAGGTGTTCGGGCCCGCCCGGGAGCTGCCCGGCAAGCTGTATCCGCGTGCTGACCGTCCCGCCGTGCTGGCGTCCTTCGCGCCCCAGGTGGCGGCCTGTGCCGCCGACGATCCCGTCGCCGCGGACATCCTGCGTGCCGCGGCCCGGCACATGGCCGACTCCGCGGCCGCCGTCTGCCCGCCCGCCGGCGCACCCCGGGTCGCCCTCACCGGGGGCCTGTTCAGGATGGGTGACCCGCTGGTCGTACCCCTGGAGGAGGAACTGGCGAGGCGGCTGCCGCATGCGCGGCGGGTGGCCGCCGAGGGCGATCCGTTGCGAGGGGCGGCCCGTATCGCCGCGGCTCTGGCCACCGGCTCGCTCGCTCTGCCGCGTGATGAGGCGATGCTGTCCGTGGTTGACACAAAAGGGGAAACTGCGCCCGGAACAACCGCTGATCAGTTTTGATCCGTACGTAACTCATCAGACAAAACAGGACGGATACCGCTCACCTGCACCCTCCCCGAACAGGGGAGCCCCATATGCCAGTAACATGCGACGCCATGAGCTCCCCCACTGGGCCCGCGTCCGGCCTGCCAGTACGAATGCCGCGACCTCGCCAGCCCGGGCGGCACCGCCGACCCGAGCCGCTGGCGGCTCCCGAGGGCGCCCCCGCGCTGGTTCTGGCGGTTCCGGGCACCCCGGGCGCCGCCACGCGCAGTCTTGCCGACGAGGTCGTGAGCATCGCACGCTCCGAACTCCCCGGCCTCGACGCCCGGATCGGGTACCTGGACGGGGACGACGCGGAGTTCCCCACCCTGCAGGCCGTGCTGGCGCACGCCGCGGAGGAGCGCACCGGCCGGTACGAGCAGGCCCGGGCCGCCGGTCTGGACGTCAAGGAGCCCGACGGGCCGGTGGCCGTGGTCGTGCCGCTGCTCGCCGGTCCGGACAGCGCGCTGTTGCGCCGGGTCCGCCAGGCCGTGATGGAGAGCCGGGTCGCGGCCGACCTCACCGATGTGCTGGGCCCGCACCCGCTGCTCGCCGAGGCGCTGCACGTACGGCTGTCGGAGGCCGGGCTGGCCCGCGCCGACCGCGCCCGGCTGTTCACGGTGGCGACCGCCGCGGACGGCATCATCCTGGCATCCGTGGGCGGTGACGAGGCGGTGCAGGCGGCCGGGATCACCGGCATGCTGCTCGCCGCGCGCCTGGCCGTGCCGGTGATGGCGGCCGCGCTCGACCAGGACGGCTCCATCGCGTCCGTCGCCGAGCAGCTCCGTTCCTCCGGTTCACAGCAACTGGCGCTCGCGCCGTACCTGATAGGGCCGGAGATCGAGGCCGGTCTGATCGAGGAGGCGGCCAGGGAGGCGGGCTGTTCCGCCGCCGAGGCCCTCGGCCCGTACCCGGCGATCGGCAAGCTCGCCCTGGCCAAGTACACGACCGCGCTGGGCATCGCGCCGCAGCAGCCGCAGGGCGCGCCGGTCCGCTGACGCGCACCGCACGTCGGTACGGCGAAAGGGCCCGCTCCGCGCAGGAGCGGGCCCTTCGCCGTGCGGGCGCCGGGCCGGTTCAGCCGATGACCACGCAGGACACGGCGGTCACCTCGATCGAACCCTCGAAGCGCGGCAGTCCGGTCGCCGGATCGACGGCGAACCAGGCGACGTCGCCGGAGCGCTCGTTGGCGACGTAGAGACAGCCGTCCGCCTCGGTGAGCGCTCGAGGCCAGCGGCCGCCGCAGGGCACCGTGCCGACCAGCCGCAGACCCTCACCCTCGCCCTCGACGGCGAACGTGGAGACGACGTCCTCGCCCCGGGTGGCGGTCCACACGAAACGGCCGTCGGGTGAGGCGACGATGCCCGAGGGGTAGGCGTCGCCGGCCGGGGCGCCGGGCAGGACCGGAGTCTCGGCCAGCGGCTTCAGCGTGCCGTCCGCCGCGTCCCAGCGGCAGACGGTGACGGTCGGGACGAGCTCGTTGACGACATAGGCGTACGAACCGTTGGGATGGAAGACCAGATGGCGCGGGCCGGAGCCGGGCCGCAGGGGCGCCTCCCGGTGGAGTACGAGGCCGCCGTCGGTCAGCGTGCAGACGCGCACCGAGTCCGTGCCGAGGTCGACGCTGACGACCCAGCGGCCGGTCGGATCGGACTGGACCTGGTGGGCGTGCGGGCCCTGCTGGCGGGGGGTGTACGGGCCCGAGCCGGTGTGCCGGAGCACGGCGGACGGGGCGGCGGCGAGGGCCCCGTCGGGGCGAAGCGGCACCGCTGTGACGCTGCCGGAGCCGTAGTTGGCGGTGAGGACGTGGCCCGCGTGGACGCCGAGGTGAGTGGGGCCGTCCCCGTCGACCGGCACCGGAGAACCGGTCGGCTCGGGCTGGTCCTCGGTGACGCGGTACGCGGCCACGGCACCCTCGGCCGTCTCGCTCACCGCGTAGAGCGTGCCGCCGTCGGGCGCGAGGGCCACGTAGGACGGGTCGGGGAGATGGTCCAGAGTGCTGAGCAGGGTCAGCGCGCCGCTGCCCTCGTCCACGGCCGCCGTCACGATGCCGGGCCCTCCGGCCGCCGTGAAGGACCCGATGAAGGCCCGCCGTCCCCGCCTGCCGCCGTATGTCACCGCGGTCCCCTTTCGGTGCTGTGCCGGTGCAGTGCCAGTGCCGCGCCGTCGGGGTGACCGTAGCAGTCGATCACGCAAGGTCTAGACCAGATGGGGGAGATTCGGCTGCCGTCCGCGCTCGTAGGCCCTCCTCGGGGCCGGAATCACTCCCGCCACGCCGCCGCGCCGCCATGCCCAGCCCCGCCATGCAGAGCCCCGCCCCGGGCGGGCGTCTCAGGCGCCGACGAGCGGCGAGCCCGAGGGGGCCCGCAGGGGTGTGGCCAGTTCCGCGAGGGCGCGCTCCAGGCCGTGCAGGTGGGCCAGCGCGGGTAGTGGGGCCCGGCCGCCTTCTCCCTCCGCACCCGGCACACCGCCGTCCGCCCGAGCGCCCTCGGCCACCCCACCTCCGGTGAGCGCCTCCACCGCCCTCTCAACCCGTCGGCACGCCATGGCCAGGCGGGCGTCGTGGGAGGCCTCCGGGTGTGCGGCGATGGTGGTCAGCCCGTGGATCTCGTGGGCGCAGGCGTCGAGGAGGGCCAGGACTCGGCGGGCGCGGCATTTGCGGGCGCGCATCGGGTTCAGAGGGTGGACCAGCGGGGCGGTCGAGAGGCGTACACGGCCGAGGAGCCGCTCCAGTTCGGCCACGCGGGGTGCGGGGTCGGCCGTGGGAGAGCCGGCCAGGCGGGCCGCCGCCTCGGCCGTGCAGGCGTGGACGCAGTGCAGGGCCCGCTGGATCCAGGCGTCGGTGACGGTGTGCGTGGAGATGGGCAGGACGAGGAGCACCGCGAGCCCGGCACCGACCGCGCCGACGCCGGTCTCCGCCAGGCGGAGGGCCAGCAGGCCTGGCTCCAGGACGCCCAGGAGGCCGTAGAGCAGCTCGGCGAGCAGGGTCACGCAGAGCATCATCCAGGTGTAGGACACGGCGGCTGTGTAGAAGATTCCGAAGACGCAGGCGGCGAGGAGCACGGCCGTCGGGACCGGGGCCCCGGCAAGCGGGACGGCCATGAGCAGGCCGAGGCCGATGCCGATCACCGTGCCGAGGACCCGGCGGAAGCCGCGGACCAGGGTCTCGCCGCGCGAGGTGGTGTTGACGAAGATCCACCAGGTGGCGCCGACGGCCCAGTACCAGCGCTGCCCGGACACCAACTGGCCCACGACCAGGGCGAAGCCCGCGCCGCTGGTCGCCTGGATCGCCTGGCGGGTGGTCACGCGGGCGAGGCCGGTGCCGCCCGGCGGGGCGGGTGCGGGGGCGGGCGGGAGGCGGCGCTCGTAGCACCACAGGCCGAAGCGGGTCGCGGCGGCGGTGAGGACGGACAGGACGACGGCCGCGTACAGCTCGGGCAGTTGGCCGGTGGTGGCGTGCAGGAACTGCGCCACGAAGAAGGTCATGAAGGCGAACACGCCGAGGCTGTGCCCGCGCGGGCCCCAGCGCCGCGCGTACACGCCCGCGCCGACCACGGCGAGGAAAGTGAGGTCGCGGGCGACGGGCTGGTCGTGCAGGGCGGCCGCGGCGGCGAGCACGGGCAGGCCGACTGCGGGCAGCAGCGCGGTGGTGACGGCCTGGCCGCGGACGGTGGCGTCCGTGACGGTGAACAGGGCGAGCAGGGCGGCCAGTCCACCGGTGACGGCGCCGATGAGCGAGTGTCCGGCGAGCCCGCACAGGACCACCGCGAGCCAGATGCCCAGCACGGCCCGCGCGGCGAACCGCAGCCGCACCCGCCCCGGGTCCGGCGCCACGAACGTCCGCTTCAGCACTGCTTCCCGCCCCTTCGCCCCTGGCATGCAAAAGGCGCCGCGGGGTCCGCAGCGCCATCGACGCACCCATTGCAGCACCAAGTCCTCACTTGGCTCAAGCGGTGCGTGAGATGCTGGGCCATTGGTACAGGAACAACGGTACTGGCGCGTCCATCGGCGGGCCAACGGACCATGGACGAGGAGGCCGGCGCGATGTCCGTGGACGAGCTGGACACCCGCATCCTGCGGCTGCTGCTGGAGCAGCCGCGTACGAGCGTGCGCGAGTACGCCCGGATCCTCGGGGTCGCCCGCGGCACGCTGCAGGCCCGTCTCGACCGGCTGGAGCGGGAGGGGGTGATCACCGGTACGGGACCGTCCCTGTCCCCCGCCGCGCTCGGCCACCCGGTGCTCGCGTTCGTGCACATCGAGGTCACCCAGGGGCATCTGGACGACGTGGGGGACGCGCTGGCCGCCGTACCCGAGATCGTGGAGGCCTTCTCGATCACCGGCGGCGGCGATCTGCTGACGCGGGTCGTGGCACGTGACAACGCGCAGTTGGAGGACGTGATCCAGAAGCTGATCAGCCTGCCGGGAGTCGTTCGCACCCGTACCGAGGTGGCCCTGCGCGAGCGGGTCCCGTACCGGCTGCTGCCGCTGGTGGAGTCGATGGGACGAGCGGCCCGGAAACCCGGAAAAGATCTTTGACATCCTGGAACCATGAGCAATCTCGGCGACACCGCGGTCATCTTCGATCTCGACGGAACGCTCGTGGACAGCGAGCCGAACTACTACGAAGCGGGCCGGCAGGTCCTCGCCACGTACGGCGTCTGTGACTACACCTGGTCGGACCATGAGCGGTTCGTCGGCATCAGCACGCTGGAGACGGTCGCCGTCTGGAAGGACGAGTACGGTCTGCGGGCGTCCGTCGACGAGATCCTCGCCGCCAAGAACCGTCTCTATCTGGAGCTGGCCCGCGCCTCCACGCGCGCCTACCCCGAGATGCGCGCCTTCGTGGAACTGCTCGCGGCGGAGGGCGTCCCGACGGCGGTGGCCTCGGGTTCGTCGCCCGAGGCCATCGCGGCGGTGCTGGCCGGGACCGGCCTGGGCGCCTATCTGCGGACGTCCGTGTCGGCGGACGAGGTCGCCCACGGCAAGCCCGCTCCGGACGTGTTCCTGGAGGCGGCCCGCCGGCTCGGCGCGGCCCCGGCCGACTGCGTGGTCGTGGAGGACGCGGCGCCGGGCGCCGCCGCCGCGTACGCGGCCGGGATGCGCTGCATCGCGATCCCGTACGTCGCCGCGCAGGCCGGCGGTCCGGAGTTCGCCACCGCGGATCTGCTGGTGGCGGGCGGTCAGGCCGCGTTCACGGCCCGGACCGCCCACGACTGGCTGGTGCGCACGGTGCCGGTGGCGTGACCGTGCTCCCGGTTCAGGGGCGCGGCCCCGGCGCCGGCCGGATGTTCTGGTTGAGATGGAAGAGGTTGTCCGGGTCGAGGTCGGCCTTGACGGCGGCCAGGCGGTCGTAGTTGCCGCGGTAGCTTGCCCGGACGCGTTCCTGGCCCTCGTCCATCATCATGTTGACGTAGGCGCCGCCCGCCGAGTACGGGTGCAGGGCGTCGAAGTAGTCGACTGTCCACCGCCTGACGAGCTCGGCGTTGGCCGGGTCGGGGTCGACGCCGGCGTAGACCGAGGCCCAGGTGGAGTCGCGGTAGGCCCAGGGGGTCTCGTCGGGGCCGACGTCGTGGGCGGCGCCGTCGATCGGGTAGAGGTGCATCGTCGACTGCATGGTGGGCACCTCGGCGCCGAACTTGGCGTGGAGTTGGACGGCGTCGTCGGGGATGGTGTCGACGAAGTCGGCGCGCCAGTACCACTGGTGTCCGGGCGGGTAGAGCCCGTCGAACATGGCCTGCATGTCGGGGTGCGGCATCGCCGACGGCGCGTGCAGCAAGGGCGTGGGCAGGGCGTCGAGCAGCGGGGCCATCTGCCACGCGGCCGCCTCGGGGTCGTCGCCCGTGTGGCACCAGACCACGCCGGCGATCTTGCGCAGCTGGATGTCCTCGGGGAACGGCGGGGCGGGCGGGACCGTGCCGTGCAGGAAGAAGGCGTTGAGCTCGCGGGGTGCCTGCGGGAGGAAGTCCCGGTAGGCGGCGAGAACGTCGGCGCTGGTCTCGACGGGCCAGAAGGTCGGTCCGGCGATCACCGTGCTGACGTCGTGCAGGCGGAACAGGAACGAGGTGACGACGCCGAAGTTGCCGCCTCCGCCGCGGATCGCCCAGAACAGGTCGCGGTTCTCGTCGGCGTTCGCCCGCACCCGGCTGCCGTCGGCGAGGACGACGTCGGCCTCCAGCAGGTTGTCGATGGTCAGGCCGCACTTGCGGGTGAGGTGGCCGAGCCCGCCGCCGGTGGCGATGCCGCCGACGCCGGTGGTGGAGATGATGCCGCTGGGGGTGGCGAGGCCGTGGGCGTGGGTGGCGCGGTCGACCTCGCCCCAGACGCAGCCGCCTCCGACCCGGACCGTGCGGGCCTCGGGGTCGACGTGTATGTCCTTGAGCGGGGAGAGGTCGGCGACCACTCCCCCGTCGACGGTGCCGAGTCCGGCGCCGTGGTGGCCGCCGCCCCGGACCGCGAGCGGCAGGGCGTGCGAGCGGGCGAAGCCGATCACGCGGGCGACGGCGTCCGCGTCGGCGCAGCGGGCGACGAGGGCGGGGCGCCGGTCGATCATCGCGTTGTAGACGGCGCGGGCCTCGTGATAGGCGGAGTCGTCCGGGCCGATCAACTCGCCGGTGAAGTCGGTGAGTTCACGGCGAGCGGCGTGGACGGGTGTGCTGGTCATGCGGGTCCCCCGTTGTCGTTTCGGGTCGATCCGCCCGTTCTATCCGCTCGCACCGGTGCGGGTATCCGTGGCGGTCACCCAGCTCGGGCCCGCCGCATACCTACGTTTCGCGGCCGTCGATCAGTCCGAGTTCCGTGGCGCGGACGGCGGCGTGGCGCCGGGTCGGCGCGTCGAGTTTGTCGAGCACCGCACGGACGTGATTGTCGACCGTACGCACCGACACCACGAGCCGTTCGGCGATCTCGGCGTTGGTCAGTCCCTCGGTCAGCAACCGCATGACCTCAAGCTGGCGTTCGGTGAGTCCGGCGGGATTGCGACGGGTCGCCGCGAGCGGGCCGCGGGGGATGTGGGGCACGCCGAGGCGGCGCAGGTCCGCGCGGACCAGCCGGGCGGCCGGTTCGGCTCCGAGCGCGTCGAAGGCGGCGAGCGCGGTGAGCTGGTCGGCTGCCTCCGGGCTCTCCGCGAGCGCGGCGGCGTGTTCGTAGGGGCAGCCCGCCCGCTGCCAGAGCGCGGCGGCCCGCCGCCACTCGCCGCGAGCCTGGAGCGCGTACGGATGGTCCGAGTCGTCGGTGCGGACCGGGTGGCCGGCCTTGGTGAGCCAGTAACCGAGTTCGTCGCGGTGCGGGGCGCCGGGCAGTCGGCTCGCCTGGGCGTGGACCGGTTGGGCGGCGGCGACCACAGCGGCCGGGTCCCCGCACAGCCAGGCCGCCTCGGCCCGGGCGGCCGCCACCGGCCCGGTGCGCTGCAGTTCCTTGGTGCGTACGGCGATCTCCCAGGCCTCGGCGAGGAGTTCACCGGCGCCGGGCAGACCGCGGCGGGCGCGGATGCGGGCGAGGACGGTCAGGGCGGGGCAGCGGGCCGGGACGAAGTCGTGCATGCCGAACTCGGCGTGCTTCTCGGCCTCGTCCCAGTCGGCGGCGGCCAGGCGTCGCATGGCCAGTTCGACGTGCAGGTAGTTCAGGAATCCGAGGTGTCCGGCGCGGTCGGCCAGGTCCATGGCCGGGGGCAGGAAGCGGTCGGCCTCGGCGAACCGGAGGCCGTCGAGCAGGTTCCAGATGATGTTGGCGTAGGCCCGGCAGGCGTGTTCGACCTCGCCGGCGGCGAGCGCGACCTCCAGGCTCTCCTCCAACTGGTGGCGTCCGGCCGGCTCGCCGCCGCGCCAGCGGGCCGTGCCCACGTTGTTGAGGGCGTGCGAGAGGATCGCCGGATCGTCGACCTTGCGCGCCAGGACGATGGCGCGCTCACCGTGTTCGACGGCCTCGGCGTACCGCTCTGACAGCATGCGCAGTTGGGCCGTGTTGCTGTGGGCGAGGGCCAGCAGCCGGTCGTCGCCCGCGTGTTCCAGGACGGCCACGGCCTCGCGGGCCGCCTCCTGCGCGTGTTCGGCGTCTCCGGCCCACCAGTGGATCCGGGACAGCCAGCGCAGGTCGGCGCCGAGGGCGAGGGTGTCACCGAGGGTGCGGCGCAGGGCGACGGCTTCCCGCTGGGCGGGCACGGCCGCGGCGGTGTCGGCGATGGTGTAGCTCTCCACGGCGTACCGTTCGAGCAGCCCGGCGAGTTCGGCCGGGGCGTAGCGGTGCCGTTCACGCAGGACGAGCCGCAGGTGGGCGGCGGCCTCGCGGTGGGCGCCGGCGCCGGAGGCGTCCTGGGCGGCGTCGGGTCCGTAGCGGGCGACGGCGTCCTGGTCGCCGGCCTGTGCGGCGTGGTGGACGAGGCGGGCGGCGTCGGTGCCGGGGCGGGTGACGAGGGCCGCGAGGACGGTGCGGTTGAGCTCGATCCGCCGGGCGGCGGGCAGGGAGTCGGCCACGGCCCGCCGGATCAGCTCGTGCCGGAACGTCACCCGTTCCGGGGTCACGGTCAGCAGTCCGCGCTGTTCGGCCGGCGCCAGCACGGCAACGCCCTCCGTCAGCAGGGCGTCGACGAGCGGGCGTTCGACGGCCGAGGGGACGACGGCGAGCCGCTCCAGTGCGGCCAGGGCGGCGGCGTCCAGTCCGCGCAGCCGGGCGAGTACGGCGTCGACGACCGTCGGGGGCACGTCCCCGGTGTCGCCGGCGGCCACGACCTCGGTGACGAAGAAGGGGTTGCCCGAGGTCACCTGGTGGACGTGCGCCGCGTCGAGCCGCCCGGTGGCGCTGAGGGTGCGTACGGCGTCGAGGGAGAGCCGGGCCAGGGGCATCCGGTGCATCCGGGCTGCGCGGGAGACCTGTCCGAGCAGGTGGCGCAGGGGGTGCCCGGTGCTCAACTCGTCGTCGCGGTAGGTCAGGACGAGCAGTGCGGGCAGCCGCTCGATCCGCCGTACCAGGAAGCGCAGGGCGTCCAGGGACGCCTCGTCGGCCCAGTGCACGTCCTCGATGACGAGCACCGCCGGATGGGGGGCGCCGGCCAGCTCGGTGTGCAGGGCCTCGTGGACGCGGTACCGGTCGCCGCCCTCCAGGACGGCCCGCGCCAGCTCGCTGCCGACACTGCCGACGAGGTCGCGGAACGGGCCGAGGGGGCGGCGGGTGTCCAGGTCGTCGCAGGCGCCGACGAGGATCCGGGCACGGTCGGGCAGCACCTTGGGCATGGCCCGGACCAGGCTCGACTTGCCGATGCCCGCCTCGCCGAAGACGAGGACCACGGAACCGGCCCCGTCGGCCGCCTCCCGCGCCGCCCGGGCCAGTCGTTCCAGCTCGGGCTCCCGCTCGAGGATCCCCTGGTGCACGGCCCAGATTCTGCCACTCGCGGGACCGCCCCGGACCGTGCACGACCGGACGCCTGTGCACTGCCGGCAGGACATCGGGCTGCGAACGGCCGGAACTGGTGGCTCGTGTCCCTCGGCACTCTTCTGATCCCTTGGCGCTCTTCTGTCCCGGGGTGGCTCTCCCGTCCCGCCCACGGTCTTTCGCCGCGTTCTCCGGTGGGACCGACGCCGGTGTGGCCCACCCCGCGCAGGCGGACGGGACGACCCCCACGGGGGCATGGGTGGCCATGGCACTGCTCGGCGCGTCGGGCGGACAACGGGTTGTGCGTACGGCGCAGAGGGCCACGTACGCGCAGTGACCCCGTCGGGAGACGGCCGCCCACGGGCAGTGACCGCATCGGGAGGCAGCGACGTACGCTCCGTGAGGCATCGGGACGGCCGCCCGCGCGCGCCGAACGATCGGGTCGGCGGGCCGCCCGCGCCCCGGGTGACCGCGTCAAAGACGGCGACCGGTGATCTGCGCAGCCGCCAGGAGGACCTCGTACCCGTCACGCCGCGCTCGGCGCCTGCTGACCCCGCCCGACGCTAGGAACGGCGGCGGGGCTTGCCGCGTCTGCCTCCGGTCGCGCCGCCGGAACCGCCCCGCGGGTTGCGGGCCGTCGCCTTGCCGGGCACGGGCTTGCGGCGGGCGGGGGGCTTGTCCTTGGCCTTGGCCTTCTCCTTGGGCTGCGCTGCCTGCGCCGGACGGCCCCGGGTACTGTTGACCGTGCGGCCGCGGACGATGCCGATGAACTCCTCGACCAGGTCGGTGGTCGCGTCCTCCGGCCAGGAGAGAGCGACGCCGGACTCGGGGGCGTCGACGACCGGGCGGTAGGTGAGGTCCCGGCGGTGGTGAAGGCGGGCCAGGGACTGGGGGACGACGAGGAGGCCGATGCCGGCCGCCACCAGTTCGACGGCGTCGGCCGCGGTGGCGGGCCGCTCGAACGCGGGCTCTCCCGGCGGCGCCTCCCAGTCGAGGACGTCGTCGAGGGGGTGCAGCACGGTCTCGTCCGCGAGATCGGCGCACTCCACTTCGTCCGCCGCCGTCACGACGTGGTCCTTGGGGACCACGACGACCGTCGTCTCGGTGTAGAGGGGGATCGCGCTGAAGACCGTACGGTCGACGGGGAGCCGTACCAGCGCCGCGTCCGCGCGGCCGTCGCGCAGCACGTCAGGTGCCTCGGCGGCCGACACCGCGACCAGCTCCAGGGGGACGTCGGGCAGGCGTTCGTTCCATATCCGCACCCACTTGCCGGGGGTGACTCCCGGGACGTAGGCGAGCCGGAAGGAAGGGGATGCCGCAGTGCCTGTCACCTGGCCAGGCTACCGGGCGTGGTCTCAGGGCTCGTGCGCGGTCGTTAGTCTGGACACCATGAAGTCGCACCAGACCACCCAGACGATGAAGCCCGCGACCGCGGCGAAGAAGCTGGGTGTGTACCTCCCGGCCACCCCCGCAGAGTTCCAGGAGGGCGTCGTCACCCGCGCCGAGCTGAACGAGCTCCAGGCGAACCCGCCCGAGTGGCTGCGGGAGTTGCGACGCACCGGACCGCACCCGCGCCCCGTGGTCGCGGCGAGGCTCGGTGTCTCCATCGCCGGGCTCGCGCGCGGCGGCGTCACCGAACCGCTCACCACCGAGCAGATCGACGCGCTCAAGCAGGAGCAGCCCGAGTGGCTGGAGAAGGAGCGCGCCACGCAGGCCGACGTCCGCAAGGAGGCGGCGCGCATCAAGGAGAAGAAGGACGCCGAGCGCGCCCAGTCCTCCTGACCTCGGCGTAGGCTGCCGCCTCCCTCTCTTGTTCCCGGCGCGGAAACTCCCGTGCGCCGGCGCCCGTCGTCCTGCGACCATGCCGGGATGGGCCACCCTCTGGAACCGCTGGTCGTCCGGCACACCCACCGTCTCCCCTCCCCCGCGGGACCCGCCGGGGAGGGCACCGTCGCGGCGCGGCAGTTCGACGCGGCGCTGATGTCCGTGGGCTTCAAGCTCTCGACCGAACTGCTGGAGCAGTTGTCGGCGCTGTCGGAGGGCACGGTCGTCGACACCGCCGCGCGCACGCTGCGTATCGTCCGCGAGATGGTCGGCGACCACGTCCGCCACAACGCCTACTTCGTCGACTTCCCGGCCAATGTGCCGGACACGCTCGACTTCTGGATGCGCTGCATGCGCGAGGCCCTCGACGACGAGTCCACCCGCGCCGGCACGCTCGAGCAGCTGAGCCGCGGCGTCGTGAACCTGCTCACCCTGCCCTCGTACGGCCGCTACCAGCACACGTACGCCGAGATGCTCGCCGCCCACGACGAGCTGATCGCCGCCGCGGGTGACCGGCTGACGGTTCTGCACCCGGGCGGCGCGGCGGACGACGAGGTGAGCGCCCTCTACCTGGCGCTGGCCGGCAGCGTGACCCCGCTGGGCGAGGAGGTCCTCGCCGACCTGACGGCGCTCGCGGCACACTGCGCGGACGGACCGCAGCCGGAGTCGATCCCGGTCCGGGAGAACCGCGCGGTCGTCAACGAGGCCCGGCTGACGGTGGGCGCGAGCCCGCTCCTCGACACCGTCACCGATGTGCTGCGCCTGGCGTGCGCGCTGTCGGGCGGCGACGTGACCCTGCGGGAGCCGACGCGGTTCCGGGCGCTGTCCCGGCCGGTGCGGCGCGCGTTGATGGCCGGGCTGGACGACGTCGTGGCCGCGGCTCCCGCCAAGCTCGCGGACGTCCTGGCGCACCGCGAGGCCTTCAAGCGGCTCGGGGAGCGGCTGCACCCGCACGAGTACCCGGACCGGCCGTACGCGGCCCAGGTGTTCGCCGTCGCGCGCGGCGAGCGAAAGGTCCGTTCGTTCGAGAGCCAGGTGGAGGAGCTGCTCGACCGGGACGAGGTCACCGCGGCGGCCGAGTTGCTTGCGTCGGCCCCCGGCAAGCTGCTGCGTTCGCTGGACCGGCTGCTGCGCAGGGCCGCCACCGCGGGTGAGCGCGATGCCGTCGTGGCCGCCGTCGAGCGGGCCGCGCCCTCGGTCTCCGGCCGGGTCTTGCTGTCGGTCCGCGAGCACCTGCACAACCGGGACCGGGAGACCGGCGAGCGGCGCGTGTTCATCAACCGCCTGGGCCGGGCCTGGGTCGCTTCCGATGACCGTGCGCCCGTACCGGCGCCGGACCGGGAGCGTCTGACGGCCGCGCTCGACGCGGAAGT
Source organism: Streptomyces sp. NPDC050287 (assembly GCF_044459385.1). NCBI lineage: Bacteria > Bacillati > Actinomycetota > Actinomycetes > Kitasatosporales > Streptomycetaceae > Streptomyces > Streptomyces sp. NPDC050287. The sequence continues at coordinate 351,213 of NZ_JBITIY010000005.1, read as the reverse complement.
CCGGCGCCGGCTCCCGGCGCCGGACACGCTGTTGATCGACCCCCAGGTCCTCGACGTGGCGCTGCCGCTGAGCGGGCGGGCGACCGCGGCCGGTCTCGGTGTGCTGCCGCGCGGGTCGGTCTCCCCGGTCGACGGTGAGCTGCTGCGTTTCTTCGTGTACTGGAAGCAGACCGAGGAGACCACCGACTACGACCTGTCGGCACTGATCTTGGACGCCTCCTACAAGACCGTCTCGTGGCTGTCGTACACCGAACTGTCCAACCTGGACGGCGAGCACTCCGGCGACATCGTCGAAGCGCCCGAGGGCGCCTCGGAGTTCATCAACCTGCCGCTCGGTGCTGTGCGCGGCACGTTCGTCGTCCCGCAGGTCAACATCTTCTCCGGGGAGGGCTTCGAGGAGGTCGAGGAGTCGTTCTTCGGCTTCATGCTGCGCGAGGCCGAGCAGCAGGGGCGGCCGTTCGAGCCGCGGACGGTGCGGATGAAGTCGGAGCTGCGCGGTCCGGGGCGGGTGGCGCTGCCGCTGGCGTTCCGGCGCGGCGACGACGGTCGGTGGCACGCCAAGTGGCTGCACCTGTATCTGAAGGGGATGCCGACGTCCAACCGGGTCGAGGAGAACCGGGTGTCGGTGGCCACGCTGGTGCGGGCCGTCGTCGAGCGTGAGCAGCTGACGGTGCGGTACCTCGCCGACGTGTTGGCCGACGGCTCGGTGGGGGTGACGCTGTGGGACGGCTGTTCCGTCCCGGACGGGCCCGTCACCTATGTCGGTCTCCAGCGCCCGGAGGGGCTGCACCCGGACTCCCAGGTCATCACCCTCGAAAATCTGCGCGACTTGATCCCGGACTGACTGTTACCGTTGATCACGGCGAGGCCATGAAGGGGCTTCCTTCTCTCAACTCTGCAAAAGTTCCGTAGTCCCTTCGCTTTCCTCGCATCGATCTCGGATCGGACGGCCCTGCGGCGCGGCTCAGCGCGCCAGGGCCGTTCGTGCTTCCGCGAGTGCCTGTTCCGCGTATCCGCGGCCGAAGAGCACGGCGTGCACCAGGAGCGGGAAGAGCTGGTGCAGACCGATACGGTCCCGCCAGCCGGCGGCGAGCGGGGCCGCCTGCTGGTAGCCCTCCAGCACCCGGTCCAGGTGGGGGCAGCCGAAGAGGTGGAGCATCGCGAGGTCGGTCTCGCGGTGGCCGCCGTGCGCGGCCGGGTCGATCAGCCGGACCTGGTCGTCGTCGCCCCAGAGCACGTTGCCGTTCCACAGGTCGCCGTGCAGCCGGGCCGGCGGTTCCGCCGGTCCCGCGAGCTCGGGCAGCCGTACGCAGACCTCTTTGACGACAGCGGCTTCGGCGGGGCGCACCGTGCCGTCGTCGACCGCGTGGCGCAGGTACGGCAGCACCCGGTGTTCGGCGTACCAGGCGGGCCAGTCGGTGCCCTCGATGTTCCGCATCGGGGCGCGTCCGATGTACGCGTCCGTCGGGCCGCCGGGCGGTGGGGCGCCGAACGCGGGTGCGCCACAGGCGTGCAGGGCGGCCAGGTCCCGGCCGAACCGGACCGCCGCGCCGGTGCTCGGCCGTCCTTGCTGCACCCGGCCGATCACCAGGTGGTGCGGGTCCTCGCCGTGCAAGGTCGGCACGCGGACGGCTCCGGCCTCGGCCAGCCAGCGCAGCCCGGCGGCCTCGGCCTGCACAGCGCCGGGGCCGTCACCCCGCTTGACCACGACCGACCGGCCGTCATCGAGGGTGACTTCGGCGAGCCCGCCGGACAGTGGCCGTTCGCCGGTCACCGGCCGTCCGGTGAGCCGGGCCGCCACGGCGCCGGGAGTCTCATCGCCGTCGGGCGTCGTACGAGTGGTCATGCGGTACCGAACCATGTCTCGGCGAGCGCGGGAAGCGAACCGTCCGCTCCTGCCCGCGTCAGCCTCTCGTCGGGGACGATCGCGTCCCGCCCCTCGTCCGTCTCCACCACAGACAGCATGATCCGGACCGTAGGCACACGGCTCGCCGACGGACAAGGGCATTCCCGAGGAACGTCTCCCTCGTGTGGGGCATCGGTGAATTGTTCCAGCCATGTCTTGACATTCTGATGAAACGATTCGTAGCTTGGGCGATCATTTAGATTCGTGAAGAAAGTTCATGAATGTGAACGGAGGGTGTCCATGGGCGATCGCCGACGACGCCGCCGCCTGGCCGCCGTGGCCGCCGTCACGGGATTGATGTGCGCAACGGCCGCCTGTGGCCCGGGGTCCGAAAGCGCCGGTGCCGGTGACCCGAACACACTGGAGGTGTGGACCCGGAGCAATCCGGACGACGCCGCCACCTACGACCGGGTGTTCGCCGCTTTCACCAAGAGGACCGGGATCAAGGTCGACTACCAGCCGGTCGTCAACTTCGACCAGCAGCTCCAGAGCCGGGCGTCCACCAAGGACCTGCCCGACGTCATGATCAACGACACGGCTCTGATGGGCAGTTACCAGAGCCAGGGCCTGCTCAAGCCGATCGATCCCGCGTCGATCGCGGGCGGCGACCAGATCACCGGCAAGAGCTGGTCGTCCACGGTGGGCATCGACGGCAAGCACTACGGCATCCCGTACTCCCGCCAGGCCATGACCCTGATGATCCGCAAGGACTGGCTGAAAAAGCTCGGTCTCCAGGCGCCGACGACCTGGCTGGAGATGCTCACCGTCGCCAAGGCCTTCGCCACGCGGGACCCGGACGGCGACGGCAAGGCCGACACCTACGGCATGGTCGTCCCCGGCAGCGCCCAGAACGGCTACGCCGCCTGGTGGGGCGCCAGCTACCTCTGGCAGGGCGGCGCGAAGATCATCGAGTCGGACGGCCAGGGCGGCTACCGCCCCGCCATGGATTCGGCGGCGGCGGTGAAGACCGTCACCTGGCTGAAGGACAACCTCTTCTGCGGCGCCAAGAACGTCGTCCAGCCGGGCGCGCTCACCGCCGTCACCGGCAACGCCACCAACTTCCAGGACGGCAACGCCGGCATGTACCTCACCGGCCCCTACAACATCACCACATTCGACGCGACGCCCGGCAAGAACACGTACGAGGTCGTCCCCGCCCCCTCCGGCCCGGCCGGGTCCGATGTGCTGGCCGAGGGCGAGAACGTGTACTTCGGCGCCAGGACCGGCAAGACCGAGCAGGAGCGGACGCTGGCCGCGTTCCTCGTCTCCCCCGAGGGTCAGCGAATCGCCATGACCAGCGTCGACGGCCACCAGCCGGTCGTCCGTATCCCCGTCAACTCCACACTGGACGCCGCCGAGGTGCGCGACGACGCCCGCTGGAGGGTCGTGCAGAAGGCGTACGAGGAACGCTCGGAGCAGTTCCCGAACGCGCCGGACTTCGCCCCGGTCAAGCAGGACACCGCCGACAGTCTCAACGCGATCTTCACGTACTGCGGCAGCGACGTCCGCTCGGGCCTGAAGGAACTCAACGACACCCTTGCCGGTGACCTCAAGGACCAGGACCTGTTGAAATGACCGCGACCGTCACCGCGCCCCAGCGGCGCCGAGTGCTCAGCAAGCGGGCGGTGCTGCCCTGGGTGTTCCTCGCCCCCGGACTGCTGCTCGCCCTCGTCTTCAAGTTCCTGCCCATGGGCAAGGGCATGTGGCTCAGCTTCTTCAAGGTCCGGCCGTTCCTCGGCGACCAGTGGGTCGGGCTCGACAACTACACCCGGGTGCTGACCGACCACCGCTTCCAGGAAGCCATCGGCCACACCCTGGTTCTCGGCCTCGGCCAGTCGGTCGGCGCGATCGTCGTCGGCTTCCTGCTGGCACTGCTCCTCGAAGGCCAGGCCCGCTCGCTGAAGATCATGCGTACGGCCGTCTTCCTGCCGGTCGTCACCGCGACCGCCGTCGTCGGCGAGTTGTGGCGGCTCATGTACTACCCGACGTCCGACGGCCTGATCAACCACGGTCTGAGCTTCCTCGGCCTCGGGCCCGTGCAGTACCTGGACAACCCCAGCACCGCGCTGTGGGCGACGATGGTGATGAGTATCTGGATGATCGCCCCGTACAACATGGTGATCATCCTCGCCGGTCTCGCGGGCGTCGACCGGACCCTGTACGAGGCCGCCGCGATGGACGGCGTCTCCCTGTGGCAGCGGCTGCGGTATGTGACTCTGCCCGCGATCCGCCCCGCGCTCGGCATCGTCCTCACCCTCGCCGCGATCCGCGGACTGCGCGTCTTCACCGAGGTGTACGTGCTGACCGGCGGCGGACCTGCGGGGTCCACGGAGGTCTGGATGACCCGCGCCTACACCCTCGGCTTCACCCGCAACGACATCGGCGGCGCCTCCGCGGCCTCCGTGGTGCTGCTCTGCGTGACCCTGCTGCTGACCGTCACGGTCAACTACTTCCGCAAGAGGGGAGACGTCCGATGAGCGCACCCGCCATCGAGCCCGTCCGGGCCCCGGCGCCGTCCGCCGCGACCGGCAAGGCCGCCGCCTCCCGGCGCGCCACCCCCGCCCGCTTCGACACCGCCCTCGGCTGGAGCGACCGACCCGGCGTCTCCTGGGCGCTGAGGATGCTGCTCTGCGCGATCGCACTGGGCGTCTTCGCGGCGCCGTTCCTGACGATCCTCTCCGGCGCCTTCACCGCGCACGCCAGCGGCTCCTCCCTGTCCTTCCTGCCGCACGACAGCACGCTGCAGAACTTCGAGGTGGCCGGCGAACGCGGGATCTGGGACTACTTCACCAACTCCCTGGTCATCGCGGGCGGTGCGCTGCTGCTCCAGCTCGCGGTGTCGGTGCTCGCCGCGTACGCGCTGGCCCGGCACAGGTTCCGCGGCCAGGCCCTGATCCTGACCCTGTTCATGCTGACGATGATGCTCCCCGAGGAGGTCATCGCCATCCCGTTGTCCCTGGTCCTCGGGCACGTCCCGGTGGTCGGCCTGGATCTGAAGGGCACGGCCTGGGGTGTGATCCTGCCGCTCGGAGCCTGGGGCTTCTCCGTGATGCTCCTGACCGAGTTCATGAAGGACGTCCCCACCGAGATCGAGGAGGCCGCCCGTCTCGATGGCGTCGGCGAGTTCCGGATGCTGTGGCAGGTCGTGCTGCCGCTGTGCAAGCCCGCCCTCGGCGTGGCCGGCGTGCTCGGTTTCGTCATGATCTGGGACCAGTACCTGCTGCCCCTGATCGCCTCCAAGGACCCCACCGACTACACGGTCACCGTGGCCCTGTCCATCCTGCGCACCGACCCCGAGGTCGGGTCCGGAGTGGTGCTGGCCGGTGCGGTCATCGCCCTGGTCCCCAGCCTGATCGTCTATCTGCTCCTCCAGCGCTCGCTGGTCACCGGAATCGCCGCCGGTGCCACCAAGGGCTGATCCCGCCCCCACCTTCGAGGGAGACATGAAGTTCCAAGGAGTGCTGTTCTTCCCGGTCACACCGTTCGCCGCGGACGGTTCGCTGGACGAGGAACGGCTCGGCCGGCATATCGAGGCCGGTGTCGCCGCCGGCGCGGGCGGCGTGTTCGTCGCCTGCGGGACCGGCGAGTTCCACGCCCTGACACCCGACGAGATCGAACGGGCCACGCAGGTCGCCGTCGACACCACCGCCGGTCGCGTACCCGTCCTGGCGGCGGCCGGCGGCCCGGTCCCGGTCGCCCGCGACCAGGCCGCCCGTATCGAGCGGGCCGGCGCCGACGGCATCCTGCTGCTGCCGCCGTACCTGGTGACCGCTCCGCAGCGGGGCCTGGTGCGGTACGTCGAGGAGATCACCGCGGCCACCGGCCTGCCCGTGATCTTCTACCAGCGCGGCACGGCACGGCTCACCGAGCCGACGGCCGCCCAACTCGCCGCCCTGCCGCACGTCGTCGGCCTCAAGGACGGCATCGGTGACATCGAGCGGATGCACCGCATCGTCCGGGCGGTCCGGGCCGTGCCGGGCGCGGAGGACTTCCAGTTCTTCAACGGCCTGCCCACCGCCGAGATGACCGCGTCCGCCTACCGCGCCATCGGCGTCGGCCTGTACTCCTCGGCGGTCTTCGCCTTCGCCCCGGAGATCGCCCTGGCCTTCCACCGGGCGCTCGCCGAGAACGACGAGGCGCTCCTCACCACGCTCCTCGACGAGTTCTACGGCCCTCTCGTGGCCCTCCGCGACGAGGTCCCCGGATACGCTGTGGCCCTCGTCAAGGCCGGAGTGACCCTGCGCGGCCTGGACGTGGGCGGTGTACGGGCGCCCTTGCTGGATCCGACACCGGAGCATGTCGCCCGGCTGGCGAAACTCCTCGACCACGGCCTGGAGGTGATCGGCGCGTGAGTTCTACCAGGAACGGTATGAATCCCACCAGGATCAGGGAGCTGATCGTCACCCCGATCGCCTTCGGCGACCCGCCGCTGCTCAACTCCAACGGCGTCCACGAACCCCTCGCCCTGCGCGTGATCCTCCAACTCGTCCTGGAGGACGGCACGGTGGGCCTCGGCGAGTCGCCGGGCGGCACCGAGCGGCTGGAGCGGCTTCAGGTGGCGGCGAAGGTGGTCGTCGGCATGGACGTCTTCGACACCACGGCACTCGCGGCCGCGATCGACGCCGTCCTGCTGCCGACCGTGCCCAGCTCCCACGAACGCGGCTGGACCACCTCCGCGGTGGAGGTGGCCTGCCTGGACGCGCAGGGCAAGCTGCTCGGGCGGCCGGTCAGCGACCTGCTCGGGGGCACGGTCCGCGACTCCGTGCCGTTCGCCGCGTACCTCTTCTACAAGTGGGCCGAGCACCCCGCCCTCGACGGCCGCGCGGCCGTCGGCGACGACTGGGGCGCGGCCCTGGACCCGGCCGGGATCGTCGAGCAGGCCCGCCTCATGCAACAGCGCTACGGCTTCCGCTCCTTCAAGCTGAAGGGCGGTGTCTTCCCGCCCGACGAGGAGATCGCCGCGATCAGGGCGCTGGCGGAGGCCTTCCCCGGGCAGCCGCTGCGGCTGGACCCCAACACGGCCTGGACGGCGGAGACCTCCACGTACGTCGCCCGCGAACTCGACGGCGTGCTGGAGTACTTGGAGGATCCGACCGGGGGCATCTCCGGGATGGCGGAGGTGGCGAAGGACTCGCCGCTTCCGCTCGCGACCAACATGTGCGTGATCGCCTGGGAACACCTGAAGCCGGCGATCGAGCAGAACGCGATCCAGGTCCTGCTCACCGACCACCACTACTGGGGCGGGCTGCGCCGCACGCGGGAACTGGCCGCCGTCTGCGAGGCGTTCGATCTGGCGCTGTCGATGCACTCCAATTCGCACCTCGGGATCAGCCTCGCCGCCATGACCCACGTGGCCGCGGCCATCCCGAACCTCGACCACTCCTGCGACACGCACTACCCGTGGAACTCGGCGGACGACGTGATCGTCCCCGGCGTTCTGGAGATCCGCGACGGCGAGGTCAAGGTCCCCACCGGTCCCGGTCTCGGCGTGGAGCTCGATCACGACGCCCTCGACCGGCTGCACCGGCTGTATGTGGACTCCGGTGTGCGGTCGCGGGACGACACCGGGTACATGCGGCGGATCCAGCCGGAGTACGAGCTCAGACTGCCTCGGTGGTGAGGATGGCCGGGGCCGCGGTGAGGCGCGGGGCGCGCCGGTGTCTCAGCCGGCGTGCAGGGCCGTACGCAGGGTGCTGCTCGCCTGCTTGACGGCGGCCTCGGCGGCGCGCGTCCCACGCAGGGCGTCGAGCATCACGAAGTCGTGGATGATGCCCTGGTAGCGGACCGCGGTGACGGGGACGCCGGCCTCGCGCAGCTTGCCCGCGTAGGCCTCGCCCTCGTCGCGCAGGACATCGGCCTCGGCGGTGATGACCAGGGCCGGGGGCAGTCCGGTCAGCTGCTCGGTCGTGGCGCGCAGCGGGGACGCGGTGATCTCGGCGCGCTGCTTCTCGTCGGTCGTGTACTGGTCCCAGAACCACTGCATGCCGTCGCGGCGCAGGAAGTAGCCCTCCGCGAACTGCCGGTAGGAGCCGGTGTCGAAGGCGGCGTCGGTGACCGGGTAGAAGAGCACCTGGTGGACCAGCGGCACGTCACCGCGTTCCTTGGCCATCAGGGTCAGCGCGGCGGCCATGTTGCCGCCGACCGAGTCCCCGGCCACCGCGATCCGCGTGCCGTCCAGGTAGTGAGCGGTCCCTTCGGCGACGATCCACTGGGCGACGGTGTAGTTCTGCTCGACGGCGACCGGGTAGCGGGCCTCGGGCGAGAGGTCGTACTCCGGGAAGACCACGGCGGCGTCGGCGCCCACGGCGAGTTCGCGGACCAGGCGGTCGTGGGTGTGGGCGTTGCCGAAGACCCAGCCGGCGCCGTGGATGTAGAGGATGACCGGGAGGACACCGGTGGCCTTGGCCGGGCGGACGACCCGGACGCGGACGCTGCCCGTGGGCCCGCCGGAGACGGTGATCCACTCCTCGTCGACGGCCGGCTTCTCGATCTCGCCGGACTGGACCTCGTCGACCGCCTTGCGGCCCTCGGCGGGCGGCAGGTCGAAGAGGTACGGCGGGTTCGCGGTGGCCTCGGCGAAGGCCTGTGCGGCGGGTTCCAGAACGGGGCGGGTGCCGGTCATGGCGATCTCCTCGGATCGGGTGCCGCGGTGGCCTCCGGCGGGGGTTCCGGACCGGAGGAGCGGCACACCAAGGACAGTAGCGCCCGACTAAGTCGTGCGCAACTTATTTGGCCTCGATAGAATCGAGGGGACTCGAAGGATAGGGTGGTGTTCGTCATGTCGAGCACGTTGAGCACAGAGACCGGGAGCCGCACCGTGGAGGCAGCCGCTGAACCGGCCGAGGGGTCACTGCTCCTGGACGACCAGCTCTGTTTCGCCCTGTACGCCGCCTCCCGCGCGGTGACCGCGCGCTACCGGCCGCTGCTGGACGAACTGGGGCTCACCTATCCGCAGTACCTCGTCATGCTCGTGCTGTGGGAGCAGGACGAGATCTCGGTGCGCGAGCTGGGCGCCGCGCTGCAACTGGAGTCCAGCACCCTGTCGCCGCTGCTCAAGCGCCTGGAGGCGAACGGCCTGCTGCACCGTGAGCGGCGGGCGGACGACGAGCGGTCCGTGTCGATCCGGCTGAGCGAGGCGGGGGCGCGGCTGCGGGAACGGGCGGGCAGGGTTCCCCTGGCCATCGGAGCGGCCATGGGGCTCACACCCGAACAGGACGCCCTGGCCAAGCAGTTGCTCCGCCTGCTCACCGCGAACGTCAGCGCCGGCTGAGGGCGCGCTCGCTGAGTGCGGGCGGAGCAGTCGTACCGCTGATGGGTCACGGGGTGCGGATGGCCTTACCCCGTCACTGCCTGCGGAACTCCTCCGCTCACTCGTTGCGCAGTACCTCCGCCACCGGGCCGCTCTCCAAGCCGGGATGTACGCGCCCAGGACCGCGATCGTGACGCCCGTGGACGCCAGAGCGAGCGGGGCGGCGCCCTGCCAGACGTCCGTCATGTACGCGGCAGGGTGATGTCGATCGCCTCGGCCGTCCTCGGGACGACCAGCCGGTGGCCGACCATACCCAGCGGGATGCCGAGCAGGGAGCCGCACGTGCCGAGGACCGCCATCGATGTCACCGTCATCACCTGTCGAGCGCCGACAGGTCGTCGACCAGGTTGAAGAACTGGAAGACCATGCCGATGCGGCGCCGCCGGTACAGCGCGAGGCCCTTCTCGCTCGACTCCCCCACGTTCTCTCCGTGGACGACGACCGTGCCACCGCTCAGCCGGTCCAGCCCGGCGATCATGTTGAGCAAGGTCGACTTGCCGAACCCCGAGGGCCCCATCACGGCGACCGCCTCCCCCGCCCGGATCGCCAGCGTGACGCCGTCCAGCGCGGTCGTCTCGGCCGTACTCCTTGCGCACACCGTCGAGTCGTGCGACGGCCTCTCCCCTGCTCTCCCAGTGATCATGTCCAAGACGCTACGGAGGAGAGCGCTGCCTGAACATCCCTCCGGGGATGGCAGAGGGCCGGGCGTTTCGCAGTGCGCGCAGTCCATCGTGGTATGCGCGGGGTGGACCAGGCGGACGTCCCGCCCGTGCTTGCGGCCCATCTCGATCAGGGCGGCCTTGGTGGCGCCGATGGCGGCGTCGGCGGCCTTGCGGGCCATGGTGGTCCTGGCGAGGAACCTCGGGCGAAAGTCCTCGACCGCGATGGCGTCGTGGTCACGGACCACCTTCTTGGCCCACTTACGGCCGGTGTCCTGACGCTGCCTGGCGACCTTCTTGTACGCCTTCGCCCGCAGTCTCTTCGCCTCGCGGTAGCCCTTCGACGCCGGTTGTCCCTTCTTCGGCTTGCGGCGGGCCATCATCCGGTCGTACCGGGTCAGCTTCGCCCGGGCCTTCTGGCCGTGCCCGGCGTGTGGCAGGTCGTGGGTGTCGGAGGTGGTGGTCGCGGTCTGTTTCACGCCCCAGTCGACGCCGAGTGCGCGGCCGGTCTGCGGCAGGGGCTGGACCTGGGCGGGGACGACGAACGAGGCGTACCAGTGCCCGAGGCTCCGGGCAGCCGCGCCCGCTGCCGCAGGGCATCGACGTGACGGCGTACCGCATCGTGCAGGAGGCGCTGACCAACGCGCTCCGGCACGGCGACGGCGGCAAGGCCGAGGTCACCGTGCGGTACGCCGACCACGCGCTGCGGGTGGAGGTGCTGAACACCGGCCCGAGCGTCCTGACCGGCACCGCTCCGGCGCGGACGCGACCACGCCACGGGCAGGGTACGGGACGCGGGCTGCTCGGACTGCGCGAGCGGGTCGCGGTGTACGGCGGGGACCTGGACGCCCGCCGTCGCCTCGGCGGCGGCTACCGGGTCCGGGCGCGCATCCCCCTGGACCGCCCGTGACGGCGCCCCGCGTCCTCGTCGCCGACGACCAGACCCTCATCCGGACCGGGTTCCGGCTGATCCTGAACGCCCGCGGCATCGAGGTGGTGGGCGAGGCGGCCGACGGCGTGGAGGCGGTGACGCGGGCCCGCGAACTGAAGCCCGACGTCGTGCTGATGGACATCCGCATGCCGGCCATGGACGGCCTGGAGGCCACCCGGCGCATCCTCGGACAGGCGCCGGACTGCCGCGTGCTCATGCTGACCACCTTCGACCTGGACCGCTACGTCTACACCGCCCTCTCGATCGGGGCCAGCGGCTTCCTGCTGAAGGACGTCACCCCGAGCATCTGGCGGCAGCCGTACGGCTGGTCGGCACCGGTGACGCCCTGCTGGCCCCGTCCATCACCCGGCGTCTGGTCGAGCGCTTCGCCTCCGACCCCGGCCGCCCGCCGGCCGTGCACGCCGACCTCGCCGCCCTGACCCCCCGTGAGCTGGAGGTCCTGACTCTGCTGGCCCGCGGCCTGTCCAACTCCGAACTCGCCGCCGAACTGACCTTGAGCGAGGCCACGGTGAAGTCCCACGTGGCCCGCGTCTTCGCCAAGCTGGCCCTGCGGGACCGCGCCCAGGCGGTCGTCCTCGCCTACGAGACGGGGCTGGTCCGGCCGCGCGGGCTCAAGGAACGGTGATCCGCGGTCTTCCCCGCGCGGCGGTGGCCTGCCTAGCGTGCCTGTCATGGATCACCGACCCGAGCAGTCCGTACGGCACTTCGACCACTGTCCCTGGCTGTTCGCCGACGAGGCGAACGGGGACCAACGGCTGGCCCAGCGCAGGCGGCAGGAGGCGATCGGCGGGGACAGCGAGATCGGTGAGCGGTGTTACGTCGCCGAGTCGGCGGCGGTGTTCCCGGAGCGGCTGCGGCTCGGGGACGGGTCGTACATCGCCGCTCACGCCTATGTCACCGATGAGCTGACCACGGGCACGGACTGCACGCTGAACCCGTTCACCACCGTGCGCGGTGCCGTCGCGCTGGGCAGCGGGGTCCGGATCGGGGCCCACAGCTCGCTGCTCGGCTTCAACCACTCCATGGCTCCCGACCGGCCGGTCTTCCGACAGCCCCTCACCAGCCGGGGGATCAAGGTCGGGGACGACGTGTGGATCGGCTCGCACGTGGTCGTGGTGGACGGGGTGACCATCGGGGACCACTGCGTGATCGGGGCGGGCGCGGTGGTCACCAGGGATCTGCCGGCGTGGTCGGTCGCCGCGGGGAATCCGGCGCGCAGGATCCGCGACCGGCGGGACATCGGGGCGGACCGGCGGGACGATGGAGCGGACCGGCACGACAACGGGGCGCCTCGTGCGGCCGGTCCTGCGCCGGGCCGCCTCGGCGCTGATGCGGGCGGTACGGAGTCGAGCCGCTCCGGCGGTCCCACGGGCGGTACGGAGTCGAGCCGGTTCGGCGGAAACACGGGCGGTACGGAGTCGAGCCGGTTCGGCGGAAACGCGGGCGGTACGGACCTGAGCCGGTCCCGCGGAAACACGGGCGGTACGGAGTCGAGCCGGTTCGGCGGAAACGCGGGCGGTACGGACCTGAGCCGGTTCGGCGACACCGCCCGCGCTCAGGCCGTCGAGATGCTTGACCGGTGCTGGGACGGCGACCGCTACGCCGACCGCCCTGGGACCGCCCCCACCGTACGCGCGCACTGCGACGCCGTGGAGATCGCCGACCTCCTGCTGGGCGCGGCGCCCGGACAGCTGACGGCCGACGAACACGTCCGCCGCCTGGCCGCGCTCCAGGATCAGGGCACCGGACTCGTCCCGGAGTTCGGCGAGGGCCTGCCCGAGGACGGCTTCCCCCGTGAAGGGGCCGCGCTCTACCACATCCTCTGTGTCGGCTACGCGCTCGACCTGCTGGGCTCCTCCTTTCCCCATCCGGTGTCCGCCGCAAGGGATATGGCGGTGGGTCAACTGATCTCCCGCCTCGACGCGTTGCCGTGGCGTGACGGTGCGTGGGGCGCCGGCGCCTGGATCGACGCCTGGGCCACGGCGGCCCACTGGAACGCACGGCACGCCGAGGTCGGCAGCGCGGAACCGGGCGCGCCGGAGGCGCTCTTCGGGTGGCTGCTCACCCGTGCCGACCCGTGGACCGGGATGTGGGGGGTCCGCTCGGCCGAGGCCGGGCGGTTGCAGGTGGTCAACGGCTACTACCGGCTGACGCGGGGCTCGTTCGCCCAGTTCGGGCTGCCGGTGCCGCATCCGGAGCGGGTCGTGGACACGGTCCTGGACCACTCCCGGGACACGCGGTACTTCGGCGCGGGCCAGGAGAACGCCTGCAACGTCCTGGACGTCGCCCACCCTCTGTGGCTGTCCACCAGGCAGCTGGGAACGGGCGGCGCCGCGGGTTACCGTACGGCCGACATCCGCGCGTGGGCCGAACGGCAGCTGGCCGCGGCCCTCCCCCGCTGGCGGGCCGGCCGGGGCTTCGGCTTCGGCCCCGGCGCCTCGGGTCCCGGCCCGGAGCCCGGCCTCCAGGGCACCGAGATGTGGCTGGCCATCATCTGGCTCCTGGCCGACCTGCTGGGCCGCTCCGACGAACTCGGCTACCGCCCCCGTGGCATCCACCGCCCCGAGCCGGCCGGACCGCGCACCGAGAACTCCCACCACGGCCGTTGACCATTTCCCTCCGGCAGTCGACCATTCCCTTCCGGCAGGAGCGTGCCCGACCCGGTCCGAGGGCGCGCGGATCGTCGTGGTCCGGGACCGACCGGTGAGCGGGACTGAGGAGTGAAGCGTGGGCGAAGTCCGGGAGACGGCCGTGCTGGTGACCGGCGGCAGCGGTTTCGTGGGCGGTCACCTGGTCCGGCGGCTGCTGGAGCGGGGGTACCGCGTCCACACGACCGTACGCAGTGTCACGAACACGGCGAAGGTGCGGCCGCTGCGGGAGATGCAGAAGGCGTTCCCCGGCCGACTGGCTCTTTTCGAGGCGGACTTGCTGCGGGAGGGGTCCTTCGACGAGGCGATGACCGGCTGCCGGGTGGTCTTCCATGTGGCCTCGCCGTTCTTCATGCCGGAGAAGATCAAGGACGGCCGCCGGGACATGGTCGACCCTGCCCTGCTCGGCACCCGCAACGTGCTGGCGGGCATGGAGCGGACGCCGACCGTCGAGCGGCTGGTGTTCACCTCCACCGTGGGCGCGATCTTCGGCGACTACGCCGACGTCCTGGAGATGGACGACCAGGTGCTGTCGGAGAAGTACGTCAACACCACGAGCACGGTGGAGAACAACCCGTACCACTACGCGAAGACGGTCGCGGAACAGGCCGCCTGGGACGCGGAGGCGGTCCAGGACCGCTGGCGGATGGTCTCGGTCAACCCCGGCCTGATCCTGGGCCCCTCGCTCTCCCCCGCCTCGGAGTCGGGCAGCCTCTTCCTGCTGGAGGAGCTGTTCAAGGGCTACTTCTTCTACGGCGCCCCGGACTTCAGCTTCACCACGGCGGACGTACGGGACGTGGCCGACGCGCACATCGCGGCGGCGGAGAACACCGACGCCAAGGGTCGTTACATCGTCGCGGCACCGATGATGACGTCCTTCCACGAAATGGCCCGCATCATCCGCAGCCGGTATCCCCGCGACCTCCGCCTCCCGCGCACCGCTCTCCCGCACTGGCCTGTGCGGCTCCTGGGCCCGGCCTTCGGGCTCACCCAGGACTACATCCGAAAGCACCTAGGCATCCGGTTCCGCGTGGACAACAGCAGGAGCATGCACGAACTGGGCCTCTCCTACCGCCCGATCGAGGAGACTGTGCTCGACCACTACGAGGCGTGGCGGCAGCGGCAGGCAGCGGTAAAGGGATGAAGGTCACAGATACGTATCGGGCATTTAACACGTCAATCTTCACACCAGCCACACAAGTTGGTTTAGTTTGACCGGCAGGCCATACGACTCCCCCGGCGAACCCGCCGAGTCGAGCGGCCCAGGTACGGAAGGAGTACGGCTCCCATGGCGCCGGAACGAACCTCGCGCCCCGGAGGCAACGGCCTCCCCGGCATGCGCAACTCCGCGCTCGCGACGGCGGCTCTCACCTCCGTGGCCCTGCTCTCGCAGACCCCGGGAGCGGCGGCGACAGGGGACGACGGGCCGAGCCGCGACGAGGTCCGGCAGCGGGTCAACAGCCTCTACGACCAGGCCGAGAGCGACACCGGGACCTACAACGCCACCCGCGCGGCCGCGATCCCGCGCCAGCGCTCCGGCGCGTCGGCCACCGGCGAGCGCCGGGGCGCCGGTTCGGCGGCCGGCACCTCCCGTGAGACCCCGGATCCCGCGCTCGCCGACGTCGCCCGGCAGTGGTTCGACGTGGCCCGCTCCAAGCTGGGTCCCACCGTCCCGGCGGCCCTGCCGGCCGACCGGATCCCGGCCCGTCCGACCCGCACTCCCGAGGCCCGGCCGGCGCGCCCGGCGGAGCGCGCCACGGACGCCCTCGCCCTCACTGGGCCGAAGACGGCCGACCGGACCACGCCGGAGCTGACCACGCGGTCGGTCCCGGAGCTGACCGGCGGATCCGCCCCGGCACTGCCGGGCGCTGCGGACGCCACCGCGCAGGACACCGCCGAGGCACTGCCCGCCGCCTCCACCACCGAGTCGGGGCCGTCGTCGCTGCGGATCACCAAGCAGCGGAACCAGCGGAAGCTCGCCCGAGCGCGCGAGGTGCTGGCCGCCGCGCGCAACGCCCAGCTCAGCAGCCCGCTCGCGGCGATCGAGTCCCGGCCGGCCGAGGACACGTGGCGCACCCCGGCGGAAACGGCGCTCGACAGCACCGGGGCGCAGTGGCAACTGCCGCGAACCGACCTCACGCCGGATCTTCCGGTCACCCCGGACTTCCCGGTCACCCCGGACTTCCCTGTGGCCCCGGAGTTCGGGCCCACCCCTGACCTCCCGGTCGCCCCCGCTTCCATCCTCACCGCGGCTCAGCCCGTATCCCCCGTGTCCGTGGACCCGGCGCCCATGTTCGCCCCCGGTCTGCCGACCCAGCCGGCCTCGGCCTTCGTGACGGGCCTGCCCGGCGACCCGACCTCGACGTACGCCACGGGCCTGCCCACCACCCCGACCCCGACGTACGCCACGGGCCTCCCGACCACTGCGGTCCCCACGTTCACCACAGGCCTGACGACCGACACGACCTCCACACCGGCCCACGGCACACCGGTCCAGGCCACACCGGCTCACGGCACGCCGGTCCACGCCACACCAGCCCACGGCACACCGGTCCACGCCACACCAGCCCACGGCACACCGGTCCACGCCACACCGGTCCACGCCACACCAGCCCACGGCACGCCGGTCCAGCAGGTCACCGCGTTCGAGACGAACACGCCGGCCGCCCCGACTCCCGCCCCCACCGCACCTGTCGCGCCCGCCCAGCCCGTGGACGCGGGCTACGACCTCAAGGCCGCCAAGGTGCTCGCCTTCGCCCGTGCTCAGATCGGTCGGCCGTGTGTCTGGGGTGCCGCCGGGCCGGGTTCGTACGACGCCTCCGGTCTGACCCAGGCCGCCTGGAAGACCGCCGGAGTCGAACTCCCGCGCGCCGCACGGGCCCAGGCCGGCGTCGGCACCGCGGTCCCCCTCACCGACGTCCGGGTCGGGGACCTGGTCTTCTTCTACGACGACCTCAGCCACGTGGGCCTCTACGTCGGCAACGGCATGATGATCCACGCGCCGGGCCCGGGAGCGTACATCCGCGAGGAGTCGGTCTACTACGCCGGCGAGTCCGCGATCCGCGGCGCGATACGGCCCGCCTGAGACCCCTGAGGCCCCGATGCCCTGAGGCCCCCGATGCCGTGAGGCCGGCTGCCGGGCAGAAGCCAGCACACTGGCGTCTGCCCGGCAGCACCGGTTCGGGACCCGGCAGCCTCAGTTCGGGACCAGGTGGAAACCACGGGGCCAGGCACTCTTGGCCCGGCGGGCCCACCCACGCCCGCACACCGGCGGCCCCACCCACCCCCGCACACCTCTGGACGCTCTCTCCGCACCTGATCTAGGCTGCACAGCAAGCGCTTTCTAGCCTGCTCATGCCAACTCCTGCGCGCGTTCTCCTCGAAAGGAAGCGTCTCGTGCCGCACCACGAACCGCAGGTCCCGTCGCTGCCGCCCGTCCCGCCGCCCACCCGCAAGTCGTTCCTGCGGGGCATGGCCGCCGTAGGAGCCGCGCCGCTTCTCCCGGCGGTGCTCCCCGCCACCGCCGAGGCCGCGCCGTCCGGCCGGCCGGAGTTCCCGCTGGTCCGGGACGGCGCCGCCGTCGACGTGTTCGTGGACGCGGCGGACGACCCCGCCGTGGTTCGCGCGGCCGGGGACCTCCAGGCTGACGTGGAACGGGTCACCGGCATCCGCCCCCGCCTGCGGCACACCGTGCCGGAAAAGGCCGCGCTCCTGGTCGTGGTGGGCACCCTGGGCGCGAGTCCGGTCGTCGACCGGCTGGTCGCGGACCGGCGCCTGGACGTCTCCGGCGTGAAGGGGCACTGGGAGGCGTCGGTGACCCAGGTGGTGGACCGTCCGCTGCCGGGGGTGGACCGCGCCCTGGTGATCGCCGGAAGCGACCGACGTGGCACGGTCTACGGCGTCTACGACACCTCGGAGCGCATCGGGGTCTCCCCCTGGCACTGGTGGGCCGACGTCCCCGTCGTGCGCCGCGACACCGTGACGGTCCCGGCGGGCCCTCTCAAGCGGTTCGAGCCGTCCGTCCGTTACCGGGGCGTCTTCATCAACGACGAGCAGAACCTGACCACTTGGTCGCACCGCACCCAGGAGCCGGACAAGAACATCGGGCCTCAGACGTACAAGCGGGTCTTCGAGCTGCTGCTCCGGCTGAAGGCCAACTACCTGTGGCCCGCGATGCATCCGTACTCCGACTTCTTCAACAAGTACCGCGAGAACCCCGAACTGGCCGACCAGTACGGCATCGTCGTCGGCTCCAGTCATCCGGAGGCGCTGCTGCGCAACGGCGTCCACGAGTGGGAGCCGTGGGCGCGGGAGCATCTCAACTCCGACGGCAGCCTGCCGGTGTACGACTACACGGTGAACCCCGCCGTCATCTCCGACTACTGGAGAGCCCGGGCGAGACAGAACGCGGCGTACGACAGCAGCTGGACCCTGGGAATGCGGGGACTGCACGACACGGCGCTGGAGACGAAGTACGCGACCACCGTCCCGGAGAAGGTCGCGGTGATGAACGACATCATCGCCGAGCAACGCCGGATCCTCACGGAGGAGGTCGGTACCGGGGCCGAGCCGCAGATCTTCATCCCGTACAAGGAAGTGCTGGAGCTGTACAACGCGGGCGTCCAGGTCCCCGAGGACGTGACGCTGATCTGGCCGGACGACAACCACGGCAACATGCGCCAGTTACCGAACGAGGCGGAGCGTGCCCGCTCCGGCGGCAACGGCATCTATTACCACCTCTCCTACTGGGGCCGTCCGCGCAGCTACCTGTGGCTGGACACCACCCAACTGTCGAAGGTCTGGCAGGAGCTGCGCCGGGTGTACGAGCACGGCACCGACCGGATGTGGATCTTCAACGTGGGGGATGTCAAGTCGATCGAGACGGGTCTGTCCTTCGCGATGGACATGGCCTGGGACGTGGACCGGTGGGGTGCCGACCGCGTCGAGGACTTCCTGGCCGAGTGGTACGGACGGCAGTTCGGGCGTCGGCACGCCCCGGAGATCGCCGCCGTCCGTACCGAGTACTACCGGCTCGCGGCCGAGCGGCGGCCGGAGTTCATCGACCGCCAGATGTTCTCCGTGGTCCACCACGGCGACGAGGCCGGGCGCCGGCTGGCCGCCTACGACCGGCTGCTGGACCGGGTCCGCGTGCTGGGCGCCAAGCTGCCCGAGGCCTACCGGGACGCCTACTTCGAGCTCGTCGAATACCCCGTGCACGGTGCGTACTTGATGAATCTGAAGTACTACTGGGCGGACCGCAACGCCCTGGCGGTCCGGCAGGGGCGCGGGGCCGGGACCAACCGTTTCGCCGACCTGGCCGAGGCGGCCCACGCCGATGAGGCGGTGATCACCCTGCGGTACAACAGCGAGGTGGCGGGCGGGAAGTGGGACGGGATCGTCAACCCGTACCCGTCGCAGATCCCGAAGGCACCGGGCCGCCCGGCCGTCACCCGGGTCACCCGGACCCAGACCTCCGGGCTGGGCGTGGCCTGTGAGGGCAACGAGACGGGGACGGCCCGGCCGCTGTCCTTCTCCTCCTTCACCCGTGACCGGAGGTTCGTGGACGTCTTCAACACCGGTTTCCTGACGGTGGACTGGACGGCCGAGGCCAGTCACCCGTGGGTGCGGTTGAGTGCGTCAGGCGGCTCGCTCACCGAGCAGGTCCGAGTGTGGGTGGAGGTCGACTGGGCGCGGGTGCCGGAGGGCACGTACGAGCCCACGGTCACCGTCAGCGGGGCCGGGCAGCGGGTCGAGGTGCCGTTGCGGGTGGTCAACGCCGGGGAGCGGGCGCGGGACCGGGCGCGGGGGTTCGTCGAGGCGAACGGGTATGTGTCGATCGACGCCGCGCACACCGAGCGGCGGGTGGCGCGCGGCGGGGCCCGCTGGCGGACCGTGCGCGGGCTGGGCCGTCGTACCGGAGCCGTGGAAGCGGTGCCGTCGACAGCGGTGCCGGTCACCGGGGACTTCGCCGGCCGGGCGCCCGAGCTGCGGTACCGGGTGCGGTTCACGAGCGCCGGAACCTTTCCCGTGACCGTCTTCCGCCTGCCCTCCCTGGACGAGCGCGGCCTGCGCCGGGTGGCGGTCGCGCTCGACGACCAGCCGGCGGCTGTCCTGTCCGGGCAGGCGATCGCCACCGGCAACCGGGGGGACGCCTGGGCCCGCAACGTGGAGGAGGGCATCGAGAAGCTGACCGCCGGCGTGACCGTCGCCGTACCCGGTGAGCATGTCCTGCGGGTGTTCATGGTGGACGCCGCGATCGCCGTGGACCAGATCGTCATCGACACCGGCGGCCTGCCCGCCACCTACCTCGCGCCGCCGGAGAGCTACCACCCTCGGTTCAACCCGGACCCCTGGTACACGCCGGGCCTGGATGCTCGGGCCCGGTAGCCCCCGGCTCGGGCTCGCTCGCGGGCCGGCACGACCGCCGGTCCGACCGTCCTTCTCGTTCACCTGCGCCCTGACGGCGGCCACCATGGGCCGCCGCCCGGGCGTCTGGGGCCGTACGGTCCACCAGCACATCGCGGCGCATCGCCACCGTCTACCGCAAGCTCGGCACGGACGACCGCATCGGTACGGTGCTCCGCCCCCAGGGGCCGGGGCTCGTCGCCGCGCCGTCCGTCTCCTCCTCGTGGTGAATCGGCGTACCCGAACCGGTCAGTGGCGTGCCGGTCCCGCCCCGCCGGGTGGCGACGATCTCCGCCGCGATGGACAGGGCGGTCTCCTCCGGTGTGCGGGCACCGAGATCGAGGCCGATCGGCGACCGCAGCCGCGCCAACTCCGCGTCGGTCAGGCCCGCTTCACGCAGCCGTCGGTCCCGGTCGGCGTGCGTGCGCCGGGAGCCCAACGCGCCGACGAAGGCGACCGGCATCCGCAGAGCCGTTTCCAGCAGGGGTACGTCGAACTTGGCGTCGTGGGTGAGGACGCACAGCACCGTGCGCGCGTCGGTCGTGGTGCCCCGCAGGTAGCGGTGCGGCCAGTCGACCACGACGTCGTCGGCCTCGGGGAAGCGGGCCTCGGTGGCGAAGACGGGGCGGGCGTCGCACACGGTCACGTGGTAGCCGAGGAACTTGCCCACCCGTACGAGTGCCGCGGCGAAGTCGACCGCCCCGAAGACGATCATGCGGGGCGGCGGCACCCTCGCCTCGACGAGCAGGGTCAGTCCGCCGGGGCAGCGCGAGCCGTCCGCCGACAGTTCGACCGTGCCGGTGCGGCCGGCGTCCAGCAGAGCGCGGGCTTCGGAGGCTGCCGTACGGTCCAGTTCCGGGTGACCGCCGAGGCCGCCTTCGTATCCCTTGTCGGACCGTACGACGAGGGGCCTGCCGAGAAGTTCGGCGGGGCCGCGTACGACGCGGGCGACGGCGGTCGGCTCGTTCCGGGCGGCGGCCGACAGGGCCGACCGGAGCACCGGCCGCGCGGGGGCGTCCGTGCCGACCGGGGTGACCATGATGTCGATGACCCCGCCGCAGGTCAGTCCGACCGCGAAGGCGTCCTCGTCGCTGTATCCGAACCGTTCGACGACCGTCTCACCGTTCTGGAGCGCCTGGACGCAGAGGTCGTACACCGCTCCCTCCACGCAGCCTCCGGAGACCGAACCGATCACCGTGCCCTCGCTGTCGACGGCGAGGGCGGCGCCGGGTCCGCGCGGGGCGCTGCCGCCGACGGCCACGACAGTGGCGACGGCGAACGCGCGCCCCTCCTCCATCCAGCGGTGCAGTTCCTCGGCGAGGTCAAGCATGGACGCCTGCCATCAGGACACGGTCGGGGCGGATCGGCAGGTCCCGGTGGCGTACGCCGGTCGCGTGCCAGACCGCGTTGGCGATGGCCGCCGCGGCGCCCACGATGCCGATCTCGCCGATGCCCTTGATGCCGACCGGGTCGTCGGGGTCCGGGTCGTCGATCCAGTCCGCCTCGATGGGCGGGACGTCGGCGTGGGCGGCGACGTGATAGCCGGCGAGGTCGGCGCCGTAGTGGCCGCCGGAGGCCTGGTCGCGGACGGCTTCCTCGTGCAGGGCCATGGAGATGCCCCAGGTCATGCCGCCGACGAACTGGTTGCGGGCGGTGAGCGGGTTGACGATCCGGCCGGCCGCGAAGATACCGAGCATCCGGCGCACCCGGACCTCGCCGGTGGCGGGGTCGACGGCGACCTCGGCGAACTGGGCGCCGAAGGAGTGCCGTTCCTTCTGGGCGAGTGCGCCGATGGCCTCCGTGGTGTCGGACCGTACGGTGATCCCTTCCGGCGGGATGTCGGCGCCGAGGGCGAGCCGCTCCCGCAGTTCGCCGGCGGCGATCGTGACCGCCCAGGCCCAGGAGCGGGTGCCCATGGAGCCGCCGGCGATGAACGCGGGACCGAGGTCGCTGTCGCCGATACGCACCCGGATGTGGTCCGGTGCGGTCTCCAGGGCGTCGGCGGCGACGAGGGTGAGCGCGGTCCGGGCGCCGGTGCCGATGTCGGCGGCGTTGATCCGCACGGTGAAGGTGCCGTCCGCCTCCGCCGTCACGGCAGCCGTGGACGGGCCGGCACCCGCGGGGAAGGAGGCCGCGGCCGTGCCGGTGCCGAGCAGCCAGCGTCCGTCGCGGCGCAGGCCGGGGCGCGGGTCACGGCCGGCCCAGCCGAACCTGCGGGCGCCTTCCCGGAAGCAGGCGATCAGGTTGCGTCCGCTGAACGGCAGCCCGGACACCGGGCCCGCCTCGGGGTCGTTGCGGGCGCGCAGTTCGATCGGGTCGAGGCCGCACTTCTCGGCGAGTTCGTCGAACGCCGACTCGAGCGCGAACGACCCCGGTGCCTCGCCCGGCGCGCGCATCCAGGTCGGGGTCGGCACGTCGAGCCGTACGAGCCGGTTGGCGGTGTGGTGGGCGTCGGCGCCGTACATGGTCCGGGCCGGGCCGGCGGCCGACTCGACGAACTCGTGCACGGTGGAGGTGGCGCTCAGGGAACGGTGCTCCAGCGCGCGCAGCCGGCCGTCGGCGTCGGCGCCGAGGCGCAGGCGCTGCCGGGTGGGGCTGCGGTAGCCGGCGAGTGAGAACATCTGCCGGCGGGTCATGATCACGCGGACCGGGCGGTGCAGTTGGGTCGCGGCCATCACGGCGGCCACCTGGTGCGCGCGGACTCCCTTGCTGCCGAAGCCGCCGCCGACATGCTCGGAACGCACCCGGACCGAGGCCGGGTCGAGCGAGAACATCTTCGCGAGTTCGCTCGCGACCCAGAAGGTGCCCTGGTTGGAGTCGACGAGTTCGAGCCGGCCGCCGTCCCAGCGAGCCGTCGCCGCGTGCGGCTCCATCGGGTTGTGATGCTCTTCCGGGGTGGTGTACTCGGCGTCCACGACGACGGCGGACGCGGCGAGTTCGGCCTCCAGGTCGCCCTTCTCGATCACCGCCGGCCCATGGCTGTCGACCGTGTACGCGTCGGGGTGCTCGCCGGTGAAGTCGACGTGGTGCGGCTCCTGTTCGTAGTGCACGACCAGCGCCTCGGCGGCCTCCCGGGCCTGTTCGGAGGTCTCGGCGACGACCAGCGCCACCGGCCAGCCCGCGTGCGGCACCCGGTCGTGCTGGAAGACGGCCGCGGTCGGGTCCGGGACGCCCAGCAGACCGACGTACCCGGTCTCGACCCGCGGGGCGTTGCCGTGGTGCAGGACGGCGACCACACCGGGCATGGCGAGGACGTCGGCGGTGTCGACGGAGCGGATGCGGCCGCGGGCGACCGTGGACAGCACCAGCCAGCCGTGCGCGAGGTCGGCGAACGGGATCTCGCCGGCGTAGCGGGCGGTTCCGGTGACCTTGTCGCGGCCCTCCACGCGGGTGTGCGCGGTGCCGACGGCGTTGGTGCGTGCCGTGGGGGCGGTGGTCATCGGGCGGCCTCCTCGGCCAGTTCGGTCAGCACGGCCACGACGAGGTTGCGCATGAGGGTCACCTTGTATGCGTTGTGCGGCAGCGGTTTCGCCGCCGCGAGTTCGGCGTCCGCGGCGGCGGCGAAGGTCTCGGCGTCGGCAGGCGCCCCGGTCAGGACGCGCTCGGCCGCTGCTGCCCGCCAGGGCCGGGACGCGACCGCCCCGAAGGCGAGGCGCACCTCGCGTACGACGCCGTCCTGGACGTCGAGCGCGGCGGCGATCGAGCCGATGGCGAAGGCGTACGAGGCACGCTCGCGCACCTTGCGGTAGCGGGAGCGGGCGGCCACCGGAGCGGGCGGCAGGGTGACGCCGGTGATCAGTGCGCCCGGCGGCAGCGCGGTCTCGCGGTGCGGGGTGTCACCGACCGGCAGGTAGAAGTCGGCGAGAGGCAAATCGCCGGGTCCATCGGCGGTTTCGTACGAGACGACCGCGTCGAAGGCGGTCAGCGCGACGCCCATGTCCGAGGGGTGGGTCGCCGCGCAGTGCTCGGAGGCACCCAGGATGGCGTGGTTGTGGTGCTCGCCCTCGATCGCGGGGCAACCGCTACCGGGCACGCGCTTGTTGCAGGGCTTGGTCACGTCGGCGAAGTATCCGCAGCGGGTGCGCTGGAGCAGATTGCCGCCGACGGTGGCCATGTTGCGCAGCTGACCCGAGGCGCCGGCCAGCACGGCCTGGGTCAGCGCGGGGTAGCGGCGGCGTACTTCGGGGTGGGCGGCGAGGTCGCTGTTGGTGACGGTGGCGCCGATGCGCAGGCCGCCGTCCGCCGTCAGCTCTATGCCGTCCAGCGGCAGTTCACGGACGTCGACCAGGCGGGTGGGCCGCTCGACGCCGGTCTTCATCAGGTCGACGAGGTTGGTGCCGCCGCCGAGGAACCGGGCGTCGGGGTCGGCGTCGAGCAGGGCCAGGGCTCCGGAGACGTCGAGGGCCCGGTCGTAGACGAACTCCCTCACGCTGCCGCCTCCTCGGTTTTCGCTTCCGCTGCCCGGGCCACGGCCTGGACGATCGACACGTACGCGCCGCAGCGGCACAGGTTCCCGCTCATCCGTTCCCGGATCTCCTCGGCGCTCAGGGGTGGTGGTCCGGCCTCGGGGCGGACGTCCTCGGTGACGGCGCTCGGCCAGCCGGCCGCGTGTTCCTCGATCACCGCGATCGCCGAGCAGATCTGGCCGGGTGTGCAGTAGCCGCACTGGTAGCCGTCCAGGTCGAGGAACGCCTGCTGTACCGGGTGCAGTCGGTCGCCCTCGGCCATGCCCTCGATGGTGGTGATCTCGCGTCCCTCGGCGGCCACGGCGAGTTGCAGACAGGACACCGCCCGGCGCCCATCGAGCAGCACCGTACAGGCGCCGCACTGCCCCTGGTCGCAGCCCTTCTTGGTACCGGTCAGGTCGAGGCGCTCGCGCAGGGCGTCGAGCAGGGTGGTGCGGTGGTCGACGGGCAGGGTGTGCTTCTCGCCGTTGATGTTCAGGGTGATGTCGCTGGACGTCGACGAGGGGGCTGGGGCCATGTTCAGCCTTCTTTCACATATCCCGGACACGTCGGGCATCAGCGCGACGCTAGAGTGAGCTCAAGCGGACAACTGTCCGCTATCAGTTCTGAACGTAGTGGACAGCTGTCCGGTTATCAAGGACGGCTTTCGGACCCGAGCCGGCGAGGAGGACGAGTGCGGCAGAAGGACGACACGCACCTGCGCTCGGACGCCCAGCGCAATCGCGAACGCATCCTGGCAGTGGCCCTCGCCGAGCTTTCCCGGGAAGCCGGCACCCCGCTGAGCGCGATCGCCAAGAAGGCGGGCGTCGGTCAGGGCACGTTCTACCGGAACTTCCCCAACCGCGAGGCGCTCGTACTCGAGATCTACCGCCACGAGGTGCAGCAGGTCGCCGACACTGCGTCCGTGCTGCTGGAGACCGGGGAACCCGACCGCGCGCTGCGCGCCTGGATGGACCACCTGGCAAGGTTCGCGATGACCAAGGCCGGCCTGGCGGAGGCGCTCCGCCAGGCCCGCAGCACCACGTCGGGGCACGTGGCGAAACCGGCCTACACCCCAATGACCGAAGCGGCCGAACTCCTGCTCCGCGCCTGCGAGGAGGCGGGCACGATCCGCCCCGGCGTCACGACGGACGACTTCATGCTGGCCATCGCCGGCCTGTGGCAGCTCACGCCCCACGAGAACTGGCAGCCACAGGCGACCCGCCTGCTGGACCTCGTCATGGACGGATTGCGCGCGGGGGCGCCCGGACGCTAGGAGCTGTCCGGGCGATCACGGTCTGGTGCGCAAGGCCGGGTTGCTTGTCGGCGCAGTCCCATAGCCTGCGCTCATGACGACCGCTGAGTCCGGATCTCTTTCGAGTGTGGCCCTTGAGGAGTACCTCTCCTTGATCGACGAGCTGCTTGCACAGCCTTTCCCACAGGTGAACCTCTATGACCACACCGGGTGCGGTGGCCCTCAGCATCGCGTGCGCATCCTGCGGGCCAGTCAGGAGTTCTGGGATGACGATGACGGCGAGGCGGCGCGCGAGGCTGGAGCAGAGCTGCGGGCCTACCTGGACGCCCTGATCGCAGCTCTTACGGCACGCTGGGGCGAGCCGCTCGTCGTTGACCTGTTGCCGTATCTGCGGGCCGGCCTCGAGGGGGAGGCGGTGTCCGAGCCGATCAACTGCCTGAGCCAGCTGGCTGGAAGCGTGCAGGCGTGGCCGCACCCGGATCTCGGCCGCTGGCTCGGGCTCGCCGTCGGACAGGGGGACAAGGAGTTGCCGCTCGAACTGCTCGCGGCGGTTGGCCAGACCCTTCCGCCTGAGCGGAGCGTCCGGTCGGTCGGTCGGTCATGAGCGAAGCCAGATGATCGTTGCTGCCACAGTGATCGTTCCGAGGAGGACATAGCTGCGCTTGTCGTAGCGAGTGGCCACGGCCCGGGACTGCTTGAGCTTGTTGATCGCCCGCTCGACGGTGTTGTGTTTCTTGTAGCCGGTCTTCGTCGAAGCCTGGCGGCCGTCCGCCTCGTGAACCTTTGCGGAGGCGCCCTCGACGTCACCAGCAGCTGGCATCATGCCCGGCTATGGCAAAGAGAGACGAAAGCGACGAGGCATACGTCGTCGACCTGTGCAGCCAGGTGCTCGGTGAGACGGCCCTGACCCAGCACAAGTTCGACTGGCTCCTGGGGGACCCCGGCCAGAGCGGACGCCGGGCCAAACTGCCCGTCGACGCCTACTGGCCCGGCCACCAACTCGTCGTCGAATACCGAGAGGTGCAGCACGAGCGGCCGGTGCCGCACTTCGACAAGCCGGACAGACTGACCATCAGCGGCGTCCACCGGGGCGAGCAGCGGGCCCTGTACGACGCCCGGCGCGAGGCCGAGATTCCCGCCCACGGCCTGCGACTGGTGGTCATCCACCCAGCCGACCTGGAGGCGGACAGCCGCGGCCGCCTGCGCCGTAACCCGGAGACGGACCTCCCGGCGCTGAGGAGGATCCTGGCGCACGACAGCGATGAGGACCGGGTCACGGACTCCTTCCGCACCTGGCTGCTGGCCCAAGGCTGGACACCGGTGAACCCGACGGACCGCTGGACCGATCTCGAGGCGGTACGCGGGAGCGAACGCCTGATATGCGAAGCCAAGGGGCGAACCAGCGAGAAGGGCATCGACGCCGACATCGCATACGGGCAGCTCCTGCGCCGTATGACCAGCGCATCAGCCGACATACGGTACGCGCTGGTCGTGCCGACCTCATCGGTCAAAGCCGCCGAGCGGGTCCCGGAGCACGTACGGCGGTTGCTGCGAATCGGCCTGTACGAGGTGACGGACGACAACCAGGTGCGTCCGCTGTCGTAGCCGCCCTCCGCTCTGGCGGGCGTGTCGGCCGTGCTGGCGCTGCGTCAGGGCTGGTTGATGGGGAGGGCCTTCGGGCACGGGCCGGGGATACGCGGGGCGCCCGGCCGGCACGCCCGCAGCCGGCGGTGGCCCCGTCAGCTCGCGGTCGCGGGTGTGGTGGGCAGGGTGCCGGCGCAGGTGGCGCGGCCGAACGTGCCGCTGGCGGTGGCGCTTTGGACGTAGCGGCCGCGGATCGCGAGGGTGCAGCGGGCCTGCCCGCCGTTCTCGCACAGGGTGATGCTGACGGTCGGGGCCTGGCCGAGGGGAACGTCGACGGTCTTGCGCCAGGGCAGGGCCGCGGCTTTGACGACGGTGGCCTTTCCGGCTTCGCTGCGGGCCTGGAAGGTGATGTCCGCGGTTCCTTGGCCGGACACCTCGGGGCCACGGCCCGCGGCTTGGCATTCGGCCCCTTTTCAGAAAGGATCAGAAGCTCGTGCACACCACCCCCGCCCCCGACGTGGACATCACAGCGATCATCCCCGACCTGTCAGAATGGCGCAGAATCACCGTGCGCCTGCATCCCCGGCCGGGGAACCCCCGCGAGGTCGACAGTCACATAGGCGGCCCCGTGCTCGACGTCGAGGGAAGCGCGCGCCCCACCTGTGAAGAGCATCCGATGGATTACGAAGGTCGGGACGTGCCGCGCCCGATGGAATCCGTGGCACAGTTCTTCCGGCGCGATTTTCCCGAGATTCCATATCCGGCCTAATGTGATCTCTTGCAAGTTTACTGGTGCCGAAATGATCACTACATGGAATATGCTGACTCGGATTACGAGGGCCCCGCAGTCTCACTTGAGTGGCTTGATTTCGTGAATGCAGCGCAAGGCGCCAGGGAAAATCCCTTCCATCGAGTTCAGCCCTGCAACGAATGCTCGTTCGCCGTGCGGGGGCGGTGTGGGTGGACTGCGACGCCGACCAGCGCGTCTACTTCGGCCAGCCGGTCGGGGTGCGGATGCCGGACCGCCGGGTCTGGAACCCGCTCGGCAAGGTCCACAACCGCTTCGACCTCGGCGGGCCTGGGGAATCGCTGCAGACCTTCTATCTGACGCGGCGCGGCCGGGCCAAGGGCCGTCGCGCGAGAAGGACCTCTGCCGTGCTGGCGGTTGCCGTTCAGAACGGTGGCTGTTCTGTGGAGCCTTCAGCCCCTCACCGACCGTGGCCATATGCGCATCCGGGGCCGCGTTTCTGCCCTCACGGTCGGCCCTTGCCGGGTGCCGGCTCGATCGTCGACTTCAGCAGGCCCCAGCTGTTGACGGCGTGGACGCCTCCGTGTTGTTCCAGGCTGAGCTGGCCTTTGAGGGTGTCGAAGACCGCCTCGATCCACTGGCGGACACGGGTCAGGCGGCCGTGCCGGACGGGCTCGTCCTTCCGGTCCGGCCGCACCAGATGGACGCCCAGGCGCTCGGTGGCTGGAGCAGCCGCCCCACCGTCCAGCCGGCCGCGCGCCGGCGGTCCAGGCCGAGCGCCTCGGTGACCGGACCGTCAACCGGCCGAGCAGGGCGCCCCGTCGAGCGTGAACCCGGTCGGTGCCGTGTTGGTCGCACCCTTGCTGCCGGTGAAGCCGACGGTGACCGAACCGCCGGCGGCGATGGTGGACGTGTACGAGGCGGGGGTCACGCTCACCGAGCCGCCGCTCTGGTTCGGGGTCCCGCCCCACATGTTGGTGACGCTCTGGCCGTCCGGGAAGGTGAAGGCGAGCTTCCAGCCGGTGATGGCGGCGGTGCCGGTGTTGCGGATGGCGATCTCGCCCTGGAAGCCGCCCTGCCACTCGCCGACGATCCGGTAACCGACGGAGCAGGTCCCGCTCGGGGCGCCGGCCGTGGTGACGTTCACCGTGGCCGAGCGCGCCGAGCGGTTGCCGGCCGCGTCCCGGGCGTAGACGGCGAAGGTGTACGGCGTGGCGGCGGTGAGGCCGGTGACGGTCACGGAGGCGGTGGTCGAGGCCGCGACCTTGGTTTCCGTGCTGCCGCTGACGCGCACGACGTCGTAGCCGGCGACGCCCACGTTGTCCGTGGCGGCGGTCCAGGCGAGGGTGGCGGACGTGGCCGTCACGGCGGAGGCGGCCGGGGTACCCGGAGTCGTCGGCGCCTGGGTGTCACTCGGGTTGCCGCCGCCGAAGACCGTCGCTTCCTCGGCGGTCTCGGCGATGCCGTTCACGCCGTGGAAGATGCGCTCGCCCCAGGAACTCAGCTGCTTCGGGTCGAAGTTGGTCGCCAGGTCGAGGATCGGGTCGGTGTTGCCGCTCCAGGACCAGGCCAGGTAGCCGAGCTTGAGCTGCTGGGCGGTGGCCATCATGGTGTCCTCGTCGGGGTCGCCCCACTGGTCGGCGGGGCCGCCGAACTCGCCTATGACGATGGGGAGTCGGGCGTCGACGAAGGCGTTCAGGTAGTCCGTGATCTCCGTCGCGGTGTCGAAGACGCTGTACATGTGGATCGAGAAGATCAGGTTGCCGGTGGTGTCGGCGGCGTACACGGACCGGGCGTTGGCGCGCATGACGCCCTGCCAGTCCTGGCCCCAGTTGGGTGCGTCCACCATGATCGTGTGCTCGAATCCGGCGGCGCGCAGCTTCTTCACGGCGGCGGTCGTGGGCTCGGTCCAGCCCGCGGGGTCGGTGTTTCCCCAGGGCTCGTTGCCGATGTTGATGATGATGTAGTTCTCCTGGCCGGCCAGTACGTCCTTCAGGCTGATCCAGTAGTCGGCCGCGTGGTCGAGGGTGCCGGCCGCGGCCTCCTCGCCGTATCCGGTGGTGTCGTGCACCTCCAGGACGCAGATGAGCCGGTTGGCCTTGCACTGCGCGACGACGTTCGCGACGTCGGCAGCGCTGTTCTTGGCCCAGCGGTAGCCGTCGGAGAGGACCACGCGGACGGTGTTGGCGCCCAGCGCCTTGATGTCGGCCAGCGACTGCGTCTGGTTGGGGTACCAGGTGTGGGCGTGGTTGACGCCCCGCATGACGAAGTCGTTGCCGTTGCCTTCGACCAGCCGTCCGTCGCTGATGTGCAGGCCGGTGGCCGCCTGCGTGCCGGACGACTCGGCGTGGGCCACGGCCGGGCACAGGGCGCCGACGACGGCGAGTCCGACGAGGGTCGCGAGTGCGGCCAGCAGCGTGGTCAACGGGTTCCGTCGTGTCGTGCTTCTTGTTCTTCTCACTGCGGCTCCAGGGAGGGGTGAGCGCCAAGAAACTCAGGCAATGGATTGAGGCATGGGAGCGCTCCCATAAAGCCATCACGTCGGGTACACGTCAAGACATCGCGCAAAGCTGTGCGCCCCGGGGCGCGGTCTCAGACCGGGAGGGAGAGCACGTGGCAGCCCCAGCCGTCCAGGTCGACGTACAGTCCACCGTCGGTGAGTTCGCCGCCGTCGCGGTCGTACGTCCGCCCGGTGAGCAGGTCGCTCAGCCGGTGCTCCCGCCCCCGCAGGTCGTCCCAGGGCAGGGGCACGCGTGCCTGGGCCGGGTGGCCGGAGTAGTTCACGACGATCAGGTGCCGCGCGTCCTCGTCGGTCCAGGTCCAGGCCAGCAGGTGGCGGTGGGTGTCGTTGTCCGGCCAGCCCGCCGGGTCCGCCTGCCGCCAGGTGCCGCGGCGTACGGCGGACGCGGCCGGCAGCAGACGGCCGTAGAACTCGCGCGTCTCCTCGTCGACCGCTTCCCGCGGCCTGCGGGTGAGGAACACCGGTGGGCGCACCCTGCGGCCCTCGAACTGGCCCTCGTGCCAGAGCGTCGCGCCGGGCAGGGTGGCGACGGCCACGGCCGCCGCCCGTCCCCGCGCGCCGGGCACGGCCGCGGCGGCCCTCGGCTCGTCGTGGTTCTCCAGGAAACGGACGAGACCCTGCTGGTAGGCGAGGTCCGCCCGGAGATGGGCGCGGACGGATGCGGCGTCCTCGTGGAGGAGGCGGTCGTAGAGGCGTTTGTCGTAGCAGTGGTCGAAGCCCTGTCGCTGGAGGGCACTTTCGAGGTCCCA
This sequence comes from Streptomyces sp. NPDC050287, assembly GCF_044459385.1. Lineage (NCBI taxonomy): Bacteria > Bacillati > Actinomycetota > Actinomycetes > Kitasatosporales > Streptomycetaceae > Streptomyces > Streptomyces sp. NPDC050287. The sequence continues at coordinate 320,032 of NZ_JBITIY010000005.1, read as the reverse complement.
GTAGGCCTCGGCGACGAAGAGGAGGCCGGGGTGGCGCTCGCGGACGCGCGGGACGACGTACGGCCAGAAGTCCTCCGCGGGCGGCCGGCCCGCCCGCTCTCCCCAGGTCTTCGCGAAGATGTCGTTCATCATCAGCATCGCCATGTCGCAGCGCACGCCGTCCGCCTGGTCGCCGATGGAGACGAGCGTGTCCACGGTGGCCGCGCGCAGGTCGTCGCTGAACGCGTTGAGCTGGACCACGTCCGGCCAGGGCGGGAAGTACGGGTCGCGGCCCCGGGCGTAGATCCGTCCGCCGGTCTCGACGAAGGCGTCGGGTGCCTGGGCGAGGTCGTCCGTCGTGCCCTGGATCAGGCGGTCGGGGCGGTCGGTGAGCCAGGGGTGGTCGGGGGCCACGTGGTTGGGGACGTAGTCGAGGATCAACCGCAGTCCGCGCGCGGCCAGTTGGGCGCGGGCGGTGGCCAGGCCCTCAGGTCCTCCGAGACAGGCGTCGACGACGTAGGTCCGTACGCAGTACGGGGATCCGGTGACGTCCGCCCCGGTGAGATCGGGCAGGGCCTCGTGGAAGGAGGCGAGGAGCCGCTCGTCGCGCAGGGCGATGCGCAGTCCGGCCGGGCTGCGCTCCCACACCCCCATCAGCCAGACGGTGTCGACGCCGGGGCGGGCCACGTCGTCCCAGACCTCGCCGGGCACGTCACCCAGGCCGATCGTGCGGCCGTACCGCCTGCTCAACTCGCCCAGCCACACCAGGGTGTTGATCTCGAAGACGACCGTCATGACAGCGGCTCCTCCCACTCGTGCGTGGGCTTAAGGGAGTCCCGGCCGCCGCGGTGCCAGTCGTCGGCGCTGATGGTGTGGAACAGCGTCGCGGTGGCCGCCACCAGACCCGTCCAGCCGGTCTGGTGGGAGGCGCCGAGGCCCGCCCCGTTGTCGCCGTGGAAGTACTCGTAGAAGAGGATCAGGTCCTTCCAGTGCGGGTCCTTGGCGAACTCGGGCCGGCTGCCGTGCACCGGGCGGTGGCCGTCGGGGTCGCGCAGGAAGGTGGAGGTGAGCCGGCCGGCGATCTCGCGGGCGACCTCGTACAGGTTCATCCGCCGGCCGGAGCCGGTCGGGTACTCCACGGTGAAGTCGGGGCCGTGGTAGCCGTGCAGGTTCAGCAGGGCGCGGATGAGGAGGATGTTGACCGGGAACCACACCGGGCCGCGCCAGTTGGAGTTGCCGCCGAACATGCCCGAGTCGGACTCGGCGGGAAGATAGCCGACGCCGTACGTCCGGCCGTGCACCTCGAAGGTGTAGGGGTGCTCGGCGTGGTGGCGGGAGAGTGAGCGGATGCCGTGCGGGCCGAGGAACTCGTCCTCGTCGAGCATGCGGGCCAGGATGCGGCGCAGCCGGTCCTCGCCGAACAGGGCGAACAGATAACGGCCGTCGACGGTGGGATCGGTGGTGGCGTGCCGCGAGACGTACGCCTCGACGGCCGGGTGCCGCCCGACGAACTCCTGGGCCCCCTCGACCAGTTCGGGGAAGACGCGGTGTGCCCGGCCGCCGATCACGCTGGTCGCCGCGAGCGGTATCAACCCGACGAGGGAACGCACCTTCAGCGGCGTCGCGGTGCCGTCGGGCAGCCGCAGGACGTCGTAGAAGAAGCCGTCCTCCTCGTCCCACAGGCTGGAGTTGTCCTTGCCGATGCGGTTCATCGCGACGGCGATCCACGCGAACTGCTCGAACAGCATCTGCGCCTGCTCGACGTAGACCGGGTTGTCGACGGCGAGTTCGATGGCGATGTCGAGGAGGTTCTGGCAGTACAGCGCCATCCACGCGGTGCCGTCCGCCTGGTCGAGGTGGCCGCCGGTGGGCAGCGGGGCGCTGCGGTCGAAGACGCCGATGTTGTCGAGGCCGAGGAAGCCGCCCTGGAAGACGTTGTTGCCGTCGACGTCCTTGCGGTTGAGCCACCAGGTGAAGTTCTTCATCAGCTTGTGGTAGGCGTTCTCCAGGAAGGCCCGGTCTCCGTGGCCGGTGCGGTGCTTCTCCAGTTCGTAGACGAAGAGCACCGCCCAGGCGTGCACGGGCGGGTTGACGTCCCCGAAGTTCCATTCGTACGCCGGGATCTGGCCGTTGGGATGCAGCAGGAGGCGCCGCAGCAGGAGCGCCAGCTGGCCCTTGGCGAAGCCGATGTCGACCATGGACAGCGGAACGGTGTGGAAGGCGAGGTCCCAGGCCGCGAACCACGGGTACTCCCAGGTGTCCGGCATCGACATGACCTCGTCGTTGACCATGTGATACCAGGCGCTGTTGCGGACCCGCGGGTCGGCGGAGAGCGGGTCGACGCCATGTTCGGCGAGCCAGCGCTCGACGTCCAGGTAGTAGTACTGCTTGCTCCAGAGCATTCCGGCCAGCGCCTGCCGGACCAGGTGTCGCTGTTCCTCGTCCACGCCGTCGGGGGTGACGTCGTCGTAGAAGGCGTCGGCCTCGGTGCGGCGGATGTCCAGGGTCGCTTGGAACTCGCCCCAGGGGTCGGGGAGTTCGGCGTCGGTCAGGCGCAGGCGGATGGTGGCGCTCGCGCCTGCGGGGACGGTCAGGACGTGGTGGACGGCCGCTTTTGTACCGGTGCGCTCCGGGTTGACGGCGTCCGTCTCGCCGTGGACGACGTACCGGTCGATGCCGTCCTTGACGTACGGCGTGGTGTTCGCGCTGTTGAAGATGCGCTCGTTGTTGGTCTCGTTGTCGGTGAAGAGGGTCTCGGCGCCCTCGAAGTAGAGCCTGCGGGTGCCGAGCTCGTCGTGGTCGGCGCGGACGGCCCCGTCCTCGGCACGCAGAGTCGGCACCGCCGAGCCGCCCGCCCACGACCAGGTGTGCCGGAACCAGAGCGTCGGCAGCAGGTGGAGAGTGGACTCGTCCGGGCCGCGATTGTGCGCGGTGATCTCGAGGAGCAGGTCCTCCGGTCCGGCCTTCGCGTACTCGACGAACACGTCGAAGTAGCGGTCCTCGTCGAAGACGCCGGTGTCCAGGAGCTCGTACTCGGCGTCGTGGCGGTCGCGGGACCGGTTGGTGTCGACGAGGTCGGCGTAGGGGAACGCGCCCTGCGGGTACTTGTACAGGAACTTCATGTACGAGTGCGTGGGCGTGCTGTCGAGATAGAAGTAGTACTCCTTGACGTCCTCGCCGTGATTGCCCTCAGCATTGGTCAGGCCGAACATCCGTTCCTTGAGGATCGGGTCGCGGCCGTTCCACAGGGCGAGGGCGAGGCACAGGCGCTGTTTGTCGTCGCTGACGCCGGCGATGCCGTCCTCGCCCCAGCGGTAGGCGCGGGAGCGGGCCTGGTCGTGGGTGAAGTACGACCAGGCGTCACCGTCGGGGCTGTAGTCCTCCCGGACCGTGCCCCACTGGCGCTCGCTCAGATACGGGCCCCAGCGCCGCCAGGGCGCCGAGCCCGCGTCGGCCTGAGCCAGCCGTCGCCGCTCGGCGTCCGGTGCGCCCGCGTCACTCGCCATCGCCCGCTCTCCTCACTGCCCGGCAGCACATGCGTCAATACGTCCACGCGTCAGGACTGCGTCGGTCCCGGACCGGGCCGCGATGCCGAAGGGCCGTGAGGAAACGGGCGACGGCTTCCGCCAACCTACGCGATTTCGACGAGCAGGTCGCCGCCCTCCACCTGCTGGATCTTGTTGATGGCCAGCCGGGACACGCGTCCGGCCTTCGGGGCGGTGATCGCGGCCTCCATCTTCATCGCCTCGATGGTGGCGACCGTGGCCCCGGCGTCCACCTCGTCGCCCTCGGCGGCCGTGAGGGTCACGACCCCGGCGAAGGGCGCGGCCACGTGCCCGGGGTTGGCGCGGTCGGCCTTCTCGGTGACGGGGAGGTCGGAGGAGGCGGCGGCGTCGCGGACCTGGATCGGCCGCAGCTGGCCGTTCAGGGACGACATCACGGTGCGCAGGCCGCGTTCGTCGGCCTCGCCGATGGCCTCCAGCGCGATCAGGAGGCGGACGCCGGGTTCGAGGTCGACGGCGTACTCCTTCCCGGGCCTGAGGCCGTAGAAGAAGTCCTTGCTGTCCAGGAGGCTGGTGTCGCCGTAGGTCTCGCGGTGCGTCTCGTACTCGCGCGTCGGGCCGGGGAACAGCAGCCGGTTGAGCGTGCCGCGCCGGTCCTTCTCCAGGCCGGTGCGGTCCTCGGCGGTCAGTTCCTGTACCGGCTTGGCCTCGGCGCGGCCCTGGAGCGCCTTGCTGCGGAACGGCTCCGGCCAGCCGCCGGGCGGGGTGCCCAGCTCGCCGCGGAGGAAGCCGATGACGGAGTCGGGGATGTCGTACTTGTCGGGTGCCGCCTCGAACTCCTTCGGTGACACGCCCGCGCCCACGAGGTGCAGGGCGAGGTCGCCGACCACCTTGGAGGACGGGGTGACCTTCACCAGGTGGCCGAGGATGCGGTCGGCGGCGGCGTACATCGCCTCGATGTCCTCGAAGCGGTCGCCGAGGCCGAGGGCGACGGCCTGGGTGCGCAGGTTGGAGAGCTGGCCGCCGGGGATCTCGTGGTCGTAGACGCGTCCGGTCGGGGAGGCGAGGCCCGCCTCGAAGGGGGCGTAGATCTTGCGGACGCTCTCCCAGTACGGCTCCAGGTCGCCGACGGCCTTCAGGTCGAGGCCGGTGGGCCGTTCGGAGTAGTCGGTCGCGGCCACGATGGCCGACAGCGACGGCTGCGAGGTGGTGCCCGCCATGGAGGCCACCGCCCCGTCCACGGCGTCCGCGCCGGCCTGGATCGCCGCGAGGTAGGTGGCGAGCTGGCCGCCCGCCGTGTCGTGGGTGTGCAGGTGCACCGGCAGGTCGAACTCCCGGCGCAGGGCGGAGACCAGTTTCGCGGCGGCGGGTGCCCGCAGCAGGCCGGCCATGTCCTTGACGGCGAGGACGTGGGCGCCCGCGTCCACGATCTGCTCGGCCAGGCGCAGGTAGTAGTCGAGGGTGTAGAGCTGCTCGTTCGGGTCGGACAGGTCGGAGGTGTAGCAGAGGGCGACCTCGGCGATGGCCGTCCCGGTGGCGCGTACGGCGTCGATGGCCGGGCGCATCTGGCCGACGTCGTTGAGCGCGTCGAAGATGCGGAAGATGTCGATGCCGGTGTGCGCGGCCTCCTGCACGAAGTGGTCGGTCACCTCGGTGGGGTATGGCGTGTAGCCCACGGTGTTGCGGCCGCGCAGCAGCATCTGCAGGCAGATGTTCGGGACGGTCTCGCGCAGGGCCGCCAGGCGCTCCCACGGGTCCTCGGCGAGGAAGCGCAGCGCGACGTCGTAGGTGGCGCCGCCCCAGCACTCCAGGGACAGCAGCTCGGGCAGGGTGCGTGCCACGACCGGGGCGACGGCGAGCATGTCCTTGGTGCGGACGCGGGTGGCGAGGAGCGACTGGTGGGCGTCGCGGAAGGTGGTGTCGGTGACGCCGATGGTCGGCGACTCGCGCAGCCGGCGGGCGAAACCCTCGGGACCGAGTGCGGTGAGCAGTTGCTTGGAGCCGGCGGGGGGCTCGGTGTCGGTGACCGGCGGCAGTTTGGTGCCGGGGTCGATCAGGTCGGGCCGCTCGCCGTGCGGCTTGTTCACCGTCACGTCGGCCAGATAGGTCAGCAGCTTGGTGCCGCGGTCGGCGGAGTGACGGGAGGTGAGCAGGTGCGGGCGCTGCTCGATGAACGACGTGGTGACCCGGCCCGCCTGGAAGTCCGGGTCGTCGAGGACGGCCTGGAGGAACGGGATGTTGGTGGACACGCCCCGGATGCGGAACTCGGCCACGGCACGCCGGGCGCGGTTGACGGCGGTGGTGAAGTCCCGGCCGCGGCAGGTGAGTTTGACCAGCATCGAGTCGAAGTGGGCGCTGATCTCCGTACCGGCGTGGGTGGTTCCGCCGTCGAGCCGGATGCCGGAGCCGCCCGGTGAGCGGTAGGCGCTGATCCGGCCGGTGTCCGGGCGGAAGCCGTTGGCGGGGTCCTCGGTGGTGATACGGCACTGGAGGGCGGCGCCGCGCAGGGTGACCGTCTCCTGGGTCAGGCCGAGGTCGGCCAGGGTCTCGCCGGCCGCGATGCGCAGCTGGGCCTGGACGAGGTCGACGTCGGTGACCTCTTCGGTGACCGTGTGTTCGACCTGGATGCGCGGGTTCATCTCGATGAAGACGTGGTTGCCCTGGCGGTCGAGGAGGAACTCCACGGTGCCCGCGTTGCGGTAGCCGATCTCCCGGGCGAAGCGCACCGCGTCGGCGCAGATCCGCTCGCGCAGCGCCGGGTCGAGGTTGGGCGCGGGTGCCAGCTCGATCACCTTCTGGTGCCGGCGCTGCACCGAGCAGTCACGTTCGAAGAGGTGGATGACGTCGCCCTGGCCGTCGGCGAGGATCTGCACCTCGATGTGCCGGGGTTCGACGACCGCCTTCTCCAGGAAGACGGTGGCGTCGCCGAACGCGGAGGCCGCCTCGCGGGCCGCCGCCTCGATGGACTCCCGCAGCTGCGCCGGCTCCTCGACCCGGCGCATGCCGCGCCCGCCGCCGCCGGCGACCGCCTTGACGAAGACGGGGAAGCCGATGTCGTCGGCGGCTCGGACCAGTTCGTCCACGTCGCTGGAGGGCGCCGAGGAGCCGAGGACCGGGACACCGGCGGCGCGGGCGGCGGCCACCGCGCGGGCCTTGTTGCCCGTCAGCTCCAGGATCTGTGCGCTCGGTCCGACGAAGGTGATGCCCGCCTCCTCGCAGGCGCGCGCGAGGTCGGGGTTCTCGGACAGGAAGCCGTACCCCGGGTAGACGGCGTCGGCGCCGGCCTGGCGGGCTGCGCGGATGATCTCCTCGACGGAGAGGTAGGCCCGTACGGGATGCCCCGGTTCACCGATCTCGTAGGCCTCGTCGGCCTTGAGCCGGTGCAGTGAGTTGCGGTCCTCGTACGGGAAGACGGCGACGGTCCGCGCGCCCACCTCGTATCCGGCGCGGAAGGCGCGAATCGCGATCTCACCACGGTTGGCGACCAGTACCTTGCGGAGCATTCCCGATCCCTTCGGCCTGCCGGTGAAGGACACCATGGTCCCGGCTATACCCCGACCCTGCCATGAGACCCGGGTCACGTCGAAGGAATGTCACGGGCTGGAAAATGCCAGACGCGCGGAATGGGACGGGCAAGGAATGACACGGGCGGCGCATGGGGCGGGCTCAGACCGGTCCGGGACCCGCCCCGCCCTTCAGACGCTCCAGATCCGAGGGGCGGACCTGGATGACCAGGAGGGCGATCAGCGCGGCGACCGCGGCGAAGACCGCGGCCACGACGAAGGCCGCCGAGACCCCTGAGGTGAGGACCTCGTCGGACCAGGGGCTCGGGAGCTGCCCGGTGTGCTGGAAGCGCAGGCGCTCGGCGGGGGTCGCCTCGGACAGGAAGCGCGGCACCTGTGCGGCGGCCTCGTCCGTGCTGGCCGTACCGAACATCGTGACCAGGATGGACAGCCCGAGCGAGCCGCCGACCTGCTGGGTGGCGTTGAGGAGTCCGGAGGCCGCGCCGGTCTCCCGGGGCGAGACGTCGGACAGGGCCATCAGGGTGAGCGAGACGAACTCCATGCCCATGCCCAGGGCGAAGACGAGGATCGGGCCGAGGAGGCTGCCCGCGTAGGTGGAGTGGACGTCGGTGAGGGTCAGCCAGGCCAGGCCCGCGGCGGCCAGGAGCGCGCCGCCCACCATGAAGGGCTTGGGGCCGTACGTCGGCAGGAACCGCGAGGCCAGCCCGGCGCCGACCGCGATGACCGCGCTGACCGGCAGGAAGGCGAACCCGGTGGCCAGCGGGCTGAAGTTCAGCACGTCCTGCACGAAGAGGGTGAGGAAGAAGAACATGCCGAAGATCGCGGCGGCGAGGCAGAGCATGATGCCGTAGGTGCCGGCGCGGTTGCGGTCGGCGAACATGTGCAGTGGCGTGATCGGCTGCGTGGACCCGCGTTCGACCAGGATGAAGGCCGCGAGGACGACGACGGCCCCGGCGAACGAGGCCAGCGTGAACGGGTCCCGCCAACCCTCCTGCGCGGCCCTGATGAACCCGTACACCAGCAGGACCATGCCGGCGGTGGAGGTCAGCGCGCCGGCGATGTCGAAGCGGCCCGGGTGGCGTTCGGACTCCCTGATCCAGCGGGGCGTGGCGAGGGCGATGAGCAGCCCGATCGGGACGTTGACGAACAGGACCCACCGCCAGTTCAGCCACTGCACGAGCATGCCGCCCGCGAGCAGCCCGATCGCGCCGCCGCCCGCCGAGACCCCGGCGAACACCCCGAAGGCCCGGTTGCGTTCGGGGCCTTCGCGGAAGGTCGTGCTGACCAGCGAGAGGGCGGTCGGGGAGGCGATGGCGCCGCCGACGCCCTGGAGGGCGCGTGCGCCGAGGAGTTGGGCCTCGTTCTGGGCGAACCCGCCGAGCAGGGAGGCGAGCGCGAACAGCAGCACGCCGAAGACGAACACGCGCCGTCTGCCGAGGATGTCGCCGGTGCGGCCGCCGAGCAGCAGCAGGCCGCCGAAGGTGAGGGTGTAGGCGTTGACCACCCAGGCCAGGCTGGTGGTGGAGAAGCCCAGGGAACGCTGGATGTTCGGCAGCGCGATGTTCACGATGGTGATGTCCAGGACCACCATCAGCTGACACGAGGCGATGACCAGCAGGGCCATCGCGTGTCCGCCACCGCCCGGTTCCCGGGTGGTGGCCTGGGGCGCGGAGGTCGGCTGCGGGCTGCTGCTCATGGGGTGCCGTCTCTCGGGGGCTCAGGCCCTCGCGACGCATGGGTGGACGTGGCGTCCACCGTTCGACCGTACGCCGGTGCTACGGGTCTCACCACTCGAACGCCGGGGCCGGGACGGGTCACTCCCAGACGACGACATTGCGCCGCACCGGCACCGTGGAGGCGTCGGCGGCGAACAGTTCCGGCGAGTGCGCGCGGATGCGTTCGATGTCCTGGAAGACGGCCCGCAGATGAGTGCGCATGGCGGTGCGGGCGAGCGGGACGTTCCCGCCGACGACCGCGTCGAGGATCTCGTGGTGCTGGGCGGCGAACACGGCCGGGGACACGTTCTCGTGCAGGCCGAGACGCCGGGCCCGGTCGAGGTGGCCCTTGGCGGCGGCGACGGTGGTCCAGACGTCGCCGTGGCCGCTCAGCCGCATCAGGCCGTGGTGGAAGGCCTCGTCGAGGGTGAAGAACTCCTCCAGGTCGAGGTCCGCGTGCCGCTGGCGCTTGAGGTTGTCCCGCAGTTCGTCGACGAGTGCGGCGTCGAGGTCGCCGGGCAGGTCGTCGAGCGAGGCGAGTTCCACCGCCTCCCGCAGGAACTGCGCGTCGGCGACCTGCGCCGGGTCCACCCGGGAGACGAACGACCCGATCTTCGGGAAGACCTGCACCAGGCCCTCCTGGCTCAGCAGGATCAGGCTCTCTCGCACCGGGGTGCGGCTGACGCCCAGCGAGGCGGCGAGCTCGTTCTCCGACAGGGCGGCGCCCGGGGCGAGTTCGAGGGTCAGGACCATCTGGCGCAACTTCAGGTAGATGTCACGCCGACTCGTCCGCCGGCCGTTGGTAGGAGCCATGGGCCCATCGTACGTAGACCGGCGACCAAGTATTGCCCTGCTCCACGACAAGTGCTTGTATACAAGTACTTCGCGACCGAGAAGGCGAACGAGAAGCCGCCCGCGAAGCCGACCGAGGAGTCCGCCTCGGAGCACTCGAAAGGGTCCGCCGAGGAGTCCGACCAAGGAGCCGCAGTGAGCAGGATCGAGCGTGTGGAGGTGTTCGTCGCCTCCCCCGGCCGCACCTTCGTCACCTTGCGCATCACCACAACCGACGGCGTGACCGGACTCGGTGACGCCACCCTCAACGGCCGTGAACTGGCCGTGGCGAGTTATCTCCGCGACCACCTGGCCCCGCTGCTGACCGGCCGGGACCCGGCCCGCATCGAGGACATGTGGCAGTACCTCTACAAGGGCGCCTACTGGCGGCGCGGGCCGGTCACGATGACCGCGATCGCCGCCGTCGACACCGCCCTGTGGGACATCAAGGGCAAGGTCGCCGCTCTGCCCGTCTACGAGCTCCTCGGCGGCCGCTCCCGGGACGGCGTCCTGGTCTACTCCCACGCCAGCGGCACCGACGTGCCCTCCCTCCTGGACGACGTCGAGCGCTATCTGGAGCTGGGCTACAAGGCCGTCCGGGCGCAGGCGGCGGTTCCCGACATCGGCGGGACGTACGGGGTGCGCAAGGGCAAGGTCTACGAGCCCGCCGCGACCGAACTGCCCGAGGAGCAGCCCTGGGACACCGAGGCGTACCTCGGCTTCGCGCCCACCTATCTGGAAGCGGTACGGGAACGCTTCGGCTTCGGTTTCCATCTGCTGCACGACGTGCACCACCGGCTCAGTCCGATCGAGGCGGCCCGGTTCGGCAAGAGCGTCGAGGGCTGCCGGCTGTTCTGGATGGAGGACCCCACCCCGGCCGAGAACCAGGAGGCGTTCCGGCTGATCCGGCAGCACACCACGACGCCGATCGCGGTCGGCGAGGTGATGAACTCGATCTGGGACGTCCAGCACCTGATCACCGAGCAGCTCGTCGACTACGTCCGCACCACCGTCGTGCACGCCGGCGGCATCACCCACCTGCGGCGGATCTTCGACCTCGCCGCCCTGTACCACGTACGCACAGGCTCCCACGGGGCGACCGACCTCTCCCCTGTCAGCATGGCCGCCGCCGTCCACCTCGACCTGACCGTGCCGAACTTCGGCATCCAGGAGTACATGGGCCACCCCGACGAGACCGCCGAGGTGTTCCGTTCCGGGGTCACCTTCGCCGACGGGATGCTGCACCCCTCCGAGGAGCCGGGCCTGGGCGTCGAGTACGACGAGAAGGCGGCCGAGCGGTTCCCCTACCAGCGGCGCTATCTTCCGGTCGCGCGCCGCCTCGACGGGTCGGTGCACGACTGGTGAGCGCTCTGCTGAACCGTACGGCGGCCGGCCGGCTCGCTCCCGGGCTGCGGCCCGCGGTCGATCCCGCCGCGCTGCGCACCCGGGTCGTCCACTTCGGTCTCGGCGCCTTCCACCGGGCGCACCAGGCGGTGTACACCGAGCGTGCCGCCGCCCTCTCCGGCGAACCCTGGGGCATCACGGCGGTCGCACCCCGGTCGGCGCAGACCGCACGTGCCCTGCGGGACCAGGACTGTCTGTACTCGGTCACCGAACGCCGTCCGGACGGGCACCGCACGCGGGTCGTGGGTTCGGTCGTGGACGCGCTGGCCATGGGACCCGACGCCAAGGCCGTCGACGCCCTGCTCGCCGACCCGGAAGTGACGGTGGTGACGCTCACCGTCACCGAGAAGGGCTACCACCGCTCCCCCTCGACCGGCGGACTGGACAGCGCGGCCCCGCCGGTCGCCGCCGACCTCGCGGCGGCCTCCTCCGGGCCGCTCGGCACGGTGGTCGGGCGCCTCGCCGCCGGTCTGGCGGCGCGGATGCGGGCCGGCGCGCCGCCGATCAGTGTCGTGTCCTGCGACAACATGGCGGACAACGGTGGCGCGCTGCGCCGGGTCGTCCACGACTTCGTCCGGGCGTCCGCCTGGCCGGACCGGGCGCGGGTCCTGGACCTGATGGCCTCGTCCGTCGCCTTCCCCGCGACGGTCGTGGACCGGATCGTGCCCGCGACCGCCGAGTCGGACCGGGCGGCGGCACAAGCCGCTCTCGGTGTACGCGACGCCCTGTGCGTGGCGGCCGAGCCGTACCGGCAGTGGGTGCTGGAGGACTCCTTCGCCGCGCCCCGGCCGCCCTGGGAGCGGGACGGCGCCCTGTTCGTCCCGGACGTGACGCCGTACCAGCTGACCAAGCTGCGGCTGCTGAACGGCTCCCACTCGGCGCTGGCCTACCTCGGCACGGCCGCGGGCCTCACCACGATCGCCGAGGCGATGGCGGCCGACTGGGGCGAACGGCTCGTGCGGGCGCTGTGCGCGGAGGTCGCCCCGACGCTCCCCGCGGGCCACCCCGATCCGGCGCGGTACGCCGAGGACCTTGTCGTACGGTTCCGCAATCCCGCGATGCGGCACCTGCTGCGGCAGATCGGCACCGACGGATCCGTGAAGATCACGGAACGCTGGCTGCCCGCACTGAGGACTCTGCGGGCCCGTGGTACGAGCACGCCCGTGCTGGAACTCGCCGTCGCCGCCTGGGTGTTGAGCACCCGCCCGGCCGACGGCACCCTCCCCGACCCGGCGGCCGAGGCGCTCGCCGGCTGCTGGAAGACCGGGGAGCCCGCCGCCCGCCCGGCCGAGACGGTACGCGCGGTGTTGCGCGTCCTCGGTGCGGCGGACCTGGCGGCGGACGACGCCCTCGTCGCCGCCGTCGCCGACCGGCTGCCCGCACTGCGGGCCGGACGCGTCGAGATCTGACCCCGGACCGCCTCTGTACCACCCCGTGTCCCCAGCCACCTCCCACGTCTGAGCCACCTCCCACACAAGAGCCGCGACCGCACTTCCCGAACAACGGAGTTCACGATGAAGGACAGCGTCACAGCCGCTCAGCAGACGCAACCCGCACAACGCAGCACCCGCGATCTGGCCAGGGCCGCCGTCTCCGGCTGGCTCGGCACGGCCATGGAGTTCATGGACTTCCAGCTCTACTCGCTGGCCGCCGCCATCGTCTTCGACAAGATCTTCTTCCCGGACGTCAGCCCGGCCATCGGACTGATCGCCGCGATGGCGACCTACGGCGTCGGATACGTCGCCCGGCTCGCCGGCGCGGTCTACTTCGGCCGGATGGGCGACCGGATCGGCCGCAAGAAGGTCCTGTACCTCACCATCCTGCTGATGGGCGCCTCCACCACCCTGATCGGCGCCCTGCCCACGTACGCCACCATCGGCATCCTCGCGCCTGTCCTGCTCGTCGTGCTGCGGCTGGTGCAGGGCTTCGGCGCCGGAGCCGAGATCGCGGGCGCGACCGTGCTGCTGGCCGAGTACGCCCCCGTCAGGCGGCGTGGCCTGATCTCCTCGCTGGTGTCGCTCGGCACCAACTCCGGGACGCTGGCCGCCTCCGGCCTGTGGGCGATCCTGCTCGCGGTGCTCAGCGAGGAGCAACTGCTGTCCTGGGGCTGGCGGTTGCCGTTCCTGCTGAGCTTCGCGCTGATGCTGTTCGCGGTCTGGCTGCGGCGCGGCCTCAAGGAGAGCCCGGTCTTCGAGGAGCGGCCCGATGTCGTCGACGGGGTGGCGCTCGCCAAGGACGAGGTGGAGACCGCGATCATGACGGCCGACGAGCGGGAGGGCGGCGTCCTGGCCGCCGGGATCCGGCAGCGCAAAGGCAAGGCGTTCTTCCTGGCGCTGGGGCTGCGCTTCGGTCAGGCGGGCAACTCCGGGCTGGTGCAGACGTTCCTCGTCGGATACATCGCGAGCAACCTGGCGGTGGGCCGGTCCGTCCCGACGGACGCGATCCTGTACGGCTCGCTGCTGGGATTCGCCACCGTGCCGGTGATCGGTCTGCTCGGCGACCGCTTCGGCCGCCGCGTCGTCTACCTCGTGCTCACCGCGCTGACCGTGGTCATCGCCTTCCCGGTGATGCTCCTCATCACCTCCGGCTCGACCCCGGGCGTGATGCTCGGCATGGTCCTCGGACTGAACGTCGGTGTCCTCGGCCTGTTCTCGCTGGAGAGCGTCACCATGGCCGAACTCTTCGGCTCCCGCACCCGGTTCACCCAGCTCGCCCTCGCCAAGGAGATCGGCGGCATCCTCGCCACCGCCATCGGCCCGGTCCTCGCGGCCACCCTCACGGCCGTCACCGGGAGCTGGTGGCCCATCGCGGCGATGCTCGTCGTCTACTCCCTCATCACCTTCGTCAGCGCGCTGCTCGCGCCCGAGACACGCGGACGGGATCTCGTCCGCCTGGAGGACGCCGTATGACCACACTCACGCGGCGAGGCCCCGCGCGGCCCGCGACCGGCCCGATGAAGGCGGTCGTCGTGCACGGCGCCGGCGACCTGCGCATCGACCGACGCGACCGGCCGGTGCCCGGACCCGGCGAGGTGCTGCTCGCCCTGGAGTGGGGCGGGATCTGCGGGTCCGACATCGCGTACTGGAAGAAGGGGGCGTCCGGGACGGCCTCGCTCGCCCATCCACTCGTGCTCGGACACGAGGTCGCGGGCCGGATCGCCGCGCTCGGCGACGGCGTCACCGGACTCCAGGAGGGGCAGGCGGTCACCGTCCACCCGGCCCGACTCGTCGGCGACGGCGTCCTTCCCGAACGCATCGCCGGCCGGACCAACCTCCACCCGTCCGTCCGCTACTTCGGCTCCGCGGCCTTCGAGCCGCACACCGACGGCGGGTTCAGCGAGTACCGGACGGTCCCCGCGCCCCAGATCCGGCCGCTCCCCGACGGGGTCGACACCCAACAGGGGGCCCTCGCCGAGCCGTTGGCCGTCGCCCTGCACGCCGTCGGCCGGGTGCCGCAGCTGCGCGGCCGTACGGTCCTGGTCAACGGCTGCGGGCCGATCGGCTCGCTGGTCGTCGCCGCCGCCCGGTACCGGGGAGCGGGCAGGATCGTCGCCGCCGACCTGGCGTCCTCGTCGCTCGCGGTCGCCCGCGCCATGGGCGCCGACGAGACACGTGACCTGTCCGGCGGCGACGGCCTGCCCGAGGAGGTGGACGTGGTCTTCGAGGCGTCCGGCGCCCCGGCCGCGCTCGGGCCGGTGCTGCGGGCCACGGCCCGCGGCGGCACCCTCGTCCAGGTCGGCAACCTGCCCGGTACGGCCGCCCAGGCCGTGCTCGGCGACCTGGTGACGCGGGAGATCACCTGGATCGGCTCGTACCGCTTCGTCGACGAGATCGACGACGCGCTGCGCGCCCTCGCGGACGGCCTGGACGTGACCCCGCTGATCACCCACCGCTTCCCCCTCGACCGGGCCGAGGAGGCGCTCACCGTCGCCGCGGACCCGGGCAGCGGGAGCAGCAAGGTCATGCTGCGGCTGACGGGCGAGGCGTGACGGCTGGGGAGCGGGGCCGGGGGGGGCGCCGCCGCCGAGTCCGCGGGTCCGCGCTACTGCGCCCGGCGGCTGAGGCACGACCTCCGTCACGCCGGACTGCCGAGCGGCCTGGTCGGCTCGGGGACCACTCCGCCGGCGCCCCCGCCCGGCCCCGTTCGGAGACTGCGGCCCCATGATGGAATGGAGTGGAGGGGAACAGGAACTCGGCGCCTCCTGCGCGAGCCTGAGGAGACCAGACCATGACCACTCATCCCGCTCAGCCGGTTCATCCCGTTCACCCCGCGGGTCAGAGCATCCGTACCACTCCCGAGGGCCTCCTGTGGGAGCCCAGCGAACGCTGGGTGCGCGGGCGCAAAGGCGATGTCACCGTCGTCGACAGCAGGCATCCGCTGCTGGTCTGGGAGCCGGGCGTTCCGGTGCCGCTGTACGCCTTCCCGCGCGAGGAGGTCCGCGAGGACCTGCTGCGCCCGGCCCGGCAGCCCCGCACGGGCAGCCACACCGGATCGCAGGTCTTCTACGACCTCGACGCCGGCGGAGAGGTGGTGCAGAACGCGGCCTGGACCTTCCCCGCCGACGACCTGGCGGGGTACATCGCCTTCGAGTGGTTCCGGCACCGGTACAGCGGCCTGGACCACTGGTACGAGGAGGAGGAAGAGATCTTCGTCCACCCCCGTGACCCGCACAAACGCGTCGACGCCCTCCCCAGCAGCCGCCACGTCCAGGTGGAGGTGGCCGGCATGCCCGTCGCGGACACCCGTCGGCCGGTGCTGCTGTTCGAGACCGGCCTGCCGACGCGGTACTACATCCCCCGTGAGGATGTCCGCCTCGACCTGTTCGAGCCCACCGACCACCACACGGCCTGCCCCTACAAGGGCACGGCCCGCTACTGGACGTGGAGCGGCGAGGGAGACATGCCGCGCGACATCCTCTGGAGTTACCCGGACCCGCTGCCCGCGGTGGCGGCCGTGAAAGACCTGCTCGCCTTCTACAACGAGGCCGTGGACATCACCGTGGACGGCGAAGGCCTGGAGCGCCCGGTCACGCCGTTCACCGCCACCCTCAGGGCCTGACCGGCTCTCGGACACCGCGCCCGGTCAGGAAAACGCCGGTCCTCGAAATGTTCGATCACCCGACGGTCCGCCCGTAGGCTCAACTTCGTTGGTGAGCGGCGATTTTGGTGGCGGCGGTGTCACCGCACGGGCCGGAGGACGGGAACATGACGCACGACGCCGAGCTGATCCGGCCGTTGGCTCAGCTGTTGAAGACCCACGCCGGGAGGTCGCCGTCCCGGGTGGCGTTCGCCGACGACCATCGCGCCGTCACCTACGCCGAGTTGGAGCGCCGCACCGGTCGACTGGCCGCCCATCTCGCCCGGACGGGCCTTCGGCGCGGCGACCGGGTCGCGATCTGCCTCGGCAACCTGGTGGAGATGGTCGAGAGCGTGCTCGCCACCGTCCGGGCGGGCGCGATCGGCGTGCCTCTCAACCCCCGCTCCTCCGACGTCGAACTCGCCCACTTCCTCGAGGACAGCGGCGCCTCGGTGCTTGTCACCGACACCGCGCACCTCGCCCGGCTGCACCGCCTGGGCCCCGAACACGGTCGTACCCGCGTCCTGCTCACCGGCGAGGGACCGATTCCCGGGGGCGCCCCCGACGGCACGGTCCTCTTCGAGAGGGTGGCCGGCGGGACCGTGGCCGACGCCGAGTCCCCCGAGCCGCCCCGGGACGACCTCGGGCTCGACGAGCCGGCCTGGATCCTCTACACCTCCGGCACCACGCACCGTCCCAAGGGCGTCCTGTCCACCCAGCGCGCCGCCCTGTGGTCCCCGGCGGCCTGCTACGCCCCGCTGTTCGGGCTCTCCGCCGAGGACCGGCTGCTCTGGCCGCTCCCCCTCTTCCACAGCTTCGGTCACTCCCTGGCCATCCTGGGCGTCACCGCCGTCGGTGCCGGAGCCAGGATCACCGGCGAACTCCTTCCGCCCGAAGGCCTGTTGCGTGAGCTGCGCGCACCTCACCCGGTCCTGGGCGGCCCCTACACGGTCCTTGCCGGGGTGCCCGCCACCTACCACCAACTGCTGGCGGCGGCCGGGGCGACCGAGTCCCCGCCGGGCCTGCGGACCTGTGTCGTCGCGGGCGCGCCGAGCACGCCGGAACTGCGCCGGGCCGTGGAGTTGTCGCTGGGCGCCCCGCTGCTCGACGCGTACGGCAGCACCGAGACCTGCGGGATGATCGCGGTGAACCGTCCGGGCGGGCCACTCGTCGACGGGTCCTGCGGATCCCCCGTCCCGGGGATGGAGGTGCGGATCGTCGACCCGGGCTCCGGCAACGAGGTCGCGGACGGTGCCGAGGGCGAGATCTGGGTGCGCGGGCCGAGCCTGATGACCGGGTACCACAACCGGCCCGAGGAAACGGAGGCCGCGCTGCGGGACGGCTTCTACCGCACCGGTGACCTCGGCCGGCGCGTCGCACACGGCCATCTCACCCTCACCGGCCGGGTCAGCGAACTGATCATCCGCGGCGGGGAGAACATCCACCCCGAGGAGGTCGAGCAGGCCCTGCTGCGCTGTCCCGGGGTACGGGACGCGGTGGTGGTCGGCGTACCGCACGTGGTCCTCGGCGAGGTGCCGGTGGCCTACGTCGTACCGGGACCCGACGGGATCGACCCGCGGCGGATCCTCGCGGCGTGCCGGTCCCTGTTGGCCGCGTACAAACTCCCCGTCGCGATACGGGAGATCGCGGCCGTGCCGCGTACGGCATCCGGCAAGATCGCCCGCCATGCCGTCGTACGGGAGACGGTCTCGGGCGACGCGGTCGTACGGGAAGCGGTCGTACGGGAAGTCGGCCCCGCCCCCACGGCGGCCGACGGGGCCCTGCGCCGACGGCTGCTGGCGCTGCCGCCGGAGGGCCGCGAACGCGCGCTGCGCGAGGCGGTGCTCGTCGAGACGGCCGCGGTCTGCGGCGACGGACCGCACGAACCGCTCGCCGCCGAACAGGCCTTCGCCGATCTCGGTCTGACCTCGGCGGGCGCCGTCACCCTGGTCGACCGGCTCGGCGTGGCGACCGGTCTGCGGCTCCCCTCGACGCTGGTCTTCGACCACCCCACACCGGCCGCCCTGGCCCGGCATGTGCACGGCATACTCTTCACCCCGGCAGCCGTGGCGGGGGCCTCGGCCGCTGACCCCGTCACGGACATGACGGCGGCCGATCCGGTGGTGATCGTCGCGATGGGCTGCCGGTATCCGGGTGATGTCGACTCCCCCGAGGACCTGTGGCGGCTGGTGTCGGAGGGCCGGGACGCCACCTCGGACTTCCCCACCGACCGGGGCTGGGACCTGGCCGCCCTCCACGACCCCGACCCGGACCGCGTCGGGACCTCGTACACCCGCCGCGGCGGGTTCCTGCACCGGGCCGCGGAGTTCGACGCGGGCCTGTTCGGGATCGCGCCGCGGGAGGCGCAGGCGATGGATCCGCAGCAGCGGCTGCTGCTGGAGACGTCGTGGGAGGTGTGGGAGCGGGCCGGCATCGACCCGGCCGGGCTGCGCGAGAGCGACACCGGCGTGTTCGTCGGCGTGATGCACGGCGACTACGCCGCCCGCTTCGGACAGCACGAACTGGAGGCCCACCTCGCCCTGGGCTCGGCGGGCAGCGTGGCCTCCGGCCGGATCTCCTACGTGTACGGCCTGCGCGGGCCCTCGATCACGATCGACACCGCCTGCTCCTCCTCGCTGGTGGCGCTGCACTGGGCGGCGCGGGCACTGCGCTCGGGCGAGTGCTCCCTGGCCCTGGCGGGCGGGGTCACGGTGATGGCGACGCCCAAGCCGTTCACCGCGTTCAGCCGCCAGCGGGGCCTGGCGCCCGACGGGCGCTGCAAGTCGTTCTCGGCGTCCGCGGACGGCACCGCCTGGGGCGAGGGCGCGGGTCTGGTGCTGCTGGAGCGGCTGTCCGACGCCCGACGGCACGGTCACCCGGTGCTGGCCGTGCTGCGCGGCTCGGCCGTCAACTCCGACGGTGCCTCCAACGGGCTGACGGCCCCCAACGGACAGGCCCAGCAGCGGCTGATCGAAACGGCGTTGGCGGAGGCCGGGCTGCGTCCGCAGGACGTGGACGCGGTGGAGGCGCACGGTACGGGCACCACACTCGGCGACCCCGTCGAGGCGCGCGCCCTGCTCGCCACGTACGGCCAGGGTCGCGGTGCGGACCGGCCGCCGCTGCGACTGGGCTCGGTGAAGTCCAACCTGGGGCACACCCAGGCGGCAGCCGGGGTCGCCGGGGTCATCAAGATGGTGCAGGCCATGCGACACGGGGAGCTCCCCCGGACCCTGCACGCCGGCACACCCACCCCGCACGTCGACTGGTCCGCCGGCCGCGTGGAGCTGCTGACCGAGGCCCTGCCGTGGCCGGCGACACCGGCCGGGCCCCGCCGGGCCGGTGTGTCGGCCTTCGGCATCGGCGGGACGAACGCGCACGTGATCCTGGAGGAGCCCCCGCAGCCGGCCGGTACCGGGCCCGAAGTCCCGGCGCCGCCGATGCCCTGGCTGCTCTCCGGCGCCGACGACAGCGCCCTGCGCGCCCAGGCGGCCCGACTGGCGGACCACCTCGCGCACCGCCCCGACCTGTCGGCGACCGACGTCGGTTTCTCCCTGGCCGTGTCGAGGCCGGCTCTGGCCCACCGGGCGATGGTGCCGGCCGGCGACCGGGCGCGGATGCTGGCCACGCTGACGACACTCGCCGAGGGCGGGACCGGCGTCGACTCGATCCGGGCCGTCGCGGATCCGGGCATCCGCACGGCCTTCCTGTTCACCGGCCAGGGAGCCCAACGCTCCGGTATGGGCGGTGAGTTGCGCGTGGCTTTCCCCGTCTTCGCCGCCGCGTTCGACGAGGTCTGCCGGGAGCTGGACGCCCGTCTCGAACGGCCGCTGGGTGTCGTGCTGTCCGCCGATCCGGGATCGTGGGAAGCCGCGCTGCTCGACCGCACGGACTTCACCCAGGCCGGACTCTTCGCCTTCGAGGTGGCGCTGTTCCGGCTGCTGGAGACCTGGGGCGTACGGGCCGACTTCCTGGCCGGCCATTCCGTGGGGGAGCTGGCGGCGGCCCATGTCGCCGGTGTCCTGGACCTTCCCGACGCGGCGGCACTCGTCGCGGCCCGCGGCCGGCTGATGCAGGCCCTGCCCCAGGGCGGGGCGATGGTGGCGCTGCACGCGACGGAGGACGAGGTCCTCGACGCCCTGGCCGACCGCGGTGACCGGGTGGCGATCGCCTCCGTCAACGGGCCGCGCTCGGTGGTGGTTTCCGGCGAGCGGGACGCGGTGCTGGCTCTCGCGGCGGGGTTCGAGGCGCGCGGCCGCCGGACCGTACGTCTGCGGGTGGGCCACGCCTTCCACTCGCCACTGGTGGAGCCGATGCTCGACGACTTCCGCCGGGTCGCCGAAGGGCTCGCCTTCCGGCCGCCGCGGATCCCGGTCGTCTCGACCGTGACGGGCCGCCCGGCCGAGGCCGAGGAGCTGTGTTCCCCGGAGTACTGGGTCCGGCACGCCCGGCTGCCGGTACGGTTCGCCGACGCCGTGCGCCGGCTGCGGGACAACGGGGTCGGGGCGTTCCTGGAAATAGGCCCCGGTGCCACACTCACGGCGGCCGCCGAGGACTGTCTGACCGGTGCGGACGGCGACGGCCCTCTGTGCGCCGCCACGGTTCGCGGCGGCGAACCCGAGCCGGACTCCCTCCTGTCCGCCGTGGCCCGGCTCCAGGTGCGCGGGGGCCGTACCGACTGGCCCGCCGTGTTCGCCGGGAGCGGGGCACGGCGGGTGGACCTGCCGACCTATGCCTTCCAGCGGCGCCGGTACTGGCTGGAGGCACCGCGCACCCCGGCCGCGACGGCCGCCGCCCACGGGCATCCCCTGCTGGGTCCGGCGTTCGCGGTGCCGGACACCGACCGGACGGTGTTCTCCGCCCTGCTCTCCACGACGACCCACCCGTGGCTCGCCGACCACGTGATCGCCGGGTCCCTCCTGGTGCCCGCGACGGTTTTCGTGGAGTTGGCCGTGCGCGCGGGCGGGGAGGCCGGGGGCGGCGCGCTCGACGAACTGGTGATCCTGACACCGCTCACCCTGTCCGGGGACGGTGCGGTCCGGCTCCAGGTAGTGGTGGGCCCTGCGAACGGCTCCGGCAAACGCCCGGTCGACCTCTACTCCCGCCCCGACGAGCCCGCCACGAACGGGCCCGAGCCCACCCCGGACGGGCCCGAGCCCGCCTGGACCCGGCACGCCACCGGGCTCGTCGGGACCCTGGACAGCTCACCCGCGGACCCGGAACAGGTGGTGTGGCCCCCACAGGACTCGACCGAGGTGGACCTCACCGACGCCTACGACCGCCTTGCGGACGGCGGCCTCGCCTACGGGCCGGCCTTCCGGGGCGTACGGGCCGCATGGCGGCGCGGCGACGAACTGTTCGCGGACGTACGGCTGCCCGAGCCCGAGTCGACGGTGGCGGACCGGTTCGGGATCCATCCGGCGCTGCTGGACGCGGCACTGCACGCGCCCCTGCTCACCGGGGCCGGATCCGGCCCGATCCGCGTGCCGTTCGCGTGGAACGGTGTACGTCTGTACGCGGCAGGGGTGCCGGAGGTACGGGTACGGGTCTCCCCGGCCGGGGCCGACACGGTCTCGGTGACCCTCACCGACCCGAAGGGCCGGCCGGTGGCACGGGTGGCGTCCCTGACCACCCGCGAACTGCCGCGCACAGCAGGGCCCGACGGGGGGCGGCACGCTCTGCTGCGCCCCCACTGGACAGCCGTGGCCCTGCCCGACGACGGGCAGGCCGAGGGCGGCGGACACTGGTCGCTCGTGGGCCCGGACCAACTGGGCCTGGCCGGGTTTCTCCCCGGCCTGGTCGCGAGCACGGTGTCCGCACCGGACACCGTCGTCGTCACGGCCATCGGCCTTTCCGGGGACGCCGACCCACTGTCCGACGTACGCCTGCTGACGGGCAGGGTGCTGCGCGCGGTGCAGGACTGGCAGGACGACCCGCGGACGGCGGGGGCGCGCCTGGTCGTGGTGACGCGCGACGCGACCGCGCCGGAGCCCGATCTCGCCGGTGCCGCAGTGTGGGGGCTGGTGCGGACGGCCCAGTCGGAGCTGCCCGGGCGGGTCGTCCTCGTCGACGTGGACGGGCGGTCCGAGTCCCTGCGGCTGCTGCCCGCGGCGGTGGCCACCGGTGAGCCTCAACTGGCGATCAGCGCCGGACAGTTGACCGTCCCCCGGTTGGTCCCGGCACCTCAGGAGGCACCTCGGCGACGCCAGGACGGCGACCCCCGCGCCTTCGGCCCGGACGGCACGGTGCTGATCACCGGCGGTACCGGTGCGCTGGGTGCGGAACTGGCCCGCCATCTGGTCACCTCGCACGGCGTACGACACCTGCTGCTCACCGGAAGGAAGGGGCCCCAGGCTCCCGGTGCGGAGGAACTGCGCGGTTCCCTCGAGGAGTTGGGCGCCGAGGTGCGGATCGTGGCCTGCGACGCGGCCGACCGTGCCGCGCTCGCCGAGGTGGTCAAGGGCTGTGCGCCCGCGCTGACCGGTGTGGTGCACGCGGCCGGCGTGCTGGACGACGGCGTACTGGCCGCGCTGACCCCTGAGCGGATGGCCGCCGTGCTCCGGCCGAAGGCGGACGCGGCCTGGCATCTGCACGAGCTGACCCGGGACCTCGGCCTGTCGGCGTTCGTCCTGTTCTCGTCGGTGTCCGGGTTGCTGGGGCGCGCCGGCCAGGCCAACTACGCGGCGGCGAACTCCTTCCTGGACGCCCTGGCCCGGCACCGCACCGCACGGGGACTGCCGGCGGTCTCCCTGGCGTGGGGCCCGTGGGAGGCGGGCGGTGGGATGGCCGCCGGGCACCTCCGTGCGGAGAGGTCCGGTGACGTGCTCCGTGCGCTCTCCGTGGAGCAGGGTCTGGCCCTGTTCGACGCGGCGCTCCAGGCGGACCAGCCCGTGCTGGCTCCCCTCCTGCTGGACCGGGCCGTCCTCCGTTCCGCCCCGGGCCCCCTGCCGCCCTTGCTGCGCCGACTGGTGAGCCGGCGCGGCCCCGCCGCCCGAACGGGGACCCCCGATACCGCGACGACCTCCGCGTCCGGCGACGGGCAGCCGTGGGAGCCGGGGGCCTGGCGGAAGGTGCTGGCCGCACTGCCGGCCGGGCAACGCGAAGGCAGACTCGCGGAGTTGATGCGCGGTGACGTGGCGGCGGTGCTCGGATATCCGGACGCCGGGGCGCTGCCGGCCGGCAAGTCCTTCGTCGAGCTGGGTTTCGACTCCCTGATGGCGGTCCAGGTCCGCAACCGGCTGAGCATGGCCCTGCGGCTCCGGCTGCCCGCCGCCGTGGTGTTCGAGCACCCGACGGCACCGCAACTGGCCCGGCACGTCCTCGGCCTGCTCGACGACCTGCCGGTGACCGCCGAGGAGCAGGACCCGGCGGACAGCCGGCCCGCGCCGACCCTGTCCTCGCTCTACCGCCGTCTGTGCGAGATCGGCCAGGTGGTCCCCGCGATGCGCATGCTGGTCTCGGCGTCCCCCGCGGTGCCGACCTTCGACCTGGCCGGCAGCCGGGAGCACGCTCTCCCGCCGCTGCGGCGGGCCGAGGGCTCGGGCGAGGGCCCGGTGGTCGTGTTCTTCACCGCGTACCACCCGCCCTTCGCCGCCCCGAGCGGGGAGTTCGCCCGCTTCCACGACTGCTTCCGGGGTGAGTGGGACGTCCTCGAGTTCCCGCACCCCGGCTTCGGCACGGACGACGCCGTACCGGCCGACCGGGACACACTCGCCCGGACCCATGCCGAGACGGTGCTGCGGCAGGTCGGCGACCGGCCCTTCGTGATCGTCGGCGCCTCCACCGGAGGTGTCGTCGCCCACGCCGTCACCCGGCGCCTCGAAGCCGTGGGAGCCGCTCCCGCCGGGCAGGTGCTGCTCGACACGTATCTCATCGACGACGGCAACAAGGACAAGGACTGGCTGCTGTCCCTGCCGGCCGTCATCGCGCCCCGCCTGGGCGGGGACCAGTTCGCCGGGGACGAGGACGCCGGTGTGGCGGCGCTGGGCGCGTACACACGCATGTTCCTCGACTGGCACCCGGAACCCGTCGACACCCCCACCCTGCTGGTACGGGCCGCACAGCCGACTCCCGAGATGGCGGCCGGAGCGGGCCCGGACGAGTGGCGTACCTCCTGGCCGCTGCCGCACGCGCGCGTCGAGGTCCCCGGCGACCACTTCTCGTTCCTTCAGGAACACGCCCCTACCACGGCCCGGGCCGTCCGCGCCTGGGTCGCCTCCCTCAGTCACCCGGACGCGCCCTCGGCGCCGACCGCGGAAGGAGCACCATGAACCCCCTCGGTGAGCAGACGCCGGTCGAGGAGTGCGACGTGGTCGTCGTGGGCGGTGGCCCGGCGGGCGCCACCGCCGCCGCGGCCGTCGCGATGCGCGGCCACCGCGTGCTCCTGCTGGAGCAGCAGACCTTCCCGCGCTATCAGATCGGCGAGTCGCTGCTGCCCAGCACCGTGCACGGCGTGTGCCGCATCCTGGGCGTCGAGGACGAGGTCGCCCGGGCGGGCTTCAGACTGAAGCGCGGCGGCACCTTCCGGTGGGGCCGCAACCGCGACCCGTGGCAGTTCTCCTTCGCCCTGTCGCCCCGGCTGGCCGACCCGACCTCGTTCGCCTACCAGGTCGAGCGCTCCCGGTTCGACGCGATCCTCCTGGACAACGCCCGCCGGGTCGGCGTGGACGTGCGCGAGGGCTGCCGTGTGACCGGCGTGCTCGCCGACGGGGAACGCGTCCGGGGCGTGGGCTGGACCGGCCCCGGCGGCGAACTGAGCGAGGCCCGGGCCCGGTACGTCGTGGACGCCTCGGGCAACGGCAGCAGGATCCACGGCGAGGTCGGCGGCGGGCGGACGTACTCCGACTTCTTCCGGAACATCGCGGTGTTCGGCTACTTCGCCGGGGGCGCGCGGCTGCCGGAGCCGAACGACGGCAACATCTTCTGCGCCGCCTTCGACGAGGGCTGGATCTGGTACATCCCGCTGCGGGACGACCTCACGAGCGTGGGTGCGGTGGTGAGCCGGGAGACCGCCGCCGAGATCCAGCGGGACCCCGTGGCGGCCTGGCGGCGGCTGATCGGCTCGTGCCCCGAGATCCGCGACCTCCTGCACGGGGTGCCGCAGTCCACCGAACCGCCGTACGACCGGGTGCGGGTGCGCAGGGACTGGTCGTACTGGAAGTCCCGGCTGTGGCGGCCCGGCATGGTGCTGGTCGGAGACGCGGCCTGCTTCGTCGACCCGGTGCTGTCCTCCGGGGTGCACCTCGCCACGTACGGCGCCCTGCTCGCGGCCCGGTCCCTCAACAGCGGCCTCGCCGGAACCCTCGCCGAGGACCGGCTGTTCGACGAGTTCCAGGCCCGCTACCGGCACGAGTACAGCCTCTTCTACGAGTTCCTGGTCTCCTTCTACGACATGCACCAGGACGAGCGGTCGTACTTCTGGAAGGCCCGCAAGGTCACCAACGTCGGCGCGACCGAACTCGAGGCGTTCGTGGACCTGGTGGGCGGCCTGGCCTCCGGCGACGCGTCGCTCGCCGGCGCCGAGGACGCGGGTACCCGGCTCGCTTCGGCCTCCTCGGCACTCGACGAGGCCGTGGGGCGGCTCCCCGGCTCCGACGGTCTGCGCAACCCGCTCTTCGAGACCGCCAGCGTCCGGCAGGTGTTCCAGGAAGGGGCCGTCCTCCAGGAACGCGGCGTGTTCGGGGGCCCGTTGGAGAACGAGACACCGCTGCGCCCCGGCGGCCTCGTGGCCTCGGAGGACGGATTGCTGTGGAGGGAACCCGGCCGCTGAGCTATGCTCTGCGGCGATGACGACTCACTCTGTTGGCAGAATGGGGGTCCCGTCCGCGCAAGGTGAGTGCTGATGCTCACTGACACCGCATATGGGGATTTCCGCCTTTCCTTCTGGTCGCGCGTGCGCGAGTTCGCCGTGCCACCTTCAATGATCGAGACTGCGACCGCCCGGCGTTCCGTCGGGGACTGGGCGGGAGCGTGTGCCGCCGCAGGCATCGACGTCGATCTCGACCTACGATCCGTCGCGCTGACACACGGCCGGGAGTTCGCGGCCCGAATCCGCGCAGATCTCCGGCACTTGGCGCCCGACCTGCTGCGCTGGCACCTGCCGAGGATCGCTCCCGACGGACTGCTGCGCCCGGGGCTGACGCTGGCGCTGGCCCGGTACGGGGCAGCGGGGCGCGACGGTCCGGTGCACCTCGTCGTGCGGACCCCGCCGGCCTGGGCCGACGCCGGTCAGCGGTTCAGCCTCGCGCTGTGGGGCGGCTCCCGCGCCGAGGCCGGCGACCGCCGGCATCCGCATCCCCGGCCCAGCCGGCGGTTCCGTCTCGACCTGCACCGCCACCTCTGGGACGCCCGCAGGACCGACGAGCTGCGGACCCGGTCCGGCGCGGACCGGCCGCCCGACGCCTCTCCCCTGACGGACCCCGATCTGTTGGCGAGGGTTCCACAGGGGCACGGGCGCCGCTGTGCCGTCGGCCGATGGGCGGCCGAGGCGGAGCTCCTGCTCCACGCCGAGGGGCGGCCCACCGGCCCCGTCGCCGTGCGGCTCGGTGCCCGGCAGCGCCTGGTCCTGGACCTGGTCACGGACGACAAGGGCCTGGGACCGCCCACGGTACGGATCGCGGCGTCCCCGGAGGGCGATGCCTCCGCGCTGCCGGTCCTGCCCGATGCGGCGACCTGGGTGCCGCCCGATCTGGAGCTGCTGCGCGCCGGTGCGATCGAGGCCGAGCGGCTGCACCCGCTGGTCGCGTCGGCACTCGTACCGGACCGCTCACCGGCCGGCCCGGCCAGGCTTCCGGACCGGGCCGGACAGCCGCGGCTCGTGGAGTGTCGGGGAGCGCGGCACCGGATCGGGCTGGTCGACGGGGTGCTGGCCGCACTGGACCACGACCCGGCCGAACTCCGGCGCGAGGAACTGCTGGTGGCCCTGACCGGCACGCCGCTCCCCTGTCTCCAGGCGATCGACGACGCACACCGTCATCCGGAGTGCCTCACCGACGTCCGCGAACGCCTCGCCCACGGCGACATCGCCGGCGCGCTGGCCGTCGTCGAGGGGCTGCTGGGCCCCGACGCGGTGCTGCGCGACGGGGCGCTGCGGGACGAGCTGGAAGCGGCCGCACGGCGCCGGATCACCTACGGCCTGTTCAGGGCGGGCATGATCGGGCCCGGCCCCGGCCACATCGGCCTGTACGAGGAGCGCCGCCGTCCGAGTACCGGCCGCACGCGGACGCGGTACGGCACACTCCGCTGAGATCCGGGAGCCTCTGTTTCCGGCCGACGTTGCTTCCGACCGGCCCGGAAGCTCCGGTTTCCGGACCACGTCCCTCTCCACCGACCTGGAAGCTCCGGTTTCCGGACCACGTCTCTTTCGTCTGGCCCGGGAGTTCCTGCTCGCGGCCCACATCGTCTTTCACCGGCCCGGGGCCTCGTGTCCCGTGCACCACCGCACTTCTCACCCACCCCGGGCGCTCCGGCCCCACTCACTCGGCTCACCCCCGAACCCAAAGGTGCTCACACATGCCCACACGCACCCCGTCCATCGCTCTCACCACCCCCACCCCCGCCGACCCGGCCCCCGCGTCCCAACTAGACCTGGCCGGCGAGTTGTTGGCCCTGTTGCGAGACTCGGCCACCGAACCGCGCCCCGACATCCAGCTGGAGGCGCTGACGCTGGCCGTGGCCGCCGATCTGCCCGTGCTGCTGTGGGGTGAGCCGGGGATCGGCAAGACCGCGGCGCTCACCCAGCTCGCCGCGGCCCTGGACCTTCCGCTGACCACGGTGATCGCCAGCGTGCACGAGCCGTCCGACTTCTCGGGGCTGCCCGTCGTAGGAGACGATCCCGCGCACCAGGGTGTCCCGATGGCCCCGCCGGACTGGGCCGTGCGGCTGGTGCGGGCCGGGCGGGGACTGCTGTTCCTGGACGAGCTGTCCACCGCGCCGCCCGCCGTGCAGGCGGCGCTGCTGCGCCTGGTGCTGGAGCGGCGGATCGGTTCCCTCCAACTGCCGCCCGGCGTGCGCATCGTGGCCGCCGCCAACCCGCGGTCCTCGGCGGCCGACGGCTGGGAGCTGAGTCCGCCCCTGGCCAACCGGTTCGTGCATCTGCAGTGGACCCACGACCACGAGGTCGTCGTACGCGGCCTCGGCGGTACCTGGCCCCGGGCCACCCTGCCCCGGCTCGACCCGGCGAGGCTGCCTCAGGCCGTGGACTTCGCCCGCCGTGCGGTGTGCGGGCTCCTTGCGGCGCGCCCCGGGCTCGTGCACCGGCTGCCCAGCAACGAGACGCGCCGCGGCGGTCCCTGGCCCTCACCCCGCAGCTGGGAGATGACGCTGTCCCTGATCGCCTTCGCGACTGCGGCCGGCTCCTCCCGGGAGGTGCTGTCCCTGCTGGTCCGGGGCACGGTCGGGGACGGTCCGGGGCTGGAACTGCTGGCGAGCCTGGACCGGCTGGACCTCCCGGACCCGGAGGTGCTGCTCGCCGACCCGGCCGCCGCCGATCTGCCCGAGCGGGGGGATCTGCGCC
Source organism: Streptomyces sp. NPDC050287 (assembly GCF_044459385.1). Classification (NCBI taxonomy): domain Bacteria; kingdom Bacillati; phylum Actinomycetota; class Actinomycetes; order Kitasatosporales; family Streptomycetaceae; genus Streptomyces; species Streptomyces sp. NPDC050287. Next base: position 291,489 of record NZ_JBITIY010000005.1, on the reverse strand, counting down.
AGGCCGTGCTCGACGGGGTGGTGGCGGCGGTGCGCAAACGGCCGGAGCGGACCCGCTGGGACGCGGCATGGGCGCTCCTCGTCCGGGCACTGGAAACCGGCGCCCCCGACCTGGTGGTCGTCCCGGCGACCACCCTCGCCACGCTGCGCCGCGAGGACTGGGACGTACCGGAATCGATCGAGCGACTCGCCGGGGTGGTCTCCCTGTCCCGGCACGCGGACCAGGCGGCCGCCAGGGCCGAGGCCGCGGCGAAGGGCCGCCGATGACAACAGGCACACCGGTGACAGCACCGATGACAACAAGCACCCCAGGGACGACGGACACGCCAAGGACGACGGACAGGCCAGGGACGTTGGACCTCGACAAGCTCTTCGCCGCGCGGTTGCAGGCCGCCCGGGCCCGGCCCTATCTGGCGACTGCCCTCTTCGCTCTGCACCCGGTCGAGTCGCGGCGGGTTCCGACGATGGCCGTCGACCGGCACTGGCGGTGTTATGTCTCCCCGAGGTTCGTGGACCGGACGCCGGTGGAGGAACTGGCCGGGGTGTGGGTGCACGAGGTGTCCCATCTGCTGCGCGACCATCACGGACGCAGTGACCGGGTGGCGCGGGAGCGCGGGCTGACCGGGGCCGGGGAACGGCTGCGGATGAACATCGCCGCGGACTGCGAGATCAACGACGACGTGTTCGGCGACGGACTGGTGCGGCCGGAAGGCGCCGTCGTGCCGTCGACCCTGATGCTGCCGGTGGGGCAGCTCATGGAGGACTATCTGCGTCAGTTCCGGCTCGGGCCGCGTCTGGGGGACCTGGCGTGGCTGGACTGCGGCAGCGGCGCCGACGGGCTGGACCGGGAATGGGACCTGGGCCCGGACGGCGCGCACGGCCTCAGCGCGCAGGAACGGGACGCCGTCCGCTTCCGTGTGGCGCAGGGCATCACCGCCCGGCCGGGGCATGCCCCCCAGGGGTGGCAGCGGTGGGCGGAGGAGGCGTTCCATCCGCCGCAGCCCTGGCGGGAGTTGCTGGGAGCGGCGGTCCGCTCGGCGGCCTCCGGTCCCGGCGCGGGCGAGGACTACACGTACGGCCGGCCGTCGCGCCGCTCGGCCGGTGTGCCCGGCGCGGTCCTGCCGAGCCTGCGGCGCAGGCCGCCCCGGGTCTGTGTCGTCATCGACACGTCCGGCTCGGTCAGCGACGCCGAACTGGGCAGCGCGCTGCTGGAGGTCGCCGCGATCTCCCGGGCCGTGGGCGGCCGCCGCGACCTGGTCACGGTGGTGCCGTGCGACGCGGCGGCCGACGTGGTGCACCGGCTGTGCCGCGCGGAGGGGATCCCGCTGACCGGAGGTGGCGGTACGGACCTGCGCGCGGGCTTCGCCAGAGCCCTCCGCGCCAGGCCCCGCCCCGACGTCGTCGTGGTCCTGACCGACGGCCAGACCCCCTGGCCGGACAGCAGGCCGCCCTGCCGGACCGTGGTGGGGCTGTTCCCCCGGCAGCACGGGGGCGACTCCTGGGACGAGAACGACCCCGACTACGTACCGGACTCACCGCCCGTGTGGGCACGGGTCGTCGATATCGGGTAGCACCGCACCCTTGCGGTCCGCGCTGAGCCGGAGCCGCCGGGTGCGGTGGCTCCGGCCAGGGCCGGCCCCTGCGCTCAGGTGACGGAGAAGCCCTCGAAACCGGCGATCCCGCGGGTGTCGGTCCAGCCGTTGGCGGCCGTCATGAAGACGCCGATGTCCTGGGCGTCGGCGGCGCCGCCCGGTGTGGCGGTGCCGACCTTCGTCCAGGAGACCCCGTCACGGCTGCACTCGCCGGTGTACGTGGCGCCGGAGCGCGTCAGCCGCAGGTGCACCGGGGCGGTCAGGGAACCGGTCAGTTCGATGGCGTCGAACTGGCCGTTGCCGTCGGAGTCCCAGGACAGGGCACAGCCGTTGGACGGGGTCACCGCCAGGTTGACGTAGCCGGCCGAGCCGCTGTCGGAGAGGTCGTTGCGGACGATCAGGCCGGCGCGGGCCCAGCCACCGGTGGTGTCCTGTGAGGTGACCTGGACCGTGGCGGTCGAGGAGGACCCGAAGGCGGCGGGCCGGTAGACCGTGCCGAACTCGTTGGTGGCGCCCCACAGGTCGGCGCCCGCGCCCTCGATGGCGATCGCGTCGCCCGACTGGCCGAAGACCGCGTCGTTGAAGGAGGCGGTCCGGTAAGGCTCTTGGACACCGGTGCCCGCCATCAGCCGTACCGCCGCCGAGGCCGAGCCGCGTGTGCCACCGGTCCGGTAGGACGCGCGCACCGGCACCCGGGAGATCAGCGCTCCGGTGGCCTTCGTGAGGGTGAGGGTGAAGGTCGCCGAGAAGGTGTCCCCCGGCGCGACCGACGCCGTGCTGGTCCGGCCGCCCGGTTCGGCGGTCATGCCATCCGGTGCGTCGAGGGACAGCGTCACGTCCGTCGCCGGCGCGAAGCCGTTGCGGTTGGTGAACGACACGGTGACCGTCACCGGGCGGCCCTCCGCCACCGCACCCCGGTCGGCTCCCCCGGTCAGCACCACCTGGTCGGTGTTGGTGGCCAGGGTGTCCCGTACCTGCCGGGCCAGCTTGTGGATGTCGCCCGACGTCTTCACCGGGTAGCTGTCGTGCTGGTGGGCCCAGCGGTCCTCCAGCACGAACCAGTCGATCTGGGTGGGCTCCCGGCCGGCCGCGAGCGCCGCGGACAAGTCGGCGAAGTACGTCTTCCAGCGCGTGTGGTAGAGGCCGCCGACCAGTCCCGCCCATTCCCGGTTCGCGTAGTCGTGCAGCCCTTCCTCGCTGCTGGCCCGGCCGCCCCAGGTGGTGATGATCGACCGTGCGTCGTACTCCAGTTGATCCTTCTCGGCCCTGGTGGCGCCCCAGGACCGGGCGTCCGTCAGCCACCGTCCGAGCAGGTGCTGCGGTGACGTGGCCAGCACCTTGTCCATCAGCTGCATCCAGCTGAGCCAGGTCCGGGTGAGCCGGTCGAAGCCGGCGCGGTCCCCGGCCTCGTACGCCGCCTTGATCCGGGGCAGCAGCACGCGGCTGCGGTTGGACAGCACCTGACGGGTCACGTCGGTGAGGTCGTAGGCGTAGGCGGAGCTGTCGCGCAGCCGCGGTGCCACCTGGAGCAGCTCGGTGAGAGCCGTGTCGAAGACCGTGGTGTCGTAGCGGTCGGCCTCCGGGCCCCAGGCGGCGGCCTTGTTGGCACCGAGACTCGGCCGGGCGCCGAACAGCCCGTCGGGCGCCTCGCTCCAGGAGTCCTTGCGGGTCATGTTGTACGCGGTGTCGCGGATCGCCTTCCAGGCCGCGACGGCGTGCGGGTCCTGGCCGCCGTACCGGGACACGGCGTACGAGGCGAACCAGGCGTCGAGGTCGACGGTGCCCGGCGTCCAGGCCAGCTCCGTGAGCAGGGCCATCGCGGCGGGGTTGTTGTCGGCGCCCTCGGGCATCATCGCGATCCCGGCGAGCGCGCTGTTCTCCTTGTCGCGCCACTTCGGGTACTGCTCCACCCAGTCGGGGGCGTTGGCACCGATCGGGGTGTGGCCGCCGAAGTTCCAGATGCTGCCGAAGGCGTACGGGGTGCCGTCCCAGTCGCTCTCCCGGTCGGTGACCGTGGTGTAGCGGTCGGACAGGCCGTCGACGACGAGCATCCTGCTCTTGTCGACCGCGCCGAGGATCTCCCGGCTGGGGTTGTTCTGCCAGCCCAGGATGGCCCACATCGCCCCGGGGTGGGCCTTCCGAAGGGCGGCCTCGACGCCCTTGGCGGCCTCGCCGACCGGCACGTCACCGGGGTTGCCGCCCTCGTGCAGCAGGTCCATCTTGAACATGGTGCTGTCGCCGAAGCGCCGGCGTTGGTTGCGGTAGAACGCGGCGGCGACGTCGGCGAACAGGTCGGTGCGCGGATCGAGCCAGTCGGGCCGCTTGAAGGCGCCCCAGGTTCCCTGCGCGACCAGGGACGCGCCGGGGTTCTTGGCCTGGAAATCGTCCGGGACGGTGCCGAAGTAGCCGGGCAGCACCGGAGTCATGCCCAGCTCGCGCACCCGCTGGATGATCTTCTGCGCGAGGTCGGCGCGCTGGTCGATGAGGTGCTTGGACACCGGGCCGCCGAACGCCGACATGTTCTGCAGCAGCCACCAGGGCTGGTGCGAAGGGGCGGGGATCCAGGCCCGGAGTTCGGCGTCCGAGTAGCCGAACTGCCGGAAGGTGTCGTAGTAGACGGCGTCGGCACCGATGTAGACGAGCACCTCGTTGATGCCGTGCAGCGCGAGGACGTCGATCTCCCGCTCCCACGCCTCCCAGTCCCGGTAGGCGCCGGTGTAGCCCTCGTTGGTGTCGTTGAAGGCGAACCGGTGCGGCACGTTCGCCGTTCCCGTGATCTCCCCGGCGGGCGCGGGAAGCGTACGCGGGAGGTTCAGCTGCTCGCCGGTCCAGGAGACGGAAGCGTGCGCGGTCCGCCGCAGGTAGGTGTGGAGGCCTGTGAGCAGCACGGCGGGACTGGTGCCCTCCACCGTGATCTGCCCGGCCCGGCCGGTGACCCGGAAGCGGTCGGTGTCGGCGTCGACGGCCCGCAGGGTGAGCTGCCGGCAGTGGTCGGGAAGCAGACGCTTCAGCGCGGCCGCGGCGGGCGCGGTGTCGAACGGGGCGCCGGCGACCGCGTGGGCGCCCTGCGGGCGGGCCAGCAGCGCGGCGCCGCCCAGCGCGACCGCGCCCGTGAGGATCCGTCTGCGGGTGACGCCTGGGAGGTCGAGGTCGCCTCGGTTGTCGTGCATGAACGTCCTTCCGGCAGGGCTCAGTTGATCGTCATGGAGAAGATGTGCAGGGCGGCGGCGCCCGACTGGAGGCCGTCGCTGACCTTGGGCAGGACCAGGGAACGCAGTTCCTTGCCGGCTGTCAGATCGACGCCGAAGGTGAACAGGCTGACGGGGTTGTCGTCCCGGCCGCTGATGATGTGGCGGTAGGGCAGCACCACCGCGGCGGAGGAGTTCGCCCCGTACCAGTCGGGGACGGCGACCGAGAACGCCTGCTCGGTGCCGTCGGCGTAGACGACCTTCCCGTCACCCTTGCCGTCGCCCCAGGTGCTGGTGCCGAGGAAGGACAACCGGGAACCGGAGCCGGACAGCAGCACGGTCTGGCCGGAGGAGACGACGTTGTCCTTGCTTCCTGGCCGGACGTCCGGCCAGGTGAAGGGCACCCCGTCGAAGGTGACCGTGGCGCCCGGCGTCAGCCCCACCGACGCCAGCGCCTCGGCGGACAGGCTGGAGTTCGAGCCGTCGATGTTCGCGACGGTGAGGGCGTCGTCGGAGGCGATCCCCGCGTTGTCGAACGCCCCGGGCAGCGAGCGGTACGGCAGCAGGACCGAAGAGGTGGCGCGGGCGCAGTCGGAGCCGTGGCGGTGCACGTCGAAGAGGGCGTGCGCGGTGAACACGATCCGGCCCTCGGCGTCGTCGGCGAGCCGGGTCCGCCAGGTGCGGGCCACCGACCGTCCGGGCGTGAGGGTGCCCAGGCTGTCCGGTGTCCCGGTGTCCTCCACGGCGAGATAGAGCACGGTGCCACGCAGCGGGATCGAGGCGGTGTTGGTGAGGGTGGCCGTCAGGGTCACGGCCTTTCCGGCCTCGGGTGCGGACGGGGTGACGGTGAGCGAGACGGGCGGCGGGAGGAAGTCCTCCTCGGGGCGGTAGGCGCTCATGACGTCTCCACGGTGAACTGGTCGAACACGGCCTGGACGGTCGTACCGGGGTAGTTGAGGTTCACCGCGCTCGTCACCACGCCGGCGTCCAGGGCGCCGCTCGCGGAGGGCACGATCGCCCGCGCGATCTCGGACCAGGACAGACCGTTGTTGATGCTGCTGTACGCGATGTACGTCGTGCCGTCACGGACCAGGCGAAGCAGGGCGGGATGGGTGGACCCGCCGCCGCCGGCCCAGGTGTCGAGGTGTCCGTTGCCGTCGCTGTCGGTCATGAACTCCAGGCCGTACGACTTCGACATGGTGAGTACGGCGTAGCCGCCCTTCTCCGGGGCGGTGAGGTCGTTGGCGACGGCGATGCCGTACTTGGCGGTGGGGTTCTCGCTGCCGGTGAGGCTGACCGTCTTGACCTGCACCACGCTCGACTCGGCGGCGGAGCCGGGAAGGAGGATGCCGCCCTTCTCGTCGGTGCCGCCGGAGAGGTCGCGGCCGCCCGCCCAGATCACCAACTGGCTGCCGTACTGGGCGAACTCGGCGTCGTCGGTGGTGGCGAACGTCCGGTACGGGTCCCGCACCTCATTGGGCTCGTAGGGCACGGTGAACGTCCTCGCGGACCGCGCGCAGTCGCTGCTGTGCCCGTCGACGTCGAAGACCACGTGCGCGGTGAACGACACGTTCCCGGCCACGTCGGCCGGCATCGCCGTCTCCCAGCGCCGGGTTGTCTTCGCGCCTCGCCGCAGGTCGCCGAGCGGGATGGTCTTCGCCGCCGTGGTGGCGCCGGGGTTGATCAGATACAGCACGGCGTTGCGGAGGGGGAAGGGACAGTCGTTGGTGAGGACCGCGGTGGCGGTGACCGTGTCACCGCCGGCCGGCTCGGCGGGTTCCGTGGTGACGGTGAGCGTGGGCCCCAGGGTGTCGAACTGGGTACCGTTACGGATTTCCATGCCGGTCACCGGGCCCAGTCGACGGTGAAGACGTTGGCGATGTCGCTGGGCAGGGAGGACGGGACGGTGATGTTGATCTTTCCGTCACGGCGGGTCCACCGCAGACTGCCGCTCGTGCCGAGCAGCCGGATCCGGGACGTGGCGCTGATGGGGATGTCGCCGGGCACCGAGAGGGTGCCGCTGGGCGCTCCCAGCACGATGATGTTGAACTTGCCCGGGGAGACCGTGTAGCGGACGCCGAGCGGGCCGCCCTCCTCCTCCGCCCGCACCCAGGGCGTCGACCCGTAGATCGCGGGGCCGTTGACCTTCAGCCAGGCGCCGATGTCCTTCAGCCGCTCCTGCATGATCTCGGGGATCGTGCCGTCCGGCCTGGGGCCGATGTTGAGCAGCAGGTTGCCGTTCTTGCTGACCACGTCGGCGAGCAGCTGGATCAGGAACTCCGAGGTCTTGTAGTCCTCGTCCGGCTCGTGCTTGTTGTAGCCCCAGGAGTAGCCGATGGTCATGCAGCATTCCCACTTCTGCGGGTCCATCGTGGGGTTGGTGCGCTGCTCGTACGTCGCGAAGTCGAAGTGGGTGTCGAACCGGTCGTTGATCACGACGCCCTTGGGGTGCTTACGGTTCTTGGCCTGGTTGTAGTAGTGGGACAGGGGTTCTTCGCTGCGCCACGGCGGTTCGCCGGTGGGCCGGAACCACTGTCCGTCCGCCCACAGCAGCTCCGGGTCGTAGCGGTCGATGATCTCGTAGAGCTGCTTGAGCTCGTAGTCTCCGACGTAGTCCTGGACCGGCTTGTAGCCGGTCATCGGGATTTCCTTGTCGGTGTAGAAGTTGCGCATCGGCCGGCCGAGCGCCGGGTTGAAGAACTCGCCCAGCGAGTAGTACAGGCCGGGCCGCACGGTGCCGCGCCTGCGGGCCGCGGTCATCAGCTCGCCGACCAGGTCACGCTTCGGGCCGTAGGCGACGGAGTGACGGTTCGTCACCTCGCTGGGAAAGAGGGCGAATCCGTCATGGTGCTTGCTGGTCAGCGCGAAGTACTCGGCGCCCGCCTGCTCGAACAGCCTCACCCAGGCGTCGGGGTCGTACTTCTCGGCCTTGAACTGCGGGATGAGGTCGTCGTAGGTGACGTCCTCGCCGTAGGTGTCGCGGTGGTACTTCCACTCGGCGCTGTCCTTGGTGCTCTGGTACCACAGGTACCACTCGGAGGCGCTTCTCGGCGTCGCGCCGCCGATCACCGAGTAGATGCCCCAGTGGACGAAGATGCCGAACTTGGCGTCCTTGTACCAGCGCGGCACGGGATGGGTGTCGAGGGACGCCTTGGTGGGCCGGTAGTCGGGGATGCCCGCGCCTCCGGGCACCGCCGCGCCGGTGAGGGCCTGGGCGGTGCCGGGCGGTGCGAGGAGCACGGCGCCGCCGACGGCGGCCGCCGTGGTCATGAAGTGCCTGCGATTGACTGCCATGGGGAGGCCTCTCACTCGGTGACGGAGAAGGAGTCGAACAGGGCGGTGGTGGTCTGGCCCGGGTAGTTGAGGTTGACGGCGCTCGCGACCAGTCCGGCGTCCCCGGTGCCGCTCGCGGAGGCAACGGTGGCGGTGGCGACCTGCTGCCAGGCGGTGCCGTCGGAACTGGCGTACGCGGTGTAGGCGGTGCCGTCGCGGACGAGCTTCAGCCAGGCGGGGTGATACGAACTGCCGCCGCCCGCCCAGGTGTCGAGCTTCCCGTCGCCGTCGCTGTCGGTCAGGAACTCCAGGCCGTACTGCGCGGACATGGTGAGCACCGCGTAGCCGCCCGCCTCGGGCGCGGTGAGGTCGTTGGCGACGGCGATCCCCGCCTTGGCGGACGGGCCGCTGCCGCTCTGGCCGACGACCCGGGCGGTCACCGTGCCGGACGGCGGCGCCGCGTCCGCGAGGTAGACCGCCGCCTTCTCGTCCTTCCAGCCGGACAGGTCCTGGCCGCCCGCCCAGATGGCGAACTGGTCGCCGTTCTGCGCGTACTGGGCTTTCTCGGTGGTGGTGGCGGTCGTCAGATACGGCGCCCGCACCCCGGACGGAGCGGGGGTCACCGTGGCGTCCACGCTGTCGGAGTCGTGGCGTGTCCGGCCGTCCTGGAGGAAGGAGGTGCGTACGCCGATCGCGTGGGTGCCCCAGGTGGTATCGGCCGCGGGGGTCACCGTCCAGGTGACGGTGGCGCTGTCGCCCGGGGCGAGGGAGCGTGTCCGCGTGCTGCCGGCGGGTTCGGCGGACCAGCCGTCGGGGAGGTCGAGGCGCGTGCTGACCTGGGTGACCGCCGTGGTGCCGGTGTTGGTGACGGTCGACGTGATCTCCGTACCGTCGCCACCGGCTTGCAGGGTCGGCCGGTAGGGGGTGAGCCGTACGCGGGCCGAGGGGCAGTCACGGGCCACCCGCAGGCCGGCGAGGTCGACCGCGTCGGCGAACGCCTTCATCCCGGTGTCGTTGGGGTGCAGATGGTCCCCGGAGTCGAACGCGGTGGCGTAGCGGGTGGGGTCGTCCGGGTCCCGTACGGCCTTGTCGAAGTCGGCGTAGCCGTCGAAGACGCCGCCGTCGCGCACGAACGTGTTGACCTTCTGCCGGTCGGCCTCCTTGGCCTCGGTCCACCAGTCGCCCCAGCCGCGATACGGCACGACGGTCGCGCCGATCACACGCAGCCCGCGTTCGTGGGCGCGGCGCACGATCTCCTTCATGCCGTCGATCACCTGGTCGCCGGTGGCGCCGCCCCAGCTGAGGTCGTTGACGCCCTCGAAGAGGATCACGGTCCGGGCGCCCGGCTGCGACAGCACATCGCGTTCCAGCCGGTCCAGCGCCGACGGGTTGCCGTCAACGCCGGCCGTGATCCGGTTGCCGCTGATGCCCTCGTTGAGCACTCCGGCGGTGGTCGAGCAGGCCGACAGCCGTCCCGCCAGATAGTCGGGCCAGCGCCGGTTGGCGTTCGACGTGGAGGCCGCGCCGTCGGTGATGGAGTCACCGAGCGCCACGACGGAGCCCGCCGCGTTTCCGCCCTGTACGTCTACACCGGTCAAGAACGGGAACGCGGAATCGGTCTTGGTGAAAGCGCCTCCGTCGGCGTCAAAGGCGTGGTCGCCGCCGCCGTCGGGCGTCCAGTAGACGGTCTGCAGGCCCATCCAGTGCTGGCTGATGTGGGTGAGCCGGCCGGGGAAGTACAGGCTGACGACCAGGTCGCCGCGGGCCGGCACGGTGAGCCGGACCTGATCGCTGGCCGCATGCTCACCGGCCGGAACGGTCACCTCGCTCTTCCCGCCGAACCGCAGCTGCTGCGGCTTCGTGACGGCGGAACCGCCGTCACGAAGTCCCACGGTCGCGTGACCGATGGTCACCGGCTCGGTGGTGAAGTCGTTGGTCAGGCGGATGCGCACGCTCGACCCGCCGGCGCTCACCCGCACCGGTATCCGAACCGTCACCTCCGATGTACCCGGGTCGTACGCGGCGTGCTGGGCGGTCGCCCAAGTCCCCGTCCATCCCTGCTGCGTGGTCTCGGCCGCGGCCGGTACCGCCGGAAGCAGAGCTGCCACGGTGGCCGCCAACGCACTGGCCAGGACCGCGAATCTTCGGTGTCCCCGCAAGTGTTCAAGCCGTCCAGACACGGTTCCTCCTCAGGAACAGCCGCGGCCGAGGCCGAGCGACGTCAGATCGATGGAGTCGGCGAAGGCCTTCATCCCGGCGTCATTGGGATGCAGATGGTCACCGGAGTCGTACGCCGCGCCCAGCCGCCGCGGATCCGCCGGGTCCCGGACCGCCCGGTCGAAGTCGGCGTAGTCGTCGAAGACCTCGCCGGAGTCCCGGACGAACGCGTTGACCTGCTGTCGCCGTGCCTCCGTCTCCTCGGTCCAGCCACCCCAGGTGAAGTCCTTGTACGGCGTGATCGTGGCGCCGACGACCCGCATCCCGCGCTGGTGCGCCCGGTCGGCGATCTCCGTCATCCCGGCGATGATCTGCTCGGCACTCGCCCCGCCGAGATCGTTGATCCCCTCGAAGAGGATCAAGGTCTTGGCGCCCGGCTGGGAGAGCACATCCCGTTCGAGGCGGTCGAGCGCCGAGGGGTTGGTCGCGGTCCCGGCGGTGATCCGGTTGCTGGTGATGCCCGCGTTGAGCACCCCGGCGCCGGGCAGGCAGGCGTTGAGGCGGGCGGAGAGCAGGTCGGGCCAGCGCCGGTTGGTGTCGGCCGTCGAGAAGGAGCCGTCGGTGATCGAGTCGCCGAGCGCCACCACCGATCCGGCTCTCGGCGCGGTCACGTCGACGCCGCTGAGGAACGGCCAGCTGGTGGTGGTCCAGGTGTAGGCGTCCCCGGCGGTGTCGGCGGCGTGGTCGCCCGCCCCGTAGTCCGTCCAGTACACGGTCTGCTGGGCCCACCAGTGATCGGTGATGTGCGTGACCTGGCCGGGCAGATGGAGGCTGACCGCGAGGTCGGTCAGGGCCGGAACGGCCAGGCGGACCGGATCGCTGACCGCCTCGCCGCCCGCCGGGATCGTGACCTGGCGTTTCCCGCCGAACCGCACGTCGTGCGGGCGCGCCACGGCGGAGCCCCCGTCACGCAGGCCCACGGTCGCGTGCCCGATCGTCACCGGGTCGGTGGCGTAGACATTGGTGAGCCGGATGCGTACGGACGAACCGCCGACGCTGGTGTGCACCGGCATCCGCACCGTCACCTCGGACATCCCCGAGACCTCGTAGTGCTCACTGGCCGCCGTCGCCCAGGTCCCCGTCCAGCCGCGCCCGTTCGCTTGCTGACCGGCCTCGGCGGGTGCCACGGTCCCGGCCACGACGGCCGAGACCGCCAGGAGCAACGCCGCGATTCTGCCGCGTATCCCATGCATCTGACGCCCCTTCACTGTTCCGCGCCGGTGCGCGCGAGCGCCGCGAACGCCTTGCCGGCGCCCTGGGCCTTGAGGTTCACGAACGCCGGCGTCACTCCGAGTGGCGCCGCGTATCCCTTGAGCGTCACGGGGCCGCGGACGACCTTGCCGTCGGTGACGTCCCGCCACGTTCCGGTGGGCAGGAAGACGTCCCGGGTGGTGCCTTCGTCGAGCTTCGGCGCGGCGAGCACGGCCGGGCCGAGCATCCACTCGTCGGCGACGGTGTAACTCGCCGCGTCCTTCGGGAAGTCGAAGAACAGCGGCCGCATGATCGGATCGCCGGTCTTCAGGGTGCTACGCACCTGGTCCCAGATGTAGGGAGCGAGTTTCCCGTGCGTCTTGATCGCCTGCCGGTAGAAATCGACTGTTTCGCGGTCGTACCCGACCCACTCGCCGGTCGTCGCGTCCCGGACACCGGTGGGTGAGGTGGAGGCGTACATGAGCGGCATCAGGGACGCCGCCTGCGCCCAGCGGGCCAGGACCTGCTTGGTGGGTGGCGGGTAGCTGAGCGAGCCGCCGATCATGTCGGTCTCGACGAACGGGTAACCGATCGTCGAGACCGCCAGGTTGGCCGAGACGGCGGCCCGCAGCCCCGCGAACGTGGTCGGCTTGTCGGCCGTGCGGGTGGCGAAGCCCTTGTCCTGCGCGGCGTTCCAGGCGACGCGCAACCCGGCACCCTGCTGGTCGAACGCGTCGGCCAGTTCGGTGCCGTACTTCACGTAGTCGGCGCGGGTGGCCCCCGGGTACGGGGCGCACCGGTCGTCGAAGAAGGCGGTGTCGAACTTGAAGCCGGCGACCCCCAACTCGTCCGTCTGCTTCTTGAGATCGTCGGTGTACCACTGCCGCGCGGCCGGGTTCGCCAGGTCGATCAGCCCGGTCTGGTGTCCGTTCCACCAGGTGAACAGGCACGGTTTCGTCGGGTCCGACGGGTCCTTCAGCAGATAGCCGTGGTCGACGGCTTCGGAGAAGTCGGCGGCGTTCTCGGGCATGTACAGGCCCGTCCACATGCCGAGGTCGAACCCTAGGCGGTCGAGTTCCTTGGAAAGGCCGGGCAGGTCGGGGAAGCGTTCGCCGAAGTCGGTGGCGATCACGCTCTCCTCGACTTGCAGAGCGTGCCCGCGGAGCCCGGCGCCGGCCAGCGCGCGGGCCCAGGCGAGGACGTTCTCCTGGGTCTGCTCGCCGTAGAGCTGCGCCCAGGAGTTCCAGAGGGGGGTGGCGTACTGCTCGTAGGGGGTGTCGGAGCGTTCCGGCCTGCCGACGAGGGCGATGTGGTCGCGGTACACCTCGGCGGGAGTGTCCTCGACGAACACGGTGGAGGCGGAGGGACGTTCACCGGTGACGGTGAACTCGCCGAGCCCGTTGCCGCCGGAGTTGATCCGCACGTCCATCGGGTCGTTCGTGTTCGCGAGGAGTCCGGTGGCGCTGGAGGTGTACCAGAAGGGGGAGACCACCTGGTACGAGGCCGGGCTGAAGCCGGTGTCCACCAGTTGCCCGGAGTCCAGCGGCCACGGCTGCACGGTCTGGTCGCTGTTCTCGCCGTGTCCGTACCAGTGTCCGCCGCTGCTGAGGTCGTAGGCCGTGCTGAGTGCGTCGGCCCGGGCACCCGACAGGGACCAGTTCATGTCGTACCGGTCGGAGCGCGGGGTGATCCGCAGATCGACGGTGACGCCCGGCAGGTCGGTGGCGGCGGTGACGCGCAGGGAGTTGCCGCTACGGGTGCTGCCGGTGACCTCCCGGACGATGTGCCAGTCGGCGCCGATCCGGAACCGGAACGCCGCGGGCTCGGTGGCCAGCACGGTCCGGCCCTCCCGCACGGTGGTGACGGTCAACCTGTCCGTGGCGACGCGCAGTTCGTAGGCGGGTGTCGTGAGGGTGATCGGCCCGGGGTCGGCGGCCGCCGGCGCCGTGCCGAGCAGCGGGGCGGCCAGGGTCAGCGCCACCGCGCCGCGGCGGACGGTTCCTCTCACCGTGGGTGGCATCAGGCTCCACCGCCGCACGTCAGCTTGGCGTCGGCCCAGTCGGCGTGGTCGAGGGCGTTGCCGTCCCCGGCGTCCGATACGACGAGTTCGAGGCGGCGCGCTCCTGCCACGTCGACGTCGATCTCCTTCGTCGCGGTGTCCCGGTCGACGGTGCCGCTCTCGTAGACGGGTGTTCCGTCGGCGAGGACGGTGTAGGTGACGGTGGCCGGGCCGTCGGAGCGGCCGTAGGTCTCCTGGTCGAGGCCGAGCGCGGCGTGGAACGTGGCGCAGGTGCCGCCGAGCCACACCTGGACGCTACTGGCGGCGTGGGTGCCCAGGCCCTTGTCGTAGACGGTGTCGTGGAGGGTGAGCGGCAGGCCGTCGCCCTCGGCGTTCTCGCCGACGGACTGGTCGCGTTCGACCGGGCCCCAGCCGTTGCTGCTGGACTGGAACGGCAGGTCGCTGACGTAGTGTTCACCGGCCGTGAGCGGCGGTGGCTGTGCCGCCACGACCTGTTCCGCGGTCACCGAGCCGGGTTTGCCGGACCGGGTGAAGTCGGCGGTGGCGCGGAGCACCGTGACGGTGCCGGTCTTCTGGTCGGCGGGGACGGTGACGGTCCACCGGGCCTTCGCCGAGGCGCCGGGTTTGAGGGTGCCGAGGCGGACCGGGTCGGCCGGGGTCGCGGTCCACCCGGCGGGCAGCTTCGGGCTCAGGACGAGGTCGCTGAGCGTCTTGCCGTTGCCCGGTACGGAGGCCGTCGCGGTGACCTGGTAGGTGTGGCCCGGCTCGACGGTGTCGGGGGCGTCGACGGTCACCCGCGCCGGGGTGGCCGGGTCGGCGTACGCGGCGGCGTCGTAGGCGGGGGCGGCCACCTTGCCGACCCGCAGCGAGGAGGCGACGTTGCCGAGCGTGGTGAGGCCGACCTTTCCGAGGCCGCCGCTCTTCGTGTCCTCGCTCCACGAGGCGATGGCGATGGTGTTCTTGCCGTCGGCGCGCAGGATGCCGTTGGGGACGGGGAAGGTGTGCTGGGGGCCCGTGTCGTTGACGTACTGGCCCATCAGCCAGCCGTTGACATAGATGAGGGCGCGGTAGTTGCGGTCGGGGTCGTCGGTGATCGTGACGCCGACCGACACGTCCTGGCCCGTGGGCACCTTGGGATTGAAGGTGGTGCGGTACCAGGCGATACCGGGCGTGGTGTCACTGGCCGGCAGCGTGGCGTCGTTCCAGGAGCGGTCCGGGAATCCGGGCAGGGTCCACCCCGAACGCTCCCCGTACAGGCCGCCGTTGTTCATGTGCCCGCGTACGGTGTCGACGGGCTGCTCGCCGCCCCGCGCGCCCTGGATGCGCCAGGTGATCTGCGCGTCGGAACCGGCGAGATACGCCGTGGTCAGGCCGCGCGGCTGCTTGTGGTCGTCGCTGTTCCAGGTGAAGTCCTCGTTGTGGCCCATGGTGCCGACCAGGACGGAGATCAGGTTCTCCTTGCCCTTGCGCAGCAGCCCGTCGGCGAGGGGAAAGGTCTTGCGGCCGGTCTGACTCGTCCCGGCGAACTTCCCGTTGATCCACACCGAGTACGCGCCCACCGCGGCCGAACCGGTGTCCGGGTTGGTGGCGTAGGCGGCCAGGGACAGGGACTTCTCGGTGCCGGTGGCCTTGAAGCGGCCCCGGTACCAGACGTAGCCGTAGTGGTAGCCGTACTCGTCCTGGTAGAGGACCGGCAGAGTCCCGGGCTTGGCCGGGTTGTCGGTGGTCAGCTTGTCGGCGTACGTCCAGGACGAGTCGTCGAAGTCCGGGGCGGCCTCGGGGGTCTCGGCGGAGGTCTTCCAGCCGGTCAGCTCGGGGAGCTTGACGTCCTTCGGGCCGGGCACGGTGCCCAGCAGGCTGCCGGAGGAGGTCTGTTTCACGCTCAGGGGTACGCCGTTCCAGGTGACGTTCCGTACGCCGGACGGGGCGAAGACCTCCAGCTGGCCCGCCTTCTTCGCGTCGCCGGTGAGGGCGAGCGTCCTGCCGGTGACGGTCGCCGTGCGGACCAGTTCGGTGCCGCGTTCCAGGACCGGCCCGGCCGCCGTGTCCTGCCTCCAGAAACCGGCGGCCTCGGCGTCGGTGCCGATGAGCAGCAGCAGATCGGGGCGGCCGGCGCTCTGGACGAGGACCCGGGTGAGGCCGGAGTGGATGTAGTCCAGCTTCAGGTCGCCGCGTTCGGCGTCCCAGGTGGACTCCGCCTTGCCGTCGAGCACCGTGACCTTGGGCTTGGCTGAGTAGCGGAGCACCGTCTGCCCGGGATCGCCCTCGCCGCCGTACAGCACGGCCTGCGCTCGGCCACCGGTCCCGGGCCGGGTGCTGGTCAGCAGCTCGCTGGTGGAGTAGACGAGCCGCTGCCCGCCTCCGAGGTCGTGGCCGGCGACGAGGATCTTGCCCGTCTTGCCGTTGAGCCGTGCGGTGACCGGATAGGTGCCGTCCGGGGTCTTCCAGTCGAAGGTGGTGGTGGCGTCGGCGTCGGCCATCGGGTCGCCGTGCCGGAGGTAGAGGAACTGGGTGTGGGTGTCCGGGTTGGCACGCGCCTCGATGTGCACGGCGTCGTTGGAGGAGGCGGGGGCGTCGGCCGGATCGGTCGCGGTGAGCGGGGCGGTGGTGGTGTAGAAGAGGCCCTGCCGCTTCATCTCGTCGTAGTCGGCACCGGTCTGGCGCGGTTCGCTGATCGGTGCGCCGTAGTCGTACGAGGTGTAGACCTGGCGCGGGTCGGCGAGCCAGCCCCAGTTGGTGCCGCCGTAGGTCATGTACAGGTTCTCGATCGTGGTGCCCTGCATGACCTCGTGCTTGTTGACGATCTTCTGGTAGGCGGGGCCCATCTTCTCCGGGCACTTCTCGTAGCCGGTGTCGCCCCAGGTCTGGAACCAGCCGGTGCCCGCCTCGAAGATCGACAGCGGTGCGTCGTCCTGCTGGCGCTTGAGGGCGGGCAGCCACCACTCGCCCTTGCAGAAGGAGTTGTACTGGTCCAGCTCGCCGACGAAGTCCAGGCCCTCGCCGCCCGCGTACTGCGGCATCGGCTCGTTGCCGACCAAGGGCACGGTGATGCCGTCGGCCCGTACCTGCTTGGAGAGTTCGACGATGTAGTCGCGGCCCTCGGGGTCGTACAGCTCGTTCTCGACCTGGTAGAGCAGTACCGGTCCGGTGCCGTTCGTGACCTGGCGGCGGGCGAGAATCTTGTCGATCTGCTTGAGCCACTCGCGGGCGGCGTCGAGGTATTCGGGGTCGGTGGAGCGGGCCTGCCCCTTCTGGGTCATCAGCCAGCCGGGGAAGCCGCCGCCGTCCGTCTCGGCGTTGATGTACGGGCCCGGGCGGGCGATGACGTAGAGCCCGGCCTCCTCGGCCATGTCGAGGAGCTTGTCGACGTCACGAATCCCGGTGAAGTCGTAACGGCCCTTCGACGGGGAGTGGTAGGCCCAGTCGAAGTAGATCGAGACGGCGTTCATGCCGCTCGCCTTGATCTTCTGGAGCACGTCGCGCCACAGGTCGGGGCTGGGGAGGCGCCAGTAGTGGAACTCCCCGGACCAGACGAACAGCCGCTCGCCGTCGACCTTGACGGAGTACTTGTCGTAACTGACCGTGTGGGGCGTGGGCTTGGCGGGTGCGGCAGCGGCGGGGGCCGTGGCGTGGGCGGGCACCGCCGCGGCGAGGACCGCGAGCAGTACGGCGGCCAACGCCGCGGCCAGCACGGCTCGCGGCCGTCCGACTCGGGCGGGGCTCACGAGGTGCTCCCTGTGCAGGTCAGCTTGGCGTCGGCCCAGTCGGCGTGGTCGGAGGAGACATCGCCGTCCCCGTCGACCCGCAGGTCGAGCCAGCGCGCGCCGGTCACGTCCACGTCGATGCCGGTGCCGCCGTCGGAACCGCGCACCACCGGGGTGGTGGCGAGGGAGCGGCCGTCGGCGATCACCTGGAAGGAGACGCTGCCCCCGTCGCCGACCTCGTCGTCCACGCCGGCGGTCGCGGTGAAGCGGGTGCAGCCACCGCCGAGGTAGACCCGGATCTGGCTGTTGGCGTGCACGCCGAGGCCCTTGGTGTACGTGGTGCCGCCGATGCTCAGGGGACGACCGTCACCCGCCGCGTTCTCCCCGTTGGAGGCGTCCTTCTCCACCGGCCCCCAGCCGTTGACCGCCTTGACCAGGGTCAGGTCGCTCACATAGGCGTCGGCGGAGAGTCCCGGCGGTGGCACCTGTACGGCGCGTACACCGGTGACGGTGCCCGGGCGGTCGGGCTGGGTGAGCTTGGCGGTCGCGGACAGGACCGCGTAGTGGACCGGGTCACCCGGCGGCGTGACGGTGTAGTTCGCGGTCACGGTGTCGCCGGGGCGGACCCGGTCGAAACGGGTGGTGTCGTCGGTGGTCGCGGTCCAGCCGTCCGGGACCTTCAGCATCAGGCCGACGTTGGAGGCAGCCGGCGCGTCCTTCGGCACGCTGAGGGTGACGGGGACCTTGGCGGCGGTGCCGGTGCTCAGGAACGGCTCGGCGTCGACGGTGACACGGGCGCCCGCGGTCGGCATGGCGTAGGTCTTGGCGTCGTACGAGGGCGCCGGCACCGTACCGACCTTGATCCCGCCCGCCGAGGCACCGAGGTCGACGAGTTTCGCCGAACCCGGGCCCGCACCGGCCTTGGTGGACCACACGGCCAGGGCGATGGTGTTGTCGCCCTGCTCGCGCAGGAGGCCCTTGGGGATGACGAACCGTGTCTGCGGTCCGGTGTCCGGCAGGTAGCGGCCGATCAGCCAGCCATTGACGAAGATCTCGGCGCGATAGCCGGTGCTGCCGCCCGTGGGTTCGGCCAGATCCAGTGCGAGCGCGTTGTCCTGGCCCTGCGGCAGGTCGAGCCGGGCGGAGGTGCGGTACCAGCGCACGCCGGTCCCGGTCTTCCCGGTCTGCTGGGCGAGGGTGGTGCTCTTCCAGCCGCCGTCGGGGAAGCCCGGCAGCGACCAGCCGGCCCGCTCCCCGTACAGCCCGCCGTTGTTGTACGGGCCCCGGGCGGTGTCCACCGGGTCCTCGCCGCCCCGGTTGCCCTGGATCTTCCAGGTGACGGTGGAGGCCCCGCCGATCACCTCCGCGCTGAGCAGACCACGCGGCTCCTTGGAGTAGTCGTGGCCCCATTCCTCGTTGTGGCCCGCGTTCTCCACGAGGACGGCCAGGACGTTGTCGGCGCTGTCTCCGGCGGCCTTCAGCGTGCCCGCCGGGATGTCGAAGGTGTGCGCGCCGTCGCCGGAGCTGCCGAGGTAGCGGCCGTTGAGCCAGACCGCGTACTGGCCCGTGTTGCCGGTCTTGGCGTCGAGTGCCAGCGCGGTCGCGGCACCGGTGGTCCTGAACCGGCCGCGGTACCACACGTTGCCGTGGTGGAAGCCGTACTCGTCCATCGCGAGGACCGGCAACGACCCGTCGAGCGCCGCGTTGTTGGCGGTGAGGTGGTCGGCGGTGGTCCAGGTGGAGTCGTCGAAGCCGGGAGCGGCCTCCGGCGCCTCCTCCTGGTACCTCCACGTGGTCAGCTTGGGCAGCTCGACCGGGCGCGGCGCCTGGGTGACGGCGACATCGCGGCCGTTCCAGGTCACCTTCCTGGCGTCCGCGATGACCTCGATCTTCGCGGCCTTGGTGGAGTCGCCGGTCAGTTTCAGGGTGCCGTCCGCCTGTTCGGCCGTACGGACCAGGGACGGTCCCCGTACGAGGACCGGGCCCGCGGCGGTGTCCTGGCGCCACCAGTGGGCGGTCTCCGCGGTGTCGGCGATCAGCAGTTCCATGCCGTTCACCAGCACGCGGGCCAGGCCCTTGTGGGTGTAGTTCAGGCGCAGGTCACCGCGTGCGGCGTCCCAGGTGGTGGTGACGTGACCGTCGAGGACGGTCACCTTGGGCCGCTCGGTGTACCGCAGCACGGTCTCGCCGGCCTCCCCCGCACGCCCGTAGAGCAGCGCCACCTCCCGGTCGCCGATCCGGCCGTGCGTCATGATCTCCGAGGTGGAGTAGACGAGCCGCTGCTTCTCACCCAGGTCGTAGCCCGCGACGAGGAGTTTGGCGTCCCGGCCGTCGACAGTGATCGTTCCCTGCTGCGGTACGCGTGGGTAGTCGCCGTCCTTCCCCGAGAGGGACAGGGTGGTCTCGTCCTTGTCCTTCACCCGGGTGTCGGCGTGCCGCACGGTGAAGAACTGCGTGCCGTCGTCGGGGTTGACGCGCCGGTCGATGCGCAGGGCGTCGTCGGAAGGCGTGGGCGCCTCGGCCTTGTCGGTGCGCGCCAGTGAGGTCACCGAGTTGACCAGGTAGCCGAGGCGCTTGAACTCCTGGTATTTGTCGGTCAGTTGGCGGGACTCGTTGATCGGGGCCCCGTAGTCGTACGAGGTGTAGACCGCGTTGGGGTCGGCGAGCCAGCCCCAGTTGGTGCCGCCGTACGTCATGTAGAAGGACTGGCCGCTCACGCCGGCGGCGATGTTCATCTTGCTGAACACCCGGGTGAAGTCGGTGCCGGTGAGCTTCGCGCAGTCCTGGTAGCCGGTGCCGCCCCAGGGGTCGAAGGCGCCGCCCTGTGCCTCCGGGATGATCAGCGGCGACTCGGGCTTCCAGTCATTGACGTACGAATAGTCGGGCAGGTTCTTCCAGGTGTCGGGGTCCTTGCAGTCGAAGCCCTGCGGATAGGCGTCGAAGCCGTAGATGTCCGGTGCGCCCTTGCCGCTCACCCAGTTCTGGTTCGCGCCGCCGTCGTTGACGAAGGTGGGCACATCGATGCCGTCCTCCTTCGCCCAGTCGATGAGGGTCTGCATGTAGTCGGCGTCGTGGCGACCGCCCTGGTACTCGTTCTCGACCTGGTAGAGGATCACCGACCCGGTGCCCCGGGTGAGTTGGTGGCGGGCGATGATCGGGTTGATCCGGCTCATCCACTCCCGGGCCGCCTTCATGTACTCCGGCTCGGAGGTGCGGTTCACACCGGCCTGTGTCGACCGCCAGGCGGGCATGCCGCCGCCGGAGACCTCCGCGTTGATGTACGGGCCCGGGCGGGCGATCACATACAGGCCCGCGCGCTCGGCCTCGTCGAGCAGCCGCTCCACGTCACGGGTGCCGGTGAAGTCGTACGAACCCGGTTTGGAGGAGTGGTATCCCCAGTCGAAGTAGAGCGAGACCGCGTTGAATCCGCCCGCCTTGATCTTCTGCAGGACGTCGCGCCACGCGTCGGGGCTGGGCAGCCGGAAGTAGTGGAACTCGGCGCCCCAGATGTACAGGGGTTTGCCGTCGACCCGCACGGAGTACTGGTCGTAGGTGACGGTGTGCCGCGCCTGGGTCTGCTGCTCCGCCTGGGCCGGTGTCGCGACACCGGCGCCGGTCAGGGGCATGGCAGTCAGCGCTCCGGCGAGCAGCAGAGATCTCCACTTGCCTTTCAAGAGGTCAGCCCCTTCACGACGGCCGCCCGCGCGGTCTCGATGTCACCGACGTCCTTCGTCCGGCCGTCGAGGTTCCGGGTCGCGGTGGTGAGCGCCTCGGTCAGCGCGTCGCTGTCCGTGCCGCCGTCCTTCTTCCGCAGCTCGGCGATGAGTTCGTAGTCCTCGATGCCCTCCTTCAGCTGCTCCCAGCGGATGCTGGACATCGGGCCGTCCTTGCCCGGGTAGACCAGGTACTCGTCGCCCTGGGTGAAGATGTGCACGGGCTGCTTGAAGGGGTCGCTGGTCCAGCTGTTGTACGACCAGCGCAGGAAGCCGTCCAGATCCCGCTGGGCGGAGATCCAGGGCAGCATCCGCGACTCGACGGCGGGCGAGTAGGACAGCGTGTTGGGGTGGGCCGGCGAGCCGTACACGTAGAAGGTCGTGATCTTGCCGGCCTTGCGCCGTTCCGCCACCTTCTCCTTGGTCATCGCGTCGATGCCGCCCCAGTCGACGGACAGGTTGGACGCGACGCCTTCGGTGTTGACGGAACCTGCCACGGAGATGCGGTCGTCGAAGGCCGGCGCGACCTCGTGGACGAAGTTCTTGACGACCGTCATGGTGTCGATGGGCCGCTCGTCGAAGGACAGGTAGGTGTCGTTCAGCCAGCCCTTCGCCTTCAGGTGCTTCTCGAAGGCGGGAAGGAACGTTCCCCACGCCTGACGCCAGCGGTCGCCGCCCAGATCGACGTTCTCGTAGACCGTCTTGCCGGTGCTGGTGTCGGTGTAGGTGAGGTGCTCCCGGTCCTGGAAGGCCAGCATGGAGAAGGCGCCGATCTCGGGCCCGAGACCGGCACGTCTGGCGGTCTGGACGTATTTGTCCCAGCGGCTGAAGTCGAAGGAGAACGTCTTTCCGTTCCAGTTCCAGCCCACCATGCTGGTGTACGGCGTGGCCGTCTGCGACTCGCGGGTGCCGAGCGACCACTGGTGGTGCCACGGGTTGTCGACGATGGTGGTGTTGATGACCTTCTGGCCGCGCGAGGCCAGGTCCCGGTTGTACTTGTCGATCAGCTTCCAGTGCTCGTCGGACCAGAGCTTGACGCCGTGGTTCTTGGCGATCGTCTCCGGCTGCGCCCACACGTCGAGGAAGAAGTTGTAGTCCTTCGGGTCGGGCACGCTCGCGTCGGCGACCTCGATGGTCAGCGGGTACGTGCTCTGGGTGCGGCCGTCGGCGTTGACCTTCACCGTGCCGGTGTAGGTGCCGGGCCTGGCCGTCTTGGGGATGTGGAAGGTGAACCACAGCGGCTGCGCCGCGTACGCGGGCACGTCCACCGAGGATTTCTCCTCCAGCGGGTCGCCGACCACGTCGGGGTTGCGGTCGCCGGACACCTCCTTGCCTGAGCTGACCTGGTCGATGGTGGCGGACCAGTCGACCTCGCTCTTGGAGCGCTGCACGGGCACGTACTTGACGAACCGGACCTGGGTGCCGGCACCGGACAGCTTCGCGCCGCCGGGCCCGGTGAGGTCGCCGACCACGGCGTTGACGTCGTCGAGGTTCTTGCCGGAGGCGATCGCGAGCTGCGCCGAGACCTGCTCGTTGCGGACGGCGGAGAGCTTGAGCTCCTTGGTGTCCTTGCCCTGGATGGGGGTCATCGGGTACCGCGGGACCCGTTCTTCCGCGGAGCCGGCGAAGGAGCCGGTGGGGACCCAGGTGATGGTGTCCCTGGTGCCCATGGCGTCGGCGACCTTGACGGTCAGCCAGGTGGTGGTGGCCTTGGTGTTGGGGTCGGTGCCGGTCGTCGTTCCGGTGACGGCGATCGCGGTGGTGCCGGCGGCCACGACCACGCCGGCGACGAAGCCGGCGACAGCTGAGGATGTACGTGCCATGGGGGTGGGTCCCTCTCTCACGGCTTTGCAGGGAGTGGTCCCCGGCAGGCCCTCAGGGGCGGGAGGGCTGCACGGGAAGCGGGGATGGTCTCCGGCAGGCCCACAGGGGGAGGGGGGCCTGCCGGAGAACCGAAGGGTGGTGCTGGTGGTACCGGCGTGTCAGGAGGTGACGGTGAATCCGCTGAAGACGGCTTCGATGTCCTCGCCGGGGTAGTTGACGTTGGCCGCGCTGGCGACCATCCCGGCGTCCTCGGTGCCTGCGGCCGACGGCACCTCGGCGGTGCCGACCTGCGTCCAGGTCTGGCCGTCCTTGCTGGCGTACCCGGTGTAGGTGGCGCCGTCGCGGGTCAGCTTGAGATACGCCGGGTGATAGGAGGCGTTACCGCCCGCCCAGGTGTCGAGCTTTCCGTCGCCGTTGCTGTCGGTCATGAACTCCAGTCCGTAGCTCTGGGTCATGACCAGTACCGCGTAACCGCCCTTCTCGGGTGCGGTCAGGTCGTTGGCGAGGGCGACGCCCGCCTTGCCGACCGGCGAGGCGCTGTTCTGCGAGACCAACTGGGCCTGAACGGTGGACTTCTCACCGGCCACGTCGTCGCGGTAGATGACGCCCTTCTCGTCCTTCCAGCCGGACAGGTCCTGGCCGCCCGCCCAGATGGCGAACTGGTCGCCGGCCTGGGCGTACTGGGGGTCCTCTGAGGTGGTGTCGGTCGTCAGGTAGGGCGCCTGCACGCTGCCCGGGGCGGCCTTCACCTGCGCCTGCACGGTGTCGGACACCTTCGTCGAGCCCTTGGATCCGGTGTAGGTGGCGGTGCCGGTCAGGTCGTGGCTGCCCCAGCGGGCGTCCTCCGCCGGGGTCACCGTCCAGGTGGTGGTGAGTGTGGCGCCGTTCTGGAGGGAGCTCGCGGTGGTCGCACCGGCCGGCTTGGCGCTCCAGCCGTCGGGCAGGTCCAGAGCCGCCTTGACGCTCTTGATGGTTCCGGTGCTCCAGTTGGTCACGTCGGTGGTCACCTGGAACGGCTTGCCCGCGTCGGTGGCGGGCGCGTCCGGGGTGATCAGGACGGAGGCGGCCGGAGCGTCGTCGCGCTTGAGCGCCTTGACGGCCTTGGCGGCGCCTTGGGCCTTGAGGTTGACGAAGGCCGGGGTGACGCCGAGCGGCGCCGAGTAGCCCTTCAGGGTCTTGGGGCCGCGGATCACCGTGCCCTGGTTGACGTCGTACCAGGTGCCCGGCGGCAGATGGACCGAACGGGTGGCGCCGGTGCTCAGCTTGGGCGCGGCCAGTACGGCCGGGCCGAGCATCCACTCGTCGGCGACCGTGTAACTCGCCTCGTCCTTCGGGAAGTCGAAGAACAGCGGCCGCATGATCGGATCACCGGTCTTCAGAGTGCTCTGCACCTGGTCCCAGATGTAGGGGGCGAGCTTCTCGTGCGTTTTGATCGCCTGCCGGTAGAGGTCGACCGTCTCCTGGTCGTAGTCGACCTTCTGCCCGGTGGTGGTGTCGTTGGTGTCCACCGGGGAGGTCGAGGCGTACATCAGCGGCATCAGTGAGGCCGACTGCGCCCACCGCACCAACACGTCCTTCGTCGGTGCGGGCTGGCCGCCGGAACCGCCGATCATGTCGGACTCGACGAACGGGTAACCGATGGTGGAGATCGCCAGGTTCTGGGAGGCGGAGGCGCGCAGCGAGTCCCAGCCGGTGCCCTTGTCGACCTGCCGGGTCACGAAACCGGCCTCGTGGGCCGTCTTGTTCCAGTGCACCCGGATACCGGCGCCCTGGAGGTCGAACTCGTCGGCGAGCTGCGTGCCGAGCTTCTGGTAGTCCGTGACCTGGGACCCCTCGCGCGGCGCGCACCTCTCGTCGAAGAAGCGCGTGTCGAACTTCAGCCCGTCGATGTCGTACGTGTCCATGAGGGACTTGAGGTTGCCCTCGTACCAGGCCTTGGCCTCGGGGTTGGCCAGGTCGATGATCCCGGCCTCGCCGTTCCACCAGGTCACGTCACACGGCTTGGTCTTGTCCTTGGCGTCCATGAGCAGATAGCCGTGGTCAACCGCGTACTGGTAGTTGGCGGAGTCCAGGTTGATCCACAGGGTGACCCAGACTCCGAAGTCGAACCCCATGTCGTGGATCTTCTTGGAGAGGCCCTTGGGATCGGGGAAGGTCTTGGGATCCCAGGTCAGATTGCCGTAGTTCGACTCCCACTTGTCGTCGAGCTGGATGGTGTGCCCGTCCAGCCCGTTGTCGTGGAGGTCGGTGGCGTAGTCGAGCAGTTTCTCCTGGTCGACCTTGGTGTAGAACTGCGCCCAGGAATTCCACAGCGGCTTGGCGTACTGCTCGTACGGGGCGTCGGACTTGGTGGGCTTGCCGACGATGCCGATGTAGTCGCGGTAGACCTCCAGCGGGGTCGACTCGACGAACACGGTGGCCTTGTAGGTGTCGGGCGACTCGACGACGAAGGTGCCGAGGCCGTCCTTGCCCTTGTTGAGCGCCACGTCCATGACGTTCCCGGTGTCGACGCGCAGACCGGTCGACTTGGACGTGTACCAGAACGGGTCGATCATGTGGTACGACGCCGGGCCGAAGGTCGGATGGTCGACCTCGCCGGCGTCCAGCGGCCAGGGCTGGTTGGTGCCAGGACCGCCCTGCGGGGTCTCCGCCTCGCCGTGGCCGTACCAGTGGCCGGCCGAGGACAGGTCGTAGGTGAGGGCGAGTTGGTCGGGGCTGCCGCCTTCGACGTCCCAGTCCAGCTGGTAGCGGTCGGCCTCGGGAGTGAGCCGGGCCCTGACGGTGGCGCCGTCGAGGGTGGTGCCGGTGGTGAGGGTGAGGACACCGCTCTTCCACGTCCAGCCGGTGACCTCGGTGGCGTGTTCCCACTTCCCGTCGGAGCGGAAGCGGAGTCCGCCGTCATCGCCGCCCGCGGTACCGAGCACGGTCTTCCCTGAGCGCTCGGTGGTGAGGGCGAGTTGATCGGTGGCGATGTCGACGGTGTAACCGGGGGTGTTCCTGGTGCCCGGCACCGACAGAGCGAGGCCGTCCGCGGTCCGGGTCACCTTCGGCCGGTCCGTCGTGTCCGCCTGGGCGGCGGTGTCCGCCTGAGCCTTGGTGGTGAGGGGTCCGGCAACGGTCGGTACAAGGGTCAGAACCAGCGCGGCGGCCAGCAGTGTCGCGGGCCTAGGGGATTTGCGCCGTCTGAGCGGTTGGGTGCGCACTCACGTCCTCCAGCGGGCGGGGCGGGGCGTTGCTTAGCGGGAGCTGCACGGCAAGATCATGCTCATTTCTGCTCATGTTCTGGCCATAAACGTCAGCTGTCAACATTCCCTTCCATGATTTCTCCGTGGCACCACGGGCCTCTGTCGACCCTGGTGACAGTCGCCTTCCGGGGTCCGCGCCCTGCTCGGGAAGGGGGTCACACCGAGGGAAACGGCTGTAAATTCTGCGTGAACCGCGCCCGAATCGGGGGATTTCAGCACGCGTGGCGCCGGGGCAGGGTCCGAGCGCCGCCACCTCGGCGCCGGACCACGACGACCCGCTCACCGAACCACGACCGAAATTGACAGAAACAGCTCGAAACGGCTCAACGCGACCAACTGGCCGCTGCGAGGGCGGATTACGCGCGGCAAGGCGCCAGGGACCCACCCCTCGCGGAGAGTTGCCACGGCCTCGGCGTAACGCACCGGCAACCGTCCCTCCCTTGACATCGCGCGCGCCCTGTTGGGCATGATGGTGATTACTGCTTGAAGTAAGGCAGTTTCGAGCACAAACAAGCACCAGCTTGCAGCGAAGGTGGTCCTATGAAACGGCACGTCATCGGCATCTCGGCAGGTGTGGCCCTCGCCCTGGTCCTCAGCGGATGCGGCAAGGGAGGTTCGTCAGGAGGCGGCGGCTCCGACGGGAAGACGATCAGATTCGTGGCCGCCAAGTACGACGACGACACCCAGCCCTACTGGGACAAGCTCATCAAGGGCTTCGAGGCCGCGAACCCCGGCTACCGGGTGGAGTTGGAGGTGGTCGACTGGGAGCAGATGGACTCCAAGGTCAAGACATACGTCCAGACCGGGCAGGAACCCGACGTCCTCAACTACAACAAGTTCTCCGACTTCGCCCGCGACGACCTGATCTACCCGGCGAAGGACGTCGTGTCGCCGAAGGTGCTCGACGACTTCCTGCCGCTCTTCGCCGACCAGGCGCAGTACAAAGGCACCCAGTACGGCCTGCCGTTCATCTCCAGCGCGCGGCTCTTCTTCTACAACAAGGACATCTTCGCCAAGGCCAAGATCTCCAAGCCGCCCACCAGTTGGGCCGAGGTCGAGGAGGACGCCAAGAAGATCAAGAAGGCCGGGGACATCCCGCTGGGCCTGCCGCTCGGCGCGGAGGAAGCCCAGGCCGAGTTCTACATCTGGGCGATGAACAACAACGGCGGCTGGACCGACAAGTCGGGCAAGTGGGCGGTCGACCAGCCCGCCAACGTCGAGACGCTGGACTACCTGCGGGGGCTCACGAAGGCCGGGCTGACCCAGCCCAACCCCGAGGCCACCAACCGCAAGGACGTCTTCAACCAGTTCGCGCAGGGCAAGATCGGCATGATCAACGGCGCCGTCTTCATGCGCAAGGGGTTCATCGACACGGTCGACAAGAACCTGAACTACGGCGTCGCGCCGCTGCCCAGCAAGGACGGCACGACGCACAACACGCTCGGTGTCCAGGACTACCTGGTGTCCTTCAAGAAGGACGACGGCAAGAACCGCGAAGCCGTCAACAAGTTCCTCGACTTCTTCTACCAGAAGGAGAACGCCTCGAAGTTCCTCTCCACCGAGGGCTTCCTGTCGGTCACCAAGTCGGCCGGTGACGCGCTGAGTTCGGACTCCTCCTACTACAAGCCGTTCGTCGACGCGCTGTCGGGCGCGCGGTTCGCCCCCACCGACAACCCCAACTGGTCGGCCGTCGAGGGCGCCGTGAAGCAGCGCATCGGCACCGCCGTGTCGGGCGCCGAACCCCAGAAGGTCCTGACCGAGATCCAGGACACCGCCGAGAAGGACGGCTGACGAGGTGGCCGTACAGGACGTCACCCCACGCACCGCCGGGGCCGGTTCCGGGGAGGAAGGGGCGGCGGCGGCACCCGGTTCCCGTCGCTCCTCCCGCAACGGTCGCCGCCTGCGGGCGCTGGAGCCGCTGCTGTGGCTCGGACCCGCCCTCGTGCTGATCCTGGCCGTGGTCATCTGGCCCGTCGTCGAGATGGTCCGCACCTCCCTGATGGACATCAGCTCCACCGGACTGACCCGCGGCTTCGCCGGCGGCGACAACTACGCCGACCTGTTCGCCGAGCCGGACCTGCCGGGCGTGGTGCTGCGCACCCTGGTCTGGGTGGTGGGAGTGGTCACGGTCACCATCACCGTCTCCCTGGCGCTCGCGCAGTTGCTCAACTCGCGTTTCCCCGGGCGCCGGATGGTCCGCTGGGCGCTGATCGTGCCCTGGGCGGCATCGGTCCTGATGACGGCCCTGACCTGGCGCTGGATGCTCAACAACTTCTACGGCGTCGTCAACCGCGTCCTGATGGACGTCGGAATCCTCGACAAACCGGTGAACTGGCTGGCCCACCCGGCGCAGGCGTTCGCCTGGATGATGGCCGTGGCGGTATTCGTCTCCCTGCCGTTCACCGCGTTCGTCATCCTCTCCGGCCTGGGGACCATCCCGGCCGAGGTGTACGAGGCGGCCCGACTGGACGGCGCGGGAACGGCCCGCACGTATCTCTCCATCACGCTGCCGCTGCTGCGCCCGTCGCTGATGGTCGCCGCCATCATCAACGTCATCAACGTTTTCAACTCCTTCCCGGTCATCTGGGCCATGACCCGCGGCGGTCCGGGCTTCGCCACCGACACGACCACCACCTACATGTACAAGCTCGCGTTCGACAACCAGGCCGTCGGCGAATCGGCGGCCATGGCCGTCGTGAACTTCGCGCTGATCCTCCTGGTCGTGCTGGTGTACCTGCGCGTCGTCCGCGGGCGAGAGGAGACCGGCTGATGTCCGCCGTCACGGCCCGATCCACCACAGCCCCCTCCCCCACCGTTCCCCCCACGCAGGCCCGGCGACGGCGTCCGCTCCGGCTGCGCACCGTCGTCCTCACCGCGGTGGGCTGGCTGGTGGCTCTGTTCTTCCTGGCGCCGTATCTGCAGATGCTGCTGACGGCCCTGAAGCCGACACCCGAACTGATGAAGTCGCCGCCGTCCTATCTGCCGTCGCACTGGCAGTGGTCGAACTTCGCCGACGTCTGGTCGCTGAAGGATCCGCCGGTCTCCGACGCGCTCCTGTTCTCGCTGTACGTCGCCGGGATGTCCACGCTCCTCGCACTCGCCGTGGGACTGCCCGCCGCGTACTACACCGCCCGCCACAGGTTCCGCGGACGCGGGGCCTTTCTCCTCCTGGTGCTGGTCACCCAGATGTTCGCGCCGACCGCACTGCTGGTGGGTATCTACCGGGAGATGGTCAGCCTCGATCTCACCGACACCGCGGAGGGGCTGATCCTGGTCAACGCGGCCTTCAACCTGCCGTTCTGCATCTGGATCCTCAACGCCTACTTCGCGAGCATCCCCAGGGAACTGGAGGAGGCGGCGTTCATGGACGGGGCCGGCCGGCTGGGCGCCATGGTCCGGATCACCCTGCCGCTGGCGCTGCCCGGGGTGGTGACCGCGCTGGTCTACACGTTCATCGGGGCCTGGAACGAGTACGTCGTCGCCCTCACCATCACCTCGTCCGGCGACCGGACGACGCTCACCAAGGCCATCCCCGGGTTCGTCACGGCGTACCAGGAGCAGTGGCAGTATCTCTTCGCCACGTCGCTCATCGCGATCGTGCCGGTCGTCGTCCTGTTCGTCTTCGTCGAGCGCTACCTGATCAGCGGTCTGACGGCCGGCGGCATCAAGTAGCCCGCCCACGACGCCCGAACGCGTTCAGGCCCGGACGATCTCCACGCCCGCCGCGGCGAACGGCTCGGTCAGCTCCGGGCCCGCCGCCTTGTCGGTCACCAGCACATCGACGTCCTCCACCGGGCAGATCCGGGCGAAGGCCCGCCGGCCCAGTTTGGAGGAGTCCGCGACCACGATCACCCGCTCGGCACGGCGGGCCAACGCCCAGTTGATGCCCGCCTCGCCCTCGTCCTGGGCCGTCGCCCCGTGCCGGACGTCGATCGCGTCGACGCCGATGAAGGCGTGGTCGAGGGTGATCTGCGCGAGCATGCCGGTGGCGAGCGGTCCGGTGAGCTCGTACGAGGCCGGGCGGGCCACTCCCCCGGTGAGGACGAGCTTCACATGGCGGCGTACGACCAACTCGTTGGCGATGTTCAGCGCGTTGGTCACGACCGTCAGGGAGGGCCCGGCGCCCTCCGTGCTCAGCTCCGGTCTGATGGCCAGCGCCCGGGCCACCGCGGTGGTCGTCGTGCCGCCGTTCAGCCCCACCACGGCACCGGCTTTCACCAGTCCCGCCGCCGCGTTGGCGATCCGCTCCTTCTCGGGAGCGTTGCGCGCGGCCTTGTAGCGGAGCGGCAGGTCGTACGCGATGGCGTTGATCACGGCGCCGCCGTGGGTCCGGGTGACCATCTGCTGGCGGGCCAGCTCATCCAGATCGCGTCGGATCGTGGCGGTGGAGACGTGCAGTACCTCCGCGGCGGTCTCGACCTCGATCCGCCCGTCGCGCGTCAGTATGTCCAGCAAGGCGCTCCATCGGTCCTGCGGTGCCGCCATGCGTCGTCCCCTGTCCGTGGTGTGCACACCCGTGAAGCACGAGCCGTGTCCGGTTCTCTGAAAGGCCATGCCTGTTTCAGCAGCCTAGACGGCCAAAGCCAGCACTTCTGCGCACGGATGATCCTCTCACCGCGAGCGGGGGCCTTCCAGGGCCGGCCGGTCCTCTGATCAACATGGCCCCCAGGACAATCATCGCCATGACCGACGACATGGACGACGCCGAGAGCCGCCTGGCGAGGATCGAGCGACTGCTGCAGAGCGGCGAGCACGAAGCGGCACCCGCGTGGCGCCGGGCGACGCGGGGTGAGCCGCGCTGGGCGGTGACCGCCGTGATCCTGATGGCGGTCGTACTCCAGCTGATGCTGCCGCACCGGCTCGCCTTCCAGCCGTACTGGACGCTGCCGGTCCTGGAGCTCCTGCTGCTGGCCGGCCTGATCGCCGCGAACCCGCGACGGGTGGAGCCCCGGACCCGGTGGCTGCGGTGGCTGGGCCTGGCCTTGACCTGCCTGATCAGCCTGGCCAACGGCTGGGCGGCGGTCCGTCTGGTGGCGGGCCTGGTCAACGGCACCGAGGGGACGGACGCCGGGCCGCTGCTGCTGACCGGCGGCGGCATCTGGCTGACGAACGTCATCGTGTTCGCCCTGTGGTACTGGGAGTGGGACCGCGGCGGCCCGATGGCACGGGCCCGCGGTCACCACCAGTTCGCCGACTTCCTCTTCGTCCAGATGCAGAGCCCCGAGACGGCGCCGCCGGACTGGGAACCTGCGTTCCTGGACTACCTGTACCTGTCGTTCACCAACTCCACCGCCTTCAGCCCGACCGACGTGATGCCGCTGTCGCGCTGGGCGAAGATGCTGATGACGGTGCAGTCCTCGGTCTCGCTGGTGACCGTGGTCCTGGTGGTCGCCCGGGCCGTCAACATCCTGCGCTGACGGCCCAGCCGGGACCCGCTTGACCGGCTGCCCCGGCCTGCCGTCCCGGACACGGGTGACCGCCCCGGGTTCCGTCAGGAACGACGGGGAAGACCCGCACCTCGTCAGCGAGCGGGTCGGCGATATGCCTGGACGACGCTGGCGTAGCTGTTCTTGCCGTGGCCCTGCGCGATGACGCGCTCCATCAGCGCCTCGGAGTACCTGAGCAGTTCGGTGTCGACGCCGAGCGCCTCGCTCTCCTCGACGAGATGCCTGAGCGCGCCCAGGTGCGTCTCCAGAGTGGCGTCGTTGGCCGGGAACTTCTCGTCGCCCGCGTCGATCTGCGCGGCGTAGTCGGCTGTGAAGATCTTGATGGCGTCGAGCCACATGTGCGCCCAGGGCAGGAACTCCCGCGCCTTGACACCGCCTGTCTCCACGATGGCGACACCGTGCAGGAAGCTGTTGAGGACGCCCCACATCAGGCCGAGCAGTTCCACGTCGAACAGGGCGGGCTTGCCGTGGTCGGTGCCGAGGTAGGCGGTGCCTCCGCCGCGCCCTCGAGGTACCGCGTGCCGTTCTTCTCCGCCCACTCGGCGGTCTGCCGGGCCTGCTCCGAGGAGCCCGTGGTCAGGTTGACGAGGGTCTTGCCTCGCAGCGCGGCACCCAATGAGCCGACCACGTCGTGCACGACGTCGTACGTCGACACGCACATGACCACGAGGTCGCTCGCGGCCACGGCGTCCCCGGGAGTGGCGGTGCGGACCGCGCCGTCCGCGACGAGCCCGTCGGCCTTGTCCGCCGAGCGGTTCCACACGGTGGTGGCGTGGCCCGCCTTCAGGAAGGCAGCCGCGAGTGCCTGCCCCATCAGGCCCAGGCCGATCACCGACACCGAGGGGTGGTTGTCACCCAGGAATCATTTCCTCCAGTCGAAGCGGGTGAATTGAGGGCCGGAGTGCCGCGCCGGGCCCCCTTCCGCACCGCCGCCGAACCCGGATTCCTCGGGGAAGCCTGTCTCAGGCCCCGTCGGAATCACTTCGGACTCGCTTCGGATTCGCTTCGGACAGCCTCGGACCTGCTGCACGGTCGCCCTCCCCGGACCGGTGGCGGGCCTTGTTCGTCGCCGATCACCCTGCGCGGCTGCGGTTACGCCGAGATCGTGAAGTTCGGGGTGCTGGGGCCGCTGGAGGTGTGCACGGACGACGGCCGCGGGGTGCAGGTGCCCGAAGCCAAGGTGCGGATGCTCCTCGCCGAACCGCTCGCCCACCGAGGGCAGGTCGTGCCGGTGGGCCGGCTCATCGAGGACCTGTGGGGCGGCTCGACGTTCACGGCACGGCCCACGGCTTCGCTGCAGGACAAGGTGTCCCAGCTGCGGCGCGCTCTTCAGGACGCGGAAGCGGGGGGGGGCCGTGAGCTGGTGGCGCACCGGGCGCCCGGCTACGTCCTGGACATCCCGGCCGCCGCGCTGGACGCCGGGCGGTTTCGCGCCCTGGTCGCCGGGGCCCGTGCCGCCGAAGAGCCCCGGGCGCGGGCGGCGTTGTACACCGAGGCGCTGGCGCTGTGGCGCGGGGCCGCCTTCGCCGGGTTCGCGGACCAGCCCTGCGTACGGCCGACGGCGGCGAGCCTGGAGGAGGAACGCCTCACCGCGGTGGAGGAACACGCCCATGTGCGGCTGGAGTTGGGCGAGCACAGCCTGCTGATCGGTGAGCTGACCGAGCTGGTGGAGACGTACCCGTTGCGCGAGGGCCTGCGGGGCGCACTGATGTGGGCGCTGTACCGGGCGGGGCGCTCCTCCGACGCGCTCGCGCCTGCTCGGCACTGCGGCGGCGACCAGGGAACGGGCCGGAGCCCCGCACCCTCCCGCCGAACAGGGCGATGTGGAACGCGTCTCCGCCCGCGTGCGTGCGGCGGTCGACGAGGACACCTACGCCCGGGAGTTCGCCCTGGGCGCTCTCAGCGGCCACGAGGCCCAGGCCACGGCGGAGTCGGCCCGCCCGGGCACGGAGTGAGCCGGGGCACGCGGAAGCCACGGCTCAGGATCCTTTCTCACCCATGACCTCTCCGTTGTCAGGGGGTTCGCGGCCGCACCCGGCGCCTGGTGGCAGCCGCACTCGTCCCGGACCCGGTCCTGCGACGCAGCCGCGGTTGCCGACCCGATCTTGGTCTCGATCCCCCAGCAAGGGCGCTCAGCCGAGGAACGACAACCGGACCCGCCTGTCCGGATTATCCCTGTTCGTATCGACCAGGCACACCGACTGCCACGTCCCCAGTTCCAGTCGCCCGCCCACCACCGGCAGTGTCGCGTGGGGCGGGACGATGGCGGGGAGGACGTGGTCGCGGCCGTGGCCGGGGCTGCCGTGGCGGTGCTGCCAGCGGTCGTCGGCGGGCAGGAGGGTGTGCAGGGCCGCGAGGAGGTCGTCGTCGCTGCCGGCGCCCGTCTCGATGATCGCGATGCCGGCCGTGGCGTGCGGGACGAAGAGGTTGAGAAGGCCGTCACGGCCGGCCGCCACCTCCCCCAGGAAGGCTTCACAGTCGCCGGTGAGATCGGCGATCCGCTCCGTGGAGCCGGTGCTCACATTCAGGACTCGGGTGGTGAAAACGTCTGACATGCTTCCCATCCTCACCCGCACACCACGTTTCACACGTGTACGACCGACCACCTTCCGATACGAGTGGTCCACTACGCGAGACGCCATTGACCGCGGGCACGCCGGCTGGCTACTTTCAGCCGCATGTTGCGTTCAGCTCTGCTCACCACGCGCGGTCACATCGACCTGCTGCGGGTGGCCTCCGCCGCGTGTCGCCGCGGCTGCTGACGCCTTCTCACCTCTTTTCGCCTGCGGTCCGATCTTTCCGCCTGGTCCGGTCCGACCTGGATCCGATCCGCGCCTGATCTCCTGATCCGCACCGCCTACCCGCACACCCCGCTCACTCCCGGGACGTGGCGGCGCGCGGGCGCACTCCCTCACCGGCCGCTCTCCTGCCCGTGGAGCACTCATGAGCATCAGCCATGCCCCGCCCGGCTCTCACGAACCCGATATTTCAGATATATCGACATCCCGCCTCGCCAAGGCCGGCGCCACGACCGACGCCGATGCCGACGAGCGCGCTCCGCTCGACCTCCAGCCCCTCGTCCCCAGCTCCTCCCGTCGCGCCCGCGTCCCCCGCTGGCTGCGCCGCACCACCGGTCCGCTCGCGCTGCTGGCGCTGTGGCAACTCCTCAGCAGCACGGGCGTACTGACCCCCGACGTACTCGCCTCACCGGGGCGGATCGCCCAGGTGGGCAGGGACCTGATCGCCGACGGGTCGCTGCCCTCCGCCATGGGCACCTCACTGCAGCGGGTGGCCGTCGGACTGCTTCTCGGCACCGTCATCGGTACCGCACTCGCCCTGGTCTCAGGCCTGTTCCGGATCGGCGAGGACCTCGTGGACGCCCCCGTCCAGATGCTGCGGACCGTGCCATTCGTGGGTCTCATCCCGCTGTTCATCATCTGGTTCGGCATCGGCGAGGCGCCGAAGATCGCCATCATCACGCTCGGTGTGACCTTCCCGCTCTATCTCAACGTGTACGCCGGCATCCGCGGCGTGGACTCGCAACTGATCGAGGCCGGGGAGTCCCTCGGACTGTCACGGTGGGGGCTGGTGCGCCACGTCGTGCTGCCGGGCGCGCTGCCCGGGGCGATGACCGGCCTGCGCTACTCCCTCGGCATCTCCTGGCTGGCGCTCGTCTTCGCCGAGCAGGTCAACGCGGACTCGGGCATCGGGTTCCTCATGGTCCAGGCGCGGGACTTCCTGCGGACCGACGTGATCGTGGTCTGCCTGATCGTCTACGCCTTCCTCGGCCTGCTGGCCGACTTCGTCGTCCGTACCCTCGAAAGGCTGCTGCTGCAATGGCGACCGACGTTCACCGGCCGGTGAACCCCCAGGTGTCCCCGGTACCGGACCCGTCCCAGGCGTCCGAGGCGCCCCAGGTATCCGAGGCGTCCGGGGCGTCCCCGGTCTCCCCGGTGCCGCAGGCCGTCCGCGTCGAGGGGCTGACCCGGTCCTTCGACGGCCGTGCCGTCATCGACGACCTCCGACTCGACGTCCGTCAGGGCGAGTTCGTCGCCCTGCTCGGCCGCAGCGGCTGCGGCAAGTCCACCCTGCTGCGCATCCTCGCCGGTCTCGACCGCGACATCGACGGCACCGTCCTCGTCCCGCGCCGCAAGGCCGTCGCGTTCCAGGCGCCGCGGCTGATGCCGTGGAAGAAGGTGTGGCGCAATGTGCTGCTCGGACTGCCCGGCAGGCCCGAGCGCGCCCTCGCCGACCGGGCCCTCGAGGAGGTCGGCCTCGACCACCGCTCCGACGCCTGGCCCAAGACCCTCTCCGGCGGTGAGGCCCAACGTGCCTCACTGGCCCGGGCCTTGGTCCGCGAACCCGACCTGCTGCTGCTCGACGAGCCGTTCGGCGCCCTCGACGCGCTCACCCGGATCAAGGCACAGCGGCTGGTGGGCGAGTTGTGGCGGCGGCGCGGCTGCGCCGTGCTGCTGGTCACGCACGACGTCGAGGAGGCCGTGCTGCTCGCCGACCGGGTCCTGGTGATGGACGACGGTGTCATCGCGCACGAGCAGCGGATCGACCTGGACCGGCCGCGGGACATCACCGACCCGCGGTTCGCCGAACTGCGCGCCGGACTCCTCGCGCGCCTGGGCGTCGACACCACGGCCGAAGCCGCCTGACATTCCCTTTCCCTCTCCTGTAGTTCCTGCGCCGGTTTCTCCTCAAGTTCCTCCCGCGTTCCCTCCCCTGGTTCCTCCCCAGTTGCACAGAACGGATCCGTCATGCGACGTCGCCTCGTCCCCGCCGCGCTGCTTCTCCCCCTCGCCCTGCTGCTGTCCGCCTGCGGCGGGAGCTCGTCGGCCTCGACCGGCGGCGGCACCGACGGTTCGGGCTCTCTCACGCTCAACGTCGGTGACCAGAAGGGCGGTTCGCAGGCCATCCTGCAGGCCGCCGGCGAACTCGAGAACCTCAAGTACAAGATCAAGTGGTCCACGTTCACCTCCGGCCCGCCGCTGCTCGAAGCCGTCAACGCCAAGGCCGTCGACATCGGCGGCGTCGGCAACACCCCGCCCGTGTTCGCGGCCGGCGCGGACTCGAAGATCACGGTGGTGTCCGCCTGGCACGGCACGTCCAAGGGCGACGCCATCCTCGTACCGAACGGCTCGAAGCTGTCGAAGCCCCAGGACCTCAAGGGCAGGTCGGTGGCCGTGGCGCAGGGGTCCTCCGCGCACTACCAGCTGGTCGCGTCCCTGAAGGAGGCCGGGCTCAGCCTGAGCGACATCAAGGTCAAGTACCTCCAGCCGGCCGACGCGCTGGCCGCGTTCACCTCCGGCAAGGTCGACGCGTGGGCGGTGTGGGACCCGTACACCTCGCAGGTGCTCAAGGGCAAGCAGGGCCGGATCCTGACGACCGGCGAGGGCATCACCAACGGCCTGACCTTCCAGGTCGCGGCGCCCGGCGCGCTCAAGGACGCGAAGAAGGCGGCCGCCATCAAGGACTACCTGCAGCGGCTGCAGCGGGCGACCACGTGGGTGTACAACCACAAGGAGGACTGGGCGAAGGTCTGGGCGAAGGAGACCGGGCTGCCCGAGGACGTGGCGCTGGCCGCGGTGAAGCGCACCTACGCCACGCGGGTCGCGGTCGCCGTCGACAAGCCGCTCATCGCCTCCGAGCAGCAGATCGCCGACACCTTCACACAGCTGAAGCTCATCCCCCGCAAGGTGGACTTCGCCGACTTCACCGACTCGCGGTACAACGGCGACCTGCCGCCGTCGACCACCGCGCCCCGTCCCTCGGAAGGGTCGTGACATGACCGTCCGTCTCCACTGGTTCCTCCCGACGGGCGGCGACGGCCGCACCCTCGTCGACCGGCACGCGTACGCGTCCAACCACGCCGGGCCGGTACGCGGGGTGCGTGCGCCCGACATCGAGTACCTCGCCCAGATCGCCAAGGCGGCCGAGCAGTTGGGCTTCGAGGCGGTGCTCACCCCGACCGGTACCTGGTGCGAGGACGCCTGGCTGACGACGGTGGCGCTCGCGCAGCACACCGAGCGGCTGAAGTTCCTGGTGGCGTTCCGGCCGGGGCTGATCTCGCCCACGCTCGCCGCGCAGATGGCGGCCACCTATCAGCGGGTCACGCGTGGACGACTGCTGCTGAACGTGGTCACGGGCGGCGACTCGACCGAGCAACGGCGGTTCGGGGACCGGCTCGACCACGACCGACGGTACGAACGTACGGACGAGTTCCTGTCCGTCGTGCGCGGGGTGTGGCGCGGTGAACCGTACGACTTCCACGGCAGCCACTACCAGGTCGACGCCGGACTGACCGCGCTGCCTCCGGACCCGGTGCCGCAGTTGTTCTTCGGCGGGTCGTCCGCCGCCGCCGGACCGGTCGCCGCGCGGCACGCCGACGTGTATCTGACATGGGGCGAGCCGCCCGCACAGGTCAAGGAGAAGATCGACTGGATCCGTTCGCTCGCCGAACGGGAGGGCCGCGAGGTCCGCTTCGGGATCCGCTTGCACACCATCTCGCGCGACGCGTCGGCGGAGGCCTGGGCAACGGCGAACCGGCTGCTCGACGACCTCGACGCGGAGAGCGTCGCGGCCGCGCAGACTGCGCTCGGGCGCAGTGAGTCGGTGGGCCAGCAGCGGATGCTGGCCCTGCACGGCGGCTCGCGCGACAAGCTGGAGATCCATCCGAACCTGTGGGCGGGGGTCGGTCTCGTCCGAGGTGGGGCGGGTACCGCCCTGGTCGGCAGCCACGCCGAGGTCGCCGACCTGATCGAGGAGTACCACGCGCTGGGCGTCGAGCACTTCGTGCTCTCCGGGTATCCGCACCTGGAGGAGGCGTACTGGTTCGGCGAGGGCGTGATCCCCGAGCTGGCGGCCCGTGGGCTGGTCGAGAGCGCGAAGGCCGGTGCGCCGGTCCTCGTGGGGAGCGGCCGGTGACAGCCTGGGAAGATCCACGGACGCGCCACTGTTGGTAGAAGCGTGAACAACACGCGTGAGGTCGAGGTGGTCGTCATAGGCGCTGGACAGGCCGGGCTGTCCAGCGCCTGTCACCTGCGACGTGTCGGCTACGAGCCGGACCGCGACTTCGTTGTGCTGGACCACTCCCCCGGCCCCGGCGGCGCCTGGCAGTTCCGCTGGCCGTCGCTGACGTACGGCAAGGTCCACGGGATGCACGCCCTGCCCGGTATGGAACTCACGGACGCCGACCCGGCGCGGCCGTCCGCCGACGTCATCACCGAGTACTTCACCCGGTACGAGCGCACCTTCGACCTGCGGGTCCGGCGGCCCGTCGATGTCCGTGCCGTGCGCGAGGGCGAGAGCGGGCGACTGCTCGTGGAGACCTCTGCCGGAACATGGGCGACGCGGGCGCTGATCAACGCGACCGGGACCTGGGACCGGCCGTTCTGGCCGCGCTATCCGGGCCAGGAGACCTTCCGGGGACGGCAGTTGCACACCGCGCAGTACCCGGGGCCCGAGGAGTTCGCCGGGCAGCGGGTCGTGGTGGTGGGCGGCGGCGCGTCCGGCACCCAGCACCTGTTGGAGATCGCCCCGTACGCGGCCTCCACCGCCTGGGTCACCCGGCGGCCGCCCGTCTTCCGCGAGGGGCCCTTCGACGAGAACGTGGGCCGGGCCGCGGTCGCGCTGGTCGAGGAGCGGGTCCGGCAGGGGCTGCCACCGAAGAGTGTCGTGTCGGTGACGGGGCTGCCGCTCAACGACGCGATCCGCCAGGGCATCGCGGACGGAGTCCTGGACCGGTTGCCGATGTTCGACCGGGTCACACCCGAGGGCGTGGAGTGGAACGACGGGCGGCGTGTGGCCGCCGACGTCATCCTGTGGGCGACCGGGTTCCGGGCCGCCATCGACCATCTGGCGCCGCTGACGCTGCGCGAGCCGGGTGGCGGGATCCGGGTCGAGGGCACGCGCGTGCTCGCCGATCCGCGGATCCACCTGGTCGGCTACGGCCCGTCGGCCAGCACCATCGGCGCCAACCGGGCGGGCCGCGCGGCCGTACGGGACATCAGGCGGCTGCTGGCCGGGGAGCCGCTCGCCGCGTGAGGCACCGTCCGGTCAGCCGGCCGCGGCCGAACTCGGCGGGTGATCGCGGTTGAACTCGGCGACGTTGCGCCGGTGCTCCGCGAAGTCGGCCGTGAAGCGCGTGTCGCCCGGCTTGACCGTGACGAAGTACAGCCAGTTGCCAGGGGCCGGGCTGATCGCTGCCCGCATCGCGTCCTCGCCCGGGTTGTCGATCGGGGTCGGCGGCAGCCCCATGCGCTGGTACGAGTTGTAGGGGCTGTTGATCCGCGTGTCGGCCCCGGTCGTCTTCAGGGTGGAGCGGCCCAGCGCGTAGTTGATGGTCGAGTCCATCTGCAGCGGCATGCCTCGCTCCAGACGGTTGAAGACGACCCGGGCCACCTTCCCCATGTCCGCCTTGGTGGCGGCCTCCGCCTGGACGATGCTCGCGATGGTGACCGCCTGGTAGACGTTCATCGCGTTGCGCTGCGCACCGGCCGCGATCGGGGCGCCGTTGAACTTCTTGTTCGCGGTGTCGACCATGAGCGACAGCAACTGCTCCGGAGTCACCTTCTCCTGAAGCGAATAAGTCGCCGGGAACAGGTAGCCCTCCGGGTTGCCCTCCGCGTCGTTGGGCAGCTTCAGGTTGGCCTTGGCCAGTGACTTCCTGGTGGTGCCCGCGGGCAGACCGAGTGCCTTGTCGACGGCCTCGTAGACCTGCCCGGCCCGCCAGCCCTCCGGGATGACCAGGGTGGCGGGCTTCTCCTCGAGGTCGCTGCGCAGGGTCAGCAGCGGCACCGCCACGGCGGTGCCGGCCACGACGGCCCCGGTCGCGATGAGGGCGAGACGGCCCCGGCGCGTCAGTCGGATCGTGCTCCGTGGCGGAGTGTTCATGTGCATGCGGGCACGGTAACCCGCTAATGCTCACAAACCCGGCATATCGTCATCTTGTCGACCCCAGTACATCGTCGTTCTGTCGGCTCGGCACATTGTCATCCTGTCGGCTCCAGCCGGGCGTCCCGGCGGACCAGGGCCGCATACCGGCCGTCCCGCTCCAGCAGTTCCTCGTGCGAGCCGCGTTCGGCGATCTGCCCGGAGTCCAGGACCACGATCTGGTCGGCGGCCCGAATGGTGGACAGCCGGTGCGCGATGGTGAGCGTCGTCCGGTTGGCCGACAGCGCGTCGATGGCCTCCTGGACGGCGTGTTCGGTGCGGGTGTCCAGGGCGCTGGTCGCCTCGTCGAGGATCAGCACCGGCGGATCGCGCAGGATCGTCCGGGCGATGGCGAGGCGCTGTTTCTCACCCCCGGAGAAGCGGTGGCCGCGCTCGCCGACGACTGTGTCGTAGCCGTCGGGCAGGGAGACGATGTGGTCGTGGATCTGGGCCGCCTTCGCCGCCTGCTGGAGCTCCTCGTCGGTGGCGTCCGGCTTCGCGAAGCGCAGGTTCTCGGCGACCGTCGCGTGGAAGAGGTACGTCTCCTGGGAGACGACGCCGATCGCGCGGGCGAGGGTGTCGAAGTCGAGGTCGCGCACGTCGACCCCGTCGAGGGTGACCCTGCCCCCGGTCACGTCGTACAGCCTCGGCACC
This sequence comes from Streptomyces sp. NPDC050287, assembly GCF_044459385.1. Taxonomy (NCBI): domain Bacteria; kingdom Bacillati; phylum Actinomycetota; class Actinomycetes; order Kitasatosporales; family Streptomycetaceae; genus Streptomyces; species Streptomyces sp. NPDC050287. The sequence goes on along the minus strand of NZ_JBITIY010000005.1, from coordinate 250,482 downwards.
AGGTAGCCCAGCGTGGACTTGCCGGCACCGGTCGGGCCGACGACCGCGAGGCTGCTGCCTGCGGGCACGGTGATGTCGATGCCGTCGAGTATGGGGCTCCCCTTGCTGTCGTCGCCGTCGTACCGGAACTCGACGTCCTCGAAGCGGACCTCGCCCTTGACGCGGTCGAGACGCACCGGCTGCTCCCGCTCGGTGATGTCGATGGGCAGGTCGAGGTACTCGAAGATGCGCTGGAAGAGCGCGAGCGAGGTCTGGATCTGCACGCCGGTCGACAGCAGGCTCACAGCCGGGCGGAACAGGCCCTGCTGGAGCGAGACGAAGGCGACGATGGTGCCGATGGAGATCTGGGTGCCGCCCGTCTGGAGGGCGAGACCGGCGCTCCAGTAGATGACGGCGGGCATCGCGGCCATGACGATCGAGATGACGGCCATCCGCCAGCGCCCGGCCATGTTCGACCGCACCTCGAGGTCGACCAGTTGCTCGGACTCCTCGGAGAAGGAGCGGGTGAGCGAGTCCGACCGGCCCATCGTGCGGCCCAGCAGGATGCCGCTGACCGACAGGGACTCGGTGACGGTCGCCGCCATCGCGGCCATCTGCTTCTGCCGCTGGGTGGTGATCTTCTTGCGTTCGCTGCCGACGCGGCGGCTGATCCACACGAAGACCGGAAGCAGCACCAGGGAGACGACGGTGAGGCGCCAGTCGAGGGCGATCATCGCGATGATCGTGGCGACCACGCTGGTCAGGTTGGAGACCAGGGAGGTGGCGGTCGAGGTGACGGTGGCCTGCATGCCGCCGATGTCGTTGGCGATGCGGGACTGGACCTCGCCGGTGCGGGTGCGCGTGAAGAAGGCGAGGGACATCCGCTGCAGGCGGCCGTAGACCGCGGTGCGCAGGTCGTGCATGACGCGCTGGCCGACCGTGGTGGAGATCAGGGTCTGCAGCACGCCGAAGATGCTGGTGAGGACGGCGCTGAGAATCATGCCGAGCGCGAGCAGGCTCAGCAGTCCGGTGCGGCCCTGGGGGATGGCGACATCCAGGGTCTCCTTCAGCAGGAACGGGGTCGCCACGGTGACCAGGGACGCGGCGCCGACCAGCAGGCCGACGATCGCGAGCCGGGCGCGGTAGGGCTTGAAGAGCTTGAGAATGCGGCGCACCTGCCGGGGTTGCTCGGTCGAGGTGCCGGGGGCCGGGGTCCAGTTGATGGTGTCGCGGGGCATGGCTCCTACGGAGGGTGAGACGGTGCGGACTGAGAGAGCGTAGCTCATTGTTACCTATACTCACAATGAGCGGGGTCCTGATATTGTTCCCGTATGACCACGCCCGATTCCGACGGCCTCCTCGCCGAGCAGCTGCTGCGGCTCACGCGCCGGGTGCACCGCATCCAGAAGCGCCACCTGGAGCAGCGTGGCCTCGGCGTCACACCGGCCCAGGCCCGCTTGTTGCGCACACTGGCGCACTGCGACACTCCGCCCCGCATGGCCGACCTCGCGCAGCGCCTCGAAGTGGTGCCCCGTGCAGTGACCACCCTGGTCGACGGGCTGGAGACGAGCGGCAAGGTGCGACGGGTGCCCGACCCCACCAACCGCCGCGTGATCCGCATCGAGCTCACCGACGGCGGGCACAAGGCCGTCCAGGAGCTGCGGCGCGCGCGGGTGTCCGCCGCGGAGGAGATCCTGGATCCGTTGACGACAGTGGAACGTGAGGTGTTGAGCGGGTTGCTGGACGCGCTGGTGGACGGAGCTCCGGAGCGGGGGCGGGGGCCGGGGCGGACCTGCTGAGGGCGTTGCGCACGCGGCAGCCGCCGCTCCGTGGTGCTGGAGCGGCGGCTGCGGCGTTGTGGAGCGACACGTCAGCGACAAGTTCGCCGAGCGGCGACTTGCTCGGCGGCAAGGGCCGTCAACTTGTCCCGGGGGTCGGTTCCTTGGCCGGCTGGGCGGGTACGGCCGCGAGCTGGTCATCGAGGTCAGGGGCGACCGACGCTTCGGAGGACTCGGTCGCGGTCGGCTCACCCGCGTCGCGATCCTCGTCATCGTCCTCGGTCGGCACGATCTCCCCGTCCAGGACTTTCCTCGCCCGGTCGGCGTCCAGCGCCCCCTCCCAGCGGGAGACGGCGAAGACGGCGACGCAGTTGCCGAGCAGGTTCGTCACCACGCGCATCGTGTCCATGATGCGGTCGACGCCGAGGAGCAGGGCGACGGCGCCGGCGGGGATGGCGCCCAGCGAGGAGGCGGTCGCGGACAGCGCGAGGAAGGCCGAACCGGGGATGCCCGCCATGCCCTTGCTGGTCAGCATGAGGACCAGGACCACGGTGATCTGCTGGCTCGGACTGAGGTCCACGCCGACGGCCTGCGCGATGAACAGCGTGCCGATGGACAGGTAGAGCGAGGCACCGTCCAGGTTGAACGAGTAGCCGGTGGGCAGCACGAGGCCCACCGCGTCGTCGCGGGCGCCCGCCCTGCGCAACTTCTGCATGACACGCGGCATGACGGACTCGGTGGACGCGGTGCCGAGCGCGAGAAGCATCTCCTCACGGATGTAGCGCAGGAACTTCCAGAGACTGAGCCCGGTGACCACCTTGAGCGCGACGGCGAGCAGCGCGACGAAGAGCGCGGCGGCCACGTAGCACAGGATGATCAGCTTGGCGTACGTCTCGATCACGCCGAGTCCGTACTGACCGATCAGGACGGCCATCGCGCCGAACACCGCGACCGGGGCCAGGCGCATGACGAAGCCGACGATCGCGAAGATGATCTCCTGAGCCTGCTCGATGGCGGGCAGCACCTGCGGCACCTTGGTGTGACCGAGGTGCAGCAGCGCCGCCCCCACCAGGCAGGCCAGGATGAGCACCTGGAGCAGGGAGTTCTCGGCGAAGGCGCCGATGAAACTGGTGGGCAGCGCGTTCACGATGAACTCGGTCGTCGACGGAAGGGAACCGCCGCCCGTCTTCGCGTCGACCGCGGAGGTGTCGAGCGTGGACGGGTCGACGTTCATCCCCGAGCCGGGCTGGACGACGTTGGCGGCGAGGAGCCCGATGATCAGGGCGAGGGTGCTCGCGACCTCGAACCAGATCAGGGCCTTCAGCCCGATCCGGCCGCACGCCTTCAGGTCACCGGCCTTGGCGATGCCGACGACGACCACGCAGAACACCAGCGGGGAGATGATCGTCTTGATGAGCCGGGTGAAACCGTCGCCGAGCGGCTGGAGATCCGCGGCGAAGCCGGGCCACAGCTTCCCGACGACGATTCCGAGCACGAGCGCGCAGGCGACCTGCGCGAAGAGGGAGGTACGCAGTATGCGTGCGACGCGTCGCGGCAGGGACGGGACGGGCGGCGGCACGGGAACTCCTTGGGGGGACGGCGACACTCAGAAACCCCTCACGGGGACTTCTGCGATACGGAAAGCGGTTTCCGCGTCGATCACTGTGGAGGCGCCGTTGATCCCGCACAAAACCGTGGCGTTTCGGCCGGGTAAATCAATGCTGCCTGTGACACATCGCACACAACTGGCCTCAGCAGCCCCTGCGTTCCTCGGTGAGCACTCCCTGAGCGGTCGTCAGCGAACGGTCGAAGCACCCGGCCGAGCCGTGAATCCGGTAGCGCTCGCGCGTGGTTCCGACCGCGTGCCGCTGGTCACGCGGCACGTTCGCCGTGTACGTCGCGTCGCCCGTGTAGGTGTCGTCGAGCCGCGACCACGCGGTGCGCCGGCCACCCCGCGACTCGGTGACCGTGGCACGGTCGCCGAGGGTCAGCACGGTCCGCAGCCGGTCCGCCGCACCGAGCGTGGTCGTGCCGTCCATGGTGTACGTCCGCCGGGTTCGCGTCGTGCGGGCGTCTCCGCGCCCGTCCACGGTCACCGACTCGTCATCGGTCCACGCGGCGTCCAGGGCGTCGACGTTCTCGCCATCGGTCCAGCGGTGCGTGGAGGTGTTCGCGAGGGTACGACTGACAGTGGTCGTGACCCGGCCGTGCGAGGTGTCGACGTATCCGGCGACGGTCAGCCGGTGACCGCCCTCGGTCTCCAGGCGATGCTCCGAACCGGGCGTGTACGTCGAGGAGTCGGCGGCGTTCTCCGCCCGGTGCCCGGTGAGCTTCCCGCCCACGTGTGCGCTCTTCGCGTCCTGCCAGACCAGAACGTTGACCGGAGTGCTCCAGCCGCTCTGCCCCTCGGGCACGCCGACGACCGAGACCTCGACCCGGTGCGGGCGGCCGTCGTTGAGGATCCCGGCGAAGGGCGTCAGGTCGTATTCGATCGGCTTGATGTCGAAGGCGCGCGGCCCCGGAACGACGTACCAGAGGAAGGGATTGGACCAGCCCCCGGTCCACACGGTCGGGAACGGCGCCGCGATGCCCGCGAGTTGGCCGTCGACCTTGATCTGGACCTCACGGTAGGGGCCGTTGTCGGACTGACAGGAGTACGGCGCCACGACGGGCACGGTCAGATACCAGTACTCCTCGCAGCCTCCGCCGGAGCCCGTGGCGTACACCTCGGCGACGATGTGTTCGCTGTTGCGCGGAGTGGTGAGTGAGGTGCCGTCGAGGGTGAGCACACGGTCCGGGGCGGCGGCCGGCCTGCCCGCGTAGAACGTCAGGGTGACCTTGACGTCGATGACGCCGGTGTAGGTGTCGTCGACGACGTTCCCGATGAGCATCTCGACATCCTGGCTGTCGCGGAAGGTGTCGCTGTAGCGGGTGACGTCCTTCTCGACGGACCACTCGATGCCGTCGGGCGAGGGCTGCGGCGTCGACGTACGGAAGATCTCGACTCCGCCGACATGGACATAGCCGAGCCGGTCGTACTGCCGTCCCTTGACCTTCCCGTCGAGCCGCAGCACGACCTTGCTCCACCTCTCGCCACAGCCGCCGGGCGGGGTATAAGCGCCTTTGTACGGGGTGAAGTCCCGGAACTGCGCCTGGGCGAGCGTGACTTCGCAGGACTTGCCGGCGGGTTTGGCGACGGGCGGGGCGGCGGTGACGGGGTCGTGCCAGTCGGTGCCGAACTCGGCGGGCACGTCTGCGGGTCGGGGCGAGGGAGTGGTGGCGGGGGTTTGAGCGGATGGGGCGGTGACCTGAGCGGATTGGGCGGGGGCGGCCCCGAGGAGGGTGCTCGCCACGAGGGTCGCTCCGGCGAGCATGGACATGATGATCCGTCTCTTCATGGCCGGTGTTCTACGGCGAAGCGGGCGCCCTCCGCAATGAGGCCTCCCCCGGAGGTGTCAGGCCATCAGGTCTCCTCCGTCCCCCGTCAGCACCACCGGATGCCGGTCCGGATCGAGCGTGTGCGGCAGATGACGCGACGCCGGCTGCTCACCGTCGTGCCCTGCACCAGGCCAGGCTCCACCTCGGACCGCGTCCGCTTCGCCGAGTCCCTGCCGTCGCCGTGGACCGCGACGAACTGGCGGGAGTCGGCGGGGTCCGCCGCCGCAGCCGGTCGCCCACACCGGGGACGCGGATCGGGTCGGTGGTGGCCGAGCGTGGGCGGAGCGCGCTGCCGCGGCTCCTGTCTCCGCCATGACGGAGTGCGCCGAGCCCGAACCGCCGCAGCCGGCCAGGGCGGTCACAAGCGTTCCCAGGGCTGTTGCCACGACCGCGGCACACCGTGCACCACCACTGCACATCGTCCCCGGGTCACACCACGGCCAGCCGGTTCCGTGCGCCGCGGCAGAAAACCGGTTGCTTCCGACCACGCTGCGACGCCACGCTTTCACGGTTTGTTGCCGCCGTCGAGCGGTCCCCCCACCCACCCCCCTGACACGAGCCACTGGACCGTCATGCAGATTCAAGACCTTCCGTATCCCGATCCCGGAGTGCCGGACGCTCGTTCGGGTCCCCGATTCCTGCGGTGGCTCTTCCGGAACCAGTTGGGCGGGCAACTCAAGTCGCTGGCCTGGGGGCTGCTTCACTTCGGCTCCGTCTCCATGCTGCCGTTCTGCGTCGGGCTCGCCGTCCAGGCCGTCGTCGACCGGTCCGGTTCCCGGCTCGCCGTGGCGGGCGCCCTGCTGGCCGTGTGCTGCGTCGGCAACGCGGTCGGCGAGACCTTCCTGCACCGCAGCGCGATCACCAACTGGATCACGGCTGCCGCCCGCGTCCAGCAACTGCTGGCCCGCAAGGCCGCTCTGCTGGGCTCGGCGCTGACCCGGCGGGTCGCGGCCGGCGAGGTCGTTGCCGTTTCCACCGGTGACGTCGAGAAGATCGGCTGGTTCGTGGAGGCCGTCTCCCGGTTCACCGCGGCGGCCGTCACCATCGTGCTGGTCTGCGTCGGGCTGGTCCTCTACCAGCCCGCCCTCGGCGTGGTCGTCGCGGCGGGTCTGCCGGTCCTCGCGCTCTCGGTTCTGCCGCTGCTGCCCCGCGCCACCCGGCGCGCCGACGTCCAGCGGGAGAAAGCGGGCCGCGCCACCGAACTGGCCTCGGACACCGTGGCCGGTCTGCGCGTCCTGCGTGGCATCGGCGGCGAGGAACTCTTCCTCGACCGCTACCGCCGCGCCTCCCAGGAGGTGCGCCGCGCGGCCGTCCGCAGCGCCCGGATGTGGTCGCTGATCTCCGCCATCCAGGTCCTGCTGCCGGGACTGCTGCTGATCGCGGTCGTCTGGTACGGCGTCCACCTGGCCCGCGAGGGCCGGATCGACGTCGGCGAACTGGTCACCGTCTACAGCTCGGTCATGCTCCTGACCTATCCGCTCCGGCACTTCGAAGAGATCGCGATGGCCTACTCCTTCTCGCGCCCGTCGGCCCGGCGGGCCGCGCGGGTGCTGTCCCTGGAGCGGGCCACGGACACCGGGGGCTCACTGGCCGCCGAGATCCCGTCCGGTGACCTGTACGACCCGGCCACCGGTCTGCTGGCGCCCGCCGGCCGGCTCACCGCCGTGGTGTGCGGCGACCCGGACGCGGCGGGGGTGCTGGCGGAGCGGCTGGGCGGGCATCCCTCGGAGGAGGGCGTGTCGGTCCTGCTGGGCGGGGTGCCGCTCGACGACCTGCCGCTCGACTCAGCCCGGACCGCCGTCCTCGTCCAGGACAAGGACCCGGTGCTGCTGTCCGGCTCACTGCGCGAACTGCTCGACGTGCCCGCCTCCGGCGGTGTCGGTGCCAAGGACGCACTGGCTGCCGCGCAGTGCGGGGACGTCCTGACCGCCCTGGCCCAGGGGTCGGTGGGCGCCGAGGACCCGATGGACGCCCGGATCACCGAACGCGGCCGGTCCCTGTCCGGCGGCCAGCGACAACGGCTCGCGCTGGCCCGGTCGCTGGTGACGGACCCGGAGGTGCTCGTCCTGGACGAGCCGACCTCCGCCGTCGACTCGCACACGGAGGCCCGGATCGCCCAGGGCCTGCGGGAGCTGCGCGCTGGACGCACCACCGTGGTCTTCACCTCCTCGCCGCTGCTCCTGGACCACGCCGACCGGGTCGCCCTGGTGCACGAGGGCGAGGTCGTGGCGGTCGGAGTGCACCGCGACCTGGTGCACACGGAACCCCGGTACCGGGCCGTGGTGACCCGGGAGACCGACGAAGAGGCCGCCCGGCTCGAACGCGCGGCGACCGGGTCCGAGTTGGACGACGTACTGGACGCACTGGAAGAAATCGAGGAGACAGCATGATCGGCGTGGCGCCACCGGCGTACGACCCGGCGGCCCCGACGACGGCGAACACCCTGCCCGTCGGCGCCTCCGCGACCGTCCGCGCCTACGTGGCCGAACTGTTCCGCAGGCACCGCCGTGCCTTCCTGATCCTCGTCACCGTCAACACGGTCTCCGTGGTGGCCTCGATGGCGGGCCCTTGGCTGCTGGGCGGCCTGGTGGAACGGGTGTCGGACGGCGCACGGGAGCTCCATCTGGGGCTGACGGCCGGGCTGTTCGTGCTCGCACTGGTCGTCCAGTCCGTGTTCGTGCGGGAGGTGCGGTTGCGCGGGGCGATGCTCGGCGAGCGGATGCTGGCCGACCTGCGCGAGGACTTCCTGGTGCGGTCGGTGGGACTTCCGCCGGGGGTCCTGGAGCGGGCCGGGACAGGCGACCTGCTGTCCCGGATCACCACCGATGTCGACCGGCTGTCCAACGCGATGCGTGAGGCCGTGCCGCAGCTCGCGATCGGCGTGGTGTGGGCGGCCCTGCTGCTGGGCGGACTGGTGATCACCGCGCCGCCGCTCGCCGCGTCGGTGCTGCTCGCTGTGCCGCTGCTGGTGGTCGGCTGCCGCTGGTACTTCAGGCGGGCGGGAGCGGCCTACCGCTCCGAGGCCGCCGGGTACGCCGCCGTCGCCGCCGCTCTGGCGGAGACCGTGGACGCCGGGCGCACCATCGAGGCGCACCGGCTCAGCGCCCGCCGTATCGCGCAGTCGGAGCGGCGGATCAAGGAGTGGACGGCCTGGGAGCGCTACACGCTCTGGCTGCGGTCGGTGCTGTTCCCCGTCGTCAACGTCACCCATGTGACGGTTCTCGCCTCGGTGCTCATGATCGGCGGCGTGTTCGTGCTCCAGGGCTGGATCGGGGTCGGTCAGCTGACCACAGGTGCGCTGATCGCGCAGATGCTCGTCGACCCGGTCGGGCTGATCCTGCGTTGGTACGACGAACTGCAGGTCGCCCAGGTGTCGCTGGCCCGGCTGGTGGGAGTCCGGGACATCGAGCCGGACGCCGGTGACGACGCGCTGACCCCCGACGGACGGGATGTGCACGCGGACCGGGTCCACTTCGGCTACCTCGAAGGCGTGGACGTCCTGCGCAAGGTGTCCCTGGAGGTCGCCCCCGGCACCAGGCTGGCGCTGGTCGGCCCCTCCGGCGCGGGCAAGTCGACGCTGGGCAGGCTGCTCGCCGGGATCTACGCGCCCCGGGACGGCCGGATCACCCTGGGCGGCGCCGAACTGTCCCGGATGCCCGCCGAACGCGTCCGCTCGCACGTCGCCCTCGTCAACCAGGAACACCATGTCTTCGTGGGGTCTCTGCGCGACAACCTGCTCCTCGCCCGGACCGATGCCGCCGACGCGCAGTTGTGGGCGGCGCTGGGCGCGGTGGACGCGGACGGGTGGGCGCGGGCCCTGGAGGAGGGCCTGGACACCGAGGTCGGCTCGGGCGGACTGGCGCTCACTCCCGCCCAGGCGCAGCAGATCGCCCTGGCCCGGCTGGTGCTGGCCGACCCGCACACGCTGGTCCTGGACGAGGCGACCTCCCTGCTCGACCCCCGGGCGGCCCGCCATCTGGAACGGTCCCTGGCCCGGGTCCTCGACGGCCGCACGGTGGTCGCGATCGCCCACCGGCTGCACACCGCCCACGACGCGGACGTCATCGCCGTCGTCGAGAACGGCCGGATCAGCGAGCTGGGCAGCCACGACGAGCTGGTCGCGGCCGACGGGGCGTACGCGGCACTGTGGCGGTCCTGGCACGGCTGACCAGCTGACGCCGTCGGCGCGCGGGGCCCGAGGAGCCGAGCCGGGGACTACTGGTCCCTGGCCCGGCTCCGTGCCGTTGCGCTGGGCCGAAGTCGAGTGGAAGGCTGGATACCGGCACCAGCTCGGGGAGCGCCCGCGAACCAGACGGTTCGGGGACGGGAGCGGCACGTGCCTGATACGCCCGTGGTCCGCCGCAGACCACGGAGGGAACGGGCCCGTCCCCATCACCTGGAGGTACCCGTGAACAGCGCCGACGGATGGGGAGACGACGTCTACCAGCCCGATGGATCCGACATCCAGGACGACGCGGGACTGCTCGACGCGGAGGACACCCTGGAGAACGACGGTGTCGCTGACCCGCTCGACCGGGGCTGGTCGCCACCCGACCGCCCCTGGGCGGTGGAGCACACCGGTGTGACGGCCGCCGAGCGCCGACAGGGCGAGACACTGGACCAGCGGCTCGCCGAGGAACTGCCCGACCCGGTCGAGCTCGACAGCGACGACATCGGCGATATTGACGGCACCGACGGGGAACTCCTCGACGACGAGGTCGGCGCGGCCCGCTCCGGCCGTCTCGTGGCACCCGACGAGGGAGCGCACGAGGACGAGGAGAGTGCCCTCGTCGCCACGGACGTGGGCATCGACGGCGCGGCCGCCTCCGCCGAGGAGGCCGCGATGCACATCGTCGACGGCGACGCCCTGTCCGGCTGACCCCGCCGGCCCCGCGCCGCCGGCCGCCCGGCCGGTGCCGCACAAGGAGGATCCATGCAGCAGGACAAGCAGCCCGACTACCACCCGGTCGTCTTCCGCGACCGCTCCGCCGGCTACGCCTTTCTCACCCGGTCCACCGCCACCAGTGACCGCACCATCGAGTGGGACGACGGTGAGACCTACCCCGTCGTGGACGTGGAGATCTCCTCGGAGAGCCACCCCTTCTACACCGGCAAGGCCCGCACGGTGGACTCGGAGGGCCGCATCGCCCAGTTCGAACGGCGCTACGGCAGCGGAGCAACGGGCAAGGGGACAGACGGGCCGTGACCGCCTGCGGCTGACACCGATGAGGCCAATGAGGCCAACGACAACCGCCGTGATTCCTGAGGCACAGCGGATCGCAGCGGCCGGGCGTGCGGCCTCGCTGATTCCAGCGGAGGCCAGGCATGAGGTCTCGCCGCCGGCAGCCGTCTGCGGCGAGGCCCAGCCGATGAAGCCGACGGCCGCGAGTCGTGAGACCCCACGGACGACGGCGACGAGTCCCGCACCCAGGCCGACCCGGCTGCGGACCAGGCAGGCGGCCGCGCGGCCCGGCCCGCTCAGATGAAGTTGAGAGCCGCCGCGCAGCCCACTCCCCCGAGCAGCATGAACGCCGGCATCAGGACCTTCAGCTCGACCCAGCTGCCCGCCCGGAACCGCATGACCTTCGGCGGGCCGATCGGGTACCACCTCTTGCGGCCCACCGGGATCGGCCACAGGATCGGGCAGCCGGAGACCGTCAGCGCGTCCCCGATGTCGTGCACCAGCGCGCCCAGCACCACCGGCAGCCCAAGCCACAGGTACTCCTGGCCCGGCTGCGTGAACAGCCAGTGCGCGCCGTTGCCCGGTTTGTCGAGGACGCCGGCGAGGATCCACGCACTGGTCGCGGCCAGCAGCCAGACCAGGACATCGGCGCTGGAGCCACGGGTCGCCCGCCACAACAGGCCCTCGATGGCCAGCACTATGTGGACGAAGAGGATCGCCAGCACGGCCCAGCGGCCCCCGGTGATCGCCGCCACCGAGGAGCCCGCGCCGATCAGGACGGCCCACAGCCAGGTGTGCGTGAGTGTGCGGTGCCCGCCGGAGCGGCGCGGGTCGCCCTGCTTCCTCGTGGTCTTGTAGACGGCGTAGGAGAGCTTGTCGACGATCTCGCACAGCCCCCGCGAGATCGGACCGAAGGCCCGCGAGATGGTGGCGGCCTTGTGGTCGAGGTCCGGGGCGAGTGCGGCGCCGGCGCAGATCAGGGCCCCGACGAGAAGTACCGGCCAGGGCATCGTGTGCCCGGTGGCGGCGGCCGCCGCTCCGACGCCGAGCCAGGCGGCGGCCCCCGACAGTGAGTGCGCTGGTCCCATCATCGCCGCTGCCCGCCCCATTCCTCGTGTGCCGCTGTCCAGTTGACCGGGAGCGCTGACGCTCCGCCGGCGACACAGCGTAGCGTTCGCGATCTTCGTGCCCGCAGCCGATTCCCCTATAGGCGAGGAGGGCAGGCAAGATGGGTGGGTGACCCTCATCGATCAGCTGCCGCCGACCGCCGACCCAGACGCCCTCTACGAAGCCTTCGAGTCGTGGGCCGAGGAGCGCGGTCTCACGCTCTACTCGCACCAGGAGGAGGCGCTGATCGAGGTGGTCTCCGGTGCGAACGTGATCGTCTCCACGCCCACCGGCTCCGGCAAGAGCATGATCGCGGCGGGCGCCCACTTCGCGGCTCTCGCCCGTGACGAGGTCACCTTCTACACGGCACCGATCAAGGCACTCGTGTCGGAGAAGTTCTTCGAGCTGTGCAAGCTCTTCGGCACGGAGAACGTCGGCATGCTGACCGGTGACGCGTCCGTCAACGCCGACGCCCCGGTGATCTGCTGCACCGCCGAGGTGCTCGCGTCCATCGCGCTGCGGGACGGCAAGCACGCGGACGTCGGCCAGGTCGTGATGGACGAGTTCCACTTCTACGCGGAGGCCGATCGCGGCTGGGCCTGGCAGATCCCGATCCTGGAGCTGCCGCAGGCGCAGTTCGTCCTGATGTCGGCCACCCTCGGCGATGTCTCGATGTTCGAGAAGGATCTGACCCGGCGCACCGGCCGCCCGACGTCGGTGGTCCGCTCGGCGACCCGCCCCGTGCCGCTGTCCTACGAGTACAAACTCACGCCGCTCACCGAGACGCTGACCGAGTTGCTGGAGACCAAGCAGGCACCGGTCTACATCGTGCACTTCACGCAGGCGCAGGCCGTGGAGCGGGCGCAGGCGCTGATGAGCATCAACATGTGCACGCGCCAGGAGAAGGACCAGATCGCCGAGCTGATCGGCAACTTCCGCTTCACCACCAAGTTCGGCCGCAACCTCTCCCGTTACGTCCGGCACGGCATCGGCGTCCATCACGCCGGCATGCTGCCCAAGTACCGCCGCCTGGTGGAGAAGCTCGCGCAGGCCGGTCTGCTGAAGGTCATCTGCGGCACGGACACGCTCGGTGTCGGTGTCAACGTGCCCATCCGGACCGTGCTGTTCACCGCGCTGGCCAAGTACGACGGCACCCGGGTGCGCACGCTGCGGGCCCGTGAGTTCCACCAGATCGCCGGTCGTGCCGGACGGGCGGGCTTCGACACGGCCGGCTTTGTGGTGGCTCAGGCCCCCGAGCACGTCATCGAGAACGAGAAGGCGCTGAACAAGGCCGGCGACGACCCGAAGAAGCGCCGCAAGGTCGTACGGAAGAAGGCGCCCGAGGGCTTCGTCGGGTGGACGGAGAACACCTTCGAGAAGCTGATCACCTCCGAGCCGGAGCCTCTCACCTCCCGCTTCCGCGTGACGCACACGATGCTGCTGTCGGTGATCGCCCGGCCCGGCAACGCCTTCGAGGCTATGCGGCACCTCCTGGAGGACAACCACGAGCCGCGCAAGCAGCAGCTGAGGCACATTCGCCGCGCGATCGCCATCTACCGCTCGCTGCTGGACGGCGGCATCGTCGAAAAGCTCGACGAGCCGGACGCCGAGGGCCGCGTCGTCCGGCTCACGGTCGACCTCCAGCAGGACTTCGCGCTCAACCAGCCGCTGTCCACGTTCGCGCTCGCCGCGTTCGAACTTCTCGACCCCGAGTCGCCGTCCTACGCCCTGGACATGGTGTCCGTCGTCGAGTCCACGCTCGACGACCCCCGGCAGATCCTCGCCGCCCAGCAGAACAAGGCACGTGGCGAGGCGGTGGCCGCGATGAAGGCGGACGGCGTCGAGTACGAGGAGCGCATGGAGCGCCTCCAGGACGTCAGCTACCCGAAACCGCTGGAGGAGCTTCTCTTCCACGCGTACAACACCTACCGCAAGAGTCACCCGTGGGTGGGGGACCATCCGCTGTCCCCGAAGTCCGTCGTCCGTGACATGTACGAACGGGCCATGTCGTTCACGGAGTTGGTCTCCTTCTACGAGCTGGCCCGCACCGAGGGCATTGTGCTGCGCTACCTCGCCGGCGCCTACAAGGCCCTGGACCACACTGTCCCGGACGACCTCAAGTCCGAGGATCTGCAGGATCTGATCGAGTGGCTGGGCGAGATGGTGCGCCAGGTCGACTCCAGCCTGCTGGACGAGTGGGAGCAGCTCGCCAACCCCGAGGAGATGACCGCGGAGGAGGCCCAGGAGAAGGCCGACGAGGTCAAGCCGGTCACCACCAACGCGCGGGCTTTCCGCGTCCTCGTCCGCAACGCCATGTTCCGCCGCGTCGAGCTCGCCGCCCTGGACCAGGTCGAGGAGCTCGGCGAGATGGACGCGGACTCCGGCTGGGACGCCGAGGCCTGGGGCGAGGCGATGGACAAGTACTGGGACGAGTACGACGACCTCGGCACCGGACCCGACGCCCGCGGCCCGAAGCTGCTGCTGATCGAGGAGGAGCCGCAGCACGGCCTGTGGCGCGTGCGCCAGATCTTCGACGACCCGAACGACGACCATGACTGGGGCATCAGCGCGGAGGTGGACCTCGCGGCCTCCGACGCCGAGGGCCGTGCGATCGTACGTGTCACCGACGTCGGCCAGCTGTGAGCACAGGAGAATCCCACCCATGACGACGAACCCGGCCGAGAGGCTCGTCGACCTGCTCGACCTGGAGCAGATCGAGGTCAACATCTTCCGCGGCCGCAGCCCGCAGGAGTCCCTGCAGCGTGTGTTCGGCGGCCAGGTGGCCGGCCAGGCACTGGTCGCCGCGGGCCGTACCACGGAGGGCGACCGGCCGGTGCACTCGCTGCACGCGTACTTCCTGCGTCCGGGCCGGCCCGGGGTGCCGATCGTGTACCAGGTCGAGCGGGTGCGGGACGGCCGGTCCTTCACGACGCGCCGGGTCACCGGCGTACAGCAGGGACGCACGATCTTCAATCTCACCGCTTCCTTTCACAAGCCTGAACAGGGGAGTTTCGAGCACCAGTTGCCGCAGGCCCGCAAGGTCCCGGACCCGGAGTCCCTGCCGACGGTCTCGGACGAGATCCGGGAGCATCTGGGCGCGCTGCCCGAGCAGTTGGAGCGGATGGCCCGGCGCCAGCCCTTCGACATCCGCTATGTGGACCGGCTGCGGTGGAGCGCCGAGGAGATCAAGGACGCCGAACCGCGCAGCGCGGTGTGGATGCGCGCGGTCGGGCCGCTGGGCGATGACCCGTTGGTGCACACCTGCGCGCTGACCTACGCCAGCGACATGACGCTGCTGGACGCCGTCCGCATCCCGGTCGAACCTCTGTGGGGTCCGCGGGGGTTCGACATGGCGTCGCTGGACCACGCCATGTGGTTCCACCGGCCGTTCCGCGCGGACGAGTGGTTCCTCTATGACCAGGAGTCCCCGATCGCGACAGGCGGGCGAGGGCTGGCCCGCGGCCGGATCTACGACCTGGAGGGCCGACTGCTCGTGTCGGTCGTCCAGGAGGGGCTGTTCAGGGCGTTGTAGGCAGGGGTTTGCCACGGCGCAGCCAGCCCAGCCGTTTGCGGGGCGGCTGCGGCTTCCCGGACACGGGCGCGGTACGCGGCGTCTCGACGGACGGGTCCTGGTGTGCCACGGCCGGGGCCGGTTGTGCCGTGGGATGCGGACGGGGCGCAGGTCGATGCTCGCGCGCCTCTTCCAGCGTCCGGGCCAGGTCGGCCCTCAGCCAACCGATCTCGTCAGGGTCGTCCGCCGTCATGATCCGCTCGGCCAGGTGCGCGGCGGGTGAACCCGGGGTGCCGTGGGTGGGTGGCCCGGGCCGGAAGCGGTTCAGATGCGAGCGTTCGTAGGGGTCCGGGACGAGTTCCGCGATCTGGAGCGGGTCGAGGAAGGCGGCCACGGCACCGGCCTGTTCCCACGGGTCCTCGGCCTGCCGCAGCAGGAATCCGAGGTGTCGGCCGCGCCAGTTGCGGGGGCGCAGATCCAGGCCGGCCTCCAACTGGCCCCGTAGCCCTTCGGGCATACGGGCCTTCAGCAGGCGGGAGTTCTTCTCGTCGGCCGCGAACTGCCCTAGTTCCTCGGCCAGATACTGCCAGACCACCGTTCGGTACCGGTTCAGATAGAAGGTCACCGGCACCACCAGTCCCAGGCGGGCCAGGCGGGTGAACCTGCCTGGAGGCACCTCCATGACGGCCGCGCCTTCAGTGGCTCCCACGGCTTTCACCCGCCTCCGCAGGGAATCGGGGAAGCCTTCGCCCGCACTCAGCCGGTCGATCTCGGAGCGGGGCACACGTCGGCCGCCGCCTTCGTCGGGCAGGGTGCGGATGTGGCCGAGGTGCACGGCGAGATCGAACTCACCTCGCCTCAGGCCCAGTTCGCGGGCGGCGCGGCTGGGCGCGCAGGAGAGGAGGTGCGGTGTGGTGGTGGTGTCGGTCGGCATGGCCGGTCTCCCCCGTGGAGTCAGTGCTCACGCTGTGTGCGCTCGCCGTGACAAAAACCGTAACCGGTCGGGCGGACATCGCGGCGAGCCTGTGGATAACTCTGCGGAGTATGACGAACCTGCAGGTCAGAGCTCTGTGGACGGGCTTCGCTCGGGCTGCCGGGCGTCCACCGCGAGATGCTCGCCGACCCGGTTGACGAGCAGAGTCATCTCGTAGGCGATCAGGCCGATGTCGGCCTCCGCGCCGCTGAGTACGCACAGGCAGCTGCCGGTACCCGCGGCGGTGACGAACAGCACCGCGTCGTCGAACTCGACCATGGTCTGCCGTACCCGGCCCGCTCCGAAGTGCCGTCCCGAGCCCTTGGCCAGGCTGTGCAGTCCGGACGAGACGGCGGCGAGGTGCTCCGCGTCCTCGCGGCGCAGTCCCGTGCTCGCCCCCGTCACCAGCCCGTCGTTGGACAGGACCAGAGCGTGCCGCACGTGTTCCACGCGTTCGGTCAGGTCGTCCAGCAGCCAGCCAAGTCCCTGGTTCTGCGCCATGGTGCTCGTCTCCCCGTGTGATGTCTCCTCCCTGGCCGGAGGATCTCTCTCCGTCAGCCTTCCCCACGTCCGGCGCGCGAGCAAGGAGGATGGGCACATGGCACAGAACATGACCGACACCGAATGGCGGGAGTTCGTCTCCCGCGGCACACGCACCGGAAAGCTGTCGACCGTACGGGCCGACGGCGGCCCGCACATCGCACCGATCTGGTTTCTGCTCGACGGGGACGACGTGGTGTTCAACACCGGCAAGAGCACGGTGAAGGGGCGCAATCTGGTCCGGGACGGCCGAGTGGCGCTGTGCGTCGACGACGACCGGCCGCCCTTCGACTTCGTCGTACTCCAGGGCCGCGCCCGGATCACGGAGGATCCCGACGAGCTCCGGCACTGGGCCGCGCGTATCGGGGCGCGGTACATGGGTGAGGACCGGGCCGAGGAGTTCGGGGCCCGCAATGGCGTCCCGGGTGAGCTCCTCGTCCGCTTCAAGATCGACAAGGTTCTGGCGCAGAAGGCGGTCGCCGACTGAGGGCGGCCTGCGGACCTCGTCAGTGAGGTCAACCCACCGAGTCGAGCAGCCGGGCGGTGTGCATCCGCCCGGCGTACTCGACCAGCCGGATCAGCACCTCCTTCCCCGAGTCGCGGTCACGGGCGTCACAGAGCACCACGGGCGTGCCCTGGTCGAGATCCAGGGCACGTGAGACATCGCCGGCGCCGTAGGACCGGGCACCCGTGAAGCAGTTGACGGCCACCACGAACGGGATGTGCCGGTGCTCGAAGTAGTCCACCGCGGGGAAGCAGTCCTCCAGGCGGCGCGTGTCGGCGAGGACCACCGCGCCGAGGGCTCCCTGCGACAGTTCGTCCCACAGGAACCAGAAGCGGTCCTGGCCCGGTGTGCCGAACAGGTAGAGGGACAGCCCTGAGCGGATGGTGATCCGCCCGAAGTCCATGGCGACCGTCGTGGTGACCTTCTGGTCCACGCCCTCGGTGTCGTCGACCAACTGTCCGGCCTCGCTGAGCAGTTCCTCGGTGCGCAGGGGGCGGATCTCACTGACGGCGCCGACCAGGGTCGTCTTGCCCACGCCGAAACCGCCGGCGACCAGTATCTTCAACGCCAGGGCGGTCGTCTCGCCGTCCTGGTCGTCGGAGTGCTCGGAGACCATCGATCACTTCTCTCGGGAGGGCCGGCAAGGGTCGACGTCGGGGAGTGGGTGCCGCGTACGGGCGGATCGTCCGCGCACGTCCTCGGTACGTCGATGTGACGTCAGCATGATGGCAACGGCCGCTCCCCTCCGAGGCGCTTCGACCGCTATGTGCCCCATCTGACCGACTCGTGGCCATGTTGTGTGCGGAAGAGCGCACGAGTGGGCACGGCTCGGGACCGGGTGGCTGCGCGCGTTCATCACAGGGCCCGCAACCCTTCGATCACCTCGCGCAGAATCCGTTCGTCGGGAAGGTGCGCGGGCGGCACGGGACGGCTGACGGTGACCCGGCCGAGTTCCAGGAGATCGCCGAGGAGGACTCTGATCACGCCCACGGGCAGGTCCGCGTCCGCGGCCAGTTCCGCGACGGACTGCGTCTCGGCACGGCACAGGTCGACGAGGACGCGGTGTTCCGGACCGAGCGCGGTGTCGTCGTCGAAGCCGGGCGCGCCCGGGTCGAGGGTGACGAGGGCGATCAGGTCGAAGCGCACCCCGGTGGGACCGGGTGTGGTGCGTCCTCCGGTCATGGCGTACGGCCGCACCAAGGGCCCGGCTTCCCCGTCGTACCACTGGCTGCCCTGCTCGTGCGGGGCACCGGTCAGGTCCTCGGTCATGTGCGTGCACCGCCTTCTCGGTCATCCGGCGGAGGGAGGCCGGGCGTCGACGCGCGGCGGCGTGTACAGGTGCTCGCCGACGCGTTTGACCAGCCGCGCCATCTCGTAGGCGACCAGACCGATGTCCGCCGTCGCCGTGGTGAGGACGGCGAGGCAGGAGCCGTCGCCCGCGGCGGCCACGAAGAGGAAGCCGTCGTCCATCTCCACCATGGTCTGGCGCACCCCGCCTGCGCCGAAGTGCCGGCCCGCGCCCTTGGCCAGGCTGTGGAAGCCGGAGGCCACGGCGGCGAGGTGCTCGGCGTCCTCGCGGCGGAGGTCGGTCGAGGCGCCCACGGCGAGGCCGTCGTTGGACAGCACCACCGCGTGCCGCACCTCGCTCACGCGCACTACCAAGTCGTCCAGCAGCCAGTCGAGTTCGCCGGACCTCCCCCACTCTCGGCTTCGCTCGAGCGGGGGGAGCCCCCCGGCGGCTCTCATGCTCGGGTCCTGGATCATGCGGGATCTCCTTCGCTGCTGTCGCTGCCCGCTGGGGAATCTGGGGTGGCACCGCGGCCGGGCTGCCTGCCGCCGCCCCGAGCCCACCCGTCGCGGTACGCCGTCATGCGGTGCCGTACGAGTTCGGGGGTGCGCCGGTCGTCGGTGCGGGGGGCGGATGTCCGCACCGGCTCCTCGGCGGGGCGCTCACGCAGTTGGGGGGCGAGATGCGCCTGGCGTACCCGCCGGGGAAGGTCGTCACCGTCCTCCGGGGAGTCGTCGGAGTCCTCCCGCGAGTCATCGGAGCAGTCGCCCGGCGGGCGGTGCACACGAAGGGTGGTGACTCCGGAAGGCGCGTCGTCAGCCGCGCTCCGGGCAGTGCGGGCTTCTGTCATGTTCCCGGCCTCGGCCGTGTTCCGGGTTTCGGCTGTATTCCGGGCCTCGGCCGTGTTCCGGGTTTCCGCCGTTCCGCGGGCGGATGCCGGTGCGGGAGCCACCAGTGCGGGCCGGTCGGCCGACGCCGGGACGGACTCCTGGTGCTGCGCGGCGGCGGGCACGCGCGCGTACTCGTGTTCCGAGTGCCGTTCCGCGTCCGCCGTCCTGCGGGGGGAACCTTCCGTCGCTCCTGAGTGCAGCAGAGCCGTCGGCAGCAGGACGACGGCTGTGGTGCCGCCGTAGGGCGAGGGTCGCAGGTGCACCTTGATGTCATGCCGCGCGGCGAGCCTGCTGACCACGAAGAGGCCCAGTTGATCGCTGTCGAACAGGTCGAGGGCCTCGGACTGCTCGATGCGCCGGTTGGCCTCGGCAAGCGTCTCCCTCCCCATGCCCAGCCCCCGGTCCTCGACCTCGACGGCGTAGCCGTTGCCGACGGGCTCGCCGGTGATCCGCACACGCGTGTGAGGCGGCGAGAACTGGGCGGCGTTCTCGATGATCTCCGCGAGGAGGTGGGTGAGGTCGGCGACGGCCGCACCGACGATCGACGCGTCGGGCAGTTGGCGCACCTCCACGCGCGCGTAGTCCTCGACTTCGGAGACGGCCGCACGGACCACGTTGGTCAGCGAGACCGGCATGCGCCAGGCGCGGCCGGGCGCCGCGCCGGAGAGGATGATCAGGCTCTCTGCGTGGCGCCGCATCCGGGTGGTGAGGTGGTCGAGCCGGAAGAGGTCGCTCAGTTCGTTCGGGTCGTCGGAGCGACGCTCCATGCTGTCGAGAAGGCTGAGCTGGCGGTGGACGAGAACCTGGCTGCGGCGGGCGAGGTTGACGAAGACCCCGGAGATGCCGCTGGCGAGTTCGGCGCGCTCGACAGCGGCCCTGAGGGCGGCGCGGTGCACGGTGCCGAGGGCCTCGGCGACCTGCCCCGTCTCGTCCTCGGCGGGCGGTCCGGTCGGGGCCTCGGCCCGGACGTCGATCTCCTCGCCTGAGCGCAGTTTCCGCATGGCCTCGGGAAGTTTGCGGCGGGCGATCTCCAGCGCACCGTTGCGAAGGCTCACCAGCTCGACGACCAGGCCGCGGCCGATGCGTACGGAGATCACGAGAGAGGCGGCGACGGCTACGAGGCCGAGGAGGACGGCGGCGCCGGCCGGGGTGAGCAGCCCGCGGGTGAACGGGTCGGCGCGGTCGGCGGCCTCCCGTCCGGCCTCCTCCTCGATCGTCCGCATGCCGTCCTGCACGCGCGCGTGCGCCGCTTCCCAGGTGGCCTGCGGCACCACGTCGACAGCACGGGTGCCCGGGCCCTCAGCGATGACCTTGTCCTCGGTGGTGCCCACGGTGGCGTACGCGCTGCCGTCGGCGAGGCCGCGCCAGGCCGCTCGTTCGGAACCGCGCAGGTCGATTACGGCGGCGGCGGTCAGGGCACGGCGGGTCTCGACGGCACCGGTGAACAGCCGCAGGCGCTCGCCCGACAGTCCGCCGGCCAGGTGCGCGCTGCCCAGGACGACGTCCTCCTGCGCCAACGCCTCACCCGCACGCGAGAACTCGAGCAGCACACGCGCGTCGGAGCCGAGTTCGGCGTCCTGGATGCCGGTCAGGGCTCCCCCGACGCCGAAGGCGCCGGCGATGGCTGTCGTGTACCGCCCGTACGTCTCGTTCCAGCTCACCCGGTGGGCCAGTACGGCGCTGCGCAGTGCGGGCAGCCGCTCGGCGCCGGTGACGAAGGACTCGAGCCGCTGGGACACCCCGGTGGGCAGCTCCTCGCTGTCGGCGATGGTGTCGTCGTCGCCGAGACGCAGTTTGGCCACGGCACTGTCGGTACGCCGGGCGAGCTGCTTCAGGTCGGCGTTCTGCCCCGCCGACGGGTCGGTCGCGTAGCGGACGGCCGCCGCACGCTCGGTCTGGAGGGCGGTCACGGCATCGGCGACGGGGGTCCGGATCGCGGAGTCCACGCGCTGCAGTTGCCGGAGCCGGGAGACGTCCTGGGCGGTGGTGACCGTGGCGTACGCCCACAGGGCGAGCAGGGACACGACCGGCACCATCAGCAGGCAGACGATCTTGGCTCGCACCGTCCGCGGTCGGACGCGCCAGCTTCCCCCGCGCGCGGGTATCTCGTCCGGTATCGCACCCGCGGGTTCGTCGGGGTGTTCGTCGGCGGGCGGTCCGGCGTGCGCGCGGCGGCCGCGTACGGGAGGCGGGGGCGGCGTCTCGGCGCCGGTTGTGGGGGTCCTACGCGGTGTACGCATGGCCTCCTCGCTCGGGGAGTGGTCGGGGGCTTGCCGTCCGCGCGGTGGCGGTCCGGGATGCCGCTGGGTGGGCCGCTAGAGAGCCGCGTTCTCGACCTGCTGCTGGGCCGAGGCGGATGCCCGGCGCTCCCCCGTGGTCGGCGACAGCGCGACGAAGGCCGAGGTCAGGAAGAGGTAGGACCCGAGGCCGACGGCGAGGGGGAAGATGAACTGCATCGCCGTGGCCCCGGGCAGAGCGGCACCGGAGGGCACCACGCGCACACTGACCGCGAACATTCCGGTGTAGTGCATGCTGCTCACCGCCGCTCCCATGATCAGGGAGGCGATGGTGACCGCGACGGGTGACTTGATGTTGAGCCCCGCCCAGAGGGCCGCCGTCGCAGCGACGACCGCGATCAGGACGGAGAGACCGACGAGCACCGGGTCGTACGAGACGTCACCGTGCAGGCGTACCGCAGCCATGCCCAGGTAGTGCATGCTCGCCACGCCGACACCGGTGGTGAGCCCGCCGAGGAAGAGAGCGCGGGTGCGGTCGCGGCTGTAGCCGACGGCGAAGACGCCGGCGCAGACGACCACCATGGCGACCAGCAGGCTCCCGATCGTGAGCGGCACGTCGTAGCGGATCTCGGTGCCGCTGACGCTGAAGCCGAGCATGGCCACGAAGTGCATGGTCCAGATGCCGGTGCCGATCGCGGAGGCCGCGGTGATCAGCCAGTTCCGTCGCGACCGGCCGGTGGCGCCGAGCGCGCGGACAGTGCAGCGCAGCCCGAGAGCGGCGCCTATGCAAGCCATCACGTATGACAGCGCGGGGGTCAGCCACCCCAGGGCGGCGTGGTCCAGGTGTCCCATGGCTCCGGGACGCTAGTCCGGGCAGGTGCGCACAAAGGGGGCACAGTTCGAAAAGTGGTGGAACATGACACAGAGATGCACCTGAACGATCGCATCACGCTCGAACATGCACACAGGAGCGCTCATCCCTGTCGGTGAGGAATCATGCGGAACATGAGCGACGACCACACACGCGTGCAGGAGTTCTTCACCACCCGCGCCGCTGACTGGGACAGCCGGTTCCCCGATGACACTCCCGCCTATGCCGCCGCGGTCGCCCAGTCCGGGCTGCGTGAGGGCGACCGCGTGCTCGACGCCGGCTGCGGCACGGGACGCGCCCTGACGCCGCTACGGGCAGCCGTGGGGCCCTCGGGAGTGGTCCTGGGCGCCGATCTGACTCCCGCCATGCTCCAGGCCGCCGTGCGGGCCGGGCGGGACCGCGACGGGCGGTTGCTGCTCGCCGACGTGACCACGCTGCCGCTGCGCTCGGAGTCACTCGACGCCGTGTTCGGCGCGGGCCTCGTCTCCCATTTGCCTCATCCTGCCGAGAACCTGCGGGAGTTGGCGCGCGTGGTGCGCCCCGGCGGCTCACTGGCGCTGTTCCACCCCATTGGCAGGGCCGCGCTGGCCGCACGTCAGGGCCGGCAGATCACCCCGGACGACCTGCGCGCCGAGCGCAATCTACGGCCTCTCCTGACCCGTTCGGGGTGGCGCATGACCTCGTACGTCGACGAGGACGACCGGTTCCTGGCCCTGGCCGTACGCGAGGGCTGACCTGCGCGGCCTGTCCGGACTCAGTCGGGGACGACCGAGCTGTTCGGTGGCGCGCCGGCAATCCCCGCCGTGTGGCGTCCGCCGGGGCGGCGACAGCCGGAGGGCTCGTCGGCACGTCCGGACCGCAGCCGGACCCGCTCCTTCGACCTGCACGAGACGCTTCATCGCCCCCTCCCCCTTCTGTCGCCGGAGCTCCAACTCTACGTTGAGCAGCAGGAGATGCACGTTCGGTCAGGACAACCACACAGGGGGAAGGCGGTCAGCATGTTCGGCAGGGTCCGCAAGTCCGGTGCCAGAGTCCTCGACGTCCTGCGCGCCGAGGCGAAGGCCGATGGCGAGGTTCGCTCACACAACCTGTTCGAGGCAGCGGCCGCCTATGTCTCGGCCTGCGCGGAGGACGACCAGGAGCAGATCGACGAGGCCGCGGGCTGGGTGTCCCCGGAGGCGCTGTCGTTCGGGGTGAACGAGTTGGCGTGCCGGGCCGTGATCGCGCTGGCACGGGAGCGGGACGAGTCGCCTCGGGCGGTGGCACGGGCGCTTCTGGGGCTTCCGGCGGCCTGACGTAAGGGTGGCGCATGGTCGATTCGCCCCGTCCGGTCGGAAAACTGCAGCTCCGGGTGGGTCGGGGAGCCGCAGCGCGCAGCGGGGGCGTCGTGACAAGCGCCTTCCGGGCGCACTAGGGTGCGCCCGGTTGGATGAAGCGATGGGGAGGCTGGGATGGCCGGGACGGATGAGGATGCCGTCGCCGCCGCGGAGGACGCGCTCTATGTGCTGACGGCGGTGCTGCTGACGCCGGCGAAGTTCCCGAGCGTGCTGGGCGACGACTATCCGGAGGCCTGTGCGACGCTCGGCCTCGCACCGTTGGCCGACGGGTACGGCCTGGTGCTCGGCCAGGACGGCGACGGGGCCAGATGGACGGTCGTCGTCGACGACGTGTCGTTGGTCGCCGTCGCCATCGCGTCCTGGGACTGCGGCATGGAGCACGACCTGTCGCCCGACGAGCGCACAGTGGTCGCCGCGCTGCCCGGCTGGCCCCTGGCGGTCGCTGTGGCGGCCCCAGGCGTACCGGAGCCGCACGATCCGGATCCCGAGATCGCGGACCGTGCCCCGCTGGCACCGCCGGACACCTCCGTCTGGGGGCCGGCCCAGCGGCGGCTGGGGGCCGACGAGATCGCGCTCCAGTGGGCGACCTGGCGGGCGCGGCTCGACGACGCGAACCCGGGCCCCGCCGGCGGTGACGTCGAGAACGGCGCGTCCTCCGGCGCTCCTGAGGAGGGCGCCGTCGCCGGGGACCCCGGAAACGGACGGGGTTCGACGCCGCAAGGCGTGACTTTGGGCAGCCACAACGGCATCCGGCGCGTCCTCGCGGAGGCCCGCGCGTATGTGGACGCGCCACCGCCGCTCGGCCGCGTCCGGTCGTCCTTCGCCCCCGGGGACGCACGGACCCTGCGGGCCGACGGCCCCGGCTGGTCGCTGGTGGCCAGGACCGACGACATCGCGTTCGTGCTGCTGGACGACGAGCCCGGCGAGGTTCTGCCGGTGGGCCGGGGGCCGGAACTGCCGGGTCTTCTGGAGGCACTGGACAAGATCGCCGTACGTCCGCTCTGAGGCCGTAGGGGCGGCGCACGCATCAGGGCCTGCACTGAGGCCGCACGGGGGGGGCCGCACCCGTCCAGGGCTGCCCTGGGGCCGTACGGGCGGCGCACGCGCCCCGAGGTCGTACGACAGCCACGGGGGCCGGCCACGGTCGGCCTACGTCCGCTCGCGGACCATGCCCTCGGCGGGCCCGCGAGCGGTCATGCGGTCGGTTTGAGTGCGTCGGTGGCCGGCTTCAGCGACACGGTCGGTCCGTCCGGGCCTGTTCGGTACGGTGTCAGCGGCCGAGCTCCTTGCGGGTCACACGGCGCAGCCTGCGCCGCTGCGAGGGGTCCAGCGTGAGATAAGCGGCTGCCGGGACTCCCAGGATTATCAGGAGTGAGGCCCACCAGGGCAGCCAGATCAGCAGGATCAGCCCGACCGCCACACCCCCTGCGGCGATCTTCGCGTTCTTCGACATGTGCGTCGCCTCCTTCGCGGCCACTGCCGCTCTCTGTCCAGAAGAACGGGTTCGCGTCTCCCACGGTTCCGGAACGCGACCCTGAGACATCCCCTAGATGTGCCCCTGCTCGGCGCGCAGGGGCTCGCCCACCTCGTGCATATGGCGCAGGGCCTGCCGATAGGAGTCGACGAGCCCGGTCTCCGCGTAGGGGATACCCAATTCCCTGCAGTGGGCGCGCACAAGAGGCTGGACGAGTCGCAGATGCGGGCGGGGCATGCTGGGGAAGAGGTGATGCTCGATCTGGTAGTTGAGACCGCCGAGAAACCAGTCGGTCAGGAGACCGCCACGGATGTTCCGCGAGGTGAGCACCTGGCGGCGCAGGTGGCCCCACGGTTCGCCACTCACGTCCGGCATCTCCATGCCCTTGTGGTTGGGCGCGAAGGACAGCCCCAGATGCAGACCGAAGAGGGCCTGATGAAGGGCGGCGAACGCCAGAGCCTTGCCGGGTGACATGGACGTCAGCAGCAGCGCCGCATAGCCGGCGACATGGATCACCAGGAGCACGGCCTCCACGGACCGCTCCTCGGGCGACTGCCGGCGCAGGTCCTTGAAGCCCTGGATCTTCAGGGCCACCCCTTCGAGGAGGGTGAGCGGGAAGAACAGCCAGGCCTGGCGTTGGGTGAGCCAGCGCCGGAAGCCGGTCCGCTCCTTCGCCTGCTCGCCGGTGAAGACAAGGACGTCGGCGGCGACATCAGGGTCCTTGTCGATGTGGTTGGGATTGGCGTGGTGGCGGTTGTGCTTGTGGTTCCACCAGGAATAGCTCATCCCGAGGAGCAGGTTGCCGTGGATCAGGCCGATGAGACGGCCGGCCGCCTTGCCGCCGGTGATCTGGGCGTGGCCGGCGTCGTGGCCTATGAAGGCCGTGCGCGCGCAGAGCACGGCGAGCACGGGCGCGAGGAGCAGCGTCCACCAGGTGTCGCCGAGCAGGACGACGCCCGCGGCGACGCCGGCCAGGGCGAACGCGTTGAGGGCGATGACGCGCGCGTACCAGCCGTACCGGCGTTCCAGCAGTGCCTGGCTCTTGACCACGCGCATGAGAGGCGTGAACTCGCTCCCGCCGGGCGGCGGGCCGGGCGTGTCCCGTCGGCGGACTGCGACGACTGGCGTGGTCTGGGACATGTCGGAACTCCCGCTCGCTTGAGGAAACGCGCTGACCTCAGCAAACGTACGGATCGATGACATGCCGCGACCATGAGGACACCACCCGTGTGCGTGCGGGGGTCAGCACCGGGCGGGACGGGGGCTGACAACACCTCCCGCAAGGAAGTGACGCAGGTCACATCCCGGTGATGCCGGGCGTTCCGTCGGCGTGCTGTACCCTCGGCGACTCCGAGTTCAGTAGTCAAATTTGAGGAATATGGCATCGCTGTGCAGAGCTT
The DNA here is from genome assembly GCF_044459385.1 of Streptomyces sp. NPDC050287. Classification (NCBI taxonomy): domain Bacteria; kingdom Bacillati; phylum Actinomycetota; class Actinomycetes; order Kitasatosporales; family Streptomycetaceae; genus Streptomyces; species Streptomyces sp. NPDC050287. The sequence continues at coordinate 223,972 of NZ_JBITIY010000005.1, read as the reverse complement.
TCCCTCGGCATCACCGTCCCGCCTCTCCCAACTGGGCCGCCTGCTGCGCCTTTTCGTGCCGGGCGACCCGGCCCGCACCGGCACCCGCGCCTTCTGGCGCCCGGATGGTGTCGCCCCGCCGGTCGTCGCGTCGGTGTGTTGTCACGGGTGTGGTGCGCCGGCAGAACGGTGCGCCCGGGTACGCGGAGCTCACCTTCCCGTGGGCGATCCGTCGCGATCGGCCGACGGACACCCTCCGTCAGAACACGGAACATCGCGGCAGGGCCAACGGGGCACTGTGACATCGAGGTTCATGACCAAGGCCGACACCAAGCCGGCAGCTGAGTTCACATCCACTTCGCCCTGCACCGAGGCGGGGCAGGCGCTGTTCTCCCAGTCCCGCAGCGAGATTCCGGAAGCCCGCCTGCCGGGCGCCGACACCGACGCCTGTCCATAGTTCGCGGTCGGCAGCAGCCGGAAACAGCCTCAAGCCCACACTCCACCCGCTGTCCCGAGGAGCCTCCTGTTGTCGCAGGTCAACGATCCCGCCGCGTGCCAGGTCGCATGGGAACAAGCCCACGTGTCCGCTCTGTACGAGTTGCTCACCAAGCGACTCTCCGAGGCACAGGCCCGTTTGGCAGACGTACTCAAGGCCCCCGCCGAGAGCGCGAGCGAGGCGCACGAACGAGAAGTCGCCGCTGAACGACTGGCGAAGGAGGTCCGTCGGCTGGAAGGAGCCGAGAACGGGCTGGTCTTCGGTCGGATCGACCTGGTGGACGGCACCGCCTTGCGTATTGGACGGCTGGGTCTGCAAACGGACGAGGACGACCTGCCCCTACTGGTGGACTGGCGTGCGAGGGCGGCGCGGCCCTTCTACGAAGCCACGCCGGTCCACCCGATGGGCCTGCGGCGCCGTCGGCACCTGCGCATGGAGGAGCACACGGTGGTCGCCGTGAGCGACGAGTTGCTGGACGGCTCCGCTCCCGCGGCCGGAGATGTCCTCGGTGACGGCCCCCTGATGGAGGCCCTTTCAGCGCGGCGTACGGGTCGGATGCAGGCGGCGGTCGCGACGCTCCAGGCCGAGCAGGACGAGATCGTCCGCTCCGCACACCGTGGGGTGTCAGTGGTCCAGGGCGGCCCCGGCACCGGCAAGACGGTGGTCGCCCTGCACCGGGCGGCATATGTTCTGTACGCGTTCCCGCGCGCGGCCGAGCAAGGTGTCCTGGTGGTCGGTCCGAACGCGCGGTTCCTCGATTACATCTCGGAGGTTCTGCCCTCACTCGGCGAGAACGACATCGTCCTGGCAACGTGCCAGGATCTGGCTGGAGTCTCGCCGGACAGGGCGGAGCGGCTCGATGTGGCGCGCCTCAAGGGCAGCGCGGCGCTCGCCGACGCACTGGCTGACCTGGTGCGTAGTCACCAGGCTCCGGATGGCGGATTTTCCCTGCGGATCGGACATGAATCGGTTCGCCTCGATGACGAGGTTGTGGCCTCGGCGCGAGACGCCGCCGTGGCGACCGGGCTTGGGCACAACCCCGCGCGCCGGGTGTTCAAAGAACTCCTGGTCGACGCCGTCACCGACGCGCTGGAACGCAGCACGGGCGACATCCTGGACCAGATCGATGCCGAGGTCGCCGAGCTGACAGGCGCGGACCTCGACCGTGCGACGGCAGCCGACCTGCGCCACCTCGGTTACGATGACGCGGCTGCCACGGGACCGGCCGACGAGTTCGACGCAGACGCCGTCCGGGCCGGCCTCCTGGACGACAGCCACGTCGACCGCACGGTGGAAACGCTGTGGCCGCGACTGGTGCCCGGCGAACTCGTGCGGGCCCTCCTTGCACACCCTGACGCTCTCGCGGAGCACCTGCCCCAGCTGACCGATGACGAACGGGCATGCCTGCTGCACGACTCGGACGACTCGTGGACCGATGCCGATATTCCTCTGCTGGACGAGGCGGCAAGCCTGATAGACGGCCCGCCACAGCGCACATACGGGCACGTCGTCGTCGATGAAGCACAAGAACTGACCGCCATGCAATGGCGGATGATCGTACGGCGATGCCCGGGCAAGGCGATGACGCTGGTGGGCGACTTCGCCCAGGCGGGCCCAGCCACGACAGCGCGCGACTGGAAGGAGGCGCTGAGCCCCCATGTCGGCCCGCGGTTCAACCTCCACACCCTGACCATCAGTTACCGCACCACACAGGAGATCTTGGAGACCACCCGAGACCTCCTCGTCCGGATTGCTCCAGAACAGACGCCGACCCGGTCCCTGCGCCGCGGTGAGACTCCTCGCATCGTGGCGGCGCGGCCAGACGCTCTTGTCGCCACCGTCGCCCGGGAACTGCAGACTCAGACCGCCGCGTACCCGGGCGAACTCCTCGGCGTGATCTGCGCTGAAGTGAGGCTGGATCAGCTGACCTCCGCAGGGATCGCAGAGCACGCGCTCATCGTGCCGGCGTCCGAAGCGCGCGGGCTGGAGTTCGACGAGGTCGTCGTCGTGAGTCCCGAGGAGATCATCACAGCCCGCCCCGGCGGGGAGAAAGACCTGTATGTAGCTCTGACTCGGGCCACCAAGAGGCTCTGCACGGTCACTGTCCAGCCCGTGTGAGGGATCACCACAGCGCCGGCCACAACCTCCCCACGGCGACATCGTCGCCCTCGCTCCCGACAGCCGGCTGAGCGCCATGCGCGCGACCGGGGGCATGGCAACTCCAGCGGGTTCCGGTTCGGCGACTACCGGGGACCCGGAGTTCCCGGTGACGCGCCCTGGGGAAGTTGGTCGGCCAGTGACGGGATCAGCGATTCAAGGCCACTCGGAAGATCGCTCGGAAAGCCGCTCGGCAGCTCGGTCGGGAATCGCGACGGCAGGTCGCTGGGCACCTCGGTCGGCAGGCTGAAGGAGGGTGCGGGAGAACGACTCGTACCGGCGCTGCTCTCGGGCGGCGGCTTCTTGTCCGGCGAGTCGTCACTTCCCGCCACCATGAGGGCCACCACGGCGACGGCCACGGCCGCGATGATCACGGCCAGCAGCATGTAGAGCGGGCCGCGGCGCCTTTTCGGGCCGCCCGGGTCACCGGTCGGGCTCATCGGCTGAGTCGGATACGGACCGCCGTACGGAGGCGGCCCGTCGTGGCCGTAGGCCTGAGGGGGTGATCCAGGAGGTGGCCCGGGCGGTGGTCCAGGCGGTGGTCCGAAACCCCCGCCCTGCGGCGGGGTGTCATCCGGTGGTCCGGGCGGCTGAGGAGGTACCGGCGGCATGCCCATACCGTCCAGAGTCACCCGGAGCCGGTGATGTCGCGGCTCCCGCGCGGAAGTTGGTACGGGCTCATGCCAGGGACCGCATGATTCCGGAACATTCCGCGCGGGGCGCCTCGAAGACCTCTCGAAGATCACTGCGGGAACGAGCGCACGCGCGCGTGCATGCGTTCAGCCGCGGGCTCCCAGCAGGTGGTCCATCGCCAGCTGGTCGAGCCGCTCGAAGGCCATCCCGCGCGCGGCGGCCGTCTCGACGTCGAACTCCTCGAAGGCCGAACGGTCCGCGAGCAGTGCCTTGAGGCCGTCGGCAGCGGTGGGCTGTGCCAGTTCGTCGAGCCGGGAGGCGCGCAGGGCTTCCTGGACCTCCGGGTCCGCGCGGAAGGCGGCCGCACGGTCCTTGAGGATGAGGTAGTTGCGCATGCAGCCGGCGGCCGACGCCCACACGCCGTCGAGGTCCTCTGTACGAGGCGGCTTGAAGTCGAAGTGACGCGGGCCCTCGTAACCGGCGCTCTCCAGGAGGTCGACCAGCCAGAAGGCGGCACGCAGGTCGCCGGCGCCGAAGCGCAGGTCCTGGTCGTACTTGATGCCGGACTGGCCGTTGAGGTCGATGTGGAAGAGCTTGCCCGCCCACAGGGCCTGCGCGATGCCGTGCGGGAAGTTCAGCCCGGCCATCTGCTCGTGGCCGACCTCGGGGTTGACGCCGTACAGCTCGGGGCGCTCCAGGCGCTCGATGAACGCCAGGGCGTGGCCGACGGTGGGCAGCAGGATGTCGCCGCGCGGCTCGTTGGGCTTGGGCTCGATCGCGAACTTCAGGTCGTAGCCCTGCTCGGTGACGTACTCGCCGAGCAGGTCGAAGGCCTCCTTCATACGGTCGAGGGCGACGCGTACGTCCTTGGCTCCGCCGGACTCGGCGCCCTCCCGGCCGCCCCAGGCGACGTAGGTCCTGGCGCCGAGCTCGGCCGCAAGGTCGATGTTGCGGATCGTCTTGCGCAGGGCGTAGCGGCGCACGTCGCGGTCGTTGGCGGTGAACGCGCCGTCCTTGAAGACGGGGTGCGTGAAGAGGTTGGTGGTGGCCATCGGCACCTTCATGCCGGTCGCGTCGAGAGCCTCACGGAAACGCTTGATGTGCGCCTCGCGCTCGGTGTCGGAGGACCCGAAGGGGATCAGGTCGTCGTCGTGGAAGGTCACGCCGTGCGCGCCGAGCTCAGCCAGGCGCTGCACCGACTCGACCGGGTCGAGGGCACGGCGCGTGGCGTCGCCGAACGGGTCCCTTCCCTGCCAGCCGACGGTCCACAGGCCGAAGGTGAACCTGTCCTCGGGGGTGGGCTGGTAGTTCATGCCGCGGCTCCTTGCGTGCTCGATCTATTTCGTCATGGCCGTTTACAAATTAGTATGCGAACGCATCTCTGGGAAGACAGACCCCGCAGAGCCGCGGAAAAACTTAGGAGAGCCCGATGTCAGCAGCCGAGGGTCCGCTCGTCGTCGGTGTGGACACGTCCACACAGTCCACCAAGGCCCTGGTAGTCGACGCGTCGACCGGACAGGTGGTGGCCGGCGGGCAGGCACCGCACACCGTGACCTCCGGGGCCGGCCGCGAGAGCGACCCGCGCCAGTGGTGGGACGCCCTGTGCGAAGCTCTGAACCAGTGCGGGGACGCGGCGCGTGAGGCGGCCGCGGTCTCGATCGGCGGGCAGCAGCACGGCCTGGTCACGCTGGACGCACAGGGGGAGCCGGTACGCCCGGCCCTGCTGTGGAACGACGTGCGCTCGGCGCCGCAGGCCCGTCGGCTCACCGAGGAACTGGGCGGCGCGAAGTTCTGGGCCGAACGCACCGGGTCCGTCCCGGCCGCGTCGTTCACCGTCACCAAATGGGCTTGGCTGGCCGAGAACGAGCCGGAGGCACTGCGCGCCGTCAAGGCCGTACGGCTGCCCCACGACTACCTCACCGAGCGGCTCACCGGGCAGGGCACCACCGACCGGGGCGACGCCTCCGGGACCGGCTGGTGGGCATCGGCTACGGAGTCGTACGACACCGACATCCTCGCCCACGTGGGGCTCGACCCGGCGCTGCTGCCCCGCGTGGTCCGCCCGGGCGAGGTGGCCGGGACCGTGCGGGACAGCCATGACCTGCCGTTCGCCAAGGGCACCCTGGTCGCCCCCGGTACTGGTGACAACGCCGCCGCCGCGCTCGGCCTGGGCCTGCGTCCCGGCACCGCGGTGATGAGCCTCGGTACCTCGGGCACGGTCTACGCGGTGTCCGAGCGGCGCCCCACCGACCCGACCGGCACAGTGGCGGGCTTCGCCGACGCCCACGGCGACTGGCTGCCCCTGGCGTGCACCCTGAACTGCACGCTCGCCGTCGACCGCATCGCCACCCTCGTGGGCCTCGACCGTGAGGCCGTGGAACCCACCTCAGGTGTCACCCTGCTGCCCTACCTGGACGGCGAGCGCACCCCGAACCTGCCGAACGCCTCGGGCCTGCTGCACGGCCTGCGCCACGACACCACCGGCGGCCAGCTGCTGCAGGCCGCGTACGACGGCGCCGTCCACGCACTGCTCGGCGCACTGGACCTGGTCCTCGACGAGGACGCCGACCGCTCGACCCCGCTGCTCCTGATCGGCGGCGGCGCCCGGGGCACGGCCTGGCAGCAGACCGTACGACGGCTGTCCGGGCGTCCCGTCCAGGTGCCCGAGGCCAAGGAACTGGTCGCGCTCGGCGCGGCGGCCCAGGCGGCGGGCCTGCTGACCGGCGAGGACCCGGCCGCCGTCGCCCGGCGCTGGAACACGGCCACCGGGCCCGTGCTCGACGCCGTGCAGCGGGACGAGGCGGCCCTGGCCAGGATCTCCGGGGTACTCTCCGACGCGGCCCCGCTGCTGGAGCGAGGGACGGACCCGAGCTGACGGACACCTTGCGCGGCACACCCGTGAACCGATCGACGGACACCGACCGAGGACGGACGGAGGCATGACCGCACCGCTGCACGAGCCTCACCCGTCCGGCCCCGGCCGGGCGCTGCCCGACACCCAGCAGGGCATGCGCCGCCGCAACCTGGCCCGGGTGATGCACGCCGTCAGTGCCGAGGGGCCTCTGTCCCGGGCCGGCGTCGCCTCACACATCGGCCTCACCCGTGCCGCGGTGTCGAGCCTCGTCGACGAGCTGATCCGCTCGGGCCTGCTGGAGGAACTGGGCCCCGAACGGCCCGGCCGGGTGGGCCGGCCCGGGTCGGCGCTCGCCGTCAGCGGGCACGGACCCGCGGGGATCGGCGCTGAGATAGGTGTCGACCATCTCGCGGTATGCACGGTCGATCTGCGCGGACAGGTGCGGTCCAGGGCCGTGCGGTACGGAACGAACCGGGGCCGCTCCTGCGAACCGGTGGTCGCGGAGCTCACCGGACTGGTACGTAAGGTCGTCGCCGAGGCGGAGAGCGAGGGGCTGTGGCCGGCGGGGCTGGCCGTGGCAGTACCGGGCCTGGTGGCGCGCGACGCCCGGATCGTCGTACGCGCCCCGAACCTCGACTGGCACGACACGGATCTCGGCGCCCTGCTGCCCGCCGAGCTCAACCCGGCCGTGGGCAACGAGGCCAACTTCGGTGCCCTCGCCGAGCTCTGGCTCGGCGAGGGCACCCCGCGCGACTTCCTGCACGTGTCGGCGGAGATCGGGATCGGCGCGGCCGTCGTGGTGGACGGGCAGCTCCTGCGCGGCACCCGTGGTTTCGCGGGCGAGCTCGGTCATGTGCCGGTCCACCCGGACGGGCCGGACTGTCCGTGCGGCGGGCGCGGGTGTCTGGAGCAGTACGCCGGTGAGGAAGCGGTGCTGCGGGCGGCCGGTCTGGAGCCGGGCGAGGACCGCGTCGGGTTGCTCGCGCAGCGGGCCACGGACGGCGACGAGAACGTGCGGCATGCCCTGCGCGACGCGGGACAGGCGCTCGGGACAGCACTGACCGGCGCGGTCAATCTGCTGGACCCGCAGACCGTGGTACTCGGCGGTGCGCTGGCGGGCCTCGCGCCCTGGCTGCTGCCGTCCCTTCGCGACGAGCTGGCCCGGCGCACGGCGGGACCCGCCTGTCCGGTGTCCGTGTCCCGGCTGGGCTCCGAGGGGCCGTTGCTGGGGGCCGCGCACTCGGTGGTACGGGCTGTGCTGGACGATCCGGCGTCCGTGGCGGAACGGGGCGGACGGGTCGGACGGGTCTGAGCGCGAACGTGGGTGGACGGGAACCTCGACGAACCGGAGGTCGCCCCCCCGCCGCTGACAGGAGCGAGCTTCACCGCGAACGGGAGCGCGGCTGACCTCGATCACAAGCCGGCCTCACCCCTCACGGAAGCGGCGCTGACTTCCGATCACAAGCCGGCCTGACCGCGAACAGAAGCGCGGCTGGCCTCCGATCACAGCGGGCCGCGACCCCGAACGGCAGCGGGCTTGACCTCCGGTCGCAGCGGGCCGCGACCCCGAACCGGAACGGCCGGAACCCCCGACCGCGAACGGGCCCTGAACCCCGGACAGACCCAGCTCCCGACCAACCCCGTCCCAGGGAGGGGATTTCACCCGTTCGAGTGAGCGAGATATCCACAAACGTGCCGTCGTCCACGGAACCGCACGGTGCCCTTCTGCCCACCCCGCCAGCGCCGTACCGTGATTCACGCGAGGCGCAGCCGTCGTGAACGGCGAGTGTGCGGCGGCATCCCGGGAGCATGGCCGAGACTGCCCGTCACCCCCTCCACGCCCGCGTTCACCTCGACCGACAGCCGTCCACCGGCCTTGAGCAGAACGGAGCTGTGCAGCGATGAACAACCCCCGCGATCCCCGGATCCTGACCGTGCGCCCTGAACCGGACGAGTACGCCTGGACGTTCGGCGGTGCGCCGCCCGTGGCACGGATCGCACCCGGCACGGTCCTGGACCTGTACACGGAGGACTGCTTCGCCGGACGGGTGCGGTCCGAGAGGGACCTGGTGTCCGAGGTGTGCCAGTTCCCTTTCCTGAACCCTCAGACCGGGCCCTTCCACGTGGAGGGCGCGGAGCCCGGCGACACGCTCGCCGTGCACTTCGTGTCGATCGAACCGGCCCGGGACTGGGCCGCGTCCACCACGGTCCCGCTGTTCGGCGCGCTCACCTCCACGCACACCACGGCCACGCTGCAACCCCCGCTCCGCGAAACCGTCTGGATCTGGCAGCTCGACCGAGCCCGCCGCACCGCGCTGTTCCGCGCCCACGACAGCGACATCGAGATGGAGCTGCCGATGGACCCCATGCACGGCACGGTGGGCGTGGCTCCCGCCAACCTGGAGGTGCGTTCGGCGCTGGTGCCCGACGCGCACGGCGGCAACATGGACACACCCGAGATGCGGGCCGGGGTGACCTGCTATCTCGGGGTGAACGTGGAGGGTGCCCTGCTCAGCCTCGGCGACGGTCACGCCCGGCAGGGCGAGGGAGAGACCTGCGGCGTGGCCGTCGAGTGCGCGATGAACACCTTGGTGATCGTCGAACTTCTCAAAGGGCTCGCCACTCCCTGGCCGCGCATCGAATCGGACACGCACATCATCTCGACGGGTTCGGCACGCCCCCTGGAGGACGCGTTCCGGATATCGCAGCTCGACCTGGTGCGGTGGCTGGCGCGCGACTACGGGTTCAGCGAGTTGGACGCGTACCAGTTCGCGACCCAGGTCGTGGAGTCTCCGTTGGCCAACGTGTGCGACACCAACTACACCTGCGTGGCCAAGATCCGCAAGGAATGGCTGCCCGAGCGCGAGACTCACCGAGGCATGCACGCCCGGCTTCGGGAGACAGCGGCGACGCTGCGAGGCTGAGCACCGCCTCAGCCACGGCCGAACCCCTCCCCACGGCGAAACCCCCCACCATGGAAAGGCACTCCCCCCATGGAACGCGCAAGAGCGCATCCCAGCAGACGACGGCTGTTGCAGGGCGCCGTCCTCGCCGCCGTACCGTCCACATTGCTGCCCCAGGCGCTCGCCCGAGCGCAGGCCCGGGCCGTCGACTATCCCCCGGCCGAATGGCAGCCGGCCGTCACCTCCAACTACACGGCGTCCGACCGCCCCGACTCCTATCCCCTCGACTACGTCGTCATCCATGTCACCCAGGAGACGTACGACGACACGCTGGCCGTCTTCAAGGACCCGCAGAACCAGGTGTCCGCGCACTACCTCATCCGATCGGCCGACGGACACATCGCACAGTGCGTCCGCGAGGCTGACGTCGCCTGGCACGCGGGGAACTGGGACTACAACACCCGCAGCATCGGCATCGAACACGAGGGCTGGGTGGACCGGCCCGCTTACTTCACCGACGCGCTGTACGAGCAGTCGGCGGGACTCACGGCCGCGATCTGCGCGACATACGGCATCCCGAAGGACCGAGGGCACATCATCGGGCACTACGAGGTACCGGGCTCGGACCACACCGATCCGGGGCCGAACTGGGACTGGACGCGCTTTATAAGGCTGGTCGACTCCGCCTGACCGAGGACGAGGCCACGAGAGCCCCGGAAACCCTGGGTGGTCTCTGCCACCCGTTCGGATGCTCGCGGTCCAAACGGTTGTCGGGGCACGTACCCGGGGTGACGATGTCCCCACGTACATCGCCGTTCGGGGAGGCCGAGTTGTCCGATCCGTGGGTGGCACTGGAGCCGGGGGCAGACCTGGGCGAGCGGCTGCGGATGCTGCGGCGCGCGCACGAGACATTCACCGAGGCGGGGACCGTGCCGCGCCCCGTGCGTTCGGTGGTGGCCGACTCCTGGCGACGTTCGGCGCGGGCCGGGGTCGGTCCCGACGGCACGCCGAGCGTGGAGTTGTCGGACGGTGACCTCGGCAGCTACCGGGCCGAGCATCCGCTGGCGCGGGTGATGCCGCTCTTCCGTGAGCTGCTGGGCACGTTCGCGGCGGACGGCGAGCATCTGCTCGCGGTGTGCGACGCACACGGCAGGCTGCTGTGGGTCGAGGGCCATCCGGCGACCCGCCGCAAGGCGGACCGGATGAACTTCGTCCCGGGTGCACGGTGGGCGGAGACCGCGGTCGGGACGAACGCCCCGGGGACGGCGGTCGCCGTCGACCGGCCGGTGCAGGTGTTCGCGGCCGAGCACTTCATCCGGCGGGTGCAGCCGTGGACGTGCGCGGCGGCCCCGGTGCACGACCCGCGCACCGGACGGGTGCTGGGTGCCGTGGACATCACCGGCGGGGACGGTCTCGCGCATCCGCACAGCCTGGGTTTCGTGCAGGCCGTGGCGCGCGCCGCCGAGTCCCAGCTGGCGCTGCTGCTGCCCGAGCGGCCCGCGGAGGACAGGCCCGAACTCACCGCGTTGGGCCGTGACGAGGCGCAGCTGCTCACCGGCGGGCGCAGGATCAGGCTCAGCCGCCGGCACAGTGAGATCGTGGTGTTGCTGGCCCACCATCCGGAAGGGCTGACCGGCGACGAGTTGCTGTGCGCCCTGTACGAGGACGAGTCCGTGCCAACGGTGACGCTGCGCGCCGAACTGGCCCGGCTGCGCCGCGTGCTGGGTCCGGTCCTGCTCGCGTCGCGTCCGTACCGGCTCACGGTTCCGGTGGAGTCCGACGTCGCCGTCATCGAGCGGCGGCTGAAGACCGGCGCGGTGACGGCGGCCGCGGCGGCGTACGTGGGCCCGCTGCTGCCCGGTTCGCAGGCACCGGAAGTCGTACGGCTGCGGCGCCGCCTCGCCGACGGCCTCCGTACGGCACTGATCGCCCGCCGCGATCCCGACCTGCTGGCGGACTGGGTGCACGGACCGTGGGGCGAGGACGACCTTGACGTATGGCGGTCGCTCGCCACGGTGCGGCCGACGGCGGCGGTCCGGGCGCGTCTGACGGCACTGGAGTCCGAGCTGGCCACGCCGCGTACACGGGCCCACCCGTCGGCACGCTGACCGCGTCGCCTCGGTCGCGGGGTGCTGCGGCCGCCTGCCCCACCGGTCACGGGACACTTCCGCCGCAGGCCCCACCAGCCACAGGGCACCTCCGCCACATGGCACCTCCGCCGCAGGCCCCTTCGTCACGGGACACGTCCGCTGCATACCGCTGGTGTCGCGAGGCGCTTCTGTCGCGAGGCGTCTGGAAGGAACTTCATGCCATTACTTTTCAGGGCGCTCACCGGAGTGCTCGCCGCCGGGGTGCTCGCCGCCGGAGCACTGACGCCGGGCGCCGAGGCGGCGGACGCGGGTCCCCCCGTCAGCGGCCCGGCGACGCGCAAGGCCATCGACTGGAGACCGTGCCCCCACGCCGCCGCAACGTACTTGCAACCTCTCCCTCCCTAGCCTCGCGCCGAGAGCTGCCCAACGGCGGGCAGCGCTGCTGAGGGAGGCAGACCAGGATGACCCGTTACGCGGCGCCCGGTACCGAGGGCGCGATCGTCTCCTACCAGGCGCGCTACGACCACTTCATCGGCGGCGAGTACGTGCCGCCGGCCCGCGGACAGTACTTCGAGAACCCGTCTCCCGTGAACGGGCAGCCGTTCACGGAGGTCGCGCGGGGTACCGCGGAGGACGTGGAGCGTGCTCTCGACGCGGCGCACGCGGCCGCCCCCGCCTGGGGCCGCACCTCGGTCACCGAGCGCTCCGCCGTCCTGCTGAAGATCGCAGACCGGATGGAGGCCCATCTCGAGCCCCTGGCGGTGGCGGAGAGCTGGGAGAACGGCAAGCCCGTACGGGAGACGCTGGCGGCCGACATCCCGCTCGCCATCGACCACTTCCGCTACTTCGCGGGGGCGATCCGCGCGCAGGAGGGCTCGCTCGGCGAGCTCGACGACGACACGGTGGCCTACCACTTCCACGAGCCGCTGGGCGTCGTGGCGCAGATCATCCCGTGGAACTTCCCCATCCTGATGGCCACATGGAAGCTCGCGCCGGCCCTCGCGGCGGGCAACGCGGTCGTCATCAAGCCCGCCGAGCAGACCCCCGCGTCCCTCCACTACTGGATGAGCCTCATCGCGGACCTGCTGCCGCCGGGTGTGGTGAACATCGTCAACGGTTTCGGCGCGGAGGCGGGCAAGCCGCTGGCGTCCAGCCCGCGGGTGGCAAAGGTGGCGTTCACGGGCGAGACCACGACGGGGCGGCTGATCATGCAGTACGCCTCGGAGAACATCAAGCCGGTCACGCTGGAGCTCGGCGGCAAGTCGCCCAACATCTTCTTCGACGACATCTGGGCGCAGAACGATGACTTCCGCGACAAGGCGCTCGAAGGCTTCACCATGTTCGCGCTCAACCAAGGCGAGGTGTGCACCTGTCCGTCCCGGGCGCTGGTCCAGCGCGGCCACTACGCCGAGTTCCTCGAGGCCGCCGTCGCCCGCACCGAGCTGATCAAGCCGGGGCATCCGCTCGACACGGACACGATGATCGGTGCCCAGGCCTCCAACGACCAGCTGGAGAAGATCCTCTCCTACCTGGACATCGGCAGGCAGGAGGGCGCGAGGGTGCTCACGGGCGGGGAACGCGTCGAGTACGACGGGGAGTTGAAGGGCGGCTACTACGTCCAGCCGACCATCTTCGAGGGCGACAACCGGATGCGGATCTTCCAGGAGGAGATCTTCGGACCGGTGGTCTCGGTGACGTCCTTCGACGACTTCGACGACGCGATCAAGCTCGCCAACGACACGCTGTACGGACTCGGCGCGGGCGTGTGGACGCGGGACATCAACACGGCCTACCGCGCGGGCCGCGCGATCCAGGCGGGCCGCGTCTGGACGAACTGCTACCACACCTACCCGGCCCACGCCGCCTTCGGCGGCTACAAGCAGTCGGGCATCGGCCGCGAGACGCACAGGATGATGCTGGAGCACTACCAGCAGACGAAGAACCTTCTGGTGTCGTATTCGCCGAAGAAACTGGGCTTCTTCTAGAGGCACGAAAAAAGGCGCCTGACCTGGGCTTTTGCCCGTCAGGCGCCTTCCTCTCGACCCGTCCGGGGCAAGGACCGACTTACGCCATAACTCCCAGTTCCTCCCACTGCTGTCCCGCTCCTGACCAGTGCTTCCGGACCAGTCACGGACCAAATCCCGACTCACCCTTCAGACTCCGCGCCCTGGCTGACGCGGTCCCACTCCTGCATGGACTGCTCGATGAGGCGGTTGGCCTGTTCTCGGACGCCGTCCAGGAATTTGGCGTAGTGGCGGAAGAGGACCTCAATGCTTTGGCCCGCGCGACGAGCGCACTCGGCGGGGTCCACACCGGAGTACAGCCAGAACGAGATCCCGGCGTGCCGGAGATCGTAGGGCCGCTTTGCCAGCTTGGAGGCGAGTTCTGTACGGGTCAGGACGTACTTCCGTGCCCGCGCCCACGTTGTGCCGTACGCAGCTGCGTCCACGTAGTTGCCGGCCTGGTTCCGGAACAGTCGGCCGTCCGGCGCCACACCGAAGCGTTCGATGTGTCCGCGGAGCATGCGTACGAACTGCGGCGGGATGGGCACAGGCCGGGTCGCGGTAGCCGCGCGGCGCTTGAGGGAGTGCACCTCGTGCACCGAACCGCCGTCCGTCCACTCTTTGCCTGATGTGACGACGCCACCCGACAGGTTGAGCATCCCCCAGCCGGTCTCGGGCAGATGGCACTGTTCGAGCCGGAGATGGATGACCTCCGCAGGCCGCATCGCCGCGTAGTACATGCAGCCGAAGAAGGCCTCCAGGTGAGGGCCGCGCCCGCGCTGTTGGGCAACCGCCGTGAGCAGCCGGGCAATCTGGGCGGGATTAGGAACGGCAGCCGGGTCCACTTCCTCGTTGACCGCTGGAGCGTGCCACCTGAGCCCGTTGAGGGGATTCTCCGTGAAGTAACCTTTCTCCACAGCGATGTTGAGGACTTCGTTGAACGCAGCCCGCTTGCGCCGTGCCGTCTTGGCCGCAGCCTCTTTGCCGTCCAGCTTGAGGCACAGGGCGTCCAGTGCCCGTCGCAGCACATCGGCTTCCGCGAGAGCGCTGACAGGCAGGGAGTTCCGCTTCATCCAGTCCAGCGCCTGCCGCCAGTCCTCAACTGGCTCTTTCTCCCACGCCTTCTTGTTGAACGCCCAGGAGTACAACGCTCGCCGCAGCACCCGCGGCTCCGGATAGGTCACGCCAGAACGCACAAGGGCAGGCGTGATGGTGGCGAATGCGTCGGCCAGTGTGCGGCGGGTGTTTCCCGGCGTGCGGTCCCAACGCTGGTCGAGGTATTCGTGCGCAAGGTCATACCATGTCGTCCGCTGCTTGATAGCTCGCAGCTCGGACGCTGGCAGCCCTGTGCGCTCATCGAAGGGCTCACCATCGCGCGCCGCGGTCATCAGCTTTGACCGCCTGCTGTCGGCGAGCCCGACGGTCATGAATGACTCTGATTTTTCGCGCCCGTTGACCGTCCACCGGACCATAAACGGCTTGCGCCGATCGGGGCGCTCCCGTATGTCCCAGAAACGGACATTGTAACTCATCGCCAATTATCAGTATCTCTCTCGCACATGTCCCACCAGGCATCCAGGTCAGCACGACGACACCGGAGTTCACCATTGGGCAACTTGATCATGCGGGGCGCCTGCCCGCGAGCGCGCATTCGGTAGAACGCCGACGGACTCATACGAATCTCCGCGAGAACCTCGGTGAGCTTCAGCGCCGGAGGACGAGCCATGCAATATCACCTTCACATTAAGAAAGGCTTCATGCCGGAAAGCCAGGCATGCATCGTATGCAGCAGAGATCCCATTTCTGCACGGCCGCCGTCCCGGATCAGACGACGAGACACAGCCAGGTATCACACATCGATACAACGGATGATTTTCTTTCGGCGCACAAGCGAGCGGTCCGGAAGGAGACCTTGCGTAGCGAGCAACAGTGGCCGTGGGCATGAAAGCTTGGTCATTGATGTAGCAGCAGCTGGCAACAGCCACTCAATATCTCCTCTCGGATGCGTACGACTCTGCCAACTGCGTCCGCCACGGCTCCACCGCCAAGCACAGCCGAATGCGAACACCACCAATGCTCTGGAAGATCCCCGGTTTCGGTAACCGGGGATCTTCTGCTATGTATCGCCCTGCACTACGAAGGTCTGCTCATCGCGCCCTTTCCGCCTCGGTCACGAGGCCAGGCGGTACGAGCGGAGGGCGAAGGTGCGCCATCCATGACGAGCACGGGCAGCCTGCCTCCGGTGAACCGATCGAGGTCACGGCCTACGACCTCACAGCGCCAACAACCGAGGCGCCGTGGCGCGTTGCGGAGCTGCGGTGCGCAGCGATGTACGTAAGGGCCTCTCGGCCACGACGGGGTCCGCGTTACAGCAGATCCTCGCCAAAAGATCCTGGCGTGCAGACACAGAGAGGCAGCGCCTTGGAAATGGCGCCAAAGCCTCCGCCTCCGGACCAGTCCAGGCGTTCGCGGCGTCGAGCGGGACAGGGCGCGTGATGAGGGCGAATTGGAAGGTGTGACTCGACAGGTGGGCCTCCTCGGAGCGGGACGCGGTCGTGAGACCGAGCAGCGCGGGATGCGTACTGCCATAGCGGCCAGCCCCTTTTGCAGGCCGACGTTCAATGCCGCTCCCTACGGCTGACCTGGTGTTTCCGGGTCGTTGTACGTTGACATGATCGCGGACGGGGTTCCAGTCCCGTGGGCCATTTTCTCGTCTGCCGTAGGCGAATGCCGGAGCCTCGTCACACAGCCCCACTCGCCCCTTGATGATCCCCGCCGTGGATCCGGCCGACTTCTCGGACGGTCACCGATGCGTGCGACGCCGATGGTCCAGTGCCGTTGCTGCACTGCAGTGATCAGCTGACCGAGGTGGGCACACATCCCGGTCGCGCACGACTGCCTGAGGGAAGAGGGTGCCTGGCTGATCACTCATGCAGATCACCGGGTTGTACGCCCGGAATTGGAGGGGCGCGCAAGGCTGTCCCGGATCACGATGTCGCTGGCGCTTAGAGCCGACGTCAGCTGTTCTTGCAGTTCGTCCGGGATGGTCCCTGTCCCGAGGGCGCAGGCATGCACGAGAGCGCGGCAGTCCTGGGTTTGCCTGTCCGTGGCGATCGAGGTGAACAGAGGGTGCGCCAGGTTCTCGCGGGCCGCGTAGCCGTCTTCGGCGGCGGCCGTCCTGCGGTGGAGGTCCTCGACGACGCGGTGGGCTGTAGGAGCCTCGGCGGAACCGATCGCGTCGAGGACGGTAAGGCCAAGCCGAGTGTCGAAGACGGTCATCCCAGGTTCGGCCGGCCACTCCAGATAGGTGGTCGCCAGCGCCGCCAGTTGGTCTTCGACCGGCAGCTCGGCGCCGCGGCGGCACAGGGCGGTCAAGCCTGCCGTGATGGCCTGCTCCCACGGATCGCCGGGCATCGTTTCAGCAAGGAGAACAGCTGCCCGTGCCGTGTCACCTGCAACGAGGGGAGTAAGTATGGCAACTTGGCGTCCGTCGAGCATCCGTTTGCCTACGCCGCAGTGAGTCTCGAGGTGTCTCAGAGCCTCCGCCCAACGTCCCTTGGCGGTAAGCGTGCGGGTCCCATCAGCGAGGAGCACGCGCCACAGCCACGCGCGGACCTCGTGGCGGTCCTCGTCGGTCGCAGTGAGGTCCGCCGGTACGGCGACGCCCTCGAACCGGGCAGCTGTGCCTGCCTCGACGGCCTTGTACAGGTCGAGTAGGTGTTGGCGTCCCTCGTCGGTGTGGCCGGCGCGGATCTGGAGGCGGGCGAGGTTGACGACCGGTTCCAGTCCCCGGATTGCGCTCATGCCGGGCAGGGGGCACGCGTCGAGGTAGGCGGCGGCGTGCTGGTGACACATCTCGCGGGCGAGATCGGGCAGGCCGAGATCGGAGGCGATGAGCGCGGCCTGGTTGTAGACGGCGGATGCGAGCCCTTGGTCGCCCTTCTCCACCACCGTCTCGGCGAGGTCGACAAGGCCGCCCACGCGTTCGGGCAGGGGAAGACAGGCGGGCCGGAATCGGGCGACGAGCGGAAAGCGCTGGGCTATGGGTCCGTGCGGGTCCATGAGTTCCCCGGGCGTGAGTGAGAAGTGCTGGGGCGACGGTGCCCGCCAGCCGTACACCGGCGGGCACCGTCCGCTACGCAAGGGGCGTCACCGCCAGTCGACGACGATGCGGTTCAGCGGGGTGTCGAGAGCGAAGAGTCCGGGGCGCTGCTCGATGGCGGGGGCGTCGAGGGGATGGATCTCGAACGTGGCCTCGCGACCGCGGTATTCGCGATCCCACGTGCGGATGGCGTCGGCGACCTTCGCGGCGAGCTCGTCGCTGCCGGGACCGTGGCCGATGACGCCGAACTCCCAGAGCTTGTCGCCCTCGGGGGTCTTCTTCTCCGACACGCGTCGCGCCAGGTAGGTGACGGCGCCCTTGTCGACGGCCGCGGTCGACGAGGGGTAGGGGTCCTCCGTGAGCAGAGTGCCCTTGGCGTTCTGGGGGAACAACATCCGGATGAGGCCGGAGGGAAGGGAACAGGTGACGAAAAGTTCCATCCACTCCGGCGATTCCATGGCGCGGACCATCATGCCAGTCCACTCCTCGGTGCGCGGCTGGTCCAGGACTCCGGCGAGGGCATCGGCGTCGATGTTCTGCCCAGCGGGGGCCTGAAGCCGGACGGTGCCGTCTGTGCTGAGCGGGATGACGCGGCGGTCGTCGTCGGCAATGCCCCGCCGGAGCGGCATGAAGGTGTTCATCTCGCTACCGAGAGACACCCATCGACCGTCGCGCCGCTCGTAGGCGATGGACCGGGAGACGGTGCCCTTCAGGCGCTGGGGGACGAGGAGCCGGCCGCCGGGGGCGAGTTGTTGCATCCAGGCGTGCGGTACGCCGTGAGCGCCCACGGTGGCCATGATCCGGTCGTACGGTGCTCCTTCGGCGTAGCCGAGGGCCCCGTCGCGGGTCACGGCATCGACGTTGGTGAGACCGGCGTCGGCCAGGTGTGCGCGAGCGCCCTCCACAAGGTCGTCGTCGACATCGAGGGTGGTCACGTGCCCGCTCTCCCCGACCAGGTGGGCGAGGAGAGCGGCGTTGTAGCCGGTGCCGGCGCCGAGTTCGAGGATGCGCTCGCCGGGCTGGGCGTCGAGTTGGTCCAGCATGAGGGCGACGACGCCCGGCTGGGAAGCGCACGAGATCGATGTACCGTCGGTGTCGTACTTGATGTGCACTGGTGCGTTGGCGTAGGCGTCTTCAAGCGACGCCTCCGGCACGAACACGTGACGGGGCACAGTCCGCAGCGCCTTCTCGACTGCGGTCGTGCGGGCGTGCCCGTCCGCGCGAAGCTGGTCGACCAGGGCGTTGCGGAGGCGTTCGGCGTCAGCCGTGGGGGTGGCGATCGTGTCGGTATTCACCGCCCTGACGCTAGCCGCCTCGGACGTTGCCTCGTCGGTCGACGCGGTGTTGTCACTCGTTCCCATGATTACCTCTCGTGCGATGTTGGACATGGCGCTTTGGTCGACCCGGAGGAGACCGGCGCGGTTGGCGTGAAAGATCAGGTGGTGGGCAATGACGGCTCGCAGACCGCGGGTGAGGGCGCCGCGGCCTGCGAGGTCGGCGAGCGCGGTGCCCGCCCACTCGAACGAGGCGACCCACTCGTTGTGCTCGGCGAGCGGGCCGTTCGGGCGGCACAGGCTCTGGGCGTCGACCGTCATCAGCTTCCGCATCGCGGGCGCCAGTTCGGCGGCTCGCGCAGAGGGCAGAAGGCCGCTGGTCGGTCGGAGGGCGGCGACCCTTACCCATACGTCGCCCTGCTCGAACCAGTCCAGGCCGGCCGCCCGCATCATGACGCTTGCCAGCAGCACGGCGGTTTCCCGGCGTCCCAACTGCTCCGAGCCTGGTTGATAGGTGAGCAGGTGGCGGCTGTCCTTGTGGAACAGGTCGTGGGCGACGCCCATGGCCTGGGTCCCGCCGAAGGCGTGGGTCTCGGGTTCGTAGAGGTAGGGCAGCCATGACACGGCCGTGCCGTCCTGGACGAGGTCGCTCAGCAGCGCTTCGACGGCGGGTGAAGGCTCGTCCGCGCGGTACCGCAGCGGCCAGGGCTGCTTGTTCATGAACCACCAGCCGGTGAGCTGCCCGTCCCTTTCAGCGGCGAAGAGGACAGGGGCGATGCGTTCGACGATGGCGCGCTGGGCGCTCTCGCGGTCGCCGAAGGTGATGTTGTGTTGCTGCCAGCGGTCGGAGCGGTCCGGGGGCATGCGGGTGTCCTTCGGTCGATGGGGTCATGCGATGAGCAGGCAGGCGTCCCAGGTGGATCGGGGCGGTTCGGCAGTGCTGGGCGCGAGGAGGGCCAGTGCGATACCGGCTGCGCCGTCGAGGAGACCGGGTCCGCGCTCCTCGTCCTGCATGAGCGTCGTGGCGGCGTGTGCGGGGTCGGTGCCCGGCGGTTGGACTGCGGCTAGGAGTGCCGGGATCGTGGCGCGGAGCTGTCCGGCGGTCGAGGGGTGGGCGTCGTCGGCCGCGCGGGCGGCGACGTGGGCGAGGCCGGCGAAACCGTGGCACAGGGCGTTGTCCGTCGTGGCCTTGAGCTGAACGGGGTCGGTGAGTGCGGCCACGAGCGCGTTCTCGGCGTCCAGCCGGCGGCCGTCGTCACCGCGGGCGAGCGCGGCGAGTTGCTGGGCGCGGGCGAGGCCAGGGGTGCCGTAGCACCATGACGGCCGCCGCGCCGTGGACGGGGTGAGGCGGCCGGTACGCAGCTCGTCTCGGGTGAACCAGTACGGCCACGCCGGGCCTCGGCCGGTGTCCTCTCGGCATCGGTCCAGCCACACCAGGATCCGGTCCAGTGCGTCCTCGTGGCCGTCGACGAAGCTGCCCTGCCTGGCGGCGAGCGCCAGGAGCGTGAGCACGCCGCCGATACCGTGCGCCATGCCGTTGTTGGCGTGTCCGCCTCGAAAACGGTCGTCCCGGTGGCCCGAGGGCCCTGTGTCCGTCCACCAACCGGGCAAGTTCTCGCCGTCGTGTGTGATCGGTTGGGTGAGGCGTACGCAGTAGTCGAGTACGGCGCGCAGGGCGGCGCTGCCAGGATTGCGGCGCAGGAGGTAGGAGCCGTATCCGCTCAGGCCGCGAATGGTGTCGAACTCCGCGAGCGCTGGGAGGAGTCCGGCGTCGATTCGCCGGTGTGCGGCGTCGACGCGGCGGCTCACGTCGTCAGCCATTTGTCGATCGAGAGTGTCAAGCGCGCGCCGGTAGGCGCCGGGCAGGTGATCGGCGGCGCAGGCCAGAGCGTGCGCGAAGGCGGGCGCCCCGTAGAAGGGGTGGCTGTCGGGGCCGCTAGTGAGCGGTTCACTGGAGGCGGCGGCGAGCCAGTCGTGGGCGCGCTGCCACGGCCCCAGACCGGCCGCAGCCCGCTCGATGTGCAGGAGCGCGATGCCGGGCAAGCCATAGGCAAGGTGCTGCCGACGAGAGACCGCTGGCCCAAGGTACGCCGTGTGGGGGTCGGCGAGCTGCTCGGCGACGGCGTCGGCCAGGTCCAGCCCGGCCTGCGCGGTCATCGTGTCCTCCCAGTGGTGCGGGCGGTCCAGGCCAGGGCGGCAGCGCGAGCGAGGTAGAGGCAGACCTCTTCTTCGGGGAAGTTCACCGCGATGTGCCGTACAAAATGAACGTGCAGCAGCGAGGTCAGGACGTCATCGAGGGCGATCCCCTGCGTGTGGGGACCTGGCAGGTGCCGCCGGTACGCGGCGAGCGCCGCGTCGCGATCGGCGCACCCCGACACGATCGCCGCTCCTCCGGGGGCGCCGCGCAATGCCGCCCAGGCGTCGCCAGGGTCAGCGAAGCGTACGGCATCGGTGAACTGCGGGCGCGGTACGGGCACGGGCGCTGTAGGCGGGATGTGGTCGATCAGCCAGCGCATCCCGGCTTGAGTACTGCCGAGGAACGCGGAGGCGATAGAGACAGTGTGTGCGGCCACCAGCGTGCGCTCGTGTGGGCGCCGCGGCTGCGCGAGCTGGGCCAGGATGGCGCGCGAGTCCGCCCGGAACACTTCCTCGGCCGCGTCCCATGCAGGGCCAGACCCCCAACGGCCCATCTCCCGATAGGAGGTGGGGTACCGCAAGTCCGCCAGCAGACCGGCGCCGCGCAGCTCGTCGGCCCACCCGCTCACGGTTCGAGTCGTCTCGGCGAACGCCTCCGGCGTGGGTAGCGCGATGCGCAGACGCAAGTGCTGCTCGGGGTCGCGGAAGCGGATGAACCACCACGGCGGGCCACCGAGCCGTTCGAGCAGATCGGGCAAGTGGCAGGAGAGCAGAGTGTCCTGGCGGCGAGCGTCTCCATACAAGGTGGCCAGCAACACCGACGAAGCGGCCGGGGTCTGCATCTGGGCTGGGGAGAGGATGCGAGCCGGGGTGGGGGCGGGAAGCGCCGGCCACGCCGGCGGCCGGATGGCCTTGAGCGGCACCACTATCTCGTGGGCGCGACCGTCGCACCAGCCGAACGCCCCCGATTTCGGCGCCTCGACGAGCACGGCCAGGCCCACTCGGTCGAGGTGCTGGCGCAGCAGCGTCCGGTGGCCGGCCTCGTCGAGGTCGAGGAAGAGACGCCGGTCGTCCTCCACGAGGTAGACCCGCCGAGGTAGCCGCCGCCTAGCCCGCCAGTCGGTGAGGGCGGAGTCCCATTCGGCCCGAGGGCGTGTGCGACCAGGCTGCTCGGTCGCCTCCAGCCGCCAGCGGGCCGGGGCAAGCACCGTGCGTCCGCACCGCAGGCGCGGTAGGAACGGCATCGCCGCCGCAGCGCCCCAGTCGAAGACGGTGACCTGCGCGCATTGAGCACGCGACAACTCGGTGAGGAATCGCACCAGCGGCGGAGTGTGCGTGTGGAGGTTAAGCGCGTGCATCCCGACGGCCTCGATGCGCCGCCCGCGCTCGGGGGCGGCCAGGTACATGCGGCGGCCGTCGCACCCCACCGCCAGGTCCGCAGGTGTGAGGACATGGTCGGCGGGGGCTCGGTGTTCGTGGAGGCTGATCACGGTGGGCAGGACTCGCGGGGCGCGTGTGATGTGGGCGCTCTCGGGCAGGAGCGGCGGAAAGGACAGGTGCGCGGGCACGGTGTTCCTGTCAGCGGTCGGAAGGTCAGCCAGTTCGGCGGCCAGGGCCTCACGGTCGGCGGTGCCCAGGACGCTGAGGAACCGGCCTGTGGAGACGCCGGCGCCGCGAGACACGCTCACGACCTCCAGCCGGAACTGCCCGCGCTGCAGCTCGCCAACGCTTGCCGCGTGGACGCGCACCCCCACCTCCAAGTGTGGCGGCACCCGGGGTTCGTCGGGCCCTACGTCCAGGGCGTCGATCAACTCGTCGGTGAGGACCACCTCGTCGCGGCCGTCGAGCGCGGCGGCCTGCGCCAGCCGTATAAGGGCGTCATCCCGAGCGGAGACGCGAGGCCGACTGGCGCCGGGCGGGATGCTCGGGTAGCCCTCGGGGTAACCAGTGCCGCTGTCCGCGACGACTTCCTGGAGCGGCACCATCGTGCCGATGCCGTACCGCTCGTAGAACCGCTGGTGGTACGCGCCCCACGCCGCGGTGCCGTACGGGCGGGCGCTGACTCGGGTCAGGATCAGGGCGGCGCGCTCGATCTCGCGGGCGACCGCGTCCGGCAGCACGAGCTGCGCGTCCAGGCGCAGGTCGAGCGCGACAGGGTGGCGGCGCAGACCTGGCACGAGGGCCTTCATCCGCGCTGCGACGCTGTCCCGCCCGCCCCGCGAAGTGCACTCTTTGAGGCCGGTCCGGATCGCCCGTAGCTCGCGCAGCATTTCCGCGACCGAGGGGAGGCTGTCGGTGTCGATCGCGTCGAGTCGGTCGAGTAGATACCCGAGGGCGTCGGTCTCGGTGCTGGGTGTGCGCAAGCTCGTGATCAGGACATGCCGCTGGATCAGCTCTACCAGCAGTCGGCGCACCTTCTCCGGTCCGGCCTCGGGGAACTCCGCCTGGAGCTTGTGCGCGAGCACACCGACCCGGACCGGCGCTCGCGTTGCGGCGAGGACCGCGCGTACGGGCTCGATGAGGGCCAGGGACGCCTCAACCGCGCGAGTCCGATCGTCCTGGGCGTCGGATTGAAACGGCACGATGAGCCGGTCCCCGCGGCTCGTCACGGTGTTGTTGACGACCACCGGCAGCCGTTCGAGGAGGTCGGGGCAGGACTCCAGCCTCTCGACCACGGCGGCCAACCACTCTGCGCCCGCATGGCCGATGGCTACGCGCTCCGCACCCCAGCGTGCGCCCGCCTGCGGACCGAATTCTGCGACGGTCACACCGGCGAAGAGCCCGAACGGCGTCGCCCGGTGCTGGGAGCGCAGCAGGTAGCGGGCCACGGACAGTGCCGCACGCCGGACGTCTCGCGTTAACGGCTCATCGGCCGTGCACACGGTCCGTACCTGTGCGGCCAGGACCGGGCTGGCGTGTTCCAGGGCTTCGGCAAGGTCGGCGTTCGCCCAGACCTCGCGCAGCCAGGCGGCACAGGTGGCGGACCCGTTGGCAGAGTCATCGTCGAGGTCCGGAAGCGGAGGACACGGCAGTGTCGGCTGGGCAACGGCTCGTACGAGAGCGGTCGTGCCGGTTCGGAACGCTGGGCGCGGAGCAGCCACCACTACCTCCGTAGGTGAGAGACAGGCGGCTGGTGCCGCCACGCCACAGGGCGCGGCGGCACCAGCCCGGAGCGACGTGAAGCCTCGGGTCAGGCGACGTTGGTGGTGCAGGCGCCACAGGTGGTTCCGCAGTTGTCGTCGGTCAGGTTGACCAGACCTGCGGGGTCGGCGACCTCGACGAGGGACACGTCCAGGTCGAAACCGTCCGACGTCCTCGGCGTCTGCTGGCTCACATGAGTGCTGCTCGGTACTACGGTGCTGCGTGTCATGCCAACTCCTTTGAGTGGTTGGGATGTTGTTGTGCGGTGGTGCCCGCCTCCGGCCGTACGGCACAGTCCGCACGGCCGGAGGCGGGAGTCTGGTCAGACGGCAGCCGGTCGCCGCTGCATGAAGTAGGCAAGCGCCTGAGCCTTGAGCCGGTCGAGGCACGGCTTGCAGGCGTGGACTGGGGCGTGCTGCCCGTCCCACTGCAGTGGGCCGAGCCAGATCACGGGCACTCCGGTGCGCTCGCACCCGAGCCAGCAGTCACCGGTGACCCAGTGCTCCTGCATGCCGGGGAGCTGGGTCATGTCTCGGCTCCCGTCCGCGGTCCAGGGGTGGGCGACCGGCAGGTGGGCCCGCACACCCAGAGCTGGAACAGCAGGCCCCGATGACGTACTTCGCCCAAGATCTCGCCGCTCGCTCCCAGGTACCAGGCGCAGCGTGCACACTCCATAGCCATCTGCTGGCGGGGTCGTAGGCGAGCGACGTCCGGCACGGGCGAGGTCGCCACGACCGGCTTCACTCGTCGCCCTTCATGAAGAGTTCGGCCCAGACCTCTTTGCACCGTGGGCGCTCCTCCGGGCCGTGCAGGTCATAGCCCCAGCGGTCGGCGATGCCGTCGATCAGGAGCAGGCCGCGGCCTGACTCGTCGTCTCCCCCGACCTGCCCGAGCACCGGCAAACGTGATGGCGCCCGGTCCACCACCCCAACGCGAACCCGTGTCGCACTCGGTCGCCCAATAATCAGGCGGATCGAGTCGCACGGGGTGTGCCTGACGGCATTCGCGATCAGCTCCGAGATGATCAGTGCGGTGACGTCGGCCAGGTTGTCGAGGTGCCATACGCCGAGGACGTCACGGACGAGCTTGCGGCCGATCTGGGCCGTGGACGGCTCGCACGGGAAGGTCTGGCTATAGGCGGGGTGGCCGGTTGGGTCGGCCTGAACTGGCTTAATGAGACTCGTCATTGGGGTTGAGCCTTCGTGTCGTCTCGGCGCCCAGCCCACCCCTGCGGGGGACCTCAGGGGCGGGCCGGGCCGTCAACAGCCGCCCGCACGGTGGGCGTAACGGGCGACCGACACCAAGACAACTCCCCTTCTGCGCACGGTGGTTAGGGCGATCAGCCGTCCGTCCATCTGAAGAACCTAGGGCGATTTGACCTTCTCTTTACCTGGCGGGGCAAGGGAGGTGAGGGCTACCGTGCGGACATGGACACCACGCGCAACACCGTTCTCGAGGCGTGGATGGCCGAACACGGCTACAGCTCCAACAGCCTTGCTGACACTGTGAACAGGGCCTTAGAGGAACTGACCGGGAGACATGGCGGCCTCGACGGTTCATCGGTCCGGGACTGGAAAGCAGGCCGGGTCACATGGCCCAAATCGGCTACCCGCAAGGCACTTGAGGACGTCAGCGGCCTGCCCGCCGTCGCTCTAGGGTTCGTGCCACGGGGCCGGACTCCGTCCAGCCCAGCCCCACCGCAGCAGGAGGACCCCGACATGAAGCGCCGTACCCTCGTCGGAGGCATCGCGGCGGCTGCCGCCGCGGCAGCCGCCGCTCCCGGCACCGCATCCCCGCGCCGCATCGGCATGAGCGACGTCGACCGTCTACAGAAGCGCTTCGCCGAGATCATCGCCAGCGACCACCGCCACGGCGGCCAACTCGGCATCGAGCAGCGGGCCGCCGCGCTCGCCGACGAGGCCCTGAATCTCCAGAACGCGGGCAGCGCCAGCCAACGGGTACGCAGCAGCCTCTACGCCTCCGCAGCGGCGTTCCGTTCCTCAGCGATGTGGGCCGCCATCGACGGCCGGCGCTACGACATCGCCAAGGCGCACATGCGTGAGGCCCAGGCCCTCGCCGAGATGTCCGGCGACCAGGCGATCAAGTTCCGCATCTGGAGCCACGCAGGCACCATGTACCGGCACATGGGCCGTCCCGCGGACGCATTCGCCGCCAACGACGTCGCCCGCAACCTGCACCTCACCCGCCGAGACCCTCTCTTCGCCTCCCTCGGCCTGGCCCGCCAAGGCGCCATCCACGGCGCAGCACAGGACCGCACCGGCACCCGCCGGGCCTTCGAGCAGGCGCAGGACGCCATGCTGCGCGCCGACCCCGCCGACTACCGGCCGGTGTGGATGCTCGCCTTCTACGACCAGGCTGAACTGGACTCCCTGGCACTGTCAGCGCACTTGGCGCTCGGCGACTACTCCACCGCCGAGTACCACGCCCACCGCTGCTTGTCCGCCCTCCGGCCCCACATGATCCGCTCCCGGGCCATCACCACGACCCGGCTCGCGCACGCCCAGCTCGCACAGGGCGCCACCGACGCCGCCACGACCACCGCGATGAAGGTCCCTGCCGAGGCGGCTACCCAGCACGCCCGGGTCACGCGCATGCTGCAGGAGTTCGGGGCCGCCCTGCGCGCCACCGCGCCGGGAAGCTCCAGCGTGCAGACCTGGACCGAGCACGCCGCCACCTGGAGGATGGCCGCATGACCACGGCGCCCGCCATCGAACTGCGCACCTTCACCAACCTCGACACCGCCCGCGGCGACCTCCTCGACGTGTACGCCGAAGTGCGCGCCCCACTCCTCCACCTGCCGAACTACGCGGTCACCGCGTTCGGCGAACGCCTGGACCGGCACAGCACCGAGCCGGGGTTCGCGGCTGTCCTCGCGTACGCGGACGGACATCCCGTCGGCTACGCCTACGGCAACACCATCGAGCACGGCGACCGGTACTGGCAGCGCACCAGCCCGACGCCGGCCGAGAAGTACACCGAGCGTCCGGTCGTAGCCCTGAAGGAGATCGGCGTCCGGCCGGCCTGGCGGAAGACCGGCACTGCCCGGCGTATCCACGACGCCCTCCTCGCCACACGTGACGAGCCCTTCGTAACCCTCATGGTCAACCCGGCTGCTGGGGACGGAAAGGTCCACGCGCTCTACAAGTCGTGGGGGTACGAGGACGTCGGGCAGAGCCAGCCGTCAGTGGCCTCGCCCGTCCTCACCGTGATGATCCGCGCAGCCCGCTGAACAGCAGCCACGGCCCAGCGGCTTGACGGACTTCCACCGAGCCCCTGGAATTCCAGATGCTGGACCTCCGCCCCGAGCGCTACAAGATCGCCGCCTCGGGGGTTCGTGCAAGCCGGTGAGTTACGACGAGTTCCCGGCGGTCAGAGCCTGCAACAGCAGTGATCCCGTGGGTCTCGGTGCCAACGGATGCCCGGGGCGCTGAAGCGCGTGTCCTCGGCCTGCCCACACTGCTCCTGGACGCCGACGCCACCAGCCAGTCCGCCTACGACTGGTTCAAGGTTCCCCAGGCCGCCGGCTTCGAGATCCCGGCCAACCTGATCGTCGAGCGGTACCCGTTCGATGACATCGCCGAGTACATCCGGGCCAAGCGCGCCGAGTTCGGCGCAATCGTGGTCGACGCCGGCGGCGGCAGCGCCCGCATCTTCCACGAGGCGGTCACCGAGGCGAACCTGCTGCTCGTGCCGGTCGCCCCCACCAAGATCGAGCGCCGCAAGCTCGTGGCCACCTTCGACGAGGCCGAGCGCGCCGCCGCCCGCAACGAGCGCGACGTCACCGCCAACGTAGTCCTGGTCAAGGCCGACGACCGCACAAGCCTGCCCCGCACGGCCAAGGACAAGCTGCTGGAGCCCGCCCAGGGCGAGGGCATCGGCCCGGACCGCGACGAGCCGTTCCCCCTCGCCGAGACCGTCATCCACTCCTGGGTGCACTACATGGAGGCCTTCGGCGAGATCCCCACCGAACTGAGCGAGTACGCCGAACTGATGAAGGAGCTCACGGCATGACCGAGCCAATGAAACCCCCGGCCCGCCGCACCGGCCGCACCCTCGCAGGGGCCAAGAAGGCGACCCCGCCGCACCCTCCCCCGGCCGCCGAGCTCACC
Source organism: Streptomyces sp. NPDC050287 (assembly GCF_044459385.1). Classification (NCBI taxonomy): domain Bacteria; kingdom Bacillati; phylum Actinomycetota; class Actinomycetes; order Kitasatosporales; family Streptomycetaceae; genus Streptomyces; species Streptomyces sp. NPDC050287. Next base: position 196,074 of record NZ_JBITIY010000005.1, on the reverse strand, counting down.
CCCGAGCAGTACGCCGCCGAACAGGCCACCCCCCAGGACGACGGCCATCCCCCTGCCAGCGAGCCGCAGGTGCAGCCCGCACCTTCCGCCGTTCCCGCCGAGGCATCGGCACGGGGCCGGACCGAGACGGCGCCCGAAGTGGCGGAGCCCTCCACCCAGCCGACCGTTGAGGTCACGCGGAGCGGCCTCGTGCCGGAGCCAGACGCTGGCCAGCTGGGCGTCGGCGCCCCGGAGGCGAGGATGGAATCCGCTGGGGAGCCAATGGAGACGCGGGTGCCGCGTGTGCTCCCGGCTCCCGAGCCCGCAGCACATGCGGTCCAGCCCACGCAGCCGACCGAGCCCGTTCCGCAGCACGGTCTGTCCGCGGCCCCTGGCGCAGCCTCGGCCGCCGAGGTGGCGCTTCGCCCGGTAGCTCCTCCGGCGGCAGGCGGCAACGGGTTTCCGGTGAGGACCGATGTTCCACAGGCTCACCAGGAACAGGACGTGCAATCGCAAGTAGCGGCCAGCGAAGGAACACCGTGGGCTCAGGGATCCGGCCGTCCCAAGGACATTCCTGAGGCCGCCGTCGTTCTCAACCAGCGCATCATCGCGCGCGAGAGCCTCGACTCGTCGGTCCCCGCTGCACTGAAGCTGAAGAGGCGGATCAAACGCTTCGCACTGGACAACGAACTCGATCACCTGCCGATCGGCGACATCGTCTCCGTCGCGTTGGACGAGTGGCTCACCGCTCGCGGCTTCTGAGCCGGACTGCAGTGCACGAGGGGCGGCCAACCCACGCCGAGGTGCGGCCGCCCCTCGTGCCGACTATTCCAATAGCCCAGTAGGCGGATAGCTATCCGCCTAGCCGGACCGACCGGAGCAGCTCTCGTGCCTGATCACTCCCCCTACGCCCGCCGACTGCGTGAAATCGCCGACGCCCTCGACGCCGAGTTCCAGCCAACCGACGACGCTCTTACGCCGCACCCGGACACCCTGAACGTCATCAAAGACCGGCACACCAAACGAGGGCAGCTCAACCACGCCGTCCCTGAAGTTCTTCAGTTCCAGCGCCGGATCCGCCGCTGCAACGCCGACACCGACATCCCTCACGGTGACATCGTCGCTCTCGCCCTTGACGCCTGGCTCCGTGCAAAGGGCTACCCACCGGACCTCCTAGGGCCCAGGCGGCCTGGCTGGTGAGGTGTACCGCGTTCCAACAGGAGCGGGACGAGGGCAACGACGACGACGTACCCGTGCCTCGTAAGACGCGGTCGATACCACGCCGCGCTTGGTCGGGTCGCCGTCCCCACCGACCACGACTGGCTTCCCGCGTAGCTCCGGGTGACGCAGTTGCTCGACGGCGGCGAGGAACTGGTCCATGTCCAGGTGCAGCACCCACTCGCTCACACCGGCAAGTTTTACCCCATCGGGAGGCGCTTCTTGGCTTCCTCGTAGAGGTCGGACGGTAGCGGGCCCTTTTCCGCGATGGCGATGTTGCCCGCCAGGTGGGCCGGGTTCGCGGTGCCGACGATCGTGGTAGACAGGCCGGGGTGGCTGAGCGTGAAGCGGAGGATGAACTCCTGCTTGTCGATGCCTGCCTGGTCGATGAGGTCCTCGATGCCCGACGTCTCCCAGTTGCGCTGGCCGACACCCGGCTGCTGGGCGAGCGGACCGACGGTCCAGTTCTTCTCCTGCGACGCCGCGCCGCGAGCGGCCCCGCCGCGGATGAGCGTGCCGGTGCCCTTGTCCGCCGCCTCGGTAATGAGGTTCTCGTGATCGCGTTGCACGGCCGAGTAAGGGATCTGAAAAGCGTCGAAGACGTTCATCGCAAGGTGGTCGGGCAGGTTGGGCAGGATGCCCGACATGCCGATGAAGCGGACCTTGCCCTCGGCCTGTAGTTCCTTGAGCATCTCGACGGTGCGGTTCTCTTCGAGCGTGGCCCGGCTCGGTGACATGTGCACCTGGACCAGGTCGAGGCGATCGGTCCGGAGCCGGCGCAGCGACTGCTCGACATCGGCGCGGACGTTCGCCTGGCTGTAGTCGTGCGGGTAGGGCGGCGGCGTGTCGGCGGGCGGCTCGATCGGGCAGCCACACTTGGAGGCGAGAAAGAACTCGTCCCTGCGGTGGGCGAGGTGCGTGCCGATGAGCTCTTCGCTGCGGCCGTAGTCGGGCGAGGTGTCGATCAGGTTGATGCCGCCGTCGAGGACCGCGTTGAGCAGCCGGCCGGCGTCCTCGTCGGTCAGTTCTGGCCCCCTGCGCAGCCCGCCCAGTTCCATAGCGCCGTAGCCGAGGATGGTCACGTCCGTGTCGGTGTGCCCGAGGGCACGTGTCATGATCGCCATGCCGATAGAGTGAAGCACCATTCACCTTTCGTCAAATGGTCCCGGAGGGCTCCATGACCTCACCCCGACCGCTGCGTGCCGACGCGGCCCGCAACCGCACCCGGATCATGACCGCGGCGCATGAGCAGATCACCGAGCACGGGCCCGAGGTGTCGATGGAGCAGATCGCCGCTGCCGCGGGCGTCGCGGTCGGCACCCTGTACAAGCACTTCCCGAACAAGAGCGACCTGGTCACAGCCGTGGTCGCCACCTCGTTCGAAACACTCGCCGACGACGCCGAAGAGTGCCTGCAACGCGAGAGCCAGGGTTCACCCGCCATGGCGGAGCTCACCGGCTTCCTCAGCCGCGTGATGGACACCGTCGCCCACAACCGCGCCGTCAAAGCAGCCGCGTACGCGCTCGGCGCCGACCACGCAGCCCACCCCGCCAAGCAGGAGGTGGAGACCCGCGTCACCCAGGCTCTCGGTCCACTCATCCGCACCGCACAAGCCCAGGGCGGTCTGCGCGCCGACTTCACCCTCGACGACCTGTACCTGATGCTCTCCACCCTCCCCGCCGACCAGCCACCCACCGCCCGCGCCCGATGGCTCGCCCTCCTGCTCACCGGGCTCACCGCCCGCTGACCGACCGTGGGGGTACGCCGCCGTCGCGGCCACCGCCGGGACGCCCTCTACGACCGCCCCGCCTGCCGACAGAAGGCGTACCGGGCCCGCCGACGGGCCGCCGAGCGGGTCCGCGAAGCCGTAGCGGCCCCGGGCCGGTGTGACGACTCGCGGAACCAGCTGCGGGGCTCTGGCCAGCACGGACGCCTAGGTCAAGATGGTGGCGACCACGACGCGCCGCCGTACGACCTCACTCGTCGTCGGCAGCGTCCTTGTCGCGCAGCGGGCGCATACCGCCGGGCAGCTTGAACGAGTACCGGCCCAGCATGTTGATGTGCCGTCGCACGAACGGCGAGAGGCGGGCGACGTCCTCGTCGCGGACGTCGAACCCGTCCGCCCGCAGTTGGTTCACCGCGGCGTCCATGTACCTCGTGTTGAAGAGGACGACGGCGTTGAGGACCAGGCCGAGCGCGCCGAGCTGGTCCTCCACACCGTCCTGGCAGCGCTGGTAGAGCTGCCCCGAGCAGCCGTGGAAGATCTTCCGGGCGAGTGCGTGGCGGCCCTCCTGGAGGTTGGCCTGCGCCTTGATCTGGCGGCGGTAGCCGGGCTCGTCGGCCAGCCGCAGGATGTGCAGGGACTTGGCGATCCGCCCGTAGTGCGCGATCGCGTCCCCCAGCGGGGTCGGCCGCCCGTCCCTCGACAGCATCCGGATCACGTCGTACGCGCGCACCACCCCGGTGTCAATCCCCTCGAACTGTGGAGATCTTCTTTTCTTTGCGGCCAGCTCCAAGGCGGAGTTGGCCTGGTGGTCGTGCTCGTAGTCGATCGGCTCTGATATCCACACACGCTGTGTAGCCGACGGCCGTTGTAGAAGCCGGTGATCCAGGTCGCGATCCGCAGCCGCGCCTCGGTGCGGGTGGCGCTTGCGACCAGCGCGCCTACGGCCGCTCAACGTGGATCAGCGGGCGTAGCCGCCGTCGGCCATGATGGTCTGGCCAGTCACGAAGGCAGCGTCGTCGCTGGTGAGGAAGGCAATGGTGCCGGTCAAGTCTTCCGGCAGCCCGTTGCGCTTGATGGCCTGGGACTGTGCGGCCGCCGTGAGGGCTTCCTGCGGGTGGGCATTCAGGACGCCGGGTGTGATGGTCAGGGTCGCGCCGACCGCGTTGACGGTGATGCCGAACGGGGCGAGGTCGTTGGCCAGTCCGCGGCTGAAGCCGATGTTGCCCATCTTGCTCGCCATGTAGTGGGACATGCCGGGCGCGTTGGTGACGATTGAGTTGGAGGTCACGTTGACGATGCGGCCCCAGCCGCTCTTCTTCATGGTCGGCAGCAGGGCCTTGACCATGAGGAACTGCGAGTCGAGGTTGACCGCGATGACGCGCCGCCAGGTGTCGTAGTCCAGCTCCTCGATGTCGAGGAAGGGGCAAATGCCGGCGTTGTTGACCAGGATGTCCGCCCGCCCGAACCGGTCGGCGACCTCCTTGCCCACGGCCGCGGTCTGGTCGGGATTGGACACGTCGCCTGTGAGACCCAGCACCGGGTGTCCTTTGTCGGCGAGCAAGGCGACGGTTTCCTCGGGGCTGTTGAGGTCGACCGCGACGACGCTCGCGCCGCGTGCGGCGAGGTCGACGGCGATGGCCTGGCCGATGCCGCGTCCGGCGCCGGTGACAACGGCCACGCGGTCCGTGTGTGTCTGGGGAACTGACATGTCAGAAACTCCTTTGTTGCGAACTTCCGGTCCCGCGCCTCGTGGCACGGTGCCCGGGACTTCTTTTCCGGCCCCCGCCCGGGTGAGCGTCACGCCGCGCGGCCGGCCTTGAGGGTCCTGGCGACGTTGGCGATCCGCTTGCCCTGGTAGGCGCCAGAGACGCGGGCCGTGCTGTCGACGGGGATCTCTCCCTGGGCACCGGTCACGTGCGAGGTTCCGTAGGGGTTGCCGTCGGTGAACTTGACGGGGTTGGTGAAGCCGGGGGGGCTTTCCCCGGGCCGGGCGATGTGCAACCGGCGCTTCACAAGTGCTACCGGCCCGGCCGCTCGGGCTCCACCCGGAAGCAGACCAAGCGGGTCTTCGCGGCGGCCGTGCGCAGCTCGTCGTCGGTGGGTTGCCGGTCGCCTGGGAGGCCGAGCATCAGTCCCTTGGCGGCCTTGGGTCCTTTGCGTCGGCCGAACTCACCCAGCAGGGCGGCGACTTTCTCAGGGTCCTCGACGACCATGGGGACGGCGGCGTGGTCCTGGCCCCGGATGCGCAGCCGGACGGTGGCCCCTTGGCGCATGCTGGGGATCCAGCTGAGCTGGGAGGACATGGCGAGTACCGTGCCGGGATCCCAGTCGAAGTAGCCGATGGGGACCGTGAATTCGCGACCCGTTTTGTGCCCGTTGTAGGTGAGCAGCATCAGGCGTCCGCTCAGCGGCTTGTGGAAGCGGGAGGCGAGCAGCGGCCGTACGACCTTGTTGGCGGCTCGGAAGATCTTCACCATGGGTGGCGTGGCCGTGTTCGCCGCGGGTGTGCCGGAGGTGTTCACCGGGTGCCGCCGGGGGCGGTGTGGACGATCTCGGCCTGGTCGCGTTTGGTGTACGCGTCCCAGTAGTGCTCGGCGATGGTCTCGGGCTCGGTGCCGGGACCGCTGCCGATGTACACGCCGATGGCCACGTGCGCGGCGTGCACTCCGTGCTCGGCGAGGTCGATGCCCAGGGCCATGGCGTAGTTGCGCAGGGCCGCCGCTGCGACGCCGATGCTGCCGAACGCGCCGCCGCTCGGCCGGATGGAGGAGGCGCCCGTGGAGAACAGCAGGGTGCCGCTGCCGCGTTCGAGCATGGCGGGCAGCACCTGACGGACCGCGGCAACCGCTCCGTACAGGTAGTAGTCGAGCTGCTTGTGGAGGTCCTGCGCCGTGGCGTCGACGGCGGCGGCGCCGGCGAACGTGGGGTCGGCGGGCGAGTACTCCAGTACGTCGACGACCCCGAACCGGTCGGCGACCGCGGCGAGCGCCGACTGCAGCGAGTCGGGACGCGTCACGTCCGCGGCGAAGCCCGCGGCCTCGATGCCCTCCTCGGCGAGCCGTGCGGCGAGCGCGTCGAGCTTGTCCTGGGTCCGGGAGACCAGGGCGACCTGGAAACCCTCCCTTCCGAAGCGGCGGGCGATGGACAGGCCCAGGCCTGGGCCTGCCCCGATGACGGCGATGACGGGCATAGGTGGCGCTCCTGTGGTCGGACGGACTGGACGGATGAGGCGCACCTCCCGCCACGTCAGCGGTCAGAACTGAAAGTCGAGGGTGCCCTCATGTTCTTGGATCGTAGCAGAGAAAATGAGGCACCCCTCCGGTTGGTAGGCTGAGGGACATGGCCATCCACCCTCCGTCCGCCTCCGCCGGGAACCCGGCCCCTGCCCGCCCCCTGCGGCGCGACGCGCAGCGCAATCGCGAGGCCCTGCTCACCGCGGCCCGCTCCTGCTTCGCCGAGCAGGGCCTGGAGGCATCCCTGGAGCAGGTGGCCAAGCGGGCCGGGGTGGCCATCGGCACGCTGTACCGGCACTTCCCCACCCGGCTGGACCTGGTGCAGACAACCTTCGCCGGGAAGCTGACCCTCTGGCGGGAGGCCGCCGAGAAGGCCGTCACCATGGACGACGCCTGGGCGGGGCTGTGCCACTTCCTGGAGACCATGTGCGAACTCCAGTCACAGGACCGGGGGTTCAACGACCTGGCCTCCATACGACTGCCGGAGAGCGCCTGCCTGGCAGGCACCCAGACCCGCATCCGCGAACTCGGCGTACACATCGTCGAGCGTGCCCAGGAGCAGGGCAGCCTGCGCCCCGACCTCACCCCCCAGGACCTCGCCTTCGTCATCTGGTCGCACAGCCGCGTCACCGAGGCCACCCACGCCATCGCCCCAAACGCCTGGCGCCGCCACCTCTACCTCCTGCTCGACGGCTTCCGAACCGACCGCGCCCACCCACTGCCGGCACCGCCGCTCACCGGGGAGCAGCTGTACCGCGCCATGACCAGCCTCGGCGGAAACGGGGCCTGCGGCGCCTGACCGTCGGCACGCGTCGTTGCCTCAAGGCGCCGCGGGGAGCCCCTTCCCGGCGACCAGGCCGAGCCGGTACGCGTTCCGTCCCCGCGACGCAGAATTCGCGGAGGCGCTTGGTGACCTCCGCGCGCACCGGCGACACGGCGTGCGTCTCGAAGGCCACCTCGTCGGCGAAGCATTCGCACATCCAGACCACGTCCGGGTCCTCGCTGCCGACATGCATCAGGTAGAGCAGCCACGACGCCACGCTCTCGTGGCGCACCCACCCGCTACGACAAGACCGCCGAGTCCTACCAGGCAGCCGTCACCCTCGCATCGCTCCTGATGCGGGCGTGACATTTGAAGACGACTCCTAGCCGAAACGGCACTCACCAAGCCCCTCCAGACAACCTGCACATCGACGAAGCAGCGGCCCTTCCCTGGCCAGCGGTTGTGTTGTCCGCCGGCTCATAGCGGTACTACGGCCGCCTCCGACGCCCACCCGGCTCGCGCCCACTTCCCGGGGATCACCCGGTTATAGGACGCGCGGCTTCCGGCAGCACCTGTCCGCAGGCCGCCCGGCCGGGGAGGGCCTCCCCAGTTCCCGCTGTCACCGTCGCAACGTTCCATGCTCCATACGCCGGGGAGTCCTTCACGGCTGCATCTCCAGGATATTCGCCGCTTCCATGGCCTTCGCCCTGATTTCGGGGGCTCGGCATTCCCTGTCCCCACCCCAAGGGGGCGGGCCTCTAACGACGCCGCAGACTTCGCGTGATGCTACGGACCGCTGCTTTGCTCCCCCTTACAGGGCTTTCGACACTGGGCTTCGACGCCGGGCGTTTCCCCGACGCCGCCAGTCTGCTACCGGGCCTCCTGGCAGCTACCCGGACCGGACTCCCACCGGCAGGCGACAACGAGCTTACGACTCAAGATCAACTACATCACGAAGACCTCCGAGCCTGCTGGGCGCGCGAAAGATCGAGGCTAGTCACCAGCCGCCGCCTGCCGCTTCGCAGCGGCCAGCCTTGCCCCCCAGCGGTTCATCCCATCTCCGGGGGTATCGATATCGAAGCATCATCGAGCGTTCGCGTGTAGTGAAGTAGGCCGCCGGCGAGGTGCCTCCAAGGAGGTCCTTTTCCGACGGCCCCTTCCCGAACGGTACGTGCGGTTGGGTAGGCCGCCAGCGAGGTGCCTGTGACCAGGCCCTTTTCCAACGGCCCCCCACCGAACCCACCGTGCTAGATTTCCCAATTGTCGCCCAGTACCAGACCGAGTTCCGCGGGATTGCTGGCTACTATCAACTCGCTTTCAACGTTCACCGTTTAGGACGGCTGAAGTACGTGATGCAGCGCTCCCTGGTCAAGACGCTCGCGCGGAAGTATCGCGTCCGCGTCTCCAGGATTCATCAGCGCTACCGGACCGTACTGAAGACCGACCAGGGCCCCCGTCGGGGACTCCAGGTCACCGTCGAACGCGGCGAAGGGCGAAAGCCGTTGGTGGCGCAGTGGGGCGGAGTTTCACTTCGGCACAAGATCAGGATCGGCAGTCTCGACGACCATCCGACGCAGGTGTGGAACAGCGCGCGCAATGAAGTGGTCAAGCGCCTGCTCGCCGACACCTGTGAGATGTGTGGGTCGCATGACGGTGTCGAAGTGCACCACATTCGGCACCTGAAAGACCTGAACGTCCGGGGGCGGGTCGCCAAGCCCGCCTGGGCTCAGATGATGGCCGCGCGCCGTCGAAAGCCCCTGGTCGTCTGTCGCGTCTGCCACGAGGGCATTCACTACGGTGCGAGCCACTCGCGGCAGAACTCATGAGAAGAAAAGGCACTGGAGAGCCCACTGCTGGGAAATCTAGCACGGTGGGTTCGGTGGGGGGCCGTTGGAAAAGGGCCTGGTCACAGGCACCTCGCTGGCGGCCTACCCAACGGCACGGCGGGTTCGGCGAGAGGTCCGGGGATATTTATTAGAAACGGACCGGGAGCAATCCCGGCGCCGCGCCCCGGGCCTGCTCAGCGAACGGTTGCGGCACCTTTAGCGCAGGGTAACTGCCAGTCCTGCGAGTAGCTGGTCCACGGCACTGACGGCTTGATCTCGGGCGGAGACCGGGTTGTCGGCGCTGGCGATGAAGAGCGCTGCTTCGTCAATGGCGGCGAGAAGTATGTGGGCGAGGACATCGAGGGGCTGGTCGGGCAGGGTTCCTTCGGTGACCGCGAGTTCGAGCAGGGCGTGGATCGCGCCGAGTCCGTAGCGTTCCTCGATCGCTCGCCATTCGCGCCAGCCGAGGACGGCGGGTCCGTCGATGAGCAGGATGCGCTGCACTTCGGGTTGCAGGGAGGCGTCGAGGAATCCCAGCAAGCCGTGGCGGAGGCGGGCAAGGGCGTCGTCGCTGCTACTGCTAGTGGTGTCTGCGGCGGCGAGCAGGTCTTCTTCGACCTGCTCGAAGACGGCGAGGAACAGCGCCTTCTTGCCGGCGAAGTGGTGGTAGAGCGCCCCTCGGGTACCGACGCCGGCCGCCGCGACGAGTTCCTCGGTGCTGGTGTCGAAGTAGCCCTTCTCGACGAACAGCCGCCGAGCTGCCGTGACCAGGGCGGAGCGGGTGGTCTCCGCACGTTCAGCTACCCGTGCCGCTCTCACGGTGCTGCGGGTTGCCGATGTCCGTTGACCGCTGTCCACCACCTCAGTATAGTCCACCTACAGGGTGAATGAGAGACATACAGTCTGTATGTGACCGAGAGTGCTGAAGGAGTGACGCCATGAGTGACCCGTCTCGTATCGTCCGTGAGTTCTGCGACCTGATGGCCAAGCGGGACCCGGAGCTATTGCGGCCGTTCCTCGCCGAGGACGCTGTCTACCAGAACACCGGCATGCCCGCGTCGACTGGGGCCGCGGCCGTGCTGGAGAACCTCGCCGGCCAATTCGCGGCGTTCCCCGACTCCTACGAGTACAAGACGATCAACTTGGCGGTCGACGGCGACGTCGTCCTGACCGAGCGCCTCGACATGATCCGAACCCCCGACGGTGTGCGGGGCGTGCCGGTCATGGGCGCCTTCGTTGTCCGCGACGGCATGATCACCCGGTGGACGGACTACTGGGACACCGGGCTGCCCGCGAAGATGATGACTGGTGAGGACACCAGCGTGCTGGTCCCGGCGGCCTACTGACCACTCGTCGGCCGTGGGGTGCGGGCACTGCCGTTCTTCGGGCGCCATTGTCGATCATGTGGTGAGGAGGGCGCGTTTGCGGAGGAGGTCGAAGTTCGCGCGGCCGTACATCTGCCTTTTGATCATTTTGATGCGGTTGACGTGACCTTCGACGGGACCGGACCTGCGGGGCAAGGTCCGGCCGGTGGTGACGGCGTCCACATCGCGTTCGAGGCCGGTCGCGTAGGTGCGTAGCGCGGGGAGGTCGTCGGCGCGGACCGCGGTGATCCAGTCGGTGACCGTGGCATCGGTCGGGCGGGTGAGCAGGTACGCGAACGCGCCGACGTGACGGCTGAGCGCGTCGAGTTCCAGGCAGCACGCACGAACGTCATTGAGCTGGCGCTGTTCGTCGTCGTGGAGCCGGTCGGGACGAGTCAGGATCCAGCGGCTGATCGTCCGGGTCGAGCGGGGTCGGGGTGGCGGGGGCGTGTCACGCGAAGGGCTCTGGCTCACTTTCAGGATGCTGTTGGTGATCTTCGGTTAGTCAGGGTTCGACAGAGTCGCTTGAATCGGCTGGCGGGACGGGGCCGGCGTGGTGGTGAGGTGCCTGGCGGGAAGTGTCCGCTCAGCCGGATGATGTTCGTTCCGGCGGCGGTCAGGACGTGTTGGACGTGCGTCTTGGCCATGCCTCGGTAGCGGCAGTGCCGTAGTCCGTGGGCGTGGACGGTTTCGGAGACGGTGGCTTCGCAGCCGGCCCGGACCGCATAGTGCTGCCGCCACTGGAGGGTGTCTTGTTCGTGTCGGACCCGTGTCTGGATCTCCTGCAGGGGCTGGGGCAGCAAGATGATGTGCCGAGCGCGGTCGTCGGTGGTGCCCAAACCGGCCTGCCGGGCTTCGCAGGCCCGGCAGGCCGGCTTGGGAACAGCACACGGACAGCCGTTCATGCCCGTCACCCCGGGTCACCTTCAGGGATGGCTGGTCACTCCACGGGGGCAGGTGAGGGTGCGGGCGTCCCAGTCGGGGGTGAAGTCTGCCTTGGTGAGGCCGGGGTGCTCACGAGCCCTCGGGTCGGCCCGAACCGGGCCGGTCAGTGCCACCCCGTGGGTGCGGGCGGCCCGGTCGATGGATTCAGGAGTGATGTACCGTGAACCCCTGCCGGACCAGGTCCCGGTGGATCTGTTCGAGGGCGTCGATGTCCTGCTCGGGCGCCGGCCTGGTGGTGACCTGCACAATCACGTGCGGACCATCGCCACAGGTTTCGCTCTGGTGATCGCGATAGCCGATCCACTCCTTCTTTCCCGACGCGGTCAGCTTCTGGCTGTAGTGAGCCTCGACGTCATAGGGAGAGATAATCTCCATGCTGGCCCACGGGACACTGGCCTTCTCCGGGTTGGGCCTTCCCGTGGCCTCGGGCCGCGAAGCGGCTCTGTGTGGCATGTCGCGCCTGTTCAACCGGTCCTTGGTGGACTTCGGTCCCCGCCACCGCTGCCGCCCTGCACTGTCGAACGAGTACTGCTGCACCCACACTCGCCGCAGAATTTCCACCTGCGGCAACGCCCTCAGCCGCGGCGGGACTTCAGCGCTGAAAACAGCCGACAGAAGCCGCATCCCGTCCGCGCCGACCTGCAGCACGTACTCCTCCAGCGCCGCGTTGCCCTTGGGCAGCCGATGGTAGATGGCCGGACGTCCGTACCGGTCCGCCCAATCCGCGGTAACCAATGACGCCAGCCAGACCTCATCCGCCAGAGTCAGCTGCTCCAGAGCGGCATGCAAGGTCTTGGTGACCAACTCCGCCCGGCTCAGCTTCCTAATGGCCGCGAGTACATGAGTGGTATCCGTGCGCACCGCACCACGCCGCTTGACCAGGCCCGCAGCCGCCAGGTGGTCGACCATCACGGCCAGCAGCCGATCCGCCCGGTCAGCCTGGGCCATACGGTCCCGGAACTCGCTGGGCACGCAGTGGTCGAAGCCCGGATCGTCCAGCTCGAGGCCCAGACAGTACCTCCAGTCCATCCGGCAGCGGACCGTCTCGGCGGCCTGCCGGTCCGTGAGGTTCTCCGCGTACTGCAACACCGACACCATCGCCAGCCGAGCCGGCGACAACCCCCTCCGCCCGTCAACCGGATACCAGTCGGCGAAGTGCTCATCGGTGAACAGCTCGTCCAACCGGTCACGCACCCGCATGGCCACTGTGCCCCGTGGATTGCTCGCCCGCGCCATCCGAACCGTCAACGGCGGAATCGTCCGCCCCGGACCTGAACCCATCGACATCGCGGCCACCCCTCCGACCGCTCGAACCACCCCGCCCAGAAGGGCCGGTCGGCGGCGATCCTGTCGATCGGCAGAGGTGTCCCGTCCAGGATCAGGTACGCCTTCATCGACGCGGCCCGTACTGCTTCGGCGAGTGTGGGGGCGAGGGCAGCCAGGAGATCGACGGCCTCTGTGATGTACCGGTAGACGGTGGTCGTGCCGATCCCGAAACCGGCCGCGAGCTGGGCGTAGGGCTGGACGTTGCGGAGATGGGTGAGGGTGAGCAGGGCCTGTCGGCCCGCGCTCAGGCGCCGCCATCGGGTGCCAAGAGCATGACGGTGTGTTCTCAGGCGGGCCGAGAGTAAGCGGAGGGCAGAACTGGACACGTCGACGCCGGACGGGTAAACAAGCATGCGAAGCCTCTGGTGGAGACGGTTCTCTTGGTCGAAAGCCCATCTATCAGGGGCTTCACAGACCAACTGCCCAACCCGCGCAAGAGGTTGGAAAAGGCTCATTGTGTCGCAGCGTCTTGGACGAGTGACCAATATGTGACTGAAGGGTAAGGCGGTCTCGTCGAGGCGGGGCTGAGACAGTCCGATGCCGACCGGCCCATGTCGCGCAGCCGTGGTCCCAGCCCATGAGGTCGGCGACCGCGATCAACGCCTTCGGCGGGCGGTTTCCCGCACCCATTCCCCGCCCGTCGAGGGAGGCGTCGATGCGGGTGACGCCGTTCTCGACGGCGACGCCGGTGTTGGTCACGTCCAGGGCGAGGTTGCGGTGGGCCCGGATGCCGAGCTCGGTGGCCGAGCCGGTAGGCGCGGAAGCGGTCGCGACCCCGTCTATCGTCAGCCGGCCTCCGGAGTCGGTGACCTACACGCAGTTGCGCCGCAGGACTCCATCAGCTTGACCGGGCGGGCAAGTTCGGCCGGCAGAAGAGGACCAGCTCTGCGGCACCGGTCTAAGGCCGGTATATGTTCGAAGGCGGAGTGGTCGACGCTCCGGGTCGGCCGTACCGCCCCGTTCCCCGGAAGGAGTCCCCGTGAAGTCACCGCCCGGCGACGCGACGGTCACGGTCGAGCCGGCCAGGACCGGAAGGCCGCGCGTGACCTCGAGGGCCGAGCTGGAGCGGATCGGGTTCGAGCTGTTCGCCCGTCAGGGCTTCGACGACACCACGGTGGACGACATCGCCGCGGCCGCGGGCATCGGCCGCCGTACCTTCTTCCGCTACTTCTCCTCCAAGAACGACCTGGTCTGGGGCGACTTCGAGGAACACCTGCTCAGGCTGCGCGAGCTGCTGGCGGCGACTTCCACGGACGCGCCGCTGGTCGACGCGCTCCGCGAGGCGGTCGTCGAGTTCAACAGCTTCGATCCCGTGGAGGTGCCCTGGCACCGGCAGCGCATGGAGCTCATCCTGCGGGTGCCCACGCTGCAGGCGGATTCGACCCTCCGCTATGCCTCGTGGCGGGCCGTCGTCACGGAGTTCGTCGCGGCACGCACGGGCCTGCCCCCGACGGACATGGTGCCCCGGCTGGCCGGCTACGCCCTCCTCGCGGCGGCCATGGCGGCGTACGAGCACTGGCTGAGCGAGCCCGGAACCGAACTGTCGCGTCTGCTCGGCCGGACCATCGAGCAGGTGGGCGCGGGCCTCGGCACGGTGCGGACGGCCCCTCCCCCGCCCCGCGACGCCGCCTGCTGATCTCGCCCCCGTCAGTCCGGGCCGTGCCGCATCGCACGGGCCACGAACTCCCCGATGAGGACCGCGGTGGCCGCCGGGCCACGCAGCGGAGCCGTGGGCAGGATCGAGGTGTCCGCCACCCGGAGCCCGCTCAGCCCGTACAGCCTGCCGTAGCCGTCGACGGCCGCTCGGGCGTCGTCCGCCGGGCCCATGGGGACCGTTCCGCACGTGTGCTGAGCCGTGCTGAGCCCGGCCCGGATCCAGTGGTCGAGCCGACGGTCGTCGTCGAGGGTCGTGGCGTCCGGGTCCACCAGGCCCGACGCCACCTCGCCGAAGGCCGCGGCACCGAGCAGGGCCGCGGTGACGCGGACGGCTTCACGCATACGGCGCCGGTCGCCGGCCGTGCGCAGATAGCCGTAGTCGATGTCCAGTGGGTCCGCCGCGTCCGCCGACCTCGTTCGCAGGCGGCCGCTCGTGCGGGGCGTCTGTACGGAGACCAGGAACGCCAGCGGGGCACCCGCCACGCTCGTGCGTCCGGTGGTCAGGCCGGCCATCGGGACGAGTGACTGCAGGATCTCCAGGTCGCCCGGGTGCGCGCCGTCGGACGAGGACACGTGCAGGGCACCGCCGAGCCAGGATCCCACGGGTTCGGCCAGGTCACCGCGGGGCGCCCACTCCAGCACCACCTGGGGGTGATCGCTGAACCGCGCTCCGACCGCGGGGGCGTCCAGCACGACGGGGATGCCCGCCCGCGTCAGCGCCGCACCCGGGCCGATTCCCGACCGGTGCAGCAGGTGCGCGGAGGCGAAGGCTCCCGCGCAGAGCACGACCTCGCCGGCCTCCAGTACCTCGAACCCACCGTCGTGTTCGACGACGACTGCGCTCGCCCGGCCCTCGCGGACGACGACCCGGTGAACCGGACAGTCGCCCGTCACCGTGAGGTTGGGCCGGCCGAGGGCGCCCAGGAGATGGCTGATGCCGGTGTTGACCCGCAGACCGTCCACCGTGTTCGTGGGAACCGGGCCGAAGCCCGGAACGTCCTGCGCGTTCTTGTCGGGCTCGTGCGGCAGGCCCAGTTCGCGGGCGGCGTCACAGAACGCCGCGGCGGCCGGATGCCTCAGGTCCGTGCGCCGGATCCGTACCGGTCCCCGGTCTCCGTGCACGGCGTCGGCGCCGTGGTCCAGGTCGGTCTCCAGGCCGCGAAGCAACGGCAGCATGCGGTCGTACGACCAGTCCGCCCCGCCCGCGGCCGCCCAGCGGGCGAAGTCCTCGCGCCGGGCCCGTACGAAATAGCCTCCGTTCACGGTGGTGGAACCGCCGAGTACCCGCCCCCGCGGTACCGAGTAGGGCCGGTCCGGGGTGAGGCGGACCGGGTGGTGCGAGACCGCGGCGCACTGCGCCTGCGCACCGGGGACGAGCCGGGCGTCCAGCAACTGCGGTGGGAAGTCCGACAGTTGACGCGGCACCGGTCCGGCCTCCAGCAGCAGTACCGAGCGGCCGGGGTCCTCGCTCAGCCGCGCCGCCAGCGCGGCACCGCTGGCGCCGGCCCCCACCACGACGACATCGGGGCGCCGACCAGGGCCGTTCCTCGGCATGACGCACGACCCTTCCGTTTTGACACCGGGTGCCATTAGCCTCACGGTACAGGAACCCGCGGCACCGGGACCGTCCGATGGACCGGATCGCCGCGGCCGTCGAGGAGGTTCGCATGAGCCCGCTCCACTCCCTGCCCCCGCAGGCCGCCCCTGTTGCCGACGCCGAGTCCGGCGCCGGGGACGTTTTGGCCCCCGAGTCGCTGATCGAGGAGGACGACCTCATCGAGGAGGTCTCGATCGACGGCATGTGCGGCGTCTACTAGGCGAACGGGGACCAGCGTGCCCACCGTGAACGCCGACATGGACATCGACCGCGCCTGGGACCTGCATCCGCAGGTCTCCGTGCGGCCGGAACCCTTCGGCGCGCTGCTGTACCACTTCGGCACCCGCCGGCTGTCGTTCGTCAAGGACCTCCGCCTGCTCGCCGTCCTGCGGGCCCTGCCGCACGTGCCCACCGCCCGCGCCGCCTGCGCGCAAGCCGGTGTCGGCGCCGCCGAACTCCCCCGCTTCACCACGGCCCTGACCGCCCTGGCCCGGTCGTCCATGGTCGTCGAAAGGACCGCCCCATGACCTCACCGGCACTACCCGCCCACGGCACCCGGCTGGTCGACCTGTTCGAGTACGGCCTCGACGCGCCGATCTGCCTGACCTGGGAACTCACCTACGCCTGCAACCTGTCCTGCGCGCACTGCCTGTCCAGCTCCGGACGGCGCGACCCGCGCGAGCTGAGCACGAGCGAGGCGAAGGCCGTCATCGACGAGCTGGAGGCCATGCAGGTCTTCTACGTCAACATCGGCGGCGGCGAACCCACCGTCCGCCCCGACTTCTGGGACCTCCTGGACTACGCCACCAGCCACCACGTCGGCGTGAAGTTCTCCACCAACGGCGTCCGCATCACCCCCGAGGCGGCCCGCCGGCTGGCCCGCAACGACTACGTCGACGTACAGATCTCCCTCGACGGGGCGACCCCGGAGGTCAACGACGCGGTGCGCGGGGCCGGTTCGTACGCCACCGCGCTTCGGGCCATGGAGAACCTCGCCGCGGCCGGGATGAAGAACTTCAAGCTCTCCGTCGTGTGCACCCGGCACAACATCCCCCAGCTGGACGCCTTCAAGGCACTCGCCGACCGCTACGGCGCCCAGCTGCGGCTCACCCGGCTGCGCCCGTCCGGCCGCGGCGCCGATGTCTGGGACGACCTGCGCCCGTCCCGGGAGCAGCAGCGCCTGCTGTACGACTGGCTGCTGGCACACGGCGAGTCGGTGCTGACCGGTGACTCGTTCTTCCACCTGTCCGCCTACGGTCAGGCACTGCCCGGCCTCAACCTGTGCGGCGCCGGCCGGGTGGTGTGCCTGGTCGACCCGGTCGGGGACGTGTACGCGTGCCCCTTCGCGATCCACGACGAGTTCCTCGCCGGGAACGTGCGCGATCCCGGCGGCTTCACCGAGGTGTGGCGGGAGTCCGCGCTGTTCCGCGACCTGCGTTCGCCTCAGACCGGCGGAGCCTGCGCCTCCTGCGGGTTCTACGACACGTGCAAGGGCGGCTGCATGGCCGCCAAGTTCTTCACCGGGCTGCCGCTGGACGGCCCCGACCCCGAATGCGTCCAGGGCTACGGCGAGGATCTGCTGGCCGAACGCCCGGCGGACCGGGCCCTCCTGCCGCGCCCCTCCCAGGACCACTCCCGGCGACGGCCGGTCGACCTGCCGCTGCCGGCCCGCCGCGCGGACCTGGAACGCCCTCCCGTCAGCGACTGCGCCCAGGACCCCTTGGCCGGGCTGCGGCTCGCCCAGACTCCGTCACCCCAGCACGAGAAGAGTTGACGCATGCCCCACAACCCCTGGTTCGAGACGGTCGCCGAGGCCCAGCGCCGGGCGAAAAAACGCCTGCCCAGCAGCGTCTACGGAGCACTCGTCGCCGGCTCCGAGCGCGGCCGTACGATCGACGACAACGCCGCGGCCTTCGTCGACCTCGGCTTCGCCCCGCACGTCGTGGGCCACCATGCCGAACGCGACCTGACCACGACCGTCCTCGGCGTCGAGACGGCGTTCCCCGTGCTGATCTCTCCCACCGGTGTGCAGGCCGTGCACCCGGAAGGAGAGGTCGCCGTGGCGCGGGCCGCGGCGAACCGGGGCGTCATCATGGGGCTGAGCTCCTTCGCGAGCAAACCGGTGGAGGAGGTCGTCCAGGCCAACACCGACACCTTCTTCCAGCTGTACTGGAGCGGCACCCGGGACAGCATGGTGCAGCGTATGGACAGGGCCAGGTCCGCGGGCGCCAAAGCGCTCATCGCCACCCTCGACTGGTCCTTCTCCCACGGCCGCGACTGGGGAAGCCCGCAAATCCCCGACAAGCTCGACGTGAGGACCATGGCGAAGTTCGCTCCCGACGTGCTGCCCCGCCCCCGGTGGCTGTGGACGTATCTGCGCTCCGGCCGGCTTCCCGACCTCACGGTCCCCAACCTCCGCCCCCCGCGCGGCGAAGCACCCACCTTCTTCGGCGCCTACGGCGAGTGGATGCAGACCACCCCGCCCACCTGGGAGGACGTCGCCTGGCTCCGCAAGGAGTGGGGCGGGCCCTTCCTGCTCAAGGGCGTGACCCGGGTGGACGACGCCAAACGGGCCGTCGACGCCGGGGTGACGGCGATCTCGGTGTCCAACCACGGCGGCAACAACCTCGACACCACCCCCGCCACCGTCCGGGTGCTCCCCTCCGTCGTGGACGCCGTCGGCGATGACATCGAAGTCCTGCTCGACGGCGGCGTCCGGCGCGGCAGCGACGTGGCCAAGGCACTGGCGCTCGGCGCCCGGGCCGTCCTGATCGGGCGCGCGTACCTGTGGGGCCTGGCGGCGAACGGCCAGGCCGGTGTCGAGAACGTGCTGGACATCCTGCGCGGCGGCCTCGACTCCGCAGTGCTGGGTCTGGGCCGCTCGTCCGTCCACGAGCTGTCCCCCGACGACCTGGTGATTCCTCCCGGGTTCGCCCTGACCCTCGGCGGCACGAGTGCCCCCGCCCCGGTCGCCGGATGACGACGGCACGGCACGACCGGCTCGCGCACCGGGCCTGGCCCACCGTTTCCGCCAAGAGCCTGGTCCTGGTGCCGATCGGCTCGACCGAGCAGCACGGGCCGCATCTGCCGCTGAACACCGACAGCGTCATCGCCGAGTCCGTAGCCGGCCGTGCCGCCGAGGAACTCTCCGCCCGTCTCACCCCGCCGCCCCTGGTGGCGCCCACGCTCGCCTACGGCGCCAGCGGCGAGCACGCCGGCTTCCCCGGCACCGTCTCCCTCGGACACGAGGCCCTGCACGCCGTGATCGTCGAAACCGTGCGCTCCCTGTCGCTGTGGGCCGGGCGCGTCGTCTTCGTCAACGGCCACGGCGGCAACACCGCCACCCTGGACGCAGCCCTCGGCGCCCTGCGCGCCGAGGGGCACGCCGTCGCCTGGGCCGGGTGCGGCATCACGGGAGGCGACGCGCACGCCGGCCGGACCGAGACCTCGCTCATGCTGTATCTCGCCCCTGAGGAGGTACGGATCCTCGAGGCCGTCGCCGGCGACACCCGCCCGCTGGATGTCCTGATGCCTCTGCTGACGGCCCACGGCGTCAAAGCCGTCTCGCCGTCGGGTGTGCTCGGTAATCCGGCCGGCGCCTCGGCCGAGGAGGGCCGCCGGCATGTGCGGACCATGGTGTCCCGGCTCGTCGGCCAGATCACCGCCGCACCGACGGACGAGCGCGGCCGCCTCCTGGACCCCGCGGCACGGGACCGACCTGGCACGAAGGCGGCAGGGAGATGACGCTGCCCCTCGGATTCGTCGTGGCGCTCGATCGTGACACCCGCGTCCTGGACGGCGGCCGCACCCTCCTCGGTGGTTCCCCCCTGCGGCTGCTGCGCCTGACCCGGCGGGCACGTCCACTGCTGACCGGTCGTATGGTCCACGTACGGGACCGGGCGGGCGCCCTCCTGGCGGACCGGCTCCTGGAGGCGGGGCTGGCGCACCCGGTCGTCCGCGCCCTGCCCCTGCCCGACGACCCCCGGTACACGGTCGTCGTCCCCGTCCGCGACCGCCCGCGCGAGCTCGACCGCCTGCTGGCGAGCATCGGGCCGGACACCCCGGTGATCGTGGTCGACGACGCGTCGACTCACCGCGCTCCGGTCGAGGCGGCCGCCGCACGGCATGGCGCGCGCTTCGTCCCCCTGAGGGTCAACGTCGGTCCCGCCGGAGCCCGTAACGCAGGCCTTCGCCTGGTCGGCACGCCGTATGTGGTCTTCGTCGACTCCGACGTCGTCCTGCCCAAGGACACTGTCCCGACACTGCTGCGGCACTTCTGCGACCCGCGGGTCGCCCTGGCCGTCCCCCGCGTGACCGCTCTCGAAACACCCGGCTCCGAGACCTGGATCGGACGGTACGAGCGCACACGCTCCTCACTCGACCTGGGCAGCCGTCCCGCCCTGGTACGCCCCGGGACACCCGTCTCCTGGGCCTCCACGGCCTGCGCCGTCGCACGCGTCGACGCCCTGGGCGAGGGCTTCGACGAGCGGCTGAGAATCGGCGAGGACGTCGACATCGGCTGGCGCGCCATCAAGAGCGGGTGGCGGGTGCGCTACGAGCCCTCGGTCTATGCCGCCCACGAGCACCGCGGCCGCCTCGGGGACTGGTTTCGACGCAAGGCCGCCTACGGGACGGGAGCGCACCCGCTCGCCGAACGACACCCCGAGTTCATCGCGCCCGCGGTCCTCGCCCCCTGGAGCGGCGCCTTCGTCCTCGCCCTTGTCGCCCAGCGCCGTTGGTCGCTCCCGGTGGCCGGCGCCGTCGGCGCGACGACCGTCCTGCGCGTCTGCCGGAAACTGGACGGCACGGAGCACCCGGTACGGCTGGCCTGCTCACTGACGGCCATGGGCGCGCTCGGCGCGCTCGCCCAGACGTCCGCGCTGCTGACCCGGCACTGGTGGCCCCTCACGGTGGCCGGCTGCACGATCTCCCGCCGGGCACGCCGGGCCACCGCGCTGGCCGCGGTCGCCGACGTCGCTCTGGAATACCTGCACCAGGGCGCCGCTCTGGATCCCCTGAGGTACGGCGTCGCACGCCGCCTCGACGACCTCGCCTACGGCGCCGGTGTGTGGTGGTCCGCCATCAAGGGACGCTCCACTGCGGCTCTGCGGCCTCGGCTGCGGCAGCCGCGGTGACCGTCACCGTTCCCGCCCGGCGAAAACAGTCGTCCCGTCCATTGTGACCGACGACTGGAGTCGTTACCGTAAGCATCACGGGACTTGCAACAGTAAAAGCGTTGCACGGATGCGGGAGCGCGAAGGAGCGACATGGCGCAGACGGAGCAGACCACGAGCGATGCGGATGAGCGGGATGCGCTGATCGCACAGCGATGCCCCTACAGTGACCTGGTGATGCAGGGCGGCAGCCGCGAACCGCTCGCCGGTTACGCGGAACTGGACTCCCTGCGGGACGCCGGACCGGCACACACGCTCGGCACCGGCCAGATCATCTACACCACCTACGACCTGGTGCAGGAGGTCGCCCAGCGCGCCGACGTGTTCCACAGCAAGTTCTACGATCCGGTGACCGGCAAGGAGGCGGCATTCACCCTCGTGCCGCATCAGATCGACGGCCCGGTCCACGTGAAGTGGCGAAGGCTGCTCGCCTCGTCCTTCTCACCCGGCACCGTCGCCGGCCTGGAAGGCTCCCTCCGCGCGCGCGTCAACGAAATCATCGACGGGTTCATCGACCGCGGTCACTGCGATTTCGCCAAGGAATTCGCGCTCAGGTTCCCGACCAGCATCTTCCTTGAGCACATCATCGGCCTGCCGGTCGAAGAACTGGACAAGTTCATCGCGTGGGAGACCGACATCCTGCACCCGGAGTCGACGGATCGGGCCGAAGCGTACCGGACCTCGGTCCGGGCCCAGACCGAGGTCACCGCATACCTGTCGCAGATCCTGGAGGAGCGCAGGAAGACGCCGGCCGAGGAGCGCGGCTCCGACCTCATCTCGCGCGCCATGGACTGGCAGATCGACGGTGAGCCGATCCCGCACCAGGAGCTGCTCTCCTTCTATCTCCTGCTGTTCCAGGCCGGTCTGGACACCGTCACCGCCTCGCTCGGCTACGGCTTCCACCATCTGGCGAGCCATCCGGCCGACCGGGAGCGGATCGCGGCCGACCCGTCGGTGATTCCCAACGCGATCGAGGAGTTCCTCCGCGTCTACTCGGTCGTGAACATCGTGCGGACGGCGATGACCGACACCGAAGTGGACGGCTGCCCGGTGAAGAAGGGCCAGCGGTTCATCCTCAGCCTGCCGTCCGGGAACCGCGACGAGCAGCACTTCCCGGACGCCACGACGGTCGACTTCGACCGCACCGACATCTCGCATCTGGCGTTCGGTGCGGGGCCCCACCGGTGCCTCGGGTCTCACCTCGCGCGACAGGAGCTGGTGATCGCCTACGAGGAGTGGCACAAGCGCATTCCGGTGTACGAGATCGATCCGGACATCTCGTTCGACGAATCGCGCAGCATGCTGCTGGGGCTGAACAGCCTCCCCCTGCGGTGGGACCCTGCCGCCGTCCGCAGGTAGCGGCCGGCGAGCCGAACCGCGAGGGTCCCGGTTCCCGTCCAGGCAGGGCCCGGTTGCGTCACGAGCACACTGGGGCCCGGCGGCAGGCTCGTCGCCGCCGGGCGTCGCACCACGCTGGTGACCGCGCCCGGCGAGCGGCTCTGAACCTGCCCGGCCGACACGGCGCCCAAGGCTCCGGCCCAGCCCTTGGCGACATGCATCCCACGAGGACGCGAACGGCCTGATGCGCCTGGGAGACTGTCGGCCGAGCCCTGCGGGAACCGGCCTCGACACGGCCGAACCGGCCCGGTGTCGCAGCGATCCCCGGAAGCCGTCAGGATCCGGCTTTTTTGCGAGCAGGGGCCTTACGGGCGGTCGTCGTGCTCCGCGCGGCCGTCGATCCGCGTGACGTCCTGCGAGGCCCCTGGCTCTGCTCGCTGTGGAGTACCTCGAACCCGCACATCAGGCGCGCAACGCCGAACTCGAAGTCCTCGTCGCTCGTCCCGGAGATCGGATGGCGGTCGATCAAGCCGTCCAGGACGGGAAAGTGGAACCAGTCCGTGATGCGACGCTGGCGGGCGGGGTCGGTCATCGGCGCGTTGGCCAGCCGAAGGATGCGCTCGTGGATGATCGAACCGCGGGTGTACACACCGATGGCGTTGCACACCATCATCGCGTTGTCGGGCGTGAAACCGTCCGCGACCAGCTTCGCCACCACGGACTCGAGCAGTTCCATGATGCGGCGGGTCGCCTCACGACTGTATGTGGAGGTGCGGATCAACAGCAGATCGGAGAGGACCGCATCCTCGCGGTGGATCTCGCGCTGCACGCGGAAGTGCGAGGACAGCATGTTCTGCCAGGTGTCATCCGCCCGGACCTCCGGCATCAGCCGCAGGTACTTGTCGACGGCGATGTCCGTCATCGCATTGAGCAGCTCTTCCTTCTTCCGGAAGTACCAGTAGATGCTGGTGACGCCGACACCCAGATGCTCGGCGAGGATCGGCATGCTCAGCTGGTCGAGCGAGGTGCCCCGCGCGACCTCGAAGGCACCCCCGAGGATCTCCTCGGCGTTGATCGAGTTACGCTGACGACGCTTACGCGTCCCGGCGGAATCGGCCTTGGTCACGCTGCTTCTCCTCCTTGTCACCACCCCACCGGCCCGGCCCGAGCGTAGGCCGAGCCCGCGCTCCGAACTGACTGACACGGTACCAGCCAATGCCTCCCGGCATGGCATACGGTAAGGGATTACCGTAACGCTGCCGCGACGGCTGGTCGACCGCCCCGGACCACGTCGCCGCCTGCTGGTTCTCAGCGCGGTTCTGGTGAACCGGGTCGGAACGGGCACCTCACCCGCGATCCGTTCCGCCACGCGGCGGACGCTCGACGAGTCGTCGGCGATTCCTGTGAGCAGCCGTCACCGCACCGCCTCGGCACCGGCCTTCCGCCCGGGGAACGAACAGCATCAGCCTGACCCGCGCCCGACCGACGATCTCGAGCAGCACCACGATGGTGTCGGCCCCGCGTCACGGCCCCTCCGACAGCTGCACCGCGCCGTTGTCCCTCCGATCAGCCGGTGGTAGCTTACCGAAATCATTCCCGGAACCTTTACCGGATAGAATACCGGTAGAGCACGCGCCTGGCCGCCGCAGTCCCGCAACCGACTGTATGCCGGCGCCACACCACCGGCGGAAGACGGTCGGGCCGCCGGGCCGGACACCCTTCAGCGAAACACCCACCAAAAGGCGGTCGAGATGGATCTGCTCCGACGTCGTGAAGGCTCTGCCGAGGTCATCACACTCAACCGCCCCGACCAGCGCAACGCCCTCAGCCCCGGCCTGATCGCCGAACTCTCGCGGGCGCTGCGTGACTGCCTGGACGACGACGCGGTACGCGCGGTGGTGCTGACCGGTGCCGGCGACCGGGCGTTCTGCGCCGGCATGGACCTCAAAGCGTTCGCCTCCGGTTCCGATTCCTCCGGGCCGGAGTCCGACAACACGCATTTCACGATGTTCAGCCGAGGCGAGTACCCCAAGCCCGTCATCGGTGCCGCCAACGCCACCGCCGTCGCCGGAGGGTTCGAGCTCCTGCTCAACTGCGACATCGTCGTCGCCTCCGACAAGGCCAGGTTCGGCATCCCGGAGGTCAAGCGCGGCCTGTTCGCCGCCGGCGGCGGAACCACGCTGCCCGGCCGCATCCCCCTCGCGATCGCTCTCGAACTCGGGCTGACCGGAGATCTGATCGACGCCGAGCGCGCGTGTGCGCTGGGGCTGGTCAACTGTGTCGTTCCAGCCGGAGACGTGGTCGGCGCCGCGTTGGAGTTCGCCCGCCGTATCGGCGAGAACGGCCCGCTCGGCGTCCTCGCGACGAAGAAGCTCATGCGCGTGACGCTCACCGAAGGCGTCGCCGCGGCGCGCGCGGCGCAGGAAGCCGAAAACTCCAAGGTGTTCAAGAGCGAGGACGCGCTCGAAGGGGCTCGCGCCTTCGCGGAGAAGCGCGCACCGCAGTGGAAGGGCCGGTGAGTCACCCCCGGCGGGGGTGACCCACCGCAGGACCGGACGGGTCACGGAGGCCCAGGACCCGTTGGGTCTGCGCGGTCACACGGTGCCGAGGAATCGCCCTACCTGGTCGATGAACGCGTCGTTGTCGTCGCCGGCCACCATATGGCCGGTGCCGGCGACGTCGACCGCGCGCGAGCCGGACACGAGCGACAGGAGCTCGCGCACCCCCTCCTCACTGAGCACGTCCGACTGGGCACCGCGGACCAGGAGGGTGGGAACGCCGATGGCGCGGGCCGCCTCGCGCAGCCGCTCCGGGTCGGGCTGCCGCCTGGGCCCGTCGGCGTCCCGCCGCACCAGCGCCGGGTCCCAGTGCCAGTACCAGCGGCCGTCTTCGGCCAGGCGCACGTTCTTGCGCAACCCGTCCGGACTTCTCGGACGCCGACGCTGCGGGTTGTACTCGGACACCGCGGCGGCGACGTCCTCCAGGGTGGCGAAGCCGTCGACGTGGCGGCGCATGAACCCGGAGACCCGTTCGGCGCCGTCCCGTTCCATGCGAGGGGCGACATCGACGAGCACGAGCGCGCGAGCGTCCACCAGCCCTTCCCCGACGGCCAGCAGCGAGGTCAGGCCGCCCATCGACGCGCCGATCAGCGCGGGAGGACGCGGATCGCCCTCACCGACCCGGGCTGCCACGGCGACGAGATCGGCCACGAGGACGTCCATCGAGTAGTCCCCGTCCGGCGCCCACCCACTGTCGCCGTGACCGCGGGTGTCGAGCGAGAAGGTGCGCCAGCCGCTCCTGGCAAGCGTCAGGGCCGCGCCCTTCCACGAATGGCGGGTCTGGCCCCCGCCGTGCAGGAACAGCGCGGTGCCCTTCGGCGCGTCCACCGGATATTCCTCGGCGGCCAGTTCCACGCCGGCGGCGGGGATCCGCCTGATGAGTGGCTCGGTCCAGGTCATGCGGTTGCACCCTCCCATCTCTCGGGTCACTTCCTCCGCCCGCACGTCGCCGGTCAGCGCACGCGGCACCTCTCGGCGCAGCGTGCAGTGAGGAGTTGCGCGGTCGCGCAGCCGACAAGCCTGCTTGCACGGGGATCTTCCTGACGCCGGCACCGGTCCCGCCTCCCGCGGAGGCTCCGCCGGCACCTGCCGTACGTGTGCGACTTCAGTACGCGGCGGGAACCAGGGGCGAGACGTCCTCGCCCTGGATCATCTCCCCGGCAGACTCGTGTCCCAGTAGTCGGCCCGGCGCGCGATCCGACCGTCGCACCCCTCGCACCTATTGACCCCTGTACTATATACCTTACGGTATGGGTGATGCGGCATCCCTTCCAGACGGCCCCGGCCGCTCTGCGGGACGGACGGCATCAGCAGTGCCCAAGCAATGCCCGTCGCCGAGGAGGACGATATGAGTTTGCAGGTCGGCAACCGGCTGCGCGGACAGAACTCGACGTGCGAAGTCATCGTCGTCAAGGGTTCCGCCAGCCCCGCGGTATTGATGTGCGCCGGCGCGGAGATGCGCACGACGGCCCCCGATCCCCCCGCCCCACAGGTGAGCGACGGCCCACCGATCCAGCTCGGCAAGCGGTACACGGACGACGCCAGCGGCATCGAGGTGCTGTGCACCAAGGCCGGAATCGGCCCTTTGACCTTCGGCGACAGCCAACTCACGCAGAAGGCAGCCAAGGCGCTGCCGGCGTCCGACTGAACGGACCGCACCCGCGATGAACCTCACGATGCTCCTCGACATGGTGGTCGAGGGGATGCCCGACCGGATCCTCATCGGTGACCGCACGGACGGCCTCACCGCCCGCGAACTCGCCCGACGGGCGCGCTCGGGCGCGGATCTCGTCCGGGCCGCCGATGCCGGCACCGTCGTCTACCTCGGCGGCAACGGTCCCGCGTTTCCGGTCGCCCTGTTCGCCGCGGCCTCCGCCGGCGTGCCGTTCCTGCCGGTCAACTACCGGCTGAGCGACGAGCAGCTGGACGACGTCCTCGGCCGCCAGGCCAGGCCGCTCGTGATAACCGACTCACCCGAGCGGGTCCGGGGCATGGCGGCCGTGACGCTGGAGGAGTTCGCCGGACCGACGGCCGTTGCCGCCGATCACGAAACCGAGCCCGCCGACCCGGACCCCGACTCGATCGCCGTGCTGCTGATGACGAGCGGGACGACCGCCGCCCCGAAGAGCGCGGTACTGCGGCACCGGCACCTGACGTCCTACATCTTCGGCTCCGTCGAGTTCGCGTCGGCCGAGCAGAGCGACGCGACCATCGTCAGCGTGCCGCCCTACCACATCGCCGCCGTCGCGAACCTGCTCTCCAACCTGTACGCCGGTCGCCGGATCGTGTATCTCGACCACTTCAGCGCCGCCGACTGGCTGCATCGCGTCCGGACCCAGGCCGTCACGCACGCGATGGTGGTGCCGACGATGCTCGTGCGCATCGTCAGCGAACTCGTCCACTCCGGCGTGCGGGGCCCTTCGACGCTGCGGTCGATGTCGTACGGCGGCGCGAAGATCGCCGTACCCGTGCTCGTGGAGGCGCTGCGGCTCTTTCCCGGCACCGGTTTCGTCAACGCCTACGGCCTCACCGAGACCGCCTCCTCCATCGCGGTGCTGGGACCGGACGACCACCGTACGGCCGCCGCGAGCGACGATCCCGCCGTGCGCGCGAGACTGGGGTCGGTGGGCCGTGCGCTGCCCAGCGTGGAGATCGAGGTCCATGCCCCGGACGGGCTGCCGTGCCCTCCCGGCGTGGTGGGAGACATCGTCGTACGCGGCCCGCAGGTCGCCGGTGAATACCTGGAGGCCGGCAGTCGGCTGGACAGCGCCGGCTGGTTCCCCACCCGTGACCGCGGCCATATCGACGAGGACGGCTTCATCTTCGTCGAGGGCCGGTCCGACGACACCATCATCCGCGGCGGCGAGAACATCGCCCCATCGGAGATCGAGAGCGTGCTCACCGAGCACGAATGGGTGGCGGACGTGGCCGTGGCCGGCATCCCGGACGACGAATGGGGGCAGCGCATCGGCGCGTTCGTCGTCGTCCAGCCCGGCGTGCGGCCGGACGCCGACGTCCTGCGCGAGTTCGTCCGCGGCCGACTGCGCAGCTCGAAGACCCCCGACGACATCGTCTTCCTGCCGGAACTCCCGACCACGCCGACGGGCAAGGTACTGCGCCGCAAGCTGGTCGCGGACATCGACAAGGACACCGGGGCCTCCGAGTCCACCAGGACACCCGTGCTCTAGCAGCACCCGAAGACAAGGAGTGCGCGTGGAGTTCAAGACACTCGCGATAGTCGGCCTCGGCACCATGGGGGCCGGTATCGCGCAGACGGCCGTTTCCCTCGGCTTCGACGTGGTCGGCGTCGAGCGGGACGAGCAGGCCGTAGTGGCAGGTCGGGCACGGGTCGCCGCCGGGCTGGCGAAGTTCGTCGAGAAGGGGAAGTTCACCGGGGAACAGGCAGCCCAGGCACTGGCCCGCCTGCGCACCTCCACGGACCGGGCGGACATCGCCGGAGCCGACATCGTGATCGACGCGGCGTTCGAGGACGTCGACCTCAAGCGTGAGCTCTTCCGCGACTTCGAGCGCCACGCCTCTGCCACCGCGGTCCTCGCCTCGAACACCTCGACGATCCCGCTCGTGATCATGGCGGCCGAGACGTCCGCCCCCGAGCGGGTCGTCGGCCTGCACTTCTTCAACCCGGTCCCCCTCATGGACCTGGTGGAGGTCATCCGCACCCCGGCGACGAGCGAGGAGACCGTCCGGGCCGCCGTCGATCTGTCGAAGGCCCTCGGAAAGTCCCCGGTCATCATCAAGGACGTGCCCGGCTTCATCGGCAACCTGCTCGTCGTGCCGTTCCTCCTGGACGCCATCCGCGCCTTCGAGCGCGGCGTGGCCTCGATGGAGGACATCGACTCGGTCCTCAGGCTCGGCTTCAACCACCCGATGGGACCCTTCAGGCTCAGCGACCTGATCGGCCTGGACATCGTCCAGGACATGGCCGAGCGCATGTACGAGGAGTACCGCGATCCCAAATACTGGCCCCCGCCGCTGCTCAAGCAGTACGTACGGATGGGTTGGCTGGGCCGGAAGACCAAGCGCGGTTTCTACACGTACGACTGACGGCTGACGAGGGCCGTCCGGCCGGTCTTCCCCGGCCCGCGGGGTGGCTCGGTGAGCACGGGTTCCTGCCCGGCCGGCCTGGTCAGGCACGGATCGGTGCCGGCAGCACGGGCGGCCCACTCGACGAGCGCGGACGGTGGGGTCTCGTCACGCACGAGGTAGTCGGTGAGAGGGCCTGTGCCCAAGCCGGTGCGTTCGGCCCCGTTGAGCAGCCCGGCAAGGTGGAAGGCCGTCCCCTCCGCCGACGTCACCCCGTGGCGGTGCACCAGGTGCAGCGCGGCCTGCGCCTACAGGCGCCCCATGAAGACCCTGGGTCTTCCGCGAACCATCGCCCGCAGCAGTCCGGCGGGAGCCGCCGCGCAGCCGGGCGGCAACGTGTTCTGCTCGCGGACGGCCGGCTGAACGAATTCTGGCTGTTCGTGCGAAGCACGCCCGCACCGGTGAACCGGGAACCGCGCGCGGAGTTCGTTTCTGCGCTGGGGCCGCGAGCTCTACCACGCCGACTTCAGACCCAGCGTCGCTTGGGAGCTGAACTACACAAGTGCCGACTGGGGCCGGATTCTCGGCAAACGGCAACGGCTCCTCTATGCGGCCGTCCGGCATGCCGTCGACCATCCCGACCTCGATGTCGAAGACCGCCCGCGCCTGCTGCGCCTGCTGCGGCGGTGTGCGGGATTCGACGAGTACACCATCGCCCGACACGCCCGTGTTCGACTCAACGTGACGGCTGCGGACCGTCCGTGACCCGTTCCCATGTTCGGGGGCGTGGTGGGTGTCGCGGCGTTGGCGAAGGCGGCCGGGCTGACGCATGTGAACCTCGACGGAACTGTCATCCGCACCGACCACGCCGCCGCTCCGGGCCCCAACGGCGCAGACCTCTGGGGGTCCGGAAAACGCAGCACCATGGTGGAAACGCACAGGTCATCTCCACCCTGGACGGCCGGCCGAGCTGGACATGCCGACCCTGGTCGACCTCGGCTACGAAAACACCGGCGGCAGTTTCCCTCACCCCGTCAAGAAACCCGCCAGAGCGCGCTGACCGCAGAGCAACAGGCGTACAACACGGTCATCTGCGGCATCCACGGCGTCTGTGAGCGTGCCAACTCCCTGCTCAAGACGACCTTCAAGGCCCTGCGCATGGTCAGCCTCGACCCCAGCCGCATCACACAGATCGCCGCCGCAGCTCTCGTCCTGCTCCAACTCGAGCACAACCTCACCACCTGATCGCACAACGTCATGATCTGTTACTGGGAAAGGCTCAATGAGGTCTTCTCGGCAACGTGACGGTTGCGGTGTGTGACGGGGTGCGGGTGTCCGCTCGCGGCCTAGTTCTGCGGTGCCAGGGTGCGTACGACGTCGAACTAGTTGCCCTCGGGATCGGCCATGACCACCCAGTTTCGGTCTGACCCCTGGCCCACATCCGTCTTGGTGGCGCCGAGGCCGAGCAATCTGGTCACCTCATCCTCGGTGCTGCCGTCGATCGGGCTGACGTCGAGGTGAAGCCGGTTCTTCACGGTCTTGCCCTCAGGTACCTGGATGAACAGCAGGGTGGGCGGCATCTGGCGGGCCCGAACATCCTCGATGGTCGGCATCCAGGAGCCGATCTCGACCTTGCCCTCGCTCCGGTCGATCACCTTGAAGTCCAGGACCTCGCACCAGAAGGCCGCGAGCCTCTCCGGATCGTGGCAGTCAACGGCCAACTCGGTGAACCTACTTGTCATGACTCTCCCCAGGTAGTGCGGATGGGGCTCAGAGTATTGGCCACGCCGCCCGTCCGACAGATCCGCGATCTTCCTGGCTGACCAGGGCCATCAGACGGGCCTGACCCGGCATCAGATACGCGAGAAGCCCCTGGTAGGAACAGGTCTGCGAAGATCACGTTCCGGAACCCAGAGGCTTCACGCGTTGACCAGTATCACCTACACCGCAACACTCGACGTCGGCAGGGAGACCGCCGAGACTCTCGCCCAGCTCTTGCGCAAGCACCGGGAACGGCTCGGCACCCGCAGGGGGACCCGCGCTCTGGGCGTCTAGCAGGGTGTCCTGGTGCTGCGGTGGTTCGTCGATGGGACCCGGCTGGCCCAACTCGCCCGGGACAACGGGGTCTCGGTGCCCACCGCGTACCGCTACGTGCACGAAGGGCTGACCGTGCTCGCCGACCACGCCCCGGATCTGTGCACCGCGCTGGAACGGGCGGCGGCCGCCGGCTACACCCATCTCAACCTGGACGGCACCGTCACCCGTACTGACCGCGTCGCCGCCCCCGGCCCCAAAGGCGCCGACCTCTGGTGGTCCGGGAAGCACAAGCACCACGGCGGCAACGTCCAGGTTGTCTCCGCCCCCGACGGCTGGCCGATCTGGGTCTCCCCGGTCCGCCCCGGCCGCGAGCATGACACCACCTGCGCCCGCACCCACGGCCTGGTCGACGCCCTCAACCGGCTCGCCTCCACCCTGGACATTCCCACCCTGACAGACCTCGGCTACGAGAACGCCGGCGACGGCTTCCGCCACCCGGTCAAGAGGCCCAACGGCAGCGAACTCGACGACGAGCAGCAGGCATTCAACTCGGTCATCCGAGGCGTCCATGCGGTCGCCGAGCGGGCCAACGCCCTGCTCAAGGTCACCTTCAAGGCCCTGCGCCGGGCCAGCCTCGACCCCAGCGGCATCACCCGGATCGCCCGAGCCGCCCTCGTCCTGCTCCAGCTGGAACACGGCCGCACCGCCTGACGAAGATCACGAACCGTCACGAGACGTTACCGAGAAGGGTTCAATGAGCCGACGGGAATCAAAGTGCACCGACAACCCACTGCCGCCGACACCAACACCGTTCCACAACAACACCGTTCCACGTCAACTCATCAGCAAGAAGAGATTCGCGCAGTGAGCGGATGTTGCGTTGAAGGCTCGTCAGCTCTGATCGCCCCGATCCTCGGCCTTCGAGTCTGCTTCGCGGATGAAGAACGCTCTAAGCTTGTGCTCTTGGCGGCGGTGGCGGGCCCGCGAACCGGACGACTTCGCTATCCAGGGTGCATTGGAATCGGTAAGTCGCGCCTGAAGGAATCATGACGCCGCCCCCCGGTCCGAGGTCGGCGACTAGCCTGGACTTTTCGGCGTAGAACTGCACAGAGCCCGCCAGTACCAGCCAGATTGAGTCGCCGGGGTGAGAGTGCAACCCGTTCTCGCCGCCTCCCGCCCGGTAGCGCGCCCGGTACAGACCCACTTCCGGCGTTCGGACAAGGGCCTCGACCCTCCTAGCCTCGGGTGCGCGCCCACCTGTGAACACCTGAAAGTCGAGATCGGTGCTGACGTCGCCGCCCAGAGCGATATCCCAGGCCTTCCGATCGGGAATGTGCCCATAGTGCTTTTCAGTGTCATCGCTCGGTTCCGGAGCAGGGGTATCTCCGGCTGTGGTGTCCATCATTACTCATAGACCCTCTCGTGGTTTGGGGCTCGGGCGGCAGCGGGCGGGGACTTCTGCAGCGGAGGCGACCTGGCCGAGTCCGACACCGGGCCCGACCCGGTCCGCTCGCATGCGATGAGTACCGCCGGGAGCACCGCCGCACTCCTGGCCCGGTTGTCCGGACGTTCATCGGCGCGGGGATCGCAGTGCCGTCCTTCGCCTCCCTGGTCCCGGCCGATCCCGACATCCGCGTCCGGCTGCCCGAGATCGCGATGGGGCTGATCCCCGGCGCGGGCGGCACGGTCCGGCTCGTCGCCGGGCCGGGCGGTGGCGCACCGCGTTCCTGGCCCGTGCTCGACGCGCCCTGGAGTGGGGCCCGGTGGACGAGATCAGGCTCCACACGGGTAGCGCGCTCATCCGGCCGGCAGGGCCCGCCGGTCGATCCACTCCAGCGGCAGGCCGAGCGTGCTCGCGGGATCCGTCCACGCCTGAGGCCCCGCACGCTCGACGACCGTCACGCCCTCGTCCTCCAACTGTCCCAGTGCGGTGTCGAGTTCGTCCACCACGAGGCACACGCCGTGCAGCCGCTCGCCGTGCCGCTCCAGGGCCTCGGCGTACCGACTGCGGCCGCTGAGGGGTGACACGAGGCGTACCGTCACGCCGCCGATGCGTAGATCGACGGAGTCCTCGTGTTGCCCGACCGGGTGTCCCGGAGCCGGTGCCATCTCCATGAGCGAGGCGAGCAGCTCCGCGCTCTTTCGGGCGTCGCGCACGGTCACCGTCAGCCAGGCGACACCCCGTACGTCGACGAGTCCCGGCCGGCCGTCGACCGTCGGCTCGCCGCCGCGTGAGTCGTCGACGAACTCGCTGTCCGTCCACTCGACCAACAGCCCCGATGTGTCCGCCGGATGCATGAAGAAATGCCGCCCCGGCACATCAGCCCCGGTGATCCGTACATTCCTGCGCCGCAGCAGCGTCTCCGCCGCCCACAGGTCGTCGATCGTCCAGGCGACCGAGTGCAGCCCGGGACCGTAGCGCGCTACGTAGCGCCCCAGCGGCCCCGAGGCGGCCGTCGCCGTGAACAGCGCGACGGGGTCCTGGCCGAGCCGCAGGAGCTGGATGTCGACACCCGACTCCTGCCAGTGGTTGCCGTCCTGGGTGTCTATCGGGAGGCCGTGCACCTGACGCGTCCGTACCTGGAGCGGCCGGGCCCCGAGCACGCGGCGCAGCCACGCGTCCATGTGCTGGCGGGGCTCGCATGCGATGCCCAGTCGATGGAAGTGCCCGGGTCGTACCACCGGAGTTCCCACGATCGGTGCAGCGTTCATCGGCCTCTCCTTGAAGCGCTGGGATCGGTTGCTGACATAGGGCGTTGATGTGACGCACGGTGGCTGTCATCACCAATCAAATACCATACCGTATTGCTTACGGTATGTTGTCCTGCAAGGATGCGGACAGTCAGCGCGAGCTCGAATGAAGGGTGGCGACAGGACAGCGATGGAGGCGACGCCACCCAGGCTGCTCTGGGGAAGCTTCATCAGGCTTTCTTGCGGTGCTGTGCTTCTTCTTCGCTCGCGGAATGGACCGACCGCACGGCACGGATCTCGCCGTCGGGATTGTCGGAGGCGTCATGGCCATGGCATCAATCGCCATCCGCCCGTTCGTGCCCCGGCGCACCCTGTTCGTCGACGACCTGCGCGCGTCGGGCACGCAGCGACTCTTCCTGTTTCTACGCGGTGGTCGTCCTCCTGGTGTGCATCGGCGGCAACGTCCCGCACCGTATGGGACCGGCCAGGACCGGATGGACGGCGACGGTGCTGATCTGCCTCGGCGTCACCGGTTCCGCCGCCACTGCGGCGGTCTGGGGCATCTGCGTGAGCCTCGTGCCGCTGGGCATCGGTATCGCGCTCCAGTGCCCGGGGCTGCCGGCCCTGACGCTCAACCGTGTCTCCGACGACGAACGTCCGCGCGCCCCTTCACGTTCACGGCGTTCTTCGACATCGCGACCGGATCCGGCGGGCAGTTCGTCGGAGGCATCGCCGCCACTGTCGGCGGCTACCGGTCCGCTTTCGCGGCGGCTGCCATGTGCTCTCTGGTGACCCTGCTGATCCTGCGGTTCCTCGTGCTCGTCAGTCCGGTGGAGGAGACCCTGCCGGACCCGGAGGTCGTCGTCCTCAGAGAGGGGTTGTCGGAGAAATGAGCCGCACCATGGACCTGTCGGTGACCCTGGACTACACACAGGACGTCCTAGCCCTGCTGCCCGAGATCCGCGCGCTGGAGTCAGCGGGCGTCGACGGCATGTGGATCCAGGAGGGTTACAGTTTCGACGCCGTGTCCGCGATCGGATTCCTCGCCGCGCACACTGCGGGTATCCGGCTCGGTACGGCGATTCTCAACGTGTTCAGCCGCAGCCCCGCCCTGCTCGCGATGACGGCCGCGGGCTGCGACCACCTCAGCGGCGGCCGGTTCTCGCTCGGCCTCGGCTCGTCCGGACCCCAGGTCGTCGAGGGCTTCCACGGGGTCGGCTACGACCGGCCGCTCACCCGGATCCGCGAGACCATCGACGTCTGCCGCATGGTGTGGCGGCGCGAGCCTCTGCGCTATGAGGGCCGCACCGTCACCGTCCCGCTGACCGAGCGCGGCAGACCGCTGAAGCTCGTCAACCAGCCGGTCCGTCCCGCGATCCCGGTGTACTGGGCGGCGCTCGGCGACCGGTCGGTCACCGCGGCCGCCGAGACGGCCGACGGCTGGCTGCCCTTCTTCTTCGTGCCCGAGCGCGCCGACCGGGCCTTCGGCGACGCGCTGAGGGACGGTGCCAAACGCAGGGATCCCGTACTCGGTGCACTAGACGTGGTGGCACACGTCGACGTGGCCGTCGGCGAGGGCCTCGACGCCGACCGGCTCCTGGCCCCCGCCCGCTCCCGGATCGCGCTGTACGTGGGAGGAATGGGCTCACGGCAGTCGAACTACTACAACGCGCTGGCCCGCCGCATGGGCTGGGAGCGCGAGGCCGCCGAGATCCAGGACCACTTCCTGGCCGGGCGACGCGCCGAGGCCGCTGCCGCCGTGCCCGCTGAGTGGCTGTCCCTCGGCAACCTCGTCGGCCCCGAGTCCTGGATCGCCGAGCGGCTGGCGGCCTTCGCCGAGTCGGGAGTCAGCACGCTCGACATCACGGTGATCGGCGGCGCCGGACCGGCCGAAACGGTCGAGATCCTGCGCCGTCTGATGTGAACGGCCGCAGCCGTACTGGAAGTTCCATACAGAAGGTGATGAATCCATGGTGCAGCTGACCGCGGGCGGTACGCCGCCCGCCCTGTTCGGGGTCGCCGCGCGGCTGCCCGCACGTCGGCCGTCGTCGGCGCGGCGCACGTCCGACCTCCAGGTGACCCCACATCCGACCTGGGACCAAGACCTCCTCGTGCGGGCTGCCGCGCGCGACGCCGTCGTGGATGGACACGGCCGCCTCACGGAAACGGCGTCCGCGCGCCTGAGCGCCGTACTCGACAACGGGTCCGTGCTCTCCCGGCTGACGGCGCCGCTTCCGCGATCCGTCGTCGAAGCCGTGACCGGCCACCCCACCGTCAGCGGTTTTCGCGCCGGGCTCCGGGCGCTCGCGGACGCGGGGCTGCCGCCCGACTCGCTCGACGCCGCCCTCCTCGACGACCTGCCGACGGTGCGACTGGTCTCGGGCTACGGCAGGATCGCGGAGCTGGGCGAACCACCCCGGCCGCGGCCCACGCCCCTGGTCGGCGTCTGCACGGGCTGGGCCGCGGACGGCACCGCGCACCGCCTGTCACAGACCGGCGGCCACCTCCTGAGCCGGACGCCCGAGGCCCCCGACTTCCCCGCGATGCTCGACCACCCCGCCGACTTCCATCTCGAACACCCCTCACGGTCCAGCTCCATGCACAGGCGCCGCATCCTCGAAGTCGCCGCGCAAGGACAGGAGTTGGCCATCTACGAGTACTTCAGGGACAGCCACGTGGATCGTGACGGGCGCGAGGGCTCCCTGCACGAGTACGAGCTGCACGCCGTGGCCGACCGGGACTCGCTCGTGCTCTCGGCGATCACCGTGACCCCGCGGGCCCTGCCGTTCCCGGAGTGCCCGCTTGCGTCGGGCAACGTCCATGCCCTGCTGGGCACGTCCCTGCGTGCCGCGGACAGCGAGGTCAAGGCACGCCTGCCCGGCACCCTCGGCTGCACCCACCTGTCGGACGTCCTGCGCTTCCTCAGGTTCGTGGAACCGCTCGGCGCCCGTATCGCGGGAGGAGGAGACTGATGGAGCAACTGCTTCAAGAACTCAGGTCGTTCCTGGACGCGGAGGTGCCGCGGTTCCGCGAGAAGTGGGGCGACGATGCCGGCTCCTGGGAGGCACGCTGCGCCTGGCAGCGCACCACGGCGGGCGGCAAGTGGCCCGCCCCCGCGTGGAGCGAGGAGCACGGCGGCCGCGGCACCTGCGTCGCCACGCTCGCGTCGGACGACGTGCACGGCGCTCGGACGACCGTCTCGGACGACGCCGCCGGAGGGCGGCTGAGCGGGGCGAAGACGCATGTGCTGGACGCGCACATCGCTGATGTCCTGCTCGTGACGGCCGTGCGGGGCGAGCGGGTCCAGCTGTTCGCCGTGGACCCCCGCGCGGAGGGCGCCGAGCTGCGTCCGCTCACCGTGCTGGACCATACGCGCAAGCAGTTCCGGGTCGAACTGACCGATGTGAAAGGTCAGTTGCTGGACGAGGACTTCGGAGCCGGGCTCTCGCTCACGCTGTACGTTGCCGCGGTCCGGTTTCCGGGAGACCTCGGCCACGGTCCTGAGCGAGGCGGAGCTGACCGCCGACGACGTCGACCACTCATGGTCTACGACGCCTACGCGCGCATCCCCCTCTACGGGGTGGAGGACCTCGGATGCGTCGGACGGGGCGAGGCCGTCGTCTTCATCGAGAGCGGGGCCACCCGCCCCGGCGACTCCCTGCCGATGAACACCAACGGCGGCGGACTGCTGTACACGCACGCCGGCTTGTCGGCATGTTCGCCATCCAGGGCAGTGCGTCAGTTGCGCGGGGATGCCGCCGTACCCGTCGAGGGCGTGCGCACCAATCTCGTCCAGGGCATCGGGGGCCTGTTCAGCGCCGCCGGCACCCTCGTCCCGTCCCAGTTCTCAACCATCGCACCCACTACCGGATTGGCGGTACACCATGCTCGACGAATTCTCCGAGGCCGGACTGGAGTTCAAGGTCGCGGACGGCATCGCCTGGATCACGCTGAACCGCCCGCACCTGCGCAATGCCGTGCACAAATCGCTGCGTAACGCGCTGATCGCCGCGATCGCGGAGGTGCGCGACGACCCCTCCATCCGCGCGGCGGTGGTCACCGGCACGGGCCGGGCCTTCTGCTCGGGCGCCGACCTCGGAGAGGCGGACCACATCGAGATCAGGCCCGAGCGGCGGCGTGGCGCACAGGCCAACATCGCCCGCGAGGACGGCCGTCGGTACGGCTGGTGGCGGCTGATCCGCGACGTCTGGGAGAACGAGAAGCCCTTCGTCGCCGCCGTGAACGGCGCGGCCTACGGCTTCGGCTGCAACTTCGCACTCGCCTGCGACCTGGTCATAGCCGCCGAGTCGGCGAGCTTCTGCGAGGTGTTCGTGACGCGCGGGCTGCCCGTCGAAGCCGGTGGCGCGTATCTGCTCGCGCGTTCATTGAGCCCGGTCCGCGCGAAGGAGATCGCGCTGCTCGGCGAGCCGGTGAGCGGGCGGCAGGCGGAGCAGTGGGGCCTCGCCAACCGGTGCGTCCCGGACGACCAACTGCTCAGCGCCGCGGCGGACTTCGCCCACCGACTGGCCGCAGGACCGACGATCGGCCTGGGACACGTCAAGGGCCAGATCAACGACGCCTATGACTCGTCGTTCGACCAGGCCTGCAAGAACGAGGTGACCCTCCTGGGCCTGGGCATCGGGGAGGACGCCCAGGAGGCCCGGCGGGCCTTCGAGGAGCGCAGGGCACCCATGTTCCGGGGCCGATGAAAATACAGAAAACCGTACGGTAATTAGTACTGCATAGAAAGGGCCGGTGCCACGCTCCGCGACTGCGCAACAGAGGAAGCGTCGCGATGGCAGGACTCGCAGTGGGAACGCATCCGCACCGCTGGGGCGGCGCGGTCGAGATCGCGAGGCTCTCAGCAGCCCCGACGTCGAGGTCCGGGCCCGGCCGACCTCCGCCGGACGCCCGTTGCCGTCGGTCAGCGTCGAGATCCGGGACGGGGACGGCTGGCCCTGCCCGCCCTGCACCGTCGGAATGAATCACGTCAGGGGTCCCCGATCGCGGGGGAGTTCCGCGGGAGCGGACCGGTCACCGACGCCGACGACTGGCTCGCCACCCGCAAAGAGGGCATCTCGACACAGACGCCTATCTGTTCGCCCGGGGCCGTGCCGACGACACCATCATCCGGGGTGGCGAGAACATCGCCCCGGCCGAGATCGAAGCCGCGCTCCAGCGTCTCCCGGACGTCCATGACGCTGCCGTCCTCGGCATACCCGACGACGAATGGGGTTAGCGGATCAGCTGCAGCTCGGCGGTGATCACGCGGTGCCCGGCGCCCAGAGCGCCGGCGATCAGTGCCGGGCCGATGACGTCGGTGGCGTACCCGCTGCGTGGCGCGCAGACGGCTGGGAGCAGCACGTGCGTGACCTGGCAGCCGCGGCAGCGTACGCGGGTGGGCCGGACCACCAGCCCCGCACCGTCGGCCTGGTGGATGGTGCGGGGCCGGGCGAAGCCCCACAGGGCGTACGGTCATCCGCACGCACAGGCCAGCCGGCCCGCGGCCACATCCGCGCGGGCCTGTGCCACGTCCGGCACCATGATCACGGCACGGTCCTCGGCTCATCCAGGCGGCATCCCCGGCCACGCCGGCACCGGGCAGGGGGAGTTGGTGTTGCAGTCTGCCGCCTGCACAGACCACCAGGGCCGGAACTCTCAATCCGGGGCAGCGGCGACACCGTGAACACCAAGCGGGCCATCCACGGTGCGGTGGCCGGCGGCGTGGTGTGGGCGTTCACCTGTCGTCGCACACCAGCGACTCCCCCTCGCCGCACCCGATCCCCCTGGCTCCCGCCGGGAATGACGCCAAGACCGGCTCTCAGCTCCATCCAGAATGGCGCTCAACAGTCTGACCCGCCACCAGCACGACCCCGACGTGCGGGATGCCCCCCTACGGTTTGCCGGCGTCCTCCGTGTCCGCGAACAAGGCGTCCGCGGCCACGGCGAGCTCTTCGACATCGGCCGACACGGGGCTCACCAGCACAGGAGGCGAGTGCCTTGTCGGCTTGCGGGATTGACTCACAGTGGTACGGTAGTGCCGTAATGCTTACGGTAATACTTACTGAAAAACTTACTGCAAACGCTCGGGGCGGGTAGCCACACAAGGTCTTGGTCGTGGAGCGGACTGCCGAGCTACCCGCCTCCGCGGGGCGAATCCCGTGGGCAGTCGCACTCGCCGGCACTCGGGGGCTCCCACGTCGCGTCACAAGTCGGTGTTACTGAGAGGAAGAACTAATGGCCACACCCACATCGGGCCGGCTCGATGTTCATCATCACGTGATTCCCCCCGCTTTCGAACGTTTCGCGGGCCCGTCTACGCAGTGGTCGGCCGCGTCCACGCTGTCGTGGATGGACGATCACCGTGTCGCCGCAGCGGTGATGTCAGTGTCGGCGCCAGGTCTCCCGTCCGCTGCCGACGAAGGCGGTCCCCGACTGACCCGGGAAATCAACGAGTTCACCGCAGAACTGGTCAAGAACCGCCCGGACCGGTTCGGACATTTCGCCAGCCTGCCCATGGCTGATCACGATCCCGCCAGCGTGCTCGATGAGGTCGGCTACGCCTTCGACACCCTGCAGGCAGACGGGGTGGTGCTGATGTCCAACGCCGTCGGCATATACCTCGGCGACCGGCTGTGGGAACCGGTTTGGGAAGAACTCGATCGTCGCCAGGCCGTGGTCTTCATCCACCCCACGGCCACCGGACTCCGACCCCTCCACGGCCTTAGCCCAGCGGTGGTCGATTTCCCGTTCGACACTGCTCGTACCGCCGTCGACCTTGTGGTTTCCGGAGTGATGCACCGCCATCGGCACGTCAAGGTCATCCTGTCCCATGCGGGCGGATTCCTGCCCTACGCGGCACAGCGCTTCGCCGGAATCATCCCGGTTCTCAGCTCGCCGAAGTCCACTCCGACGACCCCCGACGCCATCCTGGCCGGCCTCAAACGCTTTTACTTCGACACCGCCTTGTCGACCGGCCACGACGCCCTGAAATTGCTGGCCTCGTTCGCTGAACCCGGCCACGTGCTCTACGGCAGCGACTGGCCCTACGCCGGCACTGCAGGAACCGCATACTTCAATCATCTCCTGGACACCGCCGACCTCACCCAATCCGACCGCGAGGCGATCGAACACCGCAACGCCGAACTCCTCTTCCCTCGATTCGCCACCTGACCGGAGCAGCCCAGCCCGCGGGGCTGCTCCGGTAATGGCCGGGAGCCTGGCACGCGGCGGACAACTGACTCAGGTCGGCCGTGAACGGCGGGACCGGTGTTTGAGCACGGCCGAGACATACGGCGGCATCATGGTGCCCCCAGTTGTCACAGCGCGCTCGGCCCAGTCCTGGCTAACCTTCGCCGTGATTGCGTTCGGAACGGGGCACGAGTGGC
Source organism: Streptomyces sp. NPDC050287 (assembly GCF_044459385.1). NCBI lineage: Bacteria > Bacillati > Actinomycetota > Actinomycetes > Kitasatosporales > Streptomycetaceae > Streptomyces > Streptomyces sp. NPDC050287. The sequence continues at coordinate 155,211 of NZ_JBITIY010000005.1, read as the reverse complement.
CCGTCCCCGGGCGCGAGCCCTCATTCGCGAGGCCCGGGCGAGTGCCTGGCTTCATCGGTGAACCCGAGGATCGCCCGGTCCAGCAGGTCAGCGATAAGGGTCTCCAGATATTCGGGCGACGGGTCGGTGTAATGGAGCACCAATGTGTCGGGAAATTGATCGAAGACACCGCCGACAAAGATTCGGCTGGCGCTCAGGTGCATGGGATGGCCTCGCCGTGATCGGCTGAGTGCCAGAAAGAGCGCTCGCCGAATGGACGTGGCCACATGCGCGCGCATGCCTTCCATGGCAGTGGTTGCCGGCCTCCGCTCCCGCCAGGCGCGAATCACCCCACGATATTCGCTGCTCGCCTTCAGTGTGGTGCGCACCCACTCCTTGAAGTCGTTCGTATAGTCATTCTCGTTGACACGTTCGAGGCGAAGCGCACCAGCGATCAGGTCGCGGGCACACATCTCGGCCAAGGCTTCCAGTAGCTCAACCTTGGTGTCGAAGTACTTGTAGAAGGTCCCTCGCGCGAACCCGGCCGTACGAACGATGTCGTCGATGTTGGTCTTCTGGTATCCAAACTCGGCGAAGCATTCCCCACCTGCGCGCATCAGGATGTTCACCGTTTGGACGGCTCGAGCGGTCAGGCCGGCGACCCGGTCTGAGTATGGGGTGGGCATCGGCCCCAGATCACGGGAGGCAAGTTTGCCGGTGATACGGTGGTTCTTCCATGCCCGTGGCACGGTACGATCCCCGCGTGTCACGTCCACTGGAGTCTCCGGAAAAAGCATGAGCTGCAGTGATACGGAGAAGTAGTAACGCAGCTCCTCACTCGGCAGCCGGGTACCGCTGCCGGATTCCTTGCTCGCATGGTCCGCATAGTTGAGATAAATGATCAGACTCGTCAACATGTTGGCGGCATCACGGGGATCGACTCCCTTGACGCCGCTACTCGAAAGCCAATCCGCTATCCGCGTGTTGTACGTTTCATTGAATTTTGCTACCAGGGGCCGTACCGGCGCTCCCGGAGTGTCGATATTCGACCATTCGCGGAACAAAATCTCGTACCGCTCGTATACCTCAGCCCATCGGTCGAGCCACCATCGAAGGTTGCTGAAGCCTCGCTCCGTGGCGCTGAGCGGTTCTAGGTGGCGAGCAAGGTCCAGCAGTGACGCCCCGCATTCTTCCAGAAGTTCGATGAAGATTCTTTCTTTGCTCTCGAAGTATTGGTAGAGCGTAGCGCGAGACATCCCGGCTTGGTCGGCGATATCCTGGATCGTCGTATTGTGGAATCCCTTTTCACCAAAGAGCGCCAGTGCGGTCTGCAGGACGTTTCCGACCGTGGTTGCACCGCGGTCCCCGATAGTGATGCTGTTCGGACCGTAACTAGGACGCCGTTCCATTGTCTGATTCCTTTCCGCTGAGCGACTGTCGAGCGGACCGAGAGCCTTCGCCCTGAAGTGTATAGGGTGTCAGACCGTGGAAGTGGTAAGCGGCAAGCCAGGGCACCGCTAGGCCGGACAGACTCGACGCCACTCATGCTCGAACAGGAACGGAGTCCATCTACACAAACAGGTGTCGCTTTCATCCGGCTGGCAGTTCCGTCATGGCGTCCTCGTCAGTCGGCTCCCAGGATCATGGTGCCGCTCGAGCAGAACCATCCTCCTGTACCGCTTACGCAGGCCAATCGGGCATCCGCTACCTGGCGAGCACCGGCTTGCCCCCTGAGTTGGCGCACCGCTTCAACCATCAGGAAGAGCCCACGCTGACCCGGATGCATTGCGGAGAGGCCACCTCCATCGGTGTTCGTCGGCAGCGCCCCGCCGACGCGCAGCCGGCCGTCCTGGACGAAGTCCCCGCCCTCGCCCTTCTTGCAGAAGCCCAGGTCTTCGAGATTCACCAGGAGCATGGAGGTGAAGGCGTCGTAGATCTCGCACACATCGATTTCCTGCGGCGTGACGCCGGCTCGTTCGAATGCAAGAGTGCCCGAGATCTTCGCGGGTCCGACCGTCACGTCCTCCCATTGGCTCGTCGACATATGGGAGATGGCCTCCCCCGTCCCGAGTATCCACACCGGCAGACCAGGTAGATCCTGCATGCGGTCCTCAGCCACCAGGACCAACGCGGCGCCTCCGTCGGAACGGATGCAGCACTGCAGTTTTGTGAACGGGTCCGCGATGACTCTGCCGGCGAGCACCTCCTCCACCGTCAAGGGAACGCGGAACGTCGCGTCCGGATTGAGCGAGGCGTTGTAACGGGCCGAGACCGCGATCTCGGCCAGCTGCTCCGCAGTGGTGCCGTACTCGTACATATGTCGTCGCGCGGCCATGGCGTACTTACTGATGACGGTGTGGCCATACGGCGCTTCCCACTGCAACGGGCCTCGCGACCCCCAGTCCAAGGTGGCCGTGCGCAGACCGTTCTTGATGTCCGAACGGGAGGAGGAGCCGTAGGCGAGCAGGACCACGTCGGCCCTGCCCAGGGAAATCGCGTCCGCAGCGTGCGCGGCCATCACCTCCCAGGCCGCACCACCCACCGCGGTCGAGTCGATCCACGTCGGCCGGATACCGAGATGCTCCGCAACATCGACCGGAGGAAGGGCGCCCAGACCCGTCGATGCGAACCCGTCGATCTCGTTCGGAGCCAGTCCGGCCTCCTCGACAGCTCGTCGTGCGGCCTCGCTGATGAGCGCGTACGGGTTGGTCAGCTGGTCGTCTCCCACGCCCGAAAGACCTACTCCCGCGATCGCTACCCGTCGAGTCACGCGTCCTCCATTTCCAGCACTCGGGACAAGTGCAGGTCTCTGCTGCCCAGCTGGAGCGCCAGGACAGTTGCTCGTTTCGCGGCAAGGTGGAGGTCGTGCTCCCAGGTGTAGCCGTTTCCTCCATGCAGCTGGATCGCCATTCGCGCGTTGTCACTCGCCGCCCGTGCAGCTATCACGCGGGCGACGGAGGCCTGATAGGCGACGCCCCCGTGTCCGGCTCGGAACTCGGCGGCGGCATACAGGAGCTGGGACCTGCTCACCTCGCCGTGCATCGCCGTATCGGCGCACGCGTGCTTCGGCCTGGTAGGCACCGGTCGGCAAGACGAAGCACATTGCGCCGTTCCGGACGGTTCAGCATCAGACGACGACCTGACGCCTTGGCCGACGGCGTAGGTCGTGTGCAGCAGGTTCGTTGGCACGCTCATGGTCTGCGGCCCGCCGCGTGAAGACCGGTCGACGGTGCCCAGGCACAGTTGACTCCCCGGCCACTTCCCTTCGATTTGATATACATACTGTCAGATCCGCGTTTGCGTCACAACCATACGGCTGGCGACTCATCTCGCCATCGAGACGCCCAGCTCCCCCACGGCCGCCGCCCTGGGCGCCCATTCGTCGCACGCCACAAGTAGAAGACAAATCTGACAACAGTGTCTACGATATTCCAAGTGGGCGAGCGATGCCCCGTCTGTTCACACCGGGCGGACCGCCTATCTGGTTCGGCGGCAACGGCCGCAGCACGGAGACGTGCGTCGGAACTCGGCGAGGGCTGGATGCCCTTGCCGCAAAGCCCGGAACCGGCCGCAGTCACCAGCTCGCCGACTCTCGACCCCCTCTCGGTCCTCGCGGAGCAAGTGGCAGAGATCAACGTGGTCTGTGCCGCCGCTGGTTAGCGCCCGGCCGAGGTGATGACTCGACTCGCCGAGTACGGCGGCGCAGGGTTCACACGTGGTTGCTGATCGAGCCGGTGAGCCGCTCGGTCGCCGGCTTCGAACGTGACCTGACCACCATCGCCTCCCAAGGAGCCGGACGTCCCGGGAGGCCACCACATCGGTTCCAAGATCTGACATCCTATCTACTGCACTGGAGTTACTTCCCCACGACACTGCCGGATGACATTCGAAAGGCCGACGCAGACATGAGGGCAGGGCGTTCAGCAGGAACTCAGACGCAGGGAACATCCGAAGCTCTGCCGGCGACGGACGGACAATGGTCGCCGACGCTGTGGGAGTCACTCGTCCACCGTGCGGATCTTGATCCAGGCTCAACACTCGTGTCGGATGAGCACGGCAGGACCCTCAGCGCCGGGGCTTTCGCCGACGAGGCCGAACGCGTCGCAGCCTGGCTGTACGCACGAGGTGTTCGCGAGGGCAGCGTCGTCTCGTGGCAACTACCGACCACGATCAACGCACTCCTGGTCTCGGTAGCACTCTCGCGCCTCGGTGCCGTCCAAAACCCGCTGGTCACAACGCTGCGCGAACCGGACGTCGAGTTCATGGTTCGGCAGGCGGGTTCTGCCCTCCTTCTGGTGCCAGAGAGCCAGCCACGGTACGACCATGCGTCGATGGCACGTCGGCTCGAGGGCAGGGTGCCGGGTCTCCAAGCGCTGGTACTCGAATCAGCGCTTCCCCATGGCTCCTCCGCCCCGCTTCCCCGCGCCCGCGGGGCGGCTCCTGACGACGTGCGCTGGCTCTACTACACGTCAGGCACCACGGCGGTCCCGAAGGGAGCCCGCCACCGCGACAGCGACCTCGTCGCCGCCGCGCGAACGTTCTGCGCAGCCGTGTCGCCTGGTCCGAACGACGTCATCTCCTCCATCGCACCGGTCGCCCACATCGGGGGATTGGTGTTCTTCCTCGGCGCGGTACGGTCGGGGGCTCACCTGGTGGTCACCGAGAGCTTCGCGCCCCTCGAGACCGCTCGGCATCTTACGGCCGCCGGTACCACTCTGTGCTGTTCCGGTCTTCCATTCGTCCAGGGCTTCCTGGAGGTCCAGCGGCAGAATTCAGAGACCCGCTTCTTCCCCGACCTGAGGGCTTTCCTGATCGGAGGCGCCCCCCGCGCCAAGGCCCTGCACGAGCAGGTGATGGAGACGTTCGGAGCCAAGATCGTCTCTGGCTATGGCATGACCGAGATGCCCTTGATCAGCATGGCAACCCTCGACGACAGCCTCGCGCACCTTACGGTCGCTGACGGCCGACCCAGTGGCGTCTGTCTCAAGATCACCACGCCAGACGGCGCCCCCGTGCCACCAGGAGAGTCGGGCGAGGTCCGCGTTCGCGGAAACTCGCTGATGGCTGGCTACGTCGACGCGAACCTCGATTCGGAGGCCTTCGACGAGGATGGCTACTTCCGCACCGGCGACCTGGCACGCATCGACGACGAAGGCTTCCTCATCGTCACCGGACGTCTCAAGGACATCATCATCAGGAACATGGAGAACATCTCGGCGCGCGAACTCGAGCTGGCCCTCACCGAGCACCCTGCCGTCCGGGAGGTCGCCGTCATCGGCCTCCCGGACGACAAGACCGGCGAACGCGTCTGCGCGGTCATCGTACCGACCGGCGAGCCGCCCTCCCTCCAGTCGCTGTGCGACTTCCTGGACGGGCGCGGCGTGAACCGGCGGAAGTTCCCGGTCCAGCTCGAGACGGCCGCCGAACTACCGGTGAACTCCCTTGGAAAGCTGATGAAGAAGGAGATCAAAGACGCAGTGCTCCACCGCACCGAGGCAATCCCGCAAGCAGGAACTGTCTGATGCGATACGAGACCATGCTGTTCGAAGTTGCCGCGAGCGTCGCCACGATCACGCCAGGGCGGTTGCAAGTTCCGGGGTCGTGCGGCTGATCGGGTTGTGACCGGTTGGGGCGCATAGCAGAGCAGGCACGGGCTTCGTGATCATTGTGGTGTCTAAGCCCGATGATCATGAGGTGGCCCGTGCCTGCTGCTGCATCCTCTCCCATCCCTGCCGTGCTGGTGAAACTGGGGCCGCTGGACACCGGCCGGATTGCCGACCTGCGCCCGTACTTCGATTCCGTGCCCGACCCGCGCGCCCGCCGGGGCCGGTGGTACTCATTCACAGCGATCCTGCTGGTGTGTGCGTGCGCGGCCGTCTCGGGAGCGAGGAGCATCGATGAACTCGCCGAGTGGGGCCAGCGTGCTTCGAACGCAGTCCTGACAGTGATCGGGATCCGCCGCCACCTGCTCAGATGGCGGCGCGCTCCGGCGTCGGCCACGATCGGCCGTGTGCTGGGGGCTGTTGACGGTGACGCCCTGGACCGGGCGGTCGGCGCCTGCCTGGCCGACCGGCACCGGGCCGCCACCCAACCCGCCCAGGCGGCGTCGCCCTCCGCGTCCGGGCGCTCGCGCGCGATCGCCGTCGACGCAAAGCACTCAAGGGATCAGCCCGTCTCACCGCGACGCGCCGGCATCTGCTCTCCGCGGTCACCCACGGCACCCTCGTGCCCCTCGCCCAGGTGGAGGTCGGCGCGAAGACGAACGAAACCACGCACTTCCGGCCGCTGCTGGCACCGCTGGACCTGACCGGCACCGTCGTCACCTTCGACGCCCTGCACTCGGTCAAGGCGAACATCTCCTGGCTGGTGGAAACCAAGAAGGCCCGCTACATCACCGTGATCAAGACCAACCAGCCCACCGCCTACACCCAACTCGCCGCTCTGCCCTGGCAGTCCATCGCAGTCCAGCACACCGCCTCCGGGACCGGACACGGACGCCGCGAGTCCCGCTCGGTCAAGACCTGCGGTATCGCCGACGAACTCGGCGGAATCGCCTTTCCCCACGCCCGCCTGGCCATCCGCGACCACCGCCGCCGCAAGCCCACCGGCAAGCGCGAGACCCGTGAGAGTGTCTACGCCGTCACCAGCGAACTCCTCGCACCACATCAGGGACGTCACCTTCGCCGAGGAGGCCTCCACCGTCCACGCCGGGACCGCACCACGGGCCCTGGCGACCCTCCGCAACCTCTCCATCGGCGTGCTGAAAACCCTCGGCGCCGACAACATCGCCAAGACCACCCGGGCGATACGCGACGAGCCCCACCAAGCACTCCCCATCCTGGGCATCACCAACGATCCGGACAGCTACGGAGCTTGATCAAGCCCTGCGATCACGCTCAACCGGCTCGAACGGCTTAACCGGCAGATGACCTTGGACATGACCGCTGCCTGGGCGGAGGTCCGAGGAGACAAAGACATCCACGCGGTCGTGCCGGGCGGCTGGCGGCCGAGCGTTCTGCACCGGTCTCGACCCCGATGAAGGACCGAGGTGGTTGGAGGAGCCGATCTTCAACCAGATGGACCCGGGTCAGTGGCTCGGGCCACGCGCCCAACGTCTGGAAGCGTGTTGTTGTCGCCTTTCAGGGCATGGCCGCAGGCGGCCGGATGTACTTCATCAATGAGTCCGACATCGTCATCGCCTCGGAGGGGCGACCTTCTTCGACCCGCATGCCGGCGTCGGCATCGTCTCGGCACCGGAGCCGATCGGCAGGCTGCATCGCGCCCGCCGGGCGACGTGCTGCGCTGCGCCCCCGTCGGCAACGACGAACGGATCAGGGCCAGAACGGCCATGGGTCTGGGACTGGTCAGCGAGGTGGCCGCCCGTGAGGGACCTCTGGTCCATGCCGAGACGCTGGCAGGGACAATCGCCACACGCCGGTCGGACGCGGTGCAGGGAACCATCAAGGCGATCTGGGAAGCGCTCGACGTGCCTGCCGGCGTGGCCAAGCAGCACGGCATGACGTATGTCCAGCTTGGCAATGGGACCGAGCCGCCTGGTACGGCTGCAGGCCGGGCACCGTCACAGACGCTGCGCTTGGGCGAGCGAGGCGGGGGACGCGGCGCCGCCCGGTCCGGATGGCGCCGCGTCCGCCGTAGGTCAGCTTGTGGACGCCGCGGACTCCGGCACGAACAGGTCCGCGGAGCCTTCGAGAGCTGTCTCGCCCGACTGACGACGAAGCCGAAGCTCAACGGTAACGGCGCTACCTCCCTCGACCGCGGCGACCGCGACGACCTCCCCCGAGCATTCCAGGAGATCACCAGGCCAGACCAACTCTCGGAACCGGACCCCGAATCGCCGAATCCAGGCCGGCTCGAACCAATCAGAGAGGAAGGAGCCCAGGAGCGCGGCGGAGTTCATGCCCTGCGAGAACACGGTCGGGTAGCCGGCCTGCTGGGCGAAATCCTTGTCGTAGTGCATCGGATTGAGGTCTCCTGATGCTGCCGAGTAGCGCACGATCGTCTCTGACGTGATGGGGCCGTAGGTACGTGGCTCGGCACGCTGACCGACTTCCGGTGTGGCGACGTTCATGCGTGCTCCCCCTTCGGCGCTGTACCGATGTAGGTCGCGCTCATCTCCGCGACAAGCCTTCCCGACTGGTCGTGGAACTCGGTCGTCACGGTGACGAACTCCATCGTGCCGCCGCGGCGGCCCTGCTTCTGGTAACGCTCGGTGAGCTGCTCCCGGGCGGTGAGGGTGTGGCCGACCCGGGGAGGTTCCCCGTGGAAACGGAACTCCTGCCCGCCGTGCAGGAGCCGGGCCCTCGGGATGCCATGGTCGATCCGGTTCTCCTTCGTGGACCAACGGTGCGACGTCACCAGGAAGGTCGGCGGAACGACCGGGGCAGCTCCCGCGAAAGCGGGGTTTCCCGACTCCATGGCCTGGACGAACGCTCGCACCGCCCCGAGCTCTATAGGGAACTCAAATGACGGTGGCGTCAGATGTGGGGCCTCAGTCACGCGGTTTCTCCCTCATTGGTTGCCTAGTAAGTGACGATGATGCCAGAATAGCTGACATGAACGACGACCAGGCAGTGGACACCCAGGCCGATGTGGTTGACGAAGAGGCAGCGCACGCTTCGATCCGTTCGGAGCTGTCGGATGGGATCCTGACCATCACCCTCGACCGGGCCGCCAAGGGCAACGCGTTGCGACCGTCGGACCGGCAGCAGGTCATCGCGCTACTCCAGAGCGCACACGAGACCGCCGCCGTGCGGTGCGTCGTCCTGCGTGCCGCGGGGCGGCACTTCTGCACCGGTGCGGACGTCACCGGCCTCCGCCGAACAGACGCCGAGACGGTTGTCGGGGAGGTCAGCAGGCGAATCATGGGCGGCGCCCAGCAGCTGATCGCTGCCGTCTTGGACTGCGACAAGCCAGTGATCGCTGTCGTCCAGGGTGCGGCGGCGGGGATGGGAGCTCACCTGGCCCTCGCGGCGGATTTCGTGATCGCCACGGAGGAAGCGGTCTTCATCGAGTCGTTCGTTCTGCGCGGCATCACGGTCGACGCGGCCGGCGCCTACCTGCTCACTCGTCACCTCGGCATGCGCAAGGCCAAGGAACTGGCCCTGCTCGGCGACCGTCTTCCGGCCGAGGACGCGTTGCGGCTCGGACTAGTCAATTGGGTCGTGTCCGGTGACGATTTGGCATCCACGGTCTCCGCACTGGCCACCAGGTTGGCCGCGGCCCCCACCACCGCACTCGCGCTGACCAAACGCCTCTTCAACGTCGCCCTCGATCAGGATCGAGCGTCCTCCTTCGCCTTCGAGGGTCTGATGCAGGAGGCACAGAGCCACTCCATCGACTCCACGGAGGGCGTGGCCGCATTTCTGGAGAATCGCGCGCCCGTTTTCCGTGGCGTGTGAGAAAGGATCTCTCGTGACTCGTGCCGACCGCCGGGACCTGCCCACCGTAGAGCCGGACACACAGCCATACTGGGACGCGATCCGCGATCGTGGCGTCCTACTCATCGCCCACTGCACGGACTGCGACCGGGTGCACCACTACCCGCGTCCCTTCTGCCCGTTTTGCTGGAGCTGCGCCGTCGAGCCCCGTCCTGCCAGTGGCCGCGCCTCGCTTTACACGTTCTCCACGGTCTATGTCAACGACTTGCCGCCGTTCGCCGATCGCGTCCCGTACGTAGCCGCCCTCGTCGAGCTCGAGGAGGGGCCCCGGTTGATGACCACCATCGTGGACTGCGTTCCAGAGGACCTCCACATCGGGATGGCTCTGACCGTCCGGGCCGAGCCGCTCGACGAAACATTGTCGGCTCCGGTCTTCGTACCTGCCTGAGTCCGCGCTGTCCTCACCGCATCACCGGCACGCTGGCGACCACACCGGCCGTGTCACCACAAGGTGACAAGACAAGAAGGAGAATCACCACCTCATGCCTGGACTGTTGGATGGCAAGGTCGCCATCGTCACGGGAGCCGCGCACGGTATCGGCCGGGGTCATGCCCTGGAACTGGCCAAGCAAGGAGCGGCCGTCGTCGTCAACGACCTCGGGACGACGATCTCCGGCGACGGATCCGGCCGCGACGCCGACGTTGTCGTCGACATCATCCGGTCACGCGGTGGACGAGCCATCGCGGACTACGGCGATGTCGGCGACGAGGACCAGGTCGAGGCATTGGTCGATCGGGCTTGGACGGAGTACGGGCGCGTGGACATCCTCGTGAACAACGCCGGCATCGTGCGGGATCGAGCCATCTGGAACATGCCGGTCGCCGATTTCGACCTGGTGATGCGCGTGCACGTCCGCGGAACGTGGCTGGCGTGCCGTTCGGTCGCCCGCCGATGGCGCACGAACGCCAAAGCCTCCACGGGTACGACGTACGGCCGCATCATCAACACGGTCTCCGGTGCCGGGCTCCTGGGTCACTTCGGCCAGTCGAACTACGCGACCGCCAAGTCGGCGATCGCAGGCCTGACGCTGACCCTCAGTCTGGAACTGGCAAGCATCGGAGTGACCGTCAATGCGATCGGGCCCGGTGGCCTTACCCGTCTCTCCGCGTCCGGCAAGGATGACGTCGTCCCCGAGCCGGACGAACGTCCCGAGGACTCCTTCGATCCCCTGGACGCCTCCCTTTGCTCCCCTGTCGTCGCGTGGCTCGCGAGCGAACAGGCCAGCCAGATCTCCGGACAGGTCATCCGAGCAATCGGCGACAAGATCTATCTCATGGGCGGATGGACCGAGGACGCGGTCGCCTGCAGCAACGAGCAGCGCTGGGATGCCACCAGACTCGGTGAGGTATTCGGCACCGAGATCTTCGGGACACGAGCGCGTGGACTCCGGCTGGGCGGCTGACCGCGCGGTGGGAGAAGGTCCGTGACCGGAGGTGGCGCAGCCTGCTGACCACCGGTCGGTAAGACACGGCTCGTTCTCCCCCGACGGAGGTCCGGTCGACGAATTCGCTCAACCGTGGGCTTCCATGGAACAGGGCGGACAAACTGCCTACGCAGCATCAACTTCACCGATTGGAAGGCCGCTTGCTGCGACCTCGCACCCGATCCCGGCTGCGGTCAGGTGCCGGTACAGGTACGAAGCCGGTCGGCCGGTCTCGTAGGCCACCACCACCGCGCCTGGCAGGTCGCTGACCCAGTAACTCAGCTGCGAGAACGCCACGCCGGAGCGGATGTGGTCGCCGCCGGCCGCATGATGCAGGCGTCGCTGGAGCAGGTCGCCAACTGTGCCTGGTGCAGGAGGTCTTCGCTGGCGCAAGCTCGCGATCTGGGTCGCCGCCGCGGAACAGGCCCTGAGCATGGACGACGTGTGGGAAGGGCTGTGCCTGTTCCTGGAAACCATGTGCGAACTCCAGGCCCGCGACCGGGGCCTCAACGACTTCGCCTCGATCCGGCTGCCTGAGAACGTCTGCCTGGCCAGCCAGCAGACCCGGATCCATGACCCGGCGTGCGCATCGTCGAACGCGCGCGAGAGCAGGGCCGCCTACGACCCGACCTGGTACCCGAGGACCTCGCCTTCGTCATCTGGTCCCACAGCCGGATCATCGAGGCGCCCGACGGGATCGCCCGCACGCATGGCGCCGCCACCTGTACCTGATGCTCGACGGCTTCCGCGCCGAGCGCGCCCACCGACGCCGCACCCGAGACGTGGCGTCGGCTCGTCGCCTGCCTCATCCATCGCCTGGTAGGTGAATTGGTCGAAGAGCGCGTCGTAGGCCATCGTGTCGACCACCATTGTGTAGCAGTACTTGAAGCGGGTCCCGGACTTCGACAGCAGGTGCGGGGCCTGGCTCATCGACTGCATGCCGCCGACAGCGACGACATCATGCTCCCGGACACGGATCATCTGGTCGGCGGTGGCGATCGCCTTCACCCTGGCCACGCAACCTTGATGAGTGTCACCGCCGGCATCATCATCGCGTTACCGCCCTTGACGGCGACCGTCGAGCGGTGTTCTGCCCGCATCCGGCCTGGATGACGTGCCGACGACGCCGTAGTCGACCTGGTCCCCGCCTATCCTGGCCTTCTCCCGCCGGTTCGCGATTCCACCCAGATCGGTGGCGGGCTCTAGCCGGACAGACCGCGGAGCAGCCGGCCCGTCGCGTGCGGGCATCCGCGACGATGACCGCTGTGGGTGCTTCGACTCTTACTACTTGCTCCTCCTGTCGATCAGCGGCCCACGCCGGCGGCAGATGCCGGGGCGGTCTCGGTGGTCACGGAGGCCTTCGCCAACTCGCGCAGCGCGCTCCGATTGATCTTGTGCATCGCGTTCGCCGGCAGCTCCTGGATAACATGCAGAACGTCCGGCGCCTTGTAGTCGGCCAGGTTTCGTCGTACGAACTCCCGCAACTCATCCAAGGTGACCGTCTCACCGGGTACCGGCACCACGAAGGCAACACCAATCTCACCGATAGTCGGCGCCGGAGCAGCGACGATGCTGACATCGGCGACTTTCGGGTGGGTGACCAACAGGCTCTCCACCTCGGCGGGATAGACGTTGTAGCCGCCGCGGATGTACATGTCGCTGGAGCGGCCGGTGAGCACGAGGTTGCCGTCGGCATCGAGATAGCCGAGATCGCCCGTCAGCAGCCAGCCCTCGGAGTCGAATGCCTTCGCCGTCCGTGCCGGGTCGTTCCAGTAGCCGCGCATCACGCAGGCCCCACGGATGCGGACCATGCCGACTTCCCCCTCGTCGGCCAGCACGGAAACCTCCATGCCGACTTGGGGGCGGCCCACGGTGCGGAATTGCACCTCCGGCGGGTCCTCAGGTCGGGTGCCGGCGATGCTCGGGCTCTCCGTCATCGCATAGCGGACCACGAGCGGGCAGCCGAGGACCTCCTTGACCCGCTCCACCAACTCGGGTCGTGCGGGAGCGGTCGCGCTGAGCCCCACGCGGACGGAGCCGAGGTCGAGCTCGTCGATGCCGGGAAACTGAACAAGCTTCTCCCACTGGGTCGGTACGGCGCCGATCACCGTGACTCTCTCCTCGACGATCTGCCGCAGCATGGAGTCCACCGACCATGGCATCACGCCAATGATCACGGTCGTCAGGTGGTGGATCTGGTCCCACAGGCGCGCCATGTAGCCGGCGTGCGGGAATGGTGTGGGAACCAGTCTGCGGTCACCGGGTGTGCTCATCGGTCCGGCAGCGTCGGAGACGGCCTTGAGGTTGCGGTGGTCAAGGTAGGGGCCCTTGGGGTTCCCGGTCGTACCACTGGTCCACATGATCACGACCGGGTCGGCGGGGTTGCACTGGCCACGCGGCGGGTCGACCGCCACGCGAGCGTAGATCCCCGCCAGCTCGGAGCGAAGGAGGGACCGCGGCTCGCCGGGCAGCGGCGGGGTGGCCAGCGTGCCATCACGCACCACCAGCCGTGGCAAGCATGTCTGGGCGATCGCCTCCATCTCCTGGGGCCCGAGCCGAGTGTTGAGTGCGGTGGTGACAGCACCGAGCTTCGCGATCGCCGCGAACACGACGGCGAAGTCACACGAGTTGGGCATCACGAGCGCCACGACGTCGCCCCGGCCGACACCGCGTCGGCGGAGCTCCTCCGCCACCAGGTCGGAGCGGAGATGCCACTCTGCAAAGCTCATCCGATCGTCGGGACCGACGTACGCGTCGCGCTCCCCCTGTTGGGCGGCCGCCGCCGCCAACAGATGGTCGACGGTGTCGAACTCGCCGCTCACCACGAGGGTTTCATGCTGCATGAACTTCCTCTCCGAACGAAGTTATCGAGCCGCGCTCCTCCCCTCGGCACTGTAGGACGGGCGCCCGGGCGCGAGAAGCCTCGCCAGCAGTTCGGCATCCCCCCTACATGTACGAAGAATGCCGGTCGGTGCTCAACCCACATACCGAGACCCCGGTTGCTCAGACCACCGGCTCAGCCGGTCGTCTCCGACCTGCAGATCCTTGTACACGCTGTCAGATATGGCCATACTGGCTATGGCGCACGCCACTCACCGTCGAGTTCGCGGAGGCTTCAGTGCACAACGACCGGCGTACCAATCCGCGCCCTGCGCCCCCGCTAGGCCCGACCGTGCCCACTAGATCGTCCGCGCCAAATGGCGGCCACCGCGGAACGGCCCTCGTGGTCGCGGACACAGAGCTCGGCGCCGCGGCCACATCCAGCGCCTTGGCTGCCATCGGCTGGAAGTGCGTGTGCACCACCGACCTGGACCGGGCATCGTGGCTGGTCTTGGTGCGCAACTTCGGACTCCTCTTCGTCGCCGGCACCTCGGATCCGTGGGCGATCGGCACCGTGTCGCTTCTGAGGCCGCTCTCCCGGGCTCCCATGGTCGCGCTGTCGTCGCCTGGCACGCAGTCCGAGCCCACTTTGCTCAACGCCGGAGCAGACCTGGTGTTGGAGCAGGGCTACTCCGGCGATCTGTTGCGAGCCGGCACCGACGCGCTCCTGCGCCGAGCCATCCCGAACCAGGCCGAGCTGCGGTTCCTGGAGAGCCCGGGCCTCCGGGTCGACCTGCTGGCTCGCAGAGTCACGGTTGACGGCCAGCAGGTCAGCCTTACCCCCACCGAGTTCGACCTGCTTCGCGTGCTGATGGGCCAGCCCTTCGTCGCGATCCGGCACCACGAGATCCTCAAGGAGGTCTGGGACTGGAAGCACACAGACGACCGCAACGCCCTGCGCCTGCAGATCAACCGACTGCGCAAGAAGCTGGAGGCCTCCGGTGAGCGTCGCTACATCCGCGCGGCGCGCGGCATCGGGTACAGCTTCGACCAGCCCGTCACGGAACTGGCCGCCCATCAGAAGAAGGGCACCGGTGTGGAGGACAGCAACTACGTGGCGACCTGGGAAGATCGTCTGAGCACGCTCATCCAGTCGCTCTTCGCCACCCACAGCCGGCTTGAGGCATGCCGGGCCCTCGTTGACCTCGCGGCCGACGACAGCCTGTGTGACGGTGCGGCCGTGTTCGCCCGGCGCCCGGGCTCGAACTTGCTGGATCTGGTCGCGCAGGCCGGGATGCCGGAGGAGTGGCAGACCTCGGTAGCGGCAGGCGTGCCGCTAGACGGCGGATACCTCTCGGCCGACACCTTCAACACCCGGGCGATCCGGCGAGTCGTCGACATCACAAAGTTCAAGCGCCGTTATCCGGCGACGGTAAAGCTGACGCGCTTGGCCGAAACCGAAGTACCCTCGATCCTCTCGATTCCCCTGGCCGATGCCCATGGCACCTGGGGCCAGGTCGGCTTCGTCAGACGCTCCGACAGCCCCTTCACGCCTTTGCAGTGCATAGTGCTGGAGGCAGCCGGAGCCGTTCTCAGCGGCCTGTTTCCACGCCACCTGGGCGAGCCGGACGGCACGCTCGCCGCCATCTGACGCTGTCACCGGGATCATTGGACCCAGTGATCCACGGGTCACGCCAGGAAGAAGTCGGCAGTCCCGGTGATCACGACTCGCCGGTGTGCTGCCTCGCTGCAGTTCTACGGTGGCCAGGCCGCCCTCGGCCCCTCCTCGACGGCAACGACGGTTCCCGAGCAGTTGAGGGTGTCGCCGTAGAAGACCTGAGAGCGGAACCGAACGCCGAAGCGGTGCACGGTCGCGGCACCGAGTAGGCCGGTTGCGTAAGTCGCCGGCAAGGCGCCTGGAGCATCCCGTGGGCGATCACCGTCGGATACCCGGCGCTGCGGGCGAAGTCCTTGTGGTGTAGAGATCCAGACCTGAGCGGACGAGGGCGTCCACAGCAGCGCGACGATGCCTTGGACATGATCGACGCCTTCGTCCACTGGGGCGTACTGATCCTCAGGCATGGCCGGTGACCGTCAGCAGCAGGTCGCGGGGGTCGGGCAACTCGTCGCCGCGCCAGGTCACCATGCCGTCGGGGCGCACCAGCACCCACGGTCGATCGTAGGCTGCGGCGACGGCCGGCTCACTGACTCGGACGACCGTGAGCGGAACGCCGAGACCCGCTGCGGCTGCCTCCGCGCGACCGATGTCGGCCGACGCGGGCTCGTCGCCGAGAACGAGCAACGTGAAGGCGTCACGGTCGAGCAGGTCGATGGTGGCGGTGCCATCGGCGAACCGCACGAACGGGGCACGGTGCCCCGGGCGAGCGGTCTGCACGTAGACGCTGGCATCGTCCGGAGTCGGAGGCGTCCCGTCACCGACGACGATCGGCGACTCGTCGTACCGATAGCCCATCGCCACCCCGAAGGAGTGCCACTCGGGCTGCAGGCGGGCGTTCATCTGGTCCCCCAGCGCCCGGCGCTGCTTCTCCCCCTCGGGCGAGTCCTCGAAGAGCCGGTCCCACTTGGCTTCCTCGACCCACGCGCCGTAGTTGCGACTGGAGAAGTTGCCGTTGCGGATCGCCACCGGCCGACGCTCGGCGTTGTAGGCGTCGATCAGCGATCTGCCACCCCAGCCCTCGATGAGCGCCTGGAGCATCCACGCCAGGTCGCTGACGTCGCCGAGACCGGTATTGAGGCCGTGTCCGCCGGTGGGCGAAGTGGTATGGGCGGCGTCACCGGCAAGGAACAGCCGTCCTTGCGCGAAGCGCTCGGCCGTGTAGTGGCTGCGGCGCCACGGCATCACGCGGTGCAGAATCCAGTCGCCCTCGTCGGTGCCAAGGGCACGGCGCATGGCTGCGTCGTAGTCGTTGCTGTCGGGCTGCTGGCGCTCGGTGAAGCCGACGAGCGTCATCCGCCATAGCTTCCGGCCGTCGACCGATGTGATGTTGGCCCAGGTCTTCCCGTCCTCGCCGACAAACATGAAGCGCTCGGCCCGGCCGTGAGGGTGCAGGTCCTCGAGCGCCTCGAACTCGATCATCGCGCTCACCGAGTAGTCGAGATCGTTGCCCTCGAAGGCGATGCCCGCTGCGCGGCGGACGGTGCTGCCGGCGCCGTCGCATCCGACGATGTACTTCGAGCGGACCGTTAGGTGCTCGCCGTCGGGGCCCTCGACGACCGACGTGACGCCCTCGGCGTCCTCGGACATCGAGCGCCAGACAGCGCCGTAGAGGACCTGCGTCATGCCGAGTTCGAGGACCTTGCCGGCCATCAGCGGGTCGAAAACGTACTGCGGGCAGCGCGCGGGGATCTCCCTCGTCTCGGGAAACGGTATGCGATCCTTCGCCGAGGGCAGCGGGTCGCGGCCGAGCACGAAGCCGTTGAGCGAGGTGACGTAGAGCGTGTCCCGAGGGTAGTCGAGCGGGAACCCGGCGTTGATGATGTCGTCGGCGACGCCCATCTTCCGGAAGTACTCGACGGTCCGCTCGTTGAAGGTCCCTGCCTTGGCGAGTAGCTCGAGTCCGGTCCCGGCGTCGGCCTCGACGAGGACGCACGGGACGCCCCGGAGCCCGAGGTCGTAGGCGAGGGTGAGGCCGACGGGCCCCCCGCCGACGATTATCACGGCGGTGTCGATGCGCTTGCTCATGACGGCTCCTCGCTAGATGATCGCGTCGGTCCGCAGCGCCTCGACCTCGTCGTCGCTGAGGCCCAGCAGGTCGCGGTAGACGGCGGTGTTGTGTTCGCCGAGCTCCGGACCGAGGGCCCGGACGCATCGGGAATTCGCCGAGCACTTCGTGTTTGAGCCGGACGATCGACTCACGTGCCTTGAAGTGCGGGTCCTCCAGCATGTCCTTGGCGCGGTAGATGAGTCCGGCGGGGACACCAGCCTCGTGGAGCGCGTCGAGGAGGTGACCGGATTCCTGCGGACTGCTCCAAGCGGAGATGATCCGGTCCAGCTCCTCGGAGTTGGCACCGCGCGCGTCATGGGTGGCGAACCTCGGGTCCGCGGCAAGCTCGGGCTGGCCCATCACCTCGGTAAGCCGCTGAAAGACCGTGTCGCGGTTGCCGGCCAGCACCGACCCTTCGAGCGCCGGGTAGACGTTGCTCGGCGCGACGCCCGGGAGGATCGAGCCAGTCCGCTCGCGCTGGTAGCCGCCGACCTCCCAGTCGGGAACGAGCGCCTCCATCATCGCAAACACGGACTCGTAGAGGGATGCGTCGACGACCTGCCCGCGGCCGGTGTTCTGCCGGTGGTGGAGCGCGACGAGCGTGCCAAGGGCCGCGAAGGTGCCAGCGAGTTCGTCCCCGATCGAGACGCTCACTCGGGCCGGTGGCGTCACCGGGTCGCCGGTCACGTACCGGAATCCGCCCATTGCCTCGCCAACGACGCCGAAGCCGGCGCGGGGTGCGTAGGGGCCCGTTTGGCCGTATCCCGTCACGCGGGTGACGACGAGGCCACGGTTGACCTTCCAGAGCTCCTCGGGGCTCAGGCCCCACCGCTCCAGGGTGCCGGGCCGGAAGTTCTCGACGAGCACATCCGCCTGCGCGACGAGTTTGCGCACGATCTCCTGGCCTTGGGCGCTGCGCAGGTTGAGCGTGATGGACTTCTTGTTGCGCCCGATGATCGGCCAGTGCAGCGACAAGCCCTGAGGCTTGACCCGACCCCAGCCGCGCATCGCGTCGCCCTCGCCAGGTGCCTCGACTTTGATCACCTCGGCACCGAAGTCGCCAAGGAGCGCGGACCTGGGCCGGTACGCCGACTCCGATCGATTCGGCCAGGGAGATCTCCACCGCGCCGCCGTCGTACGCCTCTCCCGCGAGGCGGGCGACCAGCTCGGGGTCGGCCTCGCCCTCGAAAGGGCAGCCGAACGCGGCTGCGATCGCGACGGAAAGCGGAACGGCGCCGTTGGCCTCGGCGACGATCTGGCGCCAGCGCCCGACCATCTGCCCGATGGTGGCGCCCTGGTTGCGCTGGCTGAGGGTCTCGCTCGCGACAAGAACGACGTTCACCTCGTCCATTCCGGTCTCGATGGCGCGCGTGAGTCCACGGGGGTTGAGGACCAGGCCGCTGTAACTAACACCGGGCACCCGCTCAGTTCGCGCCATGGCCTCCTCGGCGGCCGCCATCTGCGGAACTGCCTTGGAGCTGACGAAGCTCACCGACTCGACCCGGCGAAGACCCGCCGCGGTGCTGCGGCGAATCAACTCGGCCTTGTCCTCCGGTGACAGCGGCGCCTTCTCGTTCTGGAGCCCATCGCGAGGTCCGACCTCGACGATCTCGACGCGCATCCCCCGCCCCTCTCGCTGTGTCACCGACGGTTCGCGTGCGGCCATGTCTCGAACCTGTAATCGTCAAGCCGTGACGTCGATGACGACGCGACCCTGGACCTGGCCCTGCAGGATCTGCGGCGCCAGTGACGGAAGCGCCGACATCGGCTCAACCCGGGACAACGATGCGAGCACATCGGGCTTGAGGTCGCGCGCCAAACGGCTCCAAGCAGCCTTACGCTTCGCCTGGGGGGCCATCACGGAGTCGACGCCGAGCAGCGCAACCCCGCGCAAGATGTGGGGCAGCACGGTCGCGCCGACTAGGTCACTGCCACCGGCCAGCCCGCAGGCGGCAGCGGCGCCGCCGTAAACGGTCTGCGACAGCGCGTTGACGAGGGTGACACCGCCGACGGTGTCGACTACCCCGGACCAGCACTCCTTCTGCAGCGGGCGCCCGGGCTCGAGGAGCTTGTTGCGGTCCACGATCGTCCCGGCTCCCAGCTCCGTGAGGAACTCGTGCGCGGAGGGGCGCCCGGTCGAGGCCGCCACGGGCACTCCGACCGCGGTAAGGAGTGCGACCGCGACCGACCCTACGCCTCCGGCCGCGCCGGTGACGAGCACATCGCCACCGGCCAGTGCGCCCCAGGCATCCAGTGCGTCGACGCACAGGGCTGAGGTGTAGCCGGCTGTGCCGATCGCCATCGCATCAAGGGTGCTGAACGGCTCGGGGATCTCGACGAGCCACTCGCTCTTGACCCGCTGATAGCGGGTGTAGCCACCGGACTCGGTCTCCGACATGCCCCAGCCGTTGACGACGACCTTGGCGCCGACCCTCCACTGGGCATTTGTGGTCTCCACGATGGTGCCGGCCAGGTCGGCGCCGGCGATCAGGGGCGTGCGCCGCGCAATCTTCTGGGCGCCGGAGACGTTGAGGCCGTCCTTGAAGTTGAGCGAGGAGTACTCGACCTCGATCAGGGTGTCGTATTCGGGCAGGTCGGCGAGGCTGAGCCGGCGGAAGTCGCACACCCGCTTCCCGTCGGTCTCGTCGACGACCAGTGCGGTGAAGGGTTCGTTCATTGCGGCGCCTTTCAGCGAAGTCGGGTGGGGGAGGGAGGACTGAGGTCGAGCAGGCCGCGCTTGGCGACGAACTCGAGGGTCAGCTCGGTTGTCTGCTTGAGCAGTTCGGGGGTGCCCGCGTAGTAGTGGTCGGCTCCCTTGACGACCTTGTACTCCTTGTCGGTGCTGGCGACCGCCTCGAAGACCTCATGGACATGGGCCGCCGGGGCGCAGTCGTCGGCGCTGTTCTCGATGGTGAGGAACGGCACCGTGACGTCCTCGGCACACACCTCGGCCCTGGCGCGGGTGTCGTCGATGGACCACTGCGACAGCCACGAGCGCAGCGTGCAGAACCGCGCGACGCCGACCGGTCCGGTGTTGACCGTCTCGGGGTCACCGGAGTAACACCACTCCGGCCGACGGTCGTTGGGCTCCAGGGTCGGGTCGAGCCAGCGCGGGTCGGCCTCGGTCCGGTGGACGACGAAGGCACCCTCGATCTCCTTGCCACCGCGGTTCTCGAGCATCTCGAGGCGCTCACGCACGGTCGCCGTGATACGGCGCATCCGGGACAGCTGGGCGGCACGGTACTCCGCGACGAAGTCTGCGCTGTAGGGCCGACTGGCCAGGTTCTCGGGCCGGTAGAGGTCCAGATGCGGGTCGCGGTCCTCGGGGTTGAGCTCATCGCGCACCGAGGCGTCGAGGGACTCCAGCAGCACCCGCGCCCGGGAGGCGTGCGCGGCCTGGAAGACCACAGCATCGGCGGGTATGAGCCCGGCACCGACGACATCGACCGGGTCGCCGTACGGCGTATCCACGATCGTGGGATTCTCGGCCTGCGACTGGTAGAGCATCGACAAGGAGCCACCACCGCTCCACCCGACGAGCACCACCTTCTCGTAGCCGAGCTGTTCCTTGGCGTAGCGGATCCAGGCGCCGAAGTCGAGCAGCGTCTTCTCGAAGATCAGGGCCGCGTCGTTCTTGAAATATCGGGTGCGTCCGCACAGCACGTGCACACCGGACTCGGCCAGGCTCCGCGGCACGGGCAGCGCGTCCATCGGGGTGACCGGATGCATGAAGAAGAAGACGGTCTTCGAGGTGCCGGTGCGCGGCTTGAGCAACACGCCCTCGACATGGACCATGCCCTGGCTGCCGGCGTAGCCGTACACCTCGTTGAAGGAGCGATGCTCGGGGTAGTCGAGAGCGATGTACTGGTACTGCAAGTCCCCTTGGAGAACGTCGAGGATCACTGGTCTTCCTTCATGCTCGTCGGAGTCGGCAGCCAGCTCCCGGTGAACTGGGAGTCGCGGGCCGCCTTGAGTCCGGTCACGCCCTCCGTGGCCAGAATGTCGGCGAAGCGCCGGCCATCAGGAGCTTCGGCGTAGCGGGCGTTCGAGACGGTCACCACGTCGCGGGTACGCCCGGCCGCGCGGCCGTCGGTACGCCCCATGGCATCCGCGGTGGCGTTGACCGCGGCCTTGTTGAGGATCGCCGCTTCCCGGGGCGTCGCCGCGATCCGTGCGGCGAGGTCACCCGCCCGGACCGACAGCGCGTCGGGTGCGACCACGGCCAGGACGAGCCCGATCCGTTCGGCCACGGAGGCGTCGATCAGCTCTCCGGTGAGGATCAGGAACTTCGCCCACGCCGGCCCGATCAGCGGCACCAGCTCAGTGGCGCCCGGGTGGCCGATACGGCCCTCCACGAGACCGAAGCGGGCGTCCTCGGCCGCGACGACGAGGTCGAACTGGGCAAGCAAGCCCAGGCCCGCCCCCAGGCACAGGCCGTGCACGGCCGCGACGATCGGCCTGCGGACGGCTCGGATGCCGGCGTGGAACCGGTCGACCTCCGCAACCATCTCCGTGACGTCGTACGGTCTGTCGGTCGGCGGCGCCCCGGTCAGGTCACCGCCGGCACAGAACGCCCGGCCCTCCGCGCTCACGAGGATCGCCCCGACGGACGCGTCGGCGTCGGCACGCTGCAGGGCGGCAAGGATCTCGGCCCGGCTGCCGTCCGGGCCGAAGCCCAGGACGTTGAGCTTGTCGGGCCGGTTGAGGCGGACGTGCGCGACCCCGTCCTCGACGTGATACGCGACATGGGCGTAGCCGGAGTCGCTCTCAGAGCTGGCCAGGGCGCTCACCGCCCGCCTTCCCTCTTGATCTTCGCGGCGTCGTCCTTGCCATAGCCCAGCTCGACGAGGACGTCCACGGTGTGCTCGCCCAGCTGCGGCGCGTGCCGGCGGAGGCCCGGAGGCGTCTTGGACCAGCCGACCGGACCGCGCACCGTGCGCAGCGGGCCCTCCGTGGGGTGCTCCGTGGTCTGGAAGAAGCCGACCGCGTTCAGGTGCGGGTCGTCGAAAATCGATTCCAGGGTGTGCAGCGGCGTGGCCGGGATATCGGCCTTCTCGAACACCCCCAGCCACTCAGCGGTGGTCCTCGCGGCCAGCTGTTCGCGCACGAAGGCGTACGTGTGATCGGCGTGGGTGGTGCGAACGCCGAAGTCGGCGAAGTACGGGTCATCTAGAAGGTCCGGCCGCCCGACGAGCTCTCCGAAGGACCGCCAGTGGTTGTCGGTGTAGATGATCGCGCATACGTAGCCGTCAGCCGTCTGGTAGGGGCGCCGTTCGGCGGTGAGTGTGCGCGGGTATCCGGGCGGACCCATGGGCGGCTCGAAGGCCATGCCGCCCATGTGGTCGCCGAGCACGAACTGGGCCATCGACTCGAACATCGGCACTTCGATGTGCTGGGCCTCCCCGCTCCGCTCGCGGTGGAACAGGGCGGTCACGATGGCGTGCGCAGCGTACAGACCCGTACCGCGGTCGTTGAACGAAGTGGGCACATAGCCGGGCTCCGGCGAGCCCGTGCGGGCCAGCAGGGAGGGCACGGCGGTGAGGCCCTGGATGAGGTCCTCGTACGCTGGTCGGCCGGCATAGGGGCCGCCCTCGCCGAAACCGACGAGACTGACCGAGATGAGTTTGGGGTTGAGCTCGGCGAGGTCCTCGGGCCCCAGGCCGAGCCGGGCCATCGCCTGCGGGCGCACCGAATACATGAACACGTCGGCGCCGGCGAGGAGGTCGCGCATCGCCTCCATGTGCCGCTCGATCTTGAGGTCGAGCACGACACTGCGCTTGTTCCGGTTGAGCTGCAGGAATGTGCAGCCCATCTCGGGGTTCTGCATCGGCGGAATACTCCGTGTCGTGTCACCAGCCGGTGACTCGACCTTGATGACGTCAGCACCGTGGTCGCCGAGTAGCTGGCTCGCCATCGGCCCCATCACCGTGGCGCTCATGTCGACGACGCGGATACCTGCCAGTGCAGACTCCACCTGCTCCTCCAAATTCATGCCGCTCCCAGGCGGGACGTCCTCAGCCTAGGTGCGAATAGATGTCGATTGGGTGTCCGAGAGAGCGGTCCCGAAGTGGCATCCATTCGACAGGCACATCGGCCTACGGTTCCCCTTATGACAATGGCTCACGGTCACCGGACACTCGGCTCGGTGCTCAAGGAATTCGCCCACCTGCAGCCCAACGCGCCCTTCCTCGCTTACGAGCGAGGTCCCGGGCTGGTCGAGACCACCACGTGGGGGCAGATGGCCGCGCGGGCGCTTTCCTCCGCCGAGCTGCTGTCCTCGCACGGCGTGCGGGCCGGCGACAAGGTAGGCGTCCACCTGACGAATTGTCCCGAATTCTACGACGTGTGGTTCGGCGCCGCGCTCCTTGGCGCAGCCATCGTGCCCACCAATCCACTGCTCACCGCCGACGAACTGCGCTACGTGGTCGACCACGCGGGATGCGAAGTCGTCGTGACCCAGGCCGACTTGGCCGACACAACCCGCGCCGCCGGCGCCCGGACGATCATCGACGTCGAGCACGCGTGGCACGTCAGCGACACCTTCGCCGACTGGGACTCAGTCGACCTCCGTCGCACCGACGGCGGCACGCTCGCGGCCATCATGTACACCTCCGGCACTACCAGCCGCCCAAAGGGTGTCATGGTGACCCACGCGGCGTACCTGAACGCCGGAGACGTCGTCGCCGGTCACTTGCGGCTGCGTCGTTACGACCGCAACCTCATCGTCCTGCCCCTCTTCCACGGCAACGCGCAGTACTACTCGACCATGTCGGCCTTCGTCTCCGGAGCCTCTGTGGCGCTCACCCCCCGGTTCAGTGCCAGCCGATGGTCGGAGCAGGCGCTGGCCACCGGAGCGACGGTCGCCAGCCTTTTCGCCGCTCCGATCCGGATGCTGCTCGCTCAGTCGGTCTCCAATGCCGACCACATGCACCAGCTGCGCGTCGTGATCTTCGCGCAGAACGTCTCCGCGGCCCAGGTCACGGAGTTCCAGAAGCGGTTCGGGGTCGATCTGCTTCAGCTCTACGGCATGACCGAGACGGTCTTCCCGCCCTTGATGAACCCGCTGCTCGGCACGCGGAACTCCCAGGCGATGGGCAGGCCAGTCGCCGGCGCACGCATTCGTCTCGTGGACGACCAGGGCAACGACGTCCCGCTCGGCACTCCCGGGCAGTTGCTCGTCGGCGCCAATCCCGGATTCGACGTGATGACCGGCTACCTCGCCAACCCGGAGGCCACCGCGTCGACGCTCGTCGACGGATGGCTGCACACCGGAGACGTGGCCGCCACGGACTCCGACGGGTTCGTCATCTTCGTGGACCGGGCGAAGGACATGATCAAGCGGGCCGGCGAGAACGTCGCCTGCAGCGAGGTCGAGGCGGTGATCGGTCAGCACCCCGCCGTCTTCGAGTCCGCCGCTGTCGGCGTTCCCGACGAGATGCGCGACGAGGCGCTGGTCGCGTTCGTCGTGCTCTGCAAGGGCGCAGAGGCGACCCCGGACGAGATCCTCGACTTCTGCCGCGAGCGGCTCGCGAAGTTCAAGGTCCCCGACAGCGTCAAACTGGTCCGCGAACTGCCGCGCACGCCCGTCGGCAAGATCCAGAAGCACCGGCTGAAGGGGAGCCTGCCGGCCTGACGGGCCGCACGGCTGAGGCAAGCAGAAGAGGGGCCCGCGGTGGCCCCTCTTCATTGGGCTTCTTCAGCGTTGCCGCTCCAGAGTGAGGATGGCCTTGGCGATTGACGTCATCCGGTTGGGGCTGCATCGGGATCTTCGGAAGATCCGCCAGGACTTCAATCGTGCGATGCCGCGTTCGACCGGTGCCCGTGCTGCGGACAGCGCGCGGTTGAGGGTCTTCTCGGTGAGGGTGAGTTCCTGCAGGGTTTGCGCTTGATGCCTGTGGTCAGCCAGGGCCGGCACCCTGGTAGGCGAGGTCGGCCAGGATGGGGACGCCTTGGCGCTCGCAGATGCGGATGATGCGGTGGGTACGGGCAGCGGTCAGGTCGTGAGCCCGGCCCGGCAACGCGGGCGAGAGCCACAACAATTGGCCGTCCGGATCGGTGACCACCTGCACGTTCACCCCGTGCTGGCGGTGCTTGATGCCCCCTATGTTCGTCAAGCTGCGGCCATCAGAGTCGCTGAAGGATCAGACCGCTGGTGGCGCGTGATCATGTCGGCACGGATCAGTTGTATACCTAGCGGGCTACGTAGCGTTTGAGGCAGCGCATGACCTCACGTTTTCCCTTGCCTTCGGCGGTGCGTCGCTCAAGGTAGAGGCGGGTACGCTCGTCTTGTCTCATGCGCGTGACCACGATGCGGTGCAGTGCGGCGTTGGCCTGCCTGTCTCCGCCGCGATTGAGCCGACGGCGTTGTGCTTTTCCCTGAGGACTTCTCGACGGGACTGACACCGCACAGGGCGGCGAAGGATGCCTCGCTGCCCAGCCGTTCCGGATTGTCGCCTGCAGTGATCAGCAGGGCCGCCGCGCTGTCGGGTCCCATCCCGAGCTGCTCCAACAGGCTGGGCGCGGTAGCCCTGATCGCTATGGTCATCCGCCTTTCGAGCTCGGTGGCTTCGTGTCGAAGCTGCACGACGCACTGTGCCAGCAGCCGCAGCGTGAAGACCGCCGTGTCGGCTGCCGGGTTGCCCTCGCGGGTGTCGGCCAGTTCTGCGCACCGGCGGAGCAGCCGCGAATTCGAGAGCGGCTCCAGCTCCTCGCGCAGGGCGGACAGAGCGTTGACCAGCACGGACTTGAGCTGGTTGAGCGCTTGAGTGCGGGCTTTGACCGCGGAGTTCTTCGCCAGCCGGAGCATCCGCAAGGCTTCCACTTGCCCGTCGCCGCTCTTCGGTAGCGCCCGTGCGATGCCGGACAGCGCGGCCCGGGCGGCAGCCTCGGCATCGACGGCGTCGGTCTTGCCGCGGCGGCGCCGGGTGGATCGGTCGGGCTGGTTCACCTCCACCACCGCAACCTGCTGGGCCGCGAGGTAGCGGGCCAGGCCCGCACCGTGGGAGCCAGTGCACTCCACCCCGGCCCGCAGCACCGTCCCGCACTGGCGTGCCCAGTCGAGGAGCTGGCGGTAGCCGGCCCGGTGGCCGGGAACTCCCCGCTGCTCAGCAGCCTGCGAAGGTGGTCAAGGCCGGCCGCGACGTGTACGTCTTTGTGGGTGTCGACGCCGAGCACCACCACGCGCGGCTCGGCCGCGGCCTCGA
Organism: Streptomyces sp. NPDC050287; assembly: GCF_044459385.1. Classification (NCBI taxonomy): domain Bacteria; kingdom Bacillati; phylum Actinomycetota; class Actinomycetes; order Kitasatosporales; family Streptomycetaceae; genus Streptomyces; species Streptomyces sp. NPDC050287. The sequence goes on along the minus strand of NZ_JBITIY010000005.1, from coordinate 128,602 downwards.
CAGCATGAACAGCAGGAAAGGCAGCAGACTTGCCGAGGGTGGCCACCGTGCTCCTGTTCGACGACTTACCGAAAGTCAGCGCCGGTCGGTGGAGCGGTCAGAACTGTGACGGTGCCTTCGAGGCCATGGCCCCTATCGGGACACGCTCCGCCCGGCCCGGTGCCGGTGCGTGTCACTCCGGCCGGGCTGACAGATCAAACACAAGGCACAAGCGGCCAGTGAGAGTACGAGTCAAGCCGTGGCCGGAACGACACACCGCCATCCTCACAGTGGGAGTAGTCGGCCCGTCCGTCGCCGGCTCGGTCGCACTCGGCGAGCGTGCCGTCCAGCAGGACGAAGTCCGCATCGGCCTCGCGCATGACCTTCAGCAGACCCGGCGCGCGTTCGGCGAGCAGGTGGACGATCGTGCTGGTGTAGGCGTGGGCGGTGGACTCGCTGATCCCGAACCCGGCAGGGATCTTCGCCAGGGTGGTGTGCGCGCAGGTACACCAGTGCCACCATCGCGCGCTGGGACGGGCGGAGCTTGCAGCGCCGGTCACCCTCACGGGTGACGATGAGCATCGTCACCCACTCCACAAGGGCATGGGGCAGGTCGAGTGCGGCAGGATTGACCAACGAGGCCCCCGAGCAGCGTGGTTGAGACGTCAGACATCTCGATCAACAGCCCGGGGGCCTCGCTCGTTGCGCTTCGTGGACCGTCACCTGATCGGAGGCCAAGCCGAAGAAGCTCATTCGGCGGATCTCAGGCCGGGGTGTTGCCGTGCGATTCGTTCCGGTAGACCTGAATGAACTTCATCACCGCCTCGGCGACGTCCTCGTTCCGCTCCGCCGCCTTGTGCTTGACCTCGATCCAGGCCTTCAGCTCCCGCTGGGCCACGGCAGCGTTGTCGTTCCACTTGGGGTCGAGGGGCGTGGTGATCTCCAGGCGCAGGTCGTTGACCGGGTCACGGAAGTAGACGCTGTAGACGATCCCGTGGTCGATCGGTCCGACCGTGGAGATGCCGTTGGCGTTCAGCCACTCCTTCCAGGCTTCGACGCGCTCCTTGCTGTCGACCTGCAGCGCCAGATGGTCGAAGATGTCGTACGCGGGGTGGCCCTTGGGGTTGGCCTTGGGCAAGCCCGGCGCCTCGAAGAAGGCGATCGTCGAGCCGTCGCCTTGGCGGAAGAAGATGTGGAAGTAGGGGAAGTCATCGCCGGTGCTGGGCACCTTGTCGCCGATCACGCTGTCGACCAACGGCATTCCCATGATCTTCTCGTAGAACTCCACCGTCGCCTCGACGTCGTGGGTCACGTACGCCTGGTGGCTGAGCATGTCGGGCTGGCCCGGGTGTTGAAGGCTAGTGTCGGGCATCACATGGCCCTTTCTCCGGAGAATGTCCTTGCGACTCCACACTCACACCCTGGACGTGTCACAAGGATGTCACTTGCCCGAGGCTTGAGCGATCCGGTTGCCACCTGCAGCAGGTCGTGAGCCAGCTGCCGGTCTGGGGCGGCCTGACCACCAGCAGCGAAAGCGGCGAGAACCAAGGAATCCCGAGTGAGCATCCGGACAGCGAGGTCCGGCGGACCATCGCGCCCTCCACGCCTCACCCGGCGACGACCCGGATCACGCGACCAAGGTGCGTCTGAGAAAAAGCACCAGTTGGGGTTCTCAATACCCAACCACTGGTCGTTCGGGGTGCCGGGGCGTCCGAAGTGCTGGGCGATGCGGGCGCCGGCCATGAACAGGGCGGTGGCTGTGGAGGCGATCTGCGGGCCGTTGTCCGAGACCGCGAGTATCACCGGTACCCGTTCGTCGTTGTCCGACACGACGCCGTGCGCGAGTTCGTCAAGCAGCGCCTCGTCGAGCAGGTGCTCCTTGCCCTCGGCGACGAGGGCGCGGGGTGAACGACCTCGGCCTGTGTGGAGGACTCCTGCGCGGAGACCACGGTCGCGAGCCACTTGCTGGACACCACGCTGATAACTGCGACCGCGCAGCGTTTGCTCGCCCCGAAGTGCATGAAGTCGTAGATCCATATCATGCCGGGAACGAGGTTGGCCCACTCCGGGAACGGCCGCTCCTCGCGGCGCCCCCGCGTGGCCTCGAAGGGTGCCTACGGTGTTCCGCGCGTGCACGCCGAGCTGCGGCGACTGGGCCGGACGGTCAACCGCAAGCGGGTGGAGCGGGTCGTGCGCGAACGCGGCATCGTCGGCGTCACGCGTAGAAGACGCCGTTCGCTGACCCGTCCCGACAAGCAGGCACGGCCGGATCTGATCGGCCGTGACTTCACCGCCGCCCGGCCCGGCACCCTCCTGGGCGGGGACATCACGTACCTGCCCACCCAGGAGGGCTGGCTGGACCTGGCCACCCGCGAGGTCATCGGCTACGCGATAGCCGACCACCACCGCGCCGAGTCGAGGGCCGCCCCGGCGACTTCATCGGCGACCGACCCGTCAGCTCCGTCATCCAACCCGCTGGTCGTCCCACAACACACCTCTCTAATCAGGAGTGTTGCTACGACTGGTTGAACCTGGTGAGTACACCTCGGCTCAATTCCGCATGGAAATACGCGCGTTGGGGCTTCGCCAGAGCACCGGACAAACAGGTTCCTGTTTCGATAACGCCGCAGCGGAGAGCTTCTGGGCCGTACTCAAGGAAGAGATCGCACGCAGATCTGGCCCGACCGAGCGACCGCCCGTGCCGAGGTGTTCGCGTTCATCGAGCCCTTCTACAACCGGCGCCGCCTACGCATACACGCTGTCTTCGGGTACCTCACACCCCACGAGACACGTCAGCGGTTCCGGAACGACCAGACGCTCGCAGCGTAGAAGAAGGGTGTCCAGGGTCGCGGGGAAACTTCACGGCCGCAAGGACTCGGACTGGATCAGCATCGTCTGCGCGAGACGATCGATGTCCCGGGCCGTTCGCCGATCCACCTCGGACGCCGCGTCGATCGCAAGCTTGGCCAGACCGAGCGCCTCGGCCGGCAACGCAGCCAGCTTGCGTGCGAACTCGTCAACATCGCGGTCGAAGGTCTCGGACGGGTACACGGCATGCACCAGTCCGATGTCCGTCGCAGCGGAGGCATCCACCAAGGCGTCCGTCATGACCAGCCACTTGGCCCAGTGGGTTCCGAGCAACCGCGTCAGCCGGCTTATCCCGCCGGAGCCTGGAATCATCGCCAGCTTTGCTACTTCCGGCAGACGGAAACTGGCTGCCTCCGACGCCAGCCGGAAGTCACACGACACCGCCATTTCGACGCCGATGCCCATGCAGGGCCCGTTGGCAGCCAGGATCACCGGCTTCTCGACCATCTCCAGCCGGTCGAACAGGTCGTGCCGAGCGTCTGCCCGGTACCTGCGCCGAAAGTCGTATCCGCTCCGCGAGGCGTCGCCGCCTGGATCCACCGTCGCGCCGACCGTCAAGATGTCGATACCGGCGGTGAAGTACCGGCCGCGGCCGCGGATGACCAGGACTCTGAGGTCTGCGCGCTGTTCGAGCTGAATGACGGCAGCGTCGAGCGCATCGAACATCGCCGGCGTGATGGCGTTCAGCTTGGCGTCACGACAGAACGTCACATTAATGATTCTTTCGGACTCCGAAACCTCGACGTCCGACAATGAGCTGTCATCCACCACTGCCTGTGCTCCTTCGTACGGGTGCCCTGCACCACTGGGGTCTCAGGTACTTCACACGTGCACGGACGGGGAGGATCGAGCTCGATCGTCCCTGGCCGGCGCTGCGACGAGCGCCGGACGCATCGCAGTTTGGCGTCCTCAGGAATCGTCTGCTCCTCCTCCAGGTCTCCCAACGAGTATGCCGTAAGTCTTACGGTACAACTATCGGGAAGGGCTGTCGCCACCCCAGAACTCCCTCGTGGGCGCACAGTTTTCTCCCGGCCTGACCGAACGGGCCCTCGTCATCAGCGAGGCCGCAGCGGCTGAGCACACGCTCGCTGCTGCTCGCATCAGGCGATACACCGAGCGCGCGTCCTTCGCGGGCTCAACGCAGGAGAGTCGACCCACGAGATTTTTCGGGATTGGGCGCGCCCGCATACCGACGCGACGAACTGGTTCGGCACTCGCGCCGTAGCCGTGGCTGACCTTATGGTCGGCGGGCCTCCTGAGCAGCGATCCACGACTGGAGAAGTGTCGGTGCCGATCGGGGGTCGAGTCCCGTCAGGTCCCGCCACCGGCCCAAGCGGTAAGTGAGCGTGTTCGCGTGCATGTTGAGCGCCTTCGCCGTGGCCGCCAAAGAGAGCGAGTTCTCCCAGTGAGCGATGACGGCATCGGCGAGGTGGGGGTGCTCGCGAGCGACCGCGACGAGGTCGGCCACGAGGGGCACGAGGCGGTCGCGGTGCGCCGCGACACACGCGAGAACCCAGTTGTCCGAGAAGTCACTGACCCGCCGCGGCGCGGTGGCAGCGTCCAACGCCAGCCGTGCGTCTTCAAGACTCGCGGCGGCGCCGTCCAGTCCCTGGCGGAGCATCCCGATGCCCCACCGGCCCTCCCGATGACTTTCCGCGTAGGCGCGAACAGCGGTCGACGATGATTCGTCGGCGAGTACGACGAGGTGAGCTCCTCGCGCGGCACAGATGATCTGGGCACCGAGTCCGGTGATGCTGCGTTGCAGCTCGAAGGACACCTCGGCGTTAGATCGTGGCGGCGCCCACACGAGCACCTGCCAGCTCGCGGTGGCCGGCATGCGCAGCGTCTCCGCGATGGCGCGGACTTCGTCGTCGACCACACCATTGGTGAGCCTCTCGACGAGGCGGTGGATCAGGGTGATTCTGTGCCCTTGGAGGCTCTGCGTCACCTCGGAGTGGGCCGCTGTGAGTGCTGACGAGAGCACGTGCAGCGAATCCATCATCCGGCTGGCGAGCCGTGGCAGCTCGGGGGCGCTCGCTTCGTCGGAAGCGCGCACGAGAGCATTCCAGACCTCGCTGTCACCGATGTGATAGGCGTCGATCAGGCTTGAGATCTGTACGTGCTGCCGCGCGCGAGCCCTCGCTAGCCGTGCGGCGGACTCAAGGTCCGCAGTTTCAGGTGGTCGGTCGTACCGCACCGCCTCGAGGCGACGGCGGAGCTGCTCGTGAACAGCCTCCCAGTGCTCGTTTTCCGCGACAACAAGGTATTCGGGCAGCTCGTGTCGGATCCGTCTAACCGCCTTGGAGACCACCGCGTCCAGGTCGTCCCGCACTCGGGAGCACAGCGCCTGCACCTCCGCCCGGGAACCGGAGTCAAAATGGGGAATCTCACCAACCTGCATGCCGAAACAATACGGGCTTCGTGGGTTCTGCCGTAGCTTCCGCCGAGTGGCGTTCTCGACAATATGGGTGAGATCCCGAAGTGCGGCAGGTTTGCCGCTGTCTCCCGCGCTGCTTGTCGGGCAGCGCCGGAGCCTGAGCAGTCAGGAACTGACATGACGGTCGCCATGCACGATCGCGCCGCGCCGGACCCGGCGGCGTACCGACTCGAAGACCGCTACGAGGTCGGGGGCGGACGCTCACTACTGACCGGCGTGCAGGCGATCGCGCGAGCCCTGATCGAGCTCCGCGCGCGCGACGCGGCTCGCGGTCGAGATGTCGCAGTCTTCGTCTCCGGGTACCAGGGCTCCCCGCTAGGCGGCCTCGACAGTCTGCTCGAGTCCATCCCGCGCCTGCGTGAGAACCACCGCATCCACCTCACCCCCGGGGTCAACGAGGAACTGGCGGCGACGTCGGTCTGGGGTACGCAGCTGCCGCTCCCCGACGACAAGAGGACGGTCGATGGGGTCGTGGGTGTCTGGTACGGGAAGGGGCCAGGCCTTGACCGCGCCTCTGACGCCATCCGTCACGCCAATATGTACGGAACTGACCCCGGCGGCGGGGTGGTGGCCTTCGTGGGTGACGACCCGTCGTCGAAGTCTTCCACGCTCCCGTACGCCAGCGACGCGACCCTGGCGGCGTTGAACATGCCGTTCTTCACCCCCCGCAACGCCGAGGAGGTCATCCTGCACACGCTCGCGGCTGTCGAGCTGTCACGGTTCTCAGGATGCTGGGTCGGAGTCAAGGTGTTGAGCGACGTCGCAGATGGCATGTGGACCGTTGCACGGGACTTCCAGTCACTGGAGTTCGAGCGACCGCTTGTCGAATGGGAGGGACGTCCTTGGACTTACGCCCAGCGACCGGTGCGCACCCCATCCGAGAGTCTTCGGGTTGAATCGGACCTCGTCGGGCCACGTTGGGCTGCGGCCGAGTCGTTCCTGGCGGCCAACGACCTGGACACCGTGCGGCCCGCAACCGCCCCCGCAGTCCTCGGCATCATGGGCAGTGGGACGGCAATCGACGCCGCCGTGCAGGCCTTCCGTGACCTTGGTGTCGACCATGAGGCGCTGTCCCGCGGGGGAATCCGCCTGATGGACGTTGCCGCACCGTACCCACTCGCCCGAGAGCGGGTCGCGGCATTCGCCGACGGCCTCGAGAAGATCCTGGTGGTCGAGGAAAAGAGTCCGGTGATCGAGCGGCAGATCAAGGATCTCCTGTACGCGCACCCTGACCGCCCGGCGATTGTCGGGAAGCGGGACGAGTCGGGAGCTGTGCTGGTTCCTGCCGACGGAGAGCTCGTCGCCGAGCGGCTGTACGGACCTGTGCGTCGCTTCGTCGGCGACAGGGTCCAGTTCACCTCGAGGCCGGCGCGTCGTGTCACCCTCGACCTTCTCAGCGTGCAGCGCACTCCCTATTTCTGCTCGGGCTGTCCGCACAACACCTCGACCGTGGTCCCTGACGGCTCCGTGGCAGGAGGCGGAATCGGCTGCCACACCCTCGCGTCGGTGTCCTCACGACAGGACTCGGCAATCACGGGATGGACCCAGATGGGTGGCGAGGGCGCCCAGTGGATCGGTCAAGCGGCATGGAGCTCGCACCGTCACATCTTCCAGAATGTCGGGGACGGTACCTTCTTCCACTCGGGCCAGCTCGCTGTACAGGCGGCCATCGCCGCCGGCGTCAACATCACGTACAAGGTTCTGTACAACTCAGCCGTCGCCATGACCGGCGCCCAGGACCCGCAGGCAGCACTACCAGTGCCGGCGCTCTCCCGGAAACTCCTCGCCGAAGGGGTAACCCGAATTGTCGTGTGTGCCGACGAGCCGGAGCGCTACCGGAGGATCCGCATGCCTCGCGGCTCGGTCGTGTGGCCGCGTGAGCGACTCGACGAGGCGCAGCGCCTCCTCCGGGACGTCGAGGGCGTAACGGTCCTGGTCTACGACCAGCAGTGCGCCGCAAACGCCCGCCGGATGCGAAAGCGAGGCAAACTCGAGCCGCGTCCGACCCGCGTCGTGATCAACCCTGAGGTCTGTGAGGGGTGCGGGGACTGCGGGGTCAAGAGCAACTGTCTCTCCGTGCAGCCCGTCGAGACCGAGCTCGGCCGCAAGACCAGCATTGAACAGACCAGCTGCAACTCCGACTACAGCTGCCTGCGCGGAGACTGTCCGAGCTTCGTCACCGTGACGGATGCGCCGACCCCCACCAAGAGGCGATCGAAGCGGACAGTTCCTACGGCGCCGAAGGTGCCGGACCTGGACGTCGAGTTGACTGACTCGAACGTTTTCATGGCTGGGATCGGTGGGACCGGGATCGTTACCGTCAGCCAGGTGATCGCCACAGCGGCGATGAGCGCGGGCTACGAGGTCAGGGGCTTGGACCAGACCGGCTTGAGCCAGAAGGCCGGACCGGTCGTGTCGCACCTCCGTCTGGTGGTGGACGCCGACGCCCCCGCGAACCGCGTCAGCGAGCAGGCGGCCGACCTCTATCTGGCCTTCGACCTGCTCGTGGCGGCCGACGCGAAGAACGCAGCGCGCACCGGAACCGAGAAGACCATGGTGATCGCCTCCACCAGTGCGACGCCTACAGGTGACATGGTCGCCGACGCGTCCATCACCTACCCAGACACCGATCTGCTGCTCGAACGCCTCCGCGGCGGCTCGAAGCGGGTCGTCGACTTCGACGCGCTGGCCCTGGCCGAGGGGCTCTTCGGTTCGATCCAGACAGCGAACCTGTTGCTGGTCGGGGCCGCGTACCAGGCAGGCAGCCTGCCGATCCCGGCCCAGGCCATCGAGGCCGCCATCACCCTCAATGGCGTGGCTGTGGACACCAACATCGCCGCGTTCCGGTGGGGACGTGCGATCGTCGCTGATCCTGGGTCGCTGCCGACTCGTGCGGAGACCGCGAAGAAAGACCCCTCGTCCCGGACCCAGGAAGCTCTCGAGGCGTCGGGGATCGAGGGCGAGACCCTTCGGATCACCACAGACCGGGCGACCCGGCTCGAGTCCTACCAGGGCACTGCCCTAGCCCGCTCGTACGTCGGCGTCGTCGCGCGGGCGTGGAGCGCCGAACGGGCGGTGGGAGTCGCCACGGCCTTCAGCGAGCAGGTCGCGCGCAACTTCTACAAGCTCGCCGCCTACAAGGACGAGTACGAAGTCGCGCGGCTCCTGACGGCGCCGGACGCGCTGGCCGCCGTTCATGCCGAGGCTGGGCCTGGGAAACTCCGGTTCAACCTGCACCCTCCGACCCTGCGCGCCCTCGGCTTGGGCAAGAAGATCCAGCTCGGTCCCTGGTTCCACCCAGTGATGCGGCTGCTCGCGACACTCAAGTTCGTCCGGGGCCACTGGTTCGACCCTTTCGGTCACACCGCTGTACGACGACTTGAGAGGAGGCTGGTGAGCGAATACGCGGCAGTGGTGCAGGAGTTGACCACGTCGCTCTCGCCGACCACCTACGAGATCTCGACCCGGATCGCGGCCCTGCCGGACACGGTGCGGGGTTATGAGGACGTCAAGGTCAAGAACGCCGAGGCCTACGAGTTCGAGCTCCGCGCACTCCGAGCCGAGCGGCAGGGGCTGGCCTCGTGACCGCGCGAGATCTCACCAGCCACGATGCGAACTCGTCCGTGCTCGAGGCCATGAGCGATGCCGACAGCCCTCACGAGCAGGTCATCTACTGCAACGACCCGGAGTCGGGGCTGAGGGCGATCATCGCCATCCACTCGCTCGCGTTGGGGCCTGCGGTCGGGGGCTGTCGCTTCCTGCCGTACGACGACGAAGCGAGTGCGCTGGCCGACGTCCTCCGGCTATCGCGTGGGATGACCTACAAGGCGGCCGCTGCCGGGCTCGACACGGGCGGGGCCAAGGCCGTCATAATCGGCGACCCCAGTCGCGACAAGACCCCGAAGTTGCTCGAGGCGTTCGGCAGGTTCGTCGACCGCCTCGGAGGCAGCTACTCCACCGCGGGCGACGTCGGCACCGACTCCGACGACATGGACATCATCGGCCGCGCCACCCGCCACGTCGCCTTCCGCAACACCGGCCGCGGTGGATCCGGTGACAGCGGCAGCAACACAGCGCTCGGGGTCTTCCAGGGCATTCTCGCCGCGGCTGAGCACCGGTGGGGTTCGCCCGAGCTCCGTGGCCGACACGTCGGCGTCGAGGGGCTGGGAAAGGTCGGCTTCCAGCTGGCCGTGATGCTGCACGAGGCGGGCGCCAAGGTGACGGCAGCGGACCCGTCCGAGTTGGCCCGCGCCAAGGCGACATCGGCTGTTCCCGATCTGCCGATCGTCGAGTCCGTCCGTGAGCTGCGGACGGACGTGTACGCACCCTGCGGACTGGGCGGCACCCTCGACCACGACCTCGCCAGGCGAATCGAGGCCGAGATCGTCTGCGGAGGCGCGAACAGCCAGTTGGCCTCGTCTGACGTGGCGGAGGTCCTTCTCCGGGCCGGAGTGACCTGGGTCCCTGACTTCGTCGCGAACGTGGGTGGACTGATCCAGGCGGTGGCTGAGCTGCGTGGGGAGATTCCTGCTTCGGCGCGGGAGCGCGTGCTCGGAGTCCGAGCAACGGTGCTCGACATCCTGGAGGACGCCGGCGCAGCCGGGTCCACCACGCTCCATGCCGCCGAGGTCAGGGTTGAGCGACGTCTCGCTGCTGCCCGCTCTCGCCGGAGCGCCGTCTAATGCGCCGGATCGGCGTCGTCGGAGGGGGCCTGATGGGCGCGGGCATCGCCGAGGTGGGCGCTCGCGCCGGACTCGACGTGATTCTCGTCGAGTCCACCACGCAAGCGGCGACGTCCGCGCGGTCTCGCATCGATACCTCGCTTCAACGTGCCGAGGCGAAGGGCAAGCTGGGCCAGGGCGAGACGGCGCACCAGGTGCTGGATCGGATCTGCCGTGGCCACGGATCTCGGCGCCCTGGAGGATCGTGATCTCGTTGTCGAGGCCATCACAGAGGACGAACGGGCCGAGACCGTCCTTTTCGGTAAGCCGGACAGGATCGTCTCGACGCCTGACGCAATCCTCGCGTCGAACACATCGTCGATACCGATCATGAAACTGGGCGTCGCGACTCAGCGGCCTGAGCACGTAGTCGGCATCCACTTCTTCAATCCGGTCCCAGTGCTGCCGCTCGTCGAACTCGTCCCCTCACTGCTCACCGCGCCCGACACCGTGCGGCGATCCCGAGCCTTCGTCGAGGACCAGCTCGGCAAGCAAGCGATCGACTGTCAGGACCGCGCAGGCTTCGTCGTGAACGCGCTGTTGACCCCCTTCATCCTCTCCGCCATCCGGATGTGCGAGTCGGGCTTCGCGCCGCCCCGAGGACATCGACCGAGGACTCGTCCTCGGGGCGGCGCACCCACAGGGCCCGCTGGCGCTCGCGGACCTCATTGGGTTGGACACGACGAAGGCCGTGGCCGACTCGCTCTACGACGAGTTCAAGGAGCCGCTTTACGCGGCGCCGCCGCTGCTTCAGCGGATGGTGGACGCCGGCCTCCTCGGACGTAAGGCGGGACGAGGCTTCTACAGCTACGAAGGGAGTCCGCGATGAAGCGTGTGAACACCGCCTGCGATGTGAGCGACGTACAGTCCGACGCGGCGGGACGCGAACCCACCATTGGGCCGCTGACTCCAGAGGAGTGGCGTGCGGCGATCCTCAGCACGGTTGAGACGGACTGAGCCGTGGACAGTTCACTGACATCGTTCACCTTGTCCGAGGAGCACCCGGCGGCGGCCCCGGACCCGGCGGGGATCGGGTATCCGCCCCAGAACCTCGGCCAGAGAGGTGAACTGCTGCGGACCCGGGCAGGCGGAGTCGATGTCCTCGCAGTGGCGCTGCAGGACACCGATCAGGGAGGATGGCACGCGAACGCGACCCCTGTTCGTGATCAAAGGCTTCGACACCCTTGATCATCAGGGGTCGCGTCTCTCGTTACCGAACCGGGCGAACCGCACGCAGCGGCGCGTACGCAGGCGATCAGCTCATCTCGCCCGCTGAGAACGCATCAGCCCTGGGCCGCGACCAAGACCTCGGACAGCAGGGTGACCTGCGGGACGCCCAGGCGCTCGGCCAGCAGCGCGGGCACCACACCCATCGTGCCGTCGGTGGAAGCCATGCCCGAGACGACCAGGTCGAAGCCGGCCTTCTCGATCGCCTTCGCCAGCACCAGCGAGGTACCGATCGCATCCGTGCCGTGCAGGCCGTCGTCCTCGACGTGGACGGCCCTGTCCGCGCCCATCGACAGCGCCTTGCGCAACGCGTCCTTGGCGTCCTCGGGGCCGACGGTCAGGACGGTGACCTCGGCGTCTGCTGCTTCCTGCCGCCGGCCTTCGGCGATCCGCAGCGCCTGCTCGACCGCGTACTCGTCCAGCTCGGAGAGCAGACCCTCCACGCCGTCCCGGTCGACGGTCAGGTCATCGGCGAAGGGCCGGTCGCCGTGGCGTCGGGCACGTACTTCACCGTGACAACGATCCTCAGACTCACTCGTGTTTCTCCTCACATGGCGGTTCAGGACGCGCTCGGCGCCTGCGGGCGATAGAAGAGCGCGAGCAGGGTCCCCGTCCCGAGGACCGCGGCGCCGAGCGCGACGCCGGTGCCCGGCCAGCCGGTCAGCTCGATGCCGGCGGCCGTGTCCACCGCGTACTCGCCGGGCCCCCAGGCCGCGAGTGCCAGCGACAGCACGGCGAGGACCAGGACGTACTCGTAGCCGTCCTTGAAGACGAAGAAGCCGTTGCGGCGGTGCGCGAGCAGACCCGCGACCAGCATCACCGAGATGACGGCGGCGCCGGCGAGCGAGGTGAACAGCCCGGCGGCCAGCAGGACGCCCGCGCCGATCTCGGTGAGCACGCTCAGGTGCGCCTGCAGGCGTGGTCGGCGCAGCCCGAGTCCGCCGAACCAGCGCGCGGTGCCCTCGATCCCGCCTCCGCCGCGCCAGTGGTTCCAGCCGTGTACGGCCATCACCGCGCCCACAGTGAGCCGTACCAGCAGCAGAGCGGCGTCACCCGCCTCACCCATGTCGTTCCTCCTCGCAGGGCAGGGCCCGCACGATGCGCCGGACCACGTCCGCGGCCGACAGGGTGGTGGCGAGGGAGGGTTCTGCTGTGGTCATGTTCCGTTATGTCCTTCCCGAGGACCTCAGGTGCGTTGTTCGGCCTTCAGCGCCCGTGCCGGACCTGGTTGAAGGGGACGTCGCGGTCGGCGGCGTACTCGCGGGGCATTCCGAGGATCCGTTCGCTGATGATGTTGCGTGCCATCTCGGTGCTGCCGCCGCCGAGCTGCTCGGCCTGGCGGAACAGGAAGGACACGCCCACCTCGCGGGTGTCGGGCCCGTCGGGGGCGGACATCGCGGCGGCCGGGCCGGCGAGTTCGAGTGCGATCTCTGCCTGGCGGGTGGCGCTCTCGCCGTGGAAGAGGCGGATGAGCGAGCCGGCGGCGGGAGGCATCTTCTGCGTGCGCATGCCCGCGGTGACCCGGTCGACGAGATGCCCGTGGATGACGCCGAGGGCGTGCGCCTCGGCGATCAGCTCCCGCGCGTAGGGGTCGTCCGCCCGGCCGGTTCGGCGGACCAGGTCGATGAGCGGATCGGTCTCCGTGCCGCGCCGCCCTTCGGCCCGCGCGCCGCTGAAGTACGGTGAGCCGCCGCCGACGGCGTTGCGCTCGTGGAACAGCTGGCGCGAGGCGACCGCCCAGCCGCCGCCCACCTCGCCGACCACCGCGGAGGCCGGGACGACGACGTCGTCGAAGAACTCCTGGCAGAACTCGTCGCCGCCGTTGACCTGCTTGATGCGTTCGATGTGCACACCAGGCTGATGCACCTTCATCAGGAACATCGTCAGTCCCCGGTGCTTGGGCGCGTCCCAGTCGGTGCGGGCCAAGCACAGCGCGTAGTCGGCGGCGTAGGCGCCCGAGCTCCAGATCTTCGAGCCGTTGAGGACGAACACGTCGCCGTCGCGCTCGGCGCGGGTCGTCCCTCCGGCGAGGTCGGAGCCGCCGCCCGGTTCGGACAGGAACTGCACGAGCACCTCGTCACCGCGGATCGCGGCGGCCAGGTGCTCACGCCTCTGCTCCTCGCTGCCCATGTCGAGGATGGTCGGGCCGCAGATGGTGAACGTCGGCACATTCAGCAGCATCGGCATCTCGTAGTCGGTGACCTCCTCGTTGAAGGCGCGCTGGTGCGCGGGGGTGAGGCCGAGACCGCCGTACTCCTCGGGGTAGCAGATTCCGGCGAAGCCACCCTCGTACAGCGTGCGTTGCAGGACACGGGCCCGCTGCCAGGCGCTCTGGTCGCTCGACACGTTCCTTTGCGCACGTTCGTCGGCGGGCAGGTCGGCCAGGCGCCGCAGGTTCGCCGGGATCCACTCGCGGGCCCGCAGGCGGAAGCTGTCGACGCTCTCCATGCCGGTGGCGTCGGACACGGCCGTCGTCGTCGCGGTCATCTCGAATCTCCTCAGACGTTCAGCAGATCGGCGATACGGCGGCGGTGCGCGGACGGCGTGCCCCACATGAGCCGGTTCACCGTCGCCCGGCGCAGGTAGATGTGGATGTCGTGCTCCCAGGTGACTCCCAGGCCGCCGTGCAACTGGACGCAGTCCTGGATGATGTCGGTGGCCCGCTGGCCGAGGTAGGACTTCGCGACGCTGACCAGCTCACCGGCGTCGGCCCGGCGCTCCTGCACCGCGCGGGCGGCGGCGGCCATCGTCGCCTGGCCGGACTCCGACCACAGCGTCATGTCCGCCATCCGGTGTTTGAGCTCCTGATAGGAGGCGAGCGGCCGGCCGAAGGAGTAGCGGTCGAACATCCACTGCCGGGTGAACTCCAGCACGCGCTCGACGACACCGACGAGTTCGGCGCACTGCAGCACGACGGCGAGCTGGAACTGTCGCTCGACGGCGGCCGCGGCACCGCCGGCCGCTCCCACGAGCGCGGTGGCCGGGACGCGTACGCCGGTGTAGTCGACGCGTGCGAAGCCGCGCACCATGTCGAGGCTCTCCAGCGGGAGGACGGACACGCCGTCCGCGTCGCGCTCGACGACGAACTGGCTCAGGCCCTCGGGGGTACGGGCGAGTACGAGGAACGCGTCCGCGTCGCCGCCGTGCTCGACGCCGTCGTGCGTGCCGTCGAGGACGTACCCGTCCCCGTCGGGCCGTGCCTCGATCGCGCCCGCTTCGGGGTCCCAGCCCCCTCCCGGCGCACAGCAGGCCCAGGCGGCGACCGTCGAGCCGTCGAGCAGCCTGCCGAGGAGTCCGGCGTGCCGGTCCGCTCCGGCCGCTTCGGCGAGGGCGGCGGCGACGACGTTGACCGCGGCGAGCGGTCCGGGCGCGCACCCGCGTCCGAACTGCTCGGCGATGAGCGTCGCGTCGACGACCCCCTCGCCGGATACGCTGCCGCCGCCCGTCTCCTCCGGCACGACGAGCGACGTCCACCCCAGTTCCGCCCCGCGCTGCCAGGTGACCCGGTCGAACGTGCGGCCCTCGTCGTGCAACGCGCGGATCACACCGAGCGGGGCGGACTTCTCCAGGTAGTCCGCTGTCGCCGTCTGCAACAAGCGCTGGTCGGCGGTCAGTTCGAATCTCATGACGGCACCTTGCCCTCCCGACGATGCACTGCGAAGCCGACGGCCATGGCGCCGGGGCTGCCTTGACCGGCATTCTACACGCCATTACGGTAATGCATACAGTAAAAGCAATGTGCGGCCGGGCGCAGGGCTGACGGGTCGGCACGTCACCCAGCACGGGAGCGTCGCAGATGCCCGACTCGCCGCATTTCGACTCCTCCCAGCAGGTCACGGACCGGCTGCGGGGCACCGGTCATGCCCCGAGTCCGCGCATCGCGGGTGTCGTACACCTGGCCGAACGCCTCGGCAAGCCGGTCCTCGTCGAGGGTCCGGCCGGCACGGGCACGACGCAGCCGACCAAGAGCGCCGCCGAGTCCTGCGGGCCGCGGCTGATACCGCTGCAGTGCTACGAGGGCCTCGACGAGGCGAAGGCGCTGCACGAGTGGGACTACCGCAAGCAGCTCCTGCACATCGCGCGGGCCGGGACCGCGGGCGGGGACGCGTGGAGAGCGAGTTGTTCCACGAGCACTTCCTGCTCACCCGTCCGCTGCTGGAAGCGATCCGCTCCGAGGAACCGGTCGTGCTCCTCGTCGACGAGGTCGACCGGCTCGACATCGAGACCGAGGCACTGCTGCTGGAGGTGCTGTCGGAGTATCAGGTGTCCCCCCGAGCTGGGGACACTGCGGGCGCGTACCACTCCCCTGGTCTTCCTCACCTCGAACAACAGCCGTGAGCTCTCCGAGGCGCTCAAGCACCGCTGTCTCTACCTGCACATCGGCTATCCGACCGCGGAGCACGAGCGGGACATCGTGCTGGCGCAGGTCTCCGGCATCGAGGCGGTCCTCGCCGGCAGGGTCGGCCAACTGGTGCGGTCGCTGCGCTCGCTGGAACTGCGGAAGAAGCCGTCCGTGGCGAAGACCCTGGACTGGGCGCGCACCCTCGTCCTGCTCGGCGCCGACGACGTCACGACCGAACTGCTCGCCGACACCCTTCCGGTACTTCTCAAGAACGAGAGCGACATCGCTCTCGCCCTGAAGGAGTTCGGCGAGTGACACCCCGCCCCACGGGGTCAGTCCCCGTCGAGGAAGCGGAGTACGGAGTCGACGCATCCGATGTCACGCGGAATCGCGAAGTGGTCGAAACCCTTCAGGACGACCCGCGAGCAGCGTGGTAGCGCTGCGGCGACCTGCTCGGCCGGGCCGCCGCGGTCGGCGCCACCCTCCACGACCAGGCAGCGAGTGGTGATCGCCGCGAGATCGGCCGTGCCGGCGCGTGGCTGACTCGACCGGGCGAACGCGGCGACCGAGGCCCGGTCGTTGCCCGCCACGTCGACGAGACGGCGGATCAGGCGCGGCACGCCGACGGCCTCGACGAGGTGACCGACCTGATCGAGCGGTCCGCGAACGTGCTGGAGGTGGCGAGCGAGATCAACCGGCTCGGGCTCGGCGTCTGGCTGGACGGCCGCTCGGACTACGGCAACTCCATCGAGACCTTCAGCCGGGATCACGCCGGTGAGCTGCGCGCCCGCACCACGGTCCTGGTCCTGGGCGACACCCGCTCCGACTACCGCGCTCCGACGCGCTCGGCAGGATCGCCGGCCGCTGCGGGCACCTGTTCTGGCTCAACCCCGAGCCACGGGCCCCCTGGGACAGCGGCGACTCCGTGATCGATCGGTACGCCGGGTACTGCGACGAGGTGGTGGAGTGCCGCAGCCTGCGGCAGCTGCGCGCCTTCGTCGAGCGCCTCGCCTGAGCCACCCCATGCCGTCCACACCACAGACCGAAGAGAGGTGACCCGCATGGCAGATGACGTGCTGGGCCTGCTCCGGCCGGCGTACCCCGCCAGCAAGGCCTTCCTGCCGAACAGGCACCGTAACCCCACAGGAGCAGTGCAGTCATGACGGACACCACGAAACCAGCGCAGGCCGCGGTGAGTCACATCTCCGGCGAGATGCTGGCGGCCGTCGGCCGCACCCTGTCCCGCCGCGTCTCCTTCCCCGTCTCCGAGTCGGACATCCGCCGCTGGGCGCTGGCCGTCTACTACGCCGACGCCCCGCCCGAGCGCTTCATCGAGGCGGAGACCGCCGCGAAGCCGCGCCACGGCGGGATCACCGCACCGGAGGACTTCAACCCCTTCGCCTGGCTGGCGGCGCTGCAGAGCGCGGCTCCGTCCGGCGGGAAGGAGAACGATCCCGGCTCCCTCGAGCGCATGCTCGGTATCACTCCGCCGCCGTTGGAGTTCCAGCTGAACGGGGGCCTGGAGGCCGACTACGGCGTGCCGATGCGGCCGGGTGACGTGATCACCTCGGAGAACCGGCTGATGTCGTACGCCGAGCGCCCCGGCCGGCTCGGTCTGATGCTGTTCACCGTCACCGAGGACACCTGGACGAACCAGGACGGCAAGCTCGTCAAGCGCAGCCGTACGACTCTCATCCGCTACTGACCGCGTCGAGGAATCATGACCACCATACTCAGTCCGGCCGTCGGCGACAGTCTGCCGGAGTTCACCCGCACGACCGATTTCGCCCACTGGAACCGTTACGCGGCCGTGAACGACGAGTTCGTCCCGATCCACATGGACGAGGAGGCCGGGCGGGCCGCCGGCTACTCGGGGGCCTTCGGGATGGGCAATCTGCAGTGGGCCTACCTGCACAACCTGGTGCGCGACTGGCTCGGCGGCGCCGGCCGAATCGTGTCGCTGCGCTGCCAGTTCCGGGCCGTCAACACACGCGGCATGACCGTCTGCGCACGCGGCAGGGTCACCGCGGTGCGCGTCGAGGACGGCGTGCGCCTGGTCGACCTCGACGTGTGGACCGAGGACCAGGACGGCAACCAGATCGCTCCCGGCAAGGCCGTCGTCGAGCTCGACTGACGTCGTCACATGGCGGGCCCGTCCCCGGTGACCGGGGACGGGCCCGCCATGTGACGCTCCCGGCCCGGTCAGCGCACCAGTGGGTCGCGGGGCAGGCCGAGTATGCGTTCGGCGATGACGTTGCGGGTGATCTCCGAGGTGCCGCCGGCGATCGTCAGGCACCGGTCGAACAGGTACTCCACGGCGATCTCCGGTTCGTCCCCGGTGACGGCGGCCGTGCCGCACAGCCGCAGCGCCAGCTCGCTCACGCGCTGGGCGTGCTCGGCCGACAGCAGCTTGGTCACGTTGCCTTCCGCGCCCGGCCCCGCCCCGGTGACGGCACGCGTCGCCTGCCGCAGGTTGATCACCCGCATCGCCTGCTCCTCGACGATGAGCCGGGCGATCGCCCGCCGGCTTTCGGCATCGAGCGCGCCGTGCCGCAGCGCGAGGTCGGTCAGTTCGAAGGCCGACAGGCGCTCGGGCGACCCGCCGCCGATCGTCACCCGCTCGTTGCCGAGAGTCGCCCGGGCGACCTTCCAGCCGCCGCCCGGCTCACCGACGATGTCGGCGTCGGGGACGAACACGTCGTCGAAGAAGACCTCGTTGAACAGCGCGTCCCCGGTGATCTCGCGCAGCGGCCGGATCTCGACGCCGGGCGCGGTGAGGTCGACGACCATCGCCGTGATACCCCGGTGCTTGGGCGCCTTTGGGTCGGTCCGTACCGTCGCGAGGCCCCGGTTGCAGTCCTGCGCGCCGCTGGTCCACACCTTCTGGCCGGTCACCCGCCAGCCGCCCTCGACGCGTTCGGCGCGGGTTCGCACGGCGGCCGCGTCGGAGCCGGCGTCCGGTTCGCTGAACAGCTGGCACCACCGCAGTTCGCCGAGCAGGCTCGGGGTGATCCACCGCTCGATCTGTTCCTGGTCCGCGGTCTGGGTGAGCGTCAGCAGCACCCATCCGCCGATGCCCAGCGAGGGCATCTCGATCCCGGCCAGCTCCTCCTCCAGGACGAGCTGCTCGATCGCGCCCGCCCCGCGTCCGAACGGCTCGGCCCAGTGCGGCACCAGGTATCCCGAGGACACGAGCAGCGCCCGGCGTTCTTCCTCCGGAGCGGCGCGGTACCGGTCGAGGAAGGCGCGGGCCTCGGCACGATAGGCGTCGGCCTCCTCGGGCAGTTCGACCGCGAACTGCCGCCGTACGCCGGCGTGGGTGGCGTCGTAGACGTCGTCCTCGGCCGAGCCCAGGGCGGCCACCACGGCCCGGAGCGCCGCCGCGCGCCTGAGGTGGAGGTGGGCGTCGTGCTCCCAGGTGAAGCCGATGCCGCCGAAGATCTGGACGGCCTTGTGCGCGCACTCCTGGTAGCTGCGCAGGGCCAGGCCGGCCGCCGCCGCGGCCGCCAGCTCCGCTTCGGCCGGGGCGGCCGCTCCTCGGGCCGCGTCCCAGGCGAGCGCGGTGGCCAGCTCGACGGCGACCAGCATGTCGGCCAGGTGGTGTTTGACGGCCTGGAAGCTGCCGATGGTCCGGCCGAACTGCTCTCGTACCCGGGCGTATTCCAGCGCGAGGTCCAGGCAGCCCCGCGCCCCGCCGGCGGCCTCGGCGGCGGCCAGCGTCCGGAACATCGCGACCGCCGGGCCGAGGGCGCCGGCGAGGACATGGCCGTCGGCCGGGACCAGCCCGGTGACGGAGACCTTGGCGAGCCCCAGCGACGGATCCAGGCCCTTCACCGGGACCACGTCGACCGCCGCGTCGGTGGTGGGGGCCATCAGCAGGTCGTCGCCGGCCGCGAGGAGCAGCACGTCGGCCCATCGCCCGGCGAGCACCGTCAGCTCGCCGCTGTACGCGCCGTCGTCGTCTCGGGTCAGTCCGGCCGTGAGCCCGAGTCCGGCGACGGCCGAGCCGTCGCCCAGCCGGGTGACGAACTCGTGCAGCGAGTCACCCCCGGTCGCGGACAGGACCGCGGAGGCGGTGGCGGTGGCCAGGAGCGGGCCGGGCGTGATCGCGTGACCCAGTTCGTCGACGACGACGGCGAGTTCCGGAAGGCCGAAGCCGGAGCCGCCCGCCTGCTCCGGCAGGTGCAGGCTCAGCCAGCCCAGGTCGCCGATCCGCTTCCACGTCTCGGGTACGGCGGGAGCGTCCGCGTCCAGCGCGGCACGCGCGCCGCTCTTGACCCGCTGATCGGCGGCGAAGGAGCGGACGACGGCCGCGAGCGCCTGGTGTTCCTCGGTGATGGCAAGCCCCATCGGGCGACTCCTCGATGCTGGGACCGGCCGACCCACCGTCGGCCGCTCCTTATACCGTAATCTTTACAGTAGTGAATTCCAGGCGCCCGTTCAGTCGATTCAGACCTCGATGAGGACCGCGCCGCCCTGGCCGCCACCGGCGCACATGGTCGCGAGCCCGAGACCGCCGCCGCGCCGCCGCAACTCGTGCACGAGCGTGACGACCATGCGGGCACCGGACGCGGCCACCGGGTGGCCGAGGCTGCACCCGCTGCCGCTGAAGTTCACCCGCTCCTCGTCCAGCCCGAACTCCTTGCAGGCGGCGATCGGGACGGCGGCGAACGCCTCGTTGATCTCCCACAGCGTCACATCGGCGTACGTCAGTCCGGCTCGCCGCAGCACCTTGTCGGCCGCGCGCAGCGCCCCGAAGCCCATCAGCGCCGGGTCGACCCCGGCCGCGCCCCAGGCGAGGATCTTCGCCAGTGGCGTGAGCCCCTCGTCAAAGGCCACTTCCGCGCCGGTCACGGCCACCGCGGCGGCGGCGTCGTTGATGCCGCTGGAGTTGCCCGCGGTGATGGAGAAGCCCGGGATCTCGGGGTGCAGCACCTTCAGCGAGGCCAGCCTCGCCAACGAGGTGTCGCGCCGGGGGTGCTCGTCCACGGCGAACTCGACCGGGGCGCCGCCCGGGCCGTCCAACTTGAGCGGCACGATCTCGTCGGCGAACTTGCCGGCGTCGATCGCCGCGACCGCGCGCTGGTGCGACCGGCAGGCCCAGGCGTCCTGTTCCTCGCGGGTGATGCCGACGGCCTTGGCGGTGTTCCAGCCGACCGAGATCGACATGTCAAAGTTGGGCGCCTCGGGCGAGTTCGGGTGCGACGCGGGATACCAGTCGGCGTACTCGTCGGCCGTGCCGGCGACCCGCTGCCTGAGCCGCGGCGCCATCGAGGTCGCCTGCACACCACCGGCCACGAGCGCCGACTCCATGCCGGACTGCACCGACGCGGCCGCCAGGCCGATGGAGGTGAGACTGCCGGCGCAGTGCCGGTTGAGCGCGACGCCGGGCACGTCCAGCATGCCGTTCACGACGGCGGCGTAGCGCGCCAGGTCACCGCCTCCGTACTGACTCTCCGCGAGCAGGATGTCGTCGAACCGCTGGGGTTCGAGCCCCGATCGGCGCACCGTCTCCTCGACGATCGCCGAGGCGAGGGTCTCGCCGTCGGTGTTGGCGAGAGTGCCCTTGCGGGCGGTGCCGATGGCAGTGCGTACTGCGCTGACGATGACTGGAGCGGACACGTGCACCTCTCTGGGGTGATGGCCTCGGGTCCGCGGCGCCCTGATGGCCGACGCGAAACAGTAGTCAATACTGTTGCTGCAACAGTACAGTACTTCCGGTGAATCGAACCCTGCTGTTTCCAGTCGGGGCATCGACCCGCCGCCGCCCGACGGAACGCCGCCGGGGCGCGTCTTCCCCAGGAGGAATCGTGGATCTTTCCGGATCGTCCGCACTCGTGACCGGCGGCGCCGGCGGCTTCGGCGAGGCGACCACCCGCCGCCTGGTGGAGGCCGGCGTGAAGGTGGTGGTGGCCGACCGCGCCGAGGACAAGGGCAAGGCCCTGGCCGCCGAACTCGGCGACGCCGTGGTCTTCGTGCCCACCGACGTCACCAAGGACGAGTCGGTGGACCAGGCGGTCGCCGCCGCGACCGAGCTGGGGCCGCTGCGCACGGCCGTCATCGTCCACGGCGGTCCGGCGGCCGGGCGCCGGATGGTCGGCCGGGACGGCATCCCGTACTCGGCCGACATCTTCGCCCGGACGATGGACATCTTCCTCACCGGCACCTACCGCGTGATGAGCAAGGCCGCCGCGGCGATGACCCACAACGAACCGCTCGACTCCGGCCAGCGCGGCGTCGTCGTCTCCACCGCGAGCATCGCCGGCTTCGAGGGCCTGGCGGGGCAGAGCGACTACTCCGCGGCCAAGGGTGGCGTCATCGGGCTCACCCTCACCGCGGCACGGGACCTCGTCCCCGCGGGGGTGCGCGTCATGTGCATCGCCCCCGGCACTTTCTTCACGCCCGCCTACGGCATGACCGAAGAGGAGGCACAGGCCAAATGGGGGCCGGGGGTGCCCAACCCCAAGCGCATGGGACACGCCGACGAATACGCCCGGCTCGCCGTGCACATCGCCGAGAACGACTATCTCAACGGCACCGTGATCCGCATCGACGGCGCGCTGCGGTTCAACCTCTGACCCAGCGATTCAACCTCTGACCCACGCCCGGTCGGCCCGGCGGGTCAGGTCTGCTCGCCCTGCTCGGCGAGCGCCACCTCGAAGCCGCACAGCAACCGGGCGGCCGAGAAGGCGAAGTCCTCGTCCGTGGTGCCGGCGAGCGGATGCCGGTCGAGCAGACTCGCCAGGACCGGCATCGAGGACCAGTCGGTCATGCGCTGTTGCCGCTGGTCCAGGGTGGGCGTGTTCGACCGGCGCAGGAGGCGGTCGTGGATGATGTGGCCCCGCGTGTACACCGAGAAGGCGTTGTACGCCAGCATGGCGGCGTCAGGGGTGAACCCGGCGTCGACGAGCTTGCCGACCATGGCCTCGATCAGCTCCATCGTCCGCCGCGTCGCCTCGGCGCCGTAGCTGGACGTCCGGGTCAGCAGCAGGTCGGAGAGAACCTCGTCCTCCCGGTGGACGGTGCGCTGCGCGGTGAAATGCTCAAGCATGGCCCGCTGCCAGCTGTCCTCGGTACGTACCGCGGGCATCCGGGTGAGGAACCGGTCGACCGCGACGTCCGTCATCGCGCCGAGCAGGTCGGACTTCTTTCGGAAGTACCAGTAGAGGCTGGTCACACCGATGCCCAGATGCTCGGCGAGAGACGGCATGCTCAGTTGGTCCAGGGAGCGCCGACGAGCGACCGCGAAGGCGCCCTCCACTATTTCGTCGGCACTGATCGACCCGCGCTTGCGACGGTGCCGGGTCGTCTGCCGCTTTTCGTTCGGCACGATTCGATCCTCACCGGGAGTCTGAGCGCGAGGCGCTCGAGAGGGCGACCAGAGACCTCGACGAGGATACGGCATGGCTTACTGTATGACACGCTAGCAATGCGTTCCCCCTACCGACAGGCCTACCGACAGGGAGACCGGGCATGACCGAGTCACCGCCCCTGCTGCCCGCTCCGGACGAGCTGACCAGCTTCTTCTGGGAAGCCGCCCGCCGCCATGAGCTGATGATCCAGCGCTGCTCGGCCTGCGGCACCTACCAGCATCCGCCCGAGCCGGTGTGCCACTCCTGCCTTTCCTTCGACCTCGGCGGAGCCGAGGTGTCCGGCCGCGGGACCGTCTACAGCTACACGACGGCGACGCAGGCGTTCCACCCCTCCTTCGCCGACAAGCTCCCGTTGTGCATCGCCGTGGTCGAACTCGACGACCGACCGGGGCTGAAGCTCCTGACCAACATCGTCGATCTCCCGGCCGACGGCGTGAACGTGGGTGATCCGGTCGAGGTGTGCTTCCGCGCCCTCAGCGACGAGATCGACCTGCCCGTCTTCCGTCTGGTACGGGCCTGACCGACAACCACCCCCAAAGGACTCCCGTGCCCAAGAAACAGCGCGTCGCGATCGTCGGCGTCGGCTACTCGACGGTGGGCCGTGACACCGGCCTGTCGCTGGACACCCTCACCGCCCAGGCGTCCATCGCCGCGATGGAGGATGCCGGTGTCAAGCCGGCCGACATCGACGGCGTCGTCGTGCACAGCTTTCCGCACCAGTACGTGTCGGCGACACACACCGCGGCGATGCTGGGCATCCCCGACCTGGCGTTCTACTCCGGGTCGGTCGACGGCGCCGCCTACTCGATGGCCGCGCAGCACGCCATCGCCGCCATCGCCTCCGGCAGCGCCGAGACGGTCCTGACCCTGCGCACCGTGCATCGCGCGGGCGCGGCGGGTGGCAGTTCGCTGGTCCCGGGCATGGAACGCGGCGCGCCCGGGCCTTTCCAGTTCACCATGCCCTACGGCTCCTTCACCGGCTCCCACTGGGCCGGGCTGTACATGCAGCGGCACATGGCGATGTACGGCACCAAGGAAGAGGACTTCGGCGCCTTCGCCGTCGCCCAGCGCGAGTACGCGATCGCCAACCCGTCCGAGTCCTTCTTCACCGAACCGCTCACCATCGACGACTACCTGAGCGCGCGCTACATCGCCGCGCCCCTGCGGTTGCTGGACTGCGACTACCCGGTCGACTCAAGCTCGGCACTCATTTTCACCACCGAGGAGCGGGCGCGCGACCTGCGCCAGAAGCCGGTGTTCTTCGAGTCCTGGGCGATGGGCACCACCCAGGAGAGCGACTTCAGCCTGGTCGAGGACATGACGCAGTCGTCCCCGTTCCGGGCCGCCCGGCGCATGTGGTCGCGCACGGACCTGAAGCCGTCGGACGTGGGCGTGGCGGGGCTGTACGACGGCTTCTCCTTCATCGCACTGCAGTGGCTGGAGGCGCTCGGCTTCTGCGGCATCGGCGAGAGCGGTCCGTTCGTGTCGTCCGGGCACACCCGGGCCGACGGGGTCATCCCGACCAACACCGACGGCGGCGCCTGCAACATCGGACGCCGGCACGGCGCGAACTACTTCATCGAGGTCACCCGTCAACTGCGCGGTACGGCGGGTGAGCGCGCGCTGCCGGGCCGGCCGACGGCCGGCGTGGTGAGCAACGCCGTCGGCCCGTTCTCCGGCTGCGCCCTCATCACCGCCGAGTGACGCGCCCTTGCGTACCCGGACAATGTCGGGCCCGTGCGGAGGGACTCCGCACGGGCCCGCCGCATACGCGGGATCACTCCTCGAACGGATCGCCCTCCAGTACGTCCGTGGTGAACAAGTACGGCGCGTTGAAGGTGTCCTGCGGGTCGGCGGCGAGCAGGCCGGGGCGCGGGCGGGAGGTCCTGATGCCCTTGCCGTTCAGCCACTTCTGAGCCGAGTCCAGGTCGTTGACCCGGAAGGTGATCGAGTAGATCATGTTGCCCCACTGAGCGACGTGCCTGCCCAGCGGCGAGTGAGGCCCGAGCGGTTCGGCGAGCTGGAGCAGGCAGTCGCCGAGGTGGACGGTCGCGAACTTGTACTGCCCGCCGTCGTCGACGCCCTCGGCGATCGGCACGGCCTGCATGACGTCGACGTAGGTCTTCACCGCCGATTCGAGGTCCTTCACCCCGAGGGTCACGTACAGCATGCGCTTGATGCCGAGCGGGTGGCTGGTCTCCCAGAACTTGCGCTGTGAGGACCAGGTTCCGAGCTCGCGCGGGTCGTCCGGCATGTGGACCTTGCACAGCTCGACCATGAGGCCCGCGGTGTCGCGTGGGCTCGGGTAGAAGTACTGCGTGTCGGGGTCCATCTCCTCAATCTTGCCGCCGCCCGGCCTGCCGATGTAAAGGCCCTTCCCGATCATCCGGTTGCCCAGCCCGACCAGGTCGTCCACCAGGTAGCCGACCGAGTGCAGGTGCTGACCGAACTTGGTGTAGAACTTCCCGACCGGCTTGGTCGCATCGACCGGCGTGTTGGGTGCCATCGTCTCGATGCACAGGTCGCTGATCATGATCAGTCCGGCCCACCTGTCCTCCGGCGGGAGGAAGTTGGGCTCGTCGACGCCCATGTAGACCAGGCCGCCGAACACGTCCTCGTAGAACTGGTTGAGCTTCGTGACGTCATCGGTCATGTGGACCGCGTGGATCATCATGCCGATGCCGAAGTCACCGGTCTTCTTCGCCTGCTTCCGCACGACCGTCCCTCCGACGGGTAACCCTTCCGTATTGCTTATCGTAAGGCTTACAGTCTCATCTTGCGCAGCGCCCGGACATGCCGGCGCGGCACATCGGACCGAGGGGTCAGTCGACCGGGACGAGGAACTGCAGGTCGGGTGGCGCGGTGGTCGTGTCCATCGCCGGGGACATGTCGAACCGGCCGTTGTCGAAGGCCGCGGCCAGCGCCTGCGCCGCGCTCGCCGCATCGGCGTCACTCAGCTCGTAGCAGCACAGGTACCGCCGGGGTCCGGACTCCTCACCGGTGCCCAGGACCGCATAGCGGCGCACGGCCGTGACGGCCGGGACGGCCTCGCGCACCTGCGGGACATGCGTGTTGACGTACCAGTCGTTGAACTCGTCCTCCGCCTCGGGGCCCGCCGGGCTGCTCCAGGCCAGGAACATCGCAGTGCTCATCCCACCATTCCTTTCACGGTGTGCCGGGTCGTGCGCCGTCCGCCCGGACTCACTCCGGGCGGCACATCATCGAGGGCCTTCGCAGGTGGCTGCGGGCGAGCCTGTCCATGCGTGCGTCCCGCTCGCCGGGGTGCGCCTCGCGCAGGGCCACGAGGACCGCGGACCGGACCGCGCCCACGTCACCGTCCGGGAGCACGTCGTCGACCACCCCGAGCCGTGCGAGTTCCACGGCGGTCAGCCGGAACGACCGCGCCAGCTCCGCCGCCCGGGACGCGTCGCGAAAGAGGACCGCGGCTCCCGGCTCCGGACCGATGACGGAGAACACCGATCCCTCCAGCAGGAACAGGCGGTCGGTGTACGCGAAGGCCATGGCTCCTCCGCTGCCGCCCTCCCCGACGCACACGGCCACCGTGGGCACGGTCAGGCCGGACATCGCCAGCAGCGTCCGGGCGATCTCACCGGCCACACCGTCGGCCTCGGCCGCCGGTCCGGGCTCGGCGCCGGGAGTGTCGATCAAGGTGAGCACCGGCAGCCGCAACCGTTCGGCGAGGTCGAACGCGCGCTGGGCCAGGCGGAATCCGGCCGGGAGTACGCGCGCGGCCGCGTCAGGTCGGCTGTGCCGGTCCATCGCCACGACGACGAGGCGTTCGCCCGCCATGACGGCCAGGCCGGCCCGGACGGCCGGGTCGCCTCCCCGCAGCTCCACCCAGCCCTCGGTCAGCAGGGCACTCCACTCCAGCCCCGAGGGGCGGCGGGGATCCCGCGCGTGCAGGACGGCGGCCCAGGGGTCGCGGGGCATCGGCTTGCGGGGAGCCGGCAGCGGACGCCCGGGCGGGAGTCGCAGCGCCGGCCCGGGACCGTACAGCGCGTCGCCCAGCCACACCCAGTGGGCCTCGGGTCCGACGAGTGCGTCGACCCGCCCCTGCGTGTAGGCGGCCTGCGCGGTGTGCGAGTCGGCGGGCGGGAAGGAGCCGGTCACCTGCGCGACCACCCGGGGACCGGCGAATCCGATCGTGGCCCCGGGCTCGGCGGCGAGGACGTCGGCGAGGGAGGCCCAGGACGCGTAGACGCCGCCGGTCGTGTGCGGCCGCAGCACCGCGGCGAACGGCAGGCCGGCGCGGCGAAGGCGCCCGACAGCGCCGGCCGTGCGCGCCATCTGGGTCAGCGAGACCAGGCCCTCCTGCAGCCGCGCACCGCCGCTGGCCACGAACGCGGCGACCGGCAGCCGCTCCTCTCGGGCTCGGTCGAAAGCGCGCACGATGCGTTCACCGGCGGCCACACCCATCGTGCCGCCGTGCCGGTCGAACCGGCACTCGATCACCACGAGGGGACCACGGGGATGCTCGGCGACACCCGTACGGACGGACTCGTCCTGCGGGGCCGGAGCGTCGTAGCCGGGGAAACGGAGCGGGTTCGCCGAGGCGAGATCGGCATCCCACTCGTGCGTCAGCGAAGGCATGGACAGGCCCACGTGATTGCGCTCGACGGTCATGGAGTTCCCATCGAAGGGGTGCCATCGAGCGTGAGGCTCGGGCGAACAGATTGATGGTCCACCAACCATCTCAATTCCCGAGCCGCCCGACAACGCGGCAAACGTCACACCCGCGACATCGGAAAATGCTGGTCACACGCACTGACAAGGCATCCCGAAAGGTATACCGTAAAGCCCATCCGACTTCCATCTGGAGGCCCGCTCCATGACTGCCGAGAACTCCGCCCGGTCGACCTCCGCGGCCACGCTGTACATCGACGGAACGTGGCGGGCAGCCGCCTTGGGCCGGGAGTTCGACGTGTTCAACCCCGCCGACGGGTCCGTGCTGGGCGCGGCCTCGGACGGATCGGCGTCCGAGGCGCGGAGCGCGGTCGACTCCGCCGCGGCGGCGTTCGCCTCGTGGTCGCGCACGACCGCCTACGAGCGGGCGGCGTACCTAGAGCGCGCGCACGCGTTGATGCTGGAGCGCGCGGAGGACCTCGCCGTCCTCATGACCAAGGAGCAGGGCAAGCCGCTGAAGGCGGCCCGCAACGAGGTGCGCTACGCCGCGGACTTCCTGAGCTGGTACGCCGAGGAGGCCAAGCGGGTCTATGGCGCGACCATCCCGAGTTCGCGGGCCGGCCACCGCTTCATGACGATGCGTCAGCCGGTCGGCGTGGTCGCCGCGATCACTCCATGGAACTATCCGGTCTCCATGATCACACGCAAGGTGGCACCGGCGATCGCCGCGGGGTGCACGATCGTGCTCAAGCCGGCGGAGCAGACCCCGCTGTGCGCCGTCGCGGTCTTCCAGGTGCTGCACGACGCAGGCCTGCCCGCGGGTGTCGTCAACCTGGTCACCACGAGCGACCCGGCGCCGGTCGGCGACGCCCTGCTGGACAGCCCGGCCGTCCGCAAGCTGACGTTCACCGGGTCGACCGAGGTCGGCATGATGCTGGGCGCCAAGGCCGCGCAGACCGTCAAGCGGGTGTCGCTCGAACTCGGCGGTCACGCCCCGTTCCTGGTCTTCGGCGACGCCGACCCGCGGCGCGCCGCGAAGGGCCTCGGCCTGGTGAAATTCCTCAACACCGGTCAGGCGTGCATCTGCCCCAACCGGGTGTTCGTCCAGCGGGAGTTGGTCGACGACTTCCTCGACGTCCTCGTCCAGCGGGTGAGCGCGATGAAGGCCGGCAACGGGCTCGACCAGGACGTCAGCATCGGCCCGCTGATCGACGAGGCCGCCATGACGAAGATGCGGCGGCAGGTGGCAGACGCCGTCGGGCACGGAGCGAAGGTGCTGACCGGCGGCGAACGGCTCACCGACCCGCGCCTGCCGGGCGGCCGGTTCTTCGCCCCCACCATCCTGACCGACGTGACACCACGGATGGACATCTACCACGAGGAGACCTTCGGCCCGATCGCCCCGGTCATCGCCTTCGACGACGAGGACGAGGCCATCGCCATGGCCAATGACACGGCCTACGGTCTCGCGGCGTACGTCTACACCGAGAACCTCTCCCGCGCCTTGCGGGTCACCGAGGCGCTGCGCTTCGGCATCGTGGGGATCAACGACATCAACCCGACGAGCGCCGCCGCGCCGTTCGGCGGCACGAAGCACAGCGGGCTGGGTCGCGAGGGCGGACCGCAGGGCATCGACGAGTACCTCGACACCAAGCTGGTCGGCATCACGCTGTGACTCCTCGCGGACGTGCCTTTCCGGTGCGTGCACGGCGCACCCGTCGGCCCGCGCCGCTCTTCAAGTACGGCGCAGCCGCGGGCGTCAGACGCAGCCCCGCCCGGCCACCGACACTGTCCCCTCACATGTCGGTGGCCGGGCGGGGCGGTGCTGTGCCTCAGGCGTCGGAGCGCGGGAAGTTGTACAGACGGCGGGCGTTGAGTTCCACCATCAGGCGGACCTCGTCGTCCGGAACGTCGAGCATGACGTTCTCGAGCAACTTGCGGGTCTGGGGCCAGTTGCTGTCGGAGTGCGGGTAGTCGCTCTCGAACATGATGTTCTCCACGCCGATCAGATGGCGTGTGAACACACCGGCCCGGTCGGAGATGAAGCACCCGTAGACGTGGTCCTTGAACAGTTCCGAGGGACGGACGTCCTTGTTGACGTCGTTGTACCAGCGGTGCCGCTCCCACACCACGTCGATGCGCTCAAGCATGTACGGCATCCAGCCGATCCCGCCCTCGGACAGCGCGACCTTGAGGTTCGGGTGCTTGTGGAAGACGGGCGAGAGCAGCAGTTCCGCGGTCGCGGACATCGAGTTGAGGCCGAACAGCGAGATGCCCACGGTGAAGTTCGTGCTCATCGCCTCCGGTGAGGCCTGCGGGCTACCGCCCGACCCGAAGTGCAGCGAGAGCGGCAGGTCGTGGGCGGCGGCGGCCGCGAGCACCGGGTCCCAGTGGTCGCTGTGCCATGACGGCAGATCCCGCCGGTCGGGCAGTTCCGGGAAGGTCACGCTCTTGGCACCCTTGGCCGCTGTCCGCTCGATCTCGGCCACGCTCTGCTCGACGTTCCAGTACGGCACCATCACCAGCGGAATCTGACGTTCGGGATAGGCCGCGCACCACTCGTCCAGGATGAAGTCGTTGTAGGCCCGGACGCACGCGGCCGCGAGGTCGAGATCCTTCGACTTCGCAAATCCGCTGCCGGCGAATCCGCCCATGTTCGGGAAGCACATCTGGGCCCAGACGCCCTCGAGGTCCATGTCCCGGATGCGGTCGTGGATGTCGTGGCAGCCCGGAAGCATGTCGTCGTAGCTGCGCGGATCGAGCCCGAAGTCCTTGGGATCCTTGCCGGCCACCGCGTTGAGGGCCAGTGTGCCGGCGAGCGCGCCCTCGTAGATCCATACGTCGCTGCCGTCCGGCCGGTGCTCGATCCGGGGGCCGGCCTCCCGGTATTTCTTGGGCAGGCGGTCGGTCCAGACGTTCGGGTGCTCGATGACGTGGTCGTCCACGGAGACGATCTGGGCATCAGGTGGCAGCATGCGGTCCTCCACATTCCAGTCAGCAAGGTGTCACCCACCTCGCCTGAACTCCGCGATCACACGCGGAGGCGGCTCAGTCGGTGTCGGTGATCTCGATGCGCGCTCCCCCGGCGTCGACCGGGGCGAGGAGGAGACTGTGCCGGCCGAACTGCTCGAACCGCACATCCCTTCCCACCAGGAACGTCCGCGCCGCGAGCAGATCCCGCACCGTGAAGGTCAGGCAGAAGATCCGCTCCCCGCGCTCGACGAGATGGCCGCCGGCGAGGTCCGCCCGCGAGCCGGTCGCCGAGCCGACGAACTCGACGGCATGGTCGTCGAACCGCACTCCGTGCCCGGCCATGTTCAGGTGCCGTCGCTCGACGACGTACGCCTCCCGGCCCACCAGCGCGGCGAGATCGGCGGCGGCCTTCTCCGGCTGTGCCGCGACCACCTTGACGGTCGCGCCGCCCACGAGCCCGAGGGCATGTTCGTCCGACCAGAAGGCGGGTTCGCGGTCCACGAGGTCGCGGTCATGGCTCTCGGCGCGGCGGTCAGTGAGCCCGATCGCCAGGCCGTGCATGTCCTTTGGGCGCACGAAGGCGCGGCCGTCGGCGTCTTCGCCGACCCGGACGCCGTGCTCTCGCAGCGCCGTGACGGCATCGCCCAGGGAGGACACCTGCCACTGCAGCGAATCCCAGCCGTTGCCGTCGGACCGGAGTGCGACGGCCCCGCCCGGCGCGGTCGGGGCGAACGTCTCGACACCGGTGCGATGGATCAGGACCAGGGCATGCCTGCTGCCCGCCGGCCCGTCCCCCCACCGCCGGAGAACCCGTGCGCCGAAAACGTCCTGCTGCAGAGTCAGCTCCGCGTCCAAGGACCGCGTGAACAGGTTCACCTGCCCGAGACGTTCGACCGCGAGAGGGGCCCGCATAGTGGCCCTCCGTCCTCATCGACGATACCGATAGCCCTACTGTAACTACCTCGCCACATCGGGGCAAGGACGTGGGAGCCCGCTGCGCCAACACGCCCGGACTTCGGCCGACAGCACTGCGCACCACCACTGGAGGGAGCTTCCCGTAATTGATACGGTATGGTGCACCACAGCCCCTTCGAAGCCCGGAACGGTTCAGGTTCCGCTCGACGTCGTCGCCGGAAAGGTCCGAGCCGTGGCCCAGACTCCCCCGCCCCGAATCGCCGTCATAGGCGCCGGCCCGTCAGGGTTCTACGCGACCGATCACCTCGTGCGCGCGGGCATGGCCGTCGATCTCTTCGACTGCCTGCCGACCCCCTACGGGCTGGTGCGAGCCGGCGTCGCACCCGACCATCCCAAGATCAAGTCTGTGGCCCGCGTCTTCGAGCGCACGGCCGCGCATCCCGCTGTCCGCTTCTTCGGCGGCGTCGAGTTCGGCGAGGCGATCACCCGCGCCGAGGTGCTCGAACGGTTCACGGCGGTCGTGTACGCGATGGGCACCGAACTCGACGCACGGCTGGGCATCCCCGGCGAGGACCTGTCCGGATCGCATCCGGCCACGCACTTCGTCTGCTGGTACAA
This sequence comes from Streptomyces sp. NPDC050287, assembly GCF_044459385.1. Taxonomy (NCBI): domain Bacteria; kingdom Bacillati; phylum Actinomycetota; class Actinomycetes; order Kitasatosporales; family Streptomycetaceae; genus Streptomyces; species Streptomyces sp. NPDC050287. The sequence continues at coordinate 96,505 of NZ_JBITIY010000005.1, read as the reverse complement.
CGGCCACCCGGCCCACGCGCACCGGAGGTTCCACCTGGGCGGCTCCCATGCCGTGGTCGTGGGGAACGGCAATGTCGCGCTCGACGTGGCACGTATGCTCGTACTGCCCGAGGAGACCCTTCGCACAACCGACGCCTCTGACCGGGCGATCGACGCGCTCGCCTCCTCATCGCTGCGCCGGGTGAGCGTGCTCGGCCGGCGCGGCCCGGTCCAGTCCGCCTTCAGCACACCGGAGTTGCTGGAGCTGGGCCGGCTCGACGGCGTGGATGTCGTCGTCGATCCGGCCGAGCTCCAGCTCGACCCGCACAGTGCCCGGGAGCTGGCCGCTCACGGGGCCGACTCACCGGCGGCACGGCGGCTGGCGCTGCTCACCGAGTTCTCCCGGCGCCCGGCCTCGCCGGGCAGCCGGCGCATCGAACTCCGCTTCCTGCGCTCGCCCGTCGAACTCCTGGGTGATCCTGCGGGCGAGCGCGTGAGCGCGGTCCGCACCGCGCACAACGTACTGGAAGCCGATCTGGACGGGCGCGTCGTCGCGCGGCCGACCCACCGGCACGAGGTGCTGCCCTGTGACCTCGTCATACGCGCGGTCGGTTATCGCGCGCGCCCGGTCGAGGGCCTTCCGCTGGATCCGCACACCGGCGTCCTGCGCAACGTCGCCGGCCGGCTGGTGGGCCCCGACAGCGTGGCCCTGACCGGTGAGTATGTCGTCGGCTGGGCCAAACGCGGGCCCTCGGGGGTGATCGGCACGAACAAGTCGGACGCCGAGAACACCGTCACGGCCCTTCTCGACGACCTGCGCCGGGGACGGCTCAACGGACGTGCGAGTGCCGCGCCGGACGAGGTGCGGGCATGGATCCGCCGTGGTGTTCCGGCCTCCGTCGACTGGAACGCGTGGCTGTCGATCGACCGTCACGAGCGGGCGAGGGGCGAACCGCTCGGGCGACCGCGCGTCAAGCTCACCTCGCTCACCCAGATGCACGACGTCGTCGACCGGGCGCGCGCCGACGCGGTTTCGGATGCGGCGCGGCTCGCGCCACGAACGTGAGGAGGCAGTCCGTCATGCCGTATGTCATCACCACCAGGTGCGTCGACCTCAAGGACCGCGCGTGTGTGCGCGAGTGTCCGGTCGACTGCATCTACGAGGGTGCCCGAGCCCTGTACATCAATCCGGAGGAATGCATCGACTGCGGCGCCTGCGCACCGGTGTGCCCGAACGACGCCGTCTACTTCGATCAGGAAGTGCCGGAAGCCCTTCAGGCGTCGATCGCCGACAACGCCGCCTTCTTCTCCCTTCCGCTGGTCGACGGGGCGCCGCTCGGCAATCCCGGCGGAGCGCGGTCCGTGGGTCCGGTCGACGCCGACACCCCCCTCGTCGTGGCGCAGCCACCGCAGGTCGGCGCCGGGGCCTGACCGACTCGAACCTCACCCGGCGCGGGGCCGACACACGCCCCGCCGCCCCCAGGAAAGGACACAGCACATGAAAGCATCCGTCGACTCGGCCAAGTGCAGCGGTCACGCGCGCTGCAACGCGGTCGCCCCGCAGGTCTTCACCGTGGACGACGACGGCTACAGCGACATCGGCTCCGACAAGGCGGTGCCCCCGGAGCTGGAGGCCGCGGCGCGCGCCGGGGCCACCAACTGCCCGGAGCGCGCCATCACGCTCAGCTCCTGACACGCGAATGCGGCCGCCGGCGTCGTCCTTCAGTCGTCGGCGGCCGCGTCGAGCCCGGCGATCGCCGCTCGGGCTGCCGAGAGCAGAAGCCCGCCCTCGCGGGCGGACACCATCGAGTCGGCCAGCAGTGCGACGTCCTTGCCGAGCGTCGGCCGGGCCTGGGACCGGGCGACGGCCGCCAGTCCGCCGGCACGAGCGTACATTTCGACGCCGAAGCTCCGGCCCGAGCCGCCCGCGAGCACCTTTCCGAAGGCCACGGGATCGATCCCGTGGCCTTCGGCGATCCGGAAGGCGTCCGCCGCGAGGGCGAGGTGCGCGGCAAGCATGGCGTTGTTCAGCAACTTGGCGTGCTGGCCCGCACCCACGGGTCCCACGTGCACGACCTCGGCGGAGAACGTCCGCAGCAGCGGCTCGAAGCGGGCGAACGTGCTCTGCTCGCCGCCGACCATCGTGATGAGTTCGCCCGCCTCCGCGCGGATCCGGCCACCGCTGACCGGGGCGTCCAGCAGGTGCAGACCGTACGTCGCGGCCTCGCGGGCCAGTGCCCGCACCTCGTCGGGCGAGATCGTGCTGTGCACCGCGATCGTCGCGCCGGCCGGCATCGCCGGTGCGACACCGGCCGGCCCGAAGAGGACCTCCCATGTGCCGGCCACGTCGAACAGGCAGGTCCCGAGCAGGTCGACGCCCTCGCCGAGGTCGGCGAGGGCGTCGGCCACCCGGGCCGGACCGGCGCGGAAGGGGTCGAGCGTCTCGGGGCGGCGGGCCCACACCGTGCAGTCGACCCCCGCCGCCGCGATGCGCGCGGCGATGGGCGCGCCCTGGTCGCCCAGGCCGACGAAACCGACGCGCATCAGTCCTCCTCCGCGCTGTGCAGCCGGATACCGCTCGATCAGATTTTGAGATGTCCTCCGGCGTCGCAGTTGATGAACTGCCCGGTGATGTAGCGCGACTCGTCCGAGGCCAGGAAGACGATCACCTGGCTGACGTCCGAGGGTTCCACCCACGGCACCGGTATGGCCTGCATCACCGGGAACGCCTCGGTCGCGTCCTCGCGCGTGGGGTGCTCCAGATCCGGCCGGAACGTCTGGTACATGGCCTCGTGGTGGAGCATGTCGGTGTTGCAGTTGGTCGGGTGCACCCCGTTGAGGCGAATGGAGTGGGGCGCCAGCACGAGCGCGAGGTCATGGACAAGCGAGACGAGCGAGCGCTTGGCCCAGGCGTAGGCCACGCCGCCCGGCTCCTTGCTCGGGCCGCCCTTGACCAGGGCGGCGAGGGAACCGGTGACCACCAGCGAGGCACCGGCACCGAGGTGCGGAATCGCCGCGTTGAGGGTGTTGAGCACGCCGCCGAAGTCGACGCCGCTGACGTCCACCCACGCCTGCAGGGGCTGGTCCTTCGTCATCGCGCAGATACCGGCGTTGGCCACCACGACGTCGATCTTGCCGAACTCCGCGACGCCGTCGGCCACCGCCTTCCGCATGGCGGCCCCGTCGCGGACATCGGCCTGGATGGTGAGGATCCGCCGGCCGAGCGCCTCGACCTCCTTCACCGTCTGTTGCTGATCCTCCTGCGTCGCCATCGGGTAGCTGATGGTGTCGAAGGAGGTGAGATAGTCGACCGCGATGATGTCCGCGCCCTCGCGGGCGAGCTGGACGGCGTGACTGCGTCCTTGCCCGCGTGCGGCACCGGTGATCAGTGCGACCTTGCCCGTAACCCGACCTGTCATGTCGTTTCTCCTCGCCGACGGGGCCTCACCTGGACGGTGACGCGCCGTCTTCCTCATGCTGGTGAATTCGTCCGTGACGGCGCCTGCGGGTGCAGTCCGTCGACAACGTCCAGGGCGTCCCCGAGTGCCGTCCGTTCCGTGACCAGCGCCCGCAGCCGCGTCACGACGCGGGCGAGACCGAATCCGAGGACGCCGGTCAGCTCGCCGTGACGGCTGTAGAGGTACAGCGGCCGGTCTCCGCCCGCACCGGTCATCCGTACGGTGATGTCGGCGCCCGCGTCCGGTTCGCCGACGCACTGGATCTTCGTGCCGTACTGGTCGCTCCAGAAGTACGGCACCTCGTCGAGCACCCGGCGCTCGTGCCCGGCGATGCCACTCGCCACGATCGCCGCCTGCTCGGTCGTGGTGGTCCAGTGCTCGATCCGCCGGTGCCGACCGGTGCGTGCATTGACCCAGCGCGCGACGTCGCCGACGGCGTAGACGTCCTCGTGGGACGTCCGCCCGGACGCGTCGCACACGACGCCGTCGTCGACCGCGATCCCCGAGCCCTCGACCCACTCGGTGTCCGGGACGACGCCGAGGCCGACCACCAACGCGTCGAGCGCGACACTCCTGCCGTCGGAGAGCCGGACCGCGGAAAGGTTCTCACCGTCCAGGACGACCTCGTCGATCGTCACCCCGCACCGCAAGTCGACCCCGGCCGCCCGATGGCGTCTGGCGATCTCGGCTCCCGCTTGCGGACCGAGCGCGTGTGACAGTGGCGCCGAGCGGACCTCTACGAGGGTCACGTCGCAGCCCGTCTCCCGGGCACTGGCCGCCACCTCGCACCCGATGAAGCCGGCACCGAGCACGCCGATGCGGCCCCGGCCCGCGACGGCCGCAGCGATGTGGGCGGCGTCCTGTGCGGTGCGCAGGGACCAGACGTTCGCCGCGGCACCGGCGGCTTCCCACCGGCGGGCCCGTGCGCCGGTCGCGATGACGAGCACGTCGTAGGGCAGCTCTCCGCCGCCCTCCAGGTGGACTCGGCGAGCCGTGGTATCCACGCCCCTCGCCACGGTGCCCAGCCGCAGATCCAGTCCGAGGGCGTCCAGTTCCTTCGGCTCGCGCAGCAGTGGCGGGTTGGCGCGCGTGCCCTTCAGTACCTCTTTCGACAGCGGCGGCCGGTCGTAGGGCGGCTCGGCCTCCGCGCCGACCACGACGACGGACCCGCCGAAGCCGAGCCTGCGCAGTTCCTCTGCCACGGTCAGACCACCGAGGCCGGCGCCCACGACCACCACCTGCCGCACGTCGGCCCTCACGTGCTTTCCTCTCCGCTGCACGCCCCGCTGTGGCCGGTGCTCGGTGCGGTCACGTGACCGCACCGAGGAGTTTCAGATCGATGATCTCCTCCTCGGACTTGCCGAGGTCGCGCAGTACGTCGTCGGTGTGTTCGGCGAACTGCGGAGCCCGTCGGCTCTTCACGGGTGTCTCGTCGAACTGGACCGGGTTGGCGACGAGTTCCCGCTCCACCCCGTCGGCGTCGACGACCTTGGTGATGAAGCCGTTCTCGCGCAGCGCCGGGTCCATGCCGACCTCGTAGGCGTTCTGCACGAGTGCCCACTGTCCCTGCGCGCCCTCCATCCGCCGGCACCACTCGTCGAGGGTGATACCGCCGATGATCTCCGCGACGATGTCACCGCCCTCGGCGCCGTGCTCCAGGACGGCGCCGCCCGCGAAGCGCGGGTCGGTCACCAGTTCCGGCCGTCCCATGCGCTCGCAGAACTCGGGCCAGTACCTGGTGGGCTGGAGCATGGTCAGCAGCAGCCAGCGGCCGTCGGCCGTGCGGAAGGACCCGGCCAGCGGGTTCGACGACGAGCCGTGCCGCGGCTCCTGGACCTTGGGCAACGGGCCGCCGACGAGCAGGGCCTGGTTGACGGAGTACTGGGTCGCCCAGGCGCCGAGGCCCAGCAGGGACACGTCCACGACCGACGGCTCGCCGGTCGCCTTGCGGGCGTACAGCGCGGCCGCGATGCCGCCGGCCATGGTCAGGCCGCCCATTGAGTCGCCGTACGCGCCCGACGGCATCCTGGCCAGCCGGTCGGCGCCGACCGGCGTGACGCCGTCGGCGCTCCCAGCCCTTCCCCAGAACGCCGTGCTGTCATATCCGCCCTTGCCCGCGTCCTCGCCCCGGGCGCCGAAGCCGGTGCCGCGGACGTAGATGATGTCGGGATTGACCGCGCGGATGTCGTCGACGTTGATGCGCAGCTTCTCCCGCGCGCTCGGCAGGAAGTTCGTGACGAACACGTCGGCCGAGCGGATCAGCTCGTCCAGCAGCGCACGGCCTTCCGGCACCTCCAGGGCGATGCCGACACTGCGCTTGCCCCGGTTCGGGCCCTCCATGATCGGGAAAAAGGATGTCGTCGGCACGACGTCGAGGCCGAGCAGTTTCACCAGGCCACGCTGCGCGTCGCCGCGGACCGCGTGCTCGATCTTGATGACCTCGGCCCCCCACTCGGCGAGGACCCCGCCGGACGCCGGCACGAACGTGTACTGGGCGACCTCGACGATCCGTACGCCTTCCATGGGACGTTTCACGGGTACTCCTTGCTTGTCCGGTGCCTTGCTTGCCCGGTGCCTTGTCCGGTGCTGAACGCGGGATCTGTGGCGCGGCGGTCGAGGACCGCTCAGCCGATGTACCCGATGAGCTTGGTCTCGAGGTAGGTCTCGAACCCCTCGACGCCGTTCTGCCGTCCGATACCGCTGGTCTTGTAGCCCCCGTACGGTCCGTCGGCGCCGTACCACCTGCCGCCGTTCACCGAGATCGACCCGGCGCGGATGCGGTGCGCGATGGCCATGGCCCGCTCGGGCGAGGCCGAGAAGACTCCGCCGGACAGCCCGTAGCTGCTGTCGTTGGCGATGCGGATCGCGTCCTCGTCGTCGTCGTAGGCGATCACGGTGAGGACGGGGCCGAAGATCTCCTCCTGGGCGATCGTCATGGAGTTGTCGACATTGACGAACAGCGTGGGCTCGATGAAGTAGCCCTTGCCGAGGTGAGGCGGCCGGCGTCCCCCGACGACCAGTTCGGCGCCCTCCTCGACGCCCTTGTGGATGTACGCCAGGACGCGGTCGCGCTGGTTCGCGCTCACCTGCGGGCCCTGGATGTTGCCCGGGTCGGTCGGATCGCCGTACGGGATGTTTTCCATGACCGACTTCAGGATCGCCACGCCCTCGGCATACCGGGACCTGGGCAGCAGGACGCGGGTCTGCAGCGCGCATCCCTGCCCGGCGTGCGAGCAGACGGCTCTGGCGCCCGGCAGCACCTGGGCCAGGTCGGCGTCGTCGCAGACGATCATCGCAGACTTGCCGCCGAGTTCGAGGAACACGCGCTTGAGCGTGGCGGCGCCCTTCTCCATGATCCGCTTGCCGGTGACCGTCGAGCCGGTGAACGAGATCAGGTCCACCCGCGGGTCGAGGGTGAGGGCCTCGCCGACCAGGTGGTCGGAGGACGGAACGATGTTCACCACACCGGCGGGGATGTCGGTGTGCTCGGCGATGAGCCGGCCCAGGCGGGTGGCGTTCCAGGGGGTGTCCGGTGCGGGCTTCACGACGACCGTGTTGCCTGTGGCGAGGATCGGGCCGAGCTTGTTGGCGGTCACCTCGAACGGGTAGTTCCACGGGATGATCGCGCCGACGACACCCTGCGGCTCCTTGACCACCTTCCGCTTGCTGGCCATCCCGAAGGCGTTCCCGTCGGGCAGTTGCCGCTCCCATGGGAACTGCTCGATGTACTTGGCCGGCCAGCGCAGGGCGTCCTCCAGAGGGGAGTCCAACTGCAGCCGGGTGACCGCCACCGGGGTGCCGGCCTCGGCGACGAGCTCGGCGCGCATGTGCTCGCGTTCGGACTCCAGGGCCTCCTGCAGCTGTTCGAGGCAGCGTCGGCGGAAGGCGTGGTCGGTCGCCCAGTCGGTCTCGTCGAACGCCCGCCGGGCCGCGGTGACGGCCTGCGCCATGTCCTCGTGCCCGGCGTCGGCGACGCTGCCCAGCACTTCCTCGGTCGCGGGGTTGATGTTGTCGAAGAGCTTGCCGGACGCCGCTTCGACGAGCTTGCCGTCGATGAGCATGCGGCGTTCCGGTGTGAACGGACCGACGCTGGTCTCGATCATTTGCGCTACCTCTCCGTGGGTGCGGACATCGCGGGTGACGTCACGGTCGGCAACGGCGGGGGGCGGCGCTTGACCGTGGGTACGCGGCGGCGGTCCCCCCGGCAGGGCTCGGCCGACGCCCGGTTCCTGCGGTGACACCGCAGGTCGCAAGGGCGCCAGCCCCTCCGTCCACGCTAACGAAAGGCTTTCTGGAAGCCATATCGTATGGCTTCCAGGCAGGGGTGTCGAGATCCGTGCACGCCTCAGCTCGGCGTGTGTTCCCGTGTTCCGGGTCAGGCGCCGGTCGGGCCGGACGGGCTCAGTTCGTCGACCAGACCCCAGTCCAGGGCGCGTTCGGCGGTGAGCGGGCAGCCGGTCAGCACGAGATGGAGGGTGCGCCAGCGGCCGATGCGGCGCGGAACGCTGACCGTTCCGCCGGCGCCGGGGATCAGGCCCATGCCCAGTTCGGGCAGGCGGAAGACGGCTCCCGGGTCGGCGACGACCCGGGAGGCGAAGGCGGGCAGCTCGATCCCGGCGCCGATGCAGTTGCCGTGGAGGCGGACGGTGACGCGGTCGCGCAGCTTGTGCAGGGGAAGGGCGGCGCCGGCGCGGGTGCGGATCAGATGTGCGGTGTCCAGGTCGCGGGCGACTCCGAATTCGCCGAGGTCGCCGCCGGAGCAGAAGGAGGGCCCGTTGCCGCTCAGGACGACCTCGGTGAGGGTGTCGTCCAGCAGTGCGAGGTCGAGCGCGGCGACGAGGGCGTCGCGCAGTTCCCGGCCATAGGCGTTGTGCCGTTCCGGCCGGTTGAGGGTCACCCGCAGGACGTCCCCGTCCCGGCACACGAGCACGGGATCGGCCGGGGCGGGCGGCGGCGGCCGGCGGGGAGCGCGGGCGGCCTGCCAGCGGGCGAAGCGACGGCCCGCCAGCAGTGTGGAGTAGGCGAGCGACTCGGCGTCGAGGGCCTGTCCTACGGTCAGCCGCGGGCCGGTGCGCAGCAGACGGCCCAGGATGACGGCCGCCTGGGGGCTGTCCGCGGCCGCGCGCACCAGGGTGCGGGCTGTCGCCTCGGGGTCGTCGACTGCGACCAGACGCCGATCGGCGCTGTCGACGGGCACGAGTGTCAGGTCCAGCGCGTCCAGCAGCGGTGGGACGAGGTGGCGTGTGCCGTCGGTCGTGCGGGTGAGGCCCACCAGCAGGCGGTCGCACTCCGCGGCCCGGCGCACCGCCCGGCGCAGCACTGTCTCGTCGGCGGCCGGCTGGTCCAGGTCGACGACGACCAGCGGATCCTCCACGGTCCCGTCCGCACCGAGCAGCTCCGCCTGTGCCGCGCCCGCGGCCAGGTCCTCGACACGGATCATGGTTGGTGCAGCCACCTCCTCGTTCTACCATCCGGGCATGGTCACTGGGGCACCGCAGTCAGCCGCTGCCGCGGCAGACGCCTGGGCACGCAGTGGAGTGATGTGGCTGACCGGGCACGCCGGCGGGACTCCGCTGGTGCCCATGGGCGAGGCGGCCGCTCTCGCCGCGCGCCTGGCCGCGCACATCGGGCGGGCCGGCGCGGAGGCGGGCCGTCCGGTACGGGTGGACGGAGGGCGGCTGCTGGCCGAGCGGGCGGCGCTGACCGGCGCCACTCGCAGGGGGCGGGTCTCGGTGGGCGGCGGGTGCCGGTTGCTGCCCACGGCGGACGGCTGGGCGGCGGTCTCCTGCGTACGCCCGGACGACCCGCTGCTGTGGAGCGCGCTGATCGGGCATGAGCTGGACGAGTGGCTGCCGCGGCGACTGGCCACCTGGCTCGCCGCGCACAGCACGGCCGAGCTGGAGGAGCGGGTGGCGCTGCTGGGACTGGCGGCCGGGGCGGTACGCGGGTGGCCGGGCGGGGGGCTGGAGGCGGATGCCGTACGCGTGCCGCGCCCTGGCCGGCCCCGCTCGGTGCGCGGCATGCTGGTCGTCGACTTCAGCGCACTGTGGGCCGGTCCGCTGTGCGCGCACCTGCTGGGGCTGGCCGGGGCGGAGGTGGTCAAGGTCGAGGTGCCCTCGCGTCCGGACGGTGCGAGGTTCGGCAACCGGGCCTTCTACGACCTGCTGCACGCCGGGCACCGCGCGGTGGCACTGGACCCGGCCGACCGGGCCGACCGAGCGGCGCTGCACGCGCTGGTGCGCGCCGCGGACGTGGTCGTCGAGGCCTCCCGCCCCCGGGCCCTGGCCCGGTTCGGCCTGGACGCGGCGGCCGAGGTGGAGCGCGGCTGCACCTGGGTGTCGATCACCGCCTACGGCCGGTCCGTGGACCGGGTGGGGTTCGGCGACGACGTGGCCGCGGCAGGCGGCCTGCTGGCCACCGACGACCAGGGAACGCCGGTCTTCTGCGGGGACGCGATCGCCGACCCGCTGACCGGTCTGACGGCCGCCGCGCTGGCGATGTCCGAACCCGAGGGCGGTGGCGGAGTGCTGTGGGAGGTGGCGATGGCCGATGTGGTGGCGGCGACGGTACGCGCGCATACGGCCCCCACGGCGCGCGCGCTGCCCTTGGACGGCGGTGACGGCTGGCAGGTGGACACCGGCGCGGGCCTGGTCCCGGTGGCGGCGCCGGTGGCCCGCACGCCCGCCGGTGCCGCGCCGATGCTGGGCGCGGACACCGGTGCGGTGCTGCGCCGGCTCGGGATCGCCGTACCATGACCGGCCTGCTCATCCGCGGCGCGGAGATCGACGGAGAGCTCCTGGATGTGCGGATCGGACGCGGCCGGGTGCTGGAGACGGGCCGCGCCCTGCCGCGCGCGGGCCGTGCGGAGCACGAGCTCCAGGCGCACGGTGGAGCCCTGCTGCCCGGGTTGACGGACCATCACCTGCACCTGTTCGCCACCGCGGCGGACCTCGCCTCCGCCGCGTGCGACCCGGCCACGGTCCACGACGCGCAGGGGCTGGCGCGGGCCCTGCACCGCGCCGGCCCCGACCGGCACGGCTGGGTCCGGGGGGTGCGCTACCACGAATCCGTGGCGGGCGAGTTGGACGCGGCCCGGCTGGACGCGCTGCGCGCTGACGTGCCGGTGAGGGTGCAGCACCGCAGCGGCGCGCTGTGGATGCTCAACTCCCGTGCTGTCGCGGCCGTCGGCCTGGCCACGGCCGATCACGCCGGGGTGGAGCGGGACGCCGACGGCCGCCCGACCGGACGGCTGTGGCGGGCGGACGCCTGGCTGCGCGGTCGCCTGCCGCCCGGCGCCCCGCCCTCGCTGGCCGACCTGGGCCGACGACTGGCCGGATACGGCATCACCACGATCACCGACGCCACGCCCGGCCTGGACGCCGCCACGGTCGCGGCCGTGTCCGAGGCGATGGCCCGCCAAGAACTGCCGCAACGGGTGCATCTGCTCGGCGCACCGCTCACCGGCAGCCCGCCCGAACGGTCCGGTCCGCGATCCGGCCCGTGGAAGATCGTCATCGCCGACTCGGCGCTGCCCGGCTTCGACGAACTCGCCGAAGCCGTCGAGGCGGCGCACCGGACCGGCCGGCCGGTCGCCGTGCACTGTGTGACCCGCGAAGCGATCCTGCTGCTCCTGGCGGTACTGGAGGAAGTGGGTACGCTCCCCGGCGACCGGCTGGAACACGCGTCCCTGACTCCTTGCGAAGTCCTGCCGACCGTACGGCGCCTGGGCCTGCGGGTGGTGACCCAGCCGGGCTTCCTCGCCGACCGCGGCGACGACTACCGGCGCGGCACACCCGCCGACGAGCACGGCGACCTGTACCGCTGCGCGTCGCTGCGGGCGGCCGGGATCCCGGTGGGCCTGTCCAGCGACGCGCCCTACGGGCCCATCGACCCCTGGGCGGTCATGCGCGCCGCCGTGCAGCGGCGCACCGGCTCGGGCGCCGTCCTCGGCCCCGGCGAACGGCTCACTCCCGCCCAGGCAATTACGGGCTACCTCTCCACTGCCCAGCGGCCGGGCGACTCGCCACAGCGGATCCACCCGGGGGCGCCGGCCGATCTGGTGCTGCTGCGCGCCCCCATAGCCCAGGCACTGGCCCTCTTGGACGCCGAGCTGGTACGGCTGGTGCTGATCGGCGGTCGTCCCGTGGCCGGCGATGACACCGGACCCGCACAGGACGCGTGAACAGCTGCGCGGTTCACCGGCGCCGTGGGCTTGATCCGCTTGGACGGACATCCGAGATCAGGAGTTGTGCGCCGGGTGACGCAGCAGAGCACCGGAAAGAAAGCGGCAGGCATCGACGGGGACGTTGCGCTGAGAGGTCGTTTTCCTCTATTTTGTGCAACTTCACGCGCCACAGGCAGGCGCTTGCGTCTCTCACGTATCGGGTTCCTGCGCAGAGCGGCGGGAGTAATCGCTGATATCAACTCCCCTTGGAATGAGACGGGCTTCCTCGGATGAGACGGGCAATGTGGGCCTCCCTCGCGCCCCGTCAATCGCTCCAACCCCTGAGGTATCTCAAGGCCCACTCCGCCGCGGGGACTTGTTGGGATGAAACGTAATCTATAGAGGAATACGACCTCTTAGGAGTCATTAGAGCCAGACAACGACGCGTGCCGACGGTCAGGCGCCGCAGGCCCCGTTTCCGCCGAGGCTGGTCATGGCGCGGTACAGCTGCTCCCCGGTGAGCGGCGGTGCCGGCAGCGGGTGGGCGCGGTCGGTTCGGAAGCCGTCGAGCAGAAGGTAGAGGTGGCGGCGCCAGGCGTTTGGGGCGATGGCGTGGGTGGCCTCGGTGACGCGGCTGTGCGACCAGATGACGAAGGCGAGGTCCTGGGGGGTGAGGTCGGGGCGCAGGCTGCCCTGCTCCTGCGCGCGCTCGACGATGTGTACGCCGAGTTCGCGGATGCGGGTCTGGGCGCCTGCCAGGCAGGCGCTCTCCGGCAGTCGTATGGAGGCCAGGTCGTTGAACCCCCGGTCCTGTGACTGGAGTTCGCACATGGTCTCCAGGAAGTGGCACAGCCCCGCCCAGGCGTCGTCCATGGTGACGGCCTTCTCGGCGGCCTCCCGCCAGAGGGTCAGCTTCCCGGCGAAGGTTGTCTGCACCAGGTCCAGCCGGGTGGGGAAGTGCCGGTACAGCGTGCCGATGGCCACCCCGGCCCGCTTGGCCACCTGCTCCAGGGATGCCTCCAGGCCCTGCTCGGCGAAGCAGGAGCGGGCCGCGGTGAGCAGGGCCTCGCGATTGCGCTGCGCGTCGCGCCGCAGGGGGCGGGCAGGGGCCGGGTTCGAGGCGGAGGCGGACGGACGGTCGATGGCCATGCCACTCAGCCTATCAACCGGAGGGCAGCCTCATATTCTCTGCTACGCTCCAGAACATGAGGCCGCCCTCGACTTTCAGTCCTGACCGCTGTCGGGGCGGGAAGTGCGCCTCATCCATTCAGTCCGTCCGACCACAGGAGCACCACCCATGCCCGTCATCGCCGTCATCGGAGCAGGCCCAGGCCTGGGCCTGTCCATCGCCCGCCGCTTCGGAAGGGAGGGTTTCCAGGTCGCCCTGGTCTCCCGGACCCAGGACAAGCTCGACGCGCTCGCCGCACAGCTCGCCGAGGAGGGCATCGAGGCCGCGGGCTTCGCCGCGGACGTGACGCGTCCCGACTCGCTGCAGTCGGCGCTCGCCGCGGTCGCCGACCGGTTCGGCGCCATCGACGTACTGGAGTACTCACCCGCCGACCCCACATTCGCCGGCGCCGCCGCCGTCGACGCCACCGCGCAGGACCTCCACAAGCAGCTCGACTACTACCTCTACGGAGCGGTCGCCGCGGTCCGTCAGGTGCTGCCCGCCATGCTCGAACGCGGCAGCGGCACCCTGCTGTTCTCCACGGGCGCCTCCTCCATCCGGCCGAGCGGCGGCGCGTTCGGCAGCATCGGCGTCGCAGCGGCGGCCCTGCGCAACTACGCCATGGCCCTGGGCATCGACCTCGCCGAGCACGGAGTGCACGCCGCACACGTGGCCATCGGCGTGTACATCGGCAGCGGTCCCGGCACCGAGCCCGAGACCATCGCCGAGCACTACTGGGACGCGTACACCAAACGCGACCAGGCCGAGATCGTCCACACCGCCCCCGGCGGCACCCGGTGAACACCTCCGGCTTACCCGCGGCGAACACGGCCACGCCACCCATGGTGATAGCTCTCATTGCACACGATGCGAAGAAACATGAACTGGCCAAATGGGCCCAGGCGCAACACGCCTGGCTCATGGGGAAGCGATTGGTAGCCACACGTAGTACGGCGCGCGTTGTGACCGAGTCGACGGGGTTACCCGTCGACTCGGTCGAGTCGGGGCCGTTGGGTGGAGACCAGCAGATCGGCGCGCTGGTCAGCACCGGACAGGTGACCTGCCTGGTGTTCTTCTGGGACCCGCTGGGAGTCCACCCGCACGCTCACGACGTGTATGCACTGCTGCGCCTCGCGACCCTGTACGACGTTCCCACCGCCACAAACCCGGCCACGACACATGCTCTTGCCGACTCGCGGTTCCCCTCGCGGATGCCGCAGCCAGGGCGATTGCAAAATCATGATGATCCGGTCACCGGACCCGGCTCTCGGCGAGAGCGCCTCGGCACCTACCGAACCACCCACCCCTGAACGTGGAGCCCCATTGTCTACTCTCGCACGCTGGTGCTACCAACACCGGGTCGTCGTCGTGCTGCTCTGGCTCGGCCTGCTCGGCGGACTCGTTGCCGCTTCGCAGAGCGCCGGAAGCGCCTACAACAACAGCTTCTCACTGCCGAACAGCGAGTCCAACAAGGCCCTGAACCTGTTGAGATCGTCCTTCCCCGCTCAGGCCGGCGACACGGACACCGTGGTCTGGCATGTCGACTCCGGCTCCGTCCGCGACAGCGCGACGAGGGAGCGGATGACCGACACCCTGGACAAGATCGCCAAGCTGCCCGAGATCAGCGGTGTCACCAGCCCCTACAGTGCGCAGGGCTCGGCCCAGATCAGCAAGGACGGCCGCACCGCCTACGCCCAGGTGAACTTCGCCAAGGTCCAGCAGGACCTCGACGATGCGGACGTCCAGCGGGTGATCGACACCGCTGATGCGGCCAGGACCGACGGCCTGCAGGTCGAACTGGGCGGCCAGGCGATCAAGAGCACCGAGCAGGCACCGCCGGCCACCAGTGAACTCATCGGCGTGTTGGCGGCCGCCGTGGTGCTCTTCATCGCCTTCGGCTCGCTGTTCGCCATGCTGTTGCCGATCCTGACCGCGACAGCCGGGGTCGGCACCGCCATCCTCGCCACGGGCCTGCTCAGTCATGGGATGACCATCGGTGAGATCGCCCCGACCCTGTCCACCCTCATCGGCCTGGGTGTGGGCATCGACTACGCCCTGTTCATCGTCACCCGGCACCGCAAGGGCCTGCAGTCCGGGCTCGACGTCCAGGAATCCCTGGTCAGGGCGGTGAACACCTCGGGACGTGCCGTACTCTTCGCCGGCGGCACCGTTTGCATCGCCCTGCTGGGCATGTTCGTCCTGCAGACCGAATTCCTCAACGGAGTCGCCGTGGCTTCGGCGCTGACGGTGGCGCTGACCGTCCTCGCCGCGGTGACCCTCCTTCCGGCCCTGCTGGGACTGCTCGGCATGCGGGTTCTCGGCCGGCGGGCGCGGCGCAGGCTGGCAGCCGGCGAGCCACTGCCCGAGAACGCCACATCCGGCCCCTGGGTCCGCTGGGCCGCTGTGGTCGAGCGGCGCCCCCGTGTGCTGTCCCTGGTCGCGCTGGTGGTGATGGTCGCCCTCACCCTCCCCGTCTTCTCCCTGCGCCTGGGGTCGTCGGACGCGGGCAACAACCCGGCGTCCACCACCACCCGCAAGGCCTACGACCTGCTGGCCGACGGATTCGGCCCCGGCTTCAACGGGCCACTGCAGCTCGTCGCCCAGGTCCCCTCGGCCGCGGACAAGGCCGCCCTGACGAAACTGTCCGCCCGGCTGGAGAACGTCGAAGGCGTCGCGAGCGTCACCGCGATGCCCATCCGGCCCGGCTCCACGGTGGGCATCGTCCAGGTCTTCCCCACCGCCTCCCCCCAGGACAAGGAGACCTCCGACCTGATCGACCGCCTACGTGACGAGGTGATCCCCACAGCCGAGAAGGGCACCGCCCTCAAGGTCTACGTCGGCGGACCGACCGCGATGTTCAACGACTTCGCGACGGTACTCACCGGCAAGCTGCCGCTGTTCATCGTGGTGATCGTCATCCTCGGCGGGCTGCTGCTCATGCTCGCCTTCCGCAGTCTGCTGATCCCGGTCGTCGCGGGGGTGATGAACCTGCTGGCCGCCGGAGCCTCCTTCGGCATCCTGATCGCGGTGTTCCAGTGGGGCTGGGGCTCGGAAGCCCTGGGACTCGGCAGGGCAGGTCCGATAGAAGCCTTCCTCCCCGTGATGATGATCTCCATCCTGTTCGGACTGTCCATGGACTACCAGGTGTTCCTGGTCAGCCGAATGCATGAGGAGTGGGTGCACACCAAGGACAACGCCCGCTCGGTGCGCGTCGGCCAGGTGGAGACGGCGCGGGTCATCACCGCTGCCTCCGCCATCATGGTCTGCGTCTTCATCGCCTTCGTCTTCGGCGGCCAGCGCACGATCGCGGAGTTCGGCATCGGCCTGTCCGCCGCGGTCGCCCTGGACGCCTTCGTCCTGCGCACCATCCTGGTCCCGGCATCCATGCACCTGTTCGGCAAGGCCAACTGGTGGCTCCCGGCCTGGCTGGACCGCAGGATGCCCCACCTCTCGGTCGACCCACCCGACGAACCCTTCCCGGCCTCCGCACAGGACAGCCCGGCCCCCGAACCCGAGCCGTCCGCGCGTTCCTGAAGCCCGCCCCTGCGCCACAAGGCGGAACAGGCACCCGTGGTGGGGCGTCCCGGAGATCATGAGCCGGGACGCCCCACCAGAAGGCCATAGGCCGTATGAATCTCTGCCCGAGGTGACGGCGCCCCCGTGCCGCGCCCCGCCCGGTCGCACCACTCCCACGCCCCTGCGCCTATGCCGCCGCCGAGGCAGTCGCCTCCGGACGCGCGGGCGTCATACCCAAGATCCACGCCGGCGCCGCCGAGGGACTGCGAGTCCTGCACAACGCCCGCACCTCGGCCGTGAAGGCCAAGCGGTTCTTCCGCCGTCTGCTCAAGGAGTACGAGTACGTGCCCCGGGTGATCGTGACCGACAAACTGCGCTCCTACGGCGCCGCCCACCGCCAGGTCATGCCCTCGGCCGAGCACCGTCAGTCGAAGTACCTCAACAACCGGGCCGAGAACAGTCACCAGCCAACGAGGCAGCGGGAACGCGCCATGCGGCGCTTCACCTCACCAGGGCACGCCCAGAGATTCCTGTCCGCTTTCAGCGGCATCTCAGCCCACTTCCGCCCTCGCCGCCACCTGCTCACAGCCCGTGACTACCGCACCGAAATGACCCACCGTTTCACCATCTGGCGCACCGTCACCGGCTGCGCCCCCGCGAATGCCTGACGGGCACAACACCGGCCACACGAGACCACCCCAGCCTGCCCCAACTACCCCATCACCCACACAAATTGACAGTGCCGGGCTATGGCTTCTGAGCTGCGGTCGACGTGTTCGTCAATGATCGTCGCCTGTCGTGCTTCGCCGGTGTCGTGTTGCACGAATGTGGTACAGGGAGTGGGTGCGCTCGATCGCTGGAAGCGTCCCCGGTTGGACCGGGTGATGAGATCGCGTCTGGGGTTATGCGCTGATGCCGCGGAGGAGTCGTTCCATGGCGGTGGCGGATTCCTCTTTGGCTGTGTCGGGGTCGGGGGCGTTGGCGATGTAGAGGGCCGCCTCGTCGAGTGCTGCGAGCAGGATGTGGGCGAGCGCGTCGAGGGGTTGTGGGGCGATGGTGCCTTCGGTGACGGCGCGTTCGAGGAGGGTGCGGATGGCGCCGAGTCCGTACTTTTCCTCCAGGGTGCGCCATTGTTGCCAGCCGAGGACGGCGGGTCCGTCGATGAGGAGGATCTGCTGCACGTCACGGTGGCTGGCGGCAGCGTCGAGGAATCCGATCAGCCCGGATCTGAGCTGTTCGGCGGCGCTGCCGATCTGGTCTGCGCCTGAGGCGGCGGTCATGAGCTCGGTCTCGACGGCTTCGAATACCGCGTGGAAGAGCGCCTTCTTGCCGTTGAAGTGGTGGTAGAGCGCACCCCTCGTCCCGACCCCCGCTTCGGCCACGATCTCCTCGGTCCCGGTGTTGAAGTAGCCCTTGGTCACGAACAGGCGCCTGGCCGCCTCGAGTAGGGCCGCGCGGGTGGCCTCTGACCGCTGCGCGATCGCGGAGGCCCGGGTGGGGGGTTGCTCGTTCGACATGCCCTCAGTATGGTCCACATACAGGTTGTATGTTGACTGATTCGGAGGACATGATGAGCACCAATACAGCGCTGGTGAGCGAGTTCTGCGACCTGATGGTCAAACGTGACGCGGAGGTCCTGCGCCGTTTCTTCACTGCCGACGCCGTGTACCACAACGTCGGTATGCCGCCGGCGGTCGGCGTCGACGCCATCGTAGAGAACCTGGCTCAGCAGATGACGGCGTTCCCAGACAGCTATGAGTACCGGATGGTCAACCTGGCTGGGGACGGTGATGTCGTGCTCACCGAGCGGGTCGACATGATCCGTACACCGGACGGTATCAAGCACGGGGTTCCGGTGATGGGCACCTTCGTTATCACTGGCGGCAAGATCAGCCGGTGGACCGACTACTTCGACACTGCGCTCCTCGTCAAGATGAACACCGGCGAGGACTACAGCGCCCTGGTCCCGCAATCGTCCTGATCCAGGGGCCGCGCCGCCCTTCTGTGCGCCCGTCGAGGTTTGGCTGTCATCCCGTCGCCTGATGGCGCCTCGGTCACGCCGTGCTGGGACCGCAACCCATTTCCGATCCGCCGGCCGAATTCGCCAAGCTTGCGGTCCCAGGGCGGCGTGATAGCCACCAGATCGGGCGACGGGATGACAACCGAACCGGCCACCATGCCAGCGTGACCGTTCCGCTTCTGCGCGCGTCATCCTGGAGCCTGCCTGCCCGGCGAGGGGAGTTGTTCTTCTCCTGCAGGTGTACGCCGACACCTGCGGGCTCTCCACGTTGACCCGTCCTCCGGTCGGTGTGATCGGCGCCTGGGAAGGAAGGGCCCGGTGCCGTCAGGAGACGGCAGCGGCCTGCTGGCGGGCTTTGGTGTGGGCGAGTCGGTAGGAGTCGCTGCCGGTCTCGATGATGTTGCCGCCGAAGGTGAGGCGGTCCACGATGGCCGCGCAGAGCCTCGGGTCGGTGAACGTCTTGGTCCAGGAGGAGAACGACTCGTTGGAGGCGATCGCCACGCTGTTCTTTTCCTCGCGCTCGGTCAGAACCTGGAACAGCAGCTCGGCGCCGCGCCGGTCCAGCTCCATGTAGGCCCAGCTCGTCAATACAGAGAAGATCGACTCGTCCGTAGCGGGCGATCGTCTCGGTCAGCAGTTTCTCGTCGGCGGCCTCGACGAGCTCGTTGACGAGCTTGGTGGCCGGGACGTGCTTGACCCGGAAGCCGGCCATCGCGGCCTCGGTGCCCAGCGAGATCAGCAGGTGTGACTTGCCGGTGCCGCTGTCGCCGATCAGACACAGGGGCAGCCCTTTGCGGACCCAGTCGCACGAGGCCAGGGTGTGGATGCAGCTGGGTCGATGGCGTGGTTCGCGTCGAACTCGAAGGTGCGCAGTGCCTTCTCGCGGGGGAAGTCCGCGGCTTTGATCCGGCGCTCGCAACGGCGGCGGTTGCGGTCGTCACACTCGGCCATCAGCAGCTCGGCCAGGAACCCGCGGTAGGTCATCTGATCGCGGACCGCGGCGTCGGCGAGCTCGGAGAACTGGCCGCGCATCGTGGGCAGCCGCAGGTTGCGGCAGGCGGCATCGATGGCGGCATCAGCAGCCTGTTCGGTCAGGCCGCGGTGACGGGTGACGCTCATGGCGGGGCTCCTTAACTGGTGGGACGCCCGGCTGACGGCCGAGTGTGACGCAGGAGTTGGTCGTAGGCGGCCACCGACGGCAGCGGACGTGAGTCGGGCGGCAGTGCGGCCAGGCGGCGTTCGGTTGGCCAGGACGTCCCCGCGCACGTCGGTCACGATGACTGCGGCGTCGGCGACCGGGGCCCCGCTGTCGGCGGAGCGCACCACCCCGGTCAGCCCGCTGGTACCGCTGAGCAGGATGTCGAACGCAACCGGCTCGTCGCGCACGGCCACTGTCGTGGCCTGCGGCTGGTATCCGTCTGCGGACGCGATGAGGACGTAGGATCCGGCGCCGGGCGCGTCCACGCCGTACGAGCCGTCGGCGCGGGTGACGGAGCGGCCCACCTGACGTCCTGCGAGCGGGATCAGCGTCATCGAGGCTCCGGCCAGGGGCGTCTTCCCCGCGCCTCGGGCGCGTCCACCGTCCGGTAGCCCTCCGGCAACGGCCGCGGCGGTGGAGGGCACCGGCATCCGCTGGGCGGCGGACGGGAAACGGTGACCCACTACTTCTCCATGGTGTTGGCCCCGGTGGCCGGTACGGCGGCCCTGTCCGGGATCGCGGTCGGTATGGCCGACTCGGCTGCAGTGTCCACCGCCCTGGCGGTGGCGGGGCGGTGGCGCGGGATGAAGGAGGCGAGGACGCACGCGAGGAGGCCGGCGCCGGCGCCGACGGCCATGACCGTCTTGAAGCCGTTCTCCGACGGCAGGGAGACGGAGCCGACCGTCGTCGTCATCTGGGAGAGGATCACGGCGGCGACCGCGCTGGCGGACGACGTGCCGATAGACCGCATGAGGGTGTTGAGGCTGTTCGCGGCACCCGTCTCGGACGCGGGGACCGCGCCCATGATGAGGGCAGGCATGGCGCCGAAGGTGAAGCCGATGCCGGCGCCGACGATGCAGGACGCCAAAATGAACTGCCAGACCTCGTCCATGAGGACGATGTTCAGGCCGTAGCCGGCGGCCACGATCAGAGCGCCGGTCATCAGGGTCGTCTTCGGGCCCCGGGCCTTGGAGAGGAGGGCGGACACCGGAGCCGCGGCCATCATCACCAGGCCCATCGGCGCCAGGACCAGGCCGGCGGTGAGCAGCGACCTGCCCAGACCGTAGCCGGTCGCAGTGGGCAGCTGCAGGAGCTGCGGCACGACAAGCATTATCGTGAACATGCCGAACCCAACGGCGATCGAGGCGACGTTGGTGAACAGCACCTGACGGCGCGCGGCGGTGCGCAGGTCCACCAGCGGTTCCTTGACGCGCAGTTCGAACAAGCCCCACAACAGCAGCACCACGACGGCCGCGGCGAACAGGCCGAGGGTGGTGCCGCTGGTCCAGCCCCAGTCGGCGCCCTTGGAGATGGCAAGGAGCAGGCAGACCAGGCCGGCCGCCATGCCGATGGCGCCGACGACGTCGAAGCGTCCGCCAGTGCGCACCTGCGACTCCGGTACGAGCGCCAGTACCAGGACGGTGGCGAGGGCGCCGGCGCCGGCGGAGGCCCAGAACAGCGTGTGCCAGTCGAAGTTGTCGGCGATGGCCGCGGCGGCGGGCAGGCCGAGGGCACCGCCCACGCCCAGGGATGCGCTCATCAGTGCGGTGGCGGAGCTGAGCCGCTCCGGGGGCAGCTCGTCACGCATGATGCTGATGCCGAGCGGGATGACGCCGGCAGCCATTCCCTGCAGCACCCGTCCGACGATCATTGGTGTCAGTGAGTCGCTGAGTGCGGCGATGACCGAGCCGGTCACCAGCATGACCAGGCTGACCAGAAGCATACGGCGCTTGCCGACCATGTCTCCCAGCCGGCCCATCACGGGGGTGGCGACGGCGCCCGCGAGCAGGGTGGCGGTGATGGCCCAGGAAGCGTTCGACGGCGAGGTTCCCAGCTGCTTCGGAAGGTCCGGGATGATGGGGATGACCAGGGACTGCATCAGCGAGAACACGATTCCGCCGAAGGCCAGGGCCGCCACCACGGCCTGGGGGCGCGGTGCTGTGGCCCTTCCGTCATCGACGGTTCGGGGACGGGAATGGGGCATGGTCGAGCCTCCGTAGGGGCGATCGGTAACAGGGATGGAGGGGACGTCGTGCGATCGTTCATTCGTCAGAAAGCGGGCAGCCCGTCAAGCGCTGCACAAGCGGCCGGGCACCTTGAGTTGAGCGCGTCCGCGAGACCCTGACGGTCGAGGCCTTCGCCGACGAGACCGCGGTCTCCCGGCGCACCCCTCCCGCCACGTCGCCGGCGGAGCAGGCACGGCTGTACGGCGCCCCGGGTGCGCCTCGCCGTCGCAGATCGAGCTATTTCGTACGCCCCCCGAAAAGGCTGCCGCGGAGTGTGCCGCTCCGGCTGCCCGTGAGCATGCGCTCTCCGTGGCCGGACGCAACACGGTGATGTCACCACTGATGCGGCGGAGGCGACCCGGCACGTCCTGCGAGAACACCGAGCGCGCACCCCCATTCGGCCGGCCCGTCGTCCCATGGGGTGCTTTACAGACCCGACGGCCAAAGGCCGACGGGCGGAAGTTGACTCCCCCGTCGACTTCGATGATCTCGCCGGTGACCTGGGAATTCGCGGGTGAGGCGAGGGAGAGGATCGTCGCGCTGTGGGCGATCGCTCCGCCCCCGGTTTCCTGCATGAAGGGCGCGGCCACCGTGGTCAGATCCTCCTCGGTGCGCGAAGCGATGACCCCGTCGGCGCCCGCTTCGGCGAGTGCCACCACCGTCGCGGCGCCAATGACCGGCCGGACCCGGTTGCCACGGCGACCTTGTCTGTGATCTGGAAGAGGTTGCTCATCACACCTGGACCGTAGCACCGCTCTGGCGATAAGTGTTAGTTGGCTTTCACTTATTTTCATGATGGTCACAACCCAGGGAACGGGTCACAACGAAAGCACCGGAGGTGCCGCCGCACTGGCGGTGTACGGCTTGACGTCGCCGCACGTGGCCTGACGGCCAGGTTGTGGACGGCCGACGGCCCGGCAGCGCGTACTACTGTGCAGTCATGGCGACGCAGGGACGGACCTTGAGGGCTGATGCGGCTCGTAACTACCAGCGGATCGTCGGTGTCGCGGTCCAGGCGTTCGAGGAGATCGGGCCGGAGGTGACCCTCGAGGAGATCGCTCGGCGCGCGGAGGTAAGTGTGATGACGGTCTACCGGCGTTTTCGCGCTCGCGACGAGCTGGTCCGAGCCATCCTGGACCACGTTCTCACCACGGAGATCCAGCCCATGGCGGCGGCGCACACCGAAGATCCGTGGCGAGATCTCGTCGACGTGCTCGGGGCCAGCATCGATGTACTGGCTCAACGGCAGGTCATCCTCTCCCTTGCCCGGGAGTCCGACGCGTTCGATGTCGAAAGCGTGCACCGCTACCTGCGCTCCCTTGAACGGCTGCTACGACGTGCCGTCGAGGCGGGGGTGGTGCGACCGGAGCTGGAGATTCGTGACCTGGCGGCGGTCATCGTCATGGTTCTGGCCACGGTGCGTCTAGGCGATCCCGACGGCGCGGGCCGCAGGCGCTACCTCGCCCTGGTCGTCGATGGGCTGCGCATCTCGCCGACCCCCCTGCCCCCTCCCCCGGCACGGGAGTTCCCCGGGTCTGCTGCCTACGCACAGGGACCGGAAGCCTGATCTCCCCATGCCACGACAGAGGGCCGTCGGCGAGGTGCCGGGGTGCGGGCTTGCCTCGGCCGTCTCGCGGCGCGATGAGTCTGCTTCACCTCCGATACGACCGGCCATCTGGTGACGAGTGAGGTCTACCTGGACCGCACCGCCTCGGGTACGACCGACTTCGACCCCAGCTTCTCCAGCACCGAGCGCGCCCCGCCGCACTCGACGGCAAGCCCCCAGCCTGCACATCCTGGCCGACGCGTCCTCCGTCGAGGTCTACGCAGAGAACGCCTCAGGCCAGCAGGACGTCCTCACCCACCAGATCTTCCCCGACCCCTCCAGCACCGGCGTCGACGTCTTCGCCGACAACGGAACCGCCACTCACCCACCGGAGGCCAGCCCGCCACCAACATCGGCCGCCACGCGAGCGCCGGAGCAGCCGCCACATTCGCTGCCAACGACACCGCGATCCCGAGGAGGAACGCCAGCCACACCACCGTCCGCGCCCGACGCCCCGCGCTCCGGGACGAGTTCAGCAGCCCCACAGTCGCCAGCAACAAGAGGCCGTCAACCGACAACGGCCACAACGTTGCGCTCACTGCGTCAGCCCCGCCCTGCAGGGCGAACTCCCGCTGATGCACATACGAGGCGTACCCGGCCACCGACGCCACCACCAACGCACAACCACGCCGCACCCACACCTCAGCCCGGATACCCGCACCAGCGCCACTCGGAGGAGCATCACGGACACTCACAGACGCACCGCGTGGCGTTTCCCTCGGGCCGGTCACCGGGAACCACCCCTACGACGACGCCGACGCACCCGCGGCACCGCGACCGTGCCGGAAAGAACCAGCTCACGGCCGGTACGGGGCCGTACAGATGCTGTCGGTGCCCAGCCGGGGGCTCGAACCTGCGCAGTCTGATCAAATGGGTGCAGCGTTCGCGGCGCTGCTGTGCGTGACGGTTCCCGTAGCACCGCCGAGACCAGGAGGGGGCCCATATCGCGCGCTCGTTCAAGCGCCGTCAAAGCGGAACCCTGCTATCCAGTTCTGGCAAGATATCTACGCAACTCACTCGCTTGCCGTCAGTTCTGTCCGTTCACCGGATCACGAAGCTCGTCAGCACCGCGGCTCTCGCCACGGCTGTCCCGCACAAGCGTGGCCAACCGCCTCGACCGACTCGAACCGACCCGCAGTTCCTTCCGCAAGGTCTCGGCCGAGACGGGTCGCTGATGCAGACGCCGATGCCTGGCATCGATCGTCCGAGCCTGAGCGAGCAAGGGATCATCGCCGTTCGGTTCACCACCGTCCACTCGTTCCGGCCCGGCTTCTCCGATCAGTCGATCGATCGGGCGGTGCACCAGAAGCTCCACCGACAGCAGCAGCGCGACCGGCGGTCACCCGGCCACCAGCACGGGCTTCCACTTCAGAGCTGGTGCCGCCGCGACGTTCGCCGCTAGCGAGACCGCGATCCCCAGCAGAAACGCCGACCACACAGCACCCCGCGCGCGACGTGAACGGGGTCCCGTCGGCTTCAGCAGACCGGCTGTCGCTGACGGTGTGAGGTCCCGCGAGATCTTGGACAGTTTGGTCCCAGGAGACGCTGGACGTCACCGGTAGATGCTGGACAGTCGCTACTTCCTCGTGCGCGCGACCGCCTTGAACTGCCTGATCGGCTTGTCGCTGGTGCGGGCATGGGTGGACAGTTCGACGTCACCGTCCAGGACGCGGAAGACGGTGTCCTCGATGAGGATGGTCACGGCTTTCCCGGCGTGAGCCCGACCGATCCGCAGGCGCTGGCCGCCGACCATCACCACGCCGTCCACCGGCACTTTGCGCTGAGCCCGCAGGGCCTGCGCCGAAGGAGGGATGATCGCCGTGCGCGGGCTGCGGACTCCGCTGATCTGCGCTCGTTGCTCCGGTGGGATGGGCGCGGGCAGCGTCTTGACCACGCGGCCGTCGGCGATGACATGCATCAGCTGGCCGTCGAACCGCAGGGTGACCTGCTGTCCGGCGAGCTGGGCCGCGAGCTTGACGCGCTGCCCGCCGAGGCCGACGTCGCCGTCCCGGCCGACCAGCCGATCGACCTCGACCACGAGCGGGGCCTGCGGCCCGTCGGGCAGGGCGGGCGTCGCTGGTTCGAGGCCGGCAATCCGCCCGCCGCGCTGCACCAGCGCCTTCAGGTCGGCAGCGGTGAACTGGGAGGTGCGGGTGCGGGCGAGTTCGCCGTCGATGAAGACGTGGATGCTGCGCTCATCAGCCCAGACGGTGGCGGTGCGTCCGCCCAGCGCGGCGGGGAACTTCAGCTGCTGGCCGGAGGGCAGACACAGCCTGCCGATCGGCGAGATGAGCGCCTCGAACTCCACTGCCCTGATGTGGGATTCGTCGACGGGCAGCCGCGGTGAGGGCAGCGGCGCGGGCAGCTGCGGCGCCAGCAGCCCGTCGCAGGCGTGGTCTTGTCCTGCGGCTCGGGCAGGTGGACCTCGTGCCGGTCCTGCTGCGGGTCCTTGGCCGCAGGGCGGAACCTGGCGGCGGGCACGGCCATGTCGAGTGCCTGGTGCGGCCGGCTGTGGTTGTAGCCATGCACCCAGGCGTCGATGGCAGCCTGGGCTGTTGCCTGGTCCGCGAACAGACCGACATGATCGAGCAGTTCACGCCGCAGGGACTTATGGAACCTCTCGATCTTCCCGGTGGTGGTCGGTGATCGGGGTTTGGTCAGCCGGGCGGTGATGCCGTTCTCCCGGCAGATCCGCTCGAAGAGGACCTCGGCCGGGACCGGCTTGGTGAAGCGGCCGGTGAACTGCTTGCCGTTGTCGGTCAACACCTCCGACGGCACCCCGTAGGTGGTCATGGCCTCGGCGAAGGCGGTGCACACCGCGCGGCTGGACGGCTCGGCGACCACCTTGGCGATCACGATAAACCGGGAGTGGTCATCGATGCCGGTGACCAGCTTGCACTCGCGCCCGCCAGCCAGGAACACCCCGCCCATGATGTCCAGCTGCCACAACTGCATCGGAGCGTCGCGCTGCCAGCGGCGGTAGACGCGGCGGTGGTTCTGCTCCTGGTGGTTGATCAGCCCCTGTCGGGTAAGGATCCGGTGCACCGTGGACCGGCCGGGCACCGGCACCAGACCACGCTGGCCCAGCTCGTGGACGATCCGGCGAGCGCCCCACCGTGGATAGGAGCGGCGCAGTTCACAGACCAGTGCCTCGACCTCGGCGGGCACCTGGTGCGGCGAGACGTGCGGTCGGCGCGACTTGTCCACCAGAGCGTCCAGCCCGCCGACGTGGTACCGCTCGACCCAGGTGTACACCGACTGCCGCGACGCACCGAACTGCCGGGCCACCTGCGCGACCGGGGCCCCGTCCAGCACTTGGAGCACCGCCCGGTACCGGTGCTCGGCCATCCACCGCCGGTCGTCCACCGGCTCCGGCTCACGCGTTTCCGTCACGGAAGGACCAACGAGCCACGGCCGTCCAGGATGTGCCGAGACCGTCAAAAGTGCCGTGGGACCGTCCAGGAACAGCCGGGACCAAACTGTCCAACAGCCCGTGGGACTTCACACTCCGGGGAGAACTGAGTGGCCGTTGACAGTCGCCAAGAGCAAGAGGCCATCGACAGACAGGGGCCACAACGAAGCGCTGACCACATCCGCTCCACCCTGCATCGCAAGCTCTCGCTGATGCACATACGAGGCGTAGGCCGCCACCCCGGCAACGACCAAAGCGCACAGCGGTCGAATCCACGCATCCGGATCGACGCCTCGGCTCCTGACGGTTCCTTCCTGGGGCTCGGTGTCAGCGCTCATCGAACTCACCGCCCGGCACCTCGCCCCAGTGCACAACGCGTGCACACCTCGACGGGAACTCTCGGGAACTCGCAGGTAGAAGCGGGATGTGCCCAGACACGGCAAAGGGCTCCGACCAGGCTATAAGGGCAGGTCAGCGATCCAGCGCACCTTCGGTGCGCGCCGGGGGCGTGGTAAATCCTGTGGCGCGCGCCGGGATGCCTCCGTCCGCCTCTGACGTGGGCTGATACCGCTGCGGGACGCTGGTGGGGTTCGTTCCGGCCGAAACCGATTGCTCTGTGATGCCGGTGAGCTCGCAGGTCAGCGTGGTACTGAGGGCCGTCCACGGGAACCGTGGAGTGTTGCTGCGAGCACGTGCGTCAGAATTCCTGATTCACCCTGGTCCTCCCGGAACGGCATGCCACTCGGCCGTTGAGGGAGGGGATCGGGACGTGGACGTGCTGCACGAACGCTGCGCCGGTGTGGACATCAGCAAGAAGGACGCCAAGGCGTGCGTCCGCGCCCCGAGCACCAAACGGCGGGGATCGTTCACGACCGAGACCACGACCTGGGGGTCAACGACGAATGCGGTGCTCGCCCTGCGCGATCACCTGCTCGCCGCCGAAGTCACCCTGGTTGTGATCGAGGCGACCTCGGACTGCTGGAAGCCCTTCTACTACCTGCTGGCCGAAGACCTGAACGTGATCCTGGTGAACGCCCGTCAGGTCAAGAACCTGCCCGGCCGCAAGACAGACGTCTCGGACGCGGCCTGGCTGGCCCAGCTCGGCGCGCACGGCCTGGTCCGTCCCTCCTTCGTACCCGATCAGCACGTGCGCGAGCTGCGGGATCTGACCCGGGCGCGCACCCAGATGACCCGTGAACGCGGCCAGATCGTGCAGCGGCTGGAGAAACTGCTGGAGGACACCGGGATCAAACTCGCCGCCGTCGCCTCCGACATCATGGGCGTCTCCGGCCGCGCCATGCTGGAGGCGTTGACCTCCGGGGAACGCGACCCACAGGTCCTCGCGGAGCTGGCCAGGCGCAGGCTCCGCAACAAGATCCCCGAGCTTGCCGAGGCGTTGACCGGACGCCTCCGCGAGCACCACGCGTTCCTGACCCGGCTGCACCTGGACCACTACGACCGACTCACCGACGCGATCCGGCAGCTGGACGAGCGGATCGAGGAGACGATGGCCCCCTTTCGTCCCGCGCTCGACCTGCTCGATACCATCCCCGGGATCAACCGCGTCGTCGCCGAGGTGATCATCGCGGAGACCGGCGGCGACATGAACCGGTTCGCCTCCGCCCAACACCTCGCGTCCTGGGCCGGGGTCTGCCCCGGCCACCATGAGTCCGCCGGCCGCACCAAGAGCGCCAACGTCCGCCCCGGCAATCCGTACCTCAAAGGCGCCCTCGGGCTGGCCGCCTTCGGCGCGGTGCGAATCAAGGACACCTACCTCCAGGCCCGATACAAGCGGCTCACCGCCCGCCGCGGCCCACTCAGGGCCCTGGTCGCCGTCGAGCACTCGATCATCACCGCGATCTGGCACATGCTCACCGACCACAAGCCCTACCACGAACTCGGCGGCAACTACTTCGCCCAGCGCGACCCTCAACGCGCCACCCGCCGCGCGATCAACGCACTCAACCAGCTCGGTTACACCGTCACCCTCAACCCACTGGAAGGCGCGGCCTGACCGACCGAGCCGGCACACCCGGCGACCACCCGGGTCACCCGGCCCTGCCCGAACCTGTCCTGACCTGCACCTATTTACGCGTCAGAGCCCTGCTGGCAGACGAGTCGGGCTGTACGCCGGGTTCTGTGTGCAGACAAATGCCCGCCCTCTGGCTGTCCCCTGTCGGCGGCCGGATGGTTTTGGATCCCCGCGAGCACTCCGAGGTCATTCTGGCGGCCGTTGGCTTCGATCATGGCACCGACGTTGGTGCGGCTCCAGCCAGCAGGTTGTCCAACGCGGCTTGTTCGAAGGCGTCGGCCAACGCCTTCGGGACACTCCCGACACCGACAGACGGCCCCGGCGGGCTCATCGAGCCCACGGCCGCCCGGCGCCTGGCTCGAAGAGAACCACTATCCACCCCCGGAAGTGGATCACCATCCAGTACTCCTCCCGAAGGTCGTCGGCGGGCCGAGGCGGCATCCACAACAGGAACGAGGGTTGCGTTCTCACTCAGAGACACAAAGCAGGGATGCCAGCCTGTCGGCTACTGAAAGCAGAACGCGCTCCGAGTACGGCCGCCCGATGATCTGAATGCCAATGGGCAGCCCCTGAGTGGTCGTGGTCACTGGGACGACCAGACTGGGGAGGCCAATGTGGCTGGTGAGGTTGGCCCAGCCGGTCTGGTCGAAGAAGTTCTGCTCCTGGCCGTCGACCGTAAGGGTGCGACTTCCTGCCGGGATCGCGGGTGTTGGTGCGGCCGGTGTGACGAGGACGTCGTGTTCTGTGAAGAACCGCTGCCAGTCCGATCGGAGTCGGGCGCGTTCTTCGTTCGCACGCAGCCAGCTGCGGTGGGTTTGGGTCCGATGGCGGAGGAAGATCGCGCGGGGGCTGGTGTCGTCGTCCTGCAGTTGTCGTGTGGCAGCGAGTTCAGTGGCAGCGGTTTCGTCGTTGGTGGTGGCCGTCGCGGTGGCGTGCAGAAGCTGTTCGAACAGGCGCGTGGAGTCGGCGAAGCCAACAGGTCCGGGTGTGTGTCGGACCAGGGCTCCGGCTGCGATCAGCGCCTTCTCAAGGGTGATGAGGGCTTGTGCGGTCTCGTGGTCGACGGGGCAGTTCGGGTCCTCGGCCCAGATCGCGATGCGCAGTTCGTCGACGCCCTTCCTGGCCGTCGGCAGGTCTAGGTGCCAGGGTGTTTCCTCGGCCGGTGCCGGTGTGGTGAGCGCGGTGAGGAGCAGGTCGAGGTCTCGGGGGTGGCGAGCCAAGGGGCCCGGTGTGACCATGTCGCTGCTGGTGAGCCAGCCCGGCGGCCGGGGAATGTGGCCGCGGGCCGGGACGAGTCCGTGTGTCGGCCGCAGTCCGTACACCCCGCAGTAGTGGGCCGGCAGACGCAGCGAGCCGGCAAGGTCGCTGCCGAGATCGGCGGGGGTGAGGTGGGCGGCGACCGCCGCAGCAGGTCCACCGGAGGAGCCGCCGACCGTCCGCGCTGGGTCGTGCGGGTTGAGCGTGGAGCCGAAGGGAGCGTTGTCGGTGTGGAGGTCCTGGCAGTAGGCGGGGGTGTTGGTCTTGCCCATAATCACCGCGCCTTGGTGGCGGAGCCGCGCGACAGCGTCGGCGTCCTGGTCGGGAATGTGGTCCGCGAGTTCCTGGGCTCCGCTGGTTGTGCGAAGGCCAGCCGTTTCGAAGCTGTCCTTGATGGTGATCGGGAGGCCGTCAAGGACCCCGCTGGCCTCGCCGCGGGCTCGGCGCTCGTCGGAGGTGTGAGCGGCTTGCCGGGCCGCGTCATCGTCGCGGGTGATGACGGCATTGAGGGTGCTGGCGTCGATCCGATCGAGGTGGAGGTCAAGCAGCTCGCGGCTGGAGATCTCCCGGCGCTCCAGAGCCTGCAGTTGGACATGCGCAGGCTGGCGGGTCAGGTCGGTCATGTGAAGGCTCGCTCGAGGTGGGGGGTGCGGGCGCGTTGGCGGGGAAGGTGGCGGGCGACGGCGAGGAGGGCATCGATGTCGTCCATCGGCTGGCTGGTCTCGGGGTTGGTATCGGCGAAGTCGGTGAGCTGGTCGGGATGGGGACGTTCCCCCGTCTTGCGGGCGGCGATTCCGGCGAGTATCTGGTCAGCAGAGACGGCGGCGTTCAGTTCCTCACCCGAGAGCCCTCGCACCCTGTGATGGGCTTCGCTGCTTTCACGGACGCCCGCTTCGAGGTACTGACGGATCACGAAGCGGCCGTCGCGGATCTCGACCGCCCGTCGGTAGAGCTTGAACCCGATGCTGCGGAAGCGGCGGCTCTGGGCAGGGGCGCCCTGGTCGACCGACAGGCGGATCTCGGGGGCTTCGCTGTAGAAGGCCAGCCACAGGCGGCGCAGGCGGTAGTAGCTGACGTACTGCCTGAACCGGTACTGAACGTTCTTGGCCTGGTCGGTGATCGTGGGCACCAGCCACCCGATCAGGGTGAGCATGGCGCCGACGTCGCCGCACGTCCAGGCGAAGTTCTCCCAGCCGGCGAGAGAGATGCCGAAGGCGCCCGCGATGACGTTGCCGGTCCGCACGCCGCTGTATCCGAAGGTAACGATGGCGCCCAGGGCGACGACCCGCAGACCGGCGCGGACGGAGGGGCGCTTACTGCGCCGGGCCAGGCGCCAGCAGCCGCAGGCGAGGAGTACCTCGCCGATCGTGTACGCGGTGACGTACAGGGTGAGGTACGCGGCGTACGTGTTGTCATGCGCGTAGTACAACGTGAAGTCGATCGGCCTCGGTGCGCTCGGCGTCAGCAGGGCGAAGAGCACCAGCAGCCCCGCGAACACTGCGAGGCCGGCACCTAGCCAGGTCCGCGCTCTCCTGCGGGCGATGTCCGGGGGCGATCCCCAGTAGGTGAGTACCACCTGCTGGCAGGCGATCAGCGCGATCACGCAGCCCTGGGCCAGGGGAACGGAGAGGTTCACGGTGCCCAGGACGCGGTCGAGGTAGTTCCACATCGGAGTGATGGAGAACAGGAACGACAGGCCCGAGAGCAGGAAGACGGAGGCCAGGGCCGTGGTGGCGGGATCGCGGCGACGGGTGGGGATATCCCTCAGAAGGCAGAGGAATCCGAGGATGGCGACCACGAGGCTGATCGGGTGGAGTAGGTCTTTCACGGTCGGGCTACCCGCCTACGCAACAGGGTGTGCGCGACGCGGTCCTGGACCGCGTCGCCGGAGGACTCGTCGCTGCGCAGCCACCGGTCAATGATCCGGCGCTGGAGGAGCGAGGCGAGGAGCTCGGTCTCGTGCTCCTCTGCGTCGTCGTACTTGGTCCGCCCCAGCATCATCCGCACGACGGCCGGGTCCATGGTGGTGACGAGCGCCGGCGCCGCGGCGGACAGCGGGCGGGCCTCGTGGTGTCCGAGGAACAGGTGCATGAACTCGTGAGCGATGATCTGATCTTGATGCAGACAGCTGGTCCGCGGGTCGTAGAACACATAGATAACGGCCTCCAGGACCGCACATGCCCCGCAGACCGACGGCGCCTGCTCTTGTGGCTGCAGTATCACCTCGCGCCCTGTACGGCGGGAGACCTCGTCGCGGAGGTCGCGGATGTTCGTGACGTCGGGAAGCTCCAGCGCGGCCAGGGGGTCATCCTGGCGCCACCGACCCGTGGACCACATTGTCATTCCTTGATCATTTGCTGAACTATAGGTGGAATACAGCTAGTTGGAGGGTGGCAGCCCCTCCATCTTTCGCACGCCATCCACGAGACCGAGGACCGCTTCCTTTCCGTCCGCTGAGACGTCGGACAGACGCAGGAGCACGTTTTTGATCTTCGAATCGCGGAGCAATTCCAGCAACTTCAGTTCCTCCGCGGTCTTTTCGGCGACCTCATCGTCGAACCAATAGGCGGCAGGCACGCCGAAAAAGCTTGCCAGGGCTTCAAGATGACGCTTCGTCGGATTGTCCCGACGACCGGTGCGCAGCATCCAGAGGTAGGTGGACGTCACGGTTTCGAGCCCTCGCTCGGCCATCAGCTCGGCCACTTCAGAGTTGCTGTACGGGCCACGGCCGGGCGGGTGCACCACTTCAAACAGGCGGTTGAGCCGGTCACTGAGCTTCTTCGCGTGAAGACTCGTCGGCTCCTCTGCTGGCTCTTTCATGATCCTTTCCAAGGCGGTGCGGCTTAACGGGCGTTCAGCCACTGTACTCCGCGATTAACACCAGTTGACGCGCCGATCTTGCGTATGAAAAGTTCTACCTCGCAAACGCTCCCCGCGTTTGCGCGTCCACCCTTCGGGATGGTCTGCCCGTTTCTACCGATAGGCGTGCACGGCATGCGTGACGCACGTCACTTTTACCTAGCGGCATTAGTTGCGCCTGTAATTACAGGGCGAATTTGATCTTCGAATGGAAGGCGCAGAGGCAACAGTGGGAAGGCTCGATCCCCTTCGCGATGCCCGCGCGAGTATTTCCGTCGGGTCATTCCGGCGCTGCGGTGAGCGGCCAGTCCTCGCCATGCTCGTGGACGGACGACTGACTCTGCGCGGCCGCGCCGGAATGGCACAGCCGTCTGCGCCGGCGGTGCGGGGCGCCGCCCTCGCCGCCATCGCCCACATCCCAGACGCCAGTCGGCGGTACGCCGCCGACAGCCTCGACATGGCGAGTAGCGCCAGGCGCGCCGTCATGGTCGGCGCCGCCGAACCAACACGGTTCGCCGCTGCGCCGCGTTGTGGCACAAGACACGAGGGGGTGCTGTGAGGGTCATCTCCAAGTGGGTCGGGGCGATCAGCCTGCTGCCTGTGTCGCGGCCCGCTGCCTCCACAGGTACGCGCAGGTTCCGCCGCCCTGCGGTGCGACTTGTAGAGAGTCCTTTAGCAAGGTCTGGATCTTGCTGCAGGTCCTGCATATGTTCGTCGTCCCTCGCCGGGCTCCCTGCCCGGCAGTAGACGACGCTAGGAGCCAGATGCGGAACGCCCGATCCAGCCGGGTGAGATAGCCCCGAACACAGCGACGGCGTCCAAGGAGCGGTAACTCCAGGACGCCGAACGCCAAATGGCACTCCTGCCCCGGCAAGGGCGGAGATTTACCCACCTTCACCGCACCGGTCCTTTCCTACGAGGCACACCGGCGCGGGTTTCACTACGGAGGAGAGTCTTACATGCCGCCTGCCCTGCGCAAAGGGCCGGTGTCCCCGGCTCGCGCGGCAGCCGTCCTCGCTTCGCCGTCTGGCTCCCTGGACACGTACCGGTTGCCCTGCGCCCTCGCGCCGGAGCCGGCCCCCAGCGTCCGGCCCGTTTGGGCGGTGACCCGATGAGCCGTGACACCCGCGAATGGGCGTGGGAGTACAGCGCCAGCCGCGGAAACGCGCGCCTGGTCCTATTGTCGATCGCCGACCGGATCCCCGACGAGCAGTGCGTCGCCTGGGCGTCCCTCACCTCGCTGATGAAACGTACGAACGCGAGCCGCAACGCCGTGCGCGGCGCCCTGGTCGCGCTGGCCGAGAGCGGCGAACTCGAGGTGCTCGACGACCTAGGCGGTCCGCAGCACAGCACGGTCTATCGGCTCCCGCGCGCCGCTGCATGGCTGGCCAAGGTCGCGGCGACCCGGGAGAACGACCCCGGCGCGTACGTCGAGCCCCTGACGGACGCCGACCCGGTACCCGCGTTGGACGACGAGCGGCTGCGCAAGCACGGCATCTGGCCGAAGACGGGGTCCGAATCCGACCCCCGTCGTCAGGATCTGACCGGGTCAGAATCTGCACCCCCTCGTCAGAACCTGACCCCTCCCCGGGTCAGAATCCAACCCCCCTCCGGGTCTGAACCTGACCCCCAGAACCCTAGTGAACCGAAGGTGAACCGTAGGTACAGCAGCAGTAGTGCTGCCGACCTCACCTCCGCCGCGGACTGGCAGGTCGACAACGCGAGCCTGTCCTGGGCTCAGCAGCAGGGGCATCTTGCCCGCCTCGGCGAGCACGGCGTACAGGCCGCTGACGCAAAGTGGCGCCACCACCGGAGCACCTGGAGCGCTCGCTCCGCCGCCGCCTGGGCCGCCGACTGGCGGGCCTGGATCGCCCGCGAGCACAGCCCAACCCCCCACCGACCGAACCTCTACGCCCTGCCCGGCGGCACCCCCGCGCCGCAGGCCGGCATGACCCGCGCCGACGCGCACATGGCCGCCCTGCTCGCTGCCGTCGATGAACCGACTGGAACGGAGTAACTGCCTTGGACCGCCGCGAAGTTGCTGCCGTGCTCACCTATGTCGGTCGCCTGGACCCGCGCACCATCCGCACCGACGCGGGCGAGGCCCGCAACCAGCTCGCCATGTGGCACGAGCTGCTCGGCGACGTCCCGATGGCCACCGGCCAGGGCTGGGACGTCCGCGAGATCGTTCGCAAGCGCATCGTGAGTTCGCCGTACCCGATCCTGCCGGCCGATGTGGCCCGCGAATGGCAGGCGCACCGCCGCGACCGTCTGTCTCGGCACACCGACCCGACCCCCATGGCCGACCCGGACAATGCGGAAGCCTGGCGGGCGGAGCTGCTGGCGGCGCGAGATGCCGTGGCTGCCGGAGTGGCCGCACCCTCGGCTCACCGCGGGATCACGGCGGGGCGACACCGGCCGGGGCTCAAGGACCAGCTGGCCGCCGTCGGCTCCTACATCCCGCCGGCCGTGCGCGCCGAGCTGGCCCCGTACCGCCCGGCCCGCGCCGCCCGCGAAGCCGCCATCGCCGCCGGAGGACCCGACGTCCTGAGCGTGCCGTGCGACTGGTGTCACGCCGACAAGGGCGAGCCCTGCCGCCGCCGTCGCATCAGCCTCGACGGAAGTGCCCGGGGCAACGCACCGCGCGTCACGGCCCACCCCGGCCGCATCGACCGCGCCCTGGCTGCGCAGGCCCAGCAGGCATCCGCCGCCTGACAGCAGCCCCCCCCTCTCCACCAAAACGTTCCGACTCCGGTACAGCCCCACGCCGTGCCCCGAGCCCGCCTCGCAGCACCCGCCGCACCCCGTCCCGCCACCGGTGCCGAGCGACCCGCACCCACCGAGGCGACTTCCGGAGACCGTCATGCGCCACATCACCACCAACGACACCCCACCCCCGACGATCCGGGGTATCGCCGACCACAGCTGGCAGGAACGGGGCCAGTGCCACGGCCTGCCAGCCAAGGAGATCGACGAGCTGTTCTTCCACGCGGCCCGCGATCGCGCGGCCATCGACGCGGCCAAGGCGATCTGCGGCAGCTGCCCGGTGAAGAAGGCGTGCTTCGACTACGCCCTCGACAACGAGATCCGCCAGGGCATGTGGGGCGGGCTCACCGAGGACGAGCGCCGCCCCTGGCACGCCCGGGTCAACAAGCGCCTGGACTACAGCCGCGTCAAGGCCGCGTTCGAAGGCCGCGACGTCCACCTCAGCGACGCCGAGCGCGAAGCCGTCACCCGCCACGCCTACGTACGCGGCTGGAGCCCCGAGCGCCTCGCCTACGCACTGCGGCTCGACCTCGACTGGGCGCGCGACCTGATGCGCAACGCTGCCCACGCCGTCGCCGACCGCGACCGCTACTGGGGGCAAATCGACCCGGCCGAAGCAGCCGACGACGAGTACGTCGAGGACGACGACGCCGAGGCCGCCGCCTCCCCGGTGCAGGTGCCCCGCCAGGCGCAGACCCACGCCCTGATCGCCGCTCTCCGAAAGGCCGCATGACTCACCTCCTCGCCATGCCCTCCCTCGTCTCTGGCATCGAACCCATCCACTTCGTCGCAGCCGTCGGAGTGCTCGCCCTGATGCTCGGCGGATGGTCGATCCGGCGTAACCGGACCCCGGCGAGCGGCCCGCGCGCCGGCACCCCCGCGGTCTGGGTCGCGGCCCTCGCCGCCCTCAACTGCACCGCCTACAGCGCCGACACCAGCTGGCGGTTCGCCGCCGACTACCTCGACATGGCCGGCACGGTGGAGCGGGCCATGATGTTCAGCGCGGCCGAACTGGCGCTGTTCGCGACGGCGCTGATGGCCCGGCAGAACCTGAAGACCCAAGGAGCGCCCGGCCTGCCGGGTGGCCTGGTCTGGGTGATTACCGGGGTGCAGGTCATCCCGGCGTACGCCGAGTCGGGCACGGTGGGCGGCACCGTGCGGGCCTTCGTCGGCCCGGTCATGGCGGCCGTGCTCTGGCACCTGGCCATGGGCATCGAGCTACGGCTGCACAAGCCGGACGCCGCCTCCCAAGGGCTCCTGGCCACGCTCGGACGTGAAGTGCGGGAGCGTCTCCTCTCACGCCTGGGCGTCGCCACCCGCAACCGTGATGCCGCGCAGATCACCAAGGACCGCGCGACTCAACGGGCCGTGGCCCTGGCCTCCCGGCTGGCCGGGATACCAGAGAAGGAGCGTGAGAACGGCCGTGGCAGTCGGATCACGCGGCGGCTCCAGTCGGCTCTCGCACGATCCGGTGTCGGCACCGACCCGCAGCAGCGTCGCGCGCTTCTGGAGCAGCTGGCCGCCCGTCGGCACGCCACGGCGCTCGCCACCGTGGTCCTGCCGTCGCCCTGGATTCAGCCCGCGCGGTACCAGGACGCCGATCGGGGGGACCGGTCCCCTCTCCCTACGTCGATCGCGACTCCGTCGGCGAACGGGACGCAGGCGAGTGCGTGGGTGAGCGCGGTCCCCGGCGACGGTCTCCGAAGCACTGCATCGATCGGGGACCGTACAGAGGGGGACCGTGCGGAGCCGGGGACGGGACGTGAGCCCGACGGGGACCGTCCCCACCCGGACTCCGTCGGCAACGGGGACCGAGCCGCCGAGTCCGGCTCGAGCCTGCTGCCCGAGGGCCAAGAGGCGGCAGTTGGGGACCAAGACACCGTGCCCGCCGGGACCGAGGAGCCCGACGACGGCGCGAGCGGCAGTGCCGAAAAGGTGCACGAAGCTACTGCTCAGGAGGGCACAGACCCGTCCCCGGCGGCCATCACCATCGGGGACGAGGGCCGGGAGCACCCGGACGCCGAAACGGGGACCGAGCCCATCGGGGACCGTCCCCACACCGTCCCCAACGACGACGGGGACCGCGAACACCCCGACACCGAAACGGGGACCGAACCCAACGGGGACCGTCCCCACACCGTCCCCGTACGGCGGACGCCGAAGGCGAGGGCGTCCCGGAACCGGCCGCGCGGCGGTCAATCCCAACGGTCCCGGAAGCAGCCGCAGCTGAGCGTGGAGGAGATGGTCGAGCGGGTCCGTCCCCATGTGCCCGCGCTGCTGGAGCGGGACGGCAACGAGTCGCTGACCCGCGTTCAGCTGCGGGAGATCCTCCGTGCCCAGCAGATCCGGGGAGGACGGAACGAGCGTCTGACGCCGGTTCTGCAGCGGCTCCGCGACGAGGCGGGCACCACCACGGCACGGAGTACGGCCCGATGAAGACCTGCCAGCGTTTCGCGCACATCAAGGCCGGCTTCGAGCAGGACATCCGCTTCCTGCGCGGTCATGCCGAGCGTCACCAGGGATCCGCGCCGGCGAAGACCAGCGCGAAGAACGCCATGTCGGTGAAGCGGAGCATGGCGCGGGCCTTGAACCGGCACCTCGATCGCTGCCCCGAGTGCGGCTGACGGTCACAAACAAGCAGGTCAGGAGCCTGCTTCCACCTTTCCATCCGGTGGCCCGGCCGAGGCCGGGCCACCGCCCCCGCACTGAAGGGACCCGCTATTCCTGCCCGTCACCGCCCGCGTATGCACCCACCGTCCACCGCCGAGGCCGCCGCCTGGGCGGAGGTGCTCGTACGCCACCAGCTCCTGTACGCAGCCGTGCTGACCCCGGGCGGCCAGTGGCTCGTGCAGCACCGCGCCGAATCCCTTGTCCACGTCCTCCACGGCCCGAGAGCCATGGTCGATCTGGCCGCCGAAATCCAGCACCGCATCCGCACCACGAGGTACCGCACCCGATGACGAACCCGACGACAACCCCCGCTCCCGCGCCAGGTGAGCCGGAAACCAACTCGACCTCGTCGCGAGCAAGTTGGTGCAAGAGCATTGCTCCCGGTGGGAGCAATGCTCTTGCGTCTCCCGCCCCGGGGGTGGCGGGAGCGGATCGGCGCCAGGGGGCGCCGATCCGTCAGGATGCGGCCGAGGGCGGCTCGCATCCTGAAGAAGGGGAGAACCACTCCTGCCACAGCGCCGACTGCGCCCACACCATGCCGAAGCCCCACGTTCAGCAGCGTGAGCGCCTGCGCGACGAGAAGAAGCGTATGCACCAGCCGAGCTGCCGCATGAACGACGACGAGTACCAGCTCCTCGTCCGTGCTGCTGCCGCCTGCAATATGAGTATCGCCAGCTACCTTGCTCGCGCCGCGCTCAAAGCCGCCCGCAACCTCGACCGCACCGCCGCGGAAATCGCCGGCGAACGCGAGATGCTGAAGGAGCTGTTCGGCCTTCGAATCGCACTGAACCGGATCGGCAACAACCTCAACCAGGTTGCGGCAGCCCTGAATTCGGACGAGCCCGCGCCGCAGGCCACGGCGGTTCTCTCTGCCGTCGACCGGATCTCCCTGCGTGTGGACGCCTTCCTCCGGCGCTACCTGGACGGCGAGCGTCCGGCTGCATGATTCCCAAAGTCCACGACATGGGCACGGACACGCGCGGGCTGGTGGCCTACCTGTACGGCCCCGGCAGGGCTGAGGAGCACATCGACCCCCACCTCGTCGCGGCGTGGGATCGTCTGGCCCCCGACCCCGGCCGCGACCCCGAGGCGACGTACGGCGACCTGCAGCGTCTGCTCGACCAGCCCGTCATAGCACTGCCCGAAAGCGTCAGGCCCGCCGAGCATGTGTGGCACCTGTCCGTACGCGCCGCCCCCGAAGACCCGATCCTCACGGACGAGCAGTGGGCGGACATCGCCCGCCGCATGGTCGCCGCCACCGGCATCGCCCCTGAAGGCGACGATGCCGCCTGCCGCTGGGCGGCTGTCCGCCACGCCGACGACCACATCCACGTCATCGCCACCGTCGTCCGCCATGACGGCCGCCAAGCCCGCATCCGCAAGGATGGCGCCCGTTCCCAGGCGGAAGCACGGAAGATCGAAGTGGACTACGGGCTACGCCGATTGAACGCCGGCGACGGAACCGCCGCCAAGCGCCCCGCCAGCGCCGAACGCCACAAGGCGAACCGGCAGGGCAAGGAACGAACGCCACGCGAGGAACTGCGGGAGACGGTGCGCCGCGCTGCCGCCGGCGTCGCCAGCGAGCAGGAGTTCTTCGACCGCCTGGCCGTCGCCGGCCTCCTGGTCCGCCAGCGCGTCGCACCCTCCGGCGATCTGCTCGGCTACAAGGTCGCGCTGCCCGACGACCGCAACGAGGGCCAGGAGCCGATCTACTATTCGGGCTCCACCCTCGCACCCGACCTCTCCCTACCGCGCATGCGCGAGCGGTTGGCCGGCAACGTCTCCGGACCCGGCCCCGAAGCCGTCGCGGACCGCTCCTCCGGCTCGGCGCGTGTCAACCCGTCGACCGCGCGGCGCCAGGCGACGACGGCGGTCTGGCAGGCCGTACTCGTCGTCGACCAGAGCGACGACGGGCAGGTCGCCGCGCAGCTCGCCGCGGCCGGCGAGGTCCTTGACGCGCTCGCCAAGACCTCGGCCGCGCACACCCGGCGCGAACTGCGAGATGCCGCCTGGGCGTTCGAGCGGGCTTCCCGCTCCCACATCCGGGCCGAACGGGGCCACGACCGTGGTCTGCGGCAGGCTGCCCGTGACCTCGTCTACGGCGGGCCGGCGCTCGGTCGTGGGGAGGACGGCGCCACCACCGCCATGTTGATCGATATGGTGCTTTTCCTGGTCACCGCCGCCGCCCACTGGCACGGGAAGAAGGAGCACGCCCAGCAGGCGGCTGCTGCTCGCCAGGCCGCCGAGCACCTACGCGCCGCTTACCAGGCCGCCGCGCCGGTGTACCTGTCCGTCATGCACCAGCGCGGTCGGCGTCTGTCCCAGCCCCTGCAGCGCAAGCAGGCCGCCTACCTGCGCCAGGCGGTGCCGGAGCTGGCCGAGCAGGTCCTCACCGAGCAGGGCTGGTACGCCCTTGCCGCCACGCTCGCCGATGTTGAGCACGCTGGGCACGACCCGGCCGTGCTCCTGTCCGAGGCCGCCGAGCGACGGGAGTTGGACACCGCAGACTCGATCAGCGACGTGCTCGTGTGGCGGCTGCGGCGCATGGCCGATCTGCCCGCCGACCCTTCCGCCATGCCCGAGCACACGGCCACCGCGCCCGCCGCCGCCCGCGGTGCTGCGCAGCGTCCGACGCACCGCACCGACCGTCCCGCCAAGTCCCGCTGAATTCAACCTTCTTAGAGTTGCAGCAGGTCAGGGACTTGCGGCACTCTCCTCGTGCAGGCGAGACGACAGAGATGGAGACGGCATGTTCCGACGCAATCGTGCGGACCGAGAGTTCCGTGAAGCTCAGCGTGCCGGCCAGGCGGTGCTGGCGATGCACACCGAGCTGCCGCTGCCGGAGGCACCCGGCCCTGTCGCTGCCTCGGCTGTGCCGGCGGCCACGGTGGTGCCCGATTTCCTGCCGCCGGACTTCCGGGCGCCGTCCCGCCAGGACGTCTCGGGGTTCATGATGCGCTGGGACCTGCCGCTCGTCATCGACGGTGAGGTCCACGCGTGCCACTGCGGTGCGTACCGGAACTGGATCGTCTTCAACATGAGCGACGACTCGGTGTGGCTGCGCTGCCCGGTCGGCCACGAGACGGAGGAGACCCGGCTGGACACCGCCTGGTACAACCGCAACTCAGGTCCGGTCGACCACTTCCACCCCACTCTCGAAGACGGACTGCGCCACCTCGGCCGCTGAAGCCACGAAACCCCTTCCCTCACCCCTGCGTTCGTCGGCGCCCGGAGGGCCGACCCGGTCAGACCATCCGTCTCGCATCACCAAGGGGTTTCCGCATGCGCCGTTCCACTACGACCGCCCTCGGCCTCGGCACCGTCTTCACCGTCCTTGCCCTGACCGGCTGCTCCAGCCACACCGAGCCCGCCGACGTCTCGGCCGCATCCTCCGCACCCGCGCACCGGGGCGGCAGCTCGGCATCCGCGCCGCTGTCCTCGATCCAGCTGAACCAGCGGCTGCTGAACGAGAGCGACCTGGGCGAGGGCTACACCCGCAAGCCCGAGCCCGCTCGCAGCAACGACGACGTCACCGTCATCGGCTGCCCGGCGCTGGAGGAGCTCGGCAGCGACGCGGCCACCGGCTCCGGCCTCGACTTCAGCCGCAAGGCGAAGGCGTCCTTCACCTACACCGGCAGCAGCAGCTCCGAGGTGAGCGAGGAGCTGTACAGCGACAGCGCCGCGAAGTTGTCCAAGGGCATCGGGAAGATCTTCGACGCGATGCTCTCCTGCCCCTCCTACCAGGTGACGTCGGGCAGCACCGTAGTCGACATGGGCACCGCGAAGGCGTCCGCGCCGGGCCTCGGCGACGAGCAGTGGAGCCAGCTGCTCACCTTCTCCGCCGGCGGGCAGCGCAGCGTCGTCAAGCAGACGGCGATCCGCACCGGCAGCATCCTGCTGATCGTCTCCGGCTCGCCGGGCCTCGTGGACGCCCACCTGGGCGAGGCGGTCGCCAAGGCGCGCATCGCACGCTGACCGGCTCCTCCACCTGCCCCGGTGTCCGGGCCTGTCCTCCCGACAGGCCCGGACACCGGGGTTTCGGCGTATGGGGCGATCAGCCGTCGAGGCGGAGTTCGCCTGGCTCGTAGCGGAGTTGGAAGGTCTGCGCGTGCTCCCCGTGCATCCAGTACAGGGTCATGGTCGACAGCATGCTGCGCTTGATATAGCGGGTGCGCGAAGGCATTCCTTCGTCCTGTTCGACGATCCAGGCTTCCACCCGCTCTGGCAGCCCGAACCGCAACGCGTATGCCTCTGGGTGCTCCGCGGAGCGCAGTTCCCAAACCGGATGTGACGCTGCCTGATTGATGCGACGCAGGCGCACCGCGTGCGTGGGGTGCGCTCTCGCGTAATCCACGAAGGCGTACAGATCATCCGAGGCCAGTCCCAAGACGAACGGCGCGGCAGGGAAGGCCAGGACAAGACCCAGTTGCGACCGGCTGTGCAGGGCCTGCGCCAGGTAATCGAGTGGGCCTCGAATCGCATCGGGCAGGTCCACGTCGCCCGCGTCCATTTCCAACAGCGGGCCACGAAGATACGTCCGTATCTCGTGCACCTTCGGCCGCTCGGCCGCGGGGGTCACTTCGAGCGCTGCGTGAATGGTGTCAGCCGTGGTCTTGACGAGATTCCGCAGGACGGCGAAGTCCGGTGCGGAGAGGTCGATCAGGGATATCTGGTGGGCCAGCGCGTAATCCTGCGCCTCCGGGCTGAAGCCGGACGTAGAGAAGATCGCGTAGCTATAGCGGTATCGCGTCCGCGGCCGGCCTGTCCCCGGAGCGGTGAGCGTGGTGGTCTCGCCCTCGTTCACATCGTGGATCACACCGTGGCCGTTGCGCACAGTGGGCAGACCAACTGGAGCTGTGGTCAGGTACTTTGCCTCGACGAACAAGCGGACCGGCAGCGAGAACGGCGGAACGTACCGGAACTGTCCGAGCGCGTCGACCTGGTGCCACGCCCCGCGTCCACGGACCAGCAGACCGTTCTTGTCCTTCTTCAGCACCTTCCACGGCTCTTTGTCCTTGTCGTCGTCGGCAGTGAGGACTTCGAAGCCGCTGGAGCGCAACAGCCAGGCCAGCACCTCCTCCAGGAGGTAGCCGCGCAAGGGTCCTTTGCCGATCACTTTGCCTGCCACGACGGGGATCCTATGCGCGGTCTGGATCTTCGTTCCAGGGTCCCCTCAGGCGCGCGGCTGCCGGGGTACGGCGAAGGCCCGGCGGTTCTCCTCCCGCGAAGAGAGTGGAACCACCGGGCCTGGAAAAGGGGCATCACCCCGCCGATCCCCCGCCTCGGCCACCGGCTCTGAGCTGCCCGTCAGCCGCGGCGGACGACGGTGAGACGGTCCTTCGCGCCTTCGGGGAGCGTGCGGCGCGGTACCGGGCCGGGTGCGGCGAGCGAGGAAGCGAAGGCGGCGACGAGCTCGTGTGGGGCGCTCGCGCTGAAGCTGGCACACCACAGATACGGCGCCCCGAGCACGGGCTCCGCCCACGCCTGCCAGCCCAGCAGGTCATCGCGGGGGTCGGCGTCGTGGATGAGCGGCGGCAGCATCTCCAGCGAGACGTTCGTGGAGAAGCCCGGGTCGGTGGCGGTCGTACGCGGGCGGTCCATGTCGCGCCGCCAGCCCCGGGTGCCGAGTGCGGTGAGGACCGACTCGGCGTTCTCGAGCCCGGCGTCGGGGGTCTCGCTG
This sequence comes from Streptomyces sp. NPDC050287, assembly GCF_044459385.1. Lineage (NCBI taxonomy): Bacteria > Bacillati > Actinomycetota > Actinomycetes > Kitasatosporales > Streptomycetaceae > Streptomyces > Streptomyces sp. NPDC050287. The sequence goes on along the minus strand of NZ_JBITIY010000005.1, from coordinate 52,714 downwards.
GCGTCGAGCGCGAGCAGGAAATCGGTGAGCGCCTCGTGCGGTACGCCGGCGGTGAAGTACGCGTTCCACTCGGTCAAGGCCGACGCAGGGTACGGACGGGCCGACAGCTGCCAGGCCACCGGGAGGCCGCCCAGCTCGAACGGGTAGGCGGCGAGGATCCACTCGGCGCCGCGCAGGCCGTCGGGGCTCACATAGAGCAGGGTGCTGCGGGAGGTCGGCCACATGCGCCAGCCGAGCTCGGTCAGAGTGTCGCCGATCCGCTCGGCGAGGACGCCGTCATCACCGGCCAGGTGGCGCGGGGTGACCCAGTACATCGAGTCCGGCGAGTGGGGGTGGGAGGGATCGATGGGGTGGTGCGGGTGCAGGGGCGCCTCCGTCAGTTCGAGGTTGGATCACTGGCTGGTGTTCGGCCCGGTTGCGCCGCGTCGGCGGCGCGAGGGTCCCTCGGCCGGCGGTTGCCAGGTCAGAGCGACAGCCACGGCGGGCGGCAGAGGGCCGAACTGCTCGGCCTCCGGGGACTCGGCGATGTAGACCATCGGCCGGCCGTGCTCGTCCACCGCTTTCTCCACGCCGCCCAGACGGTGGGCCATGGGAAAGAAGGGGTTGACGGCGAGACGGACGGGCGTGTCGCGGTCGCAGACGGACAGCAGATCGAGAATGTCACCGACGGTCATCTCGGGCGAGTGCGGGTCCAAGGCGTTCTCCTAGCGGTAGCGGACGGGGCCACGAGAGCAGGGGCAGGGTACGCGGCGCGTACGAGGGGAAGCGGACGTGCCGGTCACAGGGGCTGGGAGGTGGCCAGGATCTGGGCCACGACAGCAGCGATGATCTCCGCCGGGGTCTCCGTACCGAAGGACATCCGGTAGCCGGGAACGTTCGCGGTGCCGGTGACCGCGATCACCCAGCCCTCGCCCGTCACCCAGTCCTCGTCCGCGCCGCCGGGCCGGCCGTTCGGGAAGTAGCCGAGGTAGAACCGGCCGTCGTGCGAGCTGACGTGCACGTCGGCGCGGTCGTCGACGATGTGGGTGAAATCGGCCTCCGAGAACTGGTCGACCACCTCCATCGCCTGACCGGCACCGAGCTTCCAGGAGCGGAGCCGCAGGGCCCCGACCGTGGTGGCGAATCCGGGTTGCGCCGCATCCAATGCCACAGCATCACCTCTCTGACCTGGGGTTTTTCGGAAGGTCGTTCAGGTTGACATGCCGTTGCAGCGTCCACCAGTCCTTTGGGCGATCTTCTTGTCTGCCACCGGCGAACTTGTCCTTGGACAGCGATGTGGGATCTCTATCTCCGTGGCCGAATCTCACGACCGATGGCCAAGCGGTGGCCGATCGGCCACGGATCTGAGATTGGTTGGTCAGCCCCTGTCCCGTCTCGCTGCTGGGACATGCCGTCTGTGCCAGGCGAGAGCGGATGGCCCGGGCCCTGTGGAAGAGCCACCGCGGCAGCGAGATACTGAGGCCGTGGAGAGCGGACAGGTTCGCACGCTGCACTTTGCGGTCGAGTGGGTCGATCAACACCCGGTGACCTGGCTCGAAGGTGCCTTCCCCGCCTCGTACGAGGTCGAAGGTTGGAAGCTGACGCTCACCGAAACGAGGCTCGCCGCCGCGCCAGCTGCGCGGATGATCGAGGACGAGGCCCGCTCTGCCGTCATGCCGCTACTGGATACTTGGTCGGCCGAGCTTGAAGTTGATCAGCGCCTCGTCGTGATGCTCTACTACCTCGGCGCTGACGTGGAGCCGGATACAACTGGCGCGAGGGGAACAGTTGCCAGCGCGGACTTCGCAACTGCGTCGGCCACAGCGTTCGACGCAACCATCGTCATTGAGCGCGACGCCCCTCCGCAGCCGGACTGGTCCTGGCGGGACACAGACGTGACCAAGGCTGCGCGGACGATGTGCCTGCGTCCTCTGCGGAGCGGGACCCGACCGATTGCAGACGCCGCCTACTGGCTCTCGACCCACCTGAAGAAGTGGGCCGCCGACGGGGATCAGACTGCAGCCGAGCGGCTCAACGTGTCCTCGGGTTACTTCAACAAGGTCAGTCAGTTGGGTGCAAGAAGCGACGAGCGGAAGGTCTCCACGGCCTCACTGGCGCTGGCTGCGGAGGACAAGGAATCACTTAGGAGCGCAGTAGAAGTGCTCATCCGGCGGCTGCACTTGGCAGAGAGTGGCCTCCGCCCGGGCCAGCACCTGGACCTGTCCGATTGGCCGGCTTCGTAGCGGTCCGGGCTGCCCCGGTGACCGGCTCGAAGACGACCCACGGGCAAGCACCTCGATTCGGGCGGGCCAGTCGGCCAAAACCGCTGGTGGGTTTGGGGGCGTAACCGGGATAGTGGCCCGGTGCCTGCGAAGTTGACCGATATGCCGCCTGACCGGCTGGATGCGCTGATCAAGCATCCCTTCCACCGGGAGAACGCCGAGGGGCTGATCAGGTTCATCCGCGATCTGCGGGAGTGTCACGGTCCCGAGGACTTCGTAGCCTTTCAGCACGACCTACTGACCGCCACGCTCGAAGCGAGTCATGCGCGTGCCGCGCGAAATCGGGTGATCAAGCGGCTCAAGAGGGGAGAGAAACTCCCCGCAGACGCGCCCGAGCTGGTAACGGGCAACCACCACGACGTGGACGACTGGCGGCTCGAGTCGGATGTCCTTGAGCGCATAGGCCGACAACTGCGTTCCGTGGGGGATGCCATGGCGTGGCGGGCATTTGGCTACGACCGCCGCTACATCCTCACCCTGCGACGGAACGAAGCGCCCGGCCCGATGACTTTCGCTAAGGAAGGCACCGTCCACGAGGTCCAGTTCATGCAGCAGCAGTGGAGCGAACACCGGCGCTTCGCGATGTTGCATGACCTGACGAACTGCCTGCGCATCGGCGACGCGACTGTCTTCGACACCCCCGACGAGAACAACCTGCAGACCATCTACCTGCATGAGCTCAAAACAAACCCGAAACGGCGTGAGGGCGCCCAGCTCACACGGACCCGCATGGCGGCCGAGGCACTGGACGTGAACGGGCCGCTGCCCGGACCCGACAAAGCCCGTCTCATCGAAACCGGCATACCGTACGCCAGCCACCTGTCGACCCTCCGCGACGCCTTCGCCTACGCCCACCAAGAGGGACTGAAGACGATGCGTGTGCCTGGGCAACGCGCACTGCTCGCGCTCGACATCCCGGCGGCCGGCAACCGTTGGGGCCTACAGGAAGCCACACGACAGTTCCACTCCGCGTACGCGGCATTGCTGCGCCGCACCCGACTGACCGGACAGCAAATCTGCTTCGGCAGCGGTGACAACACCGCCCGCAACACGCTGGCCCCGCCATGGGGCATCTATCCCCTACAGCCTGCGGAGTGCGCCGGCCTGATCGCCGACGTTCTGGTTTTCACCGTGACGATGTCGTCCGACAACTTCATCGAGGAGCTACATAAAGCCGGCCTGAACGCCGAGTGGGTCCTGGCCGAAGGCGCCGACATGGCGCCCCTCCAGCCCGTCGTGGCAATCTACGGACATGGCCACCGCGTCGTGATGGCCCGTGCGGAAATCGAGCGGCTACTGCTGGAACTCACCGACCTTGGCACGTGGGCACGAGGAGTGGAACGTCTCCTTCAACTGGGCGTTGCAGGCTGGCAGCCGTGGCCTTACTTCACTGACGAACACAAAGTCTGGGCATGACACGGGGCGCAGCCCGCGCGCGAGGCCCGTGACCTGGCCGACCAGACCCGGGTGCGGGTCGGCGGACTGGCCAAGTACATCCAAAGGCCCCCGATGGCCAGGGGAGTTGCGTTCGGCGCCCTGGAAGATAAGACCGGCGTGATCAACCTGGTCTTCTCTCCTCCGGTCTGGGAACGCACGCGAGAGGTAGTCCTCGGTGCTGCTGGAGGGGCACATCGAACGTGACCGCGGCTCGGTCAACATGATCGTGCACCGCGCGCACGCCCTGGCGGGCCCCGGTCGGGTCCATCAGCCGGGGCCATTCAGGTGACGATCTACGGGAAGCGGAGGTTCGGCCGCTGCGCCCGCGGCAGGGTCATCGTGATGCCTGCCGTCACGTGCGGCGCTGCGGGTCGGGCGCGAGCGTGATGGACATCCAGTGCGCCGCCGCTTCGCGATAGCTGTGTCCGACCGGGGCCAGTTCGCCGCTGCGGGTGAGGCTGAAGATTGTCACCATGATCATGTCCGAGCCGTCCGCGACGGAGGTGAGCTGGGTGCGGCAACGGCTGCAGGACCCTCGATGCAGCGTCGGCCAGGTGGAGAAGTACGTCGGCTCGCCTGCGGGGCCCGTCCACTTCAGGGCGTCCCTGCGGAACCCGACCCATGCCATCGCCGGCGCCCCGGACAGGCGCGTGCAGTGCTCGCACGAGCACAAGTGGGGGTGTCGTCCGGGATGCCTGACGCCTCATACGTGTGGTCACCGCACTGGCAGCGCCCACTCCACAGGACAGGGACGACGATCGGCTCGGCCACGGAGACGGCTCCTCTGGTGCGGGAAAGCTGATTCCGGCGGCAGTGTGCCGTACCGCCGCGACATCGCGCTGATGTTCGGTACCGCTCGACCCGAACGGGATGGCGAATCCACCCTTGAAGGCGAATGTCAGTACGAGCCCTTACGGCCACGGCGGCTATCGGCGGTACCTCCCAGTCGGGGCGGTGGCGCAGCCTCCAGCGCCTCCATCAGCTGGCCCCACGTGAGCGCCCACGACGAAGCCCCCAGAATCGAACGATCCGATTCCGGGGGCTTTACGGAGAGAAGCGGGTGAGGTCAGCTCGTGGTGGAGCCGTCGTCGGTGGCGTTGTCCGCGCGTCGGCGACGGGCCGCGAAGAGGGCGCCTCCGCCAGCAGCGATCAGGACTCCGGCGCCGCCGATCAGCCACGGGGTGGCGTCGGCGCCGGTGTGCGCGAGAGAGCCCGCAGGGGTGGGGGCCGCAGTGCTCGACGCGGTCTCGTCGGAGGTAGGGGTACCCGAGGCGGACGGCGCCGGGTTGTCCTCATCCTGGCCGGGCTTGTCCGGGGTCGGCCGGTTGCTCGGCTGATCGGTCGGCTTCTCCGTGCGCGGCGGGGTGGTGACGGTCTTGGCATTGGTGACGGCCACGGTGACGGGATCGCCCGGCTTGGCCTTGAATGCCTTCACGGACGGGTAGATCTCGTAGCCAGCGGGCGCCTTCACCTGTTTGAGCCAGAAGTCGCTGCCGCTGCGGGAGTTGATGGGCAGCTTGCCGCTGGCCGTGCCGTCGGAGCCGGTGGTCAGCGTCAGGATGGTCTTGTCGCCGCTACCGATGTTGACCGTGGATCCGGCCAGCAGCTTGCCGGTCTTGTCGTCCTTGGCCTTCAGCCGAACTGAGGCGGGCTTGAACGGGTCGATGATGGTCAGCGGGGTGTCGGCACCGGGGGTGACGATGACGTCCTGGTCGTCGACGACCTCGTGCAGCGGGCTGCCGCTGGAGACTTCCTTGAGCCGGTAGACACCGGGCGGGAGGTCCTGGAAGGTCAGCTGGCCCTCGGCGTCGGTGGTGCCGCTGGCGGCCTGCTTGCCGGTGGAGTCGAGCAGGGTGAACGTGGCTCCGGCGAGAACCCCTCCTCCCGGGTCCTTCTTCAGGATGGTGACGCCGCCGTTCTCGGCCGCGCTCAGCGGAGTGATGGACGTGGACGTGGTCGGCTCGGGGGTGTTCGCGGAGGCGGCTGGGACCAACGCCAACGTGCCGGTCACTGTGGCGACAGTGACGGCCACGGCGGACAGGCGGCGGGCGGAACGGGTAGGCAAAAAGGAACTCTCCTGGAGGGGACACGGGCAGAGATGCCCGTCGGTGCAAGCGGGGTAAGGCCGGTCAGCGGGTACGGGCCGGCGACGGCTGGGGCAGCAGGGGCGGACGGGTTTGCCCTGGAAGGTGCGCGGGGGCGTCGATCGTGGTTCCGCGGGCGGCGGTCTGGACGAGGTGGTGTTGGTCCTCGATGGGCAACGTCACGATGTGCGATAGGCCCTGCGCGACGGAGGCACCGCGCAGTGTGCCCGCTGGCAGGTCGGCGGCATGCACGATCCGGGCTGCCGCCTCGGCTTCGATCAAGAGGCCGAACGCCGGTGGAATGTTGAGCAGTTGGGCAGCCTGCTCGCGGCTGCCGGTCAGTGCTTGAGTGAGGGGAAGTCCGTCGTCGAGGACGCTGTCGACGATGTCCAGCCAGACCGGCGTGGCCTGGTGGAGGCGGGTGAGGAAGTCGGCGTCTGTGAGCCAGCATCCCCGGGACGGCTCAGGATCCGTATCGAGCTAAGCCGGTCGCCGCCGTGCGCTGTCGGCGCTGCTGGGCGGGGACGGTTCGTGCGTCCAGACCTTCAGGTAGTCCTGGATGGCATGGCTCAGGGGTATGACGGCGGCGCCGATCCAGGGTGAGGTGTCGTCGTGGTGCCAGTCCCGTACGACGCCGTAGCCGTCATGTCCGGGCTGTTTGCCGAGGCGGGCGTCCCGGACCACGAACGTGCTGTGGTCGGCGAAGGACAGGTACGCGTGGTCGAGGGCGCCGCGGTCCGGGTGGAGGATGCTCAGGCGCAGTCCGCCGTACTCACGTTCTCGGATGGTCTGGGCGAACTCAATGCGCAGCCGCAGCGGCGAGTCGGGCGAAACGACGGCGTAGCAGGCGTCGCCGATCACTCGTCGTTCGTGGACGGGCAGGTCGAGCAGGTCGGTGAAGAAGTGCTGGGCGTGCAGGGACAACGGTGGTGGTGCTCCTCGGCAGCGGACGGTTCTGCGGGGCGGTTACCTGGGTCGGCTGGCCGACGGGGCGGGACGAACGGTCGGCGCGGGCCCGGTGCCCGGGGCGCTGACGCCGGCGTGCGCGGACGGCAGGGTCGGCGACGAGGGTGCCGACGCGCGGCTCTGTGCCGGCGCCCTGGCGCGCGGCGGCATAGGTCAGAGCGGCGGGGAGGGTGAGATGGAGGCGGGTGTCGGCCGGAATGTTCCCCATGGCGCGGGCGAGCGGCACGGGTGAGGCCAGGGAGGAGGCGAACGCCGCGACCAGGGAGGCGGGCACGGCGGAGGAGAACGTGGCCTTCCACAGCGGGTGGTCCGGTGGCCCGCCCCACGCGGACCAGACGGGTGCGGCCACGTTCTTGTGCACGTAAGCGTGTTGCAGCATGCCGTAGCCGTCTGGGCTGCGGAAGTACTGGACTCCGTCCGTCTTGACCGTGTGGTGCCAGCGGGCGGTGAGCAGCGGCAGGTATACGTCTTGGGGGCGGACGTCGTCTGGGCGCAGCAGGTTGCGTTCGCCCTGTCTGTTCGCCTGTCACAGCGCGAGCACTTCGGCATACAGGTCGCGAACGAGTTCGACGGGGGTACTGGCGTCGAGCGTGGCCGTCCAGGTGGCCGACAGGAAGGGCTCCTTGTGTGCGGCGATCAGCCACTCGCCACCGCGCACGTGGTCCTCGGACGGTACGTGCCCGGCGAGCAGCTGCATACCGGGACTGATCACGATGGCGGGGCCGTCTCCGGAGTGGTGGAGGGTCCAGCCCTGATCGAAAGGGAAGGGCCATACGTCGACGAGGTCGTGGATGCCGGGGCCGGCGAGGTGGCGGGGCAGGACCTCGACCACGTCGAGATCGTCCAGAGGGCTGAGTGACACAAGGTCCGTTCGGCGGGAGGGAGTTGCTGGTCGTGGGTGGCGGCGGATCAGCGGCGCGCGGCCGTGCGTGGGGCGGCGGGCGCCGGAGGAAGGGTGGCCGTGCTCCAGCGCGGGACGCTGCGGGTGCCGAGTGCCGGCGGTCGGCGGGTGAGGGCGCGCTGGACGTCGAGCGGGGTCGGAACCGGGGGCGCGGGCGGTGTGATGGGAGTGAGCTGTGCGGCCTGGCGCAGCCCAGGGAGCATCGAGTCCCTCCAGCGTGGCAGGGGTGCCGGGTCGGACACGCTCTGGGTGATGGCCTTCACCAGAGCGGTGGGGGTGTTGGTGGTGGCGGTGGCGTACCAGCGGGCGTACCTGTTCTTCGGTCCGCCCCACAGGTGCCAGCGGGCCTCCAGAGTGGTGAGTTCCTTCTCCGGGTCGAGGCGGCCGGTGGTGTACTCACAGGTGGCCATCCCGTCCGGGGACTGCAGTTCCATCACGCCCCAGCGCGGGTGCTGGAACTGCCAGCCGTTTTTGATGAGCGGGACGACTGCGTCGAAGGCGCCGAGCTCGGGGTCCTTGAGGTCGGGCTCGGCGAGGTAGATGTCGGGGCCGGCGGTGTACGCCTGAGCGAGGGCGGTGGTGAAGGCGGTGACGAACTCCGTGGGTGCGGTGTCGTTGAAACTGACGCCCCACGCTGGCGGGGCGAAGCGGTCGCGGTAGGCGCTGATCCGCCACAGTCCGTCGTCGTCGCCCTCGGGCAGGAATCCGAGTCGGACGCGGTGGTCGGGCGCAGTGACGTAGGCGTTGGCGAGGTTGTCGTGATGGAGGTCGAAGCCAAGCGCGAGGAGCGGCGCCAGCGCGGGGTCTGCATCGCAAGTGCTGCCTGCGAGGTAGCGCGGGGATACGTAGTTGTCGCCGTCGATCTCTTCGGTGTCGGGCACGAAAGTCCTGAGGTTGAGGCTGGGGAGATGAGCACACGCTTCTGGTCAGGTACGCGTGCTGTTCGCAAGTGCGGGCAGCAGCTGGTGTTCCAGGTCTGCGGGTTGGCCGGCGTAGTGCAGGGCGCGCAGGCCCAACTCGGCGGCGGCCCTGCAGTTGTCCTCGCGGTCGTCGACGAACAGCACGCGTCCCGGGTCGGCGACGCCGGTGGCCGCCAGGGCGTGCTCGTACGCGGCCGAATCGGGCTTACACAGGCCCAAGCGGGCGGAGTACAGGGCGTCACTCATCAGATCGCGCCGCCAGTTGGTGGCGTCCAGGACGTCGCTGAGGTGGGCCGGGGCGTTGGAGAGGAGCACCATGGGCAGCCCCGCGGCCCGGGCGCGGTACAGGATGTCGAGGACTCTGGGGTCGGTGCGGGTCCACATGGCGGTATCGGCGGCCCGCAGCGTACGCAGCCACCGCGCCGGGATGGTGCCCGAGCACCTTCGCCCAGTAGGCGAGATCGCTCAGTTCGCCTGCGTCGTACGCGTTCCGGGGGGCCCAGAAGGCTTCTTGGAAGGAGGGGAGGTGTCGGTCGGGCCACTCGGCGAGGTCGGCGAGGCGGGTCCACATGCCGGGGCTGGGCTGGAGTCCGAGGACTCCGTTGTAGTCGAGGAGTAGGGCGTCCACGCCGTTCGGGGAGACGGAGGTGTGGGTCAAGGGCTGGGTTTCTCCAGGGCTTTGGGAGCGAGGGCGGCGACGGCAGCGGCGAGGAGGGCGGGCAGCAGCAGCGCGTGCGACAGGGCGGTGACGGTGGCGAGGGCGCCGATGAGGGCGGGGCCGGCGAGCAGGCCGACGTAGCCGGTGACCGCGACGGTGGCGACCGTGCGGGGGCCGCCGATGCCTGCGGCGGTGATCAGGCTGGGGATGGTGACGGACAACCCCAGGCCGAAGGCCGCCCACCCCAGGAGGGCAAAGACGATGGTGGAGCCAGCAAGCCCGGTTGCCAGGCCGAGCGCGGCCAGGGCGGCGCCGGCCCGGACAACAGCGGGAGCGCCGAAGCGGGCGGTGAGCCGGTCTCCGGCGAGGCGACCGGCCGCCATGGCGGCGCTGTAGACGCCGTACGCCACGGCGCTGGTCGCGGCGGTCGCACCGAGGTCGTGCAGGTGGACGGCAGCCCAGTCGGCAGCGGCCCCCTCGCCCAGCAGGGTTCCGGCCGCCAGCGAGCCCAGCAGCCACAATCGGGACCGCGACAGACCCCCGCGCTCGTCCAAGCCCGGTGCCACACGGTCGTGGACGGGCTCGAGTCCAGGGCTGGCAAGACAGCGGGTAAGGCGCGTCGCCGCACCTGCCGCCGTGGCGGCGGTGGCGGCGACGCCGGCGAACAGGACGGTGTGCGGGGTGGGGGCGGTAGCTGAGGCCAGCACAGCGCCTGTGAGGCCGCCGAGGCTGAAACTCGCGTGCAACCGGCCCATGATCGGGCGGCCGTGAGCGTCCTGGCAGCGGACTGCGGCGGCATTGACTGCGACGTCGAGGACGCCGTGCGCGGCGCCGAAGACGAACGCCGCCACCAGGAGGCTCTCCAGGCTGCGGCATACCCCGAGGACGGCAAGGCCGACGGCGAGAGCGATGGCACCGCCGGTCAGCAGTGCGGGCAGGCGGGCCGAGTGGGCGAGGCGTCCGCCGGTCTGGAGTCCAACGACCATGCCGAGGGCAGCGGCCAGCAGGACCAGGGCGAGCCCGGCGGTGCTCACCTCGGCGGTTTTCTGAACGGCCGGCATGCGTGCGCCCCAGACGGCCATCACCACGCCCAAGCCGGCAAAGTACCCGGTCAGCAGACGGCGGCTGCGCGCCAGCTCGGGTCCCGCGGTCTGGTTCACGCGGCGTGCTCCCGGGTGGCCGGGGCCGCCTGCGCGACCGCAGCCACCTGGACGTCGAGGTTGCGGTACGCCTCCTGGGCACGGGCTTGGGCGATGGTGGCGGTCGGCCCGGTGGTGATCAGGTAGCCGATGCGGGCGGTGAACAGATCGCCCCCGTCCTGCGGCAGCACGAGCTGGTCGCCGGCCTGTCGCTGGAAGCGCACGCGCTCCACTCCCCCGGTGGGTGCCGTGACACAGCGGGCGGTGAGGGTGCCGGAGTAGGCCGGGTAGATGAAGCGGATCGCCGCGGCCTGGTGGCGAGTCGGCGTCAGGTCGGGAGTATGTCCGCAGGCGATGTCTGCGGCAGCACGGGCGAGGTCGACGCCGGTGGCCAGGTGAACGAGGTGGCTGATCATGTCGCCGGCGATCCGCGCGTTGACCTCAATGAGGCGGGGGCGGCCGTCGACCACGCGGATCTCGACGTGGCTGACGCCGTCGGTGACACCGAGGGCGTCGATGGCCGAGACGGCGGCCGGGGCCACGGTGGGAAGGAGCGGGTCGGTCGCATCGACCATGTGCGCCAGCTCCTCGAAGTGGGGCGGCATGCCGACGGTCTTGCGGGTGACAGCGACGACAGTGGTCTGCCCCTGGTGGGTGACGCACTCAACACTCACCTCCGGGCCGTCGAGGTACTCCTCGACCAGGACCTGGGTGCTCTCCACTCCGTGGCTGGCGGTCTTGGCGGCGAAGGCGTACGCGGCCGGCAGCTGGTCGGCGGTGTCGACGCGGACAACGCCCATGCTCGCGGCGTGCGCGGCGGGTTTGAGGACGACGGGGAAGCCGATGCGCCGGACGGCAGCTGCCGCCTCGTGCTCGGTGCGCACGCTGACGGAGGCGGCGGAGGGCACCCCGTGGCGGGCGAACAGGCTGCGGCTCGTGTGCTTGTTGCGGCAGCCCTGGAGGGCCTCCGGAGCGGTGGTGGGCAGGCCGAGCCGGCGGGCCAGGCGGGCGACGGGGATGAGATACCACTCGGTCCACGTCATCACGCCGGCCAGCGTGTGCCGCTCGGCGAGCGCGTGCCCGGCCGCGGTCAGCGCCGCCTGATCGGCGGGGTCGGCAACCTCGTAGTCGAGGAGGAACTCCTTCTCCCAGGTCGGCGCGGCGCCGGAGATCAGGACGACGTCGTAGTGGGCGGCGACGTTCTGAAGGCAGGTGCCGCGATACGCCTGGGCCTCCATGTCGGAGGCTGCAACGACCAGGACGACGGGGCGAGAGGACAACAAGGCTCCAAACAGTGCGGGGGAACGGAGAGCTGAGGCAGGACGCCTGGGTCAGGGGGTGCGGCGGCGTCGCAGCTCGAAGGCAGACGCCCACTGGGGGTGGTCCTCGATCAACTTGCGGGCGTACAGGGCGGTGAAGGAGTTGTTCAGTCCGCGCACGCCCGCGGGCAGCTGCCAGCGCAGGTCCTCGAACAACGTCCTGAGACCGACCCGGTGGCTCGAAGCGACGGGCGAGATACCGGCAGGGCGTAGAGATCGGCAAGGGTGCGGGAGGTGGGTTTGGCGGCGTCTCCGTGGGGTGTTCCGAGAGGTCAGGTGAGAGAAGTTCGCAGGGCGGGGGTGGCGCGCAGCCGGGCGAAGGAGGCGAAGAGGCCCAGGGCCTGCAGTGCGGCGCAGAGGGTGATCACGTGGCCGAGCTGGGCGGGCGGCACGGTGGCGACGAGGACACCCGCGATGGGGAAGGGCAGCAGGAGCAGCAGGATGGTCAGCGACAGGGTGGCACCGAACACCGGTGCGGGGATGAGGTGGGAGCGCAGGGTGCGCAGCACGACGGTCATGCCGCCCTCGCCGGCCATGAGGACGGCGATCAGGGCGAGATAGGTGCCGTAGGTGTCGGCGAAGGAGACGGCCAGGCACGCCAAGGCGGCGATCGTGGCGGACACGGCGCCGATGGGCCACAGGCCGAAGCGGTCGATCGCCCGGCGGCACAGGGCGACCGCGAGGAGCGAGGCGACGGCGGCTGCCGACCAGATGAGGCCGACGTCGGCCGTGGAGTGTCCGAGCTGTTTGACGATGATCACTGGGGTGGCGGCCTGCAGCAGGCCGACGGTCAGGTTGGAGACGGTCAGTCCGGTCACCAGCCAGCCGAGGGCCGGTAGCGCGCGGAGGGTCGACCAGCCGGTGTACAGCCCCTTAAGGACGGGCCGCGGCGCGGCGGGCTTGCTCCGGTGGCGCTGGCGCGGGGCCAAGGCGCTGGTGAGCAGCGAGAATGCGGCGATCACGATCAGCATTCCGGTGGCGCCGGCCCGCTGCAGGAGCAGCCCGGCGAGTGCGGGGCCGACCAGGGTGGCGACCTGGTCGATGCCGAGCAGCACCGACTGAACGCGGTGGGCGCGGGCGCCGGCCTCGCGGCCTGCCACTCCGCCCGCGGTCTCGGCCGCGATGTAGGAGCATTCGGTGAGGATCCCGGTGGACGCGGCGAGCAGCATGACGGTGACCGTCGCGCTGAGGCCCGCCTGCGTTGGCAAGATGAACGCGGTGGCCAGGACAACCAGGGCCCGGCCCGCAGAGGCGAAACGGAGCACGGCGGTGGTCCCGTGGCGGTCGACCAGAACTCCTGCGAAGGCGAACGAACCCAGCCTCGGCACCCATTCCAGCGCGAACGAGAGGCCGGTCAGGGCGGCCGAGTTGGTGGTGGCCAGTACCAGCAGCGGGATGCCGTAGGTGGCCATGGCGAACGCGGCAGCGTCCGTGCTGCGCGGCAGGTAGATGCCGCGCAGCAGAGTGGGGACCGGGCAACGGGCATGCCAGGGTCCGACACGGGATCTCACGCAGCGCGCCCCGATTCCTCCGCCGCACGGGACGAGCGGGCGATGTCCTGGTGCAGGACGCGGGGGTACGCCGTAAGCCACTCGGACAGCGCCGCGCGCGGAGCCGACGGTTCGGTCGCTGCGCCGGATTGCCCCAGGCTGCCGTCCTGCATCTGGAAGGCATGCTGGACGCGCGCGACGAAGTCACTGGTTCGGCTGGGGAGTTCGTTGGTTCGGGCCCAGCGTGCGGCGGTGTCGTACACCTCGGCGAGGTCCTTGCCACTCGCGGTGAGCTGGTAGCGGGCCAAGGCGTGTCCGCGGGCATGGATGAGCCCGAGGTCGCGTGCGGTGTCGATGGCGTGGCGCAGTTGTCCGGTGGTGAGGTCGCCGAGGGCGCCCTGCAGGCTGCCGCGTTGGCGACTGATAGGGCCGTTGTCGTCGATCTCGGTGATCAGGCGTATCAGGCCCGGCAGGGACAGGGTCCGGATCGCTCGGCGTTCGCGCAGGACGCTGGTGGGCAGGGCGGCTGTCATCGGCGCGGGCCTCCCTCCGGTGTGATGGGGCGGGCGGGTATCTGGTGGGAGAAGAGGTCGCTGGACTTCCACTCCGGACCGTTGGGCGGCGGGGTGGCGGCCAGGGCAGGGACGGCAGACTGTGCGGCCGGAACTGGGGGCGCCGGCAGGCGCGTCGGGGTGGTCGCCCACGGGCCGGAGCGGGTCTGGGACGGGGCGGTCCCCGGTCGGCGAAACGGCTCGGCCCCGCCGGACGGGAGGACAGCCCACGCAGTGATGGCCTGGAAGACGGGGGCGAGCGCCTGGCCGCTAGCGGACAGCTGGAAGTCGCCGCTGCCGGTGGCCGTGACGAGGCCGTCGGCGACCAAGCGGTCCAGGGGCTTGTAGACGGCGTTCAGCCCGTAGCCGGACATGGCCTCGGTGGCCAGGGTCTTGGCGCTCGCACGGCCCCGGGCCTGCAGGGTCATAAGGATCGGGGTGGCGTGCCGCGGGGCGATCAGAGTGATCGTGTCGTCGATGTTCTGGGCCGGGGGGATCCGCTCGGGCTCCAGCTCACCGGTGGCCTTGCTGGTGACGAGCTGCTTCTCCAAGTGGGTATCGCCCCAGGAGGCGATCACGGCCAGGACGGGCAACAGCTCGGCGCCGCGGCCAGTGAGGCCGTACGTGACGTGGCGCGGGGCGTACTCCGTGCGTTCGACCACGCCAGCGTTGGTGAGGTGGCGCAGCCGGGGGTGGAGCTGGCCGTCGGCGAGCCACGGCAGCCGGGATTTGATCTCGGCGTAGCGCAGCGGCTGGGAGGAGAGGGTCATCAGCACCCACACGCTCCAGCGCGTGGCGAGCAGATCCAGCGTCTTGGTGACGCTGGAGTAGTCGTTCGGGGTGGTAGGGGGCTGAGCGGTGGTGGCCAAGGATGGGGCTCCTCAAGCAGTGCGGGCAGATCAGCGGGTGCGGGAGGCGGCGGTCGCCGGGGCGGCGGGTACGGGCACAGCCGGCGGAGTGTCGGGGGCCGGTGCACGGCGCAGTCCTGCCAGGACCGCGCCGGTGTTCTTGGCGTAGGCGTCGCGGGCGGCGACGGACTCGGCGATGCGGCGGGCGCAGTCGACGATGTGACCGGCGGCAAAACGGCCGATCTCCCGCTCAGGAGCGATGAGTTCGCGCAGCCTCTCCAGCTGGAAGGCGATGTTGCGCTCAGCGAGCACCAGATCGCTGTGACTGCCGGTGAGCGCAGCGAGCAGGGTGGCGTCGGAAGTGTTGCCGGCGAGGGCATCGAGTTCGGCGAGGGGCTGTCCGAACAGCGCCTCGATGCGCTGGGCGATGATCTCGGAGATGGCGTGGGCGGTGGCGTCGGGCAGGGGCAATCGGCGGGCTTTCAGGGACGGCGGGTCCGCACCGCCCCGGCACGGCCGGTTGCCGGGGCGGGCGGAGCAGTGGCGGTGATCTTCGGTTGGGCGAACCGCACCGACTGCGCGGGGCGTTGATCGCGAGCGGGCATGGTCCGCAGGAGGTCGTCGAGGGCGGCGACGTAGCCGTCCCGGCCGGCCAGCGCAGCCTCCAGCCACTGGGCGTCCCAGCGCAGGTCCTCGGCGGACAGCTCGCCCAGGTCGCGGTCGCAGGACATCGAGGCGTGGACGCGATCACGTACGCGGACGACCTGTTCCTCGGCGACCGCGAGAAAGCTACGCAGTTCCAGCGCACGGTGGAGGGCGGCGCAGACCTCAAGATGGGCTGCCTGCGCATACAGCTCGGCGACGGAGGCACCGAACGCCTCCTCCAGCACGGTGTCGCGGCTGGTGGACTTGTCGATGACGCTCATCGCGTCACCCCGCGCGTCGGGATACCCCGCTCGCCGGGCAGTGCGGGCGCCGCGGTGGGCAGCGCCGGCGCGCGGCGCGCGGCGGGGTCGGCACCACGCCAGGCGCCAGGCCCGCGCTTGCCAGGGGCGAGGGGGTCGAGGAGGTAGTTCACGACCATCACGCGACCGTCACGTGCAGTGACAGCGGCGTTCACCTGGTGCGCCAACTCCATGACAGCGCCGTAGAGTTCGCCCGGGTGCGTGCCGAGCGCCTCGACAAGCGCGTCCTCCACGGTGTCGAGTGCGTCCTGGGTTTCGGCGAGCAGGCCGTACCAGTGCACGACACTCGTGGCATCGGGGTTGGCCTGTGGTGCCGCCTGAACCGCCCGGCGCAGATCGGCGAGAGGCATCTGGAAGCGGTCCTCGATCCGCTCAGTGACGACGCCCATCACGTCCTCGCTGAACTCGGGCACGGAGAGGCTCCTTTCATTCGCTTTTCGGGGGCAGGAAAATGCACTGCAAATCCGGTCCGTGCGGGAGCGGTCCGCGAACCCGGATGCCGAAGAGGGGAATTGCGGGCCGGTCTGCTAGTCCAGGCACATCGCGGTTTCGCGGTAGACGTACGTTCCGGACACCCACCCCTTTACGCCGGTGGTCTTGTCCGTGATGTAGCGCCAGTTCCCACTGCTCTTGTGGACGGTGAACTTGTGGCTGCGGTAGAGCACGCCGAGCGCCGTGGACTTGGCGGACGCCTTGGAGCGGATCGTCACAGCCTTCGTGTGCACCTTGTACGGGAGCGGCTTTGCCGAGCAGCTGCTGACGGTGGTTGCGGCACTGGCGGTGGGGATGGAGACGAGCGGGAGAGCGAGCGCGCCGAGAACGGCGGCGGAGACAGCTATGCGGCTGGTGCGCATGGGGAATTGACCTCCACGAAAATAGGGAAGGGATTGCGGAAGCGGACCCGGGCTGATGCCGTGCGGGCCGAGAACAAGAGTCCGGAGAATCCCCGGTTTCGGTAACCGGGGATTGCGTGCTATGTTCCGCGCCGCCTAGCTCAGGGCAGCCGGCATTTCAGTGGGCGGGGAAGGGGAAATCCGGTGGGTAGCCGCGAATCTAGCGGCCCGGACCGCGCGATGGAGCGGGGTGCGCGGGCAGAGCGGGGACGCCCGGAGCGGTGGTGTGGCGGGCTGGCGGTGACGCGGCCGGCAGCGGGATCGCCTCGCCATCCCAGTGCGCTTCCCACCACTGGGTGGCTGCCTCGAAGGTGGCGAAGGCGCCCTCGCGCAGTGTGTGCGTCCACGCGTCGGTGTCGACCTCTTCGAGCAGTACCCGGAACGGCAGTGGCGCCTTCTCGTCGATGGCGCGCAGCAGCACGGTGGTCTCTATCGGCTCGGCGTCGTGCGTGTAGCTGGTCAGCGGGGCGAAATGGTCGCCGTCGCTGCGCAGTCGCTTCTCCAGGGCGCGGGTGGCCTGGTTGGCGGGTGTGGTGCCCATGCCGTCGGGCAGGAGGATCTTGTCCTCGGGGCAGCCGCGGGCGATCAGCCAGGACTGAGCCATGGACGGCAGCGGCAGTTCCTTGTGCGTGAAGCGGAAGGTGCGCGCCGCCGAGTCGCGTTTGAGGTGCAGGGCGACGATCTGAGGTTCGCCGGGGATGCCCCAGGTGACGGCGCGGTTGTGCATCACGTAGAAGCTGTGCTCGCCGTCCTCGGTGTGGTGCTCGGCCAGCAGGGTGAGCATGTCCTGCTCGATGGTGATGTGCTGCCAGAACTGGTCGGCGACGTGGTCGTTGACGGCCTCATATCCGTCGAGGCGGAAATCCGGTTCGTAGGTGGGCATCGGTGCTTTCGGTGCAACGACGCCATGGACGTCGTGGGCAGGGCGTGTTGATCTGTTCACCGACGCAGGTGTGCGGGAGCGCGTGATGACGCTGACTGGGGCGACGGCGTGGTGCCGGGCGGGCCTGCGGGGCGCGGGGCGGCAAGGACGGCCCGGCCGGCGTCGGTGAGGGTGACGGGCTGGCCGGCGTGCACTGGGTGGGAGGTGTCGCGGTCCACGAGGCCGCTCGCCTGCAGGCGCTGCAGCTGGGCGTAGGAAATGCGGGTACGGGAGGGGGTGACCACGGCGAGCCGGTGGGTGAGGAGGTTCTCGTGCAGTTTGGCGCCCTGGACGATGGCGAGCAGGGCCGCGACGTCTTTCGTCGGCACCTGCCGTGGCGCTCTTCGCGGGGCGGCGGCTTCGATCGGCTCCAGCGCGGCGGCGGCCTTGGCCTGCTCGGCGTCGCGCTCGCCGATGGCGTGCGCCAGCTGGTCGACCGTGCGCTCGATCCGGGCCAACAGCGCCTCATCGACGGGGAACTCGCCGGACACCAGGCGGGCGAGACGGGCGCGGTGGAAGGTGACGTCCCGCTCGGCCCGGACGAGGTCGCGGTGGGCGTCCGCCAGGGCCGCCTGCGGTGCGTCGAGGAGACCGGCCTCGCGGTGCCGCCACAGCGTCTCGATGCTGCACCCTGCGGCCGTCTCGATCCTGTGGTCGAGCACGGTGCGCGGGTGGCGGTTGGGCGAGGGGGCGGGCGGTGAGCTCATGTCGGAGCGGTTCTTGTGTGCGGGAGGGCGTCCGAGGCGCACGCGTCCAGGGCGATGCTGACCTCGACGTAGGGGCCGTCGCGGGTGCGCCGGGTGGGCCCCAGACGCTCCAGGAGCCGGAGCATCGGCGCGTTGGACGCCTGCGTGAACGCGGTGAGGGTGTGTGCCCCGCGCGTGCGGGCCATCCGGGCCGCCTGCCGGGCCAGGGCTGTTCCGATGCCGCGGCGGTGGTGGTCGTCGGCGACTTGCAGTCCGAGGTCGACGACGCCCGGCTCCCGGCTGACGGGCCCGAGGCAGACGAGGGCCAGTGGCCGCTCGTCCGCGTCGAGTCCGAGCCAGCACTGCGCCTGGGCGAGCAGCCGTGTCAGGTCGCGGGGCGTGAGGCGGGTGCGGCCCCAGCGGCGCAACAGGTTCTGTTCGGAACACTGCGCGTGGAAGGCGGCGACCAGGTCCCAGTCCGCCGCCGTCACCTCGCGGGTACGCGCGAGGGCGGGGTGGGTCAGCAGGAGCAGTCCGGGCGGGCGGCCTGCAGGTCGCCGCGCCGGTAGGCCCGGTAGCGGCTGCCGTCGACCTTGCGCGGCTTGCGGGACTGGACTCCGTAGGGGCGCAGGAGCAGAGCGAGGCGGACCGGGGTGAGGTCGGCATAGCGCCAGCGTCCATCGGCCTCGCCGGGCAGCTCGCGCAGGCGCGTGACCAGCTCCGCGGTGCTCACATACTCCGCTGCACCCAGGACGTCGAAGATGTCAAGGCAGGCGTGGACAATCGTCCTCGGCCGGCTCGGGCAGGTCAGGAACTCCTCGCACGTGGCCTTGTGGAGGTCATCGAAGCCGTCGAGGTCGTCGGGACCCTCCAGATCCTCGAAGTCGTCGAGGCCCTCGAAGTCGGGATCGAGGTCCGGATCGAAGTCGGGATCGAGGTCCGGATCGAAGTCGGGCTCTTCGTCCTCCACCGGCTCGTACTCGCTGGGCGGTTCGGGCCCGTACGCAGCCGCGCAGCAGCAGGAGGTGGACAGCAGCGCACTCAACTCGGCTCCGGCTGCCATGCGTTCGATCAGCAGGTCGGTGAGCGTGTCGAGCTGCTCGGTGGCACTGACGCCGGCGGGACGGTCGGCGCCGGACAGGGCGGTGAGCTGCCGGTCGAGGTCCTGGATCTCGACGAACACATCGACGATGGCGCGGTGGTGCGGGTTCTCGGTGACCTCGGTCGGCGCCAGTACCGCGGCGGCGACCTGGTCGATCAGGGTGGGGAACTGCGTCAACGAATGGGGCCTTTCAGGGTCGGGGGCAGTGCGGGTCGGGGAAGGCCGGGCATCGCGTAGGGCGGTGGTCCTGGCTTGGGGATGGGCTGGCGCGCGCCCAGCTGCGGCGAGCGGGTGCGGGCCGCGTGGGTGCGCTCGCCCAGGGGCCGCCGGGTGATGCCGAGGCGGGCGCGGGCGGTGTCGTACACGTCGTGCGCCTCCCGCGGGCGTACGGCCACGACGTGGATCTCGGTGGTGTGCGTGGAGTTCGCGGGCGCCGGCCGCTGGGCGTAGACGATGCGCCACGCGTTGCGGTGATCGACGTAGACCTTGCGGCATCCGGCGAGATCGCGGGTGAGTTTGGCGCCGAACAGGCGGGCGTTGACGACGTCCTGGAGCTGGGCGAGCGCCAGGTCGCGGATGTCTGCGGGGGCCTGGAGAAGGTCGTTCAGGGCCCGCGGGTCGAAGGAGAGACCGAAGGCGAGCCGGTCGTGGCCGCTCATCCGGCCCCCTGGCCGGGTGCGCCGTTCTCGTCGGACTCTGCGGTTTCGGCGGTGGTCCGGCTCGAGGGCGGCGGTCCGGGCAGCAGGCGGTGGGCGGGGCGGTCCGGATCGGTCATGCACGCGGACAGCGGCCCGCCGGCAGCCCGGACGGTGGCCATGGCGTGGGTGAGGAAGTCCCGGTGCCAGACGAACAGGCCGGACAGACCGGCCTCGGGATCCTTGTGCTGCTGGTAGGCCAGCCACAGGGCGTGGAGCCAGGCGACGACGTCGGCGTGTTCCTGCCACTGCTCGCACCACGGGGCGGCGGTGGTGACCTCCGCCCCGTAGACCCGGACGAGGAAGTCATCCACCCAGTCCGACAGCGCGTCGAGCTCGTCTTCGTACTCCTCGCCCTCCAGCTCCAGGATCGGGCGGGGCTCCGGCAAGGAGCTCTGCGGCGCCAGGCCCGCGAACCCTGGCATGCCGAAGGCGCCGAACGGTGAGTCCGTGGGCGGCGGTGCGGAGGCGAGGCTGTCGAGCTGGCGGGCCTGCTCGGCAGACTGGTCCAGCAGTTTGCGGACGCTCGCCTCAATGCTCTCCAGATCGGACTCCGGCAGCCGGACCGGTTCCGGCTCCCCGCCCTCCGGGGGGACTATGGATTCAGGCACGAAAAGGGGCCTCCTTGAGCCGCAGCCAGTGGGCGTGAATTCCGGCTCAAACCATCCGGAGAATCCCCGGTTTCGGTAACCGGGACTTTGCTGCTATAACGCCCAGCGCGGCACGGCCATGGCATGACGGGCCACGCACCACAGGCCGTACCACGCTGCACAACAGGGCTCAGGACGTGAGGGTCAAGTCGTCCTGGGACAAAGTCTGTTGCAGCGTTTCAGTGAGCCGGTCGGCTGCTATCGCGGCATAGTGCTTGGTCTTCTCGACGCCGATGAAATCGCGGCCCTCCAGCAGGGCCGCGACTCCCGTCGAGCCGGATCCGCAGGTGAAGTCGAGCACCGTGCCGCCGGGCGGGGAGATCTGCACCAGCTCCCGCATGACGGAGACGGGCTTCTGCGTGATGTGCTGGCGACTCTTGCCCGACGGCTGCGAGGCGCTGTACAAGCCGGGCAGGTAGACCGGGTTCCTGGAGGCGTCGATCGGTCCGTTGCTGGCCCAGACGACGAATTCGCAGTTCTGGGTGAAACGTCCCTTCTGAGGGCGGGCCTGCGGCTTGTGCCAGGCGAGCACGCCACGCCAGAGCCAGCCGGCGGCCTGGATGGCATCCGTGGTGATCGGCAGCTGCCGCCAGTCGGTGAACAGCAGCGCCGTGCCGCCGACCTTGGTGAGCCGGTGTGCCTCGGTCATGATCTGGGTCAGCCAGAAGCCGTACGACCGCTGATCCATGTTCTCGCCGGTGAAGTCCGGCAGTTCGTGACCTGCGTCGGCAGAGGTGTACTTCTGCTTCGCGCTGCGGGAGGTGCGCTCCTTGGCCGTTCGCCCGCCGCTGTTGTACGGCGGGTCGGTGATGACGGAGTCGACGCAGTCGTCCGGCAGTTCGGCGAGGACGCCGAGCGCGTCGCCCTGGTGCAGGGAAAAAGGCAAAGAGATACCCCAATTCGGGTCGG
Source organism: Streptomyces sp. NPDC050287 (assembly GCF_044459385.1). Taxonomy (NCBI): domain Bacteria; kingdom Bacillati; phylum Actinomycetota; class Actinomycetes; order Kitasatosporales; family Streptomycetaceae; genus Streptomyces; species Streptomyces sp. NPDC050287. Next base: position 31,318 of record NZ_JBITIY010000005.1, on the reverse strand, counting down.
GTGAGGTGAGGGAGAGACGCTCCGGCCCGCCTGGATAACCCGCGGGACCGCATGCAGGCAGGAAGGCACTGCGGGCCACGCAGCGGCGGGGGCGAGGGGAGGAGACAAAACTGTAGGGCACGATCCCCGGTTGAGCGCTATCGCCGCCGAAAACCCCGAAATAGAGCCTTGATCAGAGACGATTTCGGCAACCGGGGATCCGCCCTTAGTGTTTTGGAACTGCCCGGCGGACCACGCCGATGGCGCATCCCCGCCCCTGCCTTCGTGGAGGTATCCCCATGTCCTGGCACACCTGACCCGACGCCTCTGCACCAGCGCGAGCGGCAACTCGCCCACGTGCACCTGGGCCCCCGATTTACCCACCACCCCGGCCGTCGCGCCCTTTCCTCAACGACGCACGCGCCGCCGGGACTTCACCAAGGACCTCGCTGTGACATCGCACTACCCTCCCCTGCCCGCGCACCGGTCTCCGGCCCATGACGGCCGCCCGGGAGGCGTCCCCGATTGAAGGGCGTGGCCGCCGGCATCGGCGTCTTCGTCCTCTCTCCTCTCCTCCTCGCCGGCACGGCCATGCTGATGGCCACCAGCAGCGAGGCCGCCCAGACCACCTACTCGTCCTTCAGCTGCGTGGGCGACGTCGACACCGACACGGTCGTCGAGCAGGTCACCAAGATCCTCAACGGTGCGACCGCCAAGGCCGTGCACGTCGAGGGCCTGTCCCTGCCCGAGGAACAGATCCCCAACGCCCGCACGATCGTGGCCACCGGGCTCGGCCTCCACGTGCCGAAGAAGGGCCAGATCATCGCGCTCGCCACCGCGATGCAGGAATCCCGGCTGCGCAACCTGAACGCTGGCGACCGCGACTCGCTGGGTCTGTTCCAGCAACGGCCGAGCCAGGGATGGGGCACCGCTACGGAGATCCACGACCCCGTCTACGCGAGCGAGCAGTTCTACAAGCACCTGCTCGCGGTGGACGGTTGGCAGCAACTGACCGTCGCCCAGGCCGCGCAGAAGGTCCAGCGCTCCGGCTACCCCGACGCCTATGCCGACTGGGAGGAGCTGGCGACCGCCCTGCACAAGGCGATCGCCGCGACGTTCCCCGACGCCGACCATGACACCAGCGAGACGAACACCACCTCCAGTACCGCGCCCTGTGCGGCGGCCAAGGACGGCTCCGGGTACGGCAGCATCCCGGAAGGGTCGGTACCGAAGGGCTACTCGATTCCGAAGGACGCCGATCCGAAGGCGCGCGAGGCGATCGCCTGGGCGATGGCGCAGCTCGGCACGATGTACCAGTGGGGCGGCACCTGCACGGCGCCGCACGGCCCCGACCCGATGGGCCGCTGCGACTGCAGCTCGCTGACCCAGCAGGCGTACAAGCACGTCGGCATCCAGCTCACCCGCACCACGTATACGCAGGTCAACGAGGGCAAGGCCGTGTCCCCCAAGGCGCTCAAGCCCGGTGACCTGATCTTCTCCCGCGGCAGCGCCGCCCGCCCCGAGCACGTCGGCATGTACCTCGGCTCGGGACTCGCGATCGAGGCCCCCCGTACCGGAAAGCCTGTGCGGATCACGCCGCTCGCGGACTGGGACATCCTCGCCGCCCGCCGCGTCATCTGACCCCCGGTCGGGGCGCGGCAGCCCCGGCCCACCGCCCCTGACCGGGATACCCCCTGGGCCTCTTCCGCACTCACCTCGGACGGGCCCCGCAGGACCCGCCGTCCTGCCCACCCTCATTCCCCTGACATCACGGAGCACCTACTTGATAACCCGCCACAGCACCCAGCGCGCCCTCGCGGCAGCTTCCCTGGGCCTGGCCGTCGCCGCCGGCGGCCTGGCCACCGCCAGCACGGCACAGGCGTACGACACCGGCACCACCACGATCAGCTGCAGTGCGGTCAAGATCCGCAAGGCCCCGTCGAAGTCGTCCACCGTCGTGGGCATCGGCTACCGGCACGACAAGGTCGTCTACGACCAGTGGGCCTACAAGAAGGCCGAGAAGACCTGGTACACCCGCGGCACCGTGACCCGGAAGTCCGACGGCAAGAAGATCCGCGGCTACATGATCTACAACTGCGCGAACCCGTACAAGACCAACCCGGCACCGAAGCCGTCGATCCCGAAGTAGCGCACCCCGGAAGCCGGTTCGGAGCCTGAGCCGAAGCGCCATCGACAGCAGCCCCGGCCCGGCCTGTGGCCTCGTCCACCCTCGGCGCGAAACCTGCGTGACCTCGTGCACGCCACACCGCCCCAACGCGGGCGCCGACCGGGCCAGCCGTCTCCCGCACCGCTGCCGGCCTTCCTTCTCGAGGCAGTTGCCTCGCCCTCTCGCCCTTTCTGTGATTCCCGCGCGCCGGGCTTCGGCGTGCCCAAGGAGCCTCATTGCACCTGCTCGAAACCGTGCAGTATCTGGCCTACGACCCCGGCATCACGCCCTCGGGCGGTGGCCTGCCCGGCCTCGCCGTGCTCAAGAACGTCGTCAACTCGATCAACCTGTTCGCGATCGTCGCCGTTGTCGGCGCGCTCGCCGTCTCCCTCGGCGTGTGGGCGTGGGGCCACCACACCGGCGGCCACCAGGCCGAGGCCAACGGCAAGAAGGGCGCGGTGGTCGCGGCGGGCGCCGCCCTTGGTCTCGGCGCCGCGAACGGGGTCGTGGCGTTCTTCTCCGCCCTGGGGTCGCAGGTCCACTGATGCCGAAACGATTCCCCTCCCTGTCCGGCTACGGCCTCGGCTGGTCGACCCGCCAGCGCATCACGGTCCTCGCGACCGGCCTCGCCGTCCTGCTGGCCCTCGCCGTCGTCGTCGCCCTGCTCACCGGCCGCACCACAGCCGGCGACAGCCAGGCCGCCGCTCCGTCCTCCGGGCCGAGCAGCAGAACCTCCGCGTCCGCCGGCCCGGCGGCGCCGGCCGGGGCCGGTTCGGTGGCCAAGCCCCCGCAGCTGGCGGACCCGGTCGCCTTCGCCAAGGCCGCCGCGGCAACGCTGTGGTCGTACGACACCCGCACCACCAGCCGTGACCAGCAGCTCGCCGGAATGAGGGCGTGGCTGACGTCGGAGACGAAGTACGCCGACTGGTCCTCGATCGCCACACAGGTGCCGGAACCGGTGCTGTGGTCGCGGATGGCCGACCAGGACCAGTACGCCACCGCCACCGTCACGGAGGCCCACTACCCCTCGGCGTTCAAGCAGGCCCTGGCGGACGATCCGTCGGCGATCACCGAGGCGTACATCTACGCCGTCACCGTCACCGGCAAGCAGCAGATCGCCTGGAAGAAGGGCGGGGCCGGCGCCGAGGACCGCTCCATCACCCTCGCCGTGCAGTGCCGCCCCAACGCGAACTGCTCGCTGGTCTCCATCGCCCCCCGCGTCGTGCCCTGACCTGCCCCCAGCCCACCTGAGAAAGGAGGGGATTCCCCCTTGGGCTTCTGCGACCTCCCTCTCGCGGACAAACTCTGCGCCGTCGGTGACGCCGTGGATTTCGCCTCCGACCCGGGCACGGCCATCGGCAACTGGATGGCCAAGAGCGCGGGCGAACTCGCCGCGGCCGCAGCTGACTTGGCCGCCGAGGCGGTCAACACCACCACCAAGGTCGACTTGAACGCCGGGTGGTTCCGAGACAACTACGAGATGATCCTGCCGATCGGCCTGATCGTCCTCGTCGCCACGTTCTGCGCCCAGCTCGTGCGCGCCGCGATCCGCCGCGACGGCCAGGCGCTCACCCAGGCATTCACCGGCACCGCCACCGGCGTGCTGTTCGCGTTCACCGCGATCGCCTTCACCACCGTCGCCATCGAAGTCGTCAACGCATTGAGCGACGGACTCTTCAAGGCCGCCAACCTCGACATCGGCACCGCGGTGCGGCGCATCGTCAAGGTGGGACAGATCGCTGAACTGTCCGGCCTGGGCTGGCTCGTCACCGTCTTCGTCGGCATCGGCGCCGCGATCGGCGCCTTCCTCTACTGGTGCGTGATGATGGTCCGCAAGGTCGGCATCCTCGTCATGGTCACCCTCGCCGTCTTCGCCGGAGCCGGCGGAGGCTGGGAGGTCGCCCGCCGCTGGCGCAAGGGCTGGATCGAAGCCACCGCCACCCTCGTGGTCAGCAAGTTGCTGATGACTGTGATCTTCGTCCTGGGGATCGCCGCGATGGGCAAGACCGAGGCGAAGGACGGCATCGCCGCCCTCGCCGACGTGATGGCCGGCATCGTCATCCTGGCGCTGGTCCTGCTATGCCCGTACGCCACGTTCAAGTTCGTGCACTGGGCCGCCTCCGAGGGCTCCGACGCCGAGACCCTGCACCGCTCCGGCGGAGCCGGTGCGCAGATGGCCCGTCAGCACGCCGAACGCGCCGGACGCAAAGCCGCCGCCGCGGTCGCGACCGCGGGGACTGGCGGTGCCGCGGCCGGAGCAGGCGCCGCTCCCCAGGGCCCGGACTCCGTGCCGGGCGGCTTCCCCGGCGACATCGCCGCCAACCCGGACACCGGCAAGGAAGGCGGCAGCTCAAACGCCCCGTCGTCCGGGAGCGAGGGGATCAAGAACGGTCTGGACAAGGCCGTCCAGCCCCCGCCGACCAGCCCTCGTGACGACACCAGTGGTCAGTTCGGCGGTGCACCCGGACCGGGTGGCGGTTCCGGATCGCCCCCCAGCGGCGGCAGCGGCTTCATGTCGCAGCCCGGCGCCGGCGCCTCGACGCCACCGCCGCAGGGCGCCCCGCCGGCACCGAACTCGGCCGGCACCTCCAACGGAACCGGGGCACCGCCGCCTCCGCCCGCCGGCCTGTGACCTTGCCCGACTCCGGGGCGGCACGCGCTGCCCATTCCTCGCCGCGCGCCGCCCCGGCCACCGCCCCGCGCACCATCGGAACGGCCCTTGTCTGATCTCACCGTCCAACCGCTCACCGTCAAATTCCCCCACCGGTCCAGGCGCGGCATCCTGCTCGGCCTCTCCCTGCCCCAACTCGTCCTCGTGTCCTGCGCGTTGGCTCTGCTGCTGGTCACGGTGGTATCCACCGGGCTGCTCGGCGCCATCGCCCTGGCGCCGCTGTGGGCCGCGGTCACCGCCCTGGTCGTCGTCCGCAGGCACGGCCGCTCGCTGATCGACTGGGCGCCGATCGTCCTGCGCTTCGCCCGGCGGCGGCGCACCGGCCAGAGTCTGTGGCTCGCCCGGCCCGTCACCCGTCCCCGCCAGGACGGCATCCTGCACCTGCCCGGCACCGCCGCCTCACTGCGCGTCGTCACGCCCGGCGATTCCGCCAACCAGGCCGCCGCCGTGCACGACCCGCACGGCCAGACCCTGACCACCGTCGCCCGCGTCTCCAGCAGGGCCTTCGCGCTCCTCGACCCGGCGAGTCAGAACCACAACGTCAGCAGCTGGGGGCGGGTCCTGGCGGGCATCGCCCGCACCGGACACGTCGCCACTGTGCAGGTCCTGGAGCGCACCGTGCCCGACAGCGGCGACACCCTCACCCGCTACTGGGCCCAGCAGGGCCACCCCGAAACCCCGGTCGCCGGACAGGTCTACAGCGAACTTGTCGCCTCCGCCGGCCCGGCCGCTGCCCCGCACGAGGCGTACCTGGCGATCTCCCTCGACCTCAAGGCCGCCAAGCGCCTCATCAGTCAGGCCGGCGGCGGACTGCCCGGCGCCTTCACTGTGATGGAACAGACCACGTCCGCCATCGCCCAGGCCGCGCGCAGCGCCGGACTGATGGTGACCGGCTGGCTCAGCGCCCGCGAGATCGCCGCCGTCATCCGCACCGCCTACGACCCCAGGGCGCTGTCCGCGCTGCAACAGTGGTCCAACTCCGGCCGGGCCGAAGCCGACCCGGCAGCCGCCGGGCCCGTGGTCCAGGTCGAGGAGTACGACCGGCTCGCCACCGACTCCGCCCGGCACGCCACCTACTGGGTCGAGGACTGGCCCCGCACCGAAACGAGCGCGGGCTTCCTGCACGGCCTGATGTTCACCGCCGGGGTCCGGCGCACCCTCTCCCTTATATATGTGCCGCAGGGGCTCGAGTCCGCGATGCGCGACGTGCAGCGCAAGAAGGCGGCGATCATCGCCGACGCCAACGAACGCTCACGTCGCGGGCAGGTCGACTCCGAAGCCGACTCCGTCGAATACGCGGACGTCAAGGTCCGCGAGCGCCAGTTGATCGCCGGACACGCCGACGTGTCGCTGACCGGGCTGCTCACCGTCTCCGCGGAGACCGACGCCCTGCTCGACGCCGCGTGCGCGCAGATCGAGACCGCCGCCGTCACCGCCCAGGTCGATCTGCGACGGCTCAACTTCCAGCAGCCCGACGCCTTCACGCTCGGCGCCCTCCCCCTCGCCCGCACGGCCCTGTAGCCCCACTCCGGCACCAGCCGACGTCCTGCCCCATGGCAGGAAGGAAATCTCCCCCTTTGACCTCTGCCATCCCCGTCAGCGACGCGTACCCGTACCTGCGGGCCGCCAGCGCCGGTATCCGCCACCACGCCCGCGCCCTCACCCCACGCACCCAGCACACCGCTTCACCCGCGGATCGCGTGCACCTCGACGTGCTGCACGCCCATCTGACCGCACTGCACCACCTGCTCGACCAGCTCGCCGAATCCACCCGTCCGCCGCATCCCGCCGCCGGCCGACACCTCGCCACCGCGCACACCCGGCTGTGGCAGTCCGCCGCCGCAGTGCACGACGCCTTCCACCTCCTGCCCGCCGCGGACGAGACCCCAACGGACACGGAATGCCACCCCGAGCGGCTGCCCGAGGGGCCACCCGTCCTGACCATCTGCCAGCGCCACCTCGCCGCAGGTCACGTCGTCCGCCGCAAGACCACACCCAGCGACCTGAACACCCCGCTGCACGGCCACACCACCACCTGCAGCCAGTAACCCCCGCACCCCGAAAGGCCCTGAATGCGCAACCTGAAGCGCTCCACCTCCTCCGCCGCCGTCGCCCTCGCCGCGCTCGCCGGCACCGCCGCCCTGGCCACCGCCACTCCGGCATCCGCCGCCAGCTACCACTGCAAGACCAGCAGCCACAGCGTCGACGACCCGAGCTATAACGGCCCCGACTCCGACAACTGGGACTTCGACGTGACGCTGTGCGCCATGCGATCCGGCGGCTACATCTACACCACCGCCACCGTGTACTGGGACGGCCCGTACACGGCCAAGAACCGCAGCACCCTGACCTTCAACAAGGCCAAGTTCCAGCTCCAGACCAAGCGGAGCGTCAGCGGCACGGACCCGGTCGTGAAGTCCGGCGCCTACACCGGCCTGGAGCACGCGCTCGAACACAGCAGCGGCAACGGCAACGGCTCCTACTCGACCGGAACCCTCAAGTCCAAGGCGGGCTCCGGCCGTTACCTCGCAGACGGCTACATCCAGCTGGACTGGTCGGGCGACGGCAAGAGCTATCGCAGCCCGATTCTGTTCACCGCTTCGCCGGTCGTCTGACCCCGCGCCGCGTCCAGACCGCCGTCACGTGAAAGCCGCCCCGTCATGAGCCACCGGCCTGCGCGCCGAGCCCGCCGCGCCAGCGCCAGCCCCCTGTTCACCCCGCACGGCACCGATCGCGCGTCCCGCAAGGCTGCCCGCCGGCAGCTCGCCGAGGCCGCCGCGAAGGCCCGCCTCGAAGCAGCCGCCCACACCAGCGGCGCTGGCGTAGCAGAACAGGAGATACCGGCGCCCCTCTTCCCACCCGCCGGGCGACCCGGCCCCGCGTCCTCCCGCAACAACAGGCTCAAGCTGCCCGCCCACCGCATGACCACCGCTACCGCGAGCGGGGCGTACCCGTTTCTCGCCGAAGGCGGCCTCGGCGCCGAGGGCATCTACATCGGCCGCGACGTCCACGCCGAAGCCAGTTTCTGCTTCGACCCGTTCGCGCTGTACGGCAAGGTCGAGGGCTTCACCAACCCCAACGTGCTCCTTGCCGGGGTGATCGGGCAGGGCAAGTCGGCGCTGGCCAAGTCCTTCGCGCTGAGATCGATCGCCTTCGGGTACCGGGTCTACGTCCCGTGTGATCCGAAGGGGGAATGGACGCCCGTGGCGCAGGCGCTGGGCGGTACCTCCATCGCGCTCGGGCCGGGCCTGCCCGGAAAGCTGAACCCGCTGGACGCGGCACCGCGGCCCAACAGCGTCTCCGAGGCCGACTGGGCGGGCGAGATCCGCAAGCGCCGCCTGCTGCTGCTCGGCTCGCTGGCCCGCACCGTGCTCGGGCGGGACCTGCTGCCGATGGAGCACACCGGCCTCGACGTCGCGCTGGATGCCGTCGTCACCCGCGCCGCCGCCACCGGTCGCACCCCGCTGCTCGGCGACATCGCCGCCACCCTCAACAACCCCGACGAACTCGACGTGGCCGGCGGCATCATGTCCGGCCGACTCGGCGACGCCTCCCGCGACCTAGCCCACGCCATGCGCAGGCTGGTCCACGGCGACCTCGCCGGGATGTTCGACGCCCCGAGCACGGTGGCCTTCGATCCCAACTCGCCGATGCTCACCATCGACCTGTCCCGCCTGGGCGGATCCGGCGACGACACCGCCTTGGTCTTGGCGATGACCTGCGCGTCCGCGTGGATGGAATCCGCACTGTCCGACCCGAACGGCGGCCGGCGCTGGATCGTCTACGACGAAGCCTGGCGCCTGATGCGCCACCCCGGCCTCCTGCAGCGCATGCAGTCCCAGTGGAAGCTGAGCCGCGGACTCGGCATCGCGAACCTGCTGGTGATCCACCGGCTGTCCGACCTACTCACCGCGGGCGACGCCGGATCCCGCGGACGGGCCCTGGCCGAAGGTCTGCTCGCCGACTGCTCCACCCGCATCATCTACCGGCAGGAGACCGACCAACTCCATGCCGCAGCAGCCCTGCTGGGCCTGACCTCGGTGGAGACCGACGCGATCTCCCACCTCAACCGGGGCCGAGGCTTGTGGAAGGTCGCGGGGCGCAGCTTCATCGTGCAGCACCTCCTGCACCCCCACGAGCTGGCGCTCTTCGACACCGACGCCCGCATGCACTGAAACCCCGCTCACCTCGCGTTTCGACGACCGACAGGAGCCTTCCCATGTCCGCCTTCACCCCACGCCGACGTCACCGGGCGGCGGTTTCCGGCTCCGCCCTCCTGGCAGCCACCGCCCTGGTAGCCGGATGCGGCACCACCACCGAGGCCACTGACACCACCTCCGTCAGCGTCTCCCCGGCACCTCGCACCCCTACGCCGGCCGCCACGCACACAGTTCACGGGCTAGACGGCACGTGGCGGCCGATCAACTCCGACAGCCCCATCGCCTCGCTGACCATTTCCGGAACCGCCGTCACCACGACCGGCACCCTTGCCTGCCCCGGCACTCTCGCCCAGACCACCACGGAAACACCCGTGCTCACCCTGCACTGCACGACACCGGACTCGGACCGCGCCCGGGGCACACTCAAGCTCAAGCCGGACGGATCCGCGCTGGTCATCAACTGGGACGGCCCCCAGTGGGGCGGCGTACTCGACAGCCTGCGCCGCGTCTGACCACATACCCGCCGCACAGAACCCCCAGGAGCCCATGCCCCCGACTCGCACCGACCTGTCCGCCTTCGCCGCCGCGCTCGCCGAACGCCTGCCCGGCACCTGGACGAGCGAGTACCACCGCCACCCCACCTACCAGGACCAGTTCCCCACCATCGAACGGCTCTGGGACGCCGGCCACGTCGACTACATCGTCAGCCAGTACGTCCTCGGCCACGACGCCGTCCTGAACGGCCCCGATGGAGAGCAGCTCTACGTCACCGACCGGCCCCTGTACCGCCACCAGTTCGTGGTGGCCCCACTGGAGCCCGAGGGCTTCAAGACCCACCAGATTTCCCCGGTACGTGAGCCGAACGGCATCGCCGTCCCCAACGATCCGGCCCGCGCCGCCGCCGCAGTCACCCGACGCGTGCTGCCCCGCTACCGGGCGGCCCTGGACGCGGTCCGTCACAACGCCTTTAGCCAGCCCGAGCCGCCGCACCGACAGCCCGCGCCCGAGGTCGCCCAGACTCTCACGCTGGTCTGGTACCCGGACGGTGTGGTGGGAGCACCATACGACTCGGTTCCCGAAGAGGCACGCATGACGCTGTTCGGCTGCAACTTCCAGTACAGGCCGAATGAGTTCGCCTTCGTGCTGCCGGCCTCCTACAGCTCCAAGGAGCGCGCCCTGCTGGTCCAACTCGCCGCCCAGCGGCTCACACTCCAGGGCATCGGGGTCAACTTCCGCCGCGCCGCTCCCCTCCCGCCTCCCACTGCGGCATCAGCACCCGCGAGCAAGATGCTGCCAATGGTGTCCTCCTCCCCGAAATCCACTTCTCGCCGGTAGAACCCGGCTTCCGCATCAAGGAGTTGCCGCTGTCCGACCCCGACCAGCGGATGCTGCTGCACGACGTGGCGGACCGACTCAACACCGTTGCCGACCACCTTCCGCTCCCCGACCAGATCCGCCCGGATCCGGCGCTGAGCGAGATCCTGGACGACGAAGTCCGTCACCTGGCCCGCCTGCTGGGATTCCTGGCCGGCGAGAGCGCCTTCCGCCATCGCGCCGCCGCCCGCTCCTCGGCCCGGCCCACGACCACGGTGCGCCGCACGACCCTCGCGCTCGCGAGCGCCGCCGAACCCACCGGGCTCGCGCTCGCCGCCCTCAGCGCCGCAGTTCATCGCCTCGGCCAGCTCGCCGACCTCGCTCACCAGGCCCCTGGCCCCGCCCGCGACCGGGCGATCACCACCGAGCACCAACGGCTCGAAGACCGCCTCGGCGACAGCCGCATCTACCTCGCCCGCGCCGCGAAGCACCTGCGCGCCGCTGCCGACACCCGCACACCACCGGCCGCAACCTCCATGCCCTCCCCGCCGTCAGCCGCCCCAACCCCATCCCGATCCCGCTGATCCCCTCCCCCGGAGCGCCCCCATCCCCTCGCACACCCCCGCCCGCCGCACAGCCCTGCTGCTCACCACGCTCGCGACCGTCACCCTCACCGCGTCCGCCTGCACGACCTCCGACACCGGCAGCCACGACGTCGCGGCGAAGGCCACTCGCACCGCCTCCCCCGCTCCGGCCGCCGTACCAGCGCTGACGAAGCAGGAGGCCCTCGCCCAGATCACCCACTACTCGAAGATCAACAACGAGGCCAACGCCGACAACGACCGCACGCTCCTCGACAGCATCGAGGACGGCCCGCTGTACGCCATGTCCGTGGCGGACTACAAGGAGGACGAGGGCCTGGCCAAGGCCGACCGCAAGCGGTACAAGCCGTGGTCGTACGACACCGCCAACGCCAAGCTGTACATCCCGCGCTTCACCGCTGGCCAGGAACGCTGGTTCGCCGCCGCGCTCTCCGGCCAGAAGGGCAAGGATCCGAGCCGACTTGCGGTCTTCGCCGAGCAGCCGGAGCACACGCGGTGGGAGATGGTCTCCGTCGTCGACCTCGACGACAAGACACTGCCGGACATCGCCCTCGACCAGCACGGCTATGCCACCGCAGTCGCCGCCGACGGCAACAAGCAGCTCGCCGCCGATGCCGACCTGCTGCGCACCGCGGTGATCGACAACTTCGCGACCGGCGGGGTGAACACCGGCACCAAGGTCTTCACCCCGACCACGGCGAGCAAGCAGCAGATCAAGGTCCACGACAAGACGACCAAAAAGTACGGGAAGTTGGGCACCACCGTCTTCGCCGGGGCAGCCAACCGCTACAAGGACGCCTACGCGCTCAAGACCACCGATGGTGGGGCGCTGATCCTTTTCGCCCACACCCACACGCAGACCGACGCCGTCGCGCACTCCGGGCTGCAGATCAACCCCGGCAAGGACGACCGCGCCTGGCTCCACGACATCCCTCGCACCTCGGTCACGTACACGTTCGTCTGCTCCGACGCCGCCACCGTGCCGGACAAGGCCACCCCGTCCCGCCTAATCGGCTACACGTGCGCCCGCACCGACGCCTCCGGGCCGCCCGTCGCCTCCGCACTGACGACCCGCTCGTAACCGCGGCCCGGCTCCACGCCCCGAGGAGTTCCTTGTCCCTGCCCCACCCCGACTTCGACCTGTACGACAACGTCGGTCGTACCAGCGAGCAGATCAGCGCCCACCGCGGCAACCGGCCCACCACCGACGACCTGCACCGCTGGGCCGCCCACGACGCCAAGCAGTTCACCGACGGCCTCACGATCGAGGACGCCGGGCAGAGCGTCATCGCCTGGACCCGCCGGCTGTACGAAGTGCGCACGAGCGCCGAGTTCCAGACCGTCGCCACCGCCGTCCTCGGCGACGGACACAGCGCTCTGAGCGAGTTGCACCAGTTCCTGGAGACGGCCGCCGAGTGGTGCGAGCGCAACCACGAGCCGAAGATCGCCGAACGGTACCGCCGGCACGCCGAGCAGTTGTCCGAACTCGGAGACGAACTCAGCTACTTGACTGACAACCACCTCGCTGACACCTACCGGCGCACGCACCCGACAGCCCCGGCACAGCCCACGAGCGGCCCCGCGGCGGCACCCGCGCCACCGGCCGCGCCCGCACGCCGCCCCTCCCGCTGACCCGCCCCGTCGACAGGAAGATTCTCTGTCCACTCGTTCTGTCATCGCCCGCCCCACCGTCACCGGCTACGCCGGGACGTACGTCCACTGGGACGGCTACCCCAGCCATCACCTGCCGCTGCTGCTCACCGCGCACCAGCACCGGTTCGCCGGCGACACCGAGGCACTGGCCGCGTACCTCATCGAAGACGCGCCGGAAGGCTGGTCCTCCCTCGGCACCGACCTCCTCGACCAAGCGCCCGACGCCCTGCGCGACCGCCTCGCCGCCGGCCGCGACCGGCCCGGCAACCGATACCCGGCCCGGCCGACCGTGCCGCCTCTGATCTACACGGAGCGGACGGCGTCCCGCCTGAACTGGGGATACGTCCTCCACCCGCACGGCATCGAAGTGATCGGCCTGCTGGCGTACGACCGCGGACCTGTCGTCGAGTGGGACACCGACCCGCGCAGCCGCATCGTCGCCGATCCCGGTGCATGGAACCCGGATTCTCCGGAGCCGGTCGTGCCGCCACGTACCGCCCCGCGCCTGTCCACCACTGCTCCTGCATCGGCGCCGACACCCCGCAAGGCCGCCCGCCGATAGCCCCGGCAGCCCGCACCGTCCCCACCGAAGCCCGCCCGGAGAAGCCCCTGTCGCCGCACCCTCACCCTAAGATCACCGTGGTCATCGCCACCCAACTCCGCCCGGAGCGACTGGCGTTCCTCACCGCCATGCACGCGAGCCTGTGCCGCCAGAGCGTCCCATGGGAGGCCGTCGTCGCCCTCGACGGCGCCGACCCCACCCGGCTGCCCGCCGCGCTCGCCGCCGACCCCCGCATCCGCACCCTCGCCCTGCCGCGCCCGGTCGGCGCGGCCTGCGCCCGCAACTTCGCCCTCAACGAAGTGCGCACCGAGTATGTCCAATGGGCTGACGACGATGACGAGTTCACCGACTGGGCCATGGCGCTGCGGCTACGCACGCTGGAGGAGACCGGGGTGGGCTGGTGTGCCGGATACAGCCAGGACCTGCACGCGGACGGGTCCACGACCCTGTGGCGGTGCCCGACGCCGCCCGGCCGGCATGAGGCCGGGGACGTATGGCGGTACTGGAAGGACCCGGCCGACACCATCCCGCTCGGCCCGACCACCCTCCTGGCCCGAACCGACCTGGTGCGCGCGGCCCCCATGGGCGGTCTCGTACAGGGCGAGGATTACTGCGCTCTCGCGATCACCTGCCTCGCCCCGGGAATCCTGCTGCCCGTTCCGGTATACCGGTACCGCAAGCACGCCGCGCAGATGACCGCGCAGGACTCCTACGACGAGTTGGAGGGAAAGGCGCGGGTCTTCGCCCACCAGTTCGGAGCCAGCCTGCACGCCGCAGCGCGCGCTCTCCGCGATTCCGCCTCCTCCGCCGCGTAGCTGAGGCGCCCCGTTTCGCGCCCGCTCCCCGATACCACCTGAAGAACCATGCGCCCAACGACCCCGACCAGGACAGTCCCCGACCGCTCAAAGAAAGGATTCGCCTCTGTCTGACCACTTCCGCCTCGGCGCCCATCCCGACCACGGCTTCGTGGCCGCCGCCACCGCGAACATCCCCGCGCACCTGGCCGACTGGTTCCTGGTCCGTGAACAGTTCGAGCCGGTCCCCGAGACCCCGGGCTTGTACCGGCTCACCCACCCCCAGCAGGATGGGGTCCGCCGGACCCGCCAGGCCGTCCTCGACCTTCGCCGACACGGCTACGAGGTGCAGGCCGACTACCCCCTCGACCCCGCCCTCACCGCCGGCCCACCGCAACCGGCCGTGCGCAACAAGCTGATGGAGCGACGCAACCCCATCGCGCAGGCAGCGGCCACCCGCTCCCCGCAAAGGCTCACCGCCCCGACAGCCACCCTCCCTGAGTTTGTGCCGCAGACCGCCGCCATGCCCGTGGGCGACCGAGCACAGACAGCCGGAAAGGGGCGGAGCCGATGAGCGACGAAGCGATCCGCATCACCCGCGGCCTGGGCGGCGAAGTCGAAGTCGACGGCCCGGTCGATGCCTTCGCCGCGAGCGTCCTGGCCCGTGCCGGATTCGACACCTATCCCACGCTGCGCGGCGTGTGGATCCGGTTGCCGTTCGACCTGGGCCGCACCTGGGAGAACGAACACGCCACCTGGGCTGCGGAGATGCTTACCGCCGCCCGCTACAGCGTCGACCTCGACCCTGACCTGTGCCCCACTCCGGCCGCAGCCTCCGCACCGCCGACGCTACGCCGCACGAAGACCGCGATGACCGCGCAGCCCTCGCCCGCCGGCACCCCGCGGCGGCCACGGCGCTGACCCGGCGTCCCAAAACGAAAGCCCGCTGCCCTGACTTCCTCCGCCGAGATCACCCTGCACCTCGCCGCCGGCAACACGATCGTCGCGCTCCCCAGCGGGGAGCGGCACCGGTGGGCCACCACCGCCCTGGAACTGACGGGATTCACCCGGCACCAGGACGAGGTCCACCGGCTGGGCCTCGACAACCACTCCCAAGCACGCGAGGCGCTCACCCAGCTCCACCAGACGGCCCGCGACTGCCAGACCAAGGTCATCACCAGTGAGCGTCCCTATCTCGGCGACATCGCGTATGTCGTCGCCGAGGGCCTTCCCGGTCCGTGGGAGGTGGACATCGAGCACTACCCGGACGGCAACATCCCCACCCACCTG
Source organism: Streptomyces sp. NPDC050287 (assembly GCF_044459385.1). Lineage (NCBI taxonomy): Bacteria > Bacillati > Actinomycetota > Actinomycetes > Kitasatosporales > Streptomycetaceae > Streptomyces > Streptomyces sp. NPDC050287. The sequence continues at coordinate 16,126 of NZ_JBITIY010000005.1, read as the reverse complement.
CTGGACTGGGTGTGGGAGGCCGGCCCCATGCTGTCCCCGCTTGTGAAGTACCGCAACTCAGGTGCGGCGATCCTCCGCGACGGCGGCGGCACCGAACTCCTCCTGGCCGAACGCCCGTGGGATGGCCAGTACCTGGTCGCCGCCCTGCTTCCCGCCCCTGACCACCTCCACGTGATCGGCGCAGGGCCACGCACTGTCGCCGCCCCCACCGCCCATGCAGTCGCTGCAGAGGTGCGTTCACGCCTCCTGCCGGAATTCGAGCAGCTGGTGAACCTCGCGCGGCTGCGCGAAGTGCAGGGAGACCTGAACTGGTTGCGGGACGACGTCGAGCCCGGCACCGTGCCTTACCCGTACCCCGCGGACCTGGACGCCGCATTGGAGCGTTTCCTCACCCACGCGCCCTACCTGATCGCGGCAAGTCGTCGCGACGGCGCCAAGCCCCTGGCCGCGCAGGATGCGAAGGTTCTCGACCGCTTCGAGACCCTCCTCGCCTCCGTGACGCAGTCCAGCGACGACGCCGGAAGCGGGCTCGAACCGGGCGGCACCGATGAGGCCATGGCGGTGTGGCTCGAGTCCGGCGAGGCCCTGGTCGCGGTGGTCCGCAGCGCCACCGTCGCGTCGTCCCAGGGACCTTCCCGCCCCACCGTCTCGACCAGCACGCCGCCGAAACCGCCCGCGCCCGCTGCCGCCACCGGGCGGACCCGCTGACCGTCCACCACTGCCGCCTTGCCGAGGCCACTGCCCGGGGTGCTAGCACCCCGCCCAGGTCGCGCCGAACGCCCGGAACACACCGAACCACCCCTGACAATAAGGAGATTCGCCCTCATATGGCCGTCCGAACGACGTGGAACATCGTCCACAGCTGTGGACACGAAATCTCGCATGATCTTTCCAACCGCCCCGCCGACCGGCGGGCCGGATTCGCCCGCTGGCTGGAGGGACGCGACTGCACCGACTGCTGGAAGGCCGCCCGCGACGAGGACGGCGCCGGCAAGGAGGAGTGGCTGGCCGCCAGGCGGGCGGAGGAACAGCAGGCCGCCACCGAGTGGGCCGAGAGGTTCGACATGCCGACGCTCGAAGGACCCGAGAAGGCTCTCGCCTGGGGTGAGCGCTCCCGCCACCAGCTCGTCACGACTGCGTACAGCGCGCTGGTGACCGAAGGCAGCTGGGACGAGGCCGACTGGGCTGCCCTGGAGGACACGATCCGCACCGTCACCCGCGTTGGGTGGTGGATCGATCAGCGCGACGCCGAGGGCACTGACCTGCCCGAACTCCTGGATGCCGCCACCAGCGACGACACCGGAACGGAGAATCCGTTCCGGTAGACACAGGGTCTTATACCCGACGATCACCGGTTACCGAAACCGGGGATCGTCCGGATCCTTGTTCCTCCCACCGCCTCCCCTGCGCGTGATTGTGGAAGGAACCCCTGCTGTGCCCGATGCCGTTTTCCGCCATCCGCATGCCCCAGGTGACGTCGTCACCCCCGAACGGGACATCACCCACCAGCACTTCCGGCCCGGCGACCAGGTCGTCATCCTCAAGGGCACCTCCGGCAGTGAGCTGTGGGGAGACGCCTACAAGGTCGTCACGCCCTCGTGGCACACGCCGACCGACGAGGACGGGTGGCGGCTGTACGACCCGGCCGGCGGCGAGCGCACGTACCTCACCGCTCACCCGCGCTACCTCGTCCATCTCTCCAGCCGCTGCCCGGACTGCCTCATCTACCAGCAGGCGCTGCGCACTTACCTCGTCCCACGCCTGGCCGGCGCCGAACAGGACGTCGACTGCGGCTGGTACTCGGTCAACCACCTCAATCAGGTGGTGCACGTCGCCGACGCCCGAGGCGGGCGATGACCCCCAGCCCCGAGCGCAACGCGGCCCTGGCTCGCGTGGCTTCGATCGCCATCGAGACGGTCGCCGGTACCCAGTGGCCAATGCGCCTGGCCGAGGCCCTGCGTGATCTGGACGCGACGTGGCAGGAGTCAGCCGAGGTGTGCGCTGACGTCGCCTGGCAAGCCCGCGCCGCCGGGAACAGTGCGCTGGTACTTCTCGACCCTGAGCACGTCACCGACCCCGGCCCCGGCCCGGTCATCTGTCGGGCGTACCGGCACCTCTACCTGAGCGCCCTGCGCTACGACTTCCGGTGCCGCTCAATCGAATCCCTCCTGAACCAGGTGCCGTTGAGCGTGCTGAATGCGGACCCGTACAGCTGGGCGCTGTACGCCTTCGCGCGCCTGGGCCAGTCCCGCTCGGATGGCCTGGCCGTGATGGAACAGGTCCTCGCCACCGCATCGGATCACCCCAAGACTGCAGGTCCTGCTGCACGGAGTGTGGCTGGGCGGTCTGCTTCCCGGCCGCGCGGACGCGCTGCTCGCCCTCGTGGACCGGCTGCCCGAGGGCGGTGGAGACGATCCCGATCGCGCAGTTCCGCAAGGCTTCGGCGCTGCGCGCGCTGGGCCAGTACCGCCAGGCGCGCACGGCCATCGAGCGCGCCCTGGAACTCCTGCCGCCGGGCAACCTGGCCGTCCACTCCAACATGGTGCGCGAGCACACCCTGATCACCGCCGCGCACGACCTGACCCAACTCGCCCGTAGGCGCCGAAAGCCCACCTCCCAATGATCATCCGTATCCATCCACGCGACATTAGCCCCAGCGGGCCGTTTGCCGAAGCCCTCGGCCGCTCGGTCAGCGACCAAGAGGGCCTGACCGAGCACACGGTGGTCGCCCACTGGCCGGGGCTGGACTATTGCACGCTCGACGACGAGCAGAAGTCCTGGACGTCCGCCGAGTGGGCCGAGCACCTGGACGACCCCAGCTGGCAGCACCCCTTCGCGGTCTGTGCGCAGGACGACCGACGGGCCATCTGGCACGCGGATGTGCGCCTGGACGCCTGCGACCGCGACCTCACCGGCCCCGAGTGGTCCGAGATCGCCCACCGGATCGCCCGCATCGCCGGCATCCAGCGGCCGGGGGACGACCACGGCTGCCGCTGGATCGCCGTCCAGGCACAGCCCGGCCGCCTCGACCTGCTCGCCAACCTCATCCGCCCGGACGACACCTGGACCACGCAGCCGCACCGGCTGTTTCCGCTTCTGGCAGCCGAGTGCCGACGTATCGAGGCCGAGCTGGACCTCCGTTCTCCCCTCCTCGGCCCTGATCCTGGGCAGACCGCCCGCTTCTCGGAGCGCTCCACCGCGGCGGGCAACGGCGCTTCACCAGGCGCTGCCGACGCCACCACTCAACTCGCCGGGCTGCTGCGCCAGCTCGCCGACGAGAACACTGGTCCGCTCGCGACCGTGCGCGGCCTCGTCGAGCACACAGCCCACCGTCTCGATCGCCTCCCGCATGCCTACGGCCCGGCCGCAGGACACCAACTGGAGCTGATCGCCCGCCGCTTGTACGGCGTCCAGCAGGATCTCGACGCGACCGCCGCCGCCCTGCCCGCTACCGCACGGCCGGTGCCCCTCTCGACCCGGATGACCGCCGCGCCTCCCACGCCCGGCACCCGGCTGACCCACTGACCCGACAGAAAGAACAGCTTCTTGGCCTTTGCCGATCGCTTCCTGACCCTGGGGCGCGACGCGCACTCCGGAGAAGTCCTCGCCCGCGGCGGCGATCCGGAAGCCCACAGCATCCTTCAACGCACCGGCTTTGTCCCCGTCGTCCGCCTCCACGAGACCTATCACCGCCTGCCCATCGGTCTCGACATAGCCGAGGAGGAACGTCTCGCCACTCGCGCCGTGGCCCGGCTGCGCGCTGTGCGCTACCACGTCGAAGCCGATGACGCCTTCGACACTAAGACGCGCGAGGCGCACTACCAGCCACTCGGCTCGCTGGTCGCCGACCTCGCCGAGCGGATCCGTGAAGCCACCACGAGCGGCGAGGTCGCCGCCGCGCTGACCGAACTGACCGCCTCCCACGACGGAGTGCTCATCTCGCTGGGCGACGTCCTCACCGCGACCGCCGCCTTCTACCAGGGCCTGGGCCAGGCCCCGGATCCGCACACCGCGAAGCGGCTGCAGTACCTCGGCGACCACCGGCTCGGCGTCATCCAGTCCGACCTCACCCACATGCGCAACGACCTCGCCGACCGGCACCAGAACCACCCCCAGCGCCGCGCGTGCACCGCCGACGTCGGGCCGGACGAGCGCGAAGCCTCCGCCGTCTGCGCCTGTCCTGCGCCCCCGCCGCGCCTGGCCACCAGCCCCGCCGCCGCACCCGCCGCAGCAGCCCCGGCAAACAGGCGGCGCTGACCCCCGCCCCCTTCCTTTCTGAGGAGACCATGCACGTCCCCACCCCCGACACCGGTCTCGGTTCGTTCGCTGCCGTCCTCGCCGGCGAACTGCCCGGCGCCTGGACCAGCACGTACCACCCGGACCGCGGCGGCAACAACGACCACGCCGCTCTCACCGACCACGTGTGGGACATGAACGATGTCGCCGACACCCTGGCCAAGCACACCGTGGACCACTGCGCCGTGCTGACCCGCGACGACGGCAGCCGACTGTTCTTCGCGGACCCGCTCGGGCACGGCGAGGGCTACCTGATCGCCGCTATGGCCCCCACCGACGCCCCGGCCGAAGCGTTCCGTGGTGTCCGCGAGCCCGACGGAATCGCGGTGGACGCCGATCCGTTCAGCGCCGCCGAGGACATCCATTACGACCTGCTGCCCCGGTACGACAAGGCCCTCGCCCAGGTCCGCGCCAACGCCGCCCGCCTCACGACGCCGCCGGCCGCCGAGCCGGAACACGTGGTGATGACCTGGTCCGGCGACGCCCTCGTCGTCGACAAGCCCGACCGCGACGACATCGTCCAGGCCCTGGCCGACTACGGCTTCGCGCTCGACGCGGAGAACGACGTCTTCGTCCTGTCCGGTGACGACTCCGCGCACCAGGCCGCGTCCGTACGAGCCGCCGGCCACCGCTTGTCCGAGCTGGGCGTCGGCGTCGTCCTACGTAATCCGCCCGCCCGGCCCGCCCTGGGCACCGCCGCGGTAGCGCCTCCGAGCCCGCCGGTCACCTCTCCGCACCGGGGCCGGTGACTCGCGCACACGGGGACGAGCCGACGTTCCTCGTCCTGGATTACGTGACGATCACCCGAGACCCGAAGACCGCGCTGGTCGTTGCCATCGGGGGCGACCAGCGCGCGGCCGGCCTCCTGCAGACCGCCGGCGGTTTCCGTTCCGCCCCAGGCCCACGCGGCGACTACCACCGCCTGCCGCACGCCCTGCCCGTCGAGGAGCAGCGTCAGGGTGCCACCGCCGCAGCCCATGCCCTGCTTCTGGCTGGGTACAGCGTCCATCTCGACCCCACGCTCAACACCCTGGCCACCCAGGGCAGCGACCGGCAAGCCGCCCACCGCCATCTCGAACAGCTCACCTCACTCGGCAGCGATGCCGGCAATGACCGGCAGGTCGCGGCGGTCCTGACCGAGATCGCGGCACCCGACGACGGCCTGCTGCCCCGCCTGACGCAGTCGCTGCTTGCGACCTGGGCATCGTGGGGCCGGCGTCTCAAGGACACCGGCCGTGACCCGCAGGTGGCGATGCAGCTGGGGGCCATCGTCAACAAACTGTCCACCCTCACCTGGCAGATCGAGCAGGTCCGCAACGACGTCGACCGGACCGGCCCCGCACCACAGCCCCACCCCCGCCCAGTGTCCACAGCGCCCTCGCCACTGGCTGCCCCCGCCGTTCGACAGCGCTGACCCGATCCCAGAACAGGAGCATGCCGTACGTGGGAAACCGCGCCGACGACGAAGGCACCGACGTCGAGATCTACATCAAACCGCTGACCGACACGGTCCACGCCGACACCCCCACCGATGCGCCCGAGGAGCTCCTGGCCCTGCTCGACAGCCTCGGCTTCGAACGCAAGACGGCGGCGACGGCCGGGCCCGTCTATGTCTGGCACGAGGTCCCCCACCGCCTCACCGAGGCCGAGAAGAAGAGGCTCGCCACCAGCGCCGTTCCCTCACTGCTCGTGGCCGGATACCTGGTCAACATCACCAACGCCGTCTGGGACGCCGCCGCCTATCAGGAGGCCGCAGAGGCAGTGCGCCACCAGCCCGTCGCCGCAGCCGCGCCGCACACCGCGACCGCCTCCGTCATCAGAGCCCACGGCACTCCGGCGACACCTCGTCGGCGATGAGCCACGATCGAAAGGAGTCCCGCTCGTGAGCCTGGCGGACGAGCACGAGGTCGACGTCGAGTTCTATCACCGCGACGGAACGATCTACGTCGATACCCGCACCAGCGCCCCGGAGCAGCTGCTCGTCCTGCTCGACGGCCTCGGGCTCGAACGCCACAGCGACGAGGGCGAGATCTGGCATCAAGTCCCCGACCAGATGGACGAGATCGCCATGAAGGACATGGCCGATCGGGCTGCGTGGCTGCTGACCCGCCACGGCTTCCAGGTCTCCATCGATGCGGGCCTCTTCGGCGGCACCGCCTACCGCGCCGCCCTCGCCCCATCCCCAGCACACCGGCCGGCACCCGCGCCCGCAGCGCCTGCCCCGAGCGCGTCGCGCCCTCGCCGTACGCGCTGACCACCCACCGCGCCGACCCCGCACGGGGGGTCGGCCCAGCCCTCACCTGGAGTACCTGTCACCCGCGAAACCGACCGCACCCCACCGCCCATCACAGCCGACCGCAAGCCGCGCCTGGTCACCGCCCTCTTCCGCCGCTACCTGCGGGCCGTCACCGCCGACAGCCGCAACCGGACCAACCTGCTGGTCGGCGGGCACCCCGAAGCGGCCCTCGACGAAGCCCGGCGCCGGGACATGTTCCCTCTCGTCGACAGCCACCACATCCGCCACCACAACTAGTAGCCCGACCTGGCCCGTTCAGGAGGCCCATGACCAACCCCCCGCCCCTCACCTCGGTACGGCTCGCTGACGACATCGCACGCCAGCTCAGCCAGCTCACACAGCTCTTGGCCCAGTCGCCGCCGCACGAGGCCGCCCAGATTCTCGGCAAGGTCCTCGACTACGACGAGGGCCTGCTCGGACGAGTCACCGACCTGGTCGCCACCGGATCACGCTTCGCCCAGGACCACTCCCAGCGCGGCATCCTGCACCCCGAGGTGTGGCTGGCCCTGGGACGCGCGGCCAACGAACTCGACAGCGTGGGCGAGGACCTCAACGAGCACACCGGCACGATCAAACAGCTCGCCACGTCCGCCACCCCGTCCACCAGCCCGGCTGCGCGGCCCGCCGGATCGGCGATGGTCGTCAGGCGGCACCGGTGAGACAGAACAAGCAGTGGTCCGGATGGGGCGCCGCCGGTCAGCAGGCCCAGCAGCACTACCTCGTCGAGCCCCGCTATCTCGCCGGCGGCGGCGACCTGCGCCACGTCACCGAGTACCTGCGCGCCTCCGGGTGGAAGGACAAGTCCAAGAGCGGCGGCCCCCTCGTCTTCGACAGCCCGGACAAGTCCGTGCGCATCGGATACGACCCGTTCACCCAGCCCGGCAGCTGGACCATCAGCGGGAAGCAGACCGCCAAGCAGGAGGCATGGCACGCCACCTTCGGCCGGCAGACGCCCGTCGAAATCGTCGCCGGTATCACCGACGCCCTGTTCAAGGAGCGCAAGGCGCACGCCCCCAACGTGTGGGAGCCCCTGCAGCAACAGGGCTGGGAGACCGAGCGAGGCCAGCACTTCACCGCCCGCAGCCCGGAAGGCGACGCCTTCGTCCGCTTCCACCAGTCCAGCCCCGGGCAGGCGCACTGGTGGGCCGGTGCTCGCAACGAACACGGCCGTGTGTGGGAGGCGATGTTCACGCCGACCACGCCGATGCATCTGGTGCAGGCATTCAGCACGGCGCTCGCGGACCCGCAGCCCGTGCTGCGGCCCCTCGGCCGCGTCCCGCCCTCCCAGCGGATCCGCACCACCTCCGTGTCCGTCCTACCGTCCCAGCTCGGCGCGTGGCAGCAGGCCCGGATCACCGCCGCCAGAGCGGCCACATGGGCCCGCAACTCCTTCGCCACCAACCGGGCCCGCTCCAGCCCCGGCGCTCGCCCGTACGCGACGTCCGACGGCCGACGCCGCTGACCGGCCTCGGGTGGACACGCCCGCCGCCCTGTCCCCAACTTTCCTCGATGGCAAGGAGGTTCATCACCGATCTGAACTGCGACGACACCCTCACCACAGGGGATATCCACAGGGCTGTCCACAGCCTGGCCCCGCTCACCACCACGTTTCACTCAAGGACGCTGATGCCCAACCCCTCACACCCCAGCTCCGACCAGATCGCGCAGGCGATCGCAACCCTGACCCAGCTCAAGGACTATCTACGCAGCAACCCGCCTGTCACCGACGTGCTGCCGCTGCTGGCTCGCCTCCTCGACGAGGACACCGGCGCCCCCATCCTGCTCGGCGACGTCCTGCGCAACGCCGCGCACCTCGTCTCCCAGCAGGCCGCCAGCACCCAGATCGACGAGATCCGCCTGATCATCGACGGCTCCGGGACGCCGCCCAGGAGGCCACGGACTGGCACGTCCTGCACTGGGACATCCAGCGCGTGGGCGGCCAGGCGTTCGCGCCCGCAGGTCCGCCGACGACTTCGTGACCCGCCCCTACATTGTCAGCAAGGCCGACGCCCCCTGGTCTCGTATCTGGTTCGACACCAGTCCCCGTCATCTCGCCGGGCCCGGCGACCCGCGCCATGTCACCCAGGCGCTGCGGGCCGGCGGCTGGAAGAACTACGCCGACCCCGACTTTCCCCATGTCGTCCTGGCCAGCCCCGACTTCCGCCACACGCTCGTACTCGAACCCGCTGCGGACTCGTACTCTGCCTGGTGGCGGATCTCCTCACAGCGCTGGCACGCGTCGTTCGGCGGCAACACACCCGCCGAGATCATCGCCGGATTCACCGACGCCCTCCTGCACCCCGCCCCGGCCACGGAGCCAGACGTGTGGCCGACCCTGCAAGCGGCGGACTGGACCTACGAGCGCGACGAGCGGGGCAATGAGAGTGCGCGCCATCCGGACGGCATCACCACCATGGAGCGGCGGGCGACGCTGACGAGCGACTACTTCAGCTGGAGCGCCGAAGTCGCGCTCCCCACCGGGCTCGGCGGCCACCAGCGGCTGTGGCACGCGTACTTCGACAACCGCACACCCCGCCACCTGCTCGCCGCCTTCTCCACCGCCCTCACCGACCCCGCGCTCGTGCCGCGCGGCCACTACGACGTCCCGCACTCCCACCTGGTCACCCAGGTGGAACGCGGCGCCCATGGCGAGCAACTGGCCGCCGCCCACGAGGCGCGCCTGAAGGCCATCCGGGCCGCCGCCCGCAAGGCCCGCCGCAGTGGCGCGCCGACCACGCACCCCGTCCCGGCACCCGCCGCCGAGTTGGCCGCTGCTGCGGCCCGGGGCCGCTGAACCACGCGGCGCGGCGCCGGCCGCGCCGCGCCCCCTCGCCGTCACACCTGTATGCCCGAAGGCCCTTCTTGACCATTCCAACGGAACCCGCGAGCCCAGAGCACCGCCTCCATCTGAGCCAACTCGCCATCTACCTGCGGGAAAGCAGGCAGATCCTCGCCGCCTGGGACTCCTACTCCGACCAGCACTCCGACCCCGACACGCACCAGCCCTACGACGAGGACGCCTACGGCCTGCGCCAGCGTGACTCCGACACTTTGGTCTCCTTCGGCTGGGTATATGACCACGTCGACGAACTGGTGCACGTCGCCGAACAGCAGCTCGCCCAGCTGCCCACCTCCGTCCGGACCCGGCGCTACGCCTGGCAGGTGCGAGAACTGCGCGACAGCACCAAGGGGCTGTACGCCGTCCACGACGACTGGCTCGCCGTGCGCCGCGCACTGCCCGCGAGTGCCCGGCCCGGCACCGAGGCGTTCGAGGAACGGCTCGCCGAAAGCTACGCGGAAGCCTGGCACTACCTCGACCAGTGGGCGATCCACGGCCAGGCGCTCTTCGCCATCAACGCGCTGGCACAGAAGCGACCGAAGGCATCCGCGCCAGCACTGGTCACGGCGCCCCCCGTGCCCAAGGCCGCCGCAGCGTCGTCTGCGGCCCGGCGGTGGTGCGCGTGAGCGACACCGTCGAGCAGGCGCTCATCACCCCGCGCTATCTCGCGGGCGGCGGAGACCCGGGGTGGATCACCGTGCCGCTGCATCGCGCCGCCGGCTGGAGCTACGGACACGACCCGCTGATGCCGCGCGTCCTGCTCACCAGCCCGGACCAGCTCATCCAGCTGCGCCTGGACCCCGACCCGGACGATCCGGGCTGGTGGACCATCCGGCACGCGCGTACCGCGGATCACCCCGGCTGGACGGCCACCTTCGAAGCCCGCACCCCCGTCGAGATCATCACCGCCTTCACCGACGCCCTGACCGATCCATCCGGCCCGCCCACCGCAGCGCCCGATCCCTGCGCCCCGCTGCGGGACGCAGGCTGGCACACGCCGCCCCACCTCGGCAGCCTCGCCTCCCCCGACAACATCGCGCACGTCTGGCGGATCGGCGCCCCCGGTCGGGATCTGTGGAGCATCGAGACCGCGGTGATCCAGGACCCGACGATCTGGCGTGCCCTGTTCACCGGCACCACCCCGCTGCACCTGATCGCCGCCGTGACGCAGTCGCTCGCCGACCGGACGCCCATCCCCCGCGATCCGAGCCGGATCCCGGGCCTGGCCCGCGACCGCATGACCGTGCACACCCATCACCTCCCCGCGCCGGACATCGCCTTCGCCCTGGAGCGACGCGTCAGCACCCTCGCCGCCCGGCACCGCCCAGCGACCACTGCCCCACCCGCGCCGCACGGCCGTTCGCCGCGCCGCACCCGCTGACCGGCCCCGCCCGCGCCGCGCTCCTCACCCACGTACCTGGAACAGCCCTTGCCCCAGCCCTCCTCCTCGTCCACCGACGGCTACGACATAGCCTTCCGCGTCCTGGGCGTCGTCCTCGCCATCGCCGTCCCGCTGTCGAACGTGGCGTGGCTGGGCGGCAACCTCACCGCCTGGGCCACCGACACCGGTCCCCGTGCGCCGTATCAGCCCGTACAGGCCCTGCTCCATCCCGATCAGCTGTGGCCCCGCCTCGGCGACACATCCCTGCTGCTGGGCACCCGCATCCTGCCCGGCACCGTGCTACTCGCACTCGGGATCACGGCCGCCGTGCTGTACAAGCGACACAAGGACGGCATCGGCGGACGCAGGAAGCGCGTCGCCGGGATGGCCAAACAGCGGGACATCGAGCCGCTGATGTCCAAGGCCATCACCGCCAAGGCAAGATCATTGCGCCCAAGCCTGAAGGACGCCAAGCACCTCAACCCGGCCGACACCGGCATCCTGCTCGGCAACCTCCAGGGCACGAAGCACGAAGTGCGCATGGGGTACGAGGACGTCGCCGTCGCGATCATGGCGCCGCGCTCCGGCAAGACCACATCGCTGGCGATCCCCTCCATCCTCAACGCGCCCGGCCCGGTCCTGCTCACCTCCAACAAGGCGGCGGGCGACGCCTACACGGCCACGCTCGATGCGCGAGCGGCCGTCGGCCGGGCCTGGTCGATGGACCCGCAGCAGATCGCCCATGCCGAACGGGCCATGTGGTGGAACCCCTTGTCCGACGCCAAGACCCTCGACGGCGCCGGCAGGCTCGCCGGCCACTTCCTCGCCGCCTCGGTGGACGCCTCCCAGCAGGGCGACTTCTGGTCCAAGGCTGGCTCCAACATCCTCTCGCAGCTGTTCCTGGCCGCCGCCCTCGCCGAGCGGCCGATCACCGACGTGATGCAGTGGCTGGCCTTCCCTGCCGACCGGACCCCGCTGGACATCCTGCGCGACCACGGGTTCGCCGCCGTCGCCGCACAGTTGAAGGGCACCGTGGAGGGCCCGCCGGAGACCCGCGACGGCATCTACGAGACGGCCCGCCAGTACGCCGCCGCCCTGCTCAACAGCGAGATCGCCGCATGGGTGACCCCGCAGAAGGACGTGGCGGAGTTCAAGCCGGGCGAGTTCGTCGCCTCGAAGGACACGCTCTATCTGCTGTCGAAGGACGGCGGTGGCGGCGCCTCGGCCCTCATCGCCGCGTGCGCGGACTCCGTGATGCGGGCCGCGACCGCCCAGGCCGAACGCGCCGGAGGACGCCTCGACCCGCCCATGCTCGCGATCCTCGACGAGGCCGCCAACGTCTGCAAGATCTCGGACCTGCCGGACCTGTACTCCCACCTCGGCAGCCGCGGGATCATTCCCATCACGATCCTGCAGAGCTACCGGCAGGGTCAGAAAGTCTGGGGCGACGCGGGCATGGACGCCATGTGGTCCGCCTCCACGATCAAGGTCATCGGGTCCGGCATCGACGACCCGGACTTCGCCGACAAGCTGTCCCGTCTGATCGGTGACCACGACGTCGAGACCACCTCCACCTCGACCTCCGAGTCCGGTAAGTCCACGTCCGTCAGCATGCGGCAGGAACGCATCCTGGCCGCCGACGCCATCCGCGCCCTGCCCAAGGGCACCGCGCTCGCCTTCGCCACCGGCATGCGCGCGGCCATGCTCGACCTGCGTCCCTGGTATCTCGAGCCCGGCGCCGGCGATCTATCCGCCGCCTCCGCCCTCGCGTCCAAGGGCATCACCGAACGCGCCGTCGCCAAGGCCGCCCCGAAGCAGACCGACTTCGGCACCGCCGCCTAGTCCGCGCCCGCCTTCCCCCACTCAACTCGCCCACGGAGGCGCCCATTCACACCTACGAGCCCACCGACCTGGACGACATGGAGCCGCACGAAGCCGTGGATGCCGTCCTCGCCGACCTGCGCGACCACCGGATCACCAGTGATGGAAGTTGCCTGTTCGCCGCCACCCGGCACATCGGCCTGCTCTGCTTCGGGTTGCCCTCTTGAGGCGGATCATCCTCGACTTGTTCGCCGGGCCCGGCGGCTGGAGCCACGCGCTCACCGTCCTCGGCGCGCGAGATGTGGGCCTGGAGGGGGATGAGTGGGCCTGCAAAACCCGTGCCCAGGCAGGGCAGTTGACGATCCGGACCGACGTCGCCGTCTATCCGTCTTGGATCTTCTCTGGCCGGACCCTCGGGCTGATCGCCTCCCCTCCCTGTCAGGCATGGTCGATGGCGGGCAAGCGCCTCGGCCTCGTTGACCAGCCCCTCGTTCACCAGGCCGTCGCCAACCTTGCCGCCGGACGCGACACCCGCGAGCAACTGCTCGGCGCGTGCGCGGACCAGCGCTCCCTTCTGGCCGCCGAGCCCATGCGCTACCTGCACGCCCTCAACACGGTGGGCGAGCCCGAGTGGGTGCTCATGGAAGAAGTCCCCGATGTCCTGCCCCTGTGGCGGCAGTACGCGGCGATCCTGCGGGCCTGGGGATTCTCGGTATGGACCGGCATCCTCAACGCCGCCGACTACGGCGTCCCCCAGACGAGAAGGCGGGCGATCCTGCTCGCCTCCCGCACCCGCACCGCCGAACCTCCGCCGCCCACCCACGCACAGTCCGCCGAACCGGAGTCGCTGTTCGGGCCCGGCCGCGCCCGCTGGGTATCCATGGCCGAAGCCCTGGGCTGGGGCGCCACAGACCGTCCTGTGCCCACCGTGTGCGCTGGCGGCGGCCCGGGAGGCGGCCCCGAACCCTTCCCCTCCGGCTCACGCAAGACCCTGACCGACGCCCGCGACCGCGGCACCTGGACACCACACCCCGACGCCGAACTCGTCCTGGCCTCCCGGCCCGGTGAGAACCACACCGAAGATGCTCCGGCATCCACGTTCACCGCCGAGGCGCACCGCTGGTCATGGTCACTGCGCAGCAACAACCAGACCAACGCCACCGTGCGCCGGGCCGACGAGCCCGCCGGCACCCTGTTCTTCGGCCACCGGGCCAACGAGTGCACCTGGGTCTCCAACACCGCCTCCGGCCTTCCGGACGACGAGCAGCGAGCGGCGCCGACCCCGATCAAGATCACCGCCCGGGAAGCGGGCGTGCTGCAGAGCTTCCCCGCCAACTACCCGTGGCAGGGCAACAAGGGCCAGACCTTCTCGCAGATCGGCAATGCCGTCCCCCCGCGCCTGGCAGCCCACCTGCTCGCCCCACACCTGAACAAGCCCTTCAACCCCGACGACTTCATCCTCGCCGCCTGATGCCCCACACCCCCGAACCCGACGACGACCTCGACCGCGTGCCGACGCCGGTCCACTACGCCGAGCAGTCCCTGCTTGGCGCCCTCCTCCTAGAACCTGCGCGTCTGACCGACACCGAGCCGCTGATCGCTCACCACTTCGACAGCCATACCCACGCCGCGCTGTTCACCGCGATCCGCACGCTCCCGCCGCCCGACCTGGCCGACCACGCCAAGGACACTGCCTGGCTCAACGCTGTTCTGGACCATGCGCGTCCGCACGCTCCCGGCCTGAACGCCTCCTACCTTCACACCCTCATCCAGTTCTGCCCGCTGCCGAAGCACGCGGCGGCGTACGCCAGGATGATCCGCGCCGACAATGCCCGCAGGGTTCTGCGCGCCCACGCCGGGCGTCTCTCGTCCACCGCAACGGACCCGAGCCTGCCCTACCCGGTCGCCTCGACGCTCGGCATGGCCGACGACATCGGCCGTGTCCTGGACGCCCTCGCCGCACAGTTCGCCCCGCACCCCGGCTCCTTCCCCCGCACTCCACTCCCTGCGGATGTCCTACGGCCGGCCGGCGAGGAGGACCTCGATGAAGAACGCTTCCTTCTTGCGACCGCCACCGCCTACCCGGCTGAGGTACAGCACATGAGGTGGCTGACCGAGGCGGACTTCCTGCTGCCGCTGCACGCCGCGCTCTGGCAGTCCATCACCTCGCTGGTCCACCGCGGCGACATGGTCGACCCCGTCACCGTCCTCGGCGAGGCCCAGCACCACGGCGTGCTCACCGGCACCCTGACACCCGAGGACCTGATGGCCCTGGTCTCCACGCCCGCCGGCTCACCCGAGTACTGGGGCGAGAAGATCCTCCAACGCGCTCTCCTCGCCCGCGCCCAGACGGTCGCCGCACGGATCACCGCCTACACCGACGACCTGGCCAACACCCCCCACCAGTTCGTCACCGGCAGCCGCCGCGCCCTGGCCGACCTCAACTCCCTGCGTACCCGCTGGATGCGCGCCACAACACCCTCGCCCGCTCCCACCAAAAGCCAGCCGGCACGCCGCGGGCAACTGCCCCACGCGACCGGTCCTCCGCCCCAGCCCGCACTACTCAGCCCGCGCGCCCACCCATGACCCACTATCGGGCCCGGCCGTCCGCCGACCGGGCCGGGACCCGAAACGAGTACGCCTTCCATGCCCGGCATTCCTCCCGACGCCCCATCCGCCTCGACGCCCAGGTCTTCCTCGCGTCCATCCCGCCCACCCCACCGCCGTCGTCGCACGCCCCGGCAGGCGCAGACGCACCGCACAGGCCCTCCTGGCCGCCCACGGCTTCGACTCTCTCGACGAGCGCACCATGGTCCTGGCCCGGATCGACCGTGAGGAGCCGTACTGGGCTGGCACGGATGGTCCTGCAGTCCACCCATGCCCGCGAGCAGGGCCCGGGGCCGCACAACACCGTGGCGGCCTTGGTGGACCCCGTGTGCGGTCTACCGCTCCTCCTCAAGAGGTTCCGCGGAGACACCGACGAGAACTACGGCAGCGATCAACAGTTCGTTCTCCCAGACACCGACAAGACGGCCGTACTCGACCTCCGGGCCACGGTGGAGCGACCTCCCTCCAGCCTTGCGCCCGGCGGCCGAACCGATCCCGCGGCAGCCGCCTCGGAGGCGCGCTCCGCCGGGTTCGAGCCGTTGGAGCCCTATCCCGGGAAAACCACCGACCGGTGGCGCTGCCGCTGCATGTGCAACACGGACATCACACTCACTCTGACCAGCATCAGAGGAGGCCGCACCGCGTGCGGCACGTGCTCCCAAGGCCCGACTCGGTAACCATCGGTCACAACGTGCCAAAGGCAAACGCCACACCCAGACCGTCATGGCGCTCGCCCGCCGCCAGGGTCAACGTTCTCTGCGCTCTCCTGCGCGACAGACGATGCTACGAGCTCAGACGCCATCCGCTTATCGATCACGGGGCTGGCCTGGTCGAACAGGGTTCCTGATCGGGTGATCGCGCGAGAGCCGGCGCATGACAGCAGGGC
>NZ_JBITIY010000004.1:147390-795515 GCF_044459385.1 Streptomyces sp. NPDC050287 | reverse complement strand
CACCCTGACGGGGCTCTCATCCGCAGCCTGCCGGGGATGGGGGCCATCCTGACGGCAGAGTTCATTGCCCTGGTCGGCGACCACCGCCGCTTCACCAGCGGCGACGCCATGGCCGCCGCGGCCGGTCTCTCGCCGGTCCTGTCCCAGTCCGGAAAAATCCGCTACTCGCGCAGCGCCACCGGTGGCGACAAGGCCCTCAAGCGGGTCTTCTACCAGTCCGCGTTCTGCGCGATCCAGCGCGACCCCACCTCCCGGGCCTACTACGACCGCAAGAGGAACGAGGGAAAACGGCACCACCAGGCACTCATCGCCCTGGCACGACGCCGCGTCAACGTCGTCTACGCCATGCTCCGCGACCGACGGCCCTACGAGCCGCGTCCGCACCTTCGTCTCGTGGCTTGACTTCAGCATTAAGCAGCGGCCTCCTGATCGGTCGCGGTCACGTACGGGACGGGAGGGGCCTCGGGCAGGCCGGCGTGGGTGCTCTGGGTCATGGTGTCTTCCTGGTCGGCGATCAGGGGACTGCTACCCTCCGTGACCGGCGTTGATGCGGCGTCGCTGCCCGGCGCCTCGCGGAGATGTCGTGCGGTGCCGCAAGCCGCCGAAAAGCCTTCGACGGCCCGGTCCCTCAGCGGCCATGATCCACACTCGTGACGACGCAGCAGCAGTTCCTGGTCCAGGCAGCCGCCCGCAACAACGCCGAGTGGTGTGCCGCGATGAGCCGGTCGCACGGGGTGGCGGGTGAGTTCGGGGGGCAGGCCTGGGCCGCGCCCCTCCGTACGCCGCCGTACTACCCCGACGCGGTGACGCTCGTACCGGGTGCCGAACCGGACGCGCTGGTGGCCCGGATCGACACCGCCGCGCCCGGCGCCTCGGTCAAGGACAGCTTCGCCGACCTCGATCTGACCGAGGCCGGCTTCCGGGTGCTCTTCGAGGCGCGGTGGATCCACCGTCCCGCGGGTGCCCCGGTGCCCGTGTCCGAGCTTGCCTGGGACGTGGCGGGCGACGGGGACACGCTGCGCGCCTGGGCGCTCGCCTGGGACGACGGGCGCGGTGACGCGGACCTCTTCCGGCCCGAACTGCTCGCCGATCCCGGCACGTTCGTCCTCGCCGGACTGTCCGACGACGGCCGGGTGGTCGCCGGAGCGGTGGCGAGCCGCAGTGACCGGGTGGTCGGCATCTCCAATGTCTTCGCCCGGGACGACGGCCTGGACACTGCCTGGCCGGTCGTGCTCGGGGCCGTGCACCGGCTGTTCCCCGCCCTGCCGGTGGTCGGCTACGAGCACGGCACCGACCTTGCGACCGCCGTCCGGCACGGCTTCGAGACCGTCGGGGCGTTGCGGGTGTGGGTGCGGGGGTAAGGGGGGCGGGACCGCGGAGGTGCCGACAGGCGGGTGTGTCGGTGCCCGGGGGGTGCCGACAGGCGGGTGTGTCGTGCCTGGGGTGCCGACCGCGGGGTGCCGGTCATCAGGAAGGTGTCCCGGCCTGAGGTCTCTCCCCGTGTCGGGCCTCCTCCGGTGTCAGTCGGGCTTGCTCCGGTGCCAAGGGATGGCTTCCGGCTTGGGAGCCGTCCTGGTGCCACGCCCACTCCGGGATCGGGACAGGCCGCCGTCAGGGACCTGCCCCGATCCCGCGCCCCTGCGACCTCAGGCCCGGACCAGCGGGGTGTCCACCAAGTGCTCCGCCAGGAACCACGCCTGGAGTTCGCCGGTCCTGATCACCTGGGAGACCAGCAGATCGTTGGTGCCGTCGTCGCCCAGTTCGGCGGCGCGCGTGGCGGCGTCATGGGCCTCGACGAGGATCGTCTCGTGGGCCTCCAGGAGTCGGGACAGCATCGCCGGCACCTCCTCGACCCCGTCCGGCGGGCGCGGGATCGAGGTGATCTCGGCGACGTGCCGGGGGTCGCCCACCGCGACGCCGCCCAGGGACTGGACGCGTTCGGCGATGGTGTCGACGAGTTCGAGCTGTTCGCCCGCGTGCTTGTCGAGGACCAGGTGCAGTTGGTAGAAGGTCGCGCCCCGCATCAACCAGTGGTGCTTCTTGTAGAGGCCGTAGAGGATCTGCGTGTCCGCCAGGGCCTTGTTCAGGCGCTGGCACGAGTACATCCGCGCCTCGTAGGACAGGCCGACCGGGAACTGCTTGACGGTCCCGAACTCCTGGATGACTTCGCCCTTCTGGTGCAGCCACGGCTGACTGCCGCTCAGGGGACGGGAGTTGGTGGTCATGATGCTCCTCCTGCGATGCGGTGCCGTGCGTACCCGAGCGACGTTAGGGGCCCCGGCGTCACCGGCCTTGCCCTCCAGCGCACGCGCTGATGCCCGCCCGCGCACAGCCCCGGCCGTACCGCCCGCGCACAGCCCCGGCCGTACCGCCCGCGCACGCTGCCGGACACACCGTCCGCGCCCGCCCGGCGTTCCCTCTCGGGCAAGCACCCGTGCGCTGGACGGCCCGGGTCCCGCGCTCGCCGACCTAGCCTCGTGCTCCAGGAAGAGCCGGACGGGCCAGGGAGCGAGGACCGAGCATGGGTGGGAACGAGCAGGCGGACGTGGTGGTCGTCGGGCTGGGGCCCGGCGGCGAGTACGTCGCCGGCACACTGGCCGAGGCCGGACTGGACGTGGTGGGCGTCGAGGCGGAACCCGTCGGCGGCGAGTGCCCGTACTGGGGCTGCGTGCCCAGCAAGATGATGATCCGGGCCGGGAACCTGCTCGCCGAGGCCGGCCGGGTACCCGACCTCGCCGGTGCGGCGGTCGTGACTCCGGAGTGGGGCAAGGTCGCGGGACGTATCCGCGCCGAGGCCACCGACGACTGGAACGACCAGGTGGCCGCCGACCGGTTCACCGGCAAGGGCGGGCGGCTCGTGCGGGGGAGGGGCCGGTTGTCGGGACCGCGCCGGGTGACCGTCGGTGACCGCACGATCGAGGCCCGGCGCGGTGTGGTGCTGGCCACCGGATCCCGGCCCCGGATCCCTCCGGTTCCGGGGCTCGTCGGCACGCCGTACTGGACCAACCGGGACGCCATGGCGGCCAAGGAGCTGCCGACGTCGATGGTCGTCCTCGGCGGAGGCGCCATCGGCGTCGAACTCGCCCAGGTGTTCGCCCGTTTCACCTGTGCGGTCACGGTGATCGAGGGGCAGGACCGGCTGGTGTCCCAGGAGGAGCCGGAGGCGGGCGAGTTGGTGGCTCAGGCGCTGCGCGGGGACGGCGTCACGGTCCTCACGGGCACGAGGGCGCGGCAAGTGGAGTACGACGGCGTCGAGTTCACCGTACGACTGGAAGGGCGCGAGAAACCGGTGCGGGCCGAACGGCTGTTGGTCGCCACCGGGCGGCGGGCCGACCTGGCCGCGCTCGCCGTCGACACGGTGGGGCTCGACCCGACGGCGGCGGCTGTGCCCACGGACGGGCAGCTGCGGGCCGGGGAGGGGCTGTGGGCGGTCGGTGACCTCACCGGGCGTGGGGCCTTCACCCATGTGTCGATGTACCAGGCGCAGATCGCCGTCCGGGACATCCTGGGGCAGCTTGGCCCCGACGCGGACTACCGGGCGCTGCCGCGCGTCACTTTCACCGATCCGGAGATCGGGGCCGTGGGATTGACGGAGCGCCAGGCGCGGGAGCTGGGGCTGCGGGTGCGTACCGGCCGGGTGTCCCTCTCCGCCTCCACGCGCGGCTGGATCCACGGTCCCGGCGGTGAGGGGTTCGTGAAGCTGGTCGAGGACGCCGACCGGGGCGTGCTGGTCGGCGCGACCTCGGCCGGCCCGGCGGGCGGTGAGGTGCTCTACGGGCTGAACGTGGCCGTCCACGCCGAGGTGCCCGTCGACCGGCTCCGGCACATGATCTACACCTCTCCGACCTTCCACCGGGCCATCGAGGCGGCCCTGGCGGCGCTCCGCTGAGCGGCACCCCGGCCACCCCGTGAGCGAGGTGGCGGGCCGGACCGGCCGGGACGCAGCCCTGGCCTGGAGGCAGCCCTGGCCTGGACGCAGCCCTGGCCTGGACGCAGCCCTGGCCTGGACGCCGCGACGCCGACTCCGGCGAACCGCACCGGACCGCCACCTCGCTGGAACTCTTCTTCGACCTGTGCCGCGTCAGCGCGGTCGCCCAGGCTCGGCCGGTTTCCACAGGCGACAGCGGCCGGACAACCTCCCGGTGTCCGACCGCGTCGCACGTCTTCGTGTCAGGCCGTCGTCGCCCGCACCGCGTCATGGATCAGGTCGGCGACCGCCTTGGGCTGGGACACCGCCACGGCGTGCGAGGCGCCCTCCACCTCGACGACCGTGGCCCCGGCCCGTTTGGCACCGAAGCGTTCCACCTCGGGGTTGATCGCCTGGTCGGCGGTGGCCACCAGGGCCCAGGACGGCTTGGTCCGCCACGCGGCGGCCGCTGCCGTCTCCTCGAACGCCGAGGCGGCCAGCGGGCGTTGGGCGGCGGCCAGCACCTTGGTGACGGGGGCGGGAACGTCCGCGGCGAAGATCTCCGGGAAGGCCTCGGCCTTGATGGAGACCTCGACCGCGGACTGTGCGCCCTCGACCGGGTACGTCCACTCCTTCAGGTTGCTGACGAGCGGCGAGAGCGGGAAGCGTCCCTGCAACTCGCCGAGGCTCTCGCCCTCTTCGAGGACGTAGGCGGCGACGTAGACCAGGCCGACCACGTTCTCCGTGGTGCCCGCCACGGTGATGAGCGCGCCGCCGTAGGAGTGGCCGACAAGGACGACAGGGCCCTCGATCTGCGAGGCCACGGAGGCGATGTACGCGGCGTCCGAGGCCAGCCCGCGCAGGGGGTTGGCCGGCGCGACCACGGGGATGCCGTGGTTCTGCAGCTCCGCGATGACACCGGACCAGCTGGCGGCGTCCGCGAACGCGCCGTGCACGAGCAGGACGGTGGGGGTGGTGGACATGAGGGATTCTCCTTCAGAGAGTCTCAGAGGGGTCTCTCAGCCGGTGTGCAGCGCGGTGCGCAGGGTGCCGACGGCGAGCGTGATCGCGGCCTCGGCGGCCTGGGTCCCACGCAGCGCGTTGAGCATCACGAAGTCGTGGATGGTGGCCTGGAAGCGCACCGCGGTGACCGGAACCCCGGCCGTGCGCAGCTTGTTGGCGTAGGCCTCGCCCTCGTCGCGCAGCACATCGGCCTCGCCGGTGATGACCAGGGCCGGAGGCAGTCCGGTGAGCTGCTCGGTGGTGGCGCGCAGCGGCGACGCGGTGATCTGGGCGCGCTCGGACTCGTCGGTCGTGTACTGGTCCCAGAACCACTGCATGCCGTCGCGCCGCAGGTAGTAGCCGGTGGCGAACTGGTGGTACGAACCAGTGTCGAAGGCGGCGTCCGTGACCGGGTAGAACAGGACCTGCTGGACCAGCGGCACGTCACCGCGCTCCTTGGCCATCAGGGTCAGCGCGGCGGTCATGTTGCCGCCGACGGAGTCACCGGCGACCGCGACGCGGGAGGCGTCCAGGTTCTTGGCCGCGCCCTCCGTCACGATCCACCGGGCGACCGCGTAGTTCTGCTCGATGGCGACCGGGTAGCGGACCTCGGGCGAGAGGTCGTACTCCGGGAAGACCACGGCGGCGTCGGCGCCCACGGCGAGTTCGCGGACCAGGCGGTCGTGGGTGTGGGCGTTGCCGAACACCCAGCCGGCGCCGTGGATGTAGAGGACGACCGGCAGGGTTCCGGTGGCTCCGGCGGGCTTGACGATACGGGCGCGGACGCTGCCGGTGGGGCCGCCGGAGACAGTGATCCACTCCTCGTCGACGGCAGGCATCTCGATCTCACCGGACTGCACCTCGTCGACCGCCTTGCGGCCCTCGGCGGGCGGCAGATCGAAGAGGTAGGGCGGGTTGTCGGTCGCGGCGGCGAACGCGGCGGCCGCCGGCTCCAGGACCGGCTGAACCGGCTCGGCGACGTCGGACATGTGTGTCTCCTGAGTGTCGTGCGAGGCGCCGGTGTCTCCGGCGGGAGCGGCCCCGGGGCAGCCACGGGGGACTGCGAGGCCGTCGAGCGCCACGCTAGAACCGCGGACGCGGGGCGGAGCGACCGTCAGCGCACCGGTGCTTACCTCACAGCGCATGGAAGGGAAGCAGCACCCGGCGCGGGTGCGGATCCCGACCGTGCTTCCGGTTCTGGTCTACTGGGCGGACGACGCGGGAGCGGTACGGGCGCGACCGTGGGTCGAGGGCGGGGTAACGAGCACATGGGCGGTGGAGGCGGGGCCGGGGGCGAGCCCGCCGCGCCGGTTCCGGCGGGGCGGGACGCGCAGTTCGCGGTCATCGCCACGGCCCTCGCGGGCATCAGGTCCACCGGACGGACCGTCGTCCTGCGGGGCGACCCCGGCATGGGGAAGACCGCGCTCCTCAAGGCAGCCGAGGCGGCGGCCCGCCGCGCCGGACTGCGCGTGCTGCGGATGACCGGTGCCGAGGCGGAGAGGGGACTGCCTTTCGCCGCCCTCCACCAGGTGCTGTGGCCGCTCCTCGACGACACTCACGCCCTCCCGCCCGCACAACGGAGCGCTCTGGAAAGCGCGTTGGGTGTCCGCGAGGGCACACCGCCCGCGGGGTTCGCGGTGGCCGGTGCCGCCCTCGACCTGCTCGCCCGCGCCGCCGCCCGCCGACCCGTCGTCGTCCTCCTGGACGACCTTCAGTGGGCCGACCCGTCCAGCGCCGCCGTCTTCGCCTACCTGCAACGCCGTCTGACCCCGCTGCCCGTCGTCGCCATCGGCGCCGCACGGCACGCCGTAGCCGTGGGCGACCGCGGACCCCTGGCGGGACGCAGGGGTACCGTGGGCCTGCCCGGCCGGGTGATCGACCTGGAGCCCCTGGACGAGCGGCAGGCCGAGCGACTGCTGCGCACACTCCACCCCTGGCTGCCCGAGCTGGCCCGCCGCAGGGTCCTGCGAGCCGCCGGCGGCAACCCGCTCGCACTGCACGAACTCCCGGCACAGCTGCGGAGAACGGCCCCGGACCACGCCGCGTTCCAGACCGGCCAGGAGAGCGCTGGAGTTCCCGGGCTTTTCGGCACCGGCCAGGAGAGCGCTGGAGTCCCCGGGCTCTTCGACGCCGGCCAAGAGACCACAGCAATCCCCGGGCTCTTCGACGCCGCCCAAGAGACCACAGCAATCCCCGGGCTCTTCGACGAACTGCCGTTGGGTGAACGGCTGGGCCGCCTGTACGAGGACCGGCTGCGCGCCCTGCCGGACGGCACCCGGCATCTGCTCCTGGTCGCGGCGCTCGGCGGCCCGTACGCCCAACAGGCCGCCGTGCTGCGGGACATGACGGATCGCCCCTGGCAGGAGCTCCGCCAGGACGTCGAGGTCTCGGGGCTGGCGCACCTGGACCCGGCGGGGAAACGTTTCGTCTTCCGTCATCCCCTGGTGCGGGCCTCCCTGGTGCACATCGCCACGCCGGCTGAACGCCGTGCTGCGCACCGGCAGCTCGCGGACGCCCTGCCCCAGAGAAGCCCCCAGCGGATCACGCACCTGGCGGCCGCTGCCGTCGGCACCGACGCCGGCCTGGCCCGGCTGCTGCACGCGGAGGCGGACAGCATGGCCGCTCAGGGCGGAGACGCCGAGGCCGCGGGCATGATGGCGCGCGCGGCCGCCCTCAGCCCGGAGGCGGCGGACCGGACCCGGCGTCTGGTCGCCGCCGCGTTGCTGGCCGCCCGGGGCGGACGGCTGCGGCCGGCGGCGGGACTCGTCGCCGAGGCCGAGACCGAGGCCCGCCCGGGCCGGCCCGAACCCGGCGCCGCGTACGCCTTCGTCGTCGCGTACACCAGGCTCCAGCTCGACGGCGACCCGACGCCCTCGATCGAACTGCTGCCCCACGCCCTGGAGCTGCTGGAATCCCCGGCGGGGCGGGAGGAGCGAGCCGGACTGCTCGAACCGATGCTCCTCCTGCTCGTCCTCGTCGCCGTGCACACCGGGGACGAACGGGCGTGGGCCGCCGCCGAACGGCACGCGGCGCAGGCCTCCGAGGCGGCGGTGCTGTGTCTTCAGGCCTGGTCCGCGGCCCCTCCCCGGACCGAGCACGACGTGCCGTCACGGCTGCGCGAGGCGGTCGCGGCCCTGCCGGTCGACCGGGAGACCGCCGGCACCTGGCTCCTGCTGTGGGCGGCCGCCGCCGTCGACGCCCTGGGCGACATCCTGCGCAGTCCGTTCGCCGGCCGTCCCGCGCACGGCACCCAGGCCTTCATCGACAGTCTCCGTGCCCACGACGACTTCCTGCACGGCCGCTGGGACGAGTGCCTCACCGCCTCGCGCCGGGGGGCGGAGACCTCCGGCGCCCACGGACACCTCTTCAACGAGATGCTCCACCTGCAGAACGCGGGGCAGGTCCTCGCCGCCCGCGGCGACCGAGCCGGTCTTTCCGCGCTGGAGTCCACCCTCGGGACGACGGCCCGGGAGCGTGGCCTGCGCCTCGTCACGGAACGTCTGCGGGGACTGTGGGTCCTGTGCGCCCTCGGCCACGGGCAGGCGGACGACGCCTGGCACCATGCGCGGACCCTCGCCCCGCCGGGGGCTCTCCCACCCCGCGCCCCCTGGCTCCACCTGTCCCTCGTCGACTGGGTACAGGCCGCCGTCGACAGCGGACGGCGGACGCAGGCCCGTCGCCACCTGGACGCGGTCCGCGCCGCCGGCATCGCCCGCGTCTCGGCCCATCACACCTTCCTCGTGGCTGTCGCAGAGGCCCTCGCCGCCGAGGACGACGAGGCGGAACAACGCTATGAGGCCGCGTACGCCCTCCCCGGCGCCGAGAACTGGCCCTTCCCGCTCGCCCGCGCCCACCTGGCCCACGCCGCCTGGCTGCGGCTGCACGACCGACACGGTCCCGCCGCCACCCACGCCCGGGCCGCGCTCAGCGCCTTCACCCGCCTCGGCGCCACGCCCTGGGCCGAACAGGCCTCCCGGGAACTGGGCGGCAAGGACGCGTACGCCGCCGGCACCGCTCATCCCCTGCTCTCCGCACAGGAGTTGAGGATCGCGGAACTCGCGGCACATGGCCTGACCAACCGTCAGATCGGTGAGCGGCTCGGACTGTCCCGCCGTACGATCGGCGCCCACCTGTACAAGATCTTTCCCAAGCTCGGCATCACGACCCGGGCCGGTGTGGCGCGTGCCCTCGAGGAGACCCGGGGCGTCGTCGGGAATCCTCCGGGGTTCAGCCGGTCGGCAGGGCCCGGGCCAGAGCCGCCCGTGAGGTGATCCCCAGTTTGGGGAAGATGCGGTACAGGTGGGACGCGATCGTGCGCGGGGACAGGTCCAGGGCGGCACCGATCTCCTTGTTCGTCAGCCCGGTGGCGACGAGGTGCGCGATGCGCAGTTCCTGTGCCGTGAGCACACCGCACAGCGGCGCCCGCGGTGAGCGGTCGGCGGCGCGCAGTTCGGCCCGGCACTGCTCCTCCCAGGGCACGGCCCGCAACTCCCCGAAGGCCCGGCATGCGGCGCGCAGAAGATCACCCGCCTCGGCCGGCCGCCCCTGGCGGCGCAGCCAGGAGCCGTGCGCCAGCCGCAGGCGGGCCAGGTCGAGGACCCACCGGCCGGAGCCCGGCACGGCGTAGGCGGCCGCGTAGGCGGCGTCCGCCGCGTCGTCGTCGGCGGTCAGCGCGGTCGCCGCGGCCAGCAGGAAGGCGTGGTGCGCGGAGACGGTGTCCATCCGCGCCGCCCGTCCGGCCGCGACATGGGCCAGCGCCTGAGCCCGACGGCCGCAGCCCACACTCGCGACGACGAAGTCGAAGAACGGGAGGTGGAACCAGGACAGCCCACGCGGCAGCTCGCCCGGCGCCATCAGCCGGCGCAGCCGGGAGTACGCCTCCTCGTGACGCCCGTGCGCCAGCGCGACCAGGGCGTCGAGGTGATCCAGATGGTCCGTGACGAACCGCATCCGCGCCCGCGAGGCCGCCGACCGGATCCGCGCCCGCGCCTCGCGCAGCCCCCGCTCGTCACCGCGGCCCGCGAGGAAGTGGGCGTGATAGTGCCGGAACAGCAGGGCGTTGCAGTGATAGCCGAGTTCCTCCGCGGTGTCGGCCTCCCGCAGACAGTCCTCCGCAGCGTCCCAACGGCCGTACAGATACGCCTGATAGCACCTCGCCTTCGCCACCGACCCCTGAGTGGCGTACGCGTGCTCTCCGCTGAACAGCCGCCGCAGGTCCTCGTCGGCGGCGTCCACCGCCGAGGCCGCCCACAGCAACAGCCAGGCACCGCCCGCTGCCCGGCGGTCCGCCGACCGCGCCACCAGGGACCGCAGTTCGTCCTCCGTTCCCGATGCCGAGCGGGGCGGATCCGCCCAGGCGCGCAGGCACAGCCGGGCGGCGGGGGAGACGTGGTCCCGATGCCGCTGAAGGGCCTCCCACCCCCGGCGGTCGCCCGTGTACACGGACGCCAGCAGCAGCTTGAAGAACACCTGCTCGACGAGGTCGCCGAAGTCCGGGGCGCCGGGCGTGGTCAACGTGGCCAGGGCGCGGGGCAGCAGGGAGAACGACGACGCGAAGTCGACATGGTGACTCTGGTCGACGTAGACGACCGCGTAGGCGAACAACGGGGCGATGTCCGCCGGCACCGGGCCCCGCCTCAGTTCCCGCACCAGTCGGGCCGCGTACGCGAGGCGCCCGCCCCGGGCCGACATCACGGCCGCCCAGGTCAGCCGGCGGATCCGGTTCTCCGCGTCGACGCTGAGGGCCGCCGCGCGGTCCAGCAGCAGTGCCCCTTCCGCGTCACCGCCGCGCAGCGCGATGCGGGTCCCGGCCTCCGTCAGGCGTGCGGCGAGCGGTTCGCCCGCGGCCTCGGCGGCGGAGGCCTCATGCAGCAGCCGGCGCGGGTCGTCCGCCCGCAGCCGTCCCGCCAACGTGCGGTGCGCCGCCCGCCTTTCGGCCTCGGAGGCGGCGGCGATCACGGCGCTGCGTACCAGCGGATGCCGGAAGACCAGCCGCCCGGTGTGGTCCAGCCGGGCCAGCCCGCTCGCCTCGATGCCGTCGAGGACCTGTTCCGTACGGTCCTGGGAGGGCTCCCCGGTGACACCGCGCCCGGCGCTGCCGTCCAGGGCCGTGAGCAGCAGCAGCCGTGCCGCGTCCGCGGGGAGCGAGCGCAGCCGTCGTACGAACAGGTCCTCCAGCCGCCGGCCCAATGGCAGCCGCTCCGGGAGCGGTGCGACGCCCCTGCGGTGCTCGTCCGCCAACTGGCCGGGCAGTTCGGCCAGGGCAAGGGGGTTGCCCGCGGCCTCCTCCATCACCCGCTCCGCGGTCGAGGCCACGAGTTCCGGGTGCCACTGCCGCAGCAGCGTGCGGGCGTCCTCGCCGGACAGCGCCTGGACGTCCACCGGATGCGCGGGCCACCCCTCCAGCGCGGGCCCGTCGGGCCGGCTCGCGCACACCATCACCGCGCGCAGGTCGGCGATGCGCTGGTGGAGGAAGACGAACACGGCGGCACTGGAGGAGTCCACCCAGTGCAGGTCGTCCACGAGGAGCAGCACCGGACGGCGGCGTGCCTCCTCCGCCAGCAGAGCCAGCGCGGACGCGCCGACCATGAAGCCGCTCGGTGGCAGCCCGTCCCGCAGACCGAGGGCACGTTCGAGGGCGAGCCGCTGCTGGCGGGGCAGCGCGCATGAGCTCTCCCGCAACGGGCGCAGTACGTGGTGCAGCGCCCCGAAGGCGATACCGACCTCCGACTCACCGCCCACCGCACGCAGGACGGTGAAGCCGGAGCGGGCGGCGCGTGCGGCCGTCCAGTCGAGCAACGCGGTCTTGCCGATGCCGGCGTCGCCCCGCAGCACGGTCGCCGAGCCGCCGGTACCGGTCCGCGCCCTCTCCAAGGCCCGCTCCAGCTCGGTGCGTTCGCGCCGGCGCCCGACGAGCGGCATGTCATCCGGACCGTTCCCGATGGCTTCCCCCACAGTGCTCTCTTCCCGCCTCGTCGCCGCGTCTCCATGCCGCGTCCCGCTGCCTCGTCCCGTCGCCGCGCCGACCCGGCCCCGGCGTGCCTCCCCGGACCACCATGACACCGCCCCCTTGCCTGACCGTGCACGGCTCTTGCCCCTCGCCGCAGAGATCGCCGTACCGCCTCCCACCAGCGACGCGACCACCGCACGCTGAACCCCGGGGAGCGCCCCTCCGGCGCGGCCCCCGCCGCCGGAACCGTCCCGGCAACCGAATGCACCGCGCCGACCAGGGGGCCGAATGAGCCTGATGATGCCCGCACCCGCCGATACCGCCCGCCCCACAGACACCCGCACCCTCGGGTTCGTCCGGGTGACGACGTATCGCGGAGCGGCACGGCCCGTCGTCCACGACCCCGAGTCCGCCACCCGCCCCTACCTGCTGCTGGGCCTGCACACCACCGGCCGGGCGACCCTCGACCGCCGGGGGACCACCGAGGCCTGCGGGCCCGACGACCTCTTCCTCTGCGACGGAACCGAACCCTTCGTCCTGCACCAGGCGGGGGACTTCGTCCTGCACCTCGTGCGGATCCCGCGGCACGCGCTCGCCGTCACCGACCGCCAGGTACGGGCTCTGACGGACCGGGCCCCGTTCGCCGACGGCCCCGTGGCGCCGCTGCTCGGCAGCCTCCTGCGGCAACTCGCCGCCGCGCCCGGCCAGTCGTCGGGTACGGCACTGCGACTCAGCGCCAGCATCGCCGAGTTGGTCGCTCTGCTGGCTGCCGCGGAGGACCTGGATCCCGGGCCGAAGGACCATGGCAGGGAGCGCGAGGCACTGGTGCGGCGGCTGCGCGCGTACGTCGACGCGCACCTGTGGGACCGGAACCTGACGCCCGCGAGCGTCGCCGCGGCCCAGCACATCTCTCTGCGCTATCTGCACCGGCTCTTCGAGGACCAGGGCAGCACGGTCGGCCGGTGGATCCAGCACCGCCGGCTGGAGGAGGCACGACGGGAGCTGGCCCGGCCCGGACGCGCGGACATCACGGTGGCGGCGGTCGCCAGACGCTGGGGCTTCGCCAGCGCCTCGCACTTCAGCCGCAGCTTCCGGGCGGCGTACGGCATCGCACCCAGCGACTGGCGGGACGGCCGGACCCGGCCGTCAGGACAGACGGCCCAGAACCCCGACGTCTGACCTGACGGCCGGGTCGTCCGCGGCGACCGTCAGCCGGCGCCACTGCTGCGGTGCACACCCGTGGACGGCCTTGAAGGCCCGGCTGAAGTGCGCCGTGCTGCGGAAACCCCAGCGGGCCGCCACCACCGAGAGGGACGGGCCGACCCGCCCCCGCCGGGAGAGCTCCCGGGCGCAGCCCTCGACCCGCAGACGCTGGATCAGCCTGCCCACCGTGATCCCCTCGCCCTCGAAGAGGCGGTGCAGATAGCGCACCGAGATGAGGTGCGCCCGGGCGATGCGCTCCGCGGACAGGTCGGGGTCGCCGAGATGCCGGTCGATGTACTGGCGGATCGTCACGATCTGCCGCCGGCGACCCGTCTCCGGCGGCCCGTCCGCGTCCTCGGCGAGCTCCTCGGCCAGGGCGGCCATCAGATCGGTGACGATTCCGCCGAACCGCTCACCGACCGCGGCGGGTATCCGCGGCGCCGACTCGTCCAGGTGCCGCAGCAGCGGCGCCAGGACCGTGCCGGCCCCGCCCGAGGGGGTGACGGCGCGGGCGGTGACCGAGCGCAGGGTCGCCGCGGGAACGTGCAGCGCGTGGACGGGCACCCGGAAGAAGAGCATCCGGCCAGGTCCACGCGGTGCGACACCCCGCACCCCTCGATCCTGCCGCTCCCGCTGCCCCTTCCGCGCCGGTTGGTCCTGCTCGACTTGCTGTTGTCCGACTTGCCGTTGTCCGACTTGCAGTTGCTCGACTTGCTGTTGCTCGACGGAGAACGGCCGGCGCAGGTCGACCAGGGCCAACTGCCCGTTCTCCACACGGGTACCGCGGCCGTCCTGGGCGAGGCGCACGGTCGCGTTCGACGGGGCGAGCAGGGCGACGGAGCCGTCGGTCTCCGGGGCGGCCGGGCGCGGGGTGCGCGTCACACGCAACGGCCCGGACACGCAGGTGATCAGGCGTACGTACCCGAAGTGACGCAGTGTCACGGAACCGTCGACGCGGCAATCCTGGCCCGAGCGCTCCACGACGGGGGTCAGCCACCGGGAGAGGGCCGCCGCCACGTCGGTGGACGCGTCGCCGCCGGGCGCGTCGGGCGAACCTGATCGAGCACTCACGAGGGCTCCCTTCAGCCGTCCCGGAACCGGTGCGCGGTGCGCGAGCGGGGACGGTCACCGCTCCTCGCCGTTCTGCCGCCAGTCTGCGACGCCCACCGGGAAGAGGCGTTAGGTCAAATGACTGCACTTCGCCCCGCGGGTCGGAAGAAGGGCAGGCCGGCGCCGAAGTGTGCACGCAGCGGCACAGACGAGTACGGGGGCCCCGCCCGTTTCACGTCGGCGGCACCATAGGGTGAACTCTGCGTGTCGGCAGAGCCGCTTCCGGCACCGAGTGCCCGCGCGCCCGGCCGCGGGTGCGGAACCGCTCCTTCGAACAGCCCCGTGAATCGCCCCCACGCGCAGGAGTTCCCGTGGAAGTGGAAGAAGAGGTTCCGGCCTTTCGTCCGGCACCCGTGCTCGAGCGCCGGACGCGGGACTTCGTGGCCGCGCACACCTGGCCCGCTTTCCCGTCCGCCGACACCGACGGCACCGCCGCCTCCCGGGCGCGCATGGCCGCCCTCTGGAACGGCGGCGGCCGCGAGGAACCCGACATCGACGAGGAGTGGCTGGCCCTGCCGGGAGGTGACAGCCACCGCATCCGGATACGGATCCTGCGCCCGGCCGGCAGCGACGAACCCCTGCCGGTGGTGCTGTACCTGCACGGCCTGGGCTGGATGCTGACCGACGCGTACGCCCACCGGCAACTGGTGGCCGACCTGGTCCTCGGCGCGGACGCCGCCGTGGTGGTGCCCGAGTACGACATCCCGCAGGACGCGCGCCACCCCGGCGCCGTCGAGCGGGCGTACACCGTCGCCCGATGGCTGGCCCGGCACGGCGCGGAATGCCGGCTGGACGGGACCCGGATGGCGGTCGTCGGCGTCAGTGCGGGCGCCCAGCACGCCGCCGCCCTCACCCTCCTGGCCCGGGAACGCGGCGGACCGCGTCTGAGACACCAGGTGCTGATCTGTCCGGTCACCGACGCGGCGATGGACACGCCGTCCTACCGGCAGTTCGCGGACGGGTACTTCCTGAACAGTGCCGCCATGCACGGCTACTGGCAGCAGTACGCCCCCGACCCGGACAGCCGGACCCAGGGGACCGTCTCCCCGTTGCGCGCCCCCATCCGCCGCCTTCGCGGTCTGCCGCCGGCACTCGTCCTCACCGCCGAGGCGGATGTCCTGCGCGACGAGGGCGAGGCCTACGCGGCGCGCCTGCGAGAGGCGGACGTCTCCGTCGTCTCGGCCCGCTACCACGGCACGATCCACGGCTTCGTCGTCTTCGACGTGCTCCGGGACACGGACGCGTCCAGGGCGGCCCGGATCCAGGTGACGGACACCCTGCATGCCGCGTTGCACGCGGCCTGAGCGGCCTGAGCGGCCGAGCCGCCCGGGACGGCCAGGAGGGCCGGTCCAGCGGCTCAGTCAGCTCGGCTCGTCGACGCTCACGCTTCGCCGTGGTGGCGTCGCCATTCGCTGGGGGGCATCCCGTACGCGGCCTGGAAGCGGCGGCTGAAGTGGCTGGGGCTGCTGAACCCGCACCGGGCGGCGACGGCCGTGACGGTGAGGCGGGCGTAGCGTGCGGAGGACAGCATCTGCCGTGCCTTGGCGATCCGTTCGGTGATGAGCCACTGCTCCAGGCTGAGGCCCGCGTCGCTGAGCAGGAGGTAGAGCCGGCGCACCGAGATCGCGTGCTCGGCGGCGATCCGCTCGGGCGTCAGCCCACGGTCTCCGAGGTGCCGCCGGGCGTACGCCATGACCCGGGTCAGCAGGGTGTCGTCCATGACCGACCGGACCGGCGCGGACTCCACGGCGTGCGCGGCCGAGAGCAGCAGCGCGCGGACGAGTTCGGTGGTGCCCGCGGCGAGGGCCTGGGCGCCGGGATCGGCCCGCAGCCGGTCCGGATCGCGCCACACGCCCCGCAGGTGGTCCAGCACGAGGTCGTGCAGCGGACTGGCGCGCAGTCGCAGGGAAGCCTTCACGACCGTCTCGACCGGCACACCGAGGCGGTCCATGTCGAACATCATCGACTGGGAGGCCCCGTCGCCGGACCAGCCGTACACCCGGGGCGACAGTTCGTGGAAGACGCAGATGTCGTCCGGGCCCAACAGCCGGCGCCGGCCCGCGACTTCGGCGCGGTGGAGCCCTTCCGGCTGGAGCGAGACGGACACCACCGGATGGCTGCGATGGTGGCGTACGTGCCGCTGTGTCCGCCGCACCTCGAAACCCGAGTTACGGGTCGCGAAGAGGTCCAGGCCGCCCACCCGCCACACGTTCATACGTGCGTGAATGCCCGCCTCGGGCTCCTCGTGGAAGACGTCGTTGGGCACCGACGAATCCGTCAGAGCGTGACGGAACGCCTCCGCCCGCTCGCGCGGTGCCACGGAGCCGAGATCGAGCAGCAGCACAAGTCCCCCCATGGAACAAGCCCCGGGACCGGCCCCGGGCCAACATTCTGCATGACCGAGTGCACGGCCCAGTCGTCGTCGAGGCATCCGTCAGCAGGGCAGCAAGGCAACACGGCAGCCAGGGAGCCCGGCAGCCAGGCACGGCGTCAAGGAGGGCCGCTGCTGGCGCGGATCACCAGGTCGACCGGGACCAGGGTCTCGGGGCGGGGAGGCTCGCCGGAACCGTCGATGCGGTCCAGGAGGAGGCGGAGGGAGCGGGTGCCGATCTCCGCGAAGTCCGTCCGCACTGTGGTGAGGGGCGGGAGGAAGTGCGCGGCTTCCGGGATGTCGTCGTAGCCGACGACGCTGACGTCGTCGGGCACCGACCGCCCGGCGTCGTGGAAGGCGTGCAGGACGCCGAGCGCCATCTGGTCGTTGGACACGAACACGGCCGTCACCTCCGGGCGGCCGGCCAGCCGACGGCCCAGCTCGTACCCCGAGTCGGCGCTCCAGTCGCCCACGAGCGGCTCCGGGATCTCCGCGCCCGCCGCCTCCAGCGTCGCCCGCCAGCCGGCCAGCCGGTGATCGGCGGAGGTCCAGCCCGTCGGGCCCGCGATGTGCAGGACACTCGCGTGTCCGAGCCGCAGCAGATACTCCGTTGCCTTGCGGGCCCCGGCCCGCGAGTCACCGGTGACCAGCGGGGTCTCGGTGTCCAGGCCGTTCTCCAGCACCACCAGCGGAATGTCCAGGTGGGTGTCGGCCAGCGCCCGTCCCACCCACAGCTGCGGGGCGATCGCGATCACCCCGTCCGCGCCCTCCGCCGAGAGCCGGTCCACCGCCTCGACGACCGTGTCGTGCTCCGCGGTGTCGAGGGCGATGGAACTCACCAGGTAGCCGGCGTCCTGCGCCGCCGTGTTGATCGCCGTGAGGATCGACGCCGGGCCGTAGCGGGCCGCGTCGAAGGAGATCACCCCGAGCATCCGCGTCCGTCCACTCGCCAGCGACCTGGCACTGCGACTGGGCCGGTAGCCGAGCGTGCGCATGGCCTCCAGCACCGCCGCGCGCGTCTCGGCCCGGACGGAGGGATGGTCGTTGAGCACACGGGAGACGGTCTGCTTGGACACACCGGCCAGCCGGGCCACGTCGTCCATCACGGGGCGTGCCCCCGCGAAGTTCCGTCGACTGCGCCACTTGGGGGCCGCTCCGTCAGCGGCGCTTGGGGTCATGGTGGCAGTTCCTCGACGTTGTGGCGGCGGTGTTGTGGTCCCGCCCGGCAGGACCAACAGCATAGGCCGGGCTGACGATGGGCGGTCCGAGGGCCGGGCTGTTCGACCCGCGACCGCTCGCCTCCTCATCCCGCCCGGACCTTCCGAACGCGGCCCGTGATCCACTCGGCACCTGTCACGGCTGCCGTGGTCGCCCCGTCACCCGTCTCCTCGGGCACGTACACCAGGGTGTTCGCGTGCGCGTCCGCGTGCAACGGCAGCACCCGCAGCCGTAGTCCCTCGGTGCGCAGCGCCTCGCCGGGCAGCCGGTCGAGGGCGATGTCCCACTCCCGGCCGGAGAAGAACTGGTCGGCGACGAGGGTGTCACCCACGTACGCCCGTCCCACGTCCCCGCTCCAGCGCAGCCGCAGCAGTGTCCCCGGCGGCAGCCCGTCCGGTACGTCGACGTGGTACTCCGCGGCCACGCTGTCGACGTACTTCTCCGCGGGCGCGCTCGCCCGTCCCTGTACGCCCGTCACGGTCTCCGGCGCCGGACCGGCCGGGCGGACCAGGGTGAGGGACACGGCGGTGTCCCCACCCTCCTCCCCGCCCGCCACCGCACCACTGTCGCCCGCCACCGCATAACGGGTGAACACTCCGTCCGCCGACCCGGTGACCCTCGCACCGTCGTCCACCACCGGCGCCCGCTCGGGGGCGGGCAGCACCGCGAAGGACACGGCGGTGGGCGTACCGTGCAGCCGTACCTCATCCCGGTCGAAGACCACGCCCGCCTCACACAGCACCAGCCGCTCGGCGCCCCAGGCCTCGCCCCGGTAGGCGGTACGGGCCGTCGCCGCGTCCAGGACCAGCAGGCCGACCCGCCCGCCGTCCGCCGTGTCCACGTCGACTTGGGCGTCCGTGCCGGGGCGCAGCCCGGTGATCAGCAGCCGTCCGCCGACCGGTGTGATGTCCCCGGACGGTACCCCCACGGCGGCCACCGTCGAAGCGTCCAGGGCGAGTTCGGGAGCGATGCCCTCGGTCGCGGCCAGCACCAGGACCGTACGCCCGTCCGCCTCGACCGTGCACACGGGCTGCGCGGTGGCCCACTCCAGCCGCAGCCCCGCGACCTCCAGCCGCAACGGCCAGCAGAAGTAGGCTCCGGCCGGGATCGTCACGGGCGTACTCGGAATTCCCAACTCGTCCTTACCGTCAGGGAATTCGACCGTGAACGACGTGTCCGGATGCTCCGGCAGCGGCTCGTGCGGCTGGTGGTTGTTGACGAACAGGAAACCCGAGTCACCGTCGGAGCGCACGGCCCAGCGCAACGTCTCCCGGTCGCCCTGTCCGTCCGGAAGACCTTCGGGCAGCACCGACTCCATCGGTGCGACCAGGTGCCCGAAGTCCGCCAACAACAGGTGCTGGAGCCGCAGTTCGTGATACGTCCGCCGGTACTGGCCGTACTCGCCGAGCGGTGCCTGGAAGTCGTAGGTCAGGACGGGCAGGTCGTTGGGGTAGCCGGTGGCGTGGGACTCCTGGAGCGTGGTGAGTTCGCCGACGGGGTTGGTGCCGCCGTGGAACATGTAGAAGCCTTGCCAGACCGAACCGCAGCCGATCTTCGTGAGCCCGAGCGCGCCGATGTCGTCGGGGCCGACGCGTGGCCGGCGGTGGTACGAGACCGCCATGCCGCCGCCCAACTCGCAGGTGGCCCAGGGGAATCTGTCCGCGAACGCGTCCGGTTCGCCGCCGCGCACGGTGGTGGGTCTGAGGTCGGCGCCGATGCCCTCGTCGTCGCGCTGGTGGGTGAAGAAGAAGTGCTTGCGACAGGTGTCGGGCCAGCCGCCGTCCGCCTCGGTCCAGAAGGCCTCGGGGTACCCGCCGTACAGCGGAAGCAGCTCGTCGGGCGGGAGCTGGACGCCGCCCCAGGCGGTCGAGGTCCACAGCGGTGCGCTCAGGCCGGCCTGCTGGGCCATGCGCTTCAGGGTGAGGAGGTGGCCGGGCTGGTCGTAGAGCTCGTTCTCGATCTGGATCGCCACGATCGGGCCGCCGTGCGCGCGGTCCAGGCCGCGCAGTTGCCCGGCGATGGCCGTGAACCAGGCCCGTACGGATTCCAGGTACGCCGGGTCGTCGGTGCGCGGGACGCAGTCGCGGGCCAGCAGCCAGTCGGGCAGACCCCCGCCCCGGACCTCCGCGTGCGACCAGGGGCCGATGCGCGGGACGAAGTCCAGACCGTGCCGGGCGCACAGCTCGGCGAAGCGGCGCAGGTCGCGGTCGCCGTCGAAACGGACCCGGCCCTCGATCTCCTCGTGGTGGATCCAGATGACGTAGCTCGCCACGGCCTTGACCCCGCCGGCCTTCATCTTCAGCAGCTCCTCCTCCCACTCGCCGGCCGGATACCGGGAGTAGTGGAACTCGCCGGACACCGGGAACCAGGGGCGCCCGCCGCGCGTGAGCCAACGGCTGGTGACCTCGATGGGGTCGGGTACGCCGGGGGCGTCGGCGAAGGGCAGGTGTCCCGTCAGCGGCGGCCCGGCGGGGGAGGGGATCCGCAGGCGGTGCGGACGGGTCGTCACTGGCCCTCCGGTCCGAGGTCGGGAGCGTCGGTGAGCTGGGCGCGGGTGCCGGTGGTGGCGTGCAGTTCCAGCAGGACGAGCTCGTTGGCGCCGGGGCGCAGGACCGGACCGGGGACGTACAGGGTGTGCTGCGGACCGCGGTTCCAGTAGCGACCGAGATGGAAGCCGTTCACCCATGCCTGGCCCTTGGTCCAGCCCGGCAGCGAGAGGAACGTGTCGGCGGGGACGTCCACCTCGAAGGTGCCCCGGTGGAAGGCGGGCACGGCGTCCGTGGCCGCGTCGGACGGGCCGAACGGCACCGCGGCCAGGTCATCCAGCGGCACGGGCCGGCACTCCCAGCCGTGCAGGGCGGCGCCCTGGAAGGACACCGGACCGAGGAGTCCCTTGGGCGCGCCGATGCGCGGCCCGTAGTTCACCCCGCCCTGGTTCTCGACCAGCACCTCCAGCACGGCACCGGAGTGCGGCACCCGAACCGGCAGGGCCTCCTCGTTGCGTTCGCGTTCCAGTACGCCCACGGAGGCGCCGTCCACGAACACCTGGGCGCGGTCGCCGACACCGCCCGCGAAGTGCAGCAGCCCGTCACCCGCGGCCGGAACCGTGGTGCGGTACAGCGCATAGCCGGTGTGCACGCCGAGTCCGTTCATCGTGACCGGGTCCTGCGTGCGGGTACCGCCGTCCAGCGTGCGCAGATACGGCAGCAGCGGCGCCCGATGGTCCAGGTCGACCGTGGCCGGCGGGAGTTTGGGGCCCGGCGCGGGCACCGGCTCGTCAGGGACCGGTGCGTGCCGCGCGATCACCTCACGGAACGCGTGGTACTTGGGACCGGGGTCGCCGCTCTCGGTGAGCGGGGCGTCGTAGTCGTACGACGTGACGGTGGGGACGTACGTGTGGTGGTGGTTGGCGCCGTTGGTGAAGCCGAAGTTGGTGCCGCCGTGGAACATGTAGATGTTGACGGAGGCTCCCGCGGACAGCAGCCGGTCCAGGTCCGCCGCCGCGGTCTCTGCCGACCGGGTGTGGTGCGGGCCGCCCCAGTGGTCGAACCAACCGATCCAGAACTCCGCGCACATCAAGGGTCCTTCGGGCTGGTGCGCGCGCAGCGCGGCCAGATGTTCGTCCGCCCGGCTGCCGAAGGTGGCGGTGCTGAGCGTGCCGGGCAGGCTGCCGGCGGTCAGGTGCTCGGCGTTGGCCTGGTCGCAGGTGAACAGCAACTCGTCGACACCCCGGGAGCGCAGCGCCTGTTCGACGTGCTTGAGGTACGCGGTGTCGTCGCCGTACGCCCCGTACTCGTTCTCCACCTGTACGGCGATCACCGGGCCGCCGTTCGCGGCGAGGTGCGGCAGCAGCGGGGGCAGCAACTGGTCGAGGTAGCGGTCGAACGCGTCGGTGAAGCGGGGGTCGCTGGTGCGCAGCCGGATGCCGGGATCCGAGATCAGCCACGCGGGCAGCCCGCCGTCGTCCCACTCGGCGCAGATGTACGGCCCCGGACGCAGCAGCACCCGCAGGCCCTCCGCCCGCGCCAGCCGCAGGAAGCGGGGCAGGTCCAGCAGACCGTCGAGGTCGAGCGTGCCGGGTTCCGGCTCGTGGAGGTTCCACGGCAGGTACGT
This sequence comes from Streptomyces sp. NPDC050287, assembly GCF_044459385.1. Lineage (NCBI taxonomy): Bacteria > Bacillati > Actinomycetota > Actinomycetes > Kitasatosporales > Streptomycetaceae > Streptomyces > Streptomyces sp. NPDC050287. The sequence goes on along the minus strand of NZ_JBITIY010000004.1, from coordinate 773,642 downwards.
CTCGACGGTGTTGAGCCCCATCAGGCGTGCCTTGCGCAGCCGGTCGGCCCACTGGTCGGGATGGACGCGGAAGTAGTGGATGGCCCCGGAGATGATCCGGAACGGCTCGCCGTGCAGGAGGAATCCGTCGGACGTCGTCGTCAGAGCGGGCATGTGGGGCTTCCCTTCGGGTCTGATACCGGGCCGAGATGCACGGGGAGGTTCGATGGGGGCGGCCGGCGGTGCGGGGCCGCCCGCTGCGTCAGTGGTTTCGATCGGTGGGTGGAGAGGTCCGGACGGTTCAGCGGACCCGCGTGCAGCGGATCAACCAGAGCGTCGCGACCAGGCACAGCGCCGAGATCCCGCACAGCAGCAGCGGGACCGCGCGGATACCGGCCGCCTCGATGGCCTTGCCGAGTGCCGGTCCGGCGGCCACGCCGCCGACCATGGAGGCGGCGATGACGAGGGCACCGGCCCGGCGGGCGCTCGGGGCGGCCCGGTGCAGCCACGGCAGGCCGGTGGGGAAGATCGGCGCGATGAACAGACCGACGCCTGCGTACGCGTACGGCGCGAGGGCCGGGACCGCGGCCAGCAGCAGACAGACCGTCATCCCCGCACAGGACACCGTGATGATGGCCTGCGCCGAGAAGCGCAGTGCTATCGGGGCGACCAGGAACCGGCCGACGGTCATCATGAGCCAGTACACGGAGGTGGCGGTCGCGGCGACCCCGGCGCCGTAGCCGACGGTCTCCAGATGGGTGGGCTCCCAGCCGCCGACGCCCGCCTCGATGCCCACGTGCAGGACGTACAGCGCGACGAACACCGCGAGCACCGAACCGAGGCTGCGGCCGAGGACTCCCGCCCCGCCGGACGCCGGGGAGCCGGCCGGTTGTGGCGCCCGGTCGCGTACGCCCTTCAGGCACAGCAGCAACGGCAGGTTGGCGAGCGCGAAACCGAGGAAGACCGTCGGGTAGTGCTCCGAGCCGACCGCGCCGATCAGCGCCGGGCCGAGGATGGCGCCGACGCCGAAGTGCGCGTTGAGGATGTTCAGCATCGCGGTCGAACGGTGACCGAAGCCGACCGCGAAAAGCTGGTTGAGGCCGTAGTCGATGCCGCCGAAACCGAGCCCGGCGAACAGGGCCGCGGCGAGCGCGGTGGGCCAGTTCGGCGCCAGCGCGAATCCGGCCGAGCCGACCGCCATGAGCAGGTAGGAGGCCCCGAGGATCTGCCGGTTGCCCAGCCGGCCGTAGAGGCGGTCGAACAGCAGCACCCCCGCTACCCCGCCGATGAAGTGGGCGCTCAGCCCCAGCCCGGCGGCTGAGGGCGTCAGCCCGAACTCCTCGCGGAACGCCGGGATGGCCGGCCCGTACAGGGCCTGGAGGGCGCCGATCAGGACGAAGCCCGCACAGGAGGCCACCACGGCGGCGGGACTGAAGATCGCAGGCTTTGGCCGCTCCGTGACGGGCGACACCGGTCTGGTGCTGTCGACCACTGGCTCTTCCCTCGCCACGGGACCCCCTCTCGTTCGCTCCCACATCGATGATGTTACCGGTAACAAAACGGCCCTCGTCAAGATCTCGGACAGGGGTGGATCGCGGCAGAGAAGAGACAGGGATTGGACTTTCCGTCCAGAGGCTGGACGTGTAGTCTAGATGTGCTGATGGGGAGAGAGGTGGTGCGATGTCAGCCGCAGAGGACCGGGAGACCGAGCGGGACGCGATCCTTGCCGCGCTGAAGCCGGTCGTCGACGGGATCGTGGCGACGTTCGGCCCGATGTGCGAGGTGGTCCTCCATGACTACCGGCAGCCGGAGACGTCGGTGGTCGCCGTCGCCGGGGCGGTGACCGGGCGTGCGGTGGGCGGGGCGATGAGCGAGATCGGCATGCGTGTGGTCGCGCGCGGCGACGAGGCGGCCGACGAGCTGAACTACCTCACCCGCACGGACACCGGCCGGATCGTCAAGTCCTCCACGATGGTGCTGCGGGACTCGACGGGCGCGGTGTTCGGCGCCCTCTGCGTCAACCTCGACGTCTCCGCCGTCACCGAGACCCACGCCCTGCTCGGCGCCCTGGCCGGCGCCGGCGGGGCCCCCGCCGAACTGCCGGTCACCACCTTCGGCAATGACATCGGCTCCGTCGTCGACGTGATGCTCGACGGCCAGCAGCTCCACCAGAACCGGCCGTGGGCCGCCCTCGACCGGACGGAGCGCGTGGAGCTGTTCCGCGGCCTCGACGAGCGCGGAGTCTTCGCCGTGCGGCGGGCGGTCGAACAGGTCGCCGCGCGGCTCGGCATCTCCCGCGCCTCCGCGTACAGCTACCTCTCCCAGGCCCGTGCCGGGACCGAGGTCACATCCGACTCCCCTGGAGGACACGCGTGACGACCACCACTCCGCCGGTCACCCTCGACGACATCCGTGACGCGGCCGCCCGGCTCAAGGGCGTCGCGCACCGCACCCCCGTGCTGCGCTCCCGCACCCTCGACGAGCGGGTCGGCGCCGAGGTCTTCCTCAAGTGCGAGAACTTCCAGCGGGTGGGCGCCTTCAAGTTCCGCGGCGCCTACAACGCGGCCTCCCGGCTCACCCCGGAGCAGCTGGCCCGGGGCATCGCGGCCTACTCCTCCGGCAACCACGCCCAGGCGGTCGCCCTGGCCGCCCGCGAACTCGGGACCACCGCCGTCATCGTCATGCCGGAGGACGCCCCGGCCTCGAAGCGGGCGGCCACCGCCGGTTACGGCGCCGAGATCGTGACGTACGACCGCTACACCGGCGACCGCGTGGCCATCGGCGAAGCGCTGGCCGCGGAGCGGAATCTCGCCCTCATCCCACCGTACGAACACCCCCACGTGATGGCGGGGCAGGGTACTGCGGCGCTCGAACTCCTCGAAGAGACAGAAGAGTTGGATGCGCTGATGACGCCGGTCGGCGGCGGCGGGCTGATCGCCGGGAGCGCCACCGCGGCCAAGGGCCTGAACTCCGGTATCCGGGTGATCGGCGTGGAGCCGGAGGCCGGGGACGACACCAGGCGGTCGCTGGAGGCGGGCCGGCGGGTCACGATCCCGGTGCCCCGCACCATCGCCGACGGTCAGGCCGCGGAGACCCCAGGAGAGCTCACCTTCGCCGTCAACCAGCGGCTCGTCGACGAGATCGCCCTGGTGTCCGACGACGAGATCCGGGAGGCGATGCGGTTCGCCTTCGAACGCCTGAAGATCGTCGTCGAGCCCAGCGGCGCGACCCCGCTCGCCGCGCTGCTCGCCGGCCGGGCAGGGGCGCTCCCGCGCCGGATCGGCGTGATCGTCTCGGGCGGGAACATCGACACGGGACGATTCGCCCGGCTGTGCGCGACGGGGGGCTGACGGCGGGGACCTGATGACGAGGGAGCTGACGAAGGGGTCCGATCGCGAGGGTCTGACGACGGCGGCCTGACGACCGGGGTCCGACGACGGGGGCTGACGACCGGGTGCCTGACGGCGAGGCTGTGACGACGGGTGTCGTCACCCGAATGGCGATCCCGGGTGGACGGGCGGACGATGGGGTGGTGGGGAACGGCCCCCGCCGGTTCCGCTCGTGGTGGGCGGGAGACGGAGACCGGCCCCGGCCGTGGGACAACGGCGGGAAGGGAGAGCCGTCATGCTGGAGATCAAGACTCTCGAAAAGGCGGACGAGCGCCGTGACTTCCAGAGGGGCCACCTGGAAGCCGTCCACCTCAGCGGACTCGACTTCGCCGTGGCGACCTTCGAGCCGGGCTGGCGCTGGTCGGAGTCCGTGGCGCCGATAGCGGGCACGGAGAGCTGCCAGGTCCACCACAACGGCTACGTCGCCCAGGGACGCATGCGCATCCGCATGGACGACGGCGCCGAGGGCGAGCTCGGCGCCGGCGACGTCTTCGTGTGCTCGCCCGGACACGACGCCTGGGTCGTCGGCGACGAACAGTGTGTGGTGTACGACTTCGCTGGAGGCATGGCGACGGGCTACGCGAAGGCCGACTGAATCCCGACCGAACGCCAACCGGATGGCTCCGCACGGGCCGCCTCGCTGTCACTGAGACCAAGGACCAGGGGCGGTGCTACGAGACGAAGGAGAACCGCACGACCCCGCCGGCAGGCACATCGAAGACTGACAGGCCGTCAAGGGTGGCTGTGCCTTGTACGGTCGTGTCGCCCACGCAATCGCTGATGGAGAACTGTGCGGTGCGGGCCCGGGCGGAGCGGACTGCGACTTCACTCTCGTGCGCGTTGACCACAATCCAGTGGTCGGCCGATGGCGGGACGTCGGAGAAGGCGGGTGCGTACTGGGCGGTGATGGTGACGCTGTCCCGGCTCGCCTCGATGGTGGAGTAGTCGCCGGTGATCCCGGTCACGCGCAGCGTGCCGTGGAGGAGCACGTCCTTGTGTTCCGTCCACAGACGCATCCAGGAACCCAGCGCGGCCAACTGCTCAGTGGTCTGCCGGGCGAGTGCCACGGAGACCTGGGGCACGCCGAACAAGCTGCTGTGCAGGTGCTGCGCGACGCGTTCCGGGCTGTCCGCGCCGCCCCACATGATGGGGTCACTGTGGATGGCGATCCCGTTCGTCGTCAGCCGCAGGTCCACGATGCCCACGCGGTTGTTGACGGGGCTCAGCGGGCAGTCCGATACGCGCAGCATCGTGGCGCGTTCCACGGTCTCGGCGGAGACGGACGGCTCCCGGAACTCGAATGCCGGGGCTGGCGCGTATGGCGTCAGAGCGTCGCGTATTTCGTCCAGGAGACTCAGTGCTGCTGCGGGGACGGATGCGTCCACCGCGTCGTCGGGAGGTGCCGCGGCGGTGTCATGGGCGTACCGCTCCAGGAAGTCGACCTTCAGCCCGGCGGCCCCGGTGGTGCGGATGAGCTCCGTCAGCCGGTCGACCAGATGGCTGCGGGCGCGTTGTGACCGGGGGTCGAGCACGGCCGCCTCCATGTCCGGCTCCTCGTACAGAACGGGAAGGCCGGTGGTGTAGGCCTGTGACCGGTGTCCGAGGAAGGGTGTGCCGATCCACCAGAGGGTACGCATTCCCATCTCGGCGACGGAGCGGACGAGCTCGGCCGGATCTTCGATTTTGGCCGGGTGGGGTGTCCAGTCTCCGCACGTGCCGTATCCGCGGTCGCAGTCCTCGTTCTGCCAGCCGTCGTCAATGATCAGGGTGCCGAAGCCCATGTCTGCCGCTGTTCGGGCTTCTTGGAGAAGGCGTTCTGAGTCGAGGTCCTGATGGAAGGCGTACCACGTACACAGCACCGGGGCGTACTCGGAGGCGGGGACTGCGGCCCGGGTCAGGCCGAGGGCGCGGCCGACGGTGGCGACGGTGGTCTCGAAGGGGTCGGTTGTCGGGTTGAGGACGATCTCCAGCGAACCGTCGGCCAGGTCGGCTTCGAAGGTGAGCAGCAACTCGGCCGTCTCTTCGACGATTCCGGCCCGCATGTGCAGGTGTCCGTTGCCTGAGCGGGCTCCGAAGGTGATCAGGGGGCGGTCGTTCCGGCCCAACAGACAGCCGAGCGCTGAGCCGGTGAACGGTGTCGCGGGGAGGCCGTGCGCCCATGAGGGGGGCAGGGCGGACTGGCCGCGGGAACTGCCGGGCAGCCACAGGGCCACGGCGTCGGGCGCGGGCACCAGGAGGACTGCCGTCGTCGGGCCGCTGCCCTGCAGACGGATCCGGAGGGTGGAGTCTTCGTCCTCGACCATGCAGTCGGCTGACACCACGGCTGTTTCGTCGGTGGTGACTGTATGGGCGCGAAGGCCCTGCGGAACGCCCTCGGGCAGAGGCAGGCGTCGGGTGGTCCGGTGCCGGGGGACGCCAGGAATCCAGGGCGTGTCCTCGGCGGGGAGTGTGCTGGTCATGTGGATCCTGTCGAGATGTAGATCGCCGGAGCCAGGAAGTTGTTCCAGGACGCCATGAACTGCAGGACGGCCAAGGTCGCCCCCGAGCTGATCGTGCGCTCGTCCACGGCGCCTGCACCAACCACGAACCAGTGACGCGTTCGTGAAATATCTTGCACGAAAGAGAGCAGTCCGGTTACCCCCTCGGTCAGATCGGCAGCAGGCGTCCGACCAGGGCGCCCAGCTGCCGGGCGGTGCGGCACTCGTGCATCTCCACCAGCTCGGCGTAGGCGGGCGCCGCGGAGTCGCCGGTACCCCACTGCGAGCCCGCCTCCGGGTTCAACCAGTAGACGCGGCGCGCCCGTTCGGCGATCTGCCGGACAGCGGCCAGGTTGGGGTCGCTCTGGTTGGTGCGGGCGTCCCCGAGGACGAAGACGGTCGTCCTGGGACCGACCGCGTCGCCGTACCGCTCCGCGAACTCGCCCAGCGCGACCCCGTAGTCGCTGCTGCCGTGCCAGCCCGTGAGCGTGGCCTGAGCGCGGATCCGGGCGCCGAGGCCCTCCGGGTCGGCCGCGCCGCGCTCCAGCAGCCCGGTCACCTCGTCGACGCGGTTGACGAAGGCGAACACCCGTACCTTGCTGAACTGGTCGTGAAGCGCCTGCACGAGCAGCATCGTGAAGTCGGAGAACCCGGACACCGACCCCGACACATCGCACAGCAGCACCAGTTCGGGACGGGCCGGACGGCGGCGGCGCAGCACGGGCCGCATCGGCACCCCGCCCGTCGACAGCGACCCGCGCAGGGTGCGCCGCAGATCGATCGTGCCCCGGGAGGCCCGGCGCCGACGGGCCGCCAGCCGGGTGGCCAGTTTGCGGGCCAGCGGCTGCACCGTCCTGCGCAGCTCGGTGAGTCGGTCCTTCCCGGCGAACAGGAAGTCCACCCGGTCGGCGGTCGGGGCCACCGCCCGCCGGGCGATCTCGTCCCGCCCGCGCCGCTCGGCCACTCGGCGCCGGGCTTCCGCGGCCACCATCCGGCGGAACGCCTCGATGCGCCGGCGGATCTCGTCCTCCAGCAGCCGGTCGGCGAACCCCGAGCCGCCGTGCCGCGCACGGATGTCGTCGCGGACCCGCGCGAGCAGGGTCTGCGGGCGCAGCCGGTCCAGCGTCTGGTGCGACGACCAGCCGTCCGACGCCGGCGAGGAACCGTAGCCGCCGAACCCGTCGACCGCCTCGGCCGCCAACCGCCCCAGCAACGCCTGATCGTTCGCGGCCAGCGCGGCGGCGAGCCGCTCGCGCAGGTCGTCCCGGTCCGCCGACCCGGTGTCGGGGCCGCCGACACCTCGCGGAAAGTACAGGTCGAAGACCGGATCGAACACCGGCCGCTGGGCCGTACCGTGCAGCAGCGTCGCCGCCAGTCCCTCCCGCAGCAGCTCGCGGTCGGCCAGTCCCAGCGCCGCCACCGCCCGTGCCGCGTCCACCGTCTCACCCGTGCCGACCCGGACGCCGTGCGCGCGCAGCGCCCCGACCAGTGAGGTCAGCCGTTCCGCGACACCGGCCGGCGCGGTCACAGGGCGCCCGGATCGAGCTTCGCGGTGGCCTTGAGGATGTCGTCCTGGTGCTTCAGCAGCACGCCCAGAGTGTCCCGTACGACGGTCTCGTCCAGGGTGTCGGCGCCGAGCGCGAGGAGGGTGCCCGCCCAGTCGATGGTCTCGGCGACCGACGGCACCTTCCGCAGGTCCATCGCCCGCAGCGCGCCGACGACCCGGACGACCGACTCCGCCAGCGCCTCGTCCAGACCGGGCACCTTCAGTCGTACGATCCGGCGCTCCAGCTCCTCGTCGGGGAACCCGATGTGCAGGAACAGGCAGCGGCGGCGCAGCGCCTCGGACAGTTCGCGGCTCGCGTTCGAGGTGAGGACCACGAAGGGGCGGCGGGTCGCGGTGACCGTGCCCAGCTCGGGCACGGTGACCTGGAAGTCGCTGAGCACCTCCAGGAGCAGACCCTCCACCTCGACGTCCGCCTTGTCGGTCTCGTCGATCAGCAGCACCTTCGGCTCGTCGCCGCGGATCGCGGTCAGCAGCGGCCGGGGGAGCAGGAACTCCTCGCTGAAGATGTCGGTGCGGGTCTCGTCCCAGGTCTCGTCGCGGCCCGCGCTGATGCGCAGCAGCTGCTTGGCGTGGTTCCACTCGTACAGGGCCCGGGACTCGTCCACGCCCTCGTAGCACTGCAGCCGTACGAGTCGTGCCTGAGCGACCTGCGCGACCGCCTTGGCCAGCTCTGTCTTGCCGACCCCGGCGGGTCCCTCGACGAGAAGCGGCTTGCCGAGGCGGTCGGCGAGGAAGACGGTGGTGGCGACGGCGGGGGAGGGGAGATAGCCGGTCTCGGCGAGCCGCCTGGAGACGTCGTCGACGGATGTGAACAGCAACGGGGCCTCCAGCTCGGCGGCGCTACCTGGACAGGTCCCTATCCAAGCGCTTGTTCACCGTATCTGTCACGGGGCCTTCGCGGACCATCCCCTTGTGCGGAGAGGGCGGCAGTGGCAACGGCCGCCCTCTCTCCGCCTCTCCGCCCCACTCACGCCGCCACCGCGACCGCACTCACGGCCGGCGTGCGCAGTACCCGGGTGTAGCAGGATCGTGGGCAGCGTTTCCTCCAGGATCCGCCCACGGGGCGACAGCCGGCCGAGACCGGCCGTGGCCGGTGACGTCCGCCTTCCGTTTTTAAAAGGTTTCAATCGCCTCGTCGTTCGACATGGCACGCTCTGTTGGAAGTGTCACCAACTCTCGCCGAGAGGGGCGTAGACAGGTGCCGCAGCCGCCACTAACTTGCTGAATCGATACAACTCCGACGGTCGAAGGGACAACGGCGTGAATGACGGAGCGAACGACTGGGCGGCCCCGGGCCCCGGCCGGACCTCCGTGGCCGGGCTGACCGTGGAGCACCGCACGAACCCGCTCGGCGTGGACGCGGCACGGCCCCGGTTCGGCTGGCGGACGGTCTCCGCGGCCCGGGGCCGCCGGCAGACGGCGTATCGGATCCTCGTGGCCACCTCGCCCGACCGCCTGACCGGCGCCCGCGCGGACGTCTGGGACAGCGGCCGCGTCGCCTCCCCGGACTCGGTCGCGGTGCGCTACGCAGGGCCCGCGCTGCGCCCCTCCACCCGCTACCACTGGACGGTGACGGCGTGGGACGAGCACGACCGCGCCGTCCCCGCCGCCTCGACCGCCCACTTCGAGACCGGACTGCTCAGCACCGACGGCACCACCGGCTGGGATGGCGCCCGCTGGATCACCATGGCGGGCAAGGAGCCCAAGAGCGCCGGAGCCCCGCTGCTGCGCCACGAGACAGCCCTGAAGCACGGGCTGGTCCTTCAGGCACGGCTGTACGTCTCGGCCCTCGGCGTGTACGACGCCTACGTCAACGGCCACCGTGTCGCCGTACCGCACGGCGACGGCACCACCCTGGAACTGCTCGCCCCGGGCTGGACCAACTACGAAAGCACCGTCAACTACCTGACCTACGACGTCACGGACCTCTTGGCGGGCCCAAGGCGCCTCACCCTCGCCGCGGTGCTGGGCAACGGCTGGTACAACGGCCGCATCTCCGAGAACAGCGCCTACTACTCCGCGACCGGCAACCGCCTGGCCCTCAAGGCCAAGCTCCTGATCCGGTACGCGGACGGATCCCGGCAGACGGTCGTCACCACTCCCGGGGGGACCTGGAGAGCCACCGACACCGGCCCCTACCGCGCCGACGACATCTACGACGGGCAGACCTACGACGCCCGGAGGGAGCTTGCGGGCTGGACGGAGAACGGCTTCGACGACTCCGCCTGGGCGGGCGTCGAGGAACACGACCACACGACGAGGTTCCCGGACGCGAAGCTGGTCGCCTACCCCGCCGACAGCGCCCGCCTGGTACCCGAGTGGGACCGCGAGCCGCACTCCGTCACCGTCTGCAAGGGCGTGACGGGCCAGGACGGCAGCGCAGGCGGCAAGGGCCGTATCGTCGTCGACGCCGCCCGCACGGTCACCGATCCTGCCGAGGCGGCCACCGCGAGCGTCACCCTGCACCCCGGCGACACCGCCGTGATCGACCTCGGCCAGAACATGGTCGGCGTGCCCCGCTACAGCCTGCGCGGCCCGGCCGGCGCCGAAGTCACCTTCCGGCCCGGCGAGATGCTCAACGACGACAGCGCGGGCGCCGACGGCCCCGTCGGCTCGGTCTACCGGGCCAACCTGCGCACCGCCGAGGCCACCAGCACATACATCCTCAGGGGCGACCCCGACGGCGAGACCCACCAGGACTCCCTGACCTTCTACGGCTTCCGCTACCTCTCCGTCACCGCGACCGACACCGTCACCCTCACCGAGATCACCGGCAAGGTCGCCACCTCCGCGCTCCGCGACATCGGTACCGTCACCACCGACGCCCCCCGGATCAACCAGCTGATCAGCAACGTCCGTTGGGGTCAGCGCGGCAACTACCTGTGGGTGCCCACCGACTGCCCGCAGCGCGACGAACGCCTCGGCTGGACCGGCGACACCCAGCTCTTCTCCCTCACCGGCCTCTACAACGCCGACGCGGTCGCCTTCCTCAGCCACTTCCAGGACACCCTGATCGACTCGCAGCGCGTCTACGGCGCGGACGGCGCCCAGTTCCCCTGGATCGCCCCCGGAGCCCGCTACAACGAGCCGGTCCCGGCGAGCGGTTGGGCCGACTGCGGGGTGGTGGTGCCGTGGACGGTGTGGCAGATGTCCGGTGACACCACGATCATCGACCGCAGCTGGGCGGCGATGACGACGTACCTGGACTGGATCCGCGCCCGCACCGGCGACACCTACGCCGGCCAGGGAGCGGTTTTCGGCGACTGGCTCGCCTTTCAGGTGACCAGCACCCAGCTCATCAGCGACGTCTCCTACGGCTACAGCGCCCGGCTCATGGCCGACATGGCCCGCGCCACCGGCCGCACCGCCGAGAGCCGCGCCTACGACGAGCTCTTCGCCCGGATCAAGAGCGCGTTCGTCGCCAAGTACCTCAGCACTGAAGGCGGCACGCTCACGGTGCGCTCCAGCCTCGGCGACCCGCCCCCGTGGACCCCAGGGGACACCGCGGGCAAGCCCGAGGACAACAGCCAGACCGCGCTGCTGTGGGCCCTCAAACTGGGCCTGTACGACACCGGGGACCAGCGCCGCCAACTGGTCGCCCTGCTCGCCGACAACGTCGGCAACGACGTGGCGTACAAGGCCGCCCACCCCGACAGCACCCGGGTGAAGTACGCGGAGAACACCCTCTCCGTCGGCTTCCTCGGCGTGAACGTCATCGCCCCCGTCCTCACCGACGAGGGCCGCGCCGACCTCGCGTACGCACTGCTGCACCAGAACGCCATGCCGTCCTGGCTGTACTCCGTGGACAACGGCGCCACCACCGTCTGGGAGCGCTGGAACTCGTACGCGAAGGAGGACGGCTTCGGCCCGGTCGACATGAACTCCTTCAACCACTACTCCTACGGCGCGATCATGGAGTGGATGTACGAGAGCATGGCCGGCATCGCGAAGGACCCGCACCACCCCGGCTTCCGCCATTTCTTCCTGCGCCCGCATCCCGACCCGACCGGCCGGATCGGGCACGTGGCCGCGTCGCACCTGTCGCCGTACGGAGAGATCGTCAGCGAGTGGACGGCGACGGACGGGAGGCTGGCCTACCGGGCCGTGGTCCCCGCCAACAGCACGGCGACCCTGCGCCTGCCCACCGCCGACCCGGACACGGTCCGCGAGGACGGCTCACCCCTGGCCCATGCCGAGGGCGTCGAGTACCTGGGCTTCGCGGACGGCACCGCCTCCTACCGCCTCCCGTCCGGCCGCTACGAGGTGACCTCCGTACTCGCCTGACCGTCCACCAGCACCACCTCCAGGGTGCGCGGACCGTGCACCCCCTCGACCCGGTCCAGCTCGATGTCGCTGGTGGCCGAAGGCCCGGAGATCCAGGTCAACGGGCGCGCCGGGGAGAGGCGTTCGAGAGCCTGCGGGACGGAGGAGACGACCTGGTCCGGGACCCGTACGACACAGATGTGATGGTCCGGGACGAGCGTGATGCGGCGGCGGCCCTGGTCGGGGCCGCCGTCGAGCACGATGGTCCCCGTCTCGGCGACGGCGACCGCGCACGCGGTGACGACGCTGTCGACCTGGTCGAGCTCGTGCGCACTGCTCTCGGCGCGGTCCGGCACCTGCTCGGCGTCGGCCGCCGCGAGCCATCCGGGATCGAGGCCCCGCGGCACGAGCACCGTCTTCGAGCCCCGCGCGGCCAGCATCCCGGCGATCGTCGCCGCGAGGTCGGCGGGGGTGCAGCGGTGCACGATCGCCCGGTAGTCCGCCAGGTTCTCGGCGAGCAGATCGACCGTCTGCTCGACACTCCGGTCACCGTGCTCGCGTAGATAGTCGCGGGAAAACGCCTGCTCGTACGGAGTGTCGTCGTGAGGCACGGCTGCCAGCGCACGCCGCACCCGGCCCAGGATCCGCTCCCTGCTGCTCACTTCGCGGTCCCCTTGTCGCCGTTGTCGCCGTTGTCGCCGTGCCGGCCCTGCGTGCGCTGCCACCAGTCGCGGAACGGCTCCGCCGGCACCGGCGGCAGATCCCGCGTGTCGCTCCACGCGCCGCCCGGGCCGGGCAGCGTGCGCGGATGGAAGCGGCGGGTGCGCGAGGCGAGCCGCTGACCGGTGCGCAGGGCGCCGGGACGCCCGAACGCCCAGCGTGCCGCACGCATCGCCGCCCGCTCGGCGGCATGACCCTTCGCGGGCTTGAGTACCACCTTGTTGCCCTCCCGCGTCACCGGGCCGCCCTCGACGACCCGTTCCCGCAGGTGCACCAGCACCTCCGGGATGTCGATGGCGACCGGACACACCTCGTAGCAGGCCCCGCACAGGGAGGAGGCGTACGGCAGGGAGGCGTCGATCTCGCTGGCCGTGCCCCGCAGTTGGGGGCTGAGGATGGCGCCGATCGGACCCGGGTAGACCGAGCCGTACGCATGCCCGCCGGCCCGCTCGTACACCGGGCAGACGTTGAGACACGCCGAGCAGCGGATGCAGCGCAGGGCCTGCCGGCCGACCTCGTCGGCGAGGGTGTCGGTGCGGCCGTTGTCGAGCAGGACCAGGTGGAAGGTCTTCGGACCGTCCTCCTCGGTCGTACCGGTCCACATCGACGTGTACGGGTTCATGCGCTCGGCCGTCGATGAGCGGGGGAGGGTCTGGAGGAACACCTCCAGGTCCCGCCAGGTCGGCACGATCTTCTCGATGCCGACGACCGAGATCAGCGTCTCGGGCAGGGTCACGCACATCCGCCCGTTGCCCTCGGACTCCACGACCACCAGCGTGCCGGTCTCGGCGACCACGAAGTTGGCGCCGGAGATGCCGACCTTGGCGCGCAGGAACTTCTCCCGCAGGTGCAGGCGCGCGGCCTCGGCGAGTTCGGCGGGCGTGTCGGTCAAACCCTCGGGTGCCGGACGCCCCCACTCGCTCATCTCGCGCGTGAAGATGTCCCGGATCTCGCCGCGGTTGCGGTGGATCGCGGGGACGAGGATGTGCGAGGGCCGGTCCTTGCCCAACTGCACGATCAGCTCGGCGAGATCGGTCTCGTAGGCACGGATGCCCTCGGCCTCCAGGGCCTCGTTGAGCCCGATCTCCTGCGTGGCCATCGACTTGACCTTGACGACCTCCGACTCGCCCGTCTCCTTGACCAGGCCGGCCACGATCCGGTTGGCCTCGTCGGCGTCGGCGGCCCAGTGGACGATTCCGCCCGCCGCCGTGACCGACTCCTCCACCTGCTCCAGATACCGGTCGAGATGAAGGAGTGTGTGGTCCTTGATCCGCTTCCCGGCCTCGCGCAGCTCGGCCCAGTCGGAGACCTCCGCGACGGCCTTCGCCCGCTTGGCACGGATGGTGTGCGTGGCGTGGCGCAGATTGCCGCGCAGGGTCGGATTGTTGACCGCCTCGTGCGCGGCCTGAGGAAAGGCCGGCATCCCCACGAATGTTCCGCTCATGCCGCTGTTTCCTCCTGAGTGCTCGCCAGGATCTCCGCGATGTGCACCGGCCGCATGCCTGTCTTCAGCCGGGTCATCGTTCCCCCGATGTGCATCAGACAGGAGTTGTCGGCCGCGCACAGCACCTCCGCGCCGGTCGACTCGGCGTTGCGTACCTTGTCCGCGCCCATCGCCGCCGAGACATCGGCGTTCTTCAGCGCGAACGTGCCGCCGAAACCGCAGCACTCGTCGGCGCCCGGCAGTTCCACCAACTCCAGCCCCTTCACCGCCTGGAGCAGCCGCCGGGGCCGGTCGCCCAGCCCCAGAGAGCGCAGCCCGTGGCAGGTCGGGTGGTAGGTCACCGTGTGCGGGTAGTACGCCCCGACGTCCGTCACCCCCAGCACGTCCACCAGGAACTCCGTCAGCTCGTACGTCTTCGGCACCACCGGCGCCAGGGTAGCGGCGAGCGAGTCCCCGCGGCCCTCGGCCCGGGCCCGCTGACCCATCCGCGGATACAGCTCCCGCACCATCGCCCCGCACGACCCGGACGGCGTCACGATCGCCTCGTACTCCCCGAAGACATCGGAGAAATGCCGGGCCAGGGGTTCCGCCTCATGCCGGTAGCCGGTGTTGTAGTGGGCCTGCCCGCAGCAGGTCTGGGCCATCGGGAAGTCGACGTCTACGCCCAACCTGGTCAGCAGCTTCACCACCGCGCGCCCGGTGTCCGGATAGAGCGTGTCGTTGACACAGGTCAGGAACAGGGCGACACGCATCGCGGCTCCTCATGGTCGATCATCGGATGAGTCAGCGTATCCCCGGGTCCGCCGCCCGGGGAGTCCCCCTCACCCCACGGTGAGCCGGGCCTGGGCCTCGCGCCAGCGGGCCGGGTCGCCCTGCGGCTCGTACCGGGTCAGCGGCTGGGTCCGCACGAGCAGCTCGCGCGTCCCCGCCAGGTCGCCCACCAGCCCGTGGGCCCGGGCCTGCACCAGGACGTTGCCCAGGGCCGCCGCCTCCGTCGGGCCCGCGACGACCGGCAGCCCGCAGGCGTCGGCGGTCAGCTGGCACAGCAGGGCGTTGCGGGTGCCCCCGCCGACGATGTGCACGACGTCGACCGGGTGGTCGGCCAGCCGCTGCGCGTCCTGAACGGCCCGGCGGTGGGCAAGGGCGAGGGAGTCCAGGATGCAGCGCGTGATCTCGGCGGGCGAGGCGGGCACCGGCTGCCCGGAGGCACGGCACGCCTCGGCGATCCGCTCCGGCATCCGGCCCGGCGCCAGGAACGCGGCGTCCCCCGCGTCCACCACCGACCGCAGGGCCGACACCTTGGCCGCGTCGAGGAGCAGCTCGCCCAACTCGGGCTCCCCCCAGTCCCGTGCGCACTCCTGGAGCAGCCACAGGCCCATGATGTTGCGCAGATACCGGACGGTGCCGTCGAGCCCCAACTCGTTGGTGAAGTTGGCCAGCCGGCTCTCCTCCGTCAGCACCGGCGCGTCCAGCTCCAGCCCGGCCAGGGACCAGGTGCCGGTGCAGATGTACGCGAACCGCTCACCGGCCGCCGGGACGGCCGCCACGGCGGAGGCGGTGTCGTGCGACCCGACCGCCGTCACCGGCACCGGCCCGGCCAGCCCGGTCTCCTCCAGCACGTCCGGCCGCAGCACGCCCGCCGGATCGCCGGGCTGCCGCAGCGGCGCGAACAGGTCCAGGTCGACACCGAGCCGGGACGCGATGTCGTACGACCACTCGCGCGTGAGGGGATCGATCAGCTGGGTCGTCGACGCGTTGGTCAGCTCGGTGCCCTGCTCGCCCGTGAGCCAGTAGGAGAGCAGGTCGGGAACGAGCAACAGTCGCTTGGCGTGGGCCAGTTGGTCGGAGGAGCGGGCCGCGATCAGCTGGTACAGGGTGTTGAAGGGCGCGTACTGCAACCCGGTCGCCGCGTACAGTTCGGGCGCCGGCACCGTCGCCCACACCTTCTCCGCGACGCCCTCGGTCCGCGCGTCCCGGTAGTGCACCGGGTTGCCGAGCAGCGCCCCGTCGGCGTCGAGCAGGCCGTGGTCCACGGCCCAGCTGTCGATGCCGACCGAGTCGAGCCGTCCACCGCAGTGGGCACCGGCCGCCCGCAGCCCGTCGAGGACACCCCGGTACAGCCCGAGGATGTCCCACCGCAGCCCCTCCGGCACCCTGACCGGCCGGTTGGGGAAGCGGTGCGCCTCGGTCAGCTCCAGGCTGTCGGGGCCGACGCGGCCGACCATGACCCGTCCGCTGGACGCGCCGAGGTCGACCGCGGCGTACGACTTCACGGCCCCGCTCATCGCAGGAAGGCGGCCGCGACGCCGGCGTCGACCGGGACGTGCAGCCCCGTGGTGTGCGTCAGCTCCCCGCCGGTGAGCGCGAAGACCGCGTTGGCCACGTGCTCGGGCAGCACCTCCCGCTTGAGGATGGTCCGCTGGGCGTAGAACTCGCCCAGCTTCTCCTCCGGCACCCCGTACACGGCCGCCCGCTTCGCGCCCCAGCCGCCCGCGAAGATCCCGGAGCCGCGCACGACCCCGTCCGGGTTGACCCCGTTGACACGGATCCCGTGCTCGCCCAGCTCGGCGGCGAGCAGCCGCACCTGATGGGCCTGGTCGGCCTTGGTCGCGGAGTAGGCGATGTTGTTGGGTCCGGCGAACACGGCGTTCTTGGAAGCGATGTAGACGATGTCGCCGCCCAGCTCCTGCGCGATCATCACCCGGGCCGCCTCCCGCGAGACCAGGAAGGAGCCGCGGGCCATGATGTCGTGCTGGAGGTCCCAGTCCTTCGCCGACGTCTCGAGGAGCGGCTTGGAGATGGAGATTCCGGCGTTGTTGACCACCAGGTCCACCCCGCCGAAGGCGAGCGCCGCCGCCTTGAAGGCTTCGGCGATCTGCTCCTCGGACGTGACGTCGACGGTCACGGCGACGGCCTTGTCGGCGCCGCCCAACTCCTCCGCGACGGCCTGCGCGTTCCCCGCGTTGAGGTCGGCGATCACCACGCACGCGCCCTCGGCGACCAGCCGCTCGGCGATCGCCTTCCCGATCCCGCTGCCGGCGCCGGTCACCAGCGCAACCCGGGTCGCCAGCGGCTTCGGCTTCGGCATCCGCTGGAGCTTGGCCTCCTCCAGCGCCCAGTACTCGATGCGGAACTTCTCCGACTCCTCGATCGGCGCGTACGTCGACACCGCCTCGGCCCCGCGCATCACGTTGATCGCGTTGACGTAGAACTCGCCGGCCACCCGGGCCGTCTGCTTGTCCTTGCCGAAGGAGAACATGCCCACGCCCGGAACCAGCACGATCGCCGGGTCGGCGCCGCGCATCGCGGGGGAGTCGGGCTCGGCGTGCCGCTGGTAGTAGGCGGCGTACTCCTCACGGTACTCGGCGTGCAGCTCCTTCAGCCGCGCGATCGCCTCGTCGAGGGGAGCCGTCGGCGGCAGGTCGAGGACCAGCGGCCGGACCTTGGTGCGCAGGAAGTGGTCCGGGCAGGAGGTGCCGAGCGCGGCGAGCCGCGGATGCTCGGCGGATGCCAGGAAGTCGAGGACGACGTCGGAGTCGGTGAAGTGCCCGACCTGCGGCCTGTCCTGGGAGGCGACGGCCCGGACGTACGGTGCCAGGGCCGCCGCCCGCTCCCGCCGCTCCTCCTCGGGCAGCGCCTCGTACCCCTCGATCACCGGCCCGAACGGCTCCGGCCTGCCCCGCTCGGCGAGGAACGTCTCCGCGGTCCGGATGATGTGCAGCGAGTTGCGCTCGCACTCCTCGGACGTGTCACCCCACGCGGTGATCCCGTGCCCGCCGAGCACGCACCCGATCGCCTGCGGGTTGGCCTCCTTGACCGCCGCGATGTCCAGCCCGAGCTGGAACCCGGGCCGCCGCCACGGCACCCACACCACCGTGTCGCCGAAACACTCGGCCGTCAGCTTCTCCCCGTCGGACGCGCAGGCCAGCGCGATCCCGGAGTCCGGGTGCAGGTGGTCCACGTGCGCGGCCTCGACGAGCCCGTGCATCGCGGTGTCGATGGAGGGAGCGGCCCCGCCCTTGCCGTGCAGGCAGTAGTCGAACGCGGCGACCATCTCGTCCTCGCGCTCCACCCCCGGATACACGTCGACAAGCGCCCGCATCCGGTCCAGCCGCAACACGGCCAGCCCGCTCTCCGTCAGTGTCCCGAGGTCCCCACCGGACCCCTTGACCCACATCAGGTCCACATCACCACCGGTGACGGGGTCGGTGGCGGTGCCCTTCGCGGACGCGTTGCCGCCGGCGTAGTTGGTGTTACGGGGATCGGAACCGAGCCGATGGGAACGAGCGAGGAGGGCGGCGGCTTCGGGATGGGGTGCCATGTCTGTTCAGTCCTTCTTGACGAGGGTGTAGGTGAGCGCACCTTCAGGGGCGCGGGTCTGTATAGATATGCGGCTCCGCCGCGTGGCCGCGATCAGCCACACTCGGCCCGCAGCCTGCGACCGGGTTTACCCGGCAGACGCGAAACAGCCGCTCACGCCCCCCAACCAGCCTGCTGACCACCCACCCGCTCTGCCACGATCTTCTCGGCCCACCCGGACCGCCGGTACGCGGCCGTCGGGTCGGGGTCGAGCCCCATTTCCTCGCGGAGCGAACGAAGCAGCGGCCGCACATCCGTGTTGTACGCGTCCATGATCACCGCGTTCGCCTCCAGCACGTCCCCCGACCGCTGCGCCGCATCCAGCGCCTCCCGGTCCACGAGCAGCGCCTTCGCCGTGGCCTCCTGGACGTTCATCACGGACCGGATGATCGCGGGGATCTTCGCCTCGATGTTGTGGCACTGGTCGAGCATGAACGCGACGGAAGGCGTGAGCCCGCCCCCGCGGATCACCTCGTACATGATCCGGAACAGCTGGAAGGGATCGGCCGCGCCGACCATCAGGTCGTCGTCCGCGTAGAAGCGCGAGTTGAAGTCGAACCCGCCGAGCTTCCCCTCGCGCAGCAGCGTGGCGACGATGAACTCGATGTTGGTGCCGGGGGCGTGGTGCCCGGTGTCGACCACGACCTGTGCCTTCTCGCCGAGCTTGAGGCAGTGGGCGTACGCCGTGCCCCAGTCCGGCACGTCCGTCGAGTAGAAGGCGGGCTCGAAGAACTTGTACTCCAGCAGCATCCGCTGGTTCTCGCCGAGCCGCCGGTACACCTCGGCCAGACCCTCGGCGAGCCGGTCCTGGCGTTCGCGGATGTCGTCCTGCCCGGGATAGTTCGTTCCGTCGGCGAACCACAGCTTCAGGTCGCGCGAGCCGGTGGCGTCCATGATGTCCACGCACTCCAGCAGGTGATCCAGCGCCTTGCGCCGCACCGCGGGGTCCGCGTGACAGATGCTGCCCAGCTTGTAGGCGTCGTCCTGGAACGTGTTCGAATTGATCGCGCCCAGCTTCACGCCGTGTTCCTCGGCGTACTTCGCCAGCGCCGCGTAGTCCTCGACCCGGTCCCAGGGAATGTGCAGCGCGACCGTCGGCGCCACGCCCGTGAACTCGTGCACCTTCGCCGCGTCCGCGAGCTTCTCCCACGGGTCGCGGGGGACACCCGCTTGCGCGAACACCTTGAAGCGCGTCCCCGAGTTCCCGTACGCCCACGACGGCGTCTCGACTGCCTGGGACTTGAGAGCGGCCTTCACCGCAGCCAACTCGGTCACTTGGGGGCTCCTCTGCCAGCCGTTCTGTATGAATCGATTCAAACCGCGAAGCTATGGGTCCCCAGCAGGGGTGTCAAGGGTTGCGGCACACCTCGTTCACCGTGCCCTGACCGTGACCTTGGGCTATCGAAACTTTTTCGACACTGACCCATTGACGTGACATGTCTGGCGCGCCTAACGTCCCGGCAACCAAGTTGAAACCTTTCACGACGCTGTGACGGCCTCCGCCGGCGTCGTCGAGGAGCCCCTCATGACCTACCCGTCCGACGCGGGTCCGACCCCGGTGCTGTCGCTCAAGGACGTCTCCAAGTCCTTCGGAGCGGTGCGCGCACTGAGGGACGTGTCCCTGGAACTGTTCCCCGGTGAGGTGCACGCGCTCGCCGGTGAGAACGGCGCGGGCAAGTCGACCCTCATCAAGACGCTCGCCGGGGTGCACCGACCGGACGCCGGCCGGGTGCTGCTCGACGGCGAGCCCGTCCTCTTCCACGGCCCCGGCGACGCCCGCGACGCGGGTATCGCCGTCATCTACCAGGAACCCACCCTCTTCCCCGACCTGTCGATCGCCGAGAACATCTTCATGGGCCGCCAGCCGCGGCGCGCGCTCGGCCGGATCGACCACAAGGCCACGCACTCCGCGACCCTGGCCCTGATGCGGCGGCTCGGTGTCGAACTCGACCCCGACCGTCCCGCGCGCGGCCTGTCCATCGCCGATCAGCAGATCGTCGAGATCGCCAAGGCCCTCTCCTTCGAGGCCCGCGTCCTGATCATGGACGAGCCGACCGCCGCCCTGACCGGCAGCGAGGTGGCCCGTCTCTTCGGTGTCGTGCGCACCCTGCGCGAGCAGGGCGCCGCCGTGCTGTTCATCAGCCACCGGCTGGAGGAGATCTTCCAGATCTGCCAGCGGGTGACGACTCTGCGCGACGGCGCCTGGATCGCCAGCGAGCCGATCGTCGGCATGACGGAGGACGATCTCGTCCGCCGGATGGTCGGCCGCGACCTCGACGAGCTCTACCCGAAGCAGGAGGTCCGCCCGGGCGAGGTCGCCCTGAGCGTGCGCCGGCTGACCCGCGAGGGCGTCTTCACCGACGTGTCCTTCGAGGTGCGGCACGGCGAGATCGTCGGCCTGGCCGGTCTGGTCGGCGCGGGCCGTACGGAGGTGGCCCGGGCCGTCTTCGGCATCGACCGCTGGGACGCCGGGGAGGTCGAGGTGCAGGGGCGCAAGCTCACCAACGGCGCCCCGTCCACCGCGATGGCCTCCGGGCTCGCCCTCGTGCCCGAGGACCGGCGCGCGCAGGGCCTGGTGATGGACATGTCCATCGAGCGCAACATCGGCCTGACCGGTCTTCGTACGACCGTGAAGGCCGGCCTCGTCGACCGCGGCGCCGAACGCAGCCGCTCCCTCGACTGGGCCGTCAAGCTCCAGGTCAAGTACGCCCGGATCGCCGACACCGTCAACACGCTGTCCGGGGGCAACCAGCAGAAGGTCGTCCTGGCCAAGTGGCTCGCCACCGGCCCCAGGGTGCTGATCGTCGACGAGCCCACGCGCGGCATCGACGTCGGCACCAAGGCCGAGGTGCACCGGTTGCTCAGCGAGCTGGCCGCCGACGGGGTCGCCGTACTGATGATCTCCTCCGACCTGCCCGAGATCCTCGGCATGGCCGACCGCGTGCTGGTGATGCACGAGGGACGCCTGACCGCCGAGATTCCGCGCTCCGAAGCCACCGAGGAATCCGTGATGGCCGCTGCCACCGGGAGGGCCGCAGCATGACAGCCACGAAGAGGGCTGCCCTCTTGTCCCCGCCCACCGGGAGGGCTGCCGCATGACGGTGCTCACCCCGAACGAGACGCCCGTCGCCGAGGTGCCCAGGTCCAGTGGCACCCGGCTGGTGGACCGCGTCTTCAAGATGCGCGAACTGGCCATCCTGGTCGTCTTCCTGGTGATGATCGCCGTCACCCAGGCCGGCAACAGCGAGTTCCTGTCCGAGCAGGGCATCAAGGACCTGCTGCTGAACGCGACCATCCTGGTGCTCGTCGCCACCGGCCAGTCACTGGTCGTCATCACCCGCAACGTCGACCTGTCCGTCGGCTCCACCCTCGGCATCAGCGCCTTCGCCGCCGGTGACTACCTCCAGGGCGGCGGCAACCCGGTCGTCGCCGTGGTCCTGGCGGTCCTGCTCGGCATCGGCTTCGGCCTGCTGAACGGCCTCCTGGTCAGCCTCGGGCAGGTGCCCGCCCTCGTCGTCACCCTCGGCACGCTCTACATCATCCGCGGCATCGACTCCATCTGGGTGGGCTCCCGGCAGATCACGGCGGCCGACCTGCCGGGCGGCTTCGTGGACTTCGGCTCCGGCGGCCTGTCCGCGGTGCCGTGGCTGGCGATGATCGCCCTGGTGGTGCTGGTGGCGACCGCGTACTACCTCAAGCACTTCGGCAGCGGCCGCGAGCTGTACGCCCTCGGCTCCAACCCGGAGGCCGCCCGGCTCGCCGGCATCCCGGTCCGCAAGCGGATCCTCGCCGCGTACACCTTCTGCGGTGCCCTCGCCGGACTCGCCGGGGCGATGTACCTGGCCCGGTTCGGCAACGTCGACTCCGGCACCGGCAACGGCTACGAACTCACCGTCGTCAGCGCCGTCGTGGTCGGCGGTGTGGTCTTCACCGGCGGCTCCGGCAGCGTCTACGGCGCCGCCCTCGGCGCGCTGTTGCTGACCTCCATCAACAGCGTGCTGCCCGCCCTCGGCGTCAGCTCGGTGTGGGTGCTCGCCATCAACGGCGTCCTGCTCATCCTCGCCATCGCGGTCGACCGGGTCGTCGCGCTCCGGGTGGCCACCGCCCTGAAGAAGAAGGCCGCCGCGGCCAGGACCACCACCGCGAAGGCACCGAAGAAGGGAGACGCCGGCCATGCCTGAGTCGCTCACCCGTGCCGTCCGCTGGGATACCGTCGTCGGCGCCCTCCTGATCGTTCTGCTCCTGCTGTCCTTCTCCACGGTGGACGGTTTCGGAAACGCCCTCAACCTGTCGTTCCTGATCGGCAACACGCTGCCCATCGCACTGATCGCCCTGCCGATGACCCTCCTGGTGGTCTCCGGCGAGATCGACCTGTCGGTGGCCTCCACGGCCGGTCTGTCCGGCTCGGTGATGGGGGCCCTGTGGAACCAGGGCATGACGATCGAGACGATCATCCCGATCTGCCTGCTGCTCGGCGTGGCCTGCGGACTGGTCAACGGCCTGCTGGTGACCCGCCTCGGGCTGCCGTCCCTGGCCGTCACCATCGGCACCCTCGCCGCCTACCGGGGCATCGCGCAGATCATCCTCGGCTCCGACGCGGTGACGGACTTCCCCACCCAGTACCTGGACTTCGCGGCCGGACGCATCGGGGACACCTTCGTCCCGCAGGCGTTCCTGCCCTTCGTGGTGCTGCTCGCGATCGCCGTGGTCGCCCTGCACGCCACCCCGTTCGGGCGGTCGCTGTTCGCGATCGGCGCCAACGAGGAGGCCGCCCGGTTCGCCGGCATCCGGGTCAAGCGGCAGAAACTCATCCTGTTCACGGTGACCGGCCTGATGGCCTCCCTCACCGGCATCTTCTGGGCGCTGCACTACGCCAGCGCCCGCTACGACAACGCCACCGGCCTCGAACTGTCCGTCGTGGCGGCCGTGTTGCTCGGCGGTATCGACTTCGACGGAGGCAAGGGCACGCTCGGCGGCGCCATCGCGGGAGTCTTCCTGCTCGGCGCGCTGCAGAACGTGATGAGCCTCCAGGACGTCTCCGCCCAGTCGCAGATCGTCGTCACCGGCGTTCTGCTGGTCCTCTCCGTGCTCGGCCCCCGGGTCGCACGGCAGATCTCCGTAGCGAGGGCGGGCCACAGAGCCGCCTCGACTCCGACATCGTCCCTCAGCTCACCCTCGTAAAGGACTCATCGCCATGCGCAAGTCGACCCTCCGCCGCACCTGTGCGGCCCTGGCCGCCGTCACCTCCCTCGCCCTGGCCGCCACCGCCTGCGGCGGCACCACCAAGGAGGACGTGAAGAGCGAGAGCACCGGCTCCGCCACCTCGGCCGGCAAGGCCGACCCGGGCGCGGCCCTCAAGAAGGGCCTGACCATCGGCTTCCTGCCCAAGCAGGTCAACAACCCGTACTTCACCACCTCCGACAAGGGCGGCGAGGCCGCCGTCAAGGAGCTCGGCTCCAGCTACAAGGAGGTCGGCCCGACCAGCGCCACCGACACCGCGGGCCAGGTGTCGTACGTCAACACCCTGACCCAGCAGCAGGTCAACGCGATGGCCGTGTCCGCGCAGGACCCCGGCGCCCTGTGCACCGCCCTCAAGCAGGCCATGAAGAACGACATCAAGGTCGTCACCTACGACTCCGACACCAACCCCGACTGCCGCAACGCCTTCGTCTCCCAGGCCAGCGCCGAGGACCTGGGCCGGACCGAGGTGCAGCTGCTCGCGAAGCAGATCGGCTACAAGGGCCAGATCGCGATCCTGTCCGCCGCGCAGACCGCGACGAACCAGAACACCTGGATCGACTTCATGAAGGACGAGCTCAAGGACCCGAAGTACAAGGACGTCAAGCTCGTCAAGGTCGCCTACGGCAATGACGACGCCCAGCAGTCGTTCCAGCAGACCCAGGGCCTGCTCCAGCAGTACCCGAACCTGAAGGGGATCATCTCCCCGACCACGGTCGGCATCAAGGCCGCCGCCCAGTACCTGTCCGGCTCCAAGTACAAGGGCAAGGTCAAGCTGACCGGTCTCGGCACGCCCAACGACATGCGCAAGTACGTCAAGAACGGCACGGTCGAGGGCTTCGAGCTGTGGGACCCGGCGAAGCTCGGCGCGCTGGCCGCCCGTACCGCCGTCGCGCTGGTCTCGGGGCAGATCACCGGCAAGGAGGGCGAGACCTTCAAGGCCGGCGACATGGGCGAGTACACCATCGGCAAGGACGGCGTGATCAGCCTCGGCAAGCCGACCGTGTTCGACGCGAAGAACATCGACCAGTTCAACTTCTAGTTCGGGAGCGGTACTTCATGCAGCGCGTCTGTTTCCTCCTCAAGGTCCGTGAGGACCGGCTCGCCGAGTACCGCGAACGCCATGCCGCCGTGTGGCCGGAGATGCTCGAGGCACTCTCCGCCACCGGCTGGCACAACTACTCGCTCTTCCTGCGGGATGACGGACTGCTCGTCGGCTACCTGGAGACCGAGGACTTCGCCGCGGCCCAGGCCGGTATGGAAGCCACCGAGGTCAACGCCCGCTGGCAGGCGGAGATGGCGCCGTTCTTCGAGTCCCTGGACGGCGCCAGACCCGACGAGGCCATGAAACCCCTCACCGAAGTGTTCCACCTCGCCTGATCCCCGCTCGTCCCCCTCTCCTCCTCTTCCTTCGCACGACAATGGAGTCCCCCGAGATGAAGAGACGTACACTGCTGGGCGCCGCCATCGCCGGAGCCGTCATGACCCCCGTCTTCACCTCCGGCACAGCCCGTGCCGCCGACCCCGGCCCCTCCGTCACCAAGAAGAGCACGACCCAACTCGACGGTCAGGCCATCTTCTTCGTCTCCTACGACGGGCTGGTCAACAACAACTCGTTCCAGAAGAACGGCCTGCTGACCTACAAGGGCTACCAGTACGCGACCTGGTACACCTCCACCGGCAACGCCGTGGTCGGCCGCCGTGTTCTCGGCGGGAGCAGCTGGTCGACCGTCACGTTGTCACACGTCCTCAAGGCCAGCGACTCGCACAACGTCATCTCCATGGGCGTCTCCAAGGTCGACGGCCGTCTGCACCTCAACATGGACTCGCACAGCAACGGCTACTTCTACGTGAAGTCCGTCGCCGGGCTGATGGACAATCCAGCCACCACCAGCTGGACCGCCTCGGTCTTCGGCTCCGTCCAGACGTCCATGGACGGTCTCGCCCTCACCTCGCAGTTCACCTACCCCCAGTTCATCTCCACCCCCGAGGGCAAGCTGCAGCTCAGCTACCGCGTCGGGATCTCCGGGAACGGCCGCAACGCCCTTGCCGAGTACGACGGTTCGACCTGGACGGCACTGGGGGAGTGGTCCAGCTCCACGGGCACGTACACCAGCTCGCACGGTTCCTCGACCGCCCGCAACATGTACCTGCACGGCATCGACTACGACGTCAACGGCCGCCTGCACTCCTTCTTCACCTGGCGCGAGCAGAACGCCGCCGTGATGTGCAACAGCGGCGGCATCACCAACCACGACACCGGTTACGTCTACTCGACCGACCGCGGCCGCACCTGGCGCAACGACGCGGGCACCGTCGTAGGGACGACCGGCAGCTCCGACACCGTGGCCGTCACCGACAGCGGCCTGGTCGTCGACTCCCTCAACCCCGACCACTCGCTGATGAACCAGGAGAGCCAGTCCACCGACTCCTCCGGCCTCCCGCACGCGATCATCAGCTACGTCCCCGGCCGTTTCGGCCAGTGCACCACCAACTACGTGGGCGACCGCACCGCCAACGGCCGCGCCTTCCACGTCCGCAAGAACTCCTCCGGCACCTGGACCAAGACGGAGATCCCGGTCGCGCTCAACTCCAGTCAGCGCACCAAGCTGGTCCTGGACAAGTACGACAACGCGTACGCGGTCTTCCCCTACGGGCGTATCGCCGGCGCCTCGAAGTCCTCCGGGTACACCGACTGGACGCTGCTGTACGACGGCAGCGACCTGAACGCCTTCGGCGAGGTCGTCATCGACGAGCTGCGGATCAAGGCCGACAACGTCCTGTCGTTCATGTACCAGGAGAAGTCCAGCGGCACCACGCCCTCGGCGCTCCACGTCGTCGACTTCGCACTGCCCGCGTGACCGGGTCCGTCTTGCGACGTCAGGACGGTACTGTGAAGGCTTTCCTGTCGTCCCTCGCCGCCTTGGAGGTACCTGCCTGATGGCGCATTCGGTGGGTATCAAGGACGTCGCCCGTGCCGCCGGGGTCTCCGTCGGCACGGTGTCGAACGTCATCAACCGCCCGGACACGGTCGCCACCGAGACCCGGGCGCGGGTGCTGTCGGCGATAGACCGGCTCGGCTACGTCCGCAGCGAGTCCGCGCGTCAGCTGCGCGCGGGCCGCAGCCGGATCATGGGGCTGCTCGTCCTCGACATGGGCAACCCCTTCTTCGTCGACGTCGCGCGCGGTGCCGAGCGGGCCGCGCGTGAGGCCGGACTCGGTGTGATGGTGTGCAACAGCGCCCAGAACCCGGGCGAGGAGGCCGACTACCTCTCGCTCTTCGCCGAGCAGCGGGTGCGGGGCGTGCTGCTGACGCCCGCGGACGCGTCCGGCCGCAACATCGAGACGTTCCGCCGCCACGGCATCCCGTTCGTCCTCGTCGACCGGGTCGCCGAGGGCACCACCGAGTGCTCGGTCTCCGTCGACGACGTGGCGGGCGGCGCCCTCGCGGTACGCCACCTCGTCGACGCCGGCCACCGCTCCCTCGCGTACGTCAGCGGGCCGCCCGGACTCAACCAGGTCCGTGACCGTCGGACGGGCGCCCTGAACGCGCTCGCCGAGGCCGGTCTCGGCCCGGGCGCGCTGCGCGAACTGCCCACGGACCGGCTCGACGTGGCCGCCGGCCGGGACGCGGGCGCGCGCCTGCTCGGCCTCGCCGACCGCCCCACCGCCGTGTTCTGCGCCAACGACCTGCTCGCCCTCGGTGTCCTGCAGGCCATGTACGCGGCCGGTGTCGGCGTCCCCGACGACCTCGCGATCGTCGGCTACGACGACATCGAGTTCGCCGCCGCCGCGGCCGTCCCGCTCACCTCGGTCCGCCAGCCCGCCGTCACCATGGGCGCCCTGGCCGCCGAGCTCCTCCTCGAGGAGACCGAGGCGGAGACCGCACCCCGCGCGCACGAGCACCGCCGGGTGGTGCTCCAGCCCGAACTGGTGGTACGACGCTCGAGCCTGTCGGCACGCTGAACCAGTGACGGGTCGGCGGGGCGCCGGGCCCTGAGCAGCGGGCCGACCGGGTGGTGATCCCCGGCCCCTGTCGGCGCGCCGTACCCGGCCGGGCAGGGGGGCGCCGGCGCGTGAGCGGGACGACCGGGGTGTGATGCCCGGCCCTGTCGGCGCGCTGAAACAGGTGACGCAGGGCTCCCCCTTTGAGCAGGCCGACCCGGGGGAGCTGACGCCCGGCCCGCTCAGCACGCTGAACCGCCATTCAGCACGATTTCATGATCCCGGGGGTCGGCCGCCGGAGGAACATGTGCTGAACTGGGACGCGCCCGTAATCCGTCCGTCCCGGGAGCCCTGTTGAGCCTCACCTACCGCCAGCCCGGCGTCGTCCTCACCGACCGGCGCTTCACCGTGCCCCTCGACCACGACGACCCGGCGGGGGAGAGCATCGAGCTCTACGCCCGCGAGGTCGTCGGGAGCGACAAGGCGCACCAGGACCTGCCGTGGCTGGTCTACCTGCAGGGCGGCCCCGGCTTCGGCGCGAACCGTTTCGTCGGCAAGCAGGCCTGGCTCGGCCGCGCGCTCAAGGAGTTCCGCGTCCTGCTCCTGGACCAGCGCGGCACCGGCCACTCCACCCCCGCCAACCGGCAGACCCTCCCGCTGCGCGGCGGCCCCGCCGCACAGGCCGACTACCTCGCCCGCTTCCGCGCCGACGCTATCGTGCGGGACTGCGAGGCGATCCGCCCGTCCGTCACCGGCGGCGCCCCCTGGACCGTCCTCGGCCAGAGCTTCGGCGGCTTCTGCGCGGTGCGCTACCTCTCCACCGCCCCCGAAGGCCTGCGCGCCGCCGTGATCACCGGCGGCCTGCCCTCCCTCGACGCCCACGCCGACGACGTCTACCGGGCCGCCTACCCCCGGATCGAACGCAAGGTCGCCGCGCACTACGCCCGCTACCCGCAGGACATCGAACGAGCCCGGCAGATCGCCGAGTACGTCCTGCACCACGAGCCGGTCCTGCCGGGCGGCTACCGCCTCACCGCCGAGGCCTTCCAGTCCCTCGGCATCCTCCTCGGCGGCGGCGAGGGCAGCCACCGCCTGCACTACCTCCTGGAACACGCCTTCGTCCGCACCCCGCAGGGCACCGCCCTGTCCGACGCCTTCCAGGAAGAGGTCCAGGGCCTCCTGTCGTACGCGGGCCACCCGCTCTACGCCCTGATCCACGAGGCGACCTACGGCCAGGACGAGCGCCCCACCGCCTGGGCGGCAGAACGGGTGCGCGCCGAGTTCCCCCAGTTCGACGCCGCCAAGACCCTCGCGGGCGACGGCCCTGTGCTGTTCACCGGCGAGTCCGTCCACCCCTGGACGTTCGACTGCGACCCGGCGCTGCGCCCGCTGCGCGAGACCGCCGACCTGCTCGCCGCCCGCACCGACTGGACGCCCCTGTACGACCCGGCCCGCCTCGCCGCCAACGAGGTGCCGGTCGCGGCGGCCGTCTACCACGACGACATGTACGTGGACACCGCCCACGCCCTGACCACGGCCCGCGCGATCCGCGGTCTGCGCACCTGGGTCACCGACGAGTTCGAGCACGACGGCCTCCGGGCGGGCGGCCCCCGCGTCCTGGACCGCCTGCTGGCGCTGACCCGCGACGAGGTGTGAGGCCACCTCCCATGGCGCCGGACGCCGGACGCCCGCCGTCACCGGCTTGCTGTCACCGGCTGATGTCAGGGTCCGGACCGGCCCGCGTACGCAGGGGGCTTCCTGACGGGGAAGGCCGCCGCGACCGGTGAGCGGTTCGACGGGAGGCCGGGCGTCGCGTTCGAGGTCTTCGCACGGTAGCCCCGGGCCCTCGGCCCAGGGTGAGGGCCCGGCGACGCCGATCGGGTGCCTGTGCGGAAACGGCTTTCACAGCGCGGCGCGGGCGTGGTTGGATCATCGGGCTTCACAGGGCACAGGGCCGGCCGGACATGGGGGACGGTATGAACGAGACGGAACTGCTGGCGGACCGCTTCGAGGAACACCGCGGGCAGTTGCGAGCGGTGGCCTACCGCATGCTCGGCTCCCTGGCCGAAGCCGAGGACGCGGTTCAGGAGACCTGGCTGAAGCTGAGCCGTGTCGACGCGGGGGAGATCCGCAACCTCGGCGGCTGGCTGACCACCGTGGTCGGCCGGGTCTGCCTCGACATGCTGCGCTCGCGCACCGCCCGTCGCGAGGACCCCCTGGACGACACCCACGTCCCCGACCCCGTCATCCGCCCTCTCGTGCAGGCCGACCCGGAGCAGGAGGTTCTCCAGGCCGACGCGGTGGGCATCGCCCTGATGATCGTCCTGGAAACCCTGGAGCCCGCCGAGCGGCTCGCGTTCGTGCTGCACGACTTGTTCGCGGTGCCCTTCGACGACATCGCGCCGATCGTGGACCGCAGTTCGGCCGCCACCCGTCAACTCGCCAGCCGCGCCCGGCGCCGGGTACAGGGAGCCACTCCCTCGGCCGAGCTGGACCTGGGCCGGCAGCGCCAGGTCCTCGACGCCTTCCTGGCCGCCAGCCTGGCCGGGGACTTCGAGGCGCTGGTCGCCGTACTCCACCCCGATGTCGTCCTGCGGGTCGACTCCGGGGCGCTGGCCGGGCTGGCCGCGTCGAAGCTGGTGCACGGAGCCAGGACGGTCGCCGAACAGGCCATGCTGTTCCGGCAGTTCGCCCCTCTCGCGCGGATGGCGCTCATCAACGACGCGGTCGGCTTCGTCAACGTCGTCGAGGGACGGGCGCAGTCGGTCATGGGCGTCACCGTCGTCGACGGCCGGATCACCGAGATGTACATCCTGGCCGACCCCGAGCGTCTCGCGGGCCTCGAACTGCCGGACGCCCTCGACTGAGTCAGGCGGCCACGCCCAGCGCGAGCGAGGGGCGGCGCGGGCCCACCACCCGCCCGTCCGGCAGGAGTGCACCGGTGTCGTCGAAGACGATGGTGCCGTTGCACAGCAGGCTCCAGCCCTGTTCGGGGTGGGCCGAGACGATGACGGCCGTGCGGTGGTCGGGACTGTCCGCGGCGGGGCACGCCGGCTGGTGACTGCACATGACGTCTCTCCTCGATCCGGATGGGCTCCTGCCTCGGTCGGCTCGTACCACTGTGATAGCCGAGCTTGTTTTCCGTTGGATGAGGAGACCCCCACAGCGGCGGAAACGCGTCGGTGAGTTCTTGTTCCGACGGGCGGCGGCCGGGACATGACCTGCGGGTAAGTACGCTGGCGGGATGCCAGACCATACGAGAGACCGGGCCGAAGCGGCCGGCCTGCGCGGGGACTGCGAGCGGTGCTTCGGCCTGTGCTGCGTGGCCCTGCCCTTCGCCGCCTCGGCGGACTTCGCGATCGACAAGCAGGCCGGAAAGCCCTGCCCGAACCTCCGGGGCGACCACCGCTGCGGTATCCACGCCGAGTTGCGGACCCGCGGCTTCACCGGCTGCACGGTCTACGACTGCTTCGGCGCGGGGCAGAAGGTCTCGCAGCTCACCTTCGGCGGACAGGACTGGCGTACCGGATCGCGTGAGCAGGTCCGGCGGATGGCCGATGTCTTCCCGGTCGTCCGCCAGCTCCACGAACTGCTGTGGTACCTCACCGAGGCTCTCACCCTGCCGGCCGCCCGCCCGGTCGTCGCCGACCTGCGCCGCGCCCTGCGCAAGACCGAGGAGCTCACCCGTCAAACCCCGGAAGAACTCCTGGCGTTGGACGTCGGCGCCCACCGTCAGGAGGTCAACGTCCTGCTGCTGAGGACCAGCGAGCTGGCGCGAGCGGGCACGGGCGGCAGGAAGAAGAACCGGCGAGGCGCCGACCTGATGGGCGCCCGTCTGCGAGGAGCCGACCTCGCCGGAGCCGATCTTCGGGGCGCCTACCTCATCGCCGCCGACCTCACCGGCGCGGATCTGCGCGGCGCGGACCTGATAGGTGCCGACCTGCGCGACGCCGACCTCACGGACGCGGACCTCACCGGCGCCTTCTTCCTCACCCAGCCCCAGCTGAACGCGGCCAAAGGCGGGCCGGGCACACGACTGCCGGAGTCGGTCTCGCGGCCGGTGCACTGGAGGGCGCGGCCCTGACGACATCGCGGGGTCTCTCCATGATTGGCTTCGCCCCCGATCTTCGATAGGTTAGGCAAGCCTTACCTAAGGAGTTTCCGATGGATGACAGCCAGAGCCGGCGCGCCGCGCCGTCCGTGGCGGAGCGGGCCCGGTCGGTGCTCGCCACCGCGTGGTCCTGTGCGGTGACCGCGGAAGGCGGACGCGAGGAGCTCGTCGGCGCGCACACCGTGACCGAGGACGGCCGGGTGCTCTTGGAGGCGCCCGAGGACAGCACCCTGCTCGCGGCGGCCGTCTGCGCGCCGCGCGGCGAGCCGTCCGCGGTCGTGGAGTTCGCCGACGTCGCGCCCGTCCCCATACGCCGCCGGATCCGTGCCCGGCTCTGGATGGCCGGCCGGCTCGTCCCCGAGGGCGGCCGCCCGGCGTTCGAAGCCTCGCGGGTGGTGCTGCGCCAGGAGTCCGGCGCGAGTGTCGTCGACCTCGACGAGTTCACCGCCGCCGCGCCCGACCCGCTGGCCACCGCCGAGGCCCGCCTGCTCACCCACCTCGCCGACCGCCACGCCGACGCGGTCGAACGGCTGACCCGGCTGGTGGACTCCGACAGCCTGCGGGGCGCCGTCCGCGTGCGGCCCCTCGCCGTCGACCGGCACGGACTGACGCTGCGCATCGAGCGCGCCCGCGCCCACGGAGACGTACGACTGGCGTTCCACGCCCCCGCCGACGACGTCGCCCGGCTCACCGAACGCATACACGTCCTGCTCGGCCAGGCCGGTGCCGCCTCCACCCCGCGGGCGCTACAGCGGCAGCGCGCAGACGGCGACGGGTGAGCTGAACGGCTCGCCCGCGAGCCGGAGTCCACCGTCGCGCACGTTCACCCGGAACACGCTCACCGTGGACGACTTCTGGTTCGCCGCGAACAGCAGCGACCCGTCGGGCGAGAAGGCGATCTGCCGCGGGAAGTCACCCGACACCGGCACCGTGTCCAGCAGCCTGAGCCGGGCCCCCTCCGCCTCCACCGCGTACCGCGTGAGGCTGTTGTGGCCGCGGTTGGCGAGGTAGGCGTACGCGCCGTTCGAGGTCACCAGGATCTGCGCCGGATAGTTGGTGCCCGAGCCCGTGCCCGTCGACTGGGCCTCGCCCACCGTGAGCCGGCCGGTGCCCGGATCGTAGGCGCAGACCGCGACCGTGTTGTCCACCTCGTTCGCCAGGTAGGCGTGGCGGCCCTTCGGATGGAAGGTGAGGTGCCGCGGTCCGGCGCCCGCACGGGTGTGGGCCCGCGCGACCTCGCTGAGCCGGCCGGACTTCTCGTCCAGGCGGTACGTGTACACCGTGTCCGTGCCCAGATCCACGGCGAGCACATGGCCGCCGTCGGGACTCGTGACGACCTGGTGCGCGTGCGGCCCCTCCTGCCCCGGCCCGGGCGACGGACTGGAGTGCGTGACGAGGTCGGTGCGCTCACCGAGCGCGCCCGAGGCGTCGATCGGATGCACGGCCACGCTGCCGGAGCCGTAGTTCGCGCTGAGCAGCCAGCGCCCGCCCGGATGCACCGACAGATGGCAGGGACCCGCACCGCCGGTGCTCCGGCTTCCCAGGACCTCGCGGTCGGCCAGGCGTACGGCGGTCACCGCGCCGTCCTCGCGCTCGTTCACCGCGTACAGCGTGCGCCCGTCGGGGTGCACCGCGAGATACGACGGGTCGCCGACGCCGGTGAGGGTTCCGGTTCCCGTGATGCGGCCGCTGTCGGCGTCGTAGGCGGCGAGACCGATGCCCTTGCCGCCGCCCTCGACCGAGGTGTAGGTGCCGAGGCAGAGCGGTCGGGGACCTGTGGGGCGGCCGGTCGCGCCAGGTGTGGCCGCGGTGCCCGGGGAGCCCGCGGCGCTCGATCCTGCCCCCGACGGCGGGACGTCGCCGCATGCGGGCAGCCCCGACCCGGCGGCCGTCCCCGCGAGGGCACCGACGAAGCGCCGCCTGCTCCAGCCGCCCGTGCTCATGTCCCACCTCAGGTTCTCGCTCGTCGCGGTCGCGAACAGCCACCTTGACGCGGATCGCCCGTCACGTGCAACACCAGCCTCCCGCGTTGCGCTGGGCGCGAGCGTGGGGCGTGCCGACGAGCGACGTCACCTGGACTGGCGTCCGGACGCCGTGCGATCACGGCGCAGCTGGGCGGGCACGTGCAGGCTGTCCCGCAGCCGGGTGAGGCGCGGCATCCGTTCGCGCTGCTCGCGGGAAGTGCGGTCCAGCTCCTCCAGCAGCCTGCGCGAGCGGTGCTCCGTGTCCAGCTCGTCGAGGATGCGGTTCACCTCCGTCAGCACCGCCCCCTCCAGCTGCCACTGGCTCGCGTCGCGCTGGACCTCCTCCAGCAGCAGCTGGGCCAGCTTGTCGCGGGTGGCCGAGGCCTGCCGCAGCTCGGCGGTCAGCCGGGACTCCGCCGCGTCGGCGTTCTGGCTGACATCCGCGGTGACCAGCACCGCGAAGCTCACCACGGCATCGGCGATCTCCGACAGCAGCTGCTCCACGGCGGCGCCGGTCTGCGGCCCGAACAGCGGGTCGGGGTCGCGTTCCTTGGCGAGGTCGGTGAAGGTGCGCGCGAGCACCCGCAGCACGACCGTGCAGATCTCCAGCGTGTCCAGCCCGGTACGCAGCACCACCCGGTGCAGCAGGCCCTCCTTGACCCGGGGATTGAGCCGCAGACTGTCCTCGGCCTGCCGCAGGGCCGCGTCCACCTCGACGATGTCGTGGTCGAGCCGGCGTGCCTCGTGCAGCCGTTCGGTCGCGTGCTCTACGGGCGTACGGCCCGCGGCCTCCTCGCCCATCCGCAGCATCAGCTGCCGGACCCGGCGGGCCAGTCCCTCGATGGACGCCCCGGCCTCGCCCACCCACACCGGGGGAGCGAGCAGCAGATTGCAGCCGAGGCCGACGACCGCGCCGATCAGCGTCTCCAGGACACGCGCCCACGCCGTGTTCCCCACGGTGGTGACGCCGAGCACCAGCATCGCGCTGATCGCCACCTCGTTCACGAACTCGTCGACCCGCACCAGGTGCCCGACGGCCAGCGCCGCCAGGATCACGAGCGCCAGGCTCCACCAGGTCAGGCCCACCAGCAGACTGAAGGCGATGGCGACCAGGACCCCGGCAACGACGGAGTTCACCCGGCGGATACCGGTGGTGAGCGTGGAGTAGAGGGTGACCTGGACGACCAGCAGGGCTGTCAGCGGTGCGGTGAGCGGAGCCGCCTCGGGGCTGAGGCGCAGCGCGACCACATAGGCGACCGTCGCCGCGGTGGCCGACCGCAGCGCCTGCACGACCGCGGGGTCCCGGTGCAGCCGCACGAACCGCACGAGGGGCGCCGCCCACTCACGTACATCTCGCATCCTTTGGGCTGCCCCTTTCACAGATGTACCGAAAGTACGCATTGAGGACCGTAATTGTCCGCAAGGAAGCGTAGGTTGTCGTTCCGGTACGCCAGTGTGCCGTAGACCGGCGAGAGAGCCGGAGCCCGAGCGGGCGTGGGTCGGCGGGTCAGGTGTACAGCTTGTCGAGGAAGGCCGACAGGTTGCGCGTCGTGCGGGCGATCTGCTCCTCCAGGGTGAGGCTCTCCTCGAAGCGGGCCCCGGAGTCCGGGATCTTCCTGCCGCGGACGTAGAGGGAGCAGGCGAGGTCGGTGCACATGTACAGGCCGACCGAGTTGCCCTCGCGGCCCGCCGGACCCGCCTTGCGGGCGGTCATCAGCGAGACACCGCCTCCCGGATGGGTGGTCAGACACAGCGAACACATGCTGCGGTGCAGGAACCCGTGCTGGGAGGAGGGGAAACGCAGGGTCACGCCGACGAGCTTCCCGGTCAGTTCGGTGACCAGACAGCTGCGGTCGGGTGCGCCGGGATCTCGCCAGCCCAGGAAGTCGAGGTGGTCCCAGGGGAGTTCACCGAGGTTCCGCGGTACGGCCAGCCGCTTTGCCTCTCCCTTCGAGCAGTTGACAAATGAGTTGCGGATGTCGTGCTCGGTGAGTGGTCTCATAGGGAGCCTCCTGCGGGACACGGTGACTGAAACCTAGGGGGGCTAGGTTTCCGGCTAGGGTACGCAGGCAAGGTGGGGAGAAGCCAATGGAATTCGGAGATGTCCCGTCGCCGCGGGCGCGAGCCGCACTGCTTCATGTGGCAGCTCTCTCCGAGGGGGTGGCCGTCGCTCCCGACGTGCGCGTCACGCTGAACTTCCACCCGGACCGGCTGGTGCGCGCACGGAACGTCGTCGAGGCGCTGGCCCAGGACGGCACGTACCACTCGCAGTTCGTCACGGGCACCAGCAACGGCGGTCTCACCGCACACTCCGGCGGTGACCGCTGGCGCTGGGAGAGCCGGATCTTCGCGGGCGCCTACGACGACGCGGACGCTTGGGAGCGTCCCGTGTACGGGGCGCTGAACTTCCGCCGTCAGGTGGTCGGCGCCGCCCCGCGCTTCGGCTCCTCGCACTTCCGGCTCACCCGTGCCGCGCTCGCCCGGACCACCTTCTGCTACCCGGACAGCGCCGCCGAGCCGGCCGACTTCGGGGTCGCGGCGGGAATGTCCCTGATCGCGCTGGCCGAGGCGGACGAGCAGGACGCCCTCAACGACTACATCGAGGCCCAGGTCCACGCAGGTGTCCGCCTCGCGCAGGACGTGGAGGCGCTGGTCCTCGACGCGTGCTATCGCGGAACGTCCGTCGAGGCGGCGGCCCGGCTGCTGCCCTGCCCGGTCGAGTGGCACCCCGGGTACCGGATCGCCGTGGCCGAGTTGTACCGCCACGCCGACTACCGCGGCCGGGAGTACGCCGACCTCGGCGCCCGTATCGCCGAGGACGGCTGGATCGATCCGCGGATCATCGGAGACGCCGCCCGCACAGGTCGGTACCGGCTCCAGGATCTGAAGATGGTCTGGCACACCCTCGCCCGCTTCGGCGCACCGGAGGGCGCGGGTACGGCCTGCTCCGGCGGTACGGCTCCTGCCGCAACCCCCGCTCGAATCGCGGTGGTGGCCGATGACGTGGCGGCGGCGGGTGCCGGGGGCGGGGCCCGCGGCGCCGGCATGCCCAGGGCGTAGGCGCCCGACCGGGGTTCCGGGAGGCGTTCCGTACGCTGTACCCCGAGCGTGTGCCGGACGCCGACGGGTCGGTTGTCGAGCAGTGGCTCAACGGGCTGGTGGGGAAGGCCGCCACGCCGAGGACGTGTGCGCGGTCGGCTGACCGGAGACAGGGAAGGGGCGGGCGCGCGTGGCGGACACCGTGGACTCGGCTGACTCGGCGGACTCGGCGGACTCGGCGAGTTGGTCGGATGCCGGGGCTCCGGCGGGGCAGGCGGGCCCCGGGGACTCGGCCGGCGCAGCCGGTGCCTGGCAGCGGGCGCGGGGTGTGCTGGACGCCGCCCGCCTCGACCCCGACCGGCTCGCGCGGGTCCGTCCGCTGACCGGCGGCACGTACAACGCCGTCGAGGAACTCCTGCTCACCGACGGCAGCCGGTATGTGCTGAAGGTCGCGCCCGCCGCGACCGTTCCCGGTCTGCGCCACGAGCGCGGACTGCTGCTCGCCGAGGCGGAGTTCTACCGTGGGGCCGCCGAGGCCGGTGTCGCGGCGCCGCACGTCATCCCGCTCCGCGGGGAAACGGACACGCACCTGCTGATGACGGCCTTGCCGGGCGAGCCCTGGAACGGCGAGTTCACCGAGGCCGAACAGACTGATCTGCGCACCGAGTTGGGCCGCCAGGTCGCCCGTCTGCATGAGGTGACCGGGCCCGACTTCGGTTATCCGTCCGGCGCTCTCGGCCCGCTCGCCCCCGACTGGCGCACCGCCTTCACCGCCATGACGGAGGCCGTACTCGCCGACGCCCGCCACTACCGGCCCCGCCTGCCCCGCCCCGTCGACGAGATGGCCCGAACCCTGCGGTCGGCCCACCCCGTACTGGACGAGGTCACCGTCCCCCGTCTCGTCCACTTCGACCTGTGGCCGGGGAACATCCTGGTGGACCGCCCGACGGGGCAGGCGCCCCGGATCGGCGGACTGATCGACGGGGAGCGCATGTTCTGGGGCGACCCGCTGGCCGACTTCGTCTCCCTGGCCCTGCTGGGGGACATCAAGAAGGACGACGCGTTCCTCGCGGGCTACCGGGAGGCCGGCGGCCGGGCGGAGTTCGACGGCCCCGCCCGCCTCCGCCTCGCCCTCTACCGCGCCTACCTCTACCTGATCATGCTCACGGAGACGATCCCGCGAGGCGCGGACGTCGACCAGGCTCGATGGGTGCAGGAGACGGTCGCTCCGGAACTCGTCGCGGCCTTGGAGGAGATCGACGCGCTCACGCGTGCTGAGTTCAGAACCGCTTAGTTGAACCACTGAGTCAAACCGCTTGGTTCAGAACCTGAATTAAGAAAAGAAGGAAAGACGCGTCCGACGGCCCGGCAGAGGTATGTTGCCGGTCGGGGGCGGGTTCGGAAGGAGCCACATGGCGGTGCGGAACGGGCGTACGGTACGCGACCTCAGGCGGGCCAACCGCACGGCCGTGTTGCAACGTCTGTACTTCGACGGCCCTCTCAGCCGCTTCGACCTCGGCCCGGCGACCGGGCTGAGCTCCGGCTCGGTGAGCAACGTCGTCGCCGACCTGGTCGCCGACGGTCTGATCGAGGAGGCCGGCAGCGTCGACTCCGACGGCGGCCGCCCGCGCACCCTGCTGCGGGTGGTTCCCGGCAGCGGCCACATGATCGGCGTGGACGTCGGCGAGACCCGGGTACGGATCGAGCTGTTCGACCTGACGCTCACCGAACTCGCCCGCGCGGAACGCCCGTTGGCGCAACAGCGGTATGAGGTGGAGGGCATCGTCGGCCACATCCGCGACGGCGTCTCCGAGGTGCTGGCGCAGACCGGTGTCGCTCCCGAGCAGCTCCTCGGCGTCGGCATCGGCGTCCCCGGCATCGTCGAACACACCCCGGAGCACGGAGCCGTCGTCCACGGGCAGACCATCGGCTGGGACGCGGTCCCGCTCGAAGCGCTGCTGCGCACCGGCTCCCGACTCCCCGACGGCGTGCGGTACTTCATCGACAACGGGGCCCGTACCCTCGGCCAGGCCGAGATGTGGTTCGGCGGCGGACGCGGCGCCCGCAACGCGGTCGTGGTCCTCTTCGGCTCCGGCGTCGGCGCCTGCCTGGTGACACCCGAGGTGGAGCACGGGCGCGCGGTCGAGTGGGGACATCTGACGGTACGGGTGCGCGGTCGGCGCTGCCGGTGCGGTGCGCTCGGCTGCCTGGAGGCCTACGCGGGCGCCGAGTCGCTGCTGCGACGCTGGCGCGAGGAGGGCGGACAGCCCCCCGAGGGCACCGACGAGGAGACCGCGCTCACCGCGATGCTGGCCGCCGCCTATCCGGCCGAGGGCGGCGAGGCCGACCCCGTCGCGCTCGCCGTCCTGGAGGAGACCGCCGAGTACCTGGGCGCCGGCCTGTCCGACCTGATCAACCTCTTCCAGCCCGAGCGCATCCTCATCGGCGGCTGGGCGGGGCTCCAGGTGGGCGCACGGTTCCTGCCCGCCGTACGGCGGCACGCGACGGCGTACGCCCTGCGGCACCCGGCCGAGAAGGTGACGGTCGACCTCGGGCGCCTCGGGCCGGACGCGGTCACCGTCGGGGCCGCGATCCTGCCGCTCGCCGATTTCTTCGCGCGCGGCGGGCGGCGTCCCGAGCCGGTGCCGGAGGGGCCCGCGCCGGCCTGGCGCACGGCGCTGGCGGAGCGGGCGCCGCACTGACGTTTCGCTGGTCAGCGCGGAGGTACTCGCGTGGCGCCCCGAACCCCAGGCAAGGGAGTGCGCCGTGGACGACCACCGCAACGAAGGACCCGGCGAGAACGGAGTGCCCGTCCCGCGGGACATGCCGGACCAGCAGGCTCACGACGGCGAGGACCCCTGGGAGGTCGGCTCCGGCGGTGCGCAGGGCGACACCGCCGACGCCGCCGACGCCGCGAAGGCCGCGAAGGCGGGTGGATCCAGTGCGTCGACGTCGACGGACGCCGACGAGTCAGCGGGCGACGTCCCCGACACGGACGAGTCCGGGACCGGCCGGCGAGGAACCCCGCACTCGGGCTCCGCGAACCCCGAGCACCCGGTTCCGGACGAACCTTCCGCATGACCGTGACCGCGTACGTCGTGACCGCTTACCTCTGAAGGGCCGCGCATACCTCTGAGCGGCCGCACAACGGACCGCTCAGGGGTAGGTAACGGACCGCTCAGGGGTAGGTTCCGGTCAGCCCACCTTGCGCCCCTGCATCGGCTCCGTCTTCGCCCCGGCGCCCTGCTGCATGCCGTGCAGGAACTCCTCCAGGACCCGCGTCGACGTGTGCTCCGGGCGCCAGCCCAGTTCCGTACGGGCACGGGTGCAGTCCATCAGGGGCAGCCTGAGGACCGCGTCGAAGAGCTGGGGGGAGGCCGGCAGCAGATGCAGGCCCCACGCCGCGGCGATCGCCGAGCGGGCCGCGGTGCGCGGCAGCCGGACCGGACGGGCGCCGAGCATCTCGCCCAGCAGCTCCACGTCGACGGGCGGCTCGCCCGCCAGATTGAAGGCGCCGTGGACGTCCGGGCGCAGCGCCAGCCGGTACGCCTTCGCCGCGTCGTCCGTGTGCAGCGCCTGCACACGCAGCCCGGGGATGGCCGGGAGGACGGGCAGCAGCTCGGGCCGGGCCAGCGGCCCCGGCAGGAAGCGCCCGCCGAAGATGCGGCGCTGCTCGCTCGCCGACTCCCGCTTGAAGAGGAACGCGGGGCGCATCCGTACGACCCGGACCTTGGGGTGGTCCCGCTCGAACGTGTCCAGGGCCCGCTCCAGATAGGCCTTCTCCCGGCAGTACGCGGCGTCCGGCCAGCCATGGGTCGGCCACGACTCGTCCACCGCGTGCTCCTTCGGCCCCGGAGAGTACGCGCCGACCGACGACGCGTGCACCAGCGTCGGCACCCCGGCCGCCGCCACCGCCTCGAACACCCGGATCGAGCCGAGTACGTTGGTGCGCCAGGTCGCCGCCGGATCATGGGTGGGCTGGAACGCCCAGGCCAGATGGATCACGGCCGCGGCACCCTCGAACTCCTTGACCAGATCGGCCTGGTCGGACGCCAGGTCCACCGTCGACCAGTCCGTCTTCGGCGGCGACCAGTCGGGGAGCCGGCGGGCCAGCCCGCGCACGGAGGCGACCTCCGGATCCTCGGAGAGAAGGCGCACCACGCTGGTGCCGACGTTGCCGGTGGCGCCCGTGACGACGATCCTGCTGTCCGTTGAAGTGGTCACCGTCGACTCCTCACGGCCGTGGGTCGCTGGGGCGCCCCCCGAGTACCCGGCCAAAAGCGATACACGCGGCTCCCGGCACCCTTCCGGCCGGGAAAACGCCACGCGATGATCGCCTCATGAGCGAGATCATCCTGATGTCCGACGCCCGGGTCGCCGCCGTCCCCGTAGAGGAGTGCGGCGAAGCGCTCGTCGACGTACGTGGCGCCCTGCTCGTGGACGACCGCAAGCACGAGGACGCCCACGGCGCCGAGGTCCACCTGCGGCAGGGCCTTCTCGACCGGCTGCTGCGGGCACAGGCCCTGCTGCCCGGCGGGCTGCGGCTGCTCTTCGTCGAGGGGTACCGGCCGCCGGCGCTGCAGCGCCGCTACTTCGAGGAGTACGCCGACGAGTTGCGCGCCGGCTACCCGGACTGGTCCGCCGACAGCATCCGCACGGCGGCCAGCCGCTTTGTGTCCCCGCCCGAGATCGCCCCGCACTCCGCGGGCGCCGCCGTGGACCTGACGCTCGCCGACGCCGACGGCCGCGAACTCGACCTCGGCACCGAGATGAACGCCAGTCCGGAGCAGAGCGACGGCGCCTGCTACACCGCCGCCGCGAACATCACCGCCGAGGCCCGGGCCCTCCGCGCCGTTCTGGGATCGGCGCTGGAGGCGGCCGGGCTCGTCAACTACCCGACGGAGTGGTGGCACTGGTCGTACGGCGACCGCTACTGGGCCCTGGCGGCCGGGGCGTCCGCCGCCCTCTACAGGCCGAAGGAACTCGCCTGACCCGTCGGCCGGCCCCTGTGTCAGGCGGGGAACGCGTTCACGCCCGTCAGGTGCGCCGACAGCTCCCACGGGCGGGCCACCTGCTGCCGGTCCTTCGCCCAGTCCTTCAGGCCGACCCCCGGGACAAGGGAAAGCCCCGACCGGACGGGGGAATCACGGTCGGGGCGGCTCAGGTGTGGGCGCGGATGGCGGTCGCCTCTCGGCGAAAGGCTCCACAGGGCTTCAGCCGAACGATCGTCCCTGTGGGCAAAAGGTGAGGCCCGGGGACACTGTCCCATCCGCACCCACGGTTTGTTCAACGGGCAACCACCCCTGGGTGTTCCCCGGTTGGCCGTGTTCCGGGGTGATCCGGGTCACTGCTCCCCGGCGCCCGGAACGGTCTCGGTCCAGAGGTTCTCGGCCTGCAGCAACAAGGTGCCCAGGACGGTCACCGGGGCGGCCCCCTGGGAGGCGTGCTCACGCAGCTCCTCCTGCAACCGCTCGTACAGGTCCCACATCGCGCCCTCGGTCCCGCCGTCCGGACGGGTGTCCTCGCGGGGGTCCAGCAGCCGGCGGCTCTGAGCGGTGCACGCGTCCGCGATGAGCTCCAGGAGACGGGCGTACGAGCGCAGTGCCGGGCCGTCGGGCGGGGCCGGTGTGCGGCCGTCGTCGGCCGCGACCGTCAGCGTCCGGGTCAGGGCCGTGATGTGGCCGGTGACCCGGCTCCAGCGTTCGTCCTCCTCCGCGGGCGGTACGGACTGCGGCGGGAGCCGACGGACGGCGCGCAGGGGGCCGGCGGTCAGCCGCAGGCTCTCCTGGCTCCAGCCGCGGGCCGACCGCAGCGCGTCCAGGCGCCGCTCCAACCGGGCCGCGCCCCTCGACCAGTGGGCGGCGGTCTGCCCGTCCCAGTCGCCCTCGCTCAGGTCGTCGGCGATGCGGTGCAGCACATCGCCCGCCTCCTGAGGGAGCGCTGCCAGGTTCTCCCGGACGTCCCGCAGATGGATCGGCGGAAAGACGAGGGCGTTGACGGCGACCCCGATCACCGCGCCCAGCACCGCCTGCCCCACCCGATGCCCGACCGCCGACGCCGAGACCGTGCCGGAGGCGAGGGTGAAGACGGCGGTCGTCGCCCCGTAGATGCCCTGGTCGCCGAAGCGGGGCCAGTTCGAGAGCAGCATCAGCACCGGCACGCACAGGGCCAGCGCGCCCAGGGTGTCCCCGGTGAGCGCCTGGGCCCCCGACGCCAGCAGGGTCCCGGCGCAGATGGCCGTGCACTGCTGTGCGGCCTGCCGCAGCGAGCTGAAGACGGTGGCCTGCACCAGCACCAGCGCCACCCAGGGCGCCATCAAGGCCATCGGGTCGCCGAGCCAGTCGCTCGCCACGTACCAGGCGATCAGCGCCGCCGCGGCCGCCTTGAGCGACTGGACCACCAGATCGCGCTCCCGGCCGGGACCGTGCCAGGCGGCCCGGCCGGCCCGCAGGACGGTACGCGCCTCCCGCCGCAGCGCATCGGCCGGACGGCCACCGTGGGGTCGTACCGCATCTGTCACACGCGTCATGCACGGTGGGTATCCGCGCGGACAGTTCCCTCACGCACCCGGGTCACGTCACCCGGGTCACGCCAGCGGGCTGTCCGCCAGGGAGGCCAGCAGGTCCGCGGGGTCGTCGTAGATCTCGGCCGCCCCGGCCTTCTCCAGGTCGGTACGGGGGATGCCGCCGCACAGGACGCCCACGCAGCGCACCCCGGCCCGGCTGCCCGCGCGCATGTCCCAGACGGTGTCCCCGACGAAGACCGCCTGCTCGGCAGGCACGCCGACCAGGTCCAGGGCGTGTCGGACGGGCTCGGGGGAGGGCTTGCCCTCGTCGACGTCGTCGGCGCTCGCCGTGTCGGAGATCGCGTCGTCCGCGTCGATCGCGCGGCGCAGCGCGGACAGTTCGGCGCCGCCCGCCGAGGTGGCGAGCACCACCCTCCAGCCGTCCCGGTGGAGGCGGTGCAGCAGTCGCCCGGCGTCCCGGAACGCCGGCAGCCGGTCGAAGTACTGTCCGTACAACGCCTTGTGGGCGGCGCTGAGTTCCTCGTCCCGGCCCTTGTCCCGGTCGTCGCCGAGGAGGTGGGCGATCAGGTCGGCGGAGCCGAGTCCGACGGCCCGGTGGACGGCGTGCATCGGCACCTCGTGCCCGGCCTGCCGGAAGGCCTCCCACCACGTCACCACGTGCAGGTGGTTGGTGTCGACGAGGGTCCCGTCGAC
Source organism: Streptomyces sp. NPDC050287 (assembly GCF_044459385.1). Classification (NCBI taxonomy): domain Bacteria; kingdom Bacillati; phylum Actinomycetota; class Actinomycetes; order Kitasatosporales; family Streptomycetaceae; genus Streptomyces; species Streptomyces sp. NPDC050287. Next base: position 729,928 of record NZ_JBITIY010000004.1, on the reverse strand, counting down.
GTCGAACACCGCGGCCCGTCCCATGCGCCCGTCCTCTCGTCCCACACGTCCGTCCTCGCGCCCATGCGCCCGTACCCCTGCGCCCGCCGTGTCGTCCGTACCGACCGAGCGGCATGCAGGGCGTCACGGCGAGTACCCGGTCAGCCGCTCGCCAAGCGGTCCGGAGTGCGGCCCTGACGGGTCCAGGCCAGCAGCTCCTTCATCGACCACGTGGTGACCACGCGCTCCGGCGGCACCCCGCACTCCTCGGCCCGCGCGCACCCGTGGATCTGCCAGTCCAGCTGGCCGGGCGCGTGCGCGTCGGTGTCGACCGAGAACAGCACGCCCGCCTCCAGGGCCGTGCGCAGCAGCCGCCGGGGCGGGTCGAGCCGCTCGGGCCGGCTGTTGATCTCGACGGCCGTGCCGGACTCGGCGCACGCGGCGAACACCTCGTCCGCGTCGAACTCCGACTCGGGCCGCCCCCGCCCCGTCACCAGCCGCCCGGTGCAGTGCCCGAGCACGTCCGCGTGCGGATCGCGTACGGCGGCCACCATGCGCCGGGTCATCGAGCGGGCGTCCATCCGCAGCTTGGAGTGCACGGACACCACCACGACGTCCAGCTGATCGAGCAGTTCGGGCTCCTGGTCGAGCGAGCCGTCCTCGAGGATGTCGCACTCGATTCCGGTCAGCAGCCGGAACGGCGCCCAGGTCTCGTTCAGCTCCGCCACCACCTCCAGCTGGCGGCGCAGCCGCTCCGGCGACAGACCGCGTGCCACGGTCAGCCGGGGCGAGTGGTCGGTCAGCACGGCCCACTCGTGGCCGAGGCCCGCCGCCGCCCGGCCCATCTCCTCGATCGGGCTGCCGCCGTCCGACCAGTCCGAGTGCAGGTGGCAGTCCCCGCGCAACAGGGCCCGCAGCCGTTCTCCGCCCGAGACCAGCGCAGTCTCCGCCTCGCCGGCCAGCTTCTCCAGATAGCCGGGGACCCGGCCCTCCAGCGCCTCGCGCACCACCTGGGCGGTCTTCGGGCCGACGCCCTTGAGCATCTCCAGGGTCCCGGCGCGGGCCCGTTCGCGCACCTCCTCGTCGGGCAGCGCGGACAGCACCCGGGACGCCGTACGGAAGGCGCGCACGCGGTAGGTGGGCTCACGGGACCGTTCCAGCAGGAACGCGATCCGGTCCAGGGCCTCGACGGGGTCCATGGTCACCTCCACCTCCAGAGTTCCCCAGCTCCCCGGGGGCCGCACGACGGGCGGGCCGGCGCCTTCCGCGGGCGGTGCGGCCCGGGGCGGTTTGTCCAGTACCCGGCCGGGTACTGCGATGCCTCATCACCTCGCCCGCGTCCACGAGGAGGCCTGACATGTCCGCTCCCACCGCACCGCGCAGCAAGGTGGCCCTGATCACCGGTGCCGACTCCGGTATCGGCAGGGCCACCGCCGTCCGACTGGCCCGGGCGGGGATGGACGTCGGCATCACCTGGCACAGCGACCTCAAAGGCGCCGAGGAGACCGCCGAGGAGGTCCGCGCCCACGGGCAGCGGGCCGCCGTGGCCCAGATGGACCTGACCCGGCTGCCCACCGCCGCCGGGACCGTCGACGAACTGTGCGACCGGCTCGGCCGCCTCGACGTCCTGGTCAACAACGCCGGTACGGGCACCATGACGCCCTTCCTCGACCTGGAGCCGGCCGACGTCCGCGAGGTCCTCGACGTCGACCTCGTCGGCCCCTTCCTGTGTGGGCAGAAGGCGGCCCGGCACATGATCCGGCAGGGCGACGGGGGCCGGATCGTCAACGTCACCTCCGTCCACGAACACCAGCCGCGGGTGGGCGCGGCGCCGTACTGCGCGGCCAAGGGCGGCCTGGGACTGCTCACCCAGGTCATGGCCCTGGAGCTGGCCGAGTACGGCATCACCGTGAACGCGGTGGCGCCCGGTGAGATCGCCACACCGATGACCGGCCAGGAGGACTCCGACCCGCACACCGAGAACCGTCCCGGCGTCCCCCTCGGCCGCCCCGGCGACGCCCGCGAGGTCGCGGCCGTGATCGCCTTCCTCGCCGGTCCCGAGGCCACGTACGTCACCGGCGCCTCCTGGAGCGTGGACGGCGGCATGCTCCGGATGGGCCCGCAGGCCGGGTCGCACCTGGGCAGCGACGAGTGGCGGCGCCCCTGAGGCGGGAGCGGGGATCTTGAACCCGACGGCAGCGGCAGCGCACCCACCCCAGGACCGACGCCCGTGAGACTGCGCACCACTTCCTGCGACCGCCCCGGCTTCACCCGCGTCCGCCGGGGCCGCGGCTTCCAGTACCGGGACACGGACGGCCGGTCCCTCACCGACCCGGACCACCTCGCACGGATCCGTTCCCTGACCATCCCGCCCGCCTGGCGTGACGTGTGGATCTGCCCCTGGCCCAACGGCCACCTCCAGGCCGTCGGCACCGACGACGCCGGGCGCCGCCAGTACCTGTACCACGAACAGTTCCGGGCCCAGCAGGAGCAGGCCAAGCACGAGCACGTGCGCGAGGTCGCCCGATCCCTGCCCGAGCTGCGGGCCCGGGTCGCCGTCGACCTCGCCGGCCGCGGCCTGAGCCGGGCCCGGGTCACCGCCTGCGCGGTGCGCCTGCTGGATCTCGGCTTCTTCCGGATCGGCAGCGATCGGCACACCCGGGTGAGCGAGACCTACGGCCTGACGACCATGCTCCGCGAGCACGTCACCTGCGGCCGCGGCGAGATCACCTTCAGCTATCCGGCCAAGGGCGGCACCGAGATGGTCCGCGCCCTCGCCGACGAACAGGCACTGGCCGTCGTACGACGGCTGCTGCGGCGCCCGCGCGGCGGGGACCGGCTGCTCGTGTACTGGGAGCGGGGTGCCTGGCACGACCTGCACGGCGGGGACCTGAACGAGGCACTGCGCCGGTTGTCCGGCACCGACATCACCGCGAAGGACTTCCGGACCTGGCATGCCACGGTCCTGGCCGCCGTCGCGCTCGCCGTCACCGCCGAGGACTCCCGAGCCACCCCGGCAGCCCGGCGCCGGCAGACCAGCCGGGCCGTGCGCGAGGTCAGCCACTACCTCGGCAACACCCCCGCGGTGTGCCGCGCCTCCTACATCGACCCGAAGGTCTTCGAACTGTTCGAGGAGGGACAGACCATCGCTCCCGCGCTCACCCGGCTGGGCGAACACGGCCACTTCGGGCGTCCGGCCACCCAGGGCGCGGTCGAGGCGGCGGTCCTCGATCTGCTGGGCGGGTGACGCACGCCTCTCGCTCCGGCGCTTCGCGTTCTACGCTTTTTCCATGACCGAAAGCGCGAGCCCGCACATCGCCCATCCGCGGATCCTGGTGCTCGGTGTACAGCCGGGCACACCGCCGTTCCGCATCGTCGAGATCGACGGCGAGGTCGTCGGCGAGGCGAGGGCCGTCACCGACGTCCTGGAGGCCGCCGCGGCGTTCGGTATCCACATCCACGACCTGGACGACCCGGAGGTGGTCCGCTGGGTGGGCGGGGACAAGTTCACCTGGCACCGGCACTGACCGGCCGGGTCAGCCGACCGTCCACTTCTGGTTGGCCCCGCCCGTGCAGGTCCAGATCTGCAGCCGGGTGCCGTTGGCCGAGCTGTTGCCGGTGGCGTCGAGGCACTTGTCGGCCGGCGGGTTGACGATGTCCCGCGCCGCGCTGACCGTCCATCGCTGGGCGCCGCTTCCGTCGCAGTCCCACAGCTGCACCGGCGTGCCGTCGGCCGTGCCGCCCGAGGCCGCGTCCAGACACTTGCCCAGCGCGCGGATGGTGCCGTCGCCGCCCACGGTCCACTGCTGGGCGGCGGTGCCGTTGCAGTCGTAGAGCTGGACGGGGGTGCCGTTGGCGGAGTTCGCCCCGTCCACGTCCACGCATTTTCCGGCCAGTCCTCTGATCGCCGCGCCGGTGGCCGTGTCGCCGGTCGTCACCGAGACGTGGTCCACCACCAGCTGCTGCGGGAAGACGGTGGAGCCGTCCGGGTCGCCGGGCCAGTAGCCGCCCACCGCCAGGTTCATGATCAGGAAGAACGGCTTGTCGAACACCCAGGTCCGGCCGCCCAGGTCGGCCGGTGTGCGCCGCTGGTAGACGTTTCCGTCCACGGACCAGGTGATCGAGTCCGGCGCCCAGTCGACCGCGAAGGTGTGGAAGGCGTCCGCGAAGGCCTGGCCGTTCGGAAGCGAGTACGCGGCGCCGATGCCGCCGGAGCCGGAGTAACCGGGGCCGTGGATGGTCCCGTGCACGGTGGAGGGTTCGAAGCCGACGTTCTCCATGACGTCGATCTCCCCCGAGTCCGGCCAGTTGACCGGCGTGCCCAGCATCCAGAACGCGGGCCACATGCCCTGCCCGCGCGGGATCTTCATCCGCGCCTCGACGTGCCCGTACCGCGCGGTGAACTTCCCGGAGGTGTTGAGCCGGGCCGAGGTGTACTGGCATCTCCCGTACCAGCACTGGTAGTCGGCCGGGTTCTCCTTGCGGGCCGTGATCACCAGGTGGCCCTGGCCGTCCAGCGCCGCGTTCCTGGTGCCGGACGTGTAGTACTGCCGCTCGTGGTTGTTGACGTTGTCGCCGGTCTCGGTCTGCCACTTCGAGGAGTCGACGGCGGCTCCGGCCGGCCCGTCGAAGGTGTCGGAGAACGTCACCGCGGCCGCGGCCAGGGCCGGCGGATCCGCCTGCGCGGTGCCGGTCGCGGCGGACGCGACCAGCACGGCGGACAGGGCGGCGAGGAGGCAACTGCGGAGCAGGCGTGGACGGGCCACGGCTCTCCCTTCCGTACGGCGGCCGGGTGCGCCGACTGAGGTGGGGGGAAGTGTGCGTCGCCTCTTGATTTAAGAAGTGAGTTAACTCGCCGTCAATGGCTTGGTGCAGACCAATAGTTCACCGATGTCCAGCCGCTCACACCTTCTGCTTCCGCTTCGGCTTTCGCGCGTGCACCGCCCGGCTCAGCCGCCGCCCCAGCAGGACGTAACCGATCAGCGCGCCCGCGGTGTTGAGGATGACGTCGTCGATGTCGAAGGCGCGTCCGGTGATCAGCGCGCCCTGCGCGAACTCCACCATGAGCATCACGACCGCGGTCAGCAGCAGGATGCGCAGGATCCCGCGCGTACGGGGGGCCAGCACCGGCACGAGAACGCCGAACGGGATGCCCAGCAGCAGGTTGCCACCGATCTGCTTGACGGCGTCCCGCAGCTCGGGCTGGTCCAGATAGGCCCGCAGGGATCGGCCCGGATGCAGGTTGGTGTGCGTCAGATCCACCGACGCGGGGGAGGGCTCCAGCGTCAGTCGCGCCAGGGCGACGGCGAACGCCACCATGAACACGAACGCGCACAGCATCGCCAGCAGCCGCAGGGGCCAGGGGAGCGGACGCCGTTCCCGGCTCGGCTGCTGCGGGGGGCGCTCGGTCTTGGCGGTGCGGGTGCGCAACGCTGTTCGCGCACGTGAGGCTGCCCAGGCCATGCCGTCCTCCAGTCGTGAACTTCCCCGTGTCGTAGGGCGGTTACCCGCGAACCGCCCGAGGATGTCATCTGCCCGGACGCCGGTGTCCGCCGCCCGCGGTTTCCCTTCCTGCGGTCGGGGCACCCCGGGCAGGGACAAGCGCGCGCCGCCGCACCTCGGGCCGGGAGCGGTGTTTGGATGGCGCGGAAGTGTCATGCCGGACATTTCGCCGCACCGGCGAGCGAGCAGGGCCGAAGGAGGCACGCCGCGTGAACCCGCGTACGACGTTCCTCGACCACCTGCGTACGACACTCCTCCTCGGCCCGCGTACGACGCTCCCCGTCGTGGCCGAACTCCTCGCCTGGTGGGCCGCGCTCGCGGTGCTGTGGCTGGTCTTCATCAGCACCGTGGACCCGCTGGAACTCGCCGTCGGCGCGGGTGCCGCCGCCGTCGGAGCGCTGGCGGCCCGGGCAGCGCGGCGGGCGGTGACCGGGCGGTGAACGGCTGGGAACTCGCGGCGGCTCTGACACTCGCCGGCGGCCTGGGCGCCACCCTGTGGGGCGTGGCCACCGGACCGCTGCGGCGGCGGGTGGTGGCGCAGAACCTGTCCACCGCCCTTGCCTGCCCCGCCCTGCTCCTGCTCGCGCAGGGCTACGACCGCCCGTCCTACGTCGATCTCGCCCTGGTCCTCGCGCTGCTGGGCCCGGTCGGCACCCTCGTCTTCGCCCGGCTGCTCGGCGACGAACTCGCCGAAGACCCACCGCGCGCCTGGGGAGTGACCTACGTGGCGGCAGGCGTCGGGGCGGCGGTGGTGCTGGCGCTGTGCGTGGCCACCGGGCCGAGCCGCGCACTTGTCAAGCTGCTGGCCGTCGGGGCGCTGCTGATCGGCGGGAACGTCATCGCCTCGCGTGCGCTGTCCGGCGGGTTCCGGGGGGTGCGTCGTGGCTGACGCGGTGATCGTCGTCGCGCTGCTGCTGGTCGCCGTGGCCGCGACCACCGCGGTCCTGGTCCGCGATCCCGTCCGGCAGGCCCTCGTGCTGGCCGTCCTCGGGGTCGTCCTCGCGGTCCTGTTCACCGTGCTCCAGGCACCCGACGTCGGACTGTCGCAACTGGCCGTCGGCTCCGCGATCACCCCGCTGTTGCTGCTGCTCACGGTCCGCAAGGTCCGGCGGCGCGCGCGCAAGGACGGACCCGGACGGTGAACCGGCGGATCCGGCTGTGGCTGGTGGCCGCGGGCGGCGCGGGATTGGCCGCCCTGCTCGTCGCCGCCTGCCTGGACCTGCCGCGCTTCGGCGGTGACCGGCACCCCTACGGCGACCGGGCCGTGCGCGCCGCCCTCACCCGGCACACCGCGAACACCGTCGCCTCCGTCAACTTCGACCAGCGCGCCTTCGACACCCTCGGCGAGATGACCATCCTCTTCGCGGCCGTCCTGGGCTGCGTCGTCCTGCTCCGGCAGACCCGCGACGAACACCGCGCCCGCCCCGCGCCCGAGCCGGTCGCCCGCCCCGTACGCCGCTACGCCCTGCTCGTCCTGCCCGTCGCCCTGCTCACCGGCCTCTACGTGATCGCGCACGGGCAGCTCAGCCCCGGCGGCGGCTTCCAGGGCGGCGTGGTCGCCGCGACCGCCCTCCACCTGCTCTACCTGGGCGCCGACTACCGCGCCCTGGAACGCGTCCGCCCGATCGGCCTGTACGAGGCCGGCGACGCGATCGCCGCCTCGGCCTACCTCGTCACCGGCCTCGCCGGCCTGATCGGCGGCACCGCGTTCCTCGCCAACACCCTGCTGCCGTACGGCACCTTCAACACGCTCTCCTCCGGCGGCACCGTGCCGCTGCTGAACGCCGCCATCGGCATGGAGGTCGCGTGCGCGGTCGTCGTGCTGCTCGCCCGGTTCCTCGACCAGGCCGTCGAGATCGAGGATCCCACCGGCGTCGAGACCCCGACCGACAAGGAGCGCGGGAAGTGAGCCCCCAGTGACCGCCGTGACGCACGTCCTGCCGTACCTGGTCGCCGTCTGGGTCTTCCTGATCGGCTGCTACGGCCTCGCCACCAGCCGCAACCTCATCCACGCCGTCGGCTGCCTGTCCGTCTGCCAGGCCGCCACCTACGTCCTGCTGCTGGCCGTCGGCTATCGCGACGATGCCACCGCACCCGTCTTCTCCGACATCCGGCCGGGCTCCCGGCCGGTCGTCGATCCGGTCGTGCAGGCGCTGGCGCTCACCGACGTGGTGGTCGGCGCCACCGTCACCGCCCTGCTGCTCGCCCTCGTGGTGCAGGTCGCCAAGCGGCACGGCACCCTCGACCCCGACGAACTCTCCGAGCTGCGCGGCTGATGAACGACCTGCTGCCGCTCCTGGTCGCCGTTCCACTGCTCGGTGCCGCCCTGCTGGTGGCGGGCGGCCGGTTCGTGTCCCGCCTCGTCGCCGAGTCCGTGGGCTGCCTGGTCGCCGCGGGCACCGCGGCCCTCGCGCTGGTCCTGCTCCTGGACTCCACGCCGCCCGTGCTGGAGTGGGCCGGCGGCTGGACGCCCGTGAACGGCCGCAGCGTCGGCATCGTCCTGACCGGCGACGGCCCCGGCCTCGGCATGGCCGCCCTCGCCTGTCTGCTGACGCTGGCCGCGCTCGCGTACTCGTGGCACTACTTCGACGAACCGCCGCGCGGCCACGCCGGTTCGTTCCCCGCGCTGCTGCTGCTCTTCCAGACGGGCATGTGCGGCTTCGCGATCGCGGGCGACCTGTTCAACGCGTTCGTGTGGTTCGAGCTGATGAGCGTCGTCGCGTACGCCCTCACCGGCCACCGGGTCGAGGAGGCCCGGGCCGTGCAGGGGGCGCTGACCTTCGGGGTCGTCAACTCGCTCGGCGCGTACGCGATGCTGATGGGCATCGCCCTGCTGTACGCCCGCACCGGGGAACTGGCGATGACCCAGATCGGGCGGGGCCTCGACGCGCACGGCCGGCCCGACGCGCTGGTCCTCGCCGCCTTCGTCCTCGTCCTGACCGGGCTGCTGGTCAAGGCGGCCGCCGTACCGTTCCACTTCTGGCTGCCGGACGCGCACGCCGTGGCGCCGACACCCGTGTGCATGCTGCTGTCCGGCGTGATGGTCGAACTCGGCGCCTACGGGGTGTGGCGGGTGTACGGAACGGTGTTCTCCGGACCCGGCGGGGTCCCGGCGGCGGACTTCGAGCGGGCGCTGGTGGTGCTCGGCGCGCTCACGGCGGTGGTCGGCGCGGTCATGTGCTGGTACCAGCGGCACATCAAGCGGCTGCTGGCCTACTCGACCGTCGCCCACATGGGGCTCTTCCTCATCGGCATCGGCATCCTCAAGCCCGAGGCGGACGACGGGATCGCCGTCTACCTCCTGGGCCACGCCTTCGTGAAGGCCTCCCTGTTCGCCTGCGCCGGCATCCTCCTCGACCGGTACGGCAGCGTCGACGAACACGCCCTGCACGGGAAGGCCCGTGAACTGCGCGGTGTCGCGGTGCTGTTCGCAGCCGGGGCGCTGGGCCTGGCCGGACTGCCGCCCTTCGGCACGGCGCTCGGCAAGTCCGTCACGGAGGAGGCCGTCGGCGGACCGCTCACCGTGCTCTACGTCCTGGCCTCCGCCGCCACCGCCGGCGCGGTCCTGCGGGTCGCCGCACGGGTGTTCCTCGGTCTGGGTCCCAGGCCCGAGGACGGGGACACATACGAGACGAAGGGCTCCGGTGAACGGCCCGAGACACCCCGCCGGCTCGGCCGGATCCCCGACACCATGACGGCGGTCCCCGCGGTGCTGCTCGCCGGAGCGCTCACCCTCGGACTGGCCCCCGGCTTCGCCGACGTGGCCGCGCACGCCGTGAACGAAGCCGGGTCCGGCGGAGTCCTGGTCGCCTCCGTGCACTGGACCCCGGTGGGCGTCCTGCTGGGCGTGGCCTCGACCGTGCTGGCCGCGGCCCTCGCCGCCCTGGCCGTCAGCCGGCCGGGGCTGCTCGCCGCTCCCGGGTGGGGCCGGCCGCTCCGCCGCCTGCAGTCCGGCCATGTCGGCGACTACGTGGCCTGGGTACTCGCCGGCGCCACCCTGCTCGGCGTCCTCGCCCTGCCGGGGATCCTCGGCTCCTGATCAGCTGCCGTAGCTGACCTGCACCTCCTTGAAACCGAGGGAACCCAGCAGGCCCCTCAACATGGTGGTGGTGTTGGTCTCGGCCCGCCTGGTCAGCTCGCTCTCCTTCGCGGCCTCGGTGATGTGCCGCACGGCGAGCTTCTGCACGGCCTGTTCGCTGTTGGGGTTGTCCGAGAAGAGGTCGCCGAGGCGGTCGAGGAGACCCCGCTGCTTGGAGACCGCGTAGGAGCGGTCGGCGTCGAGGGCCGCCTTGCCGAGCTGGGCGTGCGGCAGCCGCAGGGTCGCAGACGTACGGGCGTCATTGACCGTCACGTCGTTCTCGCCGACCTTGCCGAGGTCGACGTAGGCGTCGACGGAGCCCGCCCCGACGTACAGGGTGCGGGAGCCGCGGATCGCGTCGGGCAGGAACTTGGTGTCCTTCTCCAGGTCGACGACGACCTGGAAATTGCCGGAGGCGGCGTCGTAACGGCTGATGTCCTGGATGGACTGGAGCAGTGCGGGACCGGAACGGTCGTGGGTCTGGGTACCGAACAGGTCCTTGAGGCCCGGCAGCACACTCAGCCGGATCCCCGCGAAGAACACGACGAGCACCAGGACCACGGCACTCACCGCCTTCGCCCAGCCGGGCATGCGTCTGGACACGCGCCTGATGGGAGTCGTCATGGCGACGGCCCTCCTTCCTTCTGTTCGAATTCCCCCCAAAGGGCTTGGCAGACCGCTTTGTTGGCCGATTGACACCGCTGACGGGGGCACGGGGGCGCACTAGCGTGGGAAAACCCTCCCTACCGGCGCGTCTGGAGACCCGGATGAGCGCAGACAGCACCTCCCGGCCCCTTCGCCCCATGCACCGCATGACCTTCCCCGAGCCCGGCCCGCCCCGTCCCGGCACCCTGGCCACCGGCACCCCCGTCTGGCTGGTGACCCGGTACGCCGAGGTGCGGCAGGTGCTCATGGACCCCCGGTTCGACCGGAAGTCCCTGCACGCCGAGGACGCCCCGCCGCTGCTCGTCGTACCGAACCTGCTGGACGCCCCCGACGGCCTCCTCAACCAGGACGGGCCGCCGCACCAGCGGCTGCGCGGCACGGTCCAGCGGGCGTTCACCCCCCGGGCGATCGCCCGCTGGCGGCCCTGGGTGGCCTCGGTGGTGGACACCCTCCTCGACGAGTTCGCCCGGCGGCCTCAACCGGCGGACATCATCGAGGGGTTCACGCGTCCCCTGCCGGTGTCGGTGATCTCCCGGCTGATGGGTCTCGGCCACGCGGACTGGGAACGCATCCGCTTCTGGGCCGACCACGCCCTGTCCGGCGGCGCGCACACCGCCGAGGAGGTCGGCCTGGCCATGCGGGAGTTCGGTGTGTTCGCCGCCGATCTCGTCGCCGAGCGCCGCAAGGATCCGGGCGACGACCTGGTGAGCGGCCTGGTGGCGGCGGGCGACGAGCTCGGCGTCGACGAACGGCAGCTGGTGATGCTCGTCCTGGGGCTGGTCGTGGCCGGTCACGAGACCACCATGACCGCCCTCGGCAACATCGTCGTCCGCCTCCTCACCGACGGACGCGACGCCTGGCCGGCCCTCGGCGCGGACGAGGAGGCGGCGGCGAGGGCGGTCGAGCAGCTGCTGCGGACGGTTCCGCTCAGTGAGGGCAGGCTGCTGCCCGGACTGATCCGCCGGGCCACCGAGGACGTCGAGATCGGTGGGGTGACCATCCCGGCGGGCAGCGTGGTCGCCGTCCAGACCAACTCCGCCAACCGCGACCCGGACGTCTTCCCGCCCGGCCCGCCCGACCTGTTCGCACCCCTGGCCTCGCCCACCGTGGTCTTCGGCGCGGGCCCCCACCACTGTCTCGGCGCCTGGCTCGCCCGCCTGGAACTCGGCCTCGCCCTGCACCGGCTGGCCGCCCGGTTCCCCGGACTGCGCGCCGGGTTCACCCTCGACACCATCGAGTGGCGGGAGGGACAGATGACGCGCAGTCCGCGCCGGCTGCCGGTGTTCTGGTGAGCGGTGGTGTCCGCGCGGCGTCCGCCCCCCGCGTCTCGCCCGGGGCGTACGCCTGAGGTCACGGTCCTCCGAGAGCCGTGACCACGACGCTCCTTCCCCCTGGGGTGGCCTGGGCAGCCGTACCTCGATCTCACCCACCCGCCGGGCAGGAAGCTCCTCGGCGATCAGCCACGCCGTCGTCCCGCCCGAGGAACCCCGCGAACGCGGCTTCCAGGAGGCCGGTTGCCGCGTGGCCGCGGCTGCGGCCGCGGGACCGGGCGGTGGGCGCCGCGCGGGACCGGGGCGGTGGGCGCCGGCGGGATCAGCCGGGCCATGCTCTCGACCGGCCCGGCGACGCCCTGGCCGGGCCGATCCGCCGTGCACGGGGTGGAAGGAGCCGTCGGTGGCGTGCGCGGCGAGGGCTCGCCCGCGTGGACGGTCCGCGACCGGTGTTCGCGAGGCCCGTAGCATGAGCCGGGCAGTCGAAATGATCATGCGAGGAGCAGAGCGTGCGAGACATCGCCGTGTTCAGCGGGAGTGCCCACCCTGAGCTCGCCCAGGAGGTCTGCGCGCATCTCGGTGTGCCGCTCAGCCCCACCCGGGTCAGCCGGTTCGCCAACGACTGCCTGGAGGTACAGCTCCAGGCCAACTGCCGGGAGCGCGATGTCTTCCTGATCCAGCCGCTGGTCAGGCCGGTCCAGGAGCACCTGGTGGAGCTGCTGCTGATGTGCGACGCGGCCCGGGGGGCCTCGGCCGGGCGGATCAGCGTGGTCATGCCGCACTACTCCTACGCCCGCTCCGACAAGAAGGACCAGCCCCGTATCTCGCTGGGCGGACGGCTGGTCGCCGACCTGATGGTGGCAGCGGGCGCCAGCCGGGTGCTGGCCATGACGCTGCACTCGCCCCAGGTCCACGGCTTCTTCTCGGTCCCGGTCGATCACCTGCACGCGCTGCGTGAGCTCGCCGCGCACTTCCGGCAGTACGACCTCACCCGGACCACCGTCGTCTCGCCGGACCTCGGCAACGCCAAGGAGGCCGCCGCGTTCGCCCGGATGATCGGCGCCCAGGTTGCCGCGGGCGCCAAGCAGCGGTTCGCGGACGACCGGGTCAGCATCAACGCCGTCATCGGCGAGGTCGCCGGCCGGGACGTGATCGTGCTGGACGACGAGATCGCCAAGGGCAGCACGGTCCTGGAACTCCTCGAGCGGCTGCGGGAGTTGGGGCCGCGCTCGATCCGGGTCGCCTGTACGCACGGCCTGTTCGCGGACGGGGCGCTGAAGCGGATCGGGGAGCAGCCGGACGTCCTGGAGATCGTGTGCACCAACACGGTGCCGGTCCCGGAGCAGGAGCGCACCGACAAGCTGCGCATCCTCACCGTCGCCCCGGCGCTCGCGGAGGCGGTACGCCGTATCCACAACGGCGAGTCGGTCAGCTCCCTGTTCGACGCACCGCGCACGGAATAGCCGGGGCCGCCACGGCGAGCCCCCCGGCCCGGTCGACCGGGGTCACACCGAGCCGGACGCGGCCTCGGGCTGCTCCAGCGCCGCGTCCAGCGTCGGCATCGGCGGCAGCAGCCGGGACAGCCCGGTCACCCGCAGCACGCGCAGGGTGAGGGGGTGCGTGCAGACCAGGAGCAGGCGTCCGCCGTTGTCGAGCATCCGGCTGCGGGCGCGGTAGAGCAGGCGCAGTCCGGAGCAGTCGAAGAACTCCACGCCGCTGAGGTCGATCACCAGCCGGGCCTCGGGCCGCCCGGTCACCCGGTCCAGGTACGGGATGATCTCCATGGCCGCGGCGATGTCGATCTCCCCGTGGAACTCCAGCACCGTGTGCCCCCGGTCCTGGTGGACGCGCACATGCCGGGCGGGCGGTGCGGGGTCCTGCTCCACGACGACATCGCCTCCAACCGGTTCCTCAGCGACGGGGCGTGCACGCAAATCCGTTCCCCGCACTGCAAGTTACCCTCGATGGAGTGCATTTGAGCATGTTCGATTGACATATGTCTTCGAATTGCAACGGCCGCCTTACGACAGGGCGTGCCAGGACTTGGAAAGCGCCTGGCGGAACTGCTGCGTCTGGTGCGGTGTGAGGTCTCGCACCATCCGCTCCTCCAGCTCCCGTACGAGCCCCTCGTAGCGGGCGAGCAGCGCGCGGCCCGCGTCGGTCAGCAGGATCAGCAGCTCGCGCCGGTTGCGGGCATTGCGTTCGCGGCGCACCAGCCCCCGGTTCTCCAGTGACCGCACCACGTCGGCGATCGACTGGGCGGTGACGAACGAGTCCCGGGCCAGCTGGGCGGCCGACAGTCCGTCGTGCCGTTCCAGGACGGTGAGCGCCGTGTACTGCAGCGCGGTGATCCCGGACGGCCTGACCAGCTCGTCCAGGTGGGATCGCACGACGAGCTCCACTTGTTTCACCATGTAGAGAAGCGACGGGGGCGCCTTGGTCACCTGGGTGTCGAGCATGAGTTCACACTAGAGCATTGACAGGAAACCTGTCTGTAAAGAGACTGCGAACCAACAGGAATCCTGTTGATTGAAATCTTGGCAATGAAGCTGAGGAGTGGTGATGACCACCTTCGAGATCGAACCCGGCCGGCTGTTCATCGCAGGACAGTGGCGCGAGGCCGCCGACGGCGCGCGCACCGAGGTGGTCGACCCGTCCCGGGGCGCGGTCGTCACCACCGTCGCGGAGGCGGGCGCCGCCGACGTGGACGCGGCGGTACGGGCCGCCCGTGAGGCCTTCGACGGGGGCGCCTGGTCCGGGCTGAGCGGCCGCGAGCGGGGCCGGATCCTGCACCGGATCGCCGAGCTGATCCGCGAGAACGCCGACGAACTCGCCCAGCTGGAGAGCCTGGACGTCGGCAAGCCCATCTCGCTGTGCCACGCCGTCGACATCACGAACGCGGCCAACGACTACGAGCACTTCGCCGCCCTCGCCCACTCCCTGCACGGCTCGAACCGCGACACCCCCATGAACGCGCTCGCCTACACCAGGCGCGAGCCGCTCGGCGTGGTCGCCGCGATCACGCCCTTCAACTTCCCGCTGATCCTGGCCGGGTCCAAGATCGCCCCGGCGCTGGCGGCCGGCAACACGGTCGTACACAAGCCCGCCGACGAGACCCCGCTCAGCGCCCTCTACATGGCCCGCCTCTTCCAGCAGGCGGGGGTCCCGGACGGCGTGGTCAACGTCGTCACCGGCTCCGGTCCGGTGGCCGGGGAGGCACTGCTGCGGCACAGCGGCGTCGACAAGATCGCCTTCACCGGCTCCACCGCCGTCGGCCGGCACGCCGCGAGCGTCGCCGGCGAGTCCCTCAAGCCCGTCACCATGGAGCTCGGCGGCAACGCGGCCCACGTGGTCTTCGAGGACGCCGACCTGGAGAAGGCGGTCGGCGCGGTCATCAAGGGCTTCGTCTTCAACACCGGCCAGTTCTGCATGGGCGGCCCCCGGCTGCTGGTGGCCCGCTCGGTGTACAGCACCCTGCTCGGCATCCTCGCCGACGCCGTGCCCGGCGTCCCGGTCGGCGACCCCCGGCAGCCCGAGACGGTCGTCGGTCCGATGGCGGGGGAGAAGCACCTGAAGAAGGTCGAGGAGTACGTCGCCCTGGCCCGCAAGGAGGGCGGCCGCGTCGTCTGCGGCGGTGAACGTCTCGACCTGGACGGCGGCTACTACTACCAGCCCACCGTCATCGCCGACCTGCCGAACGACTCCCGGGTCGTCCAGGAGGAGATCTTCGGCCCGGTCCTCACCGTGCAGCCCTTCGACTCCGAGGACGAGGCCGTCGCCCTCGCCAACTCGACGCCGTACGGCCTGGCCTCGGGCGTGCAGACCACCAACCTCGCCCGCGCCCACCGGGTCGCCGAGCGGCTCCAGGCCGGCATCGTCTGGATCAACGACTGGGCGATGCTCGACCCCGCGGTGCCCTTCGGCGGGGTCAAGGACTCCGGCTTCGGCCGCGAGTACGGGCCCGAGGCGTTCGCCGCCTACACCAAGGTCAAGTCCGTCGTCGTCTCGCTCGGCTGAGCGCGCCCTCCAAGGAGTACCTGCGATGTCCCTCACCACCCGCGCCGCCGTCGTCGAGTCCGGCGGAGCTCCCTTCACCCTCAGCGATGTCGAGCTCGACGAACCCGGCCCGCGCGAGGCGGTCGTCCGTATGGTCGCCACCGGCCTGTGCCACACCGACCTCGGCGTGGCGGGCGGCGGACTGCCCTTCCCGCTGCCCGGAGTCCTCGGGCATGAGGGCGCGGGCGTCGTCGAGGCCGTCGGGTCCGCCGTCACCGGCGTCGCCCCCGGCGACCATGTCGTGCTGTCCTTCACCTCGTGCGGCGACTGCCGCAACTGCCGGGGCGGCCACCCTGCCTACTGCGCCGGCTGGCTGCCGCTGAACCTCATCGGCGGCCGCCGCGCCGACGGCACCAGCACCATCAGCCGCGACGGCGAGCCGCTCGGCGGCCACTTCTTCGGCCAGTCCTCGTTCGCGGAGCGGGCGCTGGTCGACGAGCGCAGCCTCGTCAAGGTGGACCCCGAGGTCCCCCTGGAGTCGATCGCCCCGCTGGGCTGCGGTGTGCAGACCGGTGTCGGCGCCGTGTGGAACGTACTGAAGCCGGTCACCGGCAGCACGGTCGTCGTCCTCGGCGCCGGAGCCGTCGGCCTGTCGGCGGTCATGGCCGCCGCCCTGACCCCGGCCGTCAACATCGTCGCCGTGGACCGGGTCGGCGAACGCCTGTCGCTGGCCAAGGAGTTGGGCGCCACGCACACCGTCCACGCGGGCGAGGCCGACCTCGGCGAGGCGCTCGCGGAGATCACCGGCGGCCAGGGCGCGGACGGCATCGTGGAGACCACGGGCAACGTCGCCGTCCTGCGCCAGGGCGTCGACGCGCTCGCCGCCCGCGGCACCCTCGTCATCGTCGGCGCCCCGGCCTTCGGCACCGAGGTCGCCCTGGACGTCAACGGGATGCTCGGCGGCAAGCAGGTCGTCGGTCTCACCCTCGGCGACGCCGAGACGCAGACCTTCATCCCCGCCCTGGTCCGGCTGGTGAAGGAGGGGCGGCTCCCGCTGCACCGCCTGATCAGCACCTATCCGTTCGCGGACATCGACCAGGCGGTGCGGGACATGGGCGCGGGCAAGGCGATCAAGCCGGTGCTCACGTTCTGACCCGGGCGCCCTTCAGACCCGGGCCCCTTCCGACCCCTTGGGTCACTCGACCGTGAGGACCAGCTTCCCCGTGGTCCGGCCGGTGTCGCCGAGCGCGTGCGCCTCGGCGGCATCGGCCAGCGGGAAGGTGTCCGCGATGGTGGCCCGCAGCTTCCCCTGCTCGACGAGGTCCGCGATCGCCCTCATACCGGCCCGGTCGGCGTCCACGAGCATCCGCAGGGCCCGTACGCCCAGCCGCTCGGCCTCCTCGTACAACTCGTCCGACCCGATCGGCAGGATCGAGACGACGATCCCGCCCGGCCGCAGTACGCGCAACGAGCGCACGGAGGTCTCGCCGCCGAGCGTGTCCAGCACGACGTCGACGTCCTTGACAGCTTCGGCGAAGTCCGTTTCCCGGTAGTCGATCGCCTCGTCCACGCCGATCTCGCGCAGGAAGTCGTGCTTGCCCGCGCTCGCCGTGCCGATCACGTACGCGCCGCGCGCCTTGGCGATCTGCACGGCGACGTGCCCGACCCCGCCGGCCGCCGCGTGGATCAGCACCCGCTGACCGGGCTGGAGGTCCGCGTTCTCCACCAGGGCCTGCCACGCGGTCAGGGACACCAGCGGCAGCGCGCCCGCCTGCGTGTGGTCGATCAGGGACGGCTTGTGGGTGAGGGCGCGGACGGGGGCGATGACGTACTCGGCGTGCGATCCGTGGCCGTACGGGTACGGCAGCATGCCGAAGACCTCGTCGCCCGGCTTGAAGGTGGCCACCCCGATGCCGACCGCCTCGACCACGCCGGAGACGTCCCAGCCGAGCACGAAGGGCGGCCGGCCGAGGAAGCCGCCCGTCGCCCGGTGCTTCCAGTCGGTGGGGTTGAGTCCGGCGGCGCGGACCCGGACCAGCACCTGGTTGGGGCCCGGCTCGGGGCGCTCCACCCGTACTTCCTTCAGGACCTCGGGACCGCCGAGGACGTCCTGGCTGATGGCTCGCATCGTGTTCACAGTGCTCATGGTGAACCAGCCTGCCCGGGATCGCCCGCCCGGGAAATGGCATGATTGCCAACCTTCGATAAGATCGTGCCATGCGTGATGTGGAGCAGGGAGTGGAGCGGGCCGTGGGCCGGACCGTGGGTCCGGCCGAGGGGCGGGTCGAGCGGGTCGTGGTGCTGGCCCTGGACGGGGTGTACCCGTTCGAGCTGGGGATCCCCAGCCGGATCTTCGGCGCTGCCGACGGGCGGTACGAGGTGCTGACCTGCACCGCCGACGGCCGACCGGTGCGCACCAATGCCGACTTCACGATCGCCGTGGAGCACGGCCCCGACATCCTCGCCACCGCCGACACCGTGGTGGTCGCCTCCATGGACCCCTCGCACATCACCGCCGAGCTGCCCGCCGAGGTCGCCGCCGCGCTGGCACGGATCCGCCCCGACGCGCGGATCGTGTCCATCTGCACGGGCGCCTTCGTCCTCGCCGCCGCCGGCCTCCTCGACGGCCGCAGGGCCACCACGCACTGGCAACTGGTCGACAGGTTCCGGCGGATGTACCCGACCGTCGATCTCGACCCGGACGTCCTCTTCGTCGACGACGGCCGGATCCTCACCTCGGCCGGAGCCGCCTCCGGCGTCGACGTCTGCCTGCACATCGTCCGCGCGGACCACGGCAGCGAGCTGGCCAACAAGGTCGCCCGGCGCTGTGTGGTCCCGCCGTTCCGGGACGGCGGCCAGGCCCAGTACATCGAGCAGCCGGTCCCGCCGAGCGAGGCCGTCGGCACCGCCGCCACCCGGGCCTGGGCCCTGGGGCGCCTCCACGAACCCCTGACCCTGGGCGACCTGGCGGCCCATGCCCGGATGAGCCTGCGCACCTTCGCCCGCCGCTTCAACGACGAGGTCGGCATGAGCCCCGGCCGCTGGCTGATCCAGCAGCGCGTCGCCCGGGCCCGTCATCTGCTGGAGGCCAGCGACCTGTCGGTGGACCAGATCGCCGGACAGGTCGGCTTCGCCACCGGCGCCTCCCTGCGCCAGCACCTGCACGCGGCGATCGGTGTCTCGCCGCAGGCCTACCGGCGGACGTTCCAGGCGGCGGCGCGCTGAGCACCGTACGACGGTGCCGAAACCGGCACGTGGCAGCCACCGTTCACCTGCTGGTGTGCAGGGCGACCAGTAACTGCCAGACCTGGTCGGCGATGCCGGGGGCGTCGGCTTCGAGGAGGCCGTGCAGCCAGTCGGCCAGCACTCCGGCGAAGGTGGCGGCGACGGCGGAGGCGACCAGGGGCGCGTCCGCCGCCCCGGCGAGTTCGCGTTCGCGCAGGCTGTAGGCCCGCAGGTCCCGGTGCAGAACCCGGCCGAGCGGGCCGCCGCCGCCCGGCGCGAGCAGGGCCCGGTACAGCGAGGCATGCGGGGCGAGCGAGGCGAAGAACTCCGCCAGCGCGGGCGGCGCGTGCAGCGGGTCGGGCCGTCCGCGCCAGGCGTGCAGCGCCTCCACGGCCTCCCGTACGACGTCCGCGCAGGCGTCGACCGCCAGCGCCTCCAGGTCGGCGTAGTGCACGTAGAACGTGGCCCGCCCGACTCCGGCGCGGCGCACCAGCGCGGCCACGCCGACCTCCGCCAGGGGCCGCTCGGCGCACTCGTCGAGCAGGGCCCGGCGCAGCCGCTCCCTGGTGCGCGCGGCACGCGGGTCCTCGGGTCCGCCGCGGCTCACCGGCTCACCCCGCGATCAGCACGGCGCCCAGGGCGAGGGCGCCCGGCAGGGCCTGCGCGAACAGGATCCGGCGGTTGGCGGTGACGGCCCCGTACACACCCGCGACCACGACACAGCACAGGAAGAACACCTGTGCGCGGAACCCGGTCGGATCGGCGGCGATCAGGCCCCAGACCAGTCCGGCCGCGAGGAAGCCGTTGTACAGCCCCTGGTTGGCGGCCATCGGGGCGGTCGCCCGGGCC
Source organism: Streptomyces sp. NPDC050287 (assembly GCF_044459385.1). Taxonomy (NCBI): domain Bacteria; kingdom Bacillati; phylum Actinomycetota; class Actinomycetes; order Kitasatosporales; family Streptomycetaceae; genus Streptomyces; species Streptomyces sp. NPDC050287. Next base: position 710,362 of record NZ_JBITIY010000004.1, on the reverse strand, counting down.
ATCTCGGGGCCGAAGCCGTGCAGTCCTCTGCCCGGCTTCTTCTGCCACAGGAACATCTCCAACACCAGGATGTAGGCGTGCAGGGCGGCCACCAGCCCCACGAGTACATTCGCGACGATCTCCACGCGGGGGCGCTCCTCACACAGGTTTCCTGGACAGGTGACCAGCATACATGGACACCTGTCCAGGAAACCCGCGATTCCCTCAGTCGGCCGCGTACACGCGTGCGCCGCCGACGTAGGTCTGCGCCACCCGGGTCCGGGCGATGGCCTCCGGCGGCCCTTCGAACGGATCGCGGTCCAGGACCACGAGATCCGCCAGCGCCCCCACCCGTATCCGCCCGGTGTCGTCGAGGTGGTTCACGTACGCGGAACCCGCCGTGTACGCGGTCAATGCCTGGCTCAGGCCGAGGCGTTCGCCGGGGAGGAAGACCCGCCCGTGTCCCGCGTCCGGGGCCACGCGGTTGACCGCGACATGGATGCCCCGCAGCGGGTCGGGGCTGCTGACCGGCCAGTCGCTGCCCGCCGCGAGGGTGGCGCCGGAGCGCAGCAGCGCGCCGAACGGGTACTGCCAGGCGGCCCGTTCGGCCCCGAGGAAGGGGATGGTCAGCTCGTCCAGCTGGGGTTCGTGCGCGGCCCACAGCGGCTGGATGTTCGCCGTGGCCCCGAGGCGCGCGAACCGCGGCACGTCGTCCGGGTGCACGACCTGCAGGTGCGCCAGATGCGGCCGGGTGTCGCTCGGCCCGTTCGCGGCACGCGCGGCCCCGATGGCGTCCAGAGCGTCGCGTACGGCCCGGTCGCCCAGGGCGTGGAAGTGGCACTGGAAGCCGAGCGCGTCCAACTCCGTCACGTACTTGGGTAGTTGGCCCGCGTCGATGAAGCTGGTGCCCCGGTTGGCGGTGGCGCAGCCGCAGCGGTCCAGATACGGCTCCAGCAGCGCGGCCGTGCCCGTCTCGGCGATCCCGTCCAGCATCAGCTTGACGCTGCCCGCGCGGAACCGGCCGTGCCCGAACGCCGCCCGCTTCTCGACGAGTTCGGGGATCTGCTCGGGTCCGCGTTCGCGGTCCCACCACAGGGCGCCGACCACCCGCGCGGTGAGCGAGCCGTCCCGGGCGGCGGCGAGATACGCGTCGGAGGGATCGTCCATGCCGAGGAAGTCCCCGACGAGGGCGTCCTGCCAGGCCGTGATGCCGAGCGCGTGCAGACGGTGCTGGGCATGCAGCAGGGCCGTCAGCCGGTCCGCGGGCGTCACCGGGGGAGTGAGCCGCCCGACCAACTGCATCGCGCCTTCCTGCAAGGTCCCGCTCGGCTCACCGGAGCCGTCCCGCTCGATGCGCCCGTCGGCGGGGTCCGCGGTCCGACGGGTGACACCGGCGAGACGCAGCGCGCGGCTGTTCACCCAGGCGCCGTGATGGTCCCGGTTGGGCAGGTAGACCGGCCGGTCGGGGACCACCGCGTCCAGCAGCTCCTTCGTCGGAGTCCCGCCCTCGAACGCCTCCATGGACCAGCCGCCGCCGGTGATCCACTCCCGCTCGGGATGCGCCTCGGCGTAGGCCCGTACGGCGGCGACGGTCTCGTCCGCCGTACGGGCCCCGGTCAGATCGCACTGCGTCAGCTCCAGGCCGGCCGGGACGGGGTGCACGTGCGCGTCCTGGAACCCGGGCAGCAGCAGCCGCCCGGCCAGGTCCACGACTTCGGTACGGGGCCCGGCGAGGTCGTGCACCTCGTCGCGTCCCACGGCGCTGACACGGTCGCCCGTGACGGCGACGGCGGTGGCGGTGCGGCCCTCGGGGGTGAGGACCGGGCCGCCGGTGAAGAGGAGATCCGCGTACATGTCCCTTTTCCTGGTGTTCCGGGTGTTCCTGGCGTTCCTGGCGTTCTGGTGTTCCCGGTGGGGGTCAGTGAGGCGTGGCGAGCAGTTGCGGGGCGTCGGCGTCGGTGCCCTCGCCGGTGCGGAAGTACGGCGACCTGCGCACCCATCGAGCCCACGCGGCGGCCACGAAGCCGGACGTGATCATCAGCAGGGGAGTGAGCAGCAGGAACCAGCCGTTGTCCGGGCTGAGTTCGAGATGGTCGGTGGAGGTGTAGAAGGACCAGCCGAGGTAACCGCCGAGCCCCAGCAGGACCATGGCGCTGAGCGTGGGCAGCACCACCGCCCGTACGCCCTGGCGCCAGTCCTCGCGCAGCAGCGAGCGGAACCGCACGGCCGCCGCGAGCGCGACGAGCGCGTACGACAGGGCGACCACGATGCCCACCGCGTTCACCGTCGCCAAGATCATGTCCGCCAGGCGCGGGATGACCAGGGCGACCCCCGCGACCGCGGCCGCCAGGGCACCGATCAGCACGGTCCCGGCCGCCGGAGTCCCGTACCGGGGGCTGACCTTGGACCACACCGGCCCGAGGCTGCGGTCCCGGCTCATCGCGAACATCGCCCGGGCCGTCGGGATCACCCCGGCCTGGAGCGAGGCGACCGCCGAGAACATCAGGGCCACGAGAGGCAGCGCGGCCAGGGGCTGGGAGGCGAGCCGGTCACCGAAGAAGGCCAGGCCCTGAGCGCCGTGACCTGCCAACTCCGACTCGGACAGCACCCGTTGGAAGGCGATCGAGCCGAGCAGGAACAGCCCCAGCATGGTGACCAGGGTGCTGATGCCGGCCCGGGACGCGTCCCGGGGTTCGCGCACCTCCTCGTTCACGCTGAACGCGGCCTCGAAACCCCAGTAGCAGAACACCGACAGCAGCATGCCCTGCGCGAGCGCCGACGCCGAGGGAATCGCGAACGGGTCGAACCAGCTGAGGCTGAAGGCGTGCGGGCCGGTGACGATGCCGTATCCGCAAAAGCCCAGCAGGACGACGTACTCGAAGACCAGGAGCCCGCTCTGGAGCCGAGCCGCCGTCCGCACGCCCGTGACGGCGGTCAGCGTGACCGCGACCAGCACCAGGATTCCGAGCGCGGTCGTCTGCGCGGTCGACCCCGGATCCAGTACCAGACCGCCCACCCGGTGCAGGCCGGCGTCCCCGGCCAGCTGGATCAGCGCGGAGCCGGTGACCGCGGTGGTGTACGCGAGCAACGCCACAGTCGCCACGATGTTCACCCAGCCGACCATGAAGCCGAGCCACGGATTGAGCGAACGGCCCACCCACACATAGCCGTTGCCCGCGTTCGGCTCGACGCGGTTGAGCCGGGAGTAGGCGCCGGCGATCCCCAGGATCGGCAGGAAGGCCAGCAGCATGATCGCCGGGAGGTGCAGGCCGACCACGCCGGCCGTGACGCCGAGGCCGATGCCGATGCTGGTGGTCGCGGCCGTGCTGGACGCGGCGATCGCCACGCCGTCCAGGACGCCGAGGGAGGTGCGCAGCGCGGGACGGGGCGGGGGCCCGCCCTGCCTGGGCGCGGCCGACCCCTTGGGGGCAGGTCTGGAGGGAGGGTCGACGTCGATTCCGAAGGGCTGGTCGGACATGGCCGGGCTCCGCTCGCACCAGGGGGCTCGATCGGCCCCGGTGAACTGACATGAAACTGTCCGGGGGCTTAACAGGTCAACGGTGTTGTCATAAGGTGACGCGCAACCGCCCCGTGGAGGCTGAGGCTGGAGACGAGAGGCTGGAGGCCCCGTGAACGACCGTGTCGTCCCCGCCGTGGAACGGCGGCGCAGACGCCCGACCAAGCAGGGCGTCGTCCTGTCCGAGGAACTCATCGTCGCCACCGCCCTGCGCCTCATCGAGGAGCACGGCGCCGACGCCCTGTCGGTGCGCCGCCTCGGCCGGGCGCTCGGCGCCGACCCGAGCTCCCTCTACAGGTACTTCCGCCACACCGACGACCTGATGCTGGCCATCGCCGACGAACTGATCGGCCGCACGATGTGCACCTGGCGGCCCCGCGGCGACTGGCGCGCCGACCTGAGAGACCTCGGCCTGCGGATGCACGCCGGCGCCCTCGCCCATCCCCGGGCGGCCGTCCTCAGCGCCTACCGGGTGACCGGGCGGGCGCACGAGATCGAGGCCGTCGAGGCGATCCTCGGCGTGCTGCGCGGCGCCGGGTTCCCCGACGCCGAGGCGGTACGGATCTACCACGCCTTCGTCGACCAGGCCCTCGCCTTCAGCGCCCTCGACTCGGCGGGCGCGGCCCTGCCGAAGCCTGCCCGGGACGCGGAGACCTCCGTGTGGCGCACGACGTACGCCCGGCTGCCCGCCGAGACCCACCCGCACATCGCGGCCACGGCCCGCCATCTCGTCGCCGACATGGGGCGCAGCTCCTATCCGGCGGCCCTGGATCTGCTGCTGGACGCGGCGGCGGCACGGTTGGCGGCGCTCGCCGCGTAATTGACAGGGCACGGGTACCTGCGGCCGATACGGCGGAGGTCGTCAACGGGGCGCGGGAGCCGGGCGGCTGGGGAGGCGAGCTGCTCGGGAGCCGAGCGGCTCGGGTGGCGGCGGTGCCTCGGTGGCCGACGCACGTGACTGATGCAGCTGGGTGGGCGATGCGGGCCCCAGGGTGTCCGATGCGGTCAGGTGGCCGATGCGGCGGGTGACCGATGCGGCCCCGGGCCGGCGATGGGGCGCGGGTGGCCGCGGCGGCCCCGGGTGGCCGATGCGGCCCGGGGAGGCCGATGCGGCCCGGGGAGGCCGATGCGGCCCGGGGAGGCCGATGCGGCCCGGGAGATCGCCACGGCACGGGAAGTCGCCGGTCATCGACTGAACCGGGCGGCTCGGGATATCCGCAAGGTACAGGGCTGCGGGGCACGAACGTCCCGCGCCCCGAAACCTTCGGAGGAGACATGGCCTTGGTGAAAGCGGGCGTCGTCGTGCTCGACTGTGCCGAGCCGGAGAAGCTCGCGGTGTTCTACAAGGAGCTGCTGGACGCCGAGCAGACGCACGAGAGCGCCAACCGGGTGGAGATCAGGGGCGGTGACGGACTGCGGCTGGCGTTCCGCCGTGACGTGAACGCGACACCGCCGAGCTGGCCCCGTCCCGAGAATGCCCTCCAGGCCCACCTGGACTTCGTGGTGGAGGACCTGGACGAGGCGGAACGCAAGGTCATCGGACTCGGCGGACGCCCCCTGGAGACCAAGGACGCGGCCGGCCCCTACGAGGAACGCGGCTTCGCCGACCCGGCCGGCCACTCCTTCACCCTCCGCCTCACCCCGTCGACGGCACCCAAACAGGGCTGAGGCCGGCCCCGGAGGCGGCACCTTGACCGGCCCCAGGGACGCATCCCGGACCGGGTCCGGGATGCGTCCCCCGTATCAGCCCGTCACACGCGCCCGGGCCGCGCCACGAGTCGGCCTCCCTCCGGGCCTGCGAGGAGGCCTCGCCCGGACCCGGTAGGGGCCCGGGTCAGTCGCGGCCGCCCTTCTCGTCCGCCGGCCAGACGCCGGTGGAGCGTTCGATGGCTGTGGCGCCCGCGCGGTCCACCGCGCTGCGGACCACGGCGAAGATGGCGCCCTGGACCGCGGCGGCCAGCAGGATCTCTCCCCAGCCGCGGTCACGGTCCAGGGCGTCGGGTGCGTCGTCCTCGTGCCGGATCGCCTTCCAGGTCTTCTGGAAGGCCAGTCCCGCCAGCGTTCCGCTCGTCCAGCCCAGCACGAACCCGAGGGGCTTGTAGGCGAGGGGCAGCTTCTTCTTCTTTGCCACGTGAGTCTCCTTGGTCAGCGGGTGGGTCGGTGGTGGGCCGGGACCGCCTCGGCCGCCGGCACCGGGCCCGGCGGTGTCCCGTCGCCGAACGGCCGGCCGCCCAGTTCCTCCCGGTGATGGGGTGTCAGCCAGCCCGACAGATCCGGGCCGATGGGCACGATGGCGGTCGGGTTGATGCCGGTGTGCACCTGGTAGTAGTGCCGCTTGATGTGGTCGAAGTCGACGGTGTCACCGAAGCCCGGCGTCTGGTACAGGTCGCGGACGTACGCCCACAGGACGGGGTTCTCCGCCAGTTTCCACTGGTTGCACTTGAAGTGACCGTGGTAGACGGCGTCGAAACGGACCAGTGTGGTGAACAGCCGGATGTCCGCCTCGGTGATCGTGTCACCGACCAGGTAGCGCTGCCGGGTCAGACGCGGTGTCAGCAGGTCGAGGCGTCGGAAGACGCCCGCGCACGCGGCCTCGTACTCCTCCTGGCCGGTGGCGAACCCCGCCCGGTAGACGCCGTTGTTGACATCCTCGTAGACCTCCGCCATCACCGAGTCGATCTCGTCGCGCAGCGCCCGCGGATACAGGTCCGGCGCCCCTTCCCGGTGCAGGGCCGTCCACTCCGTGGCGAAGTCCAGGGTGATCTGCTGGTAGTCGTTGGTGACCAGCTTCCCGCTCGGCACGTCCACGATCGCCGGCACGCTCACCCCGCCCGGGTAGTCGGTCTCCCGCCGGTCGTAGGCCTCGCTGAGGTAGCGGATGCCGAGGACCGGGTCGCGGTCGTCCGGGTCCAGGGTGAAGCGCCAGCTGCGGTCGTCCTGGATCGGATCGGTGATCGCGAGGGAGAGGGCGTCCTCCAGCCCGAGGAGCCGCCGGGAGACCAGTGCCCGGCTGGCCCACGGGCACGCGCGGCTGGCCACCAGACGGTAGCGGCCCGTCTCGACCGGCCAGCCGTCCCTGCCGTCGGCGGTGATCCGGTCCGCGAAGTGGCTCTTGGACCGCTTGAACGCCTTCCTGCCGTATCCGCCGTTGCCGTCCTCACCGGCATCCATGTCTCCTCCTCGCTCTGCCCTGCGGTGTGCCCGCAGCCGTTGCCGCGGCGTACCCGAGCCGTGTCCTCGGGCCCGCCCGCGGCCGTACCCTGCGGCGTACTCGCCGCCGTACCCAGCGGTGCGCCACCGCCGTATCCCACGGTGCGCCCGCCCTGGTGAACGCGTTCCCCGTTTTCCGCCGACGGCACGGTGTGAGTCCCACCGACCGGGGCAGTCGGCGGAGGTGACAGGGACATCCTCAAGTCAGAAGGCCGACCGCAACACACGCGTCACCGTGCTCGTGGCGCTCGTGGCGAACCTGGTGATAGCCGTCGCCAAGGCGGCGGGTGGTCTGCTCGCCGCCTCACCCGCACTGCTGTCGGAGGCCGCGCACTCCGTGGCTGACAGCCTCAACGAGGTCTTCCTCCTGGCCGCGCTGCGCCGCAGCCGCCGCCCCGCCGACCGGCGTCACCCCTTCGGCTACGGCAAGGAGCGGTTCTTCTGGTCCCTGCTGGCGGCCGTCGGGATTTTCGTGATGGGCGGCTGCTTCTCCTTCTTCCAGGGCGTCGAGGCCCTGCGCAACGGCGCCGAGGAGAAGTTCAGCGGGTACGTGGCCGGCCTGATCGTGCTGGGTGTCGCCTTCCTCGCGGAGGGAACCTCGCTGCTCCGGGCCCTCTACCAGGTGCGCCGGCAGGGCGGGAGCGGTGCGGGTCTGCGCGACCCGGCGCTGCGCACGATCGTCGCCGAGGACGGCACCGCGGTGCTCGGCGTCACCCTCGCGATGGCCGGCATGGCGCTGCACATGGTCACCGGGGACGTCGTGTGGGAGGCGTCCGCGTCGCTCGCGATCGGCGCGCTGCTCGTCTACGTCGCCTACCGGCTGGGGCGCGACGCCCGTGACCAGCTGATCGGGGAGGCCGCCGACCCGGAGTCCAGCGGACGCATCCGGGCGGTGCTGGAGGCACAGCCCGAGATCGACAGCGTGGAGGCGCTGTTCACGATGAAGATGGGCCTGGACTCGGTCCTGGTGGCGGCCCGTGTCGACCTGATGCCCGGTCTGGACAGCGAACGGGTCGAGGAGGTCGCCGTACGGATCAAACGGTCGATCGCGAGCACCGTCGCCGAGACGGACCAGATCTTCCTCGACGTGACCGACCGGCCCGCCGCCGAGGCACGAGAAAGCCCCGCCGCGACGGGGGAGCGCGGCGGGGCCTGACCCTCGGGTGCCCGGGCGACGCGGGTTCATGCGTCCCCTGGGCAATTTGTTTTCGGCCGGGCTCAGTTCCCCTCGACGGGCTCCAGTACGAAGACCGGGATCTCCCGGTCCGTCTTGGTCTGGTAGTCCGCGTAGGGCGGGTAGGCCGCGACCGCGCGCTCCCACCACTCGGCCTTCTCCGCCCCGGTGACCTCACGGGCCGTCATGTCCCACTTCGACGGGCCGTCCTGCAGTTCCACCCGCGGGTCCGCCTTGACGTTGTAGTACCAGACCGGGTGCTGGGGCGCCCCGCCCTTGGAGGCGACGACGGCGTAGCGGCCGCCGTGCTCGACGCGCATCAGCGGCGTCTTGCGGAGCTTGCCGCTCTTGGCGCCCCGGGTCGTCAGCAGGATGACGGGCATCCCGGTGTCCAACAGCGTCGTCCCCTTGGTGCCGCCGGAGCTCTCGTACAGCTCCACCTGGTCGCGCACCCACTGCTCAGGGCTGGGTTCGTACTCGCCCTCGAGAGGCATGGCATCCGTCCCATCGTCGTCGACTACGGCGTGCTCGCAACGCGGTTCACCATCGAACCGTGCGGGTTTCATCCTTACCGAGTTCCCCTACGACACCAAACGGTGCCCCGGCCCTTACCTCGGACGTCATCGCGCGGACGGATTCCCTTACGGCACAGTCGTGGACGAGCCGGCACGACAGCCGCCGGACCGAACGAGAGGGCCGCGTCATGACCACGACCACCGACACGACGACCCGCGCCGTAGTCCAGAACCTGCTGCTGCGGATCGGCGACGGCGACCCGGAGCGGATCGCCGAACTGTACGCCGAGCGGGCCGACTGGAAACTGAACTGGCCCGAAGACGAGCACGACAGCACGGCGACCCCCTGGATCCGGCACCGCGCCACCCGCGCCGACGCCGCCGCCCACTTCCGGGCGCTGGCCGCCCACCACGTCCCCGGGCAGGCGGCGACCGAGATCGAGCGGATCCTCGTCGACGGCGCCGACGCCGTGGTGCTGGGCGAGATCCGGCAGACCGCCTCGGCCACCGGACGCCCCTATCGCGCCAGGTTCGCCCTGCACCTCACCGTCGAGAGCGGGCTGATAGTCCGTCATCACGTCTACGAGGACAGCCTCACGGTGGCCCGCGCCTTCGCACCCTGACCCGCGCCCCCTCATGAGGGGGCGACCAGCAAGCGCACCGCCAGCACCGTGATCACGCCACTCGACAGCAGCGCCGTCACCAGCCGCCCCCGCGGCCCGGTCAGCGCCCGCCCCAACAGGGCGCCGCCCCCGGCGAGGAGCAGCTGCCAGCTCGCGGACGCGGCGAAGGCCGCCAGCACGAACAGCCCTTGTTCCAGGGGCAGTACGGCGTCCTCGGTGTGCGTGCCGAGCACCAGTGCCGCGAAATAGAGCACGGTCACGGGGTTGAGCAGGGTGATCCCGAGCAGCCCCAGGTAGGCCCGCGCGGGGCCCGGCGGAGGTGTATCGGGACGGGTCGCGAGCCGGTGGCCGCGGTGGTGGCGTACGGCCGTGACCGCGCCCAGCACGGCCAGCGCGAACAGCACCAGCGCGGAAGCCCAGCGCAGCGGCCCGACCACCGGCCGCAGCGCGTCGGCGAGGGCGGCCCCGCCCAGGGTGGCCACCAGCGCGTACAACCCGTCGGCGGTGGCGATGCCGAGCGCGGCGCAGACACCGGTGCGCAGGGACGTACGAGCGGTGAGGGAGACCAGATAGGTACCCACCGCGCCGACGGGAACGGCGATGCCGTACCCCGCGAGCAGGCCCGCGAGGAGGGTGGCGGTCATGAGCGCGGAAGCGTGGGCCTCCGCGGTCGGCCGGGCTGCCGCTGGAAGCGCACCGGGCAGCGGGCGGTGGCGGTCAGCGGCGGGGAGGCGACGGTCGTAGGCATGGCCAGATCCTGGGGGTACGCGCCGCGCCGGGCAACCCGTTTTCCGAGGTGCCCTCGCGGTGCCGCCGCGCACGGTGAACCACTCCCTCCGATTTCCGCCCGCGAAGGGAACGTCCCCGGCCAGATTGCCCCGCACCACCGATTGGCCGAACTTGTCGTCGCCCTATGGATGCCCGGGGCATCTAATGAAGATCACCACGACGTCCGCCCCCGTCTGAGAGGTCTCCATGCCGGAAACGGAGCCCGTCACCTTCCCCCAGGACCGCACCTGCCCCTACCACCCGCCCACCGCCTACGACACGCTGCGCGCCGCCCGCCCGCTGACCCGGATCTCCCTCTTCGACGGCCGCCCGGCCTGGCTGGTCAGCGGACACGCCACGGCCCGCGCCCTGCTGGCCGACCGGCGGCTGTCCACCGACCGCACCCACCCCGACTTCCCCGCACCCACCGCCCGCTTCGCCGCGGCACGCAACCGGAAGAGCGCGCTGCTCGGCGTCGACGACCCGGAGCACCAGATCCAACGGCGGATGATGATCCCCGCCTTCACCCTCAAACGCGCCACCGAACTGCGCCCGCGCATCCAGCAGGTCGTGGACGAACGCCTCGACGCGATGATCGCGCAGGGACCGCCCGCCGAACTGGTGAGCGCCTTCGCACTGCCCGTCCCCTCGACGGTGATCTGCGCGCTGCTCGGAGTCCCGTACGCCGACCACGAGTTCTTCGAGGGCCAGTCCCGACGCCTGCTGCGCGGACCGACGGCCGCGGACACCATCGACGCCCGCGACCAACTGGAGGCTTACATCGGGGAGTTGATCGACCGCAAACAGAAGCAGTCCGAGCCCGGGGACGGCGTGCTGGACGAACTCGTCCACCAGCGGCTGAAGAACGGCGAACTGGACCGGCAGGAGGTGATCTCCCTGGCTATCATCCTGCTGGTAGCGGGACACGAGACCACCGCCAACATGATCTCGCTGGGTACCTACACGCTCCTCCAACACCCCGAACGGCTGGGCGAGTTGCGAGCCGACCCCGCCCTGCTGCCCACCGCGGTCGAGGAGCTCATGCGGATGCTGTCGATCGCCGACGGGCTGCTGAGACTGGCCACCGAGGACATCGAGGTGGCCGGGACGACGATCCGCGCGGGCGACGGGGTGGTCTTCGCGACCTCGGTCATCAACCGCGACGAGGACGTCTACGCCGACCCGGACACCCTGGACTGGCACCGGCCGGCCCGCCACCACGTCGGGTTCGGCTTCGGCATCCACCAGTGCCTGGGCCAGAACCTGGCCCGCGCCGAACTGGAGATCGCCCTGAAAACGCTCTTCGACCGGCTGCCCACGCTCCGCCTCGCCGCTCCCGCGGACGAGATCCCCTTCAAACCCGGCGACACCATCCAGGGGATGCTGGAACTCCCCGTGACCTGGTAAGAGGTTCTGGTCATGCACATCGACATCGACAAGGACGTCTGCATCGGCGCGGGGCAGTGCGCCCTGGCCGCTCCCGGCGTCTTCACCCAGGACGACGACGGCCTCAGCACCCTTCTGCCCGGCCGTGAGGACGGCGCCGGCGACCCCATGGTCCGGGAGGCGGCCCGGGCCTGTCCGGTCTCCGCGATCACGGTCTCCGAGACGGTGAGCTGACGTCCGGCGGATCGACCCCGGGGGTGTGCGGCGCCGACGGTACTCGCAGCCGACCAGCCGACCGACCAGCCGACCGACCAGCCGATTCGCCGTCTGACCAGCCGCTTGGCCGACTCCCCACCAGCCGACCGACTCAGCACGAAGCCAGCAGCAGCCGCGCCGCCTCCCGCGCCTCGGCGGCCGGCCGCGGGCTCCCGGTGATCCCGGCCGTCACCATGGCGCCCTCGGCGAGCAGGAACAGCGGCGCGGCCAGCGCGGCGGGCCGTCCCGCGCCGGCCACCAGGGAGGCGATGTAGTCGGCGAACGCCTGCTTGTGCGCCCGGACCTGGGCCGCTATCGGAGCGGACGTCGCCCCCAGTTCGCCGTACGAGTTGATCCACGCACATCCGCGGAAGCCCGCCTCGCCGAACCATCCCTCCAGCCAGTCGAAGACCGCCAGGATCCGCTCCTCGGGATCCGCCACCCGCTCCACCCACGCGGCGAGCCGCCCGCGCCAGCGCCCGTCCCGCCGCTCCAGATAGGCCTCGACGAGCTGTTCCTTCGCCGGGAAGAGCTGATAGAGCCGCTTGAGGGAGACCCCGGACGCGCCGCGGATGTCGTCCATGCCGACGGACTGGACACCCCGCCGGTAGAACAGTTCCTCGGCAGCGTCCAGCAGCCGTTCCCGGGCGACCGCGCTGTCCATGTCCGACCACTCCCTGAGCCGCTCCTTGACGCGAGAACGAGCGTTCTCCTACGGTAGCAGCAGTGCCGGAGAACGCTCGTTCTCCCGTGTGAGCCGCGGAGGATGCCATGACCGACCGCCCGCCCCTGCCGCCCTTCACCCGAGAGAGCGCCGCCCAGAAGGTGCAGGCCGCCGAGGACGCCTGGAACACCCGCGACCCGCACCGGGTCTCGCTCGCCTACTCCGAGGACTCGGTCTGGCGCAACCGCGACACCTTCGTCACCGGCCGCGCCGAGATCGTCGACTTCCTCACCGCGAAGTGGGCACGGGAGCACGAGTACGCGCTGCGCAAGGACCTGTGGGCGTTCGACGGCAACCGCATCGCCGTCCGCTTCCAGTACGAGTGCCGGGACGCCGCGGGCCGGTGGTGGCGGTCGTACGGCAACGAGTTGTGGGAGTTCGACGAGCACGGGCTGATGACCCGGCGGGAGGCGAGCATCAACGACGTGCCCATCGAGGAGGGGCAGCGCCGGATCCTCGGCCCGCGGCCGGAAACCGAACGCGGACAGTCGTTCCCGCTTCAGTAGGGTTCCGGGGTGACCGAACAGGCCCGAAAACCCTTCCTCTACGCCGTCGTCTGCGCGGCGGGGATCGCCGCCGACGTCAGCAAGCTGATCACCGCCGCCCAGGAGCGGAACTGGGAGGTCGGTGTCATCGCGACCCCCGTCGCCATGAACGGGTTCTTCGACACCGCCGCCGTGGAGGCGCTGACCGGCCGGCGGATCCGCTCGGCCTGGCGCAGGCCCGGCGACCCGCGTCCGTTCCCGCCGCCGGACGCCGTGGTCGTGGCGCCCGCCACCTTCAACACCCTCAACAAGTGGGCGGCCGGCCTCGCCGACACCCTCGCCGTGGCCACCCTGTGCGAGACGTACGGCATGCGCGTCCCGGTCGCCGTACTCCCGTGCGTGTCCGACACCCTGGCCGTCCATCCCGCCTACCGGGACAGTCTGATACGGCTGCGCGCGATGGGTGTGCGGTTCGGTGAGCCGTACTCGGGCGAGCCGGGGGAGGACGGCAGGCGGCCGGAGTTCCGGTGGGAGCGGGCGCTGGACCTGCTGGCGTGAACACGCGGGGCGGTCAGCGGACGGGAAGTCGTACGCTCCCCTTCGTACCCCATCCCCAAGGCAGGAGCAGCAACGATGCAGTACGTGAAGCTCGGTTCGACGGGCCTGGACGTGTCGCGGATCTGTCTGGGCTGCATGACCTACGGCCTGCCGGACCGAGGCACACACGAGTGGACCCTCGACGAGGAGGCGTCACGTCCGCTGATCCGGCAGGCGCTGGAGGCCGGGATCAACTTCTTCGACACCGCCAACGTCTACTCCGACGGCACCAGCGAGGAGATCGTCGGCAGGGCGCTCGCCGACTTCGCCCGGCGTGACGACGTCGTCCTCGCCACCAAGGTGCACGGCCGGATGCGGCCCGGAGCCAACGGCGCCGGCCTGTCCCGCAAGGTGATCATGACGGAGATCGACCACAGCCTCGCCCGTCTCGGCACCGACTACGTCGACCTGTACCAGATCCACCGCTTCGACCCGCACACCCCGGTCGAGGAGACCATGGAAGCCCTGCACGACCTGGTGAAGGCGGGCAAGGTGCGCTACATCGGGGCGAGTTCGATGTACGCCTGGCAGTTCTCCAAGATGCAGTACGTCGCCGAACTGCACGGCTGGACCAAGTTCGTGTCCATGCAGAACCACTACAACCTCCTGTACCGCGAGGAGGAGCGCGAGATGCTGCCGCTCTGCGCGGACCAGGGCGTCGGTGTCCTGCCGTGGAGCCCGCTGGCCCGCGGCCGGCTGACCCGGGACTGGGGCACCGTCACCGAGCGCAGCGCGAGCGACGACTTCGGCAACCGCCTCTACCAGGAGGGCGACCGCACCATCGTCGAGGCGGTCACCCGCATCGCGAACGACCGGGGCGTCCCGCGCGCTCAGGTCGCCCTCGCCTGGCTGCTGCACCGGGACACGGTGGCCGCCCCGATCGTCGGCGCCGCCAAGCCGCGGCACATCGAGGACGCGGTGGCCGCCGTCGAAGTCGAGCTCAGCGACAAGGAGATCGAGGAGTTGGAGCAGCCGTACACGACCCGGCCGATCGTCGGCCACTCCTGAGGGAGGCCGGCGCGAGGCGATCGGCGCGGGCCCGCCGGACCGCCGGCGCCTCAGTGCCCGTCAGTGTGGTCCTTGCGGTGCGAACTCCGTGCCGCAGGGACCCGCGCCCTCGCTCTCCGGCAGCGCCACCCGCTCGCCGTTCATCGACAGCGTGCGGTAGTAGTGCCCGATGCGCTCGGTCGACCGCCCCACGTAGTGGCCGATGAAAGAGCGGCGGAAGCGGTCGGTGGAGCGGTTGGGCCGAGAGCCGTGCACCAGGCTGCCGTTGAAGAACAGCACGTCCCCCGGCCGCATGTCGACGGGCACGGCCGCGAGCCCCGGCGGCGGGGGCACGTACTCCCGCGCGAACGACACCTCGGCGTCCGCCTCCTCGGGGCAGAACAGCTCCATCCGGTGCGTGCCCGGCACCACTTCCAGACCGCCGTTGTCCCGGTCGATCTCGTCGCAGGCGACCCACGCCGCCACACAGGTGCCCGGCTCGACCCGTAGATAGAAGTTGTCCTGGTGCAGCGCCTGCCCCCGGGCCCCCGGCGGCTTGAAGTAGAACATGCTCTGCGCGGCCAGCACCTCCTCGCCCAGCAGCGCCTCCAGCACCGTGCGCAGCCGCGGGTCCAACAGCATGTTCCGGGCAAGGCCGTTGATCTCGTGCGGATGCATCACCCGCGGATACCGGTGCAGCGGATCCGCGGACGCGCGCGGCTCGAAGTGCCCCGGCACGGGCCCGGCCGCGTGCACCGCCGCGAACTCGGCGCACAGCCGGTCGATCTCGGCGTACCCGAACAGTCCCCGCACGACGGCGAAGCCGTCCTCCTCGAAGCGGCGCAGCGAGGTCTGCCCCAGGCAGGGTCCGTTGTCCGTGGCTGTCATACGTCCGCTCCTCGCGCTCGGGTGTCCCGCATGTCACGCTAGGCCGCCGCACGCCGAAGGAGGATGCCCGTGACCGCTGACGCGTTGCCCGGGGCTGCCGGGCCCGGTGATCCCGACCCGCCGCCGGGGCTGGTGGTGGTCGGACGGTTCGACCAACCCCCGGGATACGGCGTCAACCGGCCACGGGGAGCGGGCAGCTGGCTGTTCACCTGGACGACGGGAGGGCGGGGCCGGCTGCGGCAGGGCGGGACCGGGACGTGGGCCGGTGCCGGCGACCTGGTGGTGCTCGCGCCGGGTGTCCGGCACGACTACGGCGTCGCCCCGGGAGCCTCGCACTGGCGTTTCTGGTGGGCGCACTGCCGGGCCAGACCGTCGTGGGCGGCCTGGCTGCGTCCGTACGGCGTCGCCGACGGCCTGCATGTCGTCACCCCGACGCCGGCGGACGTGCACCACCGGGTCGAGGCCGCGTTCCGCCGGATGCTGGCCGACGCCCGCTGGACGGGCACCGGGGCACCGCCCGCCGTCGAGGCCGACCGGGAGCAGGTTGCCGTGGCGCACGGCACCGCGGCCCGTGAACTCGCCCTGTGCGCGCTGGAGGAGGTCGTCCTGCTCACGGCCGGCGCTGTGCGCGGCCCGTCGTCAGGCCCCGGCGTCGATCCGCGGGTGCGCCGCGCCCAGGAGCTGGTAGCGGCCGACCCGGCGGCCCCGCACACCGTCCGGTCGCTCGCCGCCCAAGTCGCGCTGTCCCCCTCCCGGTTCGCGCACATTTTCACCCAGCAGCTCGGGCAGTCGCCGATGCGGGCACTGCGTGAGGTGCGGCTGCACCACGCCGCCCGACTGCTGGAGGGCACCGACCTGCCCGTGGAACGTGTGGCCGCCGCCTCCGGTTTTGTGAGCCCCTTCCACTTCAACAGGGTCTTCCGTGAGCGCTACGGCATGCCCCCCGGTGCCTATCGGTCGGGCGGTCCAATGGTTGGAACGTGACCCGCGTAGATGGGCGGAGCCCGTGCTGGAGTGGACGTTCAATGGTTCGGGTCGATGGGACCCGCAGCCACCTGAATATCATTTCCGAATACGAGGGGGATACCGGGGCAATCTCCAATGCCCCAGCCTCTTGACGATTCGTCAAAACGCCGCGGATGACCGACAATGCATCGAACCGCGAGATGCCTTGTTACTACTGGCTGCCCTGTGCAAAAGTGTGCCTGGTCGGCGCACGGACAATAACTTTTCCCCTGTGCGCACGAGGCTGATCCCGCCCGCTCCTCACGCTCCAAAAGGGCTGCCTTTGGGGCGGGTGTTCGAGACGCCGAACCCTGTGCGGACGGATCCCGTCGCTCTGTCGGCGGCACCGCATACCCAATGGTATGGACTTTGTGCAGTAAGCCCTCGGAGGAAATGCCGCCGTGAACGACGCAGGCCTGTCGAATTCCCCGACTCCCGCGCGTCCGTCCGACGCCACGGACGAACAACTGAGCGCTGAGCTCAAGAAGTGGAGCGGGGCGACACCCGCGCTGCAGCCCGTCGGTGAACTCCTCGACCGGCACTGGGAAGCGGCCTTCGCCTACGCCCGGCTGTGCACCGACGGCCCCCGCCCCGCGGGAATGCTCACCACCGCGGCATTCACCCGCCTCTTCGGCGAATCCCTGCGCCAGACCGGGCCGAGCTCCGCCTGGCGCCCACAGCTTCTGGTCACCGTGCGCCGGATCGCCGCCGAGTGGGACGCCGACCACAGGCGCGACATGCTGCACCCGGAGCTGAGAACCGAGGGCAGCGGCGGGGACCGGGCCGCGGCCCGCCTGCTGCCGCCCGCGAACCGCCGGCTGATGTCGGGGGCGTTCCAGCGGCTGCCCCAGTCGGCCCGCTGTCTGCTGTGGCACATCGAGGTCGAGTCCGAACCGATCGGCATACCCGCCGCACTCCTGGGCCTGGACGAGGAGGACGCCGGCGTCGAACTGCGGCGGGCCCGCGAACGGCTGCGCGAGGAGTGCCTCCAGGTCCACCGCGAACTCGCCCCCGAGGCGGACTGCCGGCACTACCTGCGCCTGCTGGACGTGACCTACCGGCGCGGCGCTGTCGACCTCGACCCCGACCTGCGCGGCCACCTAGAGCGGTGCAGGCACTGCCGGCACACCGCGGACCAACTGCACCAGTTCAACGAAGGTCTCGGCGGCGCCCTCGCCGAAGCGGTGCTCGGCTGGGGCTCCCACGCCTACGTGGAGGCCCGGGCCCGCGTGCACGCCGCTCCGCACGGGCCGCGGGAAGCGGAGGAGACGGATACGCGGCCGGCGGCGGCCCGGGGCGAGCCCTTCGTCCGCGCGCCCCGGACGGTGGATCCCTCGATCATGGGCGAGGACTTCGCACCCGCGACACCCGCACCCGCGACACCCGCGTCCGCCACCCCCGCCACGGGCACCCGTACCGCCTCCCGCAGATCGGCCCACAGGGCCGCCCGCCGCACCAACCGCCGCAATCTCGCCGTGGCCGTTCTCACCGTCAGCGGGCTGATCGTCCTGCCGCTGGTCCTGTGGTCCTCCCTCGGCTCCTCGGAAGGAAACGCGCCCGGCGACGACGCCCGCCCCTCCGAGGCACCCGGCTCCGGCGCGGACACCTCGACCTCCGACCCGTCCTGGGCGGGCGCCGGGGACCCGCCGCAGGGCACCGTGCGCGGCCGGCTGCACAACGTCGCGTCCGGGCTGTGCGTCGACGTCATCGGCAAGAAGGCCGTCGAGGGTGCCGAGACCGAACTCACCGCCTGCTCCGCGGACGAGGACCAGCAGTGGTCGTACGAGGCGGACGGTGTGCTGCGCAGCGTGGCGGCCCCCGACCTCTGCCTGGACTCCCACCTCGGCTACTCCGTACGCCTGGCCCCCTGCACCGGCACCGGCACGGCCAAGGCCGACGCCAAGAACATCCGCTACGACTTCACCCTCCAGGGCGCCCTCGTACCGCGCTGGAACCAGGACCTGGCGCTCACCCCCGCGGCCACCGACGCGGCGGGCGCCCTGGTCGTCAAGAACCGCGACGACAGCTCCGCCCAGCGCTGGACCATCGACACCTCGAAGACCGACCTCCAGATGGAGGTGGTCAACTGGGGCGCCGACAGCACCCCGCCGGCCCCGCCCCGGTCCGAGGCCACGCCCAAGGTGTCCAGGAGCCCGACGCCGACACCCACCCCGAAGCCGTCCGCGACCCCGTCGACTCCCAAGGCCAGGCCGACCCCGACAGCGCCGCCGTCGGCTCCGTATCCCCCAGCCGGGTCCTGCTCCTACAACCCGTACTCCTGCTCTTGGGGCGGCCAGTACGGCGGCGGCTACGGCGGCGGCTACGGCCCCGGCTACGGCGGCGCTCGCCGCTGACCGGGCCCTCGGCCCCGAAGGCGACGCGAGCCCCGACGCAGCCCCGTCGCGGCTCCCGGCTCAGCCTCCGACCACCTGGAGCGACGCCCACAGCGCCAGCACGGCGCCGCCGAGCGCGGCCGGGACGGTGAGCAGTCCGAGCCGGGTGAACTCTCCGAGTCCGACTTCGTGGTCGTGCCGGTGCGCGATGCGCCGCCACAGCAGCGTGGCCAGCGATCCGGCGTAGGTGAGGTTGGGGCCGATGTTCACGCCGAGCAGCACCGCGAGAACGGCGCCGGGTCCGGCCGCGGCGGTCAGCGGCAGCAGGACCAGCACGGCGGGCAGGTTGTTGATCAGGTTCGCGAGTACGGCGGCCGACACCGCGATGCCGAGCAGCGCGGCGAGGCCCGTCCCGCTCGGCAGCACGTGCCGCAGCGCGCCGGCCAGGCCGTTGTCGACGACCGCGCGGACGACGATGGCGAGCGCGAGCACGAACGCCAGGAACGCCGGCGACGCCGCCCGCACCACGGTGAGGGGGGTGGCCTGCCGGCGGACCAGCGCCCGGCCGGCCAGCACGAGTGCTCCCGCGAGCGCCGCCCAGGCCGGTTCGACGCCGAGGGCGGAGGTCACGACGAACCCCGCCAGCGTGCAGGCGACGGTCACCAGCGCGAACAGCGGCAGCCCGGGTGCGTCGGCCGGGCCGGGGGAGGGGGCGGCCCACGTCAGCTCGCGGTCGAAGAAGCGCCGGAAGACCAGGTACTCGGCACCGATCGCGACCAGCCACGGCAGCGCCATCAGCGCCGCGAACCGGGTGAAGCTCAGCCCGCTCGCCGCGAACGCCAACAGGTTGGTGAGGTTGGAGACGGGCAGCAGCAGCGAGGCGGTGTTCGACAGGTGCGCGCTCGCGTAGCTGTGCGGCTTGGCGGCGACCCCCATGCGGGAGGCGGTGGCGAACACCACCGGCGTCAGCAGCACCACGGTGGCGTCCAGACTGAGGACGGCCGTGATCGCCGACGCCAGCACGAACACCGCCGCCAGCAGCCGCCCGGGCGACCCGGCCGCCCGGCGGGCCATCCAATCCCCGCACGCCGTGAAGAGTCCCTCGACATCGCAGAAGTGGGCGAGCACCAGTACCGCGGCGAGGAAGCCGACCACCGGCCCCAGCCGCTCGGCCTCCTGCCGCGCGTGGTCCAGCGAGATCGCCCCGGCCGCGACCGCCAACCCCGCCGCCGGGACCGCGACCACCGCCTCCGGCCGGCCGAAGGGCCTGAGCACCGCCCAGGTGAGGACGGCGACGAGCAGCACGACGGACAGGGACTCGGCGAGCGGGGCGTTCAGGGCGGGATCCTTCGAGCGCGATCAGACGGAGCCCCGCCATCGAACCAGGACCTGGTAAGAGATTCACCAAGCACCCCTCGCCCCCGGGAGGCCGGGCCTCCCGGGGGAGCCGTCCGTCAGGCGCCGGTACCGGGACTGAAGGGGATCAGCTTCACCGACGACTCGTTGCCGGACACCGGTACCGCACCGCCCTTCCACTTCACCTTCAGCGGGTCCCGCTCGTCCGGCGGAGTCACCAGCAGCGACTCCGGAGTGGCCGAGTGTGCCCCGCTGATCTCGGGGTTGGCGAAGGACAGCCCGGCCCACGCGCTCTTGCCCGGTGCCAGCCTCACGGTCCCGGGCGTAGCGGGGGACCGCTTCGGGTCCGGCCCCAGCTGCTTGCCGGACGCGTCGAGGAAGGCGGCGCCCGGGTAACCGCGCACCGTGCAGGTACGGCCGGACTTGTTGGTCAGGACGATCGGGAAGTTCTCCTGCCCGGCGCCCGGGTCGTTGCGCCCGACCGACGCGCGCAGCTCAAAGGTGTGACAGCGGCTGCTGGAGACCACCGCCGCGTCGGTGGTCCCGGTGGCGGCCGGTGTCGCCGAGTGCGCGCTCGGTGTCGCGGTGTCCGTCGTGGAGCCGATGTCGGTCGCGGTGTCGGTGGGTGAGGCCGAGGCGGTCGTGGCGCCGTCGGTCGCGGGCGCGGCCGTCCCGGACACCGTCCGGGGACCGCCCGCCGCATCGTTGCCGCCGCACGCGGTCAGCAGGCCGATCACCGCGACCGCGCCCGCGAGCCCGGCCGCCCGCCGAGCGCCCTGGGACGTTTTCACCATGTCTGTCCACACTCCCGGAGATCCCTCGCACCCGTGGCCACGGATGGCCCACGTGTGTACGGCGCCTTGTGCCCCGTCACTGAGGTGCGATGCGGACGGGCGCGGAAAAGTTCGCGCGTCGCCCAGGGAAATCGTGTCAGTTCCGGACGCGTACCGCCTCCAGGACACGGCCGGTCACCGAGGCGCCGCCGTGCTGCCGGATCTGCACGTACACCTGCGGCTGCCCGCCTCCGTCCGCCGGGGTGAGCGCCGTATCCGTCACGGACCCGCCGTCGCCCGGACAGGAGCTCCAGCCGCGGATCCTGCCGTGCCAGGCGGCGCTGCTGTAGGCGCGGGCACCTTCGTAGCGGCAGCCCGGATGGGTGACGGCGTTCACCCTTGCGGTGACGTCGCCGTGTTCGCTCAGGCCGACGAACACGCCGTTCACCGCGCCGGTGAGGTCCGGCCAGTTCGCCAGCTCGTCCGCGACGACGAGGCCCGGCTCGCGCCCGGCGGGCAGCCCGATGGCCGCCGGATCCCAGCCCGAGTCGCGCAGCTGCCGCCCCCAGCCGTCCGGCACCTCCGCGGTGATCCGGCCGGTGCCGTCCTCGACCTGTACGCCGCCGGCCCCGGGAGGCCGGTCCACCAGCAGGGTGGTCACCCCGGCCGCCACCACCGCGACCACCACGGCCGCCGGCGCCACGGCCTTCGTACGGTGCCGGGACCGCCCGGCGTACGACGCGGACGCCAGCCGCTCCAGCTCCTGTGCGAACGCCCGCGCACCCGGCCAGCGGCGCTCCCGGTCCGGTCGCAGCGCGCGCAGCAGGGCCCGCCGTACCCCGGGATGCAGACCCGGACGCAGCCGGTCCGGCCGGACCACCCGGCCGGGCGGACCGGGGACCTGGCCGGTGACCAGGTGGTAGCCGACCGCGCCGAGACCGTAGACGTCGGCGCGCTCGTCGATGCCGGCCCCGGGCACGGTCTGCTCGGGCGGCCGGTACCCGTCCGAACCGGCGGCCTGGGTGAGCCCCGAGGCCTGCGCGAGACTCTTGGCCAGCCCGAGGTCGGCGAGCAGCACCCGGCGGGCGCCGTCGGGACCCGTGCCCAGCAGGACATTGCTCGGCTTGATGTCCCGGTGCACGATCCCCGCCTCGTGCAGCGCGGCGGCGCCCAGGGCGGCCAGCGCGGTCAGCCGTAGCGCCTCGGGCACGGGCAGCGGTCCGTCGGCGAGCAGGTCGTCGAGGGTGCCGCCGTCGGCGTACTCCATGACGAAGTACGGCCTGCCGTCCGGGAGTTCGCCGATGTCGTACACCTGCACCACCCGGTTCGAACCGGCCCGGCGCAGCATCCGCGCCTCGGACAGGAACCGCTCGCGCACGTCGAGCCGTTCGGACCAGTTGTCGGCGAGGACCTTCACGGCGACCGGGGCGTCGAGCTCGTCGTCGTGCGCGAGCCACACCGTGCCGAACGCGCCGCTGCCCAGGCGCCGTTCGAGGCGGTAGCGACCGATCCGTTCGGCGGAGTGCATGGGACTATCATGCCTGGTCCGAGATCCACTCCGAGGGGAGCACCCGTGCAGGACACGGCGCCGGCCGAGGAACTCGCACTGCGTGCCGCCGCCGGTGACCGGGCGGCCCTGGACGCGCTGCTCCGGGAGATCCGGCCCGAGGTCGTCCGGCGCTGCGGACGGTTCCTGCCCTGCCGCGAGGACGCCGAGGAGGCCGCGCAGGACGTCCTGCTCCAGGTCGCCCGCAAGATCGACGGGTTCGAGGGCCGCAGCCGGTTCAGCACCTGGCTGTACACGGTCGTCGCCAACTGCGCCCGCCAGAAGTACCGCGAGCTCAAGCGGCGATCCGCCGAGCAGCCGGCCCCGATCGACGCGGCACGGTACACCGACCCGCGCACCACCAGCGTGATCGCCGGATCCCGGATCGATCTGCTGGAGGCGCTGGAGAGACTGGAGCGCGAGCACCCTCGCCTGGTCGCGCCGCTGGTGTACCGGGACATCTGCCGGCTGGAGTACGCGGAGGCCGCCGAACGCGCCGGTATCCCCCTCGGCACGTTCAAGTCACGGCTGCACGAAGCCCGCCGACAGGTCCGGCCGTGGCTGTCGGAGACCGCCTGACCCCCGCGAGGGTCTGCTCGTCGTCGCTCCTCGGCACTCGTCCCCATGATTCGTCGACGAGGGATGACGACGAGTCATTCCTCGTCGACGAGTGGGATCTCCGACCAGATGGTCTTGCCCTCGGCCGTGTGCCGGCTGCCCCAGCGCTGGGTGAGCTGGGCGACCAGCAGCAGACCGCGGCCTCCTTCGTCCCAGGTCTTGGCCCGGCGCAGATGCGGGGCCGTGTGGCTGGTGTCGGACACCTCGCAGATCAGGGTGGTCGCGTCGTGGATCAGCCGGAGCCGGATGGGGCGCGAGCCGTACCGGATGGCGTTGGTGACCAGTTCGCTGACCACCAGCTCGGCGGTGAACGCGACCTCGCTCAGCTCCCAGCGGCCGAGCTGGGTGAGGACCTGCTTGCGGATCGGCGAGACGAGCGCCGGGTCGGCCGGTATGTCCCAGGTGGCGACCTGCGAGGAGGGCAGACCCCGGGTGCGCGCCAGCAGCAGCGCGACGTCGTCCAGCGCGCCGCCCGTGGGGAGCAGCCGGTGCAGGACGCGGTCGCAGGCCTCCTCCAGCGAACCGGTCGGCCCAGGCGACGCGGCCAGTGCCTCGCACAGCAGGGCGTGGCTGGAGTCCATGTCCCGCTCCCGGGTCTCGATGAGCCCGTCGGTGTACAGGGACAGCACGGTGCCCTCGGGCAGGTCGAGTTCGGCGCACTCGAACGGCAGCCCGCCCAGGCCCAGCGGCGGCCCCGGCGGCAGGTCGACCTCCTGGGGCGTGCCGCCCGGCAGGATCATCACGGGGGCGGGATGGCCGGCCCGGGCCACCGTGCAGTGCCGCGATACCGGGTCGTACACCGCGTACAGGCAGGTGGCGCCGACCTCGCCGGGGCTGCCCTCGCTCCCGGCCTCGGCGGACAGCCGTACGACCAGGTCGTCGAGGTGGGTGAGCAGTTCGTCGGGTGCCAGGTCGATGTCGGCGAGGGTGCGTACGGCGGTCCGCAGCCGGCCCATGGTCGCGGACGCCTGGATGCCGTGGCCGACGACGTCGCCGACGACCATCGCGACCCGCATCCCGGACAGGGGGATCACGTCGAACCAGTCGCCGCCAACCCCGGCACGGGCGGCCGGGAGATAGCGGGAGGCCGCCTCCACGGCGGCGGTGCGCGGCAGCGAGCGGGGGAGCAGGCTGCGCTGCAGGGCGAGGGCGGTCTGCCGTTCGCGGGAGTAGCGGCGGGCGTTGTCGATGCAGACCGCCGCCCGGGCGGTGATCTCCTCGGCGAGCAGCACGTCGTCCGGCGTGAACTCGTCGGCCCTGCGGAACCGGGTGAGGACGGCGACGCCGAGGGTCAGACCGCGGGCCTGGATCGGTACGGACATGGTGGAGTGGATGCCGTACTTCCTTATGCGTTCGAGCCGTTCCTCGTCCCAGGCGAGCCAGTCGGCGAGGTCGCCGGTCTCCATCGAGGCGACGATGGTGTGGCCCGCGACCAGTGAGTCGGCCTGCGGAGAGTTGGCCGGATAGACATCCACCTGGCCCGGCTTGGCCACGGCCTCCGGGCTGCCCGGGTTGATCGAGCGCACGGCGGCCCGGCGCAGGCTGACCGGCGCGGTCAGCAACTCGGTGAAGGACTCCCCGCCGGCCTCGGGAGGATCCAGCAGGTCGACGCTGACGAAGTCGCCGAGGGCGGGGACGCAGACGTCCGCGAGCTCCTGGGCGGTCCGCGTGACGTCGAGGGTGGTGCCGATGCGGACGCTGGCCTCGTTGACCAGTTGCAGCCGCTCCCGGGCGAGATACTGGTCGGTGAAGTCGTGGGCGGCGACGCACACGCCCCGCACCCGGCCCTTCTCGTCGGTGATCGGGGCCATCCGGGCCAGCCAGGAGTTCATCCGGCCGTCGCCGCCTATCGGCAGGTGGGTTCGCACGTCGTGGCCGCGGCCGGTGGTCAGCACGTGGTGCAGATGCTGCTCGAGGCCCTCGCTCTGCGGTCTGTCGCTCATCTCCGGTATGCGCAGTCCCCGCACCCGTTCCTCGGGGAGCCCGAGGACCTCCGTCATGGCGGGGTTCATCCGGCGCAGCCGCAGCCGCTCGTCGTAGATCGCGATGGCACAGGGGGACTGGAGGAGGTGGGCCCTCTCCAGGGGGTCGTCGTAGGGACGCGGTCCGTCGCCCTCCACCGGGGTGACCAGGAGCCAGCCGCCCGGGCCGTCGCCCTCCGCCTGCCTGCGGTGGGCGAGCAGCCACACCGGCAGCATCGAGCCGTCGCGGTGACGGAGGGTGAGTGTGCCGTCCCAGCGGGCTGCCCGCGTGGCGAACGGCTTCGAGCCGTCGGCCAGCAGTTCGGCAGCGGGGCGGCCCACCACCTCGGCGGCCGTGTGGCCCAGCAGCCTGCGGGCGCCCTCGTTCCACTCGACGAGCGTGCCCGTGGCGTCGATGACCGCCCGCGCGGTGGCGGAATCGTCGAACGGATACGCGGGACTCATCGGCGCCACTCCATTGCGCACGCTCAGTGAACAGGTGCGGTCACATGGGTTCCAGCGTAGTGCCTGGGGGCCGCCCATGGACCCCAACTCCCGGAGCGGACAAAACAGGCGACCAGGTACCGGTCAAGGGGGAGATCCGGCCGTTGTGACGCCTGAGGCAGAAGGACGTGCCCGCACCCTTGACGGGTCTGAGTGGCGGCCCGTCAGAATCTGTTTGTTCACGATCAGTTGTGAGTACTTCTGGGCCCTGATGAGGGAGAGCCGCCATGCAGGTCACTCGCAGATCGGTCCTGCTCGCTTCCGCCGCCGCACCGGCCGCCGGAGCGTTGCTGGGCACCCAGGCCGCACACGCCGCCGAGACCGCGGGCAGCGCGCCCGGCCGCAGCACGGTCACCCTGCGCGACGGCTGGCGCTTCGTGCTGGCCGACCCGGTCGGGATAACCGACCCGACCGGCGCGTACGCCGACGCCGCCGCACCCGGATACGACGACTCCGGATGGCGCGAGGTCGTGGTGCCGCACGACTGGAGCATCGAGCCGGCTCCGACCACGCAGCACGGCACCACCAGCGGCACCGGGTTCTTCCCCGGCGGCCTCGGCTGGTACCGACTCGCCTTCACGCTGCCGCCCGCCCTGGCCGGCAAGCGGGTCTCGGTGGAGTTCGACGGCGTCTACATGGACTCCTACGTGTACTGCAACGGCACCGAGGTCGGC
Source organism: Streptomyces sp. NPDC050287 (assembly GCF_044459385.1). Taxonomy (NCBI): domain Bacteria; kingdom Bacillati; phylum Actinomycetota; class Actinomycetes; order Kitasatosporales; family Streptomycetaceae; genus Streptomyces; species Streptomyces sp. NPDC050287. The sequence goes on along the minus strand of NZ_JBITIY010000004.1, from coordinate 684,484 downwards.
CGGCACCCCTACGGCTACACCGGCTTCGCCTTCGACGTCACCGGCCTGCTGCACACCGACGGGACCACACAGAACGTGCTCGCGGTCATGGTGCGGAACCGGCTGCCCAGCAGCCGCTGGTATTCCGGCAGCGGCATCTACCGCGAGGCCCGTCTCGTGGTCACCGACCCGGTGCACGTGGCCCGCTGGGGCACCCGCGTCACCACGCCCGAGATCACCGGGGACCGGGCCACGGTGCGGGTGCAGACCTCCGTGGTGAACGAGTCCGGCAGTGCGCGCCCGGTCGAGATCCGGTCCCGGATCAGGGACCCGCGCGGCCGGACAGCGGCCGGTACGGCGACCACGGTCACCGTCGACGGACAGGCCACGGAGGTCCATGAGCTCACCGTCCCGGACCCTCAGCTGTGGGACATCGACACGCCCCGCCGCTACACCCTGGAGACCGAGCTGCGCGTCGGCGGCAAGGTCGTCGACACCTACCGCACCCCCTTCGGCCTGCGCACCTTCCGCTTCGACCCGGACGAGGGCTTCCACCTCAACGGCACCCACCACAAGCTCAAGGGCGTCGACCTGCACCACGACCTGGGCGCCCTCGGCGCCGCGGTCAGCAAGGACGCCGTCCGCAGGCAGATGACCATCATGAAGTCGATGGGTGTCAACGCCTTCCGCACCTCCCACAACCCGCCCTCGCCGGAGATCATCGAGGTCTGCGAGGAGTTGGGCATCGTGATGCTGGTGGAGGCGTTCGACTGCTGGCGGACCGGAAAGACGCGCTACGACTACGGCCGGTTCTTCGACGAGTGGTGCGAGCGGGACGCCACGGAGATGGTGCTGGCCGCCCGCAACTCGCCCGCCGTCCTGATGTGGTCCATCGGCAACGAGATCCCGGATTCCACCTCCACCGCCGGACTCGCCATGGCCGACCGGATCATCGCCGCGATCAGGGCCGCCGACGACACCCGCCCCCTGGTGATCGGCTCCGACAAGTACCGGCGACCTCCGGCCAAGGGCTCGGCGGCCGATCTGATGCTGGCCAAGCTCGACGGCCTCGGTCTCAACTACAACACCGCCAAGTCGGTGGACGCCCTGCACGCCGCCTACCCGCACCTGTTCCTCTTCGAGTCCGAGTCGTCCTCCGAGACCTCGACGCGCGGCACCTACCAGGAGCCCGAGCACCTCAACACCGGCGAGAATCACACGCCGGGCAGGCGGGCGACCTCGTCGTACGACAACAACCTCGCCTCCTGGACCATGAGCGGCGAGTACGGCCACAAGAAGGACCGCGACCGCAAGTGGTTCGCCGGGCAGTTCCTGTGGTCGGGCATCGACTACATCGGCGAGCCGACCCCGTACGACGTCTTCCCGGTGAAGGCGTCCTTCTTCGGCGCGGTCGACACGGCCGGCTTCCCGAAGGACATGTACCACCTGTTCCGCAGCCAGTGGGCCGGTGATCCCATGGTCCATCTGCTGCCGATGACCTGGAACCACCGGGAGGGCGACACGGTCGAGGTGTGGGCGTACTCCAACGTCGACACGGTCGAACTGTTCCTCAACGGAAAGTCCCTGGGCACAAGGAAGTTCGACACCAAGAAGACCACCGACGGCCGCGCGTACCTGGAGACCACTGAGGCCACCGGCGACGACAAGACCTTCACCGACGGCCCCTACCCCGGCAGCTACACCAGCCCGAACGGCAGCGCGGGCAAGCTCCACCTCACCTGGAAAGTGCCGTACCGGCCTGGGGAGTTGAAGGCGGTGGCACGCAGGAACGGGAGGGTCGTCGCCACCGATGTCCTGCGCACGGCAGGGGAGCCGTACGCCGTGCGGCTCACCGCCGACCGCGACTCCCTCGCCGCGGACGGCCGTTCACTGGTCTTCGTCACCGCCGACATCGTCGACGCCCGCGGGGTCGTGGTGCCCGACGCCGAGCACCTGATCTCCTTCGCGGTGCGGGGCGGCTCGCTCGCGGGACTCGACAACGGCCGCCAGGAGAGCGCCGAGCGGTATCAGGCGAGCACCCGGACCGCCTTCCACGGCAAGGCGCTCGCGATCGTCCGGTCGGGTACGCGTCCCGGCGCCCTGAAGGTGACCGCACGCGTGGAGGGCCTGCGGACGGGCACCGCCGGCGTGCGCACCACGCCCGCCCGGTCGGCCGCGACCACCCCGGCGGCCGTCTTCGGGCCCGACCACCCGGCCGCTCCCGACTACCCTCACGCGGACGCCAGTTACTCCGGCCGACCGGACACCCTGCCCGCCGCGATGCTCGACGGCGACCCGGCCACCGGCTGGTCCAACGCCTTCAGCAAGGCGGCCACGGCCCTGCTGCCCGCGTTCGACGGGGCCCGGGCCGAGGACTGGGTCTCGGTGGACTTCGGACGGACCCGGACCTTCGCCCGGGTGGAGGCCTCCTTCACCCTGGGCGCGACCCACGGCCTGCCCGCCTCGGTCGCGGTCGAGGTGGGGGACGGCAGCACCTATGCGCCGGTGAAGGGAGCGGCCGTCGACTGGGCCACCGCCTCGGACGAGCCCACGGTCATCACCTTCGACGCCGTGCGCGGCTCCCGGGTGCGGCTCACGCTGACCAGCGCCTACCCGGGCGAGGCCCGGGGCGCGGTGCGCATCAGCAGGCTGGAGGTCCCGGCGGGCTGACCGGCTCGCGCCGCGGTCCGGACGGGAACCAGTCCCGTCCGGACCGTTGACGGAGTGTCATGCCTCAAACAAGCATGGCTGCGTCCGCTTCTGGGAGCGCTCCCACCGCGAGCGTCACCCGCACCTCACCCGAGGAGCCCAGACGTGAAACGACGCAGAACCAGCATGCTGTCCCTGCTGTCCCTGACCGCCCTGATCGGGGCGGCACTCGTGGGCCTCCCCGCCCCCGGGGCCGCCGCCGACGAGGTGGAACAGGTCAAGAACGGCACCTTCGACACCACCACCGCCCCCTGGTGGACCACCAGCAACGTCACCGCGGGCCTGTCCGACGGACAGCTGTGCGCGGACGTGCCGGGCGGCACCGCCAACCGCTGGGACGCGGCCGTCGGCCAGAACGACATCACCCTGGTGAAGGGAGAGTCGTACAAGTTCTCCTTCACCGCGAACGGTTCGCCCGACGGACACGTCGTGCGCGCCATCGTGGGTCTGTCGGTCTCCCCGTACGACACCTACTTCGAGGTGAGTCCGCAGCTCAGCGTCTCGGGCAACGCCTACTCCTACACCTTCACCTCACCCGTCGACACCACCCAGGGCCAGGTCGGCCTCCAACTCGGCGGCAGCGCCGAGGCGTTCCGCTTCTGCGTGGACGACGTGTCGCTGCTGGGCGGGGTACCGCCCGAGGTGTACGAGCCCGACACCGGACCCCGCGTACGCGTCAACCAGGTCGCCTATCTGCCCTCCGGACCGAAGAACGCCACACTCGTCACCGACGCCACCGCCAAGCTGCCCTGGCAGCTGAAGAACTCCGGCGGCACGGTCGTGGCGCACGGCTGGAGCGTGCCGCGCGGCACCGACGCCTCCTCCGGGCAGAACGTCCACTCGATCGACTTCGGCGCCTACCGGAAGCAGGCCACCGGCCTCACCCTGGTCGCGGACGGCGAGACCAGCCGCCCCTTCGACATCGGGACGAGCGCCTACGAGAAGCTGCGCCTGGACGCCGCGAAGTACTACTACACCCAGCGCAGCGGCATCGCCATCCGCGACGACCTGCGCCCGGGCTACGGCCGCCCGGCGGGCCACGTCGGCGTGGCCCCCAACCAGGGCGACTCGAACGTGCCCTGCCAACCCGGGGTCTGCGACTACAGCCTCGACGTCACCGGCGGCTGGTACGACGCAGGCGACCACGGCAAGTACGTCGTCAACGGCGGCATCTCCACCTGGGAGTTGCTCAGCACCTACGAACGCGCGCTGCACGCCCGCACCGGACGGCCGGCCGAGCTCGGTGACGGCACGCTCGCCATCCCGGAGAGCGGCAACAAGGTGCCGGACATCCTCGACGAGGCGCGCTGGGAGCTGGAGTTCCTGCTGAAGATGCAGGTGCCCGACGGACAGCCGATGGCCGGCATGGCCCACCACAAGATCCACGACGAACAGTGGACCGGGCTGCCCCTCCTCCCCAGCGACGACCCGCAGAAGCGCGAGCTGCACCCGCCGAGCACGCAGGCCACCCTGAACCTTGCGGCGACCGCCGCGCAGGCGGCCCGCCTGTACCGGCCCTACGACAAGGCGTTCGCCACCAAGGCCCTGGCCGCCGCCCGCAAGGCCTGGACGGCCGCGCTCGCCCACCCCGCGATGTACGCCGACCCCGACGACGGCATCGGCGGCGGCGCCTACCCCGACTCCGACGCCACCGACGAGTTCTACTGGGCGGCGGCCGAGCTGTACCTCACCACGGGGGAGAAGCAGTTCGCCGACCACGTACTCGTCTCGCCCGTCCACACCGCCGACATCTTCGGCCCGCTCGGCTACGACTGGGCCCGCACGGCGGCAGCGGCCCGCCTCGACCTGGCGACCGTACCGAGCAGGCTGCCCGGCCGGGACGCGGTGCGCCAGTCGGTCGTGAAGGGCGCCGACCGCTATCTGGCCACCCTGAAGTCACAGCCGTACGGCATGCCGTACGCCCCCGCCGACAACCTCTACGACTGGGGCTCCAACCACCAGATCCTGCACAACGCGGTCGTCATCGCCACCGCGTTCGACATCACGGGAGGCGCGAAATACCGTGACGGGGCCGTCCAGAGCATGGACTACCTGTTCGGCCGCAACGCGCTGAACATCTCGTACGTGACCGGCTACGGCGAGGTCAACTCCCACAACCAGCACAGCCGTTGGTACGCCCACCAGCTCGACCCGAACCTGCCGGACCCGCCCGCCGGAACCCTCGCGGGCGGGCCGAACTCGTCCATCCAGGACCCCTACGCGCAGAGCAAACTCCAGGGCTGTGTCGGCCAGTTCTGCTACATCGACGACATCCAGTCCTGGTCGACCAACGAGCACACCATCAACTGGAACTCGGCCCTGACCCGGATGGCGTCCTTCGTGGCGGATCAAGGCTGACCCTCGTGTGCTCCACCAGCTCCCCGGGCCGCTCGTGCGCGGTGAGCGTGTGGAGCCGGGCCTGATCGAGCGGCTGGTGCACCTCGACGTACTCACCGTGCGGCAGCCGCTTGATCACGCCGGTCTCCCGGCCGTGCAACACCAGTTCCCTGACGCGGAGTTGGAGTCCGAGGCAGATGCGCCGGGTGACGACGAAGACGACCGCCGGGACGACGAACACCGCGATCCGGACCGCCCAGGTGACCGTGTTGATCGAGAGGTGGAGTCGGGTGGCCACGATGTCGTTGCCGCCGCCCGCCAGCAGGATCAGGTAGACGCTGATCCAGGCCGCGCCGATCGCCGTACGCACCGGCCTGTTGCGGGGCCGGTCGAGGAGGTGGTGTTCGCGCCTGTCGCCGGTGACCCGGGCCTCCAGGAACGGATACACGCCGATGAAGAGCAGGAGGAGCGGGAAGACCACGATCGGGACCAGCACGCCGAGGACGAGTGTGTGACCCCACAGCCTGATCTCCCAGCCGGGCATGACCCGGACCAGGCCCTCCGCGAAGCCCAGGTACCAGTCGGGCTGGGCGCCCGTGGAGACCTGGTCGGCGCGGAAGGGGCCGTACTGCCAGACCGGGTTGACCGCCGCCACGGCCGCGATCAGCGCCAGGGTCCCGAACACCAGGAAGAAGAAGCCGCCGGCCTTCGCCAGGTACACCGGCATGAACGGGGCGCCGACCACGTTGCGTTCGGTCCGGCCGGGACCCGCGAACTGGGTGTGCTTGTGATAGACGACCAGCAGCACATGGGCTACCACGAGCGCCGCCATGACGCCCGGGATCACCAGGATGTGCAGCGAGTAGAAGCGGGCCACGATGTCATGGCCCGGGAACTCGCCGCCGAACAGGAACATCGACAGGTACGTTCCCACGATCGGGACCGACAGCAGGGCACCGTTGACGAACCTCAGGCCGGTGCCGGACAGCAGGTCGTCCGGCAGCGAGTAGCCGAACAGGCCCTCGAACAGACCGAGGAACAGCAGCGACCAGCCGAACAGCCAGTTGACCTCCCGTGGTTTGCGGAACGACCCGGTGAAGAAGTGCCGCATCATGTGCGTGAACATCCCGGCGACGAAGATCAGCGCCGCCCAGTGGTGCAGCTGACGGATCAGCAGTCCGCCGCGTACGTCGAAGCTGATGTCCAGCGTCGAGGCGTACGCCTCGGACATGCGCACGCCGTTGAGTGGCACGTAACTGCCGTGGTAGGTCACCTCGTTCATCGACGGGTGGAAGAACAGCGTCAGCCACACGCCGGTGAGGATCAGCACGACGAAGCTGTACAGGCAGATCTCGCCGAGGAGGAAGGACCAGTGGTCCGGGAAGACCTTGCGCAGATACCGACTGCCGAGGGTGTGGATGCCGAGCCGGCCGTCCAGCCAGTCGGCCACCCGCTCGCCCTTGCCCGCCCCGGTTCCCGCCGGCGCACGCGGGGCGAGCTCGGCGGTGCTGGTGCTGGTGGTGTCGGTAACGGTGTGCTCGGACATAAGTGGGCCTCCCCAGCGGCGCGCTCACCCCTGCGACGGCCGGCGGGACCGGAATGTGACATCGGCCCGGCGGAATGTGACCCACGCCTCATCCCGGGGCGCGTCTAGGACGCGTCGTGGAAGACGATCCCCAGCGCGTGCCGGCTGCCGGAGCGCACCACGCTCACCCCGTGCCGCACCGCCCCCGCCGACCAGCCCCGCCGGGTGCGCACCGGGTGGTCCCGGGTGGTGAAGACCAGGCCGTGACCCTGGCGGAGCGCGGTCGCCGTACCGCGGGACTGGGCTCGGGGACGCTGTTCCACCATCAGGAACTCGCCGCCCGTGTAGTCGGTGCCGTACGCGTCGAGACCGACGACCACCTGGAGCGGGAAGAGCAGCTCCCCGAACACGTCACGGTGCAGGGCGTTCCAGTCGCCCTCCCCGTACCGCAGCAGGATCTGCGCCGAGCGGTCCTGCCCGGCCTCGTGACAGCGCTCCAGCCACTCGTCGAGGGAGTCCGGCCACGGCGCCGGCCGGCCGAGCCGGGCCGCCCAGTCCCGGGCGATCGGCAGCAGCCGGGGATAGAGGGCCGCGCGCAGGGCTGCGACCGCGTCCGGCAGCTCGTGGGTGAAGTAGCGGTACTGCCCGGAGCCGAAGCGGTGCCGCGCCATGTCGACGGTGGTCCGGAACAGCTCCGGCTTCTCGTACAGGGCCGCCAGGTCGCGGCATTCATCGGGGGTCAGCAGCGGGGCCGTCGGCGCGCAGCCGTGCACGTCCAACTCCTCGGCGAGCGCGGTCCAGTCGGTGTCGGCGACACGTCGTACGGCCCGGTCGGCGGTGAGGGTCATGGGTCCGCCCTCCTCCTCGGTCTGTGTGGTCTGTTCGTGGGGCCTGTGCGTGCGGTCCGCGCGTACGGTGTGCTCTCTCCGACGAGTCTGCCGCCCGCCGGGACGGGCGTCCGGCGGGAATCGGACACGGTGTTGTCGGCCCTCCGGTACCGCTGGAATCCTGTCCTGACCTGTGGGTATTTACGATTGAGTACCCGAGCGGTACCGTGGGGCCATGCCTGCACTGAACGTGGAATTCAGCGACCGCGAGCTGGAGGACCTGCGGCAGATCGCCAAGGAGCGCGGTACGTCGATGAAGGCTCTGGTGCGCGAGGCGGCGGCGGCCGACATCGCCCGGCACCGGGCCCTGCAGGAGGGCGCCGAGGCCTTCCGCCGCTTCTTCGCCTCGCACGCCGACGAGTTCGCGGCGGCCTTCCCCGAAGACGAACCACACATCCGGGGCGAGGGGCGGGTCGCCTGACTGATGGCCCCCGTCGTCCACATCGACGTGCCCTGGCTGCTCCAGCGTCACGAAGAGGTCCTGCCCGACCAGCCCACCGTCAACGACTTCTCCGCGCTGGTGGCCGCCGTCGCCCGGCACCGCGTCGATCCGCCCCGACTCGGCGTGGACTCCGACCCCGCCTGGCGGGCCGCGGCCCTGCTGCACACCCTCGCCCTGCTCAAGCCCCTGCCCTCGGCCAACGCCCGCTTCGCCTGCGCGACGGCCGTGTCCTACATGTTCGTCAGCGGCGTGGGCATCGACCCGCCCTACGGCGCTCTCGTCGATCTCGCCCGGGATCTGATCTCCGGCAAGACCGACGTGTACGGCGCCGCCGACCGGCTGCGCTCCTGGCAGATCTGACCCCCTCCGTGAGACCTGCCGAACCGCCCTCGGGGCCGCCGACCGAGGGCGGGAGGAACGGGGTCGGCGGCCGTCGTCGCGCAGAAGAGCCGCCATCCTGCGCGGGGCCTCCGAGGAAAGGCCGACCCCAGTGCACTACGCGGGGTCCTGCGGCGGGAGCGTGCGCGGGGCCCCGGCGCGTGCGCGTGTTTCACACGGGGCGCTCGCGGGGTGCCGGCGCCAACGACCCGGTGCGGGCGGGGAGTCCCGAAAATTCGTGCAGCCGGCTGAGTTGCCGCCGTATCTGACTTTCCTTCAATGATGTGGAGGTTGCTCGAGTGCCTTGTTGGTCATGAGTGACTTGTGCAAGGGTGAACAACCGGTGTGGGGGGTGTGAGGGCCGGACCGTATGCGTCTCGCGGGGAACCGGGACGGATGGACGGTGGTGAATTCCGCTCCCCGCGCCCGCGCCCAAAGGTGCCGCACTCTGCGGCCCCTTTTCGGCGACCAGAACTTCTGTGTCCCCCATGCGCGTGGGAAGGAATCCGCTCAGTGTCCACCCCCCACCCCCCTCGCCCTCCTTACCCCCCGCCCGGCGGGGCTTTGGAAGAATCCGACGAGAGCCTCGGCGCCGCCCTGAGAGGCCGCCCGGACCGAGAGGCCACTCATGCCGTCGCCCTGCTGATGGCCCGGCACTGGCCGTCCGTCCACGCATACGCGGTGATCTGCCTGGCCTCGCCGTCGGACACCGCCTCCATGGCCGGCACGGCCGCCTTCCACCAGGTCCTCGACCGAGTGGCCCTTGGCGAGACGGCCGTGGCGCTGCGCCCCCGACTGCTGCTGGCCGTGCGGGACACGGTCCGTCAGTGGGCTCAGGAGGAGCGGATATCCGGTGTTCTGCCGGATATCGGGAAACCCGCGGGCGGCCGCGGTATGCGTACGGCCAAGTCCATGACACCGGAAAACCGCAAGCTCGCCGAGCGGTCATTCCATGCTCTTCCCGGCCTCTCCCGCTGTTTGCTGTGGCATGTGGAGGTCGAGGCGGAGTCGCTGTCCGTCCCGGCCGCACTTCTCGGCATGGACATCGACACCGCGTCGGCCGCACTCGAACAAGCGCGTGAAAAATTCCGAGAGGGGTCTGTACACGCTCATCGGGAACTCGCGCCGACCAAGGATTGCCGCTTCTACAACCGCCTCCTGGATGTTCCGATTCGCCGTGGCGGGGCCCTGCTGCCGGATGTTCAGCACCATCTGGCGCAGTGCCGTTACTGCCGGAACGCCGCCGAACAACTGAACCATTTCGAGGGTGGTTTGGGCGTTCTGATCGCCGAGGCGGTACTCGGCTGGGGCGCCCGCCGCTACCTCGACACCCGCCCCGGCCGCGACCGGGCGGAAGCGCACACCCACGAGTCCGTCCGGCACGGCCACCGCCGACGCCGTCGTCTGCCGGGGATCCGCGGTGTGCCGGGCACGACCGGTGGGTCGGATACGTCGGTTGTCCCCAGGCGGCCGGGTCTGCCCGGGGCGCCGGTTCCGTCCGGGGAGCTGGGTGAGACCGGGACACCAGGTCGGACCGGGGGGCGGGGGGTGCCCGGAACGGCGGGTGTGCCCGCGCCCCACCGCCGGATCCCCGGCGGCCTGCGCTCCTCACGGACGTTACTCACCGGCGTGGGGCTCGCCTCCGCCGGACTGCTCGCGACGGTGCTCGTCACCGGTCTGTGGTCCGGCGACGACGGCGTCGACCCGGCCGCCTCCACCAGCGCGAACGGCGGTCTCGGCACCACCCCGGGCACCGGCTCCCAGTCCCCGCCGACGGCGTCCTCCGGCACCGCTCGACTCCCCGCCGCGTTCGGCCGGACCCGACTGCGCGACGCCGACGCCGACCTGTGCCTCGACATCCAGGGCGAGGCGAGGAAGGGGGCCGGGACACAGCTGGCGGCGTGCTCGTCCGCGCCGACCCAGCAGTGGTCGTACGAGACCGACGGGCTGCTGCGCAGCGTGGCCGACCCCGATCTGTGCCTGGACTCCCACGTGGACGCCGGCGTGGTGATCCTCGGCACCTGCGCCGCCGAGAAGGACAAGCGGGGTGACGACGTGCGCTACGACCTCACCGTGCGGGGCGAGTTCCTGCCCCGCTGGGACGGGCAGCTGGCGCTCACCTCCACCACCGACGACGCGGGCGCCGACATCGTCGTCAAGGTCCGCGACGGCTCCGACGAGCAGCGCTGGCTGACCGACCCGGCGTCGGCGGCGACCCCGGGGTCGCTGTCGGTCACCGGCACGCGGAGGCCGCCGGCGCCGGCCATGAGGCTGTCGGACCGGGTCTAGGAGTGCCGACCGGCCCTGGGTGAGGTCAGGAGTCCGTGAGGTCGGCCGGGCCGATCGTGGTCGGCCCGGCGTGGCCGGACAGGGCGAGGGTGAGGTCGAACTCGGCGAGCAGGCAGCGGATCACGTGTTCCACGCCTGCCTGCCCGTCGAGGCCCAGCCCGTAGACGTACGGCCGGCCGACCAGGACCGCCCGCGCTCCGAGCGCGAGCGCCTTGAAGACGTCGTCGCCGGTGCGGATGCCGCTGTCGAACAGGACGGTCAGCCGGTCGCCGACCGCCTGAACGACCCGCGGCAGCGCGTCGGCCGCGCCGATGGCACCGGCCACCTGGCGGCCGCCGTGGTTCGACACCACCACCCCGTCCATCCCGGCGTCGGCGGCGAGCCGGGCGTCGTCCGGGTGCAGGACGCCCTTGAGCACGATCGGGCCGTCCCAGTTCTCCCGCAGGAACGCCAGGTCCGGCCAGGTCTTGGCCGGGTCGGAGAACATGCCGACGAAATGCATGACGGCCGCGTTCGGATCCTCGTGCACCGGCTTGGCCAGGCCCGACTGGAACGCTGGGTCGGAGAAGTAGTTGGCGGTGCCGACGCCGTGCAGGAACGGCAGATACGCCTGGTCGAGGTCGCGTGGCCGCCAGGACAGCAGCGGGGTGTCGAGGGTGACGACCAGCGCGGTGAACCCGGCCGTCTTCGCCCGGCTCAGGAAACTCCGGGCCACCTCGGGATCCTTGGGCCAGTACAGCTGGAACCAGCGCTCGGCGTCCCCCATCGCCTCCGCGACCTGCTCCAACGGCGTGCTGGACGCCGACGACAGGATGTACGGCACGCCCTGCGCGGCGGCGGCCCGGGCGGCGGCCCGCTCGGCGTCCGGATGCATGATCGACAGCACACCGACCGGTGCCAGGGCCAGCGGGGCGGGCAGCGTGCGGCCGAGGACCTCGACGGACAGATCACGCTCGTGCACGTCCCGCAGCATCCGCGGCACGATCCGCCGGCGCTCCAGCGCGGCCCGGTTGGCGCGGGCCGTACTGCCGTTGCCCGCGCTGCCCGCCACATAGCCGACCGGACCGGGGCCGAGCCGCTGCTCGGTCAGCTCCTCCAGGCGGGTCAGATCCGTGGGCAGCCGCGGTACGGCACCGGACATCCCGTTCAGATAGATCTCGTACTGGAAGTCCGCCCAGTGCTCGGCCACCGTACGTCCCGCCTCTCGTCGTGGAGACCGCGTCGTGGGGCGACGATACCGGCGAGTACGGGCGGGCGGGCCGGTGCGTGGGTCCGCGAGGGGCGTACCGGGACGCGGATCCTTCCTCATGCCTCGTCCGTGGGCGCCTCCTGCGGTTCGGCGTCGGGTCCCTGTGCCCGCACTCGCTCGACGTGTTCCAGGGACTCCCGCAGTTCGGCCAGCCAGTCGTCGGTGTGGCGCTGGACCAGGCGTACGCACCAGGCGAGCGCGTCACTGCGGCTGCGGGCGACACCGCCGGCGATCAGGGTGTCCAGCACCTGCCGTTCCGGCTGCCGCAGCCGGGTCATCACGGGCGCCGCGACATGGGTGAACAGGGCGCGCTCGCCGTCGCACTCCACGCCCCAGGAGACCTTCCGGCCGAACCGGTGCTCGGCGTCGCGGGCCACCGCGATCCGGGCGTCCCGGGTCCGCTCCCTGAACTCCTGGATCCGGCCCTGGACGGCCGACTTGCGCTCGGCGTCCGACGCGTCCTCCGCGAGCCGGGGCCCGGGGGCTCGGCCGATCACGGTGATCTCCTCGCGGTCCACCGTGACCTCGAGCAGTTCCTCGAACAGGTCGTCGGGCAAGCGGCCGGCGAACCAGCCGCGCAGCTTCTCTCGTTGCTCTGACGTAATCATGTAATCACCATTACTCCGCTCGCCTGGGAACGCAAGAGACTGCGACGAGGTGCGCTCACGGCTGAAGCGGAATGTTTCAGGCCTATTGCCGAGGCGGGGGAATCCGGCCATGCGGTCCGATCCGGCGATCATGAACCGCTTTCTTCAGGGGTTGGAACGTTCGAATTCCGTGACTTCGCGCCACTGATTCAATACGCAAGGTTACTGAAACCGGTGGGTCCGATGTGAATTCCGGCGGCGGACTCGGCAGACTCACGCTCGCCGCGGCCGGCACCGACCGAGCCGGTCCGCGGTACACCCTCGAATCGAGCGGAAGGATGCACACCATGCGGAACACCGCGCGCTGGGCAGCGACCCTCGGCCTGACGGCCACCGCCGTCTGCGGCCCCCTGACCGGAGCCGCCCTCGCCGACCAGCCCACCGCCCCGGCCTCGCTCTACGCCCCCTCGGCCCTGGTGCTCACCGTGGGCCACGGTGAGAGCGCGGCCCTCGCCACTCCGGCCCGCGCGGTCACTCTGAACTGCGCCCCGACCGCCTCCGGCAGCCACCCGGCCGCCGCGCCCGCGTGCGCCGAACTCCGTTCCGTCGGTGGGGACTTCGACGCCCTGGCGGCGGGGGACGGCGTCCTGTGCACCAAGCAGTACGACCCCGTGGTCGTCACGGTCGACGGTGTCTGGCAGGGGCGGCGCGTGTCCTACGAGCACACCTTCTCCAACGAGTGCGTGAAGAGCGCCCAGGGCAGCAGCCTCTTCGCGTTCTGAAGGACCGGGATCGCAGGGTCCTCGTGACCCTCCCAAGGGCCCGCAGCTGGGGAGTGCGGGCCCGTGGCGCGAGGACATGCGATTCCGCACCCGGGGTCGGCGGACGGAGTGGGGCCGTCCGCCGACCCCCTGGGCCACGCCGGAATCCGCCGGGCGTCGGGACGCCCTGTGGAGTCCCGACCCGCGGGCCGCGGGTCACCCGTGGGAAATCCTGGAGGCCCACTCACCGCCCTGGAAGCGCCCGGGCGCCGGATCAGTCCCGCACCTCCGGTATCGCGGGCGGTATCGCGGGCAGTGGGGAAAAGCGGTCCCACAGGCCCGCGGCGCGCAGCAGCCGGCGCAGCCGTGGCTCGTCGAGGACGACGCGGAGCCGGCCGCCGCGTTCCCTGGCCCGGCTGTCGGCACGGCACAGCACCCGCAGGCCCGAGCAGTCGAAGAAGTCGACGCCGCGCAGGTCCACCAGGACGTCCGGTTCAAGGCCCGCGGTCGCCGCGTCGAGGTGCTCCGCGACGAGACCGGCGGTCGCCAGATCGATCTCGCCCGCTATCTCGACCACCGTGAAGGCGCCGCTCGTCCTGGTGCGGGCGTGCGGGTTGGCTGCGGGCGGCTCGAAGGCGCGGTCGTCGGCGTCCGGGGTCATGTTCGCTCCACCTCGGCAGGGGGCGCATTCGATCTCGGTAGTTACCCCGGCGCGGTCGGGAGCATCCCTGTAGAGGGCGTCCGCAAGATCTGGTTCACACGACCCGGTGAAGTTCCGTCAATTTGATTGACATACCGCTGCCTTGGTGAGCGTAGGGCCGCAGGGCCCTGGCGGAGCGGCTCGGCCCCGCTCAGGCCCGGTCGCGATGACTGGTGTCGCACCACGGATAGCGGCGGCTGCGGCGGCAGGTGCACAGGGCCACGCGGAAACGGTCTGAGGACACCGTGCTGCCGTCCTCCAGTTCCACTTCCACCGGGCCCTCCATCAGCAGAGGCCCCCGGCGCTGCACCGTGATCCGGCGGGGCTGGTCACACGGGGAGTTCGGCACGGACGACCACCAGCTCTTCCTTCTCGTCGGCGGGGGACAACAGCCCGCGCTGCCGCAGCCAGTCCGTCCGCCCCCGCAGCACCGGACCGAACGCGATCCGGCTCCGACGGGTCACGGAGGCCTTCAGCCCGGCCGTGCGCAGATGATCCAGGGTCCGGTCCGGGTCGCTCAGCGCGGAGTGCACCATCAGCAGGACCCCTCCGGGCCGCAGCAACATGGGCGCCTCCCGGCAGATCCGGTCCAGTACGAACCGTCCGTCATGCCCCGCGTCCCAGGCCCGGGCCATCCCTCGCGGCCGGATGCCCGCCGGGGCGGGCACGTACGGCGGGTTGGTGAGGATGAGGTCGAAGGACCGGTCCCGGACGGGCGCGAACAGGTTTCCGCGCCGGATACGGACCGGTACTCCCGCCATCCAGGCGTTGAAGCGCGCGGTGCACACCGCACGCCAGGACACGTCCACCGCGGTCACCCGGGTGCCGCGGCGAGCGGCCTCGATGGCCAGCGCTCCGCTCCCGGTACCCACGTCGAGGACGTCCGCGCCCGGTGGGAGCGGCTCTTCGGACAGGGCACCGGCCAGCAGGGCGGTGTCCTCCTGCGGTGTGTAGACACCCGGGATGATCAGTGGCAGCACCAGTGGATTCACCTCGGTCGAGTACCCCTGCGCAATCAGGAGATACCGGAGATTTCGGAAGGCAGCGGGGCGTGCAGGGACGACCGGCCGGCGTTCCAGTCGGCGAGCAGCCGCGCGGCGAAACGGTCCTCGACCAGTCCTGTGGCATCGATGCCGAAGGCGACGTCCGGCGCGAGCCGCGGCTCCTCTTCCAGCAGACCGCCGATGACGTCGTGACGTACGACCTGCTCGTGGACCGCGTCGGCCTCGACGTGCTCGTCGTAGAAGAACTCGGCGGCGGGCCCCGCTCCCGTGCGCCGCATCGCCTCGGCCAGTCGGCGGGAACCGGGGGAGGAGGTGATCTCCACCGCCGCGAAGTGGCCCACCAGGGCGCCCCGCAGGGAGCGGTGCAGGCCGAAGAGGGACATCAGGTTCACCGTGGCCAGGACCTCGGCCGAGGCGGCGTCCAGGTAGCGGCCGTACGTCGTGTCCAGGCCCAGGTCCGTCATCAGGTCGGCGAACAGGCGGGCGTGGACGCGGTCGGGACGGCCGCCGCCGTACTCGTCGAACTCGACCGCGGCCATCCCCGCCTTGGCCCGGCCCCACAGCCGGGGCAGCACCCAGGCGTGCGGGTCCGCCTCCTTGAGGTGGTAGAGGGAGCGCTGGGCGGCGTACTCGCGCAGCTGCCACAGTTCGCCCTTGTCACGCAGATGGTGGGAGACGCCGGTGCCGTCGACGGGCTCGACCAGGATCTCGGCGAGCGCGTCCTCGACGCGGTCGTGGACGCGGGTGTCCGCGCGCAGGGCGGACAGAAAACGGTGTTCCAGCGCGGCACGGACGCGCAGCAGATCCGGGTCCCACTCGCGGTCCGCGGGCACGTCGGCGAAACCGCGGTAGTGCAGCTCGTAGCAGAGGTACAGGGCCAGCTGGAGATCGTCGCCGTACACGGACGCGTCCGCGGTCTCCTCGGGGCGCGGCAGCGGCCCGGCGCCCCGCAGGTACTGAGTGACGGCTGCCGACACCGGGCCCCGCGCGGTCGGCAGCCGTGGTTCCTGACTCTCGTGTGGCATGTGCGCCGGGTACCCCGGCCGAAGCGGGCCACCCGCCCGGCCTGTGCGCGGCGGGGACGGCCTCCGGGCACGCCGACCGAGCAGGTCACTCGCTCCCGGATCACTCGCCCGCGGACTCCTCCTGGGCACGGGTGTTCGGCGTGATGGCCTCTGCCGCCTCCCCTCGGCGGCGCCGCTGCTCGTCGGAGTCCCGGGTGCGGGTGCCGGCGTCCTCCATCTCGCGCAGGACCTCGTCGAGCGCGGTCTCGGGCGGCTCATGGGTCCGGTCGTTCCGGTCGTGCTTGCCGGTGTCGGCCACGGCTGGCTCCCTTCGCTTGCTGTCCTTGCTTCGCTTGTGGTCGTTGCTGTCCGGTGCCCCGGGCGGTTTCCGGTGCCTCGGCCGGGGCTGTCGTCCTCCGGGTTCCCCGGTTCAGCTCGTCGCGGCGGCGATGCGCAGCGGTACCGGGTCCGGGGGAGCGGCCTCCTCGCTGTGGCGGGTGATCTCCGCCCACCAGGAAGCGCCATCCTCGATGTGCCGGAGCAGCACGCCCTCGCGGATCGCCCACGGGCAGAGCGTGAGGGTCCTGAGCCCGGTCAGTTTCATCGCCGTGTGCCCGACCACCGCACCGGCCAGACTCTGCTGGGCGCGCGGTGCGGAGATGCCGGGCAGCAGGGCGCGCTCGGCGGCGGGCAGGGCGGCCAGTCGTACGACGGCGTCCCGCAGGTCGTCCCGGTGCAACCGGCGTTCCGCGAACGGGCCGTGCCGCCCCGGCGGAGCCCCGCACAGCCGGCCCAGCTGCTGGAAGGTGCGTGAGGTGGCCACCGCTGTGTGCGGTCCCTCCCAGCGGATGCGTGCCGCCACGTCCCGCAGTTGGTGGCGGACCTTGCGGCGCAGTGCCCGTACCGACTCCGGGGACGGCGGATCCTGCCCGTCGAAGAACTCGTGGGTCAGCCGTCCCGCCCCGAGCGGCAGCGAGGCGACGAAGTCCGGCATCCGTCCGCGACCGAAGGCGACTTCGAGTGAGCCGCCTCCGATGTCCAGCAGGGCGAGCGGTCCCGATCGCCAGCCCATCCAGCGCCGGGCTCCGAGAAAGGTGAGTTCGGCCTCCACCTCGCCGGGCAGGGTGCACAGGTCGACACCGGTCCGCGCCCGGACGGTGCGCAGTACCTCCTGGCGGTTGGAGGCGCCGCGCACCACCGCGGTGGCGAAGGCCAGCGGGACCGCCGCACCCCACCGGGTCGCGGTCCGGCTCGCCTCCGCCACCGCGTCCACCAGCCGCTCGACGGCCTCTTCCGGCACCGGTCCCCCGGGCTTCACGTGATCGGACAGCCTCAGGCGCCACTTGGCGGTGTGGACCGGCAGCGGTACGCCGCCCTCCGCGTCCGCGACCACAAGTCTGACCGTGTTCGACCCCACGTCCACCACGCTGATTCGCATGGCCGACGAGTACCCACTCGGCTGACGGTCCAACGTCGGCCGCCGTGACGGGAGGTCTCTGGGCAGTCAACCGCCTGGCAGCACAGGCCAGTTGGGTGTCGAGTCGAACGAAAGTGCGGAGAGGGGCCGCCGTCTCCCCGCAGACGGCGGCCCCTCGACCTGGCGGGTCGGACCAGGCGGGTCGGCGCTCGCGGCCCGACCTGGCGGCTCGGACCTCGCGGCCAGGACGGCGCGGCTCATGTACGGACGACCGGTGCCGCCTCCGTGTCCTGCTGTGGCACCCCACGCCGGCAGAGCGGGAACGCGATGAGCGCGCCCGCGGCGAAGAACCCGCCGACCGGCAGAACGCGGTGGTGCAGCTCTCGACCGTGGCCTGGGCGAGGCGGCTCCGGACGCCCGGGCGCTCACGCCATCTGGCGCCGCACCAGCTCGTGCAGCCGGCCCCCGGTGTCCGCGAGCAACTGAGCGGGCGGGCCCTGCTGGGCGACCTTGCCGTCCTCCATCACGATCACCCGGTCGGCGTCCATGACCGTTGACAGGCGGTGCGCGATGACGATACGCGTGGCGTTGAGGGCCTTGGTGCTCTCGATGACCGTGCGCTGCGTCTCGTTGTCGAGGGCGCTGGTCGCCTCGTCGAAGAAGAGGATGCGCGGACGGCGGATCAACGCCTGGGCGATCATCAGGCGTTGGCGCTGCCCGCCGGAGATCGCCCCGCTGCCCGAGACGATGGTGTGCAGGCCCATCGGCATCCGCTTGATGTCCTCGGCGAGTCCCGCCATCTCGGCCGCCGCCAGCGCCTCCTCCGGCGTGTACGGCTCGGTGCCGCAGATGACGTCCAGGATCGAGCCGGTGAACGGCTGCGCGTGCTGGAGCACCACCCCGCACTGCCGGCGTACGGCGGACTGGTCGAGGGCGGCCAGGTCCTGACCGTCGTACAGCACACTGCCCGAGACCGGTTTGTCGAAGCCGATCAGCAATCTCAGCAGGGTCGACTTGCCGCAGCCGCTCGGGCCGACGATCGCCACGAACTCGCCGGGCCGGATCGCGAACGACACGTCGTCGAGGACCAGCGGACCGTCGTCCGAGTAGCGGAACGAGAGACGGCGGGCCTCGAGCGCGCCGGTCAGCGGGCCCGGCCGGGTGCTCGCCGTGCGCACCTCGGGCGTGGCGTCCAGGACCGGCTTGATCTCCTCGAACAGCGGCAGCGCGGACACCGTGGAGACGAAGGAACCGGTCAGCTGGGTGACGGCCGTCAGGAGCATCGTCACCGACGTGTTGAAGGTGAGGAAGGAGGCCGCCGACATCGTCCCGCGCGCCGGGCCCGCGAGCAGCATGAACATCAGCAGGGAGCACAGCGGCAGATACACCGCGCCCATCACCGTGGTGAGGTTCTTGATGCGCCCCACCTTCTGCTGGAGCTCACGGCTGCGCGCGAACTGGGAGGCCCAGGCGGCGTACGCGTAGTTCTCGGCCGCCGCGACCCTGAGCTTCGGCAGCCCGCGCAGGGTCTGGAAGGCCTGGTTGTTGAGCTTGTTGCCGAGCACGACCAGGCGTCGCTGCCAGCGCACCTGCCACAGTCCCAGCCCCAGGAAGATCGCGGCGATGACGACGAGCATGCCGATCGCCGCGCACGCCATCGGGACGCTGTACCAGAACAGCAGCCCCAGGTTCATGGCGCCGACGGTCACCGACTGGGCGACCACCGGCCCGATGCCCGCCATCATCCGGCGGATCGCGCTGATGCCCATGGCCGCGCTGGCCAGTTCGCCGGTGGAGCGCTGGGTGAAGAAATTCGTCGGCAGCCGCAGCAGCCGGTCCCACACCGCCGGTTGCAGCGTGGACTCGATCCGGCCCTCCAGCCGGAGCATGGTCAGGTTCTGCAGCAGCATGAAGGCGGCCGCGACCACACTGCTGACCATCACGGCCAGACAGGCCTGCACGATCAGGTCGCTCTGCGCCTTCGGCACGTACTCGCCGAGCACCTTGCCGGTCGCGATCGGTACCAGCGCCCCGATCGCGACCGTCACCAGTCCGCTGATCAGGAGGTTCGTCAGGTCACCCCTGGTGCCGCGCATGCTGAAACGCAGCAGCCTGAGGGGGCTGAGCGGCCGGTCGGGCAGCGGGCGGTAGAACATCACCGCGCGCGGCTCGAACTCCTCCGCGTTCGCCTTCTCGATCGGTGTCTCACGGCCGGTCGCCGGATGGACGGCCACATATCCGCCGCGCCGCCACAGCAGCGCGACCGGCGCGCCGGACAGGGCCCGGTGGCCCACCAGCGGGCCGACGTTGTCGCGCCACCAACGGCCGTCGAGGCGTACCGCCCTGGTGCGGACCCGGGAGGCGATCGCGATCCGCTCGACCGGGTCGAGGCGGTCGCTCTCGGTGCCGGACTGCGCGGGCTCGGAGAGCGGGATCCCGGCGGCCTGGGCGACCAGCTTGCACGCGGCGTGACTGGCGTCCGCGTCGGCGGCCGTGGTGCGCCGGGCGGACCGCTTGCCGATCGACGCCAGCAGCGTCCGGTCCGCCTGCGCGCGGACCGCCTCACCGGCCTTGATGCCGGCCGCCGTCCGCGTCTCGTGCGTGTGCTCCAGCTGTTCGATCCAGCGGTCCAGCGTGGTCAGCAGCCGGTACTGCTGGTCGACCATGCTCTGCCACACCGCCGGGTCCATCAGCAGGTCGGCCGCCGCCTGAGCGCCGTACACCGAGCCGTACTGCACGCTGCCCGGCGGCACCTGCATCCAGAAGACGTCGTCATCGGTCGGTGCGACGGCCCCCTCGGTGGCCATCGGCGCCTGGAAGAGGATGGACAGGCTGCGGCCGATGCCCAGGGCGAGGGCGTACTCCAGGGGGCTCGTCGTCGGCGGCACGTACTGGGGGTTGCCGTACTCGTCGTAGGACCAGGTCTGGGTGTTCGCGGGCTGGTACAGCTCGCGCAGGTTGATCCGGTGCACCACGCAGTCCCTGAGCGGCCGTGCCACGAGGGTGTGCTGGGGTCCGGCGACCGGACCGAGCAGCAGCGAGCCCGCCTCCAGCCGGCCCAGGTGGTGCCAGTGGCCCTGTTGTTCGGCGTCGACCGCGAACAGGTCCAGGGCGCCCGCCGCGACCAGCCACAGCACCTGCGGCCCCTCGAGGTCGAGGCGGGTGAAGCCGGTGCAGTCGACGGGCGTGCCCATGGTTCCGAGCGCGCCGAGAACGAGGTCCCCCTCGGGTGCGGTCGTCATCTCAGTGCTCCCTGACCAGCTGGGCGTACGCGCCACCGCGTGCCACCAGCTCCTCGTGCCGCCCGCGCTCCACGATCGTGCCGTGTTCGAGTACGACGATCTCGTCGCTGTCGCGCACGGTGCTGAGCCGGTGTGCGATCACCACACAGGCACAGCCGCGCTTGCGCAGGTTGTCCATCACCACCAGCTCGGTCTCCGCGTCCAGCGCGCTCGTCACCTCGTCCAGCACCAGGATGCTGGGCCGGCGCACCAACGCCCGGGCGATCTCGAGGCGTTGGCGCTGCCCGCCGGAGAAGTTGCGGCCGTCCTGGTCGACCTTGCTGTGGATGCCGCCGGGCCGCCGCACGATCACGTCGTACAGGGCCGCGTCCCGCAGCGCGTCCACCACCGCGTCGTCCGGGATGGACGGGTCCCACAGCGCCACGTTGTCGCGGACGGTGCCCTCGAAGAGGAACACGTCCTGGTCGACGAAGGAGACGGAGGCAGCGAGGGCGCCGCGCGGGATGTCGTCCAGGCGCTGCCCGTCGATGCGGATCACACCCTCCCAGGGCGTGTACAGACCCGAGATCAGCCGGGACACCGTCGACTTGCCGCTGCCCGAACCGCCGACCAGCGCCACCTGCCGGCCCGGGCCGACGGTCAGGTCGAAGCCGGTCAGCAGCGGCTTGTCCAGCGGGTTGTAGCCGAAGGTGATGTTCTCCAGCTCGACGTGGCCGTGCAGGCGGCGCGTCGACTCGACGGCGCCCGGACGGTCGTAGAGCGGGTCCGCCTGGAAGTTCTCCACGTCCTTGAGGCGGGCCACGTCGGCGGCGAAGTCCTGGATGCGGCCCGCGACGCCGTTGAGGCGGGTGATCGGGGCGGTGAAGCGGGTGACCAGCGCCTGGAAGGCGACCAGCAGGCCCACCGAGATGCCGCCCTCCACCGCCCGCATCCCGCCGATCCACAGGATCAGCGCGCTGTTCAGCGAGGCCAGCGTCGGCGCGACCACGCCCAGCCAGGCGCTCGGCACGCCGAGCCGCTGCTGCTCCTCCAGCGTGGTGGCGTGCTGTCCGGCCCACTTGCGGAAGTAGCCGTCCTCACCGCCGGTCGCCTTCATCGTCTCGATCAACTGCAGACCGGTGTAGGCGGTGTTGGTGAGCCGGGCGCTGTCGGCGCGCAGCTTCGCCGTGCGGGTGGCGCGCAGCTTGATGACGACCCGCATGGCCACCACGTTCAGCAGGGCCACGCCGATGCCGACGTACGTCAGCTGCGGGTCGTAGGTGTAGAGCAGGACCGCGTACAGGACGACGACCACCGCGTCGACGCCCGCCGCCGCGAGGTCGCGGGCCAGGGTCTCGGCCACCTGGTCGTTCGACTGGAGGCGCTGCACCAGGTCGGCCGGGCTGCGCTGGGAGAAGAAGGTGACCGGCAGCCGCAGCAGATGGCGCAGGAAGCGGGCGCTGGAGAGGGTGGAGGAGATGATGCGGCCGTGCAGCAGGTTCGCCTGCTGCAGCCAGGTCAGCACCAGGGTGAGCAGCACGCTCGCGCCCATCGACGCGAACAGCACGCCGAGCAGGGAGGTCTGGCCCCCGATCAGGAACATGTCGATATAGGTGCGGCTGAGCGCGGGCACCGCCGCGCCGACCAGCACCAGCAGCAGGCTCGCCAGTACGGCAGCGGGCATGGTGCCCGCGGTGCCGCGCAGCCGGGCCGGCATCGCGCCCAGCACGCCCGGCTTGCGGCCGCCCCTGGTGAAGCCCTCGCCGGGCTCCATCACCAGCACCACACCGGTGAAGCTGCCGTCGAAGTCCTCCATGGGCACGAAACGGCGGCCCTTGCCGGGGTCGTTGATGTACACGCCCCGGCGGCCGAAGCGGCGGCCCATGCCGTCGTAGACGACGTAGTGGTTGAACTCCCAGAACAGGACCGCCGGCGTCTTCACCTCGGCTAGGGCGGCCGTGTCCATCTGCATGCCCTTGGCGGTCAGGCCGTAGCCGCGGGCCGCCTTCAGCAGGTTGCTGGCGCGCGAGCCGTCCCGGGACACACCGCAGGCGATGCGCAGCTCCTCCAGCGGAACGTGCTTGCCGTAGTGGCCCAGCACCATCGCCAGCGAGGCCGCACCGCACTCGACCGCCTCCATCTGGAGCACGGTGGGGGTACGGACGGTCTTCGCCTTCCCCGTGGGGACGGGGCGCTTGGGCGGCGCGGCACGGCGCCTGCCGCGGGTGTCCTGCGCGGCGCTCACGGCAGCAGCCAGTCGACGGGATGCTGGTCGGCCAGCCGGATCGCGCCCGTGGCGGTCGTCATGGAGGCGAGGGCGAACGGCGGCCCGTCCGCGGACGACCACCGGTAACCGCTCTTCGTGCCGGACGACTTGTCCAGCTTCACCAGGACGGCCACCGGCCTGCCGTCCTTGGTGAACTGTTCGCCGAGCTGACTGTCGCCGAGGAACGCGGCGATCTGCTGCGCCGACTGGGCCGAACGGTCCACCGTCTTCACATGGCCGCGCAGCACGCCGTACTCCTGCGTCGGCACCGACTGCACGGTCAGGTCCACGGACGCGTTCGCGGGAATGGTGGCCGCGTTCTCGGCGGGCACGTACACCGTCGCGTACAGCGGATCGGAGGGTCGGGCGACCTTCTCCACGGCGGCGACGTTCGCGCCGGTCTGGACGATCTGCCCGATGGTGGCGGCGAGCCCGGTGATCCGGCCCGCGGCGACCGTGCGGACCACGGTCGTGCCGTCGGATGTACGGACCTTCAGCACCGGCGCGTTCGCCGGCAGCCGTTCGCCCTGCTCGGCGACGACCTCGGTGACCTGCCCGGCCACGGGGCTCTGCAGGATGTAACTGCCCTGCCCGTGCGTGAGGATCGCCGGCGCGCTGACCGTGAAGGCCACCGATCCGGTGACCGCCCACACGGACGCGGCCGCCAAGACGATCACCGTCACGGACAGCACGAGCCAGCCCTGGGGGCGGGCGAAGCGCACCGGAAGGTCGAGCTCTTCGGGCGACTGGAGCTTGGCGAGGGCCTGTTGGCGGAACTGCACGGAACTTCCCTCACCTGTGGGAGAGATCTTTTACGGCACCCGAGAATCCCGGAACCGCTGAACGGCTCCGGGACTCATCAGTCATAAAAGGTGCGGTCAGAGACCGGCGACCAGGCCCGAGACCGGGGCGGTGTTCAGGCCGGTGACACCCTCGACGAGGCTGACACCCGTGTTGACCAGGCCGGAAACCGGGGCAACGCCGTCCACCAGGCCGGTGGCGGTGCCGAGGGCGTTCACGGACAGGCCGCCGGAGACGTTGTCGAGCTCAGCGTCGGAGATCTCGACGGTCTCAACCTGGGGGGTGGAGTTCATGATGGAACTTCCCTTCGTATGGGTATTTCACAAGGGGGGGAGCGGCCCCCTCTGGGGGACAGATGGACGGCCGCGACCGCAGGCGCCGGGAGCGTCCGTTGCCGAAGAGCCCTGGACGGCCCCTGCGGTGCGATGGATCAAAGCACGCGGCGCCTCCGCGCTTCCAATCAACCATGCGTCTCACCAGCGCACTTGTGCCTCAGAGGCACCGATTGGTGCAGGAGCGGGCACGGATTGGCGGCGACTTCTTCACACGGTGGGCGGCATCGGCTCACACGAGCCCTTGCGGCCCCGGGAGCGAATCCGACACTCCGCGCCAATGCTCGGGCGGGCGCTGCGGGCGTGTGGAGAACTTCCGCGCACAGTGACTTCCTTGGGCGGCCGATGTGCAGATTCCCTGAAGGGAGGATTCGGTCCGCCGTTCGAGACGGACCGTCACCGAAAGGTTGCCGACCGTGTCGTCCCACAGGGGCCCAGGAAGTGCGTCGCTCGTGACAGCCCACTGGGTGGCAACCGCTTCGATCAAGACATCCGAACCGGCTGCGGCGCCCCGGGAGGGCGTCGGCCGCGGCACCGTCGTCATCGGGTCCCGGGCGCCCGGGACGCCACCCAACGAGCCTTCTGGCAGTCCCAGTTGGAGGAATTCGCATGGGCGAAGTCGTGCGGCGCAGAACGTGTCGGCTTCGGGAGTCGTCATCGTCATATGTCGGCGGTCGTCATCGCCATATGGGGGATTGATCCCCGCGTCGGCCGTTCGGCTTGAGCCATGGCCGAATCGGTGCCGTGCGCCCGGCGCGCGGAAACGGAATTGAACGCCCCGCGCACCCCGTCCGTACCTTCAGCCATCCAGGCGCCCCAACAACTGCCGTACGAGGCAGCAGACTCCGGTCCCTCAGGAGGTCGAGAAGTTTGAGTCACAAGCGAATTCCGAAGCGCAAGGCCGCGATAGCGGCGGGCGGCGTGGTGGCGCTCGGAGCAGCCGCGATTCTGCTCCCGAACGCCAACGCGTCCCAGGACGGCGCTTCGAACGACGCCGCCGCCGCGCCGAAGACTCTGAAGGCCGGCGACGCCTCGGACCTCGCCTCGCAGCTCTCAGGTCTGCTCGGTGACGCCTTCGCCGGTTCCTACTACGACACCGACAGCAAGCAGCTGGTCGTCAACGTCATCTCGGGCGACAAAAACAACGTGATCGTGCAGGCGAAGAAGGCGGGCGCGAAGGTCCGCGAGGTCGACAACAGCCTCAGCGAGCTCGAGGCCGGCGCGCAGACCCTGAAGGCCAAGGCGACCATCCCGGGCACCTCCTGGGCCGTCGACCCGAAGACGAACAAGATCCTGGTCACCGCCGACAGCACGGTCACCGGCAGCAAGTGGGACAGACTGGAATCGACGGTCGAGACGCTCGGCTCCGGCATGGCGACCATCAAGAAGTCGGCCGGCACCTTGAAGACCTTCGTCTCCGGCGGTGACGCCATCTTCGGCGGCGGCGCCCGCTGCTCCCTCGGCTTCAACGTCACCGCGGGTGACGGCAGCCCCGCGTTCCTGACCGCCGGACACTGTGGTGTGGCCGCCGAGCAGTGGTCGGACGCGCAGGACGGCCAGCCGATCGCCACCGTCGACCAGGCGACCTTCCCCGGCGACGGTGACTTCGCACTGGTGAAGTACGACGACCCGGCGACCGCGGCCCCCAGCGAGGTCAACGTGGGCGGCGGCCAGACCGTCCAGATCACCGAGGCCGCCGAGGCCACGGTCGGTGCGCAGGTCTTCCGGATGGGCAGCACCACGGGTCTCAACGACGGTCAGGTCCTCGGACTCGACGCCACCGTCAACTACCCCGAGGGCACCGTCACCGGGCTCATCCAGACCGACGTGTGTGCCGAGCCCGGCGACAGCGGCGGCTCGCTCTTCACCCAGGACGGCCAGGCCGTCGGCCTGACGTCCGGCGGCAGCGGCGACTGCACGGCCGGCGGCGAGACCTTCTTCCAGCCGGTCACCACCGCCCTGCAGGCGGTCGGCGCGACCCTCGGTGCGGGCGGCGCGGCCGGCGGCGGCGCGGGCGACCAGGCCGGCGGCGAGGCCGGTGCCGGCGATCAGGCCGGTGGCGGAGAGGCCGGCGCCGGTGACGGGGCCGGTGCGGGTGACGGGGCCGGCGCGGGCCAAGAGGCCGGTGGCGGTCAGGAGGCCGGCAACGGTGCGGGAGCCGGTGCGAGCCAGGAGCCCGGGACCGGCGACGAGACCGGTGCGGGCCAGGGGACCGGTACGGGCCAGGAGCAAGGCACAGGCCAGGAGCAAGGCACAGGCCAGGACACGGGCGCGGGCACGGGTGTCCAGGACGGCTCGGGCCTGACCGAGACCCGCTGATCCGGTACTCCGGGATCCGGTATTCCGAGATTCGGCCTCCGCGGCGGTCCCGGCCACGCGTTCGGACGGTCCGTCGGTGGGCCGGGTCGGATCTCCGGCCCGGGAGCCCAACCACCCGGTCGACCTTCGACCACCCGGTTGACCTTCGACCACCCGGTGACCTTCCACACCGGGTGACCTCCGGATCCTGATGATCCGGCCGCTGTCGAGAGCGACTCGCCCCCACTGAGCCGCTCTCGACAGCACAGCCCCCCGGCCCGACCCCGGCCTCGTACCGGGTCGGGCCGGCGGTGGATCGGTCCGGCCCTCCGGCGGGAGGGTCGGACCGATTTGTTCGCGGCGCGGACACCGCTGGGCACACCGGCCCCAGGCCGGAACGCACGCCGGTCGACGAGTCGGCGCGGCATCGTCACGGGGCGCCGGCCGCGGTAGCGGTCCGGCGGCCAGGTCGGCGAGACGCCGGGCCGGCAGCGGCTCAGGTCCGGACCGCCCCGGTCACCCCGTCTGCCGCGCTCTGAGCAGCAGCAACGCCACATCGTCGGCCCGTTCCCGGGTGGCCGCGCCATGGCGGACCAAGTCGTCGGCCAGGTCGTCGAGGGGCCGGTCGCCGGCCTCGGTCAGGTGACGGCCGAGGCCGGCGAGGGCGTCCTCGATGTCGACGCCGGGCGACTCGATCAGCCCGTCGGTGTAGAGGACCAGCACGGAACCCGGCGCGAGATCCACCTCCGTCGTCGGATAGGCCGCCGCCCCGTCGATGCCCAGCAGCGGGCCGCCCGCCAGGTCGAGCACCCGCACCCGGCCGTCCGGCCGGCGCAGCAGCGGCGGCGGATGCCCTGCCCGGGCCATCACGGCCTGCCCGCGCGCCGGGTCCAGCCGCAGGTACAGACAGCTGGCGAACAGGTCGGAGCCGAGGTCGATCAGGAGCCGGTTGGTGCTGCGCATGACCTCTCCGGGCGCCTGCCCGACCGTGGTGTAGGCGCGTACCGCGGTACGGATCTGACCCATCAGCCCCGCCGCGGTCACGTTGTGTCCCTGCACGTCCCCGATCACGGCCGCCGCGAGCCCCCGAGCCGACACCAGGTCGTAGAAGTCGCCGCCGATCTCCATGCCCTGCGTGGCCGGCAGATAGCGCGCGGCCGCCTCGATGCCGGGCAGCGACGGCAGCGAGTGCGGCAGCAGGGCCGCCTGCAGACCGTGGGCCAGCCGGTGCTTGGCGTCGTAGAGCATCGCCCGTTCCAGAGCCTGGGCGATCAGCCCACCCAGACTCGTCAGCACCGCCCGCTCGTCCGCGGGGAAGGCGTGTGGTTCGTCGTACGCCAGCACACAGGTGCCCACCGGGCGGCCCGACGCGATCAGCGGAAGGTACGCCCAGGCCGCGAACCCGCCGGGGGTCGCCTGCCGCTCCGGATACAGCCGCTCCAACTGCTCCCGGGACTCGAAGAACCCGGGCACCCCGCTGGCCAGGACGTGCGTGCCCGGCGTCCGCTCGGTCAGCGGCAGCCCGTCGAACCGCTCCACGATGTGCGGGTCCGGATAGCCGCGATGCCCCAGGACGTGCATCCGGCCCGCCCGGGACCCGAGCAGCACCAGGGCCTGGCAGCCCACGGCCGGCGCGATCTCGTCCGCGACCAGTTGCACCACGTCCTGCACACCCGCGGCCTCCGTGAGCGGGCCCGCCAGGCTCAGCACCTGGGAGATCGTGACCAACCGGGGCGAGGTGTCACCGGGTGGTGGCCTGGACCGGGCCATCTCCGTCACGGCCCGGGCCCGGCTGATCCGCACGCTCAGCCCGTTCGTACTCGGATACAGACGGAACGACAGCCACTCTCCGGGTGGCCGCAGCGCCACGAACGACGTGGTGTGCTGGCTGATCAGCGCGGCCCGGTAACGGTCCTCGTACGCCGGGTCGTTGAGCCACGGGACCGCCGCCCACAGCAGGCGGCCGAGCAGATCCGCGGTCGGCACGCCGATCAGTTCGGCGGCGGCCGTGTTGGCGAAGGTGATCCGCCCGTCCAGATCGAGTGAGCACAGCCCGTACGGCAGCCGCGCCACCATCCGTGCCGCCTCCACCGGGCCGAGCGTGCCCGACGCCCCGCCCAGCACGGACGCGTCGAGCAGATCGGGCTCGGCGTGCAGCGGGACGCTCTCCTCGACGGCACGCTCCAGCCGTACCGCCAGCCGGTCGCAGGCCGCGGTCAGATGGTCCCGCTCCCGGTCGGACAGCTCCGGCGGATGCGAGCCGGGCCAGGTCATGAAAACCGCGCCGTACACCGTGGACTCGGTGGCGACCGGCACCGCGGCCAGCGCGAAGGGGTACGGCAGCACGACCGCGATCCTCGGAAAGCGGGCCGCCATCTCCTGCTCGCCGCCGACCCACACCAGCCGCCGCTCGCGCACCGCCTCGGCCACCGGGATCGGCGCGTTCAGCCCCACCCGTTCCCAGGGCGCCGCGAACGCCCGGGGCAGCCCCGCCATCACGGCCATCTCCAGCACCGCGCCGTCGGGCGCCAGCAGGTAGACCGCACCGGAGTGTGCCTGGATCTCGTCCATCATCGCGGCCAGCGCCAAGGACAGCAGGGGCCGGCCGACGCGCGTCCTGGCGGTCACGGGCGCCTGGGCGGACGACTGCACGTCGGACACGTCGCCCACCTCCTCGCACGGCCGCGTGACGGGTCTCCGGGATCAAATCTCCTCCCTGGCGGGCCGTCGCGCACGGCGAGGGACGCCCGACGGCCCCTCTGCGACGCGCGCGGCGACGTACCGGCACTCCGCGTCCGCCCCGCGCACCGGCCGCCGGGCTCCACGGAACGGCCACAGGGGCTGCGCGGGTGCCCCATACGCGCTGTAATGGCCAGTGTGGTCAGTGAGGGCGTTGCGGGACGCAGAACAAGAACTGCGCGTGCCGAAGTTGCCCTCGAAACCGTCACGGCCGATCGGGACTCGCCCGAACGACTGCGCCGCATCCTCGAACACGCGCTCATCTTCGCCAGTGCGAGCTTCGCCGCCGTGTATGCCCCGGGGGCGGGCGATGACCGGCTGTGCCTGGTCGAGTCGGTGGGCGTACCCAGGACGCTGTACGGCCTGCGCGACAGCTACGACCGCTCCGGCCGCTGTCCGGCGGCGGACGCCATGCGCACCGGGCGGCCGGTGTGGCTCAGCCCGGAGGAACTCGCCGAGTGCCCGGAGTCACGGCGGACACCGTCCCGGGAGTTCTTCCTGGCGGCCCTGCCCACGTCCGCCGCAGACATCCGCGACGCCCCTGGCGACGGGGACAGCGACAGCGACAGCGGTAGCGACAGCGGTAGCGACGGAAGGGGCGACAGCGGCAGCGACGGCCGTAGCGAGACCATCGACGGCGAAGGCGACGGCGGAGCCTGTCTGCTCGCTGTGAGCGAGGAGCCCGCCGGTTTCGGTCCCGACGAGCGCGCCTGTCTCGAACTGATCGCCGGTGCCGTCGCCTGCCCGCTGCCCGCCCGGCCGGCCGAGGGCGAGGCCCTGGGTCCCGATGCCTTCAGCCTGGCCATGGACAGCGGCCGGGTGGAGGTCGGCGACGACATCCTGGCGCTGTTCGGCCTCAGCCGCGACGCGTTCGACGGCAAGGTCGAGACCCTGCTCGCACTGACCGTGCCGGAGGACCTGCCCTCACTGATGTCCGTGGTCGAGGCCGACCACATGTCCATCGGCGACCGCGAACTGGAGTTCCGGGTGCTCCAGCCCTCCGGACCACCCAGATGGCTGCGACTGCGCGGCCGCAGTCTGCCGGGCGGCGAGGGGCACCCGGCCCGGCTCGTGGGCACGGTCCGCGACGCCTCTCTGTTGCGCTCCGGCGTCACCGACGTGACCCGGGTGCAGCGCCTGGCCGCCGCCCTGGCCGTCGCCGGCACGGTCCGCGACGTCAGCCAGGCCGTCGCCTCGGCGCTGCGCGGTCCGCTCAGGGCGGACCGGATCGCCCTCGCCGAACTGGAGAACGACCGGCTCGTCGTCACCGTCCTCGATCCGCCCGAACCGGAGGCATGGCCGGAGCTGTGGCGCCTGGAGTGGCGCTCCGAGTGGCCCGACACGCCCGTGCGCACCATGCCCACGCTCGCCGCCGCCCTGCGGGAGGGCCGCGCCCAGATCTGGCCCGCCGGCACCGCCCTGGAACCCGCCCTCGCCGAGGTCGGCCGCGGCGGCCTCGCCGTACTGCCGCTGCCCGCCGCGGGCCGTATGGCCGGCGCCTGTCTGATCGGCTGGGACACCCCGCACGACTTCGGCCCCGACGAACGCTCCCTTCTCACCGCCGCCGCCGGCCTCGCCGGGCAGGCCCTGATGCGGGCCCACGCCTTCGACGCCGAGCACGAACTCGTCGGCATGCTCCAGCGCCAGCTGCTGCCCCGCCGCCTGCCCGAGCTGCCCGGTGCGGTCGCTGTCGCCCGCTATCTGCCGAGCACGGCCGGTCTGGAGCTCGGCGGCGACTGGTACGACGTGATCCCGCTGCCCGACCACCACGTCGCCCTCGTCATCGGTGACGTGCAGGGCCACAGCGCGGCGGCCGCCACCCTCATGGGTCAGATGCGCACCGCGCTGCGCGCCTACGCCGTCGAGGGGCACCCGCCGGACGTGGTGGTCTCGCGCGCCAACCGCCTCCTGACGGACCTGGAGACCGACCTCTTCGCCACCTGCGCCTATGTCGACGTCGATCTGGAGGAGGGCTCCGCCTGGTGCGTGCGCGCCGGACACCTGCCGCCGGTGCTGCGGCACGCGGACGGCAGCACGGAGATCGCCGAGGCGGACGGCGGACCGCCGCTCGGCGTGGTGACGCAGTCCGACTTCCCGATGAGCCCGCTGAGGCTGCGGCCCGGCACGGTCATCGCCCTGACCACGGACGGCCTGGTCGAAACCATCGAGGCCGACATCGACGAGGGCATGGACGGCTTCGCCCACGCACTCGGCGTCTGCGACCCCGCCCACCTCGACCTCGTCGCCGACGCCCTCCTCGGCAACGCAGCCCGCAGCGACGACGTCGCCCTGCTCCTGCTGCGCTACGACGGCATGGTCCTGCGTCCGCAGCGCGACAGCTGGACGGTGTGGCGCCTTCCGCAGGCCGTCAGCCAGGCCCGCCGCTTCACCCGCCGCACCCTGCGGGCCTGGGGCGTCCCGCCCGACTCCCTGGACACGGTCCTCCTCGTCGTCTCCGAACTCGTCACCAACGCCCTGGTGCACACCGACGGCCGGGTCCGTCTCGACCTCACCCGCATCAACCACCGGCTGCGGGTCGCCGTCGCCGACTCCTCCCCGCGCACGCCGGTCAAACCGACCAGTATCGGCTGGGAGGCCACCGGCGGCCGCGGCATCCTCCTCGTCGAGGCGATGTCGGCGGCGTGGGGGACCGTGCCCGTCAGCGGCGGCAAACAGGTGTGGAGCGAGATCACGCTGGAAACGTGACGACCACCCGTCCAGATGGGTACCCGGAGCCCGGAACTCCGAGGTCCCGAGAACACCCGAAAATCCCCGGAGATCCCGAGAACGCCCGAGCCACCGGGAGATCCTGAGAACTCCCGAATCTACAGACAACCGGAGAACCCCCGAGAACCCCCGAGAACCCCCGAGAACCCCGAGAACTCCGGGAACTCCCGAAGAACTCCGGGAACTCCCGAAGAACTCCGGGAACTCCCGAAGAACTCCGAGAAGAGAGGCCCGTCATGACCCAGCACGTCAGCGAAATCATGACCAGCGCCCCGGTCAGCGTCGAACCGCAGACGTCCGTGACCGCCGTCGCCCGCATCATGCGCGACCAGGATCTCGGTGCCGTCCTGGTCGCGGACGGCGACAACCTGCGCGGCCTGGTCACCGACCGCGACCTCGTGGTGCGCGCCCTCGCCGAGGGCGGCGACCCCGAGCAGACCACCGTCGCCGGCGCGTGCAGCGACGACCTGGTCACCGTCACCCCCGAGGACGAGGTGGACCGCGCGATCGAGCTCATGCGCGAACACGCCGTACGCCGTGTCCCGGTCGTGGAGAACGGCCACCCCGTCGGCATCCTCGCCCTGGCCGACCTGGCCATGGAACGCGACCCGGACTCCGCCCTGGGCGACATCAGCGCGGCCAAGCCCAATATCTGAGCGAGGCGGGCCGGGCCGATCCGGCTCGCCGGCTGAGCACCCGTTCGGGTACTTCCCGGCCGCCCCGTACCCGGCACCGTCTCCCGCGGGGGAGGCACACACCGCGGTGTTCGAGACGGGAGGCGGTCGGGGATGGAGCGTGAGCGGTCAGGTCCGGGGGAACGGTTCGCGGACGCGGCGGACGGCCGCCTGCCCGTCCTCGACGGCGGCGGCCGACTGATGCGCAAGGCGTTCCCCGACCACTGGTCGTTCCTCCTGGGTGAACTGGCCCTTTACAGCCTGCTCGTCCTCGTCCTGACCGGCACCTGGCTGACCTTCTTCTTCGCGCCGGAGATGCGCGAGGTTGTCTACCAGGGCCGGTACGTGCCGCTGCGGGGCGTGCGCATGTCCGCCGCCTTCGACTCAACCCTCCGCATCAGCTTCGACATCCGCGGCGGGCTCCTGATGCGGCAGGTGCACCACTGGGCCGCGCTCGTCTTCGTGGCCGCGATCGGACTGCACCTGCTGCGGATCTTCTTCACCGGCGCCTTCCGCCGGCCCCGGGAGCTCAACTGGGTCATCGGGCTCACGCTCTTCATGCTGGCGCTCGCCGAGGGCTTCGCGGGCTACTCGCTCCCCGACGACCTCCTGTCCGGCACGGGACTGCGCATCGCGCAGGGTATCATGCTGTCGATCCCGCTCGTCGGCACCTACGTCAGCCTGTTCGTCTTCGGCGCCCAGTTCCCCGGCCAAGAGATCATCTCCCGGCTCTACCCGCTGCACATCCTGCTGCTGCCCGGAGCGCTGATCGGCCTGGTGACCGTGCACCTGATCCTGGTGTTCCACCTCAAGCACACCCAGTGGGGCGGCCCGGGCCGCACCCGGCGCAACGCCGTCGGCAAGCCCCTCTTCCCGCAGTTCACCGCGTCCTCGACCGGCCTCTTCCTGATCGTCTTCGGTGTGCTCGCCCTGCTCGGCGGCCTGGCCCAGATCAACCCCGTGTGGGTGTACGGCCCCTACCGCCCCGACCTGGCCTCGACCGGCTCCCAGCCCGACTGGTACGTCGGTTTCCTCGAGGGCGCGCTGCGGCTCGTACCGCCGTGGGAGACCACCCTCGCCGGTCACACCCTGATGTGGAACGTGCTGCTTCCGGCGGTCGTCCTGCCGGGGCTGCTGTTCCTCGTGCTGTACCTCCACCCGTTCGTCGAGCAGCGCCTGACCGGCGAGGGCCGGCAGGAGCAGCACCTGTGCGACCGCCCGAGGGAGCGTCCCGTCCGTACCGCCCTCGGGGTCGCCGGGATCACCTTCTACGGCGTCCTGCTGCTGGCCGGCGGCAACGACGTCCTCGCGCAGACCTTCCGCATCTCGGTGAACACCCTGACCTGGGTGCTGCGCACGGCCCTGGTCGTGGGCCCGGTCCTCGCGTTCCTGCTCACCCGGCGGCTGTGCCACGCCCTGATGGCCGCCGAGCGCGAACACCTCGTGGACGGAGTGGAGACCGGCGAGGTGCGCCAGACCGTGGAGGGAGGCTACGAGGGCGAGCACCGCCCGCTGCGGACCCATCGCCCCGGAGCCCCGCTCACTCCCCTCGGCCCGCGTACTGGAACACCAGCCCCAGAACACCCCGAGCCAGCACCGCGCCGCCGATGAGGAACAGCCACAGCCCGTAGACCACTCCGAGGGCGGTGACCGCGAATCCCAGCGCGGTCACCACGGGCCACCGGCTGTCCGGCGGGAAGAACTCCAACGGGCCCGCCCCGTCGGCCACTTCGGCGTCGCCGCGGTCCTGCGGGCGCCGTCCCTTGCGCCGGTACTGCACCGCGCCGAAGAAGGAGATGACGGCGGCCATCAGGAAGGCGACCAGGAGGGCAGCCGTACCGGCCGGCTCCCCGGACCACCAGCCGTACAGGGCGGCCACCCCCGCGAAGAACAGCGCGACCCCGCCGAACAGCAACGACTCGGTCCTCATCGCAGCCCCTCCCGCGCGGCCCGCCGGACGATCCCCGGATGGTGCAGATCGAACGCCGGCGCCTCGGACCGCACCCGGGGCAGCGCCGTGAAGTTGTGCCGCGGGGGCGGGCACCCGGTCGCCCACTCCAGGCCGCGCCCGTACCCCCAGGGGTCGTCGACGGTGACGAGAGGCGCGTACCGGGCGGTGCGCCACACGTTGTAGAGGAACGGCAGCGTGGACACGCCGACCAGGAACGCCCCCGCCGACGACAGCGAGTTGAGCAGGGTGAAGCCGTCGGCGGGCAGGTAGTCGGCGTAGCGCCGGGGCATGCCCTCCTCGCCCAGCCAGTGCTGCACCAGGAAGGTCAGGTGGAACGCCGGGAACAGCAGCCAGAAGTGCAGCTTCCCCAGCCGTTCGTCGAGCATCCTGCCGGTGAACTTGGGCCACCAGAAGTAGAACCCGGCGAACATCGCGAACACGACGGTGCCGAAGAGCACGTAATGCAGATGAGCCACGATGAAGTACGAGTCGGTGAGGTGGAAGTCGAGCGGCGGCGAGGCGATCAGCACCCCGCTCAACCCGCCCGGCAGGAACGACAGCAGAAAGCCCAGCGCCCACAGCATCGGTGTCTCGAAGGACAGGGAACCGCCCCGGATGGTGCCGATCCACGCGAAGAACTTGATGCCGGTGGGCACGGCGATCAGGAACGACATCACCGAGAAGAACGGCAGCAGCACCGCCCCGGTGGCGAACATGTGGTGCGCCCACACCACAGCGGACAGCATGGTGATCGCGATCGTGGCACCGATCAGCGGCAGATAGCCGAACAGCGGCTTGCGGGAGAACACCGGCAGGATCTCCGTGACGATCCCGAAGAACGGCAGAGCCACGATGTACACCTCGGGATGTCCGAAGAACCAGAACAGGTGCTGCCACAGCAGTGCCCCGCCGTTCGTCGCGTCGAAGACGTGCGCGCCGAACTTCCGGTCCGCCTCCAGTGCCAGCAGCGCGGCCGTCAGCACAGGGAACGCGGGGAGCACCAGGATGGAGGTGAACAGTACGTTCCAGGTGAAAATCGGCATCCGGAACATCGTCATCCCGGGGGCGCGCAGACACATGACGGTGGCGATGAAGTTGACCGCCCCCAGAGTCGTCGACACGCCCGTCACCACCAGACCCATCACCCACAGGTCGCCGCCCGCGCCGGGGGAGTGGTAGGCGCTGTTGAGCGGGGCGTAGGCGAACCAGCCGAACGCCGCCGCACCGCCCGGCACCACGAACCCCGACACGACCATCAGCCCCCCGAACAGGTACATCCAGTACGACAGCGCGTTCAGCCGGGGGAAGGCCACGTCCGGAGCGCCGATCTGCAGTGGCATCACCGCGTTCGCGAAACCGGCGAACATCGGCGTCGCGAACAGCAGCATCATGATGCTGCCGTGGATCGTGAAGAGCTGGTTGTAGGTGTGCTCGTTCACGAACTGCAGCCCTGGGCGGGCGAGTTCGGCCCGTATGGCCAGCGCCAGCAGACCGCCCAGCAGGAAGAACCCGAACGCCGTCACCATGTACAACCGGCCGATCACCTTGTGGTCGGTCGTCGAGGTCCAGCGCAGCAGCGCCCTGCCGAGCGAGCGCTCGGGGGCGGTGTGCCGCCGGGCGGTGACATCGCCCTCCGACAGATCCGTCATCGTCCTCCTCAGCCGCCGCCTCGTCCTGATGCCCTGTCGTCCCGCTCAGGTGCGCCTTCGTCCTGCTCCCGGACCGCGGCGACCTGCTCCCGGACCGCGGCGACGCTACCGCCGCCGTCCGGGCGGGGGACCACGCCACGCCCAGGGGCGGGCCCGGATCACCTTGTTTGCCCGGACCGGCTCCGGGGACCCGGAGGGGCAGCACGAAAGGACGGAGCCGCCCGGCCCGGAGCGGGCCGCGGCAGGACGGGACGCAGAAGGAAGATGAACGGCCGTGACCGCGCAGACCAGTGAGAACCCTGTTGTCCGACGCCCCGAGACGGGCTGGTCGAAGACCCGCCGCCTGCGCGGCGCCCGCGCTCTGCGAACCTGCCTGCCGGCGGTCGAGGAGAAGAACACACCGCGCACGGCACAGGGCGGGACAGAGGAGAACATCTTCCGCGGCGAGGACTGACCGCCGCCGCGCGGAACCCAACCGGCCGCCCGTTCCGCCGCCGCGTGTGAACCATCGGGCCGCCCCTCCCGCCGCCGCGCGTAAACCAACAGGCCGCCGGTTCGCCATGATCCGTTCCCTGGACGTGGGGCGACGGACTATGGTGAAGCAGATGAAGGCACTCGTGCTGTCCGGGGGCGCCGGGACACGGCTGAGGCCGATCACCCACACCTCGGCCGAACAACTGGGACCAGTGGCGACCAGGGCTGTCCTCTTGCACGCCCTCGAATCGCTCGTCGCGGCCGGTATCACCGACGTGGGCATGATCGTCGGTGACACCGCCGCGGAGATCCAGGAAGCCGTCGGGGACGGATCGGCCTTCGGCCCGGACATCACCTGCATCCCCCAGGAACAGCCGCCGGGCCTGGCCCACGCGGTACTGATCGCCCAGGACCACCTCGGCGAGCTGGAGACCACCCAAGCCCCCCAGCACCTCATCGACTCCCGTGCCGGCGTCCGCTCCACGGCCGGCCTCCATGCCGAGGCGACCCCGGCACCCAGCGCGCCCCGGGCCCACCGTCTCGTCCTCGGAGACCACGGCAAGGTGCAGATCGCTTCATGAACCTCCTCGTCACCGGCACCGCCGGGTTCATCGGCCCGCGCCTGCCGACCCGCGCCACCGCCGGCCTGGGCGCACGCGTGGTGCACCTCTCGCCCGACCACGTCCTCTCCGGCGAGGCCCGCGCCACTGCCCACCCGGAGGACCACCGGCCCGTTCCCCGCACGGCCTACGGCCGCACCGAACTCGCCGGGGAGCACGCCGTGCCGCGGAAACTCCCCGGCGCGAGCGTGGTCCCGCGCACCGCGTGGCTGTACGGCGTCCACGGCCGCAGCTTCGTCCGTACGACGACCGAGCTCGAAGCCCGCCGCGACACCGTGGACGTCGTCGACGACCAGCGCGGGCAGCCGATCTGGAGCGCCGACGCCGCCGAGCGCATCGCCGGCCTCGGCCCCCGGATCGGCCGGGACGCGAGTGGTGTTCCGCACGCCACCAGCTCCGGAGAGACCACTTGGTACGACTGGTCCGCGAGGTGTTCCTCCGCCTCGGGGCCGGCCCGGACCGGGTGCACCCGGTCGGCAGCGCGGCCTTCGTCCGGCCCGCGCCTCCGACCCGCCTACCGCGCCCTCGCGCACGGCCGCCGGCAGTCCCTGGGCCTGCCGCCGCCGCGTGAGGGGCGTTCTGCCCTGCACGAAGCCCTTCCCCGAATCCGCAAGGAGTCGCCCGCGTGAAACGCCATGAGTTCCTCCGGGAGCTGCACAAGGTCAGCGCCAACCGCAACTACCTGGAGATCGGCGTCAACGACGGCCGCAGCCTGACGTTGTCCCGTGTTCCCAGTATCGCCATCGACCCGGCCTTCAAGGTGGTCACCGAGATCCGCTGCGACGTCCATCTGGTGAAGGCCACCAGTGACGACTTCTTCGCCCGTGAGAACCCGCTGCAGCACCTCAAGGGCGGCCGGCACCCGGTGCGCAACCTGCGGCGGGGCCGCAGCCCCATCGGCTACTGGCGGCGCACCACCCTCGACCTGTCTTTCATCGACGGCATGCACCTGTTCGAGTACGCGCTGCGCGACTTCATGAACGTGGAGAAGTACTCGGACTGGGGAAGCGTGATCGTCCTCGACGACATGCTGCCGCGCAACATCGACGAGGCGGCCCGCGACCGGCACACCGGTGCCTGGACCGGTGACGTCTACAAGGTCGTGGAGGTCCTCAACCGTTACCGCCCGGACCTGGTCACCGTCCTGGTCGACACGCAGCCCACCGGTCAGCTGGTCGTCTTCGGAGCCGACCCGGACAACACGACGCTGCACGACAAGTACGACGAGATCATGGCCGAGTTCAAGGTGCCCGACCCGCAGAAGGTGCCCGAGGCGATCCTGGAGCGGGTGCAGGCGGTGACGCCGGAGACCCTGGTGCAGGCGCCGTTCTGGCGCGCGCTGGTGAAGGCGCGCAACCTCGGTGTCGGACGCTCCCGCGGCTGGGAGCCGCTGCGCAAGGCGCTGGAGCAGATCTCCGTCGGCCGCTGAGGCCCGGGCCGCGCAGGCCCTCGTAGGAGGCGGAGCAGGTCCGGTCAGGGCGACAGCAGACCGGACCGGCTCCGCCTCCGCGCGTGCGGGCACGGTGAGTGCTCGGGCGTGACAACGGGGCCGTGTCCGGTGTCGTGGCTCAGAGGATCAAGGGGCGAGCCGGCCCGCGGGCCCGTCACCACCGCCGGCGGCCCGCCTGCCGTCAGGTCCGCCGTGCCTTGATCACGGCGGCCGCCTTCGCGCGGATCCGGCCCAGGATCCGCCGCACCGTGCGCGCCAGCTGCCGTACGGCGCCGGGGCCCGCCGGACGCACCACCTGCACCGAGCCCGCACCCGTGCGCACGGCGACCGGCAGGGCGAGGAAGCGGCGCTCGTCCGCCGTGGGCGCCGGGCACAGAGCGAGCTGCCGGGCCGGGCCCTTGAGGTCACCGACGGCCAGCGTGGCCTCCAGGTGTGCCCCGGAGCCGTCCGGGGAGAGCGTGGCGGGTACGTCGGTGGGGGTGGGACCGGTGAGCCGCAGCAGCGCCTCGGTGTCGCCGGGCACGTACAACGGCAGGGGCGCGCGCAGCCGGTCGCCGGTGACGGTGACGTCCTCGGGGGCGAGCGCGGACAGACCCAGCCGCTTGCTCGCGCGGTCGAGGTCCAGGGCGAGGTTGCCCCGGTCGGTCCAGTACGGCAGCACCACCCGGCCGGCCACCACACCGGCCGAGGCCGCCGCCCGGCCCTTGCGGGGGACCGGACCCAGCCGGCCCTCCTTGGTCCAGCCGCCCAGCCTCACCCGCACGCGGGCGTCCCACAGTCCACTGTCCGGCGCGGTGCCGTCCGCCGCGGTGGCGGGATCGACGGTGGCCGTTGCCCGCAGCACCAGCCGGACCTGCTCGCCCCCCTCCACGGGAACGATCTCCCGAGTGACCTCGACGGGCTGGAAGTACTGGGCGGAGCTGGCGCGTTCACGCAGCAGCAGATCCACCGTGGCCTTCCCGAACTGGTCCACGGTGTCGGCACCCACCCGGCCGATCGCCTCCGCCACGTCCTTCGGCGGACCGGCGGGCGCGGCACCGGACGGACCGGCCGGGAACGTCATCGGCTGCCCGCCCACCCGGTACTCGGCGCTCAGGTCGATCTTCAGCGTGCCGTCCTCCCACCGGATGCTTCCGGGCTCGGCGCTCAGGGCGACGGAGGACTCCCACTCGGCGAACGCCACGACGTCGTCGAACCGGTCGGCGGCGATCAGACCGGCGATCGTCCGCTGGGTCAGCGGCAGCCCCGCCGCGACACCGGGGCCGAAACGCTCCACGACGACCTCGCGGATCTCCTCGAAGAGTTCCTTGCGGTAGTCCTCGGGCGCGTCCAGCAGACGCCGGCCGCGCATCCGCTCGACCATCTCGATCCGCAGCCACCGCCGTTGGAGCCGGTCCCGCACGGCACCTGGTTCGGTGTACCGCTCGACGACGTCGAGTGCTTCGCGCAGGTTCTTGAAGTAGCCGGCCGGGTCGAAGCGCTGGAAGCCCGCGTTGGACGCGTCCTCGCGCTTGACGTGGTAGTAGCAGACGTAGTCGCTGAGCACCGACACGTTGTCGGCGCGCAGGAACGCCTCGGTGACGAAGACGTGGTCCTCCAGCCGCCGCCGCCCCTCGGGGAAACGCAGCCCGATGTCGTCGAGGAACGCCCGCCGGAACATCTTGTGCGGGGTGAGGCTGTCGATCAGCGGGGCGTTCTCCACACTGGCGCGCGGACGGTTGCGGCGGAACAGCTCCACCGGCACGCCACGGCCCTTGCCGGCCATCTTGCCGATGACGACGTCGGCACCGTTGGCCACGCCGTAGTCGTACATCCGCTCCAGGGCCTCGTCGCCGAGGTAGTCGTCGTTGTCGACGAACATCACGTACTCGCCCTCGGAGGCGGCGATGCCGACGTTGCGGGGCTTGCCGGACCACCCGGAGGGCTCCTGGTGGATCACCTTGACCCGGGGGTTCTCGGCGGCGAGCGCGTCCAGCCGGGCGGGCGTCGCGTCGGTGGAACCGTCGTCGACGAAGATCATTTCGTACTCGTCGGGCGGCAGCGACTGCCGCAGCAGCGAGGAAACGCAGTCCTCGATGTAGATCCCCGGGTTGTAGACGGGAACGATGACGCTGACCTTGACCGGCATCGGTCTCCGGGCCCCCTTGGGTTTCTCGCCGCGTGCGTGAAGAGCTGCTGCGCGTGGGCAGATGCTAACGCCGCGCCGGGGGTTGTCCGCATCCGGCCCCCCGGCAGCGCGCCGCCGTGGCCCGGTCGGCCGTATGTCCTCGCCCGGCAGATCCAGGTGCTCGGCGGCGCCGGAGCAGCGAAACGGCAACTGGGGCTTCCCCCTGACGAGTTGGGCTACGGAGTCCGTCGGCGGCCCTGGTGCTCGGAGCCGGCCACCGGACGGGCACCGTCCGGCCCGACGACCCCGGTCACAGGATGAGGAGAGCGGCTGCGCACAGGGTGTCGAGCACCGTTGCCGGCGGGGGTCGGCGGGCAAGCCGAACGGCACGTGCCCGAAAGGGCACGTGCCGTTCCCCGGCGGTTGCCGCGGGCAGGGCCTATCCCGTCATCGAGGAGGTGAAGGGTGACAGGGCCGGGACGGGCTGCATGCCGGGGGCCAGGCCGAAGGCCACGAGAGCATCGGGCAGCCCGCGTCCGGTGCGGGCCGCCTCAACTGTGCCGGGGGCGGCCAGCGGGCGGCAGCTGGCGGCGACGATGTCGAACAGGTGCTGCACCCGACCGGGGCCACGGGGCAGCAACTGGCCGTGGAAAACCTCGTGGTGGGCGAGAACGAGGGCGGCCAGGCCCGCCACGTGGGCCGAGGCCGTCACGGTGCCGTCGATGGCCGCGTATCCGCCCACCGATGCGCACGACAGGACCGCCACACCCGGGGCTGCCGCGTCGACGCCGGGACCATGGCAGCTGAACGGGGCAGCGAACAGTCCTTCGGGGGTCAGCTGCTGCCCTGTGTGGGTGGCGTGGGAGGTGTCGGGCGGGAAGGTGCCGAAGGCTCCGAGGGCGCCTACAGCGAATACGGTGGGCAGCGAGGCGGGGAAAGCGATCGGCCCGCCGGTGTCGCCGGCCGGGGCGATGCAGGCGATACCCGCCGCGGTGGTGTCGGCGAGTTTGCGGGAGACCAGCGCCGACGGATACGGGGTCGCGACAGCGATGTGGGCGATGTCGACCTCGCGTTCGATGCAGTGGTCGAGGGCGGCGATCAGGTCGCTGAAGTGGCCGTCAGGCAGCACCTTGCAGGCGTCGAGCTCGGCGTCGACGGCGATGCCCACGATGCCCTCGCCCGTGTCCGCGCCCGCGATGATGCCGGCGGCGTGCGTACCACTACCGCCATCCTGCGCCCAGCCCTCGGCCGTGCGGCCCACGATATCGACACCGGAGCGCACCCGCTGCTTCAAATCGGGGTGGTCGACGCTGACGCCCGTACCGATGACCGCCACCTTGACGCCGAAGCCACGGAACGTGGGGGGCAGCCGGTCCAGCCGCATGGCCTGCTGGCCCCAGCCGTAACTCTGACGTTCGGCCAGATCCGGGTACATCGTCTCGAGGGGGGTGAGGGTGACGACGTTCTCCCGGGTCGCCGACAGGTCGGGGCGGTGGATCCAGCGGTCGGTGTATCCGCCTTGGGGGCGCACGTACAGGGACTGGACGGACTGTTCGGTGTCTGTGGTCAGGGTGAGGGCAAGGGTGCCGTCGGCGGCGGTGACGCCCTGGCTCGGCCAGGTCGCGCCGATCAGGAACACGCCCGCACCGGCCAGTGGTTCGCCCTCCGGGCCGCAGACGCGCAGCGAGATCTCCACCGGCTCCTCCGACGGCACGACCAGTCCCGGATCGCGCAGCGCCAGGAATTGCGCGGTCGGCGGGGTGGCGGGTGCGGCGCCGGTGAGCGGCAGGTCGGGTTCGATGTGCACATGCAGCGTCCACAGGGCCGGCAGCTGAGTCTCGGCTGCCTCGACGACCGCGATCTCCGGGCAGGATGGCACGATGCCGGCCGACTGCAGCTTCTCGGACGACCGCAGTCGGCGGATCACGTCGACGTCGGGCATGCTCTCGAGCCTTTCACACACCGCGTCCATGCTCAGTTCGCCAACCCCCGGTGGGAGCAGCTGTTGTGGCAGCGGTGTGATCAGGTACCGCTGCCGGCGCGACCGCACCGCGATCGGTGACGGTGCGCCCTTCTTGCGTGGCGTCACTTCTCTGTCCTCGGGGCCCAACCCGCCTGCCCCTTCCGCCTCGGATTCGCTCTGGCGGTTGTTCCGGGAATTGTTCCCGGGCCTGTCCTTTACCATCACGTCCACCTTCACCACACCTACGTCCCCTCTTTGTGCTTCTGCTCCGATAACGGACGGCCCCCGCCGCCATGGCGATGCGGTGCGCCCAAGAACGACTCCTGAGCACACCGCATCACGCGCTGCTGGATCAGCCGATACCGAAGGGCTGACCCATCTGACCGAAACCGGAGCCAGGCTGCTGGCCGAACGGCTGCTGGCCCTGCTGGCCGAAGGGCTGCTGGCCGAACTGCTGCTGGCCGAACGGCTGCTGACCGTGCTGGCCGAAGGGCTGCTGGCCGAACTGCTGCTGACCCTGCTGACCGAAGGGCTGCTGACCGAACTGCTGCTGACCCTGCTGACCCTGCTGGCTCTGCTGCACCAGCGTCAGGATCGCGATCGGCAGTACCTGCTGCACGGACTGCTCCACAGCGTGCCGCACACCCTCACGCAGCGTTGTCTGCAGTGCGATGGCGAGGTACGGGTGGGCCTGGTGGCCCAGGCCCTGCTGCTGCAGCTGCTGCTGGACCTGCTGGATCTGCTGCAGCGTCTGCTGCATGCGCTGCGCGATCTGCTGGCTCGCCTGCTGACAGGCCTGCTGCATCGCCTGGTGGACTACCTGCGCGAGCGGCTGCGGGCCCCCCATCTGCTGCTGCCCGAACTGCTGCAGTGGCTGGGCACCGGTCATCACCGACATGAAAGCTCCATTCAACGCACGGGAAAGCCGACATAAGAGGTATGTAGGCTTTTACGGAAAATATCCGTTACGTCGACGTTAAGGTGGCGCCGCCGCGACCGCAATCGGGGGAGCGGCTCGGCAGAGGAGAGTCCCCCCATCGGACCTGCGGCCGGCGAGCGGTCCATGGCGCGGCAGGCCTCGCCACCCGACCGCCGGCCCACCGCGGACCCCTGCGCGTTGCCCGCAGGCCATGTGGAAGCCCGACCGACACGCCAGGCACGTCATCACCGCACCTGACGGAGAGAAGGCGTAGCTTAGGCAGCCGGTCGTACCGCACGGTGAGCGCGTGGTACGGCATGCCCCGACTGGCCTTCACTCCGGCGGCCTTCGAGGCGAATGGGATATGGGGTAATTGGCAGCCCGACGGTTTCTGGTTCCGTTAGTCCAGGTTCGAGTCCTGGTATCCCAGCCGGCATGGCGGGTCATGTGCAGTCCCGAAGAATGCCTCGACTGCGTCGGCGGCCTCTGCCTCGACACCGCCTGGCCAACGCGGCACCCCGCCACGAACCGACGCGGAGCAGCACTAGGCTCACGGCGTGCGTCTGCTGCTGATGTCCGACACCCACCTCCCCAAGCGCGCCAAGGAACTCCCCGCGCCCCTGCTCGCCGAACTCCCGCGCGCGGACGTCGTGTTCCACGCCGGGGACTGGGTCGACGAGGCCACGCTCGACCTGCTGGAGAGCCGCAGCCGCCGACTCGTCGCCGTGTACGGCAACAACGACGGACCGCCGTTGCGCACCCGGCTGCCCGAGACCGCGTACGCCGACCTGGACGGCCTGCGCTTCGCCGTGATCCATGAGACGGGGCCCGCTCAGGGCCGCGAGGCGCGCTGCGCAGCCCGCTTCCCGGACACCG
The DNA here is from genome assembly GCF_044459385.1 of Streptomyces sp. NPDC050287. NCBI lineage: Bacteria > Bacillati > Actinomycetota > Actinomycetes > Kitasatosporales > Streptomycetaceae > Streptomyces > Streptomyces sp. NPDC050287. The sequence goes on along the minus strand of NZ_JBITIY010000004.1, from coordinate 640,149 downwards.
ACGTCCTGGTCTTCGGGCACAGCCACATCCCGTGGGACACCACCGCCCCCACCGGCCTGCGCCTGCTCAACCCCGGCTCCCCGACCGACCGCCGTCGCCAGCCCCACTGCACCTACATGACCGCGGCCGTGACCGACGGCCGCCTCACGGACGTCACCTTGCACCCGCTGCCGCCCCGCTGACGGACCGCTCGTCTCAGCACGCGCTGAGCCTGCCGGGCGGGGCGGCTCGCCGCGAACCTTCGTCGTCGTCATGTGCGCCGGGCACTTGCTGGTGCTCCACCGGGCCGGCAACCCGTAATTCGTTGGACGCCGGCGGTGCCGCCCCGCTGACGGACCGCTCGTCTCAGCACGCGCTGAGCCTGCCGGGCGGGGCGGCTCGCCGCGAACCGTCGTCGTCGTCATGCGCGCCGGGTACTTGCCGGTGCTCCACCGGGCCGGCAACCCGTAATTCGTTGGACGCCGGCGGTGCCGCCCCGCTGAACTGGGCGGCGTGCTGATCGACGCCCCTCTTGTACGCCGTCTGCTGACCGCCCAGTTCCCGCAGTGGGCGCACCTTCCCGTCACCCCGGTGGAGCGGTCAGGCATGGACAACGCCACCTTCCGACTCGGCAGCGACCTGTCGGTCCGGCTGCCGCGCTACGCGCACTGGGTGGGCCAGGTGGAGCGCGAACACCGCTGGCTGCCGCGACTGGCACCGCGGCTGCCGCTGCCCGTCTCCGAACCGGTCGCCCAGGGCTCGCCCGGGGAGGGCTACCCGTACCCGTGGTCGGTGTACCGGTGGCTGGAGGGGGACACGGCGACGACAGAGTCACTGGCCGATCCCGTCCAGGCCGCCCGCGAACTCGCCGGGTTCCTCACGGCCCTCCAGTCGATCGACGCCACCGACGGGCCCGGCCCCGAGCAGAGCAACGCCTTCCGCGGCGTGCCGATGGGCGACGAACGGGACTCCCTGGCCGCCGAGGCCCGCGTCCGGCCCAAGATCGAGGCGCTGCGCGAGAGGGGCCTCGTCGACGCGGACGCCGTGACGGAGGTCTGGGAGGCGGCCCTCGCGGCCCCCGCCTGGGACCGCCCGCCGGTGTGGATCCACGGCGACCTCGACACCGGGAACCTGCTGACCGTGGACGGCAGGCTCAGCGCGGTCATCGACTTCGGCACGCTGGCGGTGGCCGACCCGGCGGTGGACCTGCTGCCCTACTGGAAGTTCCTGCCCGGCACGGCGCGGGACGTCTTCCGGGAGGCGGTCGGGCACGACGGCCCGACCTGGGCACGTGCCCGCGGCTGGGTGGTGGCCGGTTCGCTGCCGGTACCGGAGGACCCCTTCTTCCAGGCGGACCCCACCCGGGTGACGACGGCCCTGCGCCACCTGGAGACGGTCGTCGAGGACCACCGACGGCACGGCGTCTGACGGCTCGGGGGAGGCCGACGGCGCCGCACCCGGCGGCCGACCGGGGCGCGGGGTGGATCATCTCCGGTCGGCGCGGATCACCCGGTGCGCCGGTCGGTGCCGGTGTCGCATCCCGGTGGCGAGCGGCTCCGGATCGCCACGCTCCCGGCTGACCGGCAGCAGCACGACGGCCGCGCCGGAGGACACCCATCCGGAGCGGCCCGCCGTGTGCCCCGCCGCACTGCCCCCCAGCCGTTCAGGAACGCGCGCACCAGCTCACCGAGCCGGGTACGCCGACGCCGGTCCGGTGCGGCTGTCACGACCCGCAGGGGCGAGCGCCCCGCACCCCACCGGTGGAGCATTAATCCGTTGCCGTCGAGGCCCCTGCCTGCTGCACTGTCCCTGACCTTGTTTCCGCACGACCCAGGAGCAGCAATGCGCGCACCGTTCATGTCCGCCTCGGAAGGAATGACCCCCACTTCAAAGGACATGACGCTTCGTGCACTTGCTCAACCTCGGAATTCTCGCGCACGTCGACGCAGGTAAGACCAGCCTGACCGAGCGGCTGCTGCACTCGGTCGGTGTGATCGACGAGATCGGCAGCGTCGACGCCGGAAACACCCAGACCGACACCCTCGAACTGGAGCGTCGGCGGGGGATCACCATCAAGTCCGCCGTCGTCTCCTTCGTGCTCGACGACGTGACGGTCAACCTCATCGACACCCCCGGTCACCCGGACTTCATCGCCGAGGTGGAGCGGGTGCTCGGAGTTCTCGACGGGGCCGTGCTGGTGGTGTCGGCCGTCGAGGGCGTCCAGGCGCAGACCCGCGTCCTCATGCGGACCCTGCAACGCCTGCGCATCCCCACGCTCGTCTTCGTCAACAAGATCGACCGCAGGGGCGCCCGGTACGAGGGCGTGCTGCGGCAGATCTCCGAACGGCTCACGGCCGCCGTCGTACCGATGGGAACGACCACCGGGCTCGGCACCCGCGACGCCCGCTTCACTCCTGGTCCCGGCCCGGCCGCCCTCGACGTCCTCGCCGACCAGGACGACGACCTGCTGGCCGCCTACGTCGACGGCACCCTCTCCGACGCCCGGCTGCGTGCCGCCCTCACCGCCCGGACCCGGCAGGCCCTGGTGCACCCCGTGTACTTCGGCTCCGCCGTCACCGGCGCGGGTGTGCCCGAACTGACCACCGGCATCAGGGAGTTGCTGCCCACTGCGGGGGGCGACCCCGACGGCCCGGTCTCCGGCACGGTGTTCAAGGTCGAGCGGGGCCCGGCCGGGGAGAAGATCGCGTACGCCCGGATGTTCTCCGGCACCCTGCGCACCCGCGACCGCGTCCCCTTCGCGGACGCCGACGCCGACACCCGCGAGGACGGCAGGATCACCGCGATCAGCGTCTTCGAGCACGGTACGGACGTACGCCGGGACTCGGTGTCCGCGGGCCGGATCGCCAAGCTGTGGGGCCTGGCCGACATCCGGATCGGCGACGCCCTCGGCGAACCCCACAAGGCCCACGGCCACTTCTTCGCCCCGCCCACCCTCGAAACGGTCGTCGTCCCCGGCCCGGGCACGGACCGGCGGGCCCTGCATCTCGCGCTCACCCAACTCGCCGAGCAGGACCCGCTGATCGACCTGCGGCACGACGAGGTCCGGCGGGAGATCTCCGTGTCCCTCTACGGAGAGGTGCAGAAGGAGGTCGTCCAGGCCACCCTCGCCGACGACTTCGGGCTCGACGTCACCTTCCGCGAGACCACACCCCTGTGCGTCGAGCGGCCGGCCGGGACGGGCGCGGCGGTCGAGTTCAACAAGAAGGACGCCAACCCGTTCCTCGCGACCGTCGGCCTGCGCGTCGACCCCGCCCCGGTCGGGTCCGGGGTCGGCTTCCGGCTGGAGGTGGAGCTCGGCTCCATGCCGTACGCCTTCTTCAAGGCCGTCGAGGACACCGTGCGCGAGGCCCTCGGACAGGGGCTGCACGGCTGGCAGGTCACCGACTGCACGGTCACCATGACCCACAGCGGCTACTCGCCCCGCCAGAGCCACGCCCACCAGGGCTTCGACAAAAGCATGTCCAGCACCGGTGCCGACTTCCGCGGACTGACCCCGCTGGTCCTGATCGAGGCTCTGCGCCGGGCGGGCACCACGGTGTACGAGCCGATGCACCGCTTCCGCGTCGAGGCGCCCGCGGACACTCTCGGCGCTCTGCTCCCGGTGCTGGCCGCCCTGCGGGCCGTACCGCAGACCACCGAGACGCGGGACGACCTGGGCGTACTGGAGGGTGTGGTTCCGGCTGATCGGGTACATGAACTGGAACAGCGACTTCCGGGTCTCACCCGGGGCGAGGGTGAACTGGAGAGCGGGTTCGGCCATTACGCACCGGTCGCCCGAGGCACGGCTCCGAGCCGGCCGCGCACCGACCACAACCCGCTGAACAGGAAGGAGTACCTGCTGAACGTGACGCGTCGCGTCGGCGGGTGAGACTCCGGCCGGAAAGCTGAAACTTACTCATCAGTCAGATGCTGTTGACTGTGTCCCGAAATCGTCGGACTGTAATGGACATGCCGAATTTACGTGCGCGTCTGCTCGTTGTTCTGGTTGTCCTCTCCGGGTTCCTCACGGGGGCGGGAGTGAGACCTGCCACGGCCGAAGCCCTCCCGGGCTCCCTGTGGTTCGACGACACCCCTGTCACCGTGCGGGACGGCCGCCTCAGCGACGGTCAGGGCCGTGAGGTCGTGCTGCGCGGCTACAACGTCTCCGGTGAGACCAAGCTGGCCGAGAACAAGGGCCTGCCCTTCGCCTCGGTCGCCGACGCGAAGAAGTCCGCGACCGCGCTGCGTGCCCAGGGCGGCGGCAACGCGGTCCGCTTCCTGCTCTCCTGGGCCTACGCCGAACCCGTGCGCGGCCAGATCGACACGGCCTACCTGTCGGCCGCGACCGAGCAGATGCGCGCGTTCCTCGACGCCGGCATCCGCGTCTACCCCGACTTCCACCAGGACCTCTACTCCCGGTACCTGTTCGACCCGGACAGCTGGTACACGGGCGACGGTGCCCCCAAGTGGGCCGTGGACGCCGGGAACTACCCGGACGAGAGCTGCGGGATCTGCCTGCTGTGGGGACAGAACATCACCCAGAACGAGGCCGTGAAACAGGCGTCGCGCGACTTCTGGCACAACGCGTACGGCCTCCAGGACGCGTTCCTCGCCACCGCCCAGAAGACGATGGCGTATGTCGGACAGCACCTGAGCTCCGCCGAGTTCGCGGGCGTCGTCGGCTTCGACCCGTACAACGAGCCGCACGCCGGCGCCTACGACTCCGGGCAGACCAGCCGGGCCTGGGAACGTGACGTGCTGTGGCCGTTCTACGAGAAGTTCCGCGCCCGTATGGACGCGGCGGGCTGGCAGGACAAGCCCGCCTTCGTGGAGCCGAACCTCTTCTGGAACGCCAACATCAGCTTCCAGAAGCAGGAGGGCGGCCTGCTGGACGCCGGCACGCTCGGCCCGGACTACGTCTTCAACACACACTTCTACGACCAGAAGGCCATTTCCGGGATCTTCATGCCGGGCAAGGCCGGGGACGGCCAGTACTCGGGCGACTTCGGCACGGTCCGCGACCGCGCGGCGGCCACCGGCACCGCCGGCATCGTCAGCGAGTTCGGCCACCCCCTCGCGGGCACCGTCTCCGACAAGGCGCCGACGGTCCTCAAGGCGATGTACCAGGCACTCGACTCCCGTGTGCCCGGGTCGAGTTGGTGGGCGAAACCGGGCTCCTCCGGCCCGGTGCTCTCCGGTACGCAGTGGCAGTGGGACATCTACAACGGCCGTCACCACGAGCTGATGAACGGCAACCCCGACAAGGTCCTCACCTCCGGTGACGCCTGGAACGACGAGGACCTGTCCGCCGTACGCCTCGACGACTCCGGGACGGCGGTCCTGCGGCAGGACGCCCGGCTCCTGGACCGGCTCTACCCGAGCGCGACGGCCGGAACGACGGTCGGCTTCACCTATGAGGACCGCTCCCGCGACGGTTCCACCACCCTGACCTGGAACCCGGTGCCGAGCTCCCTCCCGAACGTCTCCCGGCTGGTCGGCTCGGGCCAGTACGGGCTGCTGCTGTGGCGCTCCGACGGCACGTCGGCGCCCACCGAACTGCACCTCCCGGCGTCCTTCCCGACCGCGACCACCACGGTGGTCTCCGACCTGGGCACCTCCTACGGTCCGCCCGCCTACACCCGGACCACCCCGATCGCGGCGGCCCCGGAGCCGGGCGGCACCGGAAGCCGCCGCCTCCTTCTCACCGCCCCCGACACCGGCGTCCCGCACTACGCGCTGGTGACCAACGGCACGACGGCACCCTCGACGGCCCTGCTGAACGCGGCCAGGTCCGAGCTGTCCGCGTGGGCCGCCCAGCGGGCCGGCTGAGCCAAGGTCCCGGGCCGGTCCGAACGGCGCGGCCCGGGACCGCTTGACCCTCCCCTTGCGTCAGGGTTGAGGCTGGACCTCGACGAAAGGGCAGGTGCATGAGGTACTCCGTGCGGCAGGTCGCATCCTTCGCCGGGGTGACGGTGCGCACGTTGCACCACTACGACAAGGCGGGCCTGCTCACACCCAGCACCCGCAGCGGGGCCGGTTACCGGCTCTACGACGAGGCCGACCTGGCCCGGCTCCAGCAGATCCTCTTCTACCGCGAACTCGGCTTCTCCCTCGACGAGATCGCCGCCATCCTCAAGGACCCGCAGGCGACCGCCCTGGACCGACTGCGGGAGCGGCAACGGCAGTTGGCCGAGGAGATCACCCGGCTCCAGCGTCTCGCCGAAGTCGCCGAGCGCGCCATCGAGGTCCAGCAGACCGGGGTGACGCTGACCCCGCAGGAACGCTTCGAGGTGTTCGGCGAGATCAGCTTCGACCTCAGCTACGCCACCGAGGCACAGCTCAAGTGGGCCGGCTCTGAGGGGCAGCGCGCGTCCATGGCCCGTGCCGCCGCCCACAGCAAGGAGGACTGGCGGCAGCTGATGGGCCAGGCCGCGGCCTGGCGCGCGCGGCTGCTCGCCGCCTTCGACGCGGGGGAACCCGCCGACGGCGAGCGGGCCATGGACCTCGCCGAGGAGCACCGGCGGCACATCACCCGCTGGTTCACCACCTGCCCGCCGGACATGCACCGGCGCATCGCCGACGACTTCGTCGCCGACCCGCGCGCCTTCGCCCTGGTCGTGCCGCCCTCTCAGCAACGGCCGGGCCTCGCCGCCTATGTGGGGAAGGCCGTGCACGCCAACGCGTCCCGCACCGACTCCTCGGAGGAGACATGAGGATCCTGATCGCCGCGGCCGGCTCGCGCGGCGACATCGCGCCCTTCACCGGACTCGGAGCCGAGCTCCGCCGGGCCGGGTACGAGGTCGCCCTCGCCACGACGGACGCCTTCGCCCCGCTGGTGCGGGAGGCGGGACTGGATTTCCGCGGCCTCCCCGCCCGCCCGCGGGCCGAGGGCGGCGGCTCCCCCGGGAAGCGCCGACTCATGCGGGCGGCGGCCCAGTTCGTGACCGAACTCGGACACGGCTTCGCCGACGCCGTGGCCCAGGGCACGGACCTGCTCCTGCTGTCGACCACCACGGCACCGCTCGGCTGGCACCTGGCCGAGGCCACCGGCATCCCGGCCGTCGGCGCCTACCTCCAACCCACCGCGGCCACCGGCGACTTCCCGCCCGTCGTCACGGGCGCCCGCTCACTGGGGCGCCCGGGCAACCGTACGGCCGGACGTCTCGCCCTGCGGATGGCCGACCGGGTCTACACACGTGCGGTCACGGAACTCCGCGGCGACCTGGGGCTGCCCCCGCTCGCGCCGCACGGGATGCGCCGACGGCAGGAGCGGGCGAACTGGCCCGTCCTGCACGGTTTCAGCACGGCGCTGGTCCCACGTCCGTCCGACTGGCGTCCGGGGCTCGATGTCGTCGGCACCTGGTGGCCGTTCGTCGCCGCCGGCCGTCGACTGCCCGCCGAGGTCGAGGACTTCCTCGCGGCCGGACCCCGGCCGGTGTTCATCGGGTTCGGCAGCATGGCTGCCGGTCATGGGCAGCGGCTGAGCGAGATCGCCGTACGGGCGCTGCGGCAGGCAGGACTGCGGGGGATCCTGCAGACCGGCAGCGCGGGACTCGCGGCCGACGGCGACGACGTGCTGACGATCGGGGACACACCGCACGAGCTGCTGTTCCCGAGGGTCGCCGCCGTGGTCCACCACGCCGGGGCGGGCACCACCGCCGCCGGGCTGCGTGCCGGGGCGCCCGCGGTACCGGTGCCGGTGACGGCGGACCAGCCGTTCTGGGCGCGGCGGCTGGCAGCGACCGGCGCCGCGACCGCCCCGATCCCCTTCCGGTCCCTCACCGCCGACCGGCTCGCCGACGCGCTGGAACGGGTCGTACGACGGCAGGGCCACGCCCGCGCCGCCTCGGTCGCCGCGCGGCACCTGGCGACCGAGGACGGAGCGGGCGCGGCGGTGAAAGCCGTCGCACGGCTGACCGGGTGAGCCTCAGGAGGCCGGCCCCGTCCAGCCCGCCGCCACGTGCCCGAGCCGGACCCGCTGCGGATGGTCGCCCACCGGCACCGACACCGTCTTCTGCCCGGTGGCGAAGTCGATGGCGGTGACCTGGTCGGCGCCGCTCTCGGAGATGACACAGCTCTTGCCGTCACCGCTCACGGTGGCCCAGTACGGCTTGGACGCGGGCACGAGCGGGCCCTCCTTGAGGGTGGCGCGGTCCACGACGGTCGCGTAGTCGTCCATCGTCCCCGCCACGCACAGCTTGGAGCCGTCCGGCTTCATCGAGATGCCGTGGTGACGTGAGTCGTTGACGAACGTCGTACGGTCGTCGCTGGTCGCCGGGTTCTTCGGCAGGGTCTTGGTGCGAGTGATCTTGTCGGCGGCGATGTCGTACTCGAAGAAGCCGTTGAAGAACGACACCTGGAAGTACAGCTTGGACTCGTCGGGGGAGAAGACGGCCGGCCGGACCGCGTCGGAGTAGTCGGTGAGGCCGATCGCGTCCAGCCGCTCCCGCATGTCGATGACCTTGACCTGCTTGTAGGTCGTGGCGTCGACGACGGTGATGTGCCGGTCGCCCTTCGTCCAGTCCAGCCACGGGGCGTCGGTCGCGGTGTTCACGTCGCCGATGGCCATGTTCCAGATGTACTTGCCGTCGCTGGTGAAGATGTTCTCGTGCGGCTTGTCGCCCGTGGCGAACGACCCCAGTTGCTTGCCCGTGGAGATGTCCAGGACGTGCACGGTGTTGCCGGTCGAGGCGGAGACCGCGACCCGCTTTCCGTCGGGGGAGACCGCCATGTGGTCGGCGCGGTAACCCGACACGGGGAAACGCCAGTTGATGGCCCCGGTGGTCAGGTTGATCGAGACCACGTCGGCGAAGCTCGGGCGCGAGACGACCACCGAGGTGCCGTCCGGGGTGGAGTACATGTCGTCGGCGAACTGGTCGTGGCCCTCGCCGACGGTGTTGCGGACGGTCATGAACGCGATCCACCGGATCGGGTCGGCGTTGATCTCCGCCATCCGCTGGGCCTTGTCGGGGATCACGTTGACGCGGCCGATCTTCGCGAAGTCCCCGCTGGACTTGATGACATCGGCGGTGCCGTCCCAGTTGTTGCCGACGAACATCACCTCGCGCAGGGCGGCGGAGGTGTCCGGGACGGCGGTGGCGGCGGTCGCGGGAACGGTGAGGGTCAGGGCGAGGGCGGCGGCTACGGAGCACAGGTGCCTGGGTCTGATGGCAGGCATGACTGCTCCCTTCCTCTGCTAGGGGCCGGGCATGGGCATGTACGGCTAGGCATGGACATGGGCATGCCAAAAGGGCGTCGGAAAACTGAACACGCTTTGATTCAGAGTTAACTTACTGCAAAGTAAGGAAGGGGTGCCCTTCTCCACAAGAGTGCGTACACGACAAAATCAGTGTTCGAACGGGGCGTCCGACGGTCGGACGGGACAAGGAGACGCGGTGACGGGCAGGCTCAGGGCGCCGACCGGCCGCTACGGCGGCAAGACGGCCGAGGAACGGCAGGCCGAGCGACGCCGGCGCTTCCTGGACGCCGCCCTCCAGCTCTTCGGCGACACCCCCGGCTACCGCGCCACCACCGTCGCCGCGCTCAGCGAGGCCGCGGGCCTGTCCACCCGCCAGTTCTACGAGGAGTTCCGCACCCTCGAAGACGTCCTGACCGCTCTCCACCTCGAGGTCAACGCCTGGGCCGAGCAGGCGGTCCTGGCCGCCGTGACCGGCGCGGAGAACCTCCCGCTCGCCGAGCGCGTCGCCGCGATCTTCCACGCGTACGCCGCGAACGTCACCGGCGACCCGCGCCGCATCCGCATCACCTTCGTCGAGATCATCGGCGTCAGCCCGCGCCTGGAGGAACAGCGACTGGCCCGCCGCGCCCGCTGGGTCGACCTGGTGTGCGCCCAGGCCGAGGCCGCCGTGGCGCGCGGGGAGGCGGCGCCCCGCGACTACCGGCTCGCCGCCACGGCGTTCATCGGCAGCGTCAACGGACTGCTCCACGACTGGACCGCCGGCTGGGTGCACGCCACGCTCGACGAGGTCGTCGACGAACTGGTCCGTCAGCTGCTGGGGATCCTGCGGCCACCGGGGTGGAAGCCGTCGCACGGCGCCTGAAGAGCGCCGCCGGTTCGTTCCGGCTGCCTGGAGCGGGCGCCGCGCTCCACCCGTCTCCTCCGGCTATTCGTCCCAGGCCTGGACCATGGTCTGTTCGACGATCTTCCCGTCCCGCAGGGACAGCATCGACTCGGAGAGGACGCGTACCCCGTCCGGGTACTCGCAGGACTCGCTGAAGGCGGCCCGGTCGCCCTGGACCACACAGTTCTCCAGCTTGTGTGTCATGTCGCGGCCGCACACCTCTTCGAGCATCCGGGCGATCTCGTCCCGGCCGTGCAGGACCTTGGGATGGCTGGGCTGGGTGTTGTGGTCCACGATCCGCATCTCGGCGTCGTCCGCGTAGAGCGACAGCAGAGTCTCCGCAACCGATCCTTCGATGCCCCGGCGCAGCGTGTCGGTGTCGAAACGCGAGCCTGTCTCGGTGCCCATGATGAACCTCCTTCGAGGCCACGGCCCGACGAGGAGCGGACCGTTGCGTGCCTCCCTTCGAGACTCCTCCGCCCCGGCGGCCCCGGCAAGCGCGGTGCGAACGCTCGGTCCGACGGGTGAGCGGCGGGCGCGGCCCGTGTCCGGCAGGGGGCCGAGGGCGTTGCCCAGGCATGATCTCAACTCGACGTATCACCGCAGCCATCGGTCTCGCCGTCGCGGTCACCGGCCTGGCCACCTCACTCGCGCAGGCGGCAGAAGCGGATGTGCCGGGCGCCGGCCGGCTGAGTCCCGGCACCCTGTTCGACTCGCTCGCCGCGCGCGACGTCCCCGCGGAGCACCAGGGCGACGTCGTGAGGGTCTACCAGCACTGGCCGCGGTAGACCTGCGTCCACGAACTGGAACAGCCGCAGCAGCTCACCGGCCTCGTCGCCCAGGTCATGGGGCTGCTGCCCGCCGTCCACCACCCCGCAGCGTCGAGGGCCGCCCGAAGACGGGCGGCCCTTTTCGTCGTCCGGCGTGTTGTCCGGCCTCACCGCTCAGTCGTGCGTCGCCAGGAACTGCGTCGCCGCCAGCTCCGCGTACAGCGGATCGGCACCCACCAGTTCACGGTGGGTGCCCACCGCGCGCACCCGGCCCGCGTCCATCACCACGATCCGGTCGGCCATCGTCACCGTGGACAGCCGGTGCGCGACGACCAGCACCGTGGTCGTCCGGGCCACGTCCGCCACCGTGTCCCTGAGCGCCGCCTCGTTCACCGCGTCCAGCTGCGAGGTCGCCTCGTCCAGGAGCAGCAGCCGGGGGCGGCGCAGCAGGGCGCGGGCAATGGCGACCCGCTGGCGTTCGCCGCCCGACAGCTTGGTGCCGCGGTGCCCCACCAGGGTGTCCAGACCGTGGGGCAGCTTGGCGACCAGCCCGTCCAGCCGGGTCGTCTTCACCACCCGCGCGACGGCGTCCTCGTCGGCGCCGGGATGGCCCAGCAGCAGGTTGTCCCGCAGGGAACCCGACAGCACCGGGGCGTCCTGCTCCACGTACCCGATCGCGGACCGCAGATGAGCCAGTTCCCAGTCCGCCACGTCCCGGCCGTCCAGGGTGATCACACCGGACTCGGGGTCGTAGAACCGCTCGATGAGCGAGAAGACGGTGGTCTTGCCGGCGCCGGACGGGCCGACGAACGCGGTCATCCCCCGCGCGGGCACGGCGAACGTCACCCCGTGGTGGACGTACGGCAGGTCGTCGGCGTACCGGAAGCGCACGTCGGTGAAGGCGACGGCGGCGGGCTCGGCACCGGGAGAGGGCAGCGGCGCGGGCCGGGAGGCCGGTTCGGCGGGCAGCCGCAGGGCCTCCTGGATGCGGGCCAGGGCGGCGGCGCCGGTCTGGTACTGGGTGACCGCGCCGACGACCTGCTGGATCGGCGACATGAGGTAGAAGACGTACAGCAGGAACGCGACCAGCGTGCCCACGTCGATGGCGCCGGTCGCGACCCGGGCCCCGCCGACCGCGAGCACCGTGATGAACGCGATCTGCATCGCCAGGCCGGCCGTGTTGCCCGCCGCGGCCGACCACTTGGCCGCGCGCACGCTCTGCCGCCAGGACTCCTCGGCGGCGGCGTGCAGCGTACGTTCCTCCCGGTGTTCGGCGCCGGACGCCTTCACCGTGCGCAGCGCGCCCAGGATCCGCTCCAGCGAGGCACCCATCACCCCGACCGCGTTCTGCGCCTGCCGGCTGGCCCGGTTGATGCGCGGCACGATCAGTCCGAGGACGGTGCCCGCGGCGAGGATCACCGCGAGCGTGACCCCGAGCAGCACCGGATCCACCAGGCCCATCATCACCACCGTCGCCACCAGCGTGAGCCCGCCGGTACCCAGGCCCACCAGCGAGTCGGTGGTCACCTCCCGCAGCAGGGTGGTGTCCGAGGTGATCCGGGCCATCAGATCGCCCGGCTCGGTGCGGTCCACGGCCGCTATCCTCAGCCGCAGCAGATACGAGGACAGCGCGCGCCGCGCACCGAGCACCACCGACTCAGCGGTGCGCCGCAGTACGTACGAACCCAGTGCGCCCAGCGCCGTGTTGGCGACCACCAGGCCCGACATGGCGAGCAACGCGCCGGTGATGGTGCGGTCATGTGAAAGGTCGTCGATCAACTCCCGTGCGATCAACGGCAGCAGGAGCCCGGTGGCGCCCGTGAGCAGGGACAGGACGGCACCCGCGAGCAGGGCCCACCGGTGCGGCCGTACGTATCCGAGCAGGAGCCGCCAGGTGGGCGTCTCCTGCTCCGTGCTGTCGTCGGTCACGGCGCTCCTTCTGACCTGCGGCGGGCGGAGCACTCAGGCTACGTCGGCATCGGACACGGGCCGGCCGGTCCCGGGGTGAGCGGCGCCTCGTGATGTCATGCCGTTACCGATCAGTCCCGCGTAGGGTCGGGGCAGGGACGGACACGAGGAAGGGGCCGACACCATGGCGCAGGAAGTACGCGGCGTGATCGCACCGGGCAAGGACGAGCCGGTGCGGGTGGAGACGATCGTCGTGCCGGATCCGGGGCCGGGCGAGGCCGTGGTCCAGGTGCAGGCCTGCGGGGTGTGCCACACCGACCTGCACTACAAGCAGGGCGGCATCAACGACGACTTCCCCTTCCTGCTCGGCCACGAGGCCGCGGGTGTGGTGGAGGCGGTCGGCGACGGGGTCACCGAGGTCGCGCCCGGCGATTTCGTGATCCTCAACTGGCGGGCGGTGTGCGGGAAGTGCCGGGCCTGCCTGCGAGGACGGTCCTGGTACTGCTTCGACACCCACAACGCCGGCCAGAAGATGACACTGGCCGCCACCGGCCAGGAGCTGTCCCCGGCCCTCGGTATCGGCGCGTTCGCGGAGAAGACGCTGGTCGCGGCCGGGCAGTGCACCAAGGTCGACCCGTCGGTCTCGGCGGCGGTGGCCGGGCTGCTGGGCTGCGGGGTGATGGCCGGCATCGGCGCCGCGATCAACACCGGACAGGTCGGCCGCGGTGACACGGTCGCGGTGATCGGCTGCGGAGGGGTGGGGGACGCGGCGATCGCCGGGGCGAACCTGGCGGGCGCGGCGAAGATCATCGCCGTGGACATCGACGACCGCAAGCTGGAGACCGCCCGCACCATGGGCGCCACCCACACGGTCAACTCCCGCGAGAGCGATCCGGTGGACGCGATCCGGGAACTGACCGGCGGTTTCGGCGCGGACGTCGTCATCGAGGCGGTCGGCCGCCCGGAGACCTACAAGCAGGCTTTCTACGCCCGTGACCTGGCCGGCACGGTCGTCCTGGTCGGCGTGCCCACCCCGGAGATGAAACTCGAACTGCCCCTGCTGGACGTGTTCGGCCGGGGCGGGGCGCTGAAGTCGTCCTGGTACGGCGACTGCCTGCCCAGCCGTGACTTCCCGATGCTGATCGACCTGCACTTGCAGGGCCGCCTGGACCTGGGCGCGTTCGTCACCGAGACCATCCAGCTCGACGAGGTGGAGAAGGCGTTCGAGCGGATGCACCACGGCGACGTGCTGCGTTCGGTGGTGGTGCTGTGATGGCCTCCCGCATCGAACACCTCGTCACCTCCGGCCAGTTCAGCCTCGACGGCGGCACCTGGGACGTGGACAACAACGTGTGGATCGTCGGTGACGACCACGAAGCGATCGTCATCGACGCCGCCCACGACGCCGACGCCATCGCCGAGGCCGTGGGCGACCGCCGGCTCACCGCGATCGTGTGCACCCACGCCCACAACGACCACATCGACGCCGCCCCCGCCCTCGCCGAGCGCACCGGCGCCACCATCTGGCTGCACCCCGACGACCTGCCGCTGTGGAAGCAGACCCACCCCGACCGGGACCCCGACGCCTGGCTCCAGGACGGCCAGGTCATCGAGGCCGCCGGCGCCGGCCTGCGGGTTCTGCACACCCCCGGACACGCGCCCGGCGCGGTCTGCCTGTACGAACCGGGCCTGGCCACCGTCTTCACCGGCGACACCCTCTTCCAGGGCGGCCCCGGCGCGACCGGCCGCTCCTACTCCCACTTCCCCACGATCATCGCCTCGATCCGCGAGCGCCTGCTCACCCTCCCGCCCGAGACCAAGGTGCTCACCGGTCACGGCGACCCGACGACCATCGGCGCGGAGGCCCCGCACCTGGACGAATGGATCACCCGGGGCCACTGACGGACCCGCCGGCCGCGGCCGGAAGCGTCCCCTCCGAACGCGTCGCCGATCCCGCCTACGACACGGCCGTAAAAGACGACAGGAGTTGTCCGGCTTACCCGCCATGCTCGAGGCAACAACCGGGCACACGGGAGGCAAGGCATGTCACAGCCGTTGAAGGGCAAGATCGCACTGGTCGCCGGGGCGACCCGCGGAGCCGGGCGCGGCATCGCCGTGGAACTCGGCGCGGCCGGCGCGACCGTCTACGTCACCGGCCGCTCCACCCGGACCCACCGCTCCGAATACGACCGTCCCGAGACCATCGAGGACACCGCCGGCCTCGTCACCGAGGCCGGCGGCCACGGGATCGCCGTACCGACGGACCACCTCGACCCCGCACAGGTCCGCACCCTCGTCGACCGCATCGCCGACGAGCAGGGCCGCCTCGACATCCTCGTCAACGACATCTGGGGCGGCGAGAAGCTCTTCACGTTCGACACCCCCGTCTGGGAGCACGACCTCGACAACGGGCTCAGGATCCTCCGGCTCGCCGTCGACACACACGCGATCACCAGCCACCACGCCCTGCCCCTGCTGCTGCGCCACCCCGGCGGGCTGGTGGTCGAGATGACCGACGGCACCGCCGAGTACAACCGCGACACCTACCGGGTCAACTTCTTCTACGACCTCGCCAAGGCGTCCGTCCTGCGCATGGCCTTCGCCCTCGGCCACGAACTCGGCCCGCGCGGCGCCACCGCCCTGGCGCTGACGCCGGGCTGGCTGCGCTCGGAGATGATGCTCGAGCATTTCGGGGTGCGTGAGAACAACTGGCGCGACGCGCTCGACCGCGTGCCCCACTTCGCCATCTCGGAGACACCGCGCTACGTGGGCCGCGCGGTCGCCGCCCTCGCCGCCGACCCCGACGTGGCACGGTGGAACGGCGCGTCCCTGTCCAGCGGAGGCCTCGCCCAGGAGTACGGCTTCAACGACCTCGACGGCAGCCGCCCCGATGCCTGGCGGTACCTGGTCGAGGTACAGGACGCGGGAAAGCCGGCGGACACGACGGGGTACCGGTGACGGTTATGCCCCGTTCTATCCGTTGTGTCCGCCGTGTCGGGGCATGAACGTACGGAGGCTGCCCAGTTGACGAGCCCGACGAGGCGTGGGCCCGCGACCTGGACGTCACCCTCACCGGCGCCTACCGCTGCGCCCGCGCGGCCCTCCCGCACCTGGCCGCCTCCGGTCGCGGCGCCGTCGTCAACATCGGCTCCGTCAACGGCCTCCAGGACTACGGCAACCACGCCTACAGCGCCGCCAAGGCGGGCCTCGGCTCCCTGACCCGCACTCTCGCCGGACACGCCGCCCCGGCGGAGTGCGGGTCAACCTGGTGGCCCCGGGCACCGTCCGTACGACGCCCTGGGAGGGCCGGGAGGACGACCTGGATGCGGTGCGCGGCCTCTACCGTTCCTGAAGACTGAGCAGGAGTGAGTCTGATCAGCCGCACGCCCCGAACGGTCTTGGGCGCTCCCCCACTGCCTGAAGGGCGTGGGAGGTACCCCCAGGTCCCCGGCGTACTCAACCCCAGGGCAGCGACTCGCATCCTGTGCGTGGTCCGATCCCCGGGAGGCCAGTTCCCTGCGCGACCTGGTCAGGTGGGTATGGCCAGTGACTGCGGGGAGGCCCCGAACCATCACTCCGGTGGAGCGGGGGCCCCGCACGCCGACGCCGTACCTGACGTCCCAGATCACACGATCACGGTAACCCGGTCGGCCCAGAGCGCCGCAAGCCAGCGAGCCGACCATTACACGATCGAGCTAACTCGACCTCCTGCACACTCTCCAGCCAGCAGCTACGGAATCACCGCCGTGAACACGGGATTCCGCGCGGCGGTCAGCCGGCCGGGGACAGCTCCTGAGCCCGGGTGAGGCCCTGCGCGCCCGCAGGGCGCGTCGAATGTCACCGTTTCGTCCCAGCACGGGCGGCGCTACAACCGAATCCCGCGGGCACCGGTCTAGCTGGCAGAGATCGCAGGACCGTATAAAGGGGGATGGTCATGAGGAACATACGCAGACGGGGTGCCGTCGTACTGGGAGTCACCGGACTGGTGGCGCCGCTGACGCTCGCGCTGGGCACCGCGCCCGCGCAGGCCGCGAGCTGCACCACGCAGACGGGGCCGTACCAGAAGCAGGTGGAGAAGTTCCTCGGGCGGCCGGTCGACGGCAGGCAGTCCGCCGCCGACTGCAAGGCCATCCAGGCCTTCCAGACCAAGCACGGCATCACCCCGAACGCCGGGTACGCGGGTTCCGTCACCTGGGGCGTGATGAACCTGATGAACAAGCAGAAGGCCGTCGGGAACAACCCCAACAGGGACGGCAGCTGCCCGGTCAACAAGGGCCGCATCGCCTGCGTGAACCTCACCCTCCAGCTGAGCTGGATCCAGGACGGCAGGACGCTCGTCTACGGCCCCGTCCCGGTGCGCACCGGCCGCAACGGCTACGAGACCCGCACCGGTCTGAAGAAGATCTACTGGCGCGACATCGACCACGTCTCCACCCTCTACAACGTGCCGATGCCCTACAGCCAGTTCTTCGACGGCGGTCAGGCCTTCCACTCGGTCGGCCTCAGCATGTGGAACCCGCCGGGCTCGCACGGCTGCGTCAACATGACCCCGACCACGGCCAAGAAGTACTGGTCGCTCCTGAAGAACGGCGACGACGTCTTCGTGTACGGCCGCAAGCCGGGCACCTGAGACAGGCACCCGGCTCGCACGCGCCCCGCTACTGGGGCGCGTCCCCGAAGTCCGGGATCTCCAGCCTGACCCCGCCCTGCCGCGCGGACTCGTGCGCGACGATGCCCGGCAGGGTGTAGCGGGCGGCCACCCACGCGTTCACCGACGGCAGGCTCCGGGCGTTCACCGCGGTCACGAAGTCGTCGACCAGGAAGTGGTGGCTGCCCTCGTGACCGTTGTGCAGGTTGTCGAACTCGCGTGGCAGGCGCGCGCGGTCGTGCACCGGCGCCGAGCCGGAGGTGAAGGCTGCCCGAAGGTCCGGCGCGATGTGCTGGAGTGACGGGTCGTCAGGAGACATGGTGGGCTTGGGCTCCAGCAGTTCGCTGATGTCCTTCACGCCGTTCTTGTCCTGCCACAGGGCCACCGTCGCCAACTGCTCCATGCTGCCCTCCGTCCCGAAGAACCGGAAACGGGACTCCCGGATGTGCGAGGGGTAGCCGACCCGCCGGAACTCGTTCGTCCGGAACGAGCCGCCGCCCGCCACCTCGAACAGCGCGGTCGCGTTGGAGACGTCGTTGTCGAACTGGCTGACCTCCTTGTCGAAGACGCCGTCCCCGCGGTCGTCGACCACCCCGATCGCCGACACGCTCACCGCGTGCGTCTGCCAGGCGCCCAGCACCCCGCCGATCGCGTGCGTCGGGTACAGCAGCGGGGGATAGCTGGCCGTCGCCTTCCAGTTCTCGCCGCCGCTGTACTGGTACGCCTCGTAGAACCCCAGGTCCATGTCGTGGACGTAGTCGCCCTCGGCGTAGAAGAGCCGGCCGAAGGCGCCCTCGGCGATCTGGTTGCGTGCGTGCACGGTCGCCGGGTTGTACTGGCTGGTCTCACCCATCATGTACGTCAGCCCGGTCGCCTTCACCGTGTCGATGATGGCCGCTATCTCCTCGGTGGTGATGGCCATCGGGACGGCGGAGTAGACGTGCTTGCCGGCGTTCAGGCCCTGCACGACCAGCGGCCCGTGGGTCCAGCGCTGGGTGAAGATCGCCACCGCGTCGATGTCCTTCGACTCCAGCATGGCTTCGTACGAGGGGAAGGTGCCGGCCAGGCCTTCGGCGGCGGCCAGTTGCTCGGCCCGTTCGGGGAGGATGTCGGTGACGTGGACGTCGCGGACGCCGGGATGGGCCAGGAACAGCTTGGCGAACTGTCCCGAGAACTGTCCGGCGCCCACGATGCCGAGGGAGAACGTCATGTGAGGCGTGTCCTTCACTGGTGGAGTCACTGGTCGAGGATGAGGTTGATCTGGCTGTTGGTCTGGTCGAGGCTGCTCACGGACTTGCCGTTGCCATAGATGTCTTCCATGGCCGGCTGCATGAGCGCGGTGACGTCCGCCGCGTAGTTGGTGATCGGGTAGGAGAAGGTTCGGAACTGCTTCTTGTCGGCCACGGGGTCGGTGAAGGCCGACACGTCGATGCCCTGCTTCTTGTACGCGGCGATGGCGGCGTCGGTGCCGGCTGGCGTGGCGGGGAAGACGACGCCGTATGTGCCGACGACCTTCTGGCACTTGTCCGAGGCCAGATACTCCACCCATTTCCGGGCGCCTGCCTTGTTCTTGGAGCCCTTGGTGATGGAGTCGGCGAGGCCGTTCATCATGGTGGCGCGCTTGCCGGTGGGCCCGACCGGTGTGAGGGCGGTCTTGATCTCCCTGCCCTTGAAGCCGTTGTACGTGGAGATCATCCAGGCCCCGTCGAAGGACGTGGCGGCCTTGCCCGCGGCGACCTGGGTGTTGGACTGGTTGGACTGGACGTTGTAGTCGGAGAAGGGGGCCATATAGCCCTTCTTCGCCAGCCCGAAGTACCACTTGATCGTGGACTGGAAGGTCTTGCTGTCGTACTGGTACTTCGTGCCCCAGCGGGCCTTGTCCGTGTAGTTCCATCCGGCGGACGCGGTGAAGGGGCTCCACTGGGTCTGGCCGTCGCCGTAGCCGCCGCCGTTGGAGGCGAGCCCGTACACCTTGACGTGGTTCTTGTCGAAGCCGGGCTCGTCACCCCGCTTGCCGTTGCGGTCGACGGTGAGGTGGGCGATGGCCTTCTCGAAGCTGCCGCCGTCCTTCGGGTTCCAGGAGAGGTTGTTCAGCTGCTCGGCGGTGAGGCCGGCGTCCTTGGCCATCTTGTCGTTGTAGAAGAGGGCGACGGTGTCCCAGTCCTTTGGGGTGCCGTAGCGGTGGCCGTCCTGGCCGATCCAGTTGGCGGCGAGGCCCGGCTGGTAGGCGGACTCCTTGACGTTCAGGTCGTCGAGTGGCTCCAGCACCTTCAGGTCGGCGAACTGGCCGAACTTCTGGATGTGGTCGGTGAACACGTCCGGCTGGGTGCCCGCGATGAACCCGGCGGTGAGCTTGGTCCAGTAGTCGCTCCAGCCCAATTGGGTGATCTTGACCTTGAGCCCGGGGTTCTCCTGCTTGAACCCTTTGGCGCAGGCCTGGTAGGCGGGCAGTTGGTTGGTGTCCCACAGCCAGTAGGTCACCGTGTTCGCGGACGCCCCGGTGGAGTCGCCCTTCGCGCAGCCGGTGACCAGGGACAGCGTCAGCGCGCCGGCCAGCGCCGCGATCGTACGAAGTCGTGTCACGGTTCCCTCACTTGATCCCGGTGAAGCCGATGGAGCTGACGATGCGGCGGGCGAAGCAGGCGAAGAGCACCAGCATCGGCAGTGCGGCGATCAGCGTCGCCGCCGACAGCCCGGACCAGTCGACGCCGGTCGCCGGGGTCTGCGCCCGGAAGATCGCCAGTGCCACGGTCAGCACTCGTGAGCTGTCGCTGTAGGAGACCATCAGCGGCCAGAAGTAGTCGTTCCATGCGGTGATGTACGTCAGTACGGACAGCGTGATGATCGGCGTGGACGCCATGGGGAGCACCACCCGGAAGAAGATCTTGACCTTTCCCGCGCCGTCGAGCAGGGCCGCCTCCTCCACCTCGCGGGGGATGTTCATGAAGAACTGCCGCAGGAAGAACACCGCGAACGGGGTCATGAAGAGGCTGGGCAGCGCGATGCCGAGCAGGGTGTCCACCAGGTGGAGCTGCTTGATGAGCACGAAGTTCGGCAGCAGCGTGAAGATGGTCGGCACCATCAGGCCGGCCAGGAACAGGCTGAACACCTTGTCCCGGCCGCGCCAGCGCAGCCGCGCGAAGGCGTAGGCGGCCATCGCCGAGAAGAAGATCTGACAGCCGGTGATCAGGGTCGAGACGATCACCGAGTTGAGCAGGTAGCGCCAGAAGTCCAGCCCGCCGCCGGCACCGCCCTGGGCGATCGCCTCTTTCGCGGACTGCAGCCCGAGCGCCCGCTCGAAACCGCTGGAACTGAGGTCGACCGGCAGTGGGTCGGCGGGGTTGGCGTTGAGCCCCGCGTTGGTGGACAGCGCGGTGCGCAGGATCCAGTAGAAGGGGAGCAGGGTGATGAGCATGATCAGGCCCATCACGGTCCAGGCGGCGATCCGGCCGGGGGAGAACCTGCGCCCGACCGGCCGTATCGCGGTCGTCGTCGTTGTCACGGCAGCCACGGTGAACTCCTTTCCGTCAGCCGAGGTCGGTCTGGCCGGCCCGGGTGAGCCGGTACTGCAGGACGGTGATCGCACTCAGCACGATCAGCAGGGCGACGGACATGGCCGAGGCGTAGCCGAACTGGAAGCGGCCGAAGGCGGAGCCGTAGATGTAGTACTGGAGTACGTTGGTCGCGTTCGCCGGGCCGCCCGCGGTGGTCACCGCGACGGTGTCGAACACCTGGAACGAGCCGATCACGGTCATGATCAGCACGACCGCCAGGACCGGGCGCAGCAGCGGCATGGTGATCCGCCAGAACATCCGCCACTCGCTCGCGCCGTCCACCTTGGCCGCCTCGTACATGTCGCCCGGTATCGCCTGGAGACCGGCGAACAGCAGCAGCGCGGTGTAGCCGACGTGCCGCCAGACGTTGATCAGCGCGATGGTGGGGATGGCCCAGGTCTCGTCGGCGAGGAAGGGGATGCGGTCGAATCCGAGGGCGGTGATGATCTCGTTGCCGATGCCGAGCTGGGTGTCGAGGATCCACAGCCAGACGAGGCCGGCCACGACGTTCGACATCAGGTACGGGGTGAGCACGATCCCTCGCAGCAGGGCTGACTGCGTCAGCCGCTGGAGCAGCACGGCGATCGCGAGGGCCGCGACCGTCTGCACCCCGATGTTGATGACCACGTACTCGACGGTCACCGTCAGCGAGTTCCAGAAGATCGGGTCGTGCACCATGCGCACGTAGTTGTCGAGGCCCACCCACTTGGCCGGGGTGAGCAGGTTGTAGCGGGTGAAGCTCAGATAGATGCCCCGCAGCGTCGGCCAGAGCAGGAAGATCAGGAAGCCCAGCAGGGCCGGCGCGATGAACACCGCGGCGAGCCGTCCGTCACCCCGGTTCTCCCCGGTCCGTGCCCGGTCCGTCCTCGGTTTGGTCCGTGTCCCCTCGGCGCCGCCCAGGGGCAGGCGCGAGGGTGGGCTGCTGGAGGCGATGGTCATCGGGAGACTCCCTTGTCCGCGGCGGCTCGTCCTCGGCCATTTACTTTTGCGGCGGAAGAATCCATGCGTCAAGGGTCGTGCCAACATCTTTTCCGAGACACCGGATGCGCCCTAGAGTGGTCACGTTGTTTTTGTGACGAAAAAAATCTCTGTGGGAGTCTGACCCTATGACCGCAGGTGCCAGCTGGCTCCCACTGAGCGCGGGGGAGCGCTCGGTGGCGATCGAGGTGCTCGTCCACGGCCCGATGTCGCGCACCGAACTGGCGCGCCGACTCGACCTCTCCCCGGGCAGCCTCACCCGGCTGACCAAACCGCTGATCGAGTCGGGTCTGCTGATCGAGGTCCCGGAGGCCGGCGCCCCGGCCGAGGCACGCCAGGGGCGCCCCTCGCAGCCCCTGGACGTCGTCGCGGAATCCCGCTCCTTCCTCGGTTTCAAGATCACCGAGGACATGGTCTACGGCGTCGTCACCACCCTGCGGAGCGACATCGTCGCCCGCCACGACCGCCCCCTCACCACCCACGACCCCGACCGGGTCGCCGACCTGCTGGCCGAGATGACCGCGGAGCTCACCCGCGAGCACCCGCGGCTGGCCGGCATCGGCATCGGCGTCGGCGGTCTGGTCCGCGACCGGTCCGTGGTGGGGGAGTCGCCGTTCCTGAACTGGCGCGAGGTTCCCCTGGCGGCGCTCGTCGAGGAGCGCACCGGGCTTCCCGTGATCGTCGAGAACGACGTCGCCGCCCTCGTCGAGGCCGAGACCTGGTTCGGCGCCGGACGCGGCTTCGACCGCTTCGTCGTCCTCACCATCGGCGCCGGCATCGGATACGGCCTCGTCCTGGGCGGCAAACGCGTGCCCTACGCCGAGGAGGACCGCGGCTTCGGCCGTCACTGGATCATCGACGCCAACGGCCCGCTCACACCCGAGGGCGAACGCGGCAGCGCCGTCTCCCTGCTCACCATCCCCAACATCCGCTACCAGGTGCAGGCCGCCACCGGCCGCGACCACACCTACGAGGAGATCCTCACCCTCGCCGCCGCCGGGGAGCCCATGCCGGCCCGCGTCATCGACGAGGCCGGGCGCGCCCTCGGCATCCTGGTCGCGCAGATCGCGAACTTCGTGCTGCCGCAGAAGATCCTTCTCGCCGGGGAGGGCGTCGGCCTGATCGACGTGGCCGGCAAGGTGGTGGACGACACCCTCCGTACCCACCGGCATCCGCTGGCCGCCCCGGTCGACCTGGAGACCAAGGTGTCCGACTTTCACGACTGGGCCCGCGGCGCCGCGGTGTTGGCGATCCAGGTGCTGGTGCTGGGCGCGGCGGAAGCGTGAAGTCCGGGACGCGGGTGGGCATTTGGACGTGATCAGCAACACGGTCCGTAATGTCCGTTTAGCTCGTGATGACTCACATCGTCTTCACCTCGGGCGCCGTATGCTTCACATCATGTCCACCCGTGTTGAACCCGCTACCGAACGCTCGGCTGACGAGGTCAACGAGGAGATCCGGGCGCTGTGGCTCAGGTCGGGCGGGACACTGAACGGCGAGCAGCGTGAGGAATACCGGCGCCTCGTCCTCGAGTGGGCCGCCGCGTCCCCCCGTCGGTGACGGCGCTCTGACCGCCGTCTGAGGGCCGCTGCCGGCAGGCATCGGTCCGCGCCCCCGGGGCACCCCTGACCGAATGGGCCCCCTCCTCGCTCTGGCCTCCGCCGTCACCTACGGCATCGTCGACTTCGCCGGCGGGCTGTTGTCCCGCCGTGCCCACTTCGCCGCCGTCACCTTCCTCGGCCAGCTGGGCGGCCTCGTGCTCGCGTGCGTGGCCGCCCTGCTGCTGCCCGCCGACGCGATCCACCCCGTGGACCTCCTGTGGGGTGCGCTGTCCGGCGTGGGCAGTGGCACCGCCATGCACTTCCTCAACCGCGGACTGAGCGGCGGCGCGATGAGTGTGGTCGTGCCCGTCAGCGCGGTCACCGCAGTCGCCCTGTCCGTGCTGTGCGGTGTGCTCCTCGGTGACCGGCCCGAGCCGCTGGCCTGGGCCGGCATCGCCGTCACGGCCCCCGCGCTCTGGCTCGTCTCCGGCGGCGGCACGGACACCGGCCGGGGAACGGCGGACGGGCTGCTGGCCAGCGCGGGTGTCGCCGTGCAGTACATCGCGCTCGCCCAGGCAGGTCCGGCCAGTGGACTGTGGCCGGTGGCGGCGGGCCGGGTCGCCGCCGTCCTGCTCCTGCTGCCCGGCGCGGCCCGCCACACCGGCCGCCTGAGGATGCCGCCCGCCCTGCTGGTCCGGGCGCTCCTGGTCGGAGCGGGCGCCGCGCTCGGACTGGTGCTGTATCTGCTCGCCGCCCAGCGGCAGTTGCTGGCCGTCGCCGTGGTCCTGGCCTCCCTCTATCCGGCCCTCCCGGTCATCCTCGGACTGGCCCTCCTGCGCGAGAAGGTCAGCGTGAGACAGACGGCGGGCCTGCTGGGCGCGGCTGCCGCCACCGTCCTGCTGACCCTCGGTTGAGGCGGGACAGGCCGAGGGGCGGGTCAGTTCCAAGTGGCCGAGTAGTACTGCCGGTACGCCTTGCGGTCCTGCTCGGCGCGGATGAACCGGGTGGCCGCCAGCGCGACCAGACTGCCCGCGATGACCAGCAGACCGGGCCCCACGTTCCGGGGATCCGTGAGCCGGGCCAGCAGCGGCTCCGCGCTCGCGCCGCCGCCCGCCGGCGCCGACGAGCCGGGCGAGGCCGCACCGGGGTCGGCAGCGTTCTGCGGCGAGGAGGCGGACGGCGCCGCGGAGGCCTTGCCGTTCGCGCCACCGGCGGCCGGGGCCGCCACCAGCAGCTTGACGTTCAGGTCGGCCAGCGCCTTCGTCACCGGCTGGAAGAACGTCGTACCGCCGCTCGTGCAGTCGCCGCTGCCGCCCGAGGTCACCCCGAGCGCGATCCCCTCGGAGAACATCGGGCCGCCGCTGTCACCGGGTTCGGCGCACACGTTCGTCTCGATCAGGCCGGTGACGGTGCCCTCCGGGTAGTTGACCGTGGCGTTGAGCCCCGTCACCTCGCCGTCGCGCAGCCCGCTCGTGCTGCCGCTGCGGAACACCCGCTGCCCGACGGTCGGATCGGCCGCGCCGGTGATCTGCACGCCCTTGCCGTTGCCGATGGCCACCACGGCGGCTCCGTCGCCCGCCTTGCCACCCTCGTACTGCACCAGGGAGAAGTCGTTGCCGGGGAAGCTCTGCGTGACCGTCTTGCCCAGCCGTGCGCTGGCCTGGGAGTCCTCGAACCAGATGGAGCCGGTGGGTCCGCAGTGTCCGGCGGTGAGGATGAAGTCGCTCTGCCCGTTGGTCACGTTGAAGCCCGCCGAGCAGCGGCCGCCGGTCGACAGGATGGGCAGCGCGCCGTTGACGCGGGGGGTGAAGCTGCCCTGGGTGCGTTCCATGCGGACGAAGCTGCCGATGCCGCCGGCGACCTGGGTCATCCGGGACCAGTCGTCGGCCGAGACGGTGCTGTCCCCCCGTACCACGACACGGTTGGTGCGGTAGTCCATCGCCCAGGCGGTGCCCGGCACCCGGGGCGCCGAACGCAGCGTCGAGGTCGCCGACTTGAGCTCGTTCATGCTGTGCGACACCATCTTGGCCTCGGCGCCCGCCGCGCGGACCGCGGCCGCCGCGTCCTTGTCGGTGACCGCGACCACCGGCCGCCCGTCGGAGCCGATCCAGGTGCCCGCCGTACGGGACGGCCCGAGCCGCCGGACGAGCCCCTCGCCCATGGTCCCGGCCTGCCGGGCCTGCTGGGCGAACGTGTGCGGAGCGGGGACGGCTGGAGTCTCACTGGCCATGGCCCGTGTCACCATCGTCCCTCCGAGGAGGAGTCCGCCGACGGCCGCCAGCCGTGTCACTCGCCGGACGACCCGTCGTCGTGCGTGCCTCATGCCTGGCTCCCGAACCCCGAACTCACGGTCAACGCCGCGGGGCACCCGCTTGGTTGGGCACCCTCCTTCCATACGTGGCCCAGGGCGGCGGCGTTCACGGCACGGGTGATCTCTCCTCGTCCGCCGAGACGAGCTCCGCCCAGCTGAGCTCGTCGCCCCACACGGACGCCCGGTCGACGTAGGGGCGCAGCAGGGTGGTGAGCGGTCGGTCGCCGCGTCCGTTCAGCTCGTCCGAGGCGATCTTGCGGGCGATGCCGGCGAGGAAGTCGGCGACCTGCACCCGGGCATCCCGCCGCGCCTCCACCAGTTGGAGACCGGCGAGGGCCACGCCCGCCCGGCGGCTGGTCTCCTCGATCCAGGCGATGCGTTCCGGCGTCAGCATGTTCTGCCGGTCGTGCACCAGCCGGACCGGCCGTCCGCCCGCGCTCCAGTACGCGGCCGTGCTGACGACGGCGGGCAGCAGCGGGTTGAGGAGCGGGACCAGTGTGGGACCGTCCCCGACCCCGGCCCGGTAGGCGTCGGCGCGGGGCCGGGCCGCTGCGAGCCGGTCGAGGACGTCCGACACCGCCGCCCGGGGACGCGCCCGCCGCAGGGCGTCCACCTCACGGAAGAAGCCCGCCACGGGCGCCTCGGGCTCCCCGTCGTTCCTGACCCGCAGCAACTGGTTGGCCGCCGCGAGGAACGCCTGCCACCGCTCCTGACCGAACTCCCGCCGGCCCGCGCGGAACAGTACCGCGGCGTCGGCCGAACCGGGGCCGAGGAGCAGGTCGACGGCCCGGTCCACGACCAGGAACGTCTTCTCGATCAGATGCACATGAGCCTGCCCGTGGATCGGGCCGGCCGGCGCGAGCAGCCACTCCAGCACCGCCCGGTGCTTCTCCCGCAGCAGATGGTTCGCCTTGTACTCCTCCGCCGGCGACCGGATCCGGTCCCGGATCTCCCGCACGGCCGCGGCGGCCGACTCCACGGACAGCCGCACGCTCGCGTGCGCGAACACATCGGTGTTCCCGCCGGTGAGGTTCTCCCCGTCCGACCCCGACTCGTCGCAGCCGACCTCCAGGACGCCGCCCGCCGGCACCGGCGCCGTCGCCCGTACGCCGTCCTCATGACTCCAGGTCACACCGCAGCCCCCTTATCTTGTCCGCATGACCAGGATCCCGCACGAACCGTCCGGTGAACCGAATCCGCTGCGCTCCCTCACCCTCGACCGGCTCCGTCGTCGTACCAGCATGAAGTGGCGCACCTATCCCGAGGACGTCCTGCCGGTGTGGGTGGCCGAGATGGACGTCCCGCTCGCCGAACCGGTCGTCCGCGCGGTCACGGACGCGCTCGCGCTCGGCGACACCGGCTACCCCGCCGGCACCGCGTACGCCGAGGCGCTGGCCGCCTTCGCCGGCAAGCGGTGGGGCTGGGACGGGCTCGCCGTGGAACGCACCGCGATCGTGCCCGACGTGATGCTCGGCGTCGTCGAGATGCTCAAACTGGTCACCGGACCCGGCGATCCGGTGGTCGTGAACCCGCCCGTGTATCCGCCGTTCTTCCCGTTCATCGAGCACATGGACCGGACGGTGGCCGAGGCCCCGCTGGGCACGGACGGGCGCCTGGACCTGGACACCCTGCAGGAGACCTTCCGGCGGGCCGTGGCGGACGGGCGGCGGGCCGCCTACCTGCTGTGCAGCCCGCACAACCCGACCGGCACCGTGCACACCGCAGACGAGCTGACCGCGGTCGCCGCCCTCGCCGACCGGTACGGCGTCCGGGTGGTCGCCGACGAGATCCACGCACCGCTCGTCACCGACGGCGCCCGCTTCGTGCCGTACCTCGGCGTGCCGGGCGGCGAGAACGGGCTGTCGCTGATGTCGGCGTCCAAGGGCTGGAACCTGGCGGGCCTGAAGGCGGCGCTCGCCGTCGCGGGGCCCGGGGCCGCCGCCGACCTGGCCCGGCTGCCG
Source organism: Streptomyces sp. NPDC050287 (assembly GCF_044459385.1). Taxonomy (NCBI): domain Bacteria; kingdom Bacillati; phylum Actinomycetota; class Actinomycetes; order Kitasatosporales; family Streptomycetaceae; genus Streptomyces; species Streptomyces sp. NPDC050287. The sequence goes on along the minus strand of NZ_JBITIY010000004.1, from coordinate 612,417 downwards.
GAAGAGGTCGGGCACGGTCCGAGCCACGTCGGCGTGATCGCCCACACCGCCGCCCTGCGCGAGGGCGTCCCCTGGCTGGACGCCCTGCTGGCCGGCCTCGACGACAACCGGCGCCTGCTCGCCGACCTGCTCGCCGAGCACCTCCCCGCGGTCGTCCGTCACCCCGGTCAGGGCACCTACCTGGTCTGGCTCGACTGCCGTGCCCTCGGCCTCGGCGACGATCCGGCCGAGACCTTCCTGCGCCGCGGCCGGGTGGCCGTCAGCTCCGGGCTCCCCTTCGGGACCGGGGGCGCGGGGCACGTACGCCTGAACCTGGCGACCTCGCCGGAGATCCTTGAGGAGGCGGTACGGCGGATGGCGGCGGCGGTCGGCTGACGGGCAACGGCCTCCACCGACGTGGTCCGGTCCCGGAAGCCCCCGGCGGCGGGAGAGTCTCCTGGACTTCCGCCATGGACGAGACGGCGTCGGCGCGCCTGGGCGCGGGCAAGTATCTGCTGCTCACCAGCTTCCGGAGGAACGGCACCCCGGTCGCCACCCCGGTGTGGGTGGTGCGCGACGGCGACACGCTCGGCGTGTGGACCGCCGCGGACTCCGGCAAGGTCACACGCATCCGGGCCCGCGGCGACGTCCTCGTCTGGCCCTGCGACATGCGCGGCCACCCGACCGGCGACCAGATCCCCGCCACCGCCGAGATCACCGACGCGGCCACGGTCGCCCGCTACCGGCAGCTCATCAAGCGCGAGTACGGCGTCGTCGGCCGCCTCACCCTGCTCGGCAGCAGGCTGCGCCGCGGCCTGGACGGGACGGTCGGCATCCGGGTCACCTTCGACGCATGACACAGGGGGCGAGCCGCGCGGCCCGCCCCCTGTGACGGTCGGGCTACGGCGCGTCCAGCACCGTGCCGGTCGCCTCCGGTCCGCCCTCCTGCGGCTCACCCCCGTCGTCGGCGAGCCGGAAACGCACCGACTCGGCCGGCTCGGCCACCGTGTCCGCGACGGTCGGCACGGACATCTCGGCGCTGGTCTGCCCGGCGGGCACGCCCGCCTGCAGGTAGAGATGCGCCTCGGACAGCGGGAGCTCCGGGTCCGGGGAGACACCGAAGTTGTCCGCCAGCCACTGAGGATCGACGTCCTTGGTGGACAGCTCCGCACCCTCGGCGGGCCCGGTCGCCATGAGGAAGGGCCACACCTCCACGTCGGCCGCCTCGGACAGCGTCACCCGCCAGGTCAGCGGCTGCCCCTCGGTCACCCGGTCCGCGACCGGCGTCACGCCGATCTTCGGAAGGGGGTCGTCGTTCCGCACGGTGACCCCGCCGCGGTACGAGCCGATGACCGCCCCGTGCACCGCCTTCACGGCGATGTCGTGCTCCATGTCGTACGCGTAGCGGGTGTTGCCCGTCACCTTCACGGACACGTCGATGTCCCGGCCGCCGGGCCGGACCGTCACCAGCCGGTCCTTCGCCGCGCCGGTCTCCGGGTCGATCGCGTACACCCGCACCTGACCACTGCCCTGCCCGGCCACCCGCACCGGGATCCGGTACGTGCGGACACCGGAGTCGCCCTCCTGCACCGTCGTACGGCCGATGTCGACGCGCGGCAGCGCGGCCGCCCGGACCGCCGGCGTGCCCGGACGCCAGCCCCACGCGTCCATCAGCCAGGCCTGGCCCGAGCCCGAACGCGGCGTCAGCTCAAGGGACTTGATGTGCTTGAGGTCGAGCCCCGCGCGGGCGGCGGCCGACAGAGGTACGCGCACCTCGCGCGCCCAGTACGAGGTCGTATTGTCACTGCCCGGCAACCCGTCCACCCGGACCCCGCCGAGCGCGGCCCGCTTGCCGGAGGCGTCGGCGACGGCCACGTCGAGCCGCGTGCCGGTGGTGTTCGGCGGCACGATCACCCGCAGCGCCAGGTCCTCGGCACCGGCGAGCGAGAGCGGCTTGTCGGGGCGCACCCGCGCCACCGATCCGGGAGACGACCAGCGCAGCGCCACGGCACGGCGTCCGCTCTCGCGCTCCGTGTCCCAGCGCGCGAAGTGCGGGGAGGCCGCGGAGGATTCGGGGTCCAGGCAGGAGACGGCCGGGTCCGGATCCACCGCCGAGCACAGCCGGCCGCCGGTCACCTTCACCGGTCCGTCCGGCAGGAACCCGGCGCCGCGCCGCGCGCCGACGGCGTGCGTCAGCACCCGGGCGGGATCCGCCGAGGGAGCCCGGCGGCCCGAGCCGTCGAGCAGCGGGCGGACCTTGTCGTCACCGGCGACGAACAGCCGGGCCGCCGCGGCGATGTAGGTCGCCCCGGCCTGGTGCTGCTGGCCGGCGGTCAGCCGGGTCGGGGCGCCCACCGAGCACACCGGGTCCTTCTGATCCCCCTGCTCCTCGCCCTCCCAGAAGTCGTCCCAGGAGGGCGCCTCGGACTGGCCCGGGGTCCACTCGCTGTTGAAGTAGTTGTGGTTGGCGCCGACCATGTACACGGCGCTGTGCAGGGCGCTGCCCCGGCTCACCCCGCGCGTCCCGTCGACGTACACCTCGCCCTGGAGGTCGGACACGTCGCCGTCGCAGCCGGGCAGGATCGTCACCGACGGCACGTCCGCGACCGGATTCTGTCCGAAGATCGTCGGTCCGATCAGCACGGTCCCGCGCACCTTCCAGCGCACCGGGCCGCGGTAGCCGTCCTGGTCGGCGGGTGGCGGGTAGAGGCTGTCCATGGCGGCCCGGTTGACGCCCTCGCCGCCGCGTGAGTGTCCGACCAGCAGAACGCGCGACAGGTCTGCCTTCGGCGCGGTGCGTACGACGGCGGGTGCCGTGGCCGGGTGGGCGGCCCAGTCGGCCCAGCGGGCCAGGTGCTGCCGCACGAGAGAGGAGCGCGCCTGGGCGCCGGCGTCCGCGAGACCCCCGTCCTGGCCGTTGACGCCGTTGGCCGAGATCGACACGGTGACATAGCCCTGGGAGGCCAGCAGTTTCTGGTCCTGCAGATAGCCCTTGTGGCTGGGGATCTCCTTCATACCGGCCGGGCAGGGCCAGTCGATGTTCACGTCGTCCTCGGTGCCGCCCGGCTTGTAGCAGGTGGGGTGCCGGCCGTGCAGGAAGAGCGCGAGGGGGCGGCTGCCGGCGGCGCCCTTCGGGGCCACCACCTCGGCGCGCATCTCGACCGGCGCCGAGAGCCCGGGCAGGCGCACCGGGGCGAGGTCGTACTCACCGCTGACCGTGCGGTACGAGCCCGGCTTCCCGGGGTCGACGGCCCCGGCCGGCAGGGCAGCGGGCGGCTGCGCGACGGCGCGGGAGCCGCGTTCGCGGGACTCGGCGGCCGTGTCGGTGGGCGCGTCCAACCGACGGCCGGCGGCCACCACTTGAAGACCTGTCAGTTCCGCCGCGCGGACCTCGTCGAGGCGCAGGCGGAACGTCCGCCCGTCCTGCCCCGCCGACGGCACTCCGAGCAGCCGGTTCCCGGTGTGGAACTCGACGCGTGCGTCCCCCATGGGCACCCGCTGCGGAGCACGCCACACCAGTTCACGCGCGGCGCCCTCTCCGGCGACCCGCCAGCCGGGCGGAAGCCCGTCGGCTGCGGTCGCCGCGCTCAACGGCTGCGGCTGTCCGGGCTCTTGGGCCTGTGCCAGTCCGGGCGACCCCGCCAGGGCCGCCAGCACCGCCACGGCGGTCACACCTATTCGCCGGGCACGGATCAATGGTCCTCTCCTCAACCCCCCGAACGCGGGCGCCCGTCCGTCCCGGGAGCCTCACGTGTCACAGAGGACGGGTAAGAGAGTCCTGTGGGTTGTCTTTGAAGGGGAAGCGGTCAGCGGCGAGCGATGCGATCAAGCCAGCGGGCGTAGCCGGCTCCCGCGCGGGGGAAGCGCTTTCCATGAGCCGAACCAACCGTCACCGGGCCGTCGTCGTCGGCACCGGGCACCGTGCCCAGATGTTCACCCGGGCCCTCGCCGAACGCCCAGGCCACCTCGTCGCCGCCCTCTGCGATCCCAGCCCCACCCGCATGGCCTTCCACAACGGCCTGTTGACCGCGGCCGGCGAACCCGCCGCCGCCCAGTGGGAACCGGACCGCTTCGACGAACTGCTCGCCGAGGAGGACATCGACGAGGTCGTCGTCACCACCGTCGACGCCGAGCACGACCGCTACATCGTCCCGGCCCTGAAAGCCGGCTGCCGGGTGGTCACCGAGAAGCCGATGACCGTCGACGCGGACCGCTGCGCGCGCATCCTCGACACGGTCCGGGACACCGGCAACTCCCTGACCGTGGCCTTCAACTACCGCTTCAACCCCGTCCACGAGAAGGTCCGCGCGCTGCTCGCCGAGGGCGCGATCGGCGAGGTCCTGTCCGTGCACTTCGAGTGGCTGCTCGACGTACGGCACGGTGCCGACTACTTCCGCCGCTGGCACCGCGAGAAGCGCAACAGTGGCGGCCTCATGGTGCACAAGTCGAGCCACCACTTCGACCTCGTCAACTGGTGGCTCGCCGACGAGCCGCAGGAGGTCTTCGGCTACGGACGGCTCGGCTTCTACGGCCGTGCGGCGGGCGAACGCCACGGACTGCGCCGGGACTACGACCGTGCCCACGGCGCCGCCGCGGCGGCCGACGACCTTTTCGCCCTGGACCTCGCGGCCGACGACACCCTGCGTGCCCTCTACCTCGACGCCGAACAGGACGACGGCTACCTGCGCGACCGCAACGTCTTCGACGGTCCCGTCACCATCGAGGACGACATGGCCGTCCTCGTCCGCTACGGGGCCGGCCCGACGATGACCTACCACCTCACCGCCTACTCCCCGTGGGAGGGCTACCGGGTGATGTTCAACGGCAGTGCGGGCCGGCTGGAACTCGAGGTGGAGGAGAGCCGCTGGCAGCCGCCCCGGGCCCGGATCACCTCGGGCAGCGGCGCCGTGCACGGCGACACCGCCGCCGAACACGCGGGCGGGGCCCGCCTCACCCTGCGACCGCTGTGGCGGCCGCCGGTCGACATCCCGCTGGTCACCGCGCACGAGGCGCACGGCGGCGGCGATCCGCGCATGCTCGACGCGCTCTTCGGACCCGTGAACCCGGCGCACCCGTCGGATGCCGGCGCCGGAACCCACCCGACGGCCACCGAACGCGACGGCGCCCTCGCACTGGCCGTCGGACTCGCGGCCAACCAGTGCTTCGAGTCGGGGCTGCCGGTGCGGGTGTGCGACGTGGTACCCGGAACAGGGGAGCGGCGACCGCGCGAGTCCGCCTGACGGAGTGTCAGCTCCAGGCGCGGTACGGCTCGTCGATCAGCTGGAAGACCGGCTCACCCCGGACCGGGTCCTTCGCGGTGGACAGCCGTACCCGGTCCCCGCTGTGGATGCCGATGGGCGGGCCCATCACCCGGCCGCGCAGGACGAAGCCCTCCGCCATCTCGATCAACGACACATTGCGCGCGGCGGGGGTGTTGCGGTGCACCACCGTGGAGTGGCGGACCGTCCCGGTGCCCTCGCTGCGCTCCGTCCGCAGGTCGCTGCCCTGGCAGACCGGACACAGCAGCCGGTGGAACATGGCGGTCCCGCACCAGGTGCAGCGCTGGAACAGGATGGTCTCCGAGCCCGAGCCCGAGCCGCGCGGATCGGGCCTCCCGGGATCCAGGAGCCCCGCCGCGGAACCGGCTGACTGACGGGCAACGCTTCCTGAGGGGTGGTACACGCTGGTCAACTCCCTGCGCTCGGCCGGAATCCCGCGTGCCCGGGTCACCGCGCACGCGTGTGCCCGGTTCACCGTGCCACCGCGCACGCCCTCAGCGTATGGCACTGAGTGTCACTCGTAAAGGCACTGCGTACCCCAAGTATGGGTCAGTCCCGAGCCAGTGCGGTCTCGACCTCCTGGACCACCCGCCACAGCGGCGCCCCGCGCCGGGAGACGACCACCACCACGTCCTCCGGCTGCTCGACGCGGGCCGCCGCCGGAGCCGTACCGAAGGCGGACTGCACGTAGCCCAGCGCGTGGTCGACCGTGGCGCTCGCGTCGCTCTGCCCGTCCGAGCGCAGCCAGGAGCGCAGCGCGTTGTTGTGGGCCGCGACCACGGCCGCGGCGATCACGTCGGCCTGCAGGGTCCCGTCGGGCCGCCCCGCGAACCGTGCCCGCAGGTACTCGGCGAGGGCCCGCTCGTAGCGCCACACCACGGACAGCTCGTACGCGCGCAGACCCGGCACCTTCTTGGTCAGGCGATAGCGCTGGACGGAGAACGTCGGGTTCTCGGCGTACATCCGCAGCACCAGCCGGGCCGCGTCGCAGACCCGCCCCACGGGTTCCTCGGTGCCGTCGCCGGAGGCCAGGAACTCCGTCATGTCGGCCAGACAGCGCTCGTGGTCGGGGAAGACCACGTCCTCCTTGGAGGGGAAGTAACGGAAGAACGACCGGCGTCCGACGCCGGCGAGCGCCACGATGTCGTCGACGGTGGTCTGCTCGTACCCCCGCTCCAGGAACAGCCGGAAGGCGGCCGCCACCAGCGCGTCCCGCATGGGCGGCTTCGCGGTCGCCGGGTCCGGCTTCCTCGCCTTGGCGGTGTTCTCGGCGGTCTCGGCGGTCTCGGAGCTCATGGACGCCGAACGTAGCATCCGGTCGCGACGCATGGCACTCAGTGCAGTGATCCGAGGGAACTGAGTGCTGCGGGCCGGCCGGAGCGAGGTCCGCTGAACTCCTCGCCCGACCGGCACGTATCCCTTCCCGGGGGATGCCGGGGGTCCCTGCGCAGGGGACGGAAGGAGACCAGCAATGCCGACACCGCCCGACGAGGGCGCGCCTGAGGACAGGCCGCCCCTCGAACCGATCCGGGTGCTGCGCCCGCGTCGCACCGACGCTCTCGCCGAGCTGATCAGGGAGTACCGGGAGCAGAGCGGCCGGTACCAGCCGGTGACGCAGCAGCCCACGCGTGGCGCCGACGCGGCGGGGCCGATGCCCGTGGTACGGCCGCACGCCGAGGAGGAGACACAGGAGCTGCCGCCCGTCTTCGGCGACCGCCGCCCCCCGGAACCCGTCGCCCCTCCCCGCGACCGGCCGCGCGGCCTGCGCCGTATCGCCGTCGGGGGAGCCGTGGCCGGTGCCGCCGTGGTCGGCTTCGGCTGCGCGCTCCTGCTGCCCGGCCGCAGCGACGCGAGCGCCGAACCGGCTCCCGCCTCGCCCCCGCCCGCCTCGGCCGAGCCGGCCCCGACCCCCTCGGGCGGCGGCGCGTTGGACCCCGACGGCCCCGGCACCCTGCGGGAAGGATCCAGCGGCCCGGAGGTGACCGACCTCCAGCACCGTCTGCTGCGCATCCCGAACGTGTACGACAACGGCTCCACCAGCGGCCGCTACGACACGACCCTGACCGAGGCGGTGGCCCGCTTCCAGCTCTGGTACGGCATCCGCGGCGACGAGACCGGCGTCTACGGCGACGACACCCGGCTCGCTCTGGAGTCCCGTACGAAAGCGGAGTGACACCGGGCCGCGTGCCTCCCGGGGGCGGAATCCGCCCCCCGTGGGTACCCGGGCCGTGGTGAGCCGGGCCGAGGCACCGGCCGTGGGCGACGGGACGAGCGAACGGAGCGAGCATGGCGGACGTGGACGCGTTCATCGACCGGCTGGACCCCGACATGTGCGTGGTGACGGCCGTGGCGGGCGGCGAACGGGCCGGGTGTCTGGTCGGATTCTCGTCCCAGTGCTCCATCCGGCCCCAGCGCTTCGTGGTGTGGCTGTCCAAGGCGAACCACACCTGCCGGGTGGCGGGGGCCGCCCGGCATCTCGCCGTGCATCTGCTCACCCGGGAACAGCGGGAACTGGCCGAGCTGTTCGGCTCCCGCACCGGCGACGACACCGACAAGTTCGCCCACGTCCGCTGGCGGGAGGGACCCGAGGGAGCCGTCGTACTGGAGGACGTGGCGGCCTGGTACGTCGGTACGGTCACGCTGCGCGCCGACGCGGGCGATCATGTCGGGTACGTCCTCGACCCGGTGTCGGGCGGCGGGCTGGACGGCGGCGACGGGGGGCCGCTGCTGCGGCTCGCGGACGCGGTCGACATCCCGCCGGGGCACCCGGCCGACTGACGTGGCGCTCCGGTACTCGAACAGCGGGCAACGTGTCGGGAAAGTGACGGTGACGAGGGGTGTCCGGACGTCATCATGGGCAATCCTCTGTCAGGGGTCCCGAACGTCCTGAACCGAAGGCCACGCCGATGAGCGGCTCCCGTATCCCGGGCCTGGTGGTGCCCGCCGTATTCCTGCTGGCCCTCGTCGTGGGCGTGTTCTGGTACTGGGGGCACCGCGACGACGACTGAGCCGGCCGAGTCGATCGCCGGCTGTGCCGCCTGTGCCACGTCACGTCAGGTGCCGAGGCGCCTGTCACTCGGGCTTGTCGGTCTTGTCGGGCACCTGGATGTCGACGACACAGACGTCGTCCCGTCGCTCCTCCTCCAGCACCGCGGCGAGCAGCGGTGCCAGAGAACCGGGACCGGCCTCGCGAGGGGCCACGACGGCATCGGCGAGCCGTCGCAGGCCCAGGTCGATGCCCTCAGTGGGGCGTTCCACCAGCCCGTCCGTGTACAGCAGGAGCCGGTCGCCCGGCCGCAGGCGGCACTCCGCCTCCTCGTAGACCGGTGTGGGGCTCGCCCCGAGCAGCATCCCGCGCGGGCGGCCGAGGAAGCGCACCTCGCCGTCGCGCAGCAGCAACGGCGGCGGATGGCCGGCCTGTGCCCACACCAGGCGGCGCTCGGCCGCGGTGTAGCGGGCCAGCACCATGGTCGCGGTGCCGTGGGAGTCCCGGGAGTGCAGCAGCAGGGCGTTGAGCCGGGCCAGCGCGCCGGTCAGCGAGGAACCGGTGATCACCATGCCCTTGGCGGTGAAGCGCAGCTGCGCCATCGTGGCGACGGCGTCGATGCCGTGACCGGCGACGTCACCGACCACGAACAGGGCGTCGCCGTCGGGCAGTTCGATGGCGCTGAACCAGTCACCGCCGACGTACAGTCCCGACTGGGCGGGCAGATAGGCGACCTCGACCCGCAGTCCGGCCAGCCGCACCGGGCGGGTGGGCAGCGGCAGCAGCGCGTGCTGCAGGCGGGTGGCCAGCGTCCGCTCGGCGCGCAGCACGCCGTGCTGGGCGAGGATCTCCTGCTCGCTTTCCACCAGGGCGAGTTCCACGCTGCGCTGCGCGGTGAGGTCCTGGATGAAGCCGTGCACCTCGACGGGGGTGCCGTCGACGTCCGCCACCGCCTCGGCGACGGCCCGCAGATGACGGAGCCCGCCGCCCGCCCGGATCCGGAACGGCACGTCGAACGGCCGCCCGGTGCGCACCAGTTGGCGGATCGCCCGGGCCAGTGACGGGGCGTCCTCCGGCAGTGCGTGGGCCGGCAGGTCGGTGAGGGGAATGGGGCCGTCGGCGGGATCGCGGTCGAAGATGGCGAAGACCTGGGAGGACCAGCCGGCCTCGCGGGAGACCAGGTGCCAGTTCGCCCAGCCCAGGTTGCCCAGGCGCTGCACGTCCGACAGCCGCTGCTCCTGCCGGTCAGAGGACTCCCGCCGGATCCAGGTGAGGACCAGTCCGCCGCCCAGCCGGGACGCCCGTATCGAGTAGGGGGAGACGCCCGCGGCGCCGGCCACGACCTCCTCGTGGGCGAACGGCTCGCCCTCGTACGGCTCCCCGGTGTTCAGGGCGCTCAGACAGCCCTCCCACAGCCGGTCGCCGGCCATGCTCGGGAAGCACTCCAGGAGCCTGCGGCCGACCAGTTCGCCGCCCGTACGGCCCACGATGTCGACCGCGTCCGCCGTCGCGGCGTCGATACGGTAGTCCTCGACCTCCCCGGACAGCGCCCGCAGCGGCGTCAGCAGCATCGCCGCTCCCGGCAGCGAACCGAAGACGGCCTGGGCGGCGTCGGCGGCGGGGTCCTGGTCCCGCGGGGTGCCGAAGGCGCGCAGGCGTCCGGCGCACAGCCGGGCCACCGCCCGCAGCAGCCGCCGCACCGACGGACCGAACGAACCGCCACGGACCCGCAGGACGCCCACGCAGACGTCGGTGGTGTCGCCGACGGGCACGGGCAGCCAGGCACGGGAGCCCCAGCGCTCGGGTGGATCCCCTATGAGCAGATATCGCTCCCGGTCCCCGTCGATGTTCTCCAGCCAGCGCGGCTGACCCGCCCGCAGGGCGTCCAGCGCGGCTATGCCGCTCAGCGGTGGCACCTGGCACCACTGGGCGGCGAGGGTGTCGTCGATGCCCGCGTGCCCGATCAGCCGGAGCCCGCCGGCGGGCAGTCGCCGGTAGAGCATGACCGCGTCGGCCTCCACGTCCCGCGCGAGGTGCTCCAGCAGGCACCGGGCGAGCTCTTGCGGGGTGTCGACCCGGACCAGCGCCTCACCGAGGCGGCCGAGCACGGCGAAGTCGTCGTCCTCGGCGTCGCCGGAGTCCGTCCGGTCCCGCAGGGCCGGGAAGCCGACGCCGACCGCGTCGGACGACGAGTCGCCGGGGGCGTCGGCGACGGGGCCGGGGTCCGGTACGGCGGCGCGCAACGGGGGAACCAGACCGCCGAGGATGATCCAGCACTCCTCCAGCAGCGTGCGGTTCGCCGCCTTCGCCCGTTGCAGCAGCTCCTCGCCGGCCGCGTCCGGGGCGCATCCGGTCAGTGCCATCAGGGCGCCCTTGGCCCGCTCCAGGACGGCCGCCGTCGCGGCCTGGGTCCGTAGCCGTTCCATCTCCGCACGCTGCCGGGCAACAACCTGCGCCAGCGCTCCCATGTCGGGCGCGGCGCCGGGCTCGGCCGGACTGGCGGGCTCGCTCGTCACTCGTCGAGCATTGCACATCGGACGCGCTCCGATCACGGGCTTGGGTGCGCGGATATACCGTGCGCCCAAGCCGCTCACCGGCCCGGCCCGCTCACGCGCCGGGCCCGCTCACCGGCCCGGCCCGTCACTCGCCGCGCCCGCTCGCCCACTCACGCGCCAGGCCCGTTCACGGCCACCTCGCCCCTGTGGTCTCAGCTGTCCGGTGACCGGTACAGCCACAGCCGCAGCAGGCGGCTGAGCGACGGCATCACGAGGTACGTCAGCACGGGCAGCAGCACCACGGGGAAGACGGCGGCGCGCAGCGGCAGGGGCCAGGCGGTGGTGGCGGGTGTCACCAGCCACTGGATCAGCAGCGTGAACGGATAGGCGCCGAGGAAGGTGGTGAGCACCATCTTCCATCGGGGCGGTGCCTGCACGGTCGTGCCGGGCAGGCTGAACCAGGCCTCCATCCCGGTCGTCGACTGGCGTTCGCTGCCGACTTCCGTCGCGATGTCCTCGATCCGGCGGTGCCAGCCGGCCCGCTCGTCCGACTCCAGCCAGGCGGCGAGCCGGTGCGGATCGGACCAGCGCAGCACCGCGTGGAAGCGGTGACCGCCCTCCGGGCGCAGCCACGAGACACCCTCGTTGCCCGGGAACCGTCTGGCGCAGTCGGCGATCCCGTGCGTCCACTGCTCGAACTCGTGCTCATGGCCGGGGCGCACCTGCCAGGTGAGGACCGTGGTGACCGGTTCGCCGCGTCGGACTTCGGTGGTGCTCATGTTCGCCACGGGTGCCACGGGAGAGGCGGGTCATGCCCCGCGGGCGCGGGGAGGTGTCGGGAAAACCGGGGCTTCAGCGGCCGTGGGCGTGGTCCACCAGGGCCTGGGTGACCGCCCGGACGCTGCGCGCGATGTGCTGGAGCTGCAGGACCTCCGCCGCGTACAGCTTGATCGTGTGCTCGATGACCGACTCCGGCAGCCCGAGTCCGGGCAGATCGGCCCGGGCCGTCTGCAGGGCGGTGCGGGCGACCCGGATCTCGTGCTGGACCTGGATCTGCGCGTGCCGGGCGAGCAGCACGGGGTGGCGGATCAGCGCGGGATAGCTGGCGTAGCGCGCCGGGACCAGTTCGCGCAGCCACTTGGACGCCGAGCGTTCCCAGTCGTAGCTGCCGGGAGTCTTGACCTGGCACGGCCAGTCCGGGCGGGTGCGCGTCGTCGTCAGGGGCATGGTCGTCGCCTCCGGTTGTGCGGCGTCGTGAGGGTGGTCCGACGAGGTGGCGGCGGCCCCGGCCCGGGGATGACCGGGGCCGCCACGGGCGCTCGCGCAGGCGATGCCCGGCCGAACACCCCCGGCGCCGACGCGGGTAGGAGACGGCGCCTTCGGGTGTCCGCAGGTGCGGAACGTGTCCCGGTGCGGCCCGGGGTGCGATCCGTGAGCAGTATTTATATATGCCGTGCACTTTGCAAGGAGCATGAAAACATTCATGCGCGATATGAGGCGTCTGATACCGGTCTGTCCTGTGTGAGGAGGGAGTGGGGAGAGAGTGCGGATCAGTCCCGGAGGAAGAACTGGTGCTGGTCGGAGATCTGCTCGTACTCCTCCAGCCGCGCCTGGGTGCGTTCCGGGTCGGCGTCCGTCATGGCCTGAAGCAGCGCGGCGGCCATCACGCCGGGGGCGGCGTAGGAGTCGAAGACCAGACGGGAGCCGGTGCCGGTGGCGAACACCGCGTCCGCCTCGTCGGCCACCGGTCCGAGGGCGAGGTCGGTGATCAGCGCGACCTTCAACCCGGCGCTGCGGGCGACCTGTACGGCGGTGAGGGTCTCCTGGGCGTGCCGGGGCATCGAGAACGCCAGTACCCAGGTGCCGCCGGCCTCCCGGGACTGCAGCAGCGCGTCGTAGGCGACGCTGCCGCCGCGCGTCACCAGCCGTACGTCGGGATGGACCCGGCGTGCCGCGTACGCGAAGTACTCCGCCAGGGACGCCGAGATGCGCAGGCCCAGCACGGTCAGCGGGGTCGACCGGGACAGTTCACGGCCGACACCGATCACCTGGTCGGGATCGACGAAGTCCCGGCGCAGGTTCTCCAGGTTCTCGATCTCGGCGTCGACGGCCGCCTGGAGCTCGTTGCTCCCGTTCTCCTCCGCCGTCGCGGGTCCGCCGGCCAGGGCGCCGAGCGCGATCGACTGGAGCTTCTCCCGCAGCGAGGGGTAACCGCTGAAGCCCACCGCCGCCGCGAACCGGGTCACCGAGGGCTGGCTGACCCCGACGCGCTCCGCGAGATCGGTGATCGACAGGAAGGCCGCCTCGGTGATGTGCTCGATCAGGTACTGGGCGATACGGCGCTGACCGGGGGACAGCCGGGGCCCGTCGAAGAGTGCCCTGAGCTGGGACGTCGGGGAGCCCTCCGCCTCCGGTGCGGTCCTGCCCGAGGTGATCGAGGATGCCTGTGCACGTGCCTGCTGCGGCGATGGCACCGGTGCGCCTCCTTTGTCTCCCACAGGGACTCAACATAGCCGACCGGCCTGGTGACCAGGGCTTGTGCGGCCTCATCCGGCCTCGGGAGAAGGAGGTACGGATATGCGGACGCGGGACGGGAACCCGCCCGCCACAGACGATCACCGCCGACAGACAACAGACGACGTCAGACGAGGAGCGACCTTCATGACCGTCCCCGAGGAGAACCGCCCCAAGACCGAGGCGACCGACGAACTCCTGGAGCAGCACGGGGAGAACGCGCCGCGGGCGACCGGCGCCACCGGCCGCACGTTGCGGGAGGCCCTCGAAGAGGCCGAGGTCCGGCCTGACGACTTCAAGGACGAGACGACTTCGAGGAGGACTGAATGAGCGCGATCAGCGCGCTGGAACAGGCCCTGGAGAACCGGTGGGAGGCCCTGTGGGCGCGGGTCGTCGACAAGGAACCGGTCGAACTCCTCGACGCGTTGCGGCGTGAGTGCGACAGCAACGTGGTCGTCTGCAGCGAGAGCCGGGTCGTGGTCCCCAACGCCTACGAGGTGGAACTCGCCGACCACGTGCACGACGAGCTCACGCGCAGCGGCAGCCGTGTCGGCCAGGAGCTCACGGACAGCCTGATGCGGCACGCCGAGGAGAAGGGCTACGAATGGGCGGGGCCGCTCACCGTGCATCTGACCCGGTCCTCGGACGTGCCCAACGGCCGCTACCGCGTGAACAGCGGCGTGATGACCCACGTCAGCGCCGAGGGCTTCCACCAAGTGACCCACTAGACCCGTCAGGTGACCCACGAGACCCATCATGAGACCTGTGAGACCCATGAGAGGCCTGCGAGACCCATGAGGGCAGGTCACCGCCGGTAGATCGTGATCGAGTGACCGACCTCGTCGATCGGACGGCTGCTGTCGATCAGCTCGGCCAGCCGCCCGGTCGCCTTGGCGGCCGCGGAGTCCGACACGACCAGCAGCCCACGTACCGCCGGCTCGGGCACGTCGAGCGGGTCGTCGCCGTCGACGCCGTAGAACGACGGCAGGCCGCTGCCCTTGTACACGAGCCAGATCCGCTCGCCGCGGTACCGCTCGCGCAGCCGGTCGGCGAGCCGGCCGAGGTCCTGGCCCCAGTCGACGTTGGAGTCGTGCAGCCTGAGCCGGGTCGTGGCCGGCCCGCCGAACGCCTCGTTGGAGTACGGCAGATAGTAGGGACAGGTCCGCAGCGAACTCACCGCGACGAACAGCACCAGCGCTCCCGTCACGAGCGGCGCCCACCGCCACCGCACGAGGACGACACCGCTCGCGGCCACCGCCAGGAACATCGGCAGGAAGACCACGTAGCGGGTTCCGAAGTCCCGCGCCCCCTCCATCGCCACGGCCAGCAGTACGGCGGAGGGGACGAGCAGATACGGCGCCGAGGGCCGCAGCCTGCGTACCGCCGGCACCACGACGGCGCCGGCGGTCCACAGTGCGAGCATCCCGAGCGGGGTCTTCACCAGCAGCGCGGCCGGCAGGTAGTACCAGAGGGACCCGGTGTACAGCCGGCCGAACAGGAAGCCCTGCCAGGGCTGGTTCTCCAGGTGGAACTGGACCCGCATCCCGTCCCGGTACGCCTCCGGGAACGGCAGCAGTTGGACGAGCAGTCCGCGCAGCCCGCGCACCGTGGGCACGTGCTGTTCGGGCGTCCAGCGCAGCCGTGGGTCGACGACCAGGTACGACGCCCAGACGACGGCGAGCGCGGCCAGCGCGACCACGCCGGCTCCCGCGGCTGCCCGCAGCAGTGTCCGGCGGCGGGACCCAAGTCGGTCGGCGTGGGCGTACCACCCCGAGACGCCGGCCAGCGCGAGCAGCACCGGTACCGCCGCCAGCATGTTCATCTTCGTGGCCACGGCTGCTCCGAGCGCCGCCCCGGCGAGCGGCAGGTACCGCCGCGGCCGTCGGCGGGCCCGCCACAGCAGCCACACCGACGTCAGCAGGAACCCGGCCGCCGGAACGTCCAGTGTGGCCAGCGAGCCGTGGGCGATGACGTCGGGGGAGAAGGTGTACAGCGCGAGCGCCAGCAACCCGCCCGCCGCGCCGGCGAGTTCGCGGGCGAAGGCGAACACGACGAGCCCGAAGAGCAGCGTCAGTGCGATCACCGGGAGGCGAGCCCACAGCATCAGCCGCCACGGGTCGTTGCCGGACTCGTACAGCAGGTGCTGCCCGAGCCGGCTCTGGTCGCCGGTGAAGGACGCGTCGACGTGCGGGTCGGCGAGCGCCACCCCGGTGGCGATGACCAGTTTGCCGAGCGGCGGATGCTCGGGGTTGTGGCGCAGCCGGTGTTCGTGGAGGTACTCGGCGGCCGTGGCGACGTACACCGGTTCGTCGATGGTCGGCGTCTGCTGGACGGCCGTCGTCACCATCGCGACGGCCATCTGGGCGAGCAGCAGCACCATGAGGAGCGGCACGAGCCACCGCCGGCCCGACCACCCCGGCGACCGTCCGGCGGGCGCGCGGAGGGGCGTTACGGGGTCCAGGACCGGGTGCGTCACGCGTGCCATCTTCCGCCCCGCGGTGACACCGGGGCGGGCGGTGGCGGGAGCGGGCGAGCGGCGTCTCATGCGCCTACCCTGCCGCAGCTCCAGCCACCTGGGGTGTCATCGCTTCAGGAGTCGTACCGACAGACCTTCCGCCGTGTAGACGGGTACGGCCCGCAGGGCGTCGGAGTTCAGCTCCACGCGGTCGAACTGGCCGCGCAGCACCGGGGCACCGAGCACCCGGACCGTGCGTCCCGCGGCCGGAGGCCGCTCGGCGTCCAGCCGCAGGGACAGCGTGCTGCCCCGGCCGAGCACCGCCCGGCTGGTGACCTCCAGCACCGGCTCCTGCCCGGAGCGCAGCGTCACCTCAAGGGTGCCCGACTCCTGCGTGTACGTGCCGTGGACCTGCAGCGACCTGCTCGGCTTCAGCGTGCCGCCCTGCACCCGCACGTCCCCGTGGCCCAGCGCGTGCGCCGACCCCGCCACCAGGACGCCGTCCGCCAGCACGGTGCCGCCCGTGTACCGGTTGTGGCCGGTCAGGGTCAGCGTGCCGGTGCCGCGCTTGGTCAGTGAGCCGTCGCCGTCGATGTCGTTGCGCCAGCTGTCGGCCGCGTTGAAACCGCCGGCCGCCGCGTCCAGGGTGACGGTCACGTCGGAGTCGAAGGCGCCGTACCCGTCCGCCGCGGCGAACAGGTTCACCCGCCCCCACTGCTCGAAGCCGTCCAGCAGGACGTACCCGGACGGCAGCGCGGTGCTGCGCAGCACCGCGCGCCGCTGGGCCGCGTCCAGGTAGGGCAGCCGCGTCTCCAGCAGCACCTCCGCGCCCTTCGGTACGGTGAGCGGCTCGTCGCGGCCGCGTCGGGTCAGCACGTACGTCAACCGGGGTGTGACGGCACACTCGTTGGCGTCGCGGTCGGCGTAGGCGTCGGAGGGGTCCGCGTGGGCGTAGGCGTACAGGGTGTCCGCCGTCGTGCCGGTCTGGTCCTGGAAGTACGCCAGGGCCTGGGCGCGTGCCGCGGCCTTGAGGCCGGCGTTCGCCGGGTCGGCCAGGGTGGCGGCGGCCAGGGCGGTGGCCATGATCCGGCCGCCGAGGACGTCGACCGTGGAGTGCATGCCCGCCATGATCCGGGTGTGGCTCAGCTCGAACGCCCGGGTCACCAGCTCCTGGTAGCGCTCGGGCACCGCGTACGCGAAGGCCAGCGCCGCCAGGTGGAAGGCGTTGGTGTGGCCGCTGGGGAAGCCGCCGTCGTCGACCGGGGAGGTGCTGCGCTGCCGCAGCAGCTGGGGCGCGACGATCACCTTCGAGTCGTAGACCGGGTAACCGAGCGCGTCGGTCCGCCCGGTGTCGACGACCTCGCTGTCCTCGTTCATGCGCCACGGACGCGGGTACTGGAAGGCGTACTTGCCGGGGTTGCCGGAGGCGAACGGGCCGCGGACCGTGTCGACCAGTTCGGCCACCTTGCCGAGCGCCGAGTCGTGCGAACCCGCGCCGAGCGCGGAGCCGGCCGGGGCGTCGGCCGGTACCGCGTCGTCGATCTTGGTGGGCGGTGTGCCGTCGGGCGCGCCGGTGATCGACGTGACGGCCCTGGCACCCGTCCGGTACAGGTCGGCGAGCGGACCCAGGCCCGCGATCATCGCGTAGCTCTGGTGCTGGCGGTCGTAGAGGAACGCCTCCTTGGCCTGCGCCTCGGTGCGCGCCGACGTGATCCGGGCGCAGTAACGCATGTTGGCGCGCAACACCTCGGGCATCAGCGGTGTGCCGGTGTTCCAGGCACCGCCGGTCTTCCACACCGCCGCCATGCCGCCCAGGACGCGGACCACGGCGTTGGTCTCGGGCGTCAGGTTCGCCATGACGTTGGTCCGGTAGTCGTCGACGAACGCGGCGGGGGCGCCGGCCGCCTTCGCGTCGGCGGCGGCCAGCCACGTCACGAAGGTGGGCGCGGCCAGCACAGCGGCCGAGGCGCCCAGCGACGACGTGAGGAACCCCCTTCGGTTCAGGCCGCGTTCGCGGACCGACGAGGGGGAACGGTGCCCGGCTGGTGACGGCATACGTCTGCCTCTCTGGAGTTCTGCGGCCCTGTGGCCGGAGGAGGAGGATCGAGCGCGGCTCACGGTGCGGCACGACATAGGCGTCGCTTGCGCTGTCCCGAGCCGTACGAGCGAAGATCTACGGGCGGGTCGTGTCGGATCAGGGAGGATCCGGCGTCCGCCGCATGTCATACCAGTGAACGCGCCATCGCCACGGCGCCCTCGACCGGCGGCCCGTCCAGGCGCCGGGGCCGGGCCCCGGGCACGCTCGTGGCCAGGGACGCCACGAAGGCGTCGTAGAGGGCCCTCTGGGCGAGGACCGTGCTGCCCGCGACCACGACGTCGTCGACGGGCACGCCGCGGGCGGCGAGCCGGGCGACGAGCGTGGCCAGTGAGCGGCCGCCGTCGGCGATCACCGCCCGGGCGAGCGCCGATCCCGCCTCGGCGGCGGCGAAGACGACGGGTGCGTGCCGGCCCCAGTCGGCGGAGGCGTGCGGGGCGTTTTCCAGGGCGGCGCCGAGGCCGGGTACCTCGTCGACGCCGAACGCGGTGATCAGGTTCTCGGCGAGCGCGTCGGGTTCCTCGCCGCGGTCGTGGGCCGCCCATACGGCGCGTACGGCCTCGCGCACCAGACCGGCCGAGCCGCCCTCGTCGCCGAGCAGGGCGCCCCAGCCGCCGACCTGCACAGCAGTGCCGTCGGGCAGGCGGCCGACGGCGACGGAACCGGTGCCCGCGACCAGGCCGACACCCCGGTCGAGACCGGCGGCGGGCACCAGCAGTTCGGCGTCGCCCATGACGAGCGCGGGCGCGTCGAAGTGCAGGTGCAGCGCGGTGCGGATCTGGGCGCACTGGCGGGGCGTCTCGCAGGCGTGCCCGCCCACGGCGACGGCGGACGGGCGGGTGCCCGCCGGCAGCGTCCCGGCGACCAGTGCGGCCAGCCAGCCGGCGGCGGCCACGGGGTCGTGCGGACGCCAGCCGCTGCTCGGGCGCACGTGGTCGGCGACGCAGGTGCCGCCCGCGAAGGCGCGCAGGTGCGTCTTGGTGCCGCCCACGTCGATGCCCACCACGAGCGGGAACGAGAGGGGGGTGTCCTGCACGAATCCTCTTTCGTCGTTGCGCTTGGCTGCGACGGTGGGCGAACCGTGCCTGAGGGATGGGGAGTTGTTGACCTAGGGAAGCCCCGGGACGGGCTTCTGACGGGCACGGCAGGCGAGTACCGTGACGTTCGTTAGGAAGTTAACTAACGAAGTACAGTGCCTGTCAAGAGGCTTCGCGCACTCGACCACCGAGCGGTCCCACCGGGCCGCAGCGGGGCGGGAACCGCGGCGCCAGGGCATCTCATCGCCGCGTCCCACGGAGCCGTTCGGACGGGGAACGCGGCCTTGACCCGGGTGGGAGAACTGTGGAACACGACGTGCTGAAAGCCCCGCGCCTGACCGAGAGCGCGAGCGCGGTGTTCGCCGTGCTCGCCGGGGCGGGCACGGCGACCCGGCCGCAGCTCGCGAGCCTGGCGGGCCTGTCCAAGCCGACGGTGTCCTCCGCCGTCGCGGAGCTGGAGAGTGCCCGCCTCGCCGCCCACTCCGGCACCTCCTCCAGCGGCACCGGCCGCACCGCCGCCGTGTACCGGCTCGGCCCGGCCGCCGGCGCCGTACTCGCCGTCGACCTGGGCCCGGCCTTCACCCGGGTGCGTGGCTGCGGTCTGGACGGCACCCTGCTCGCCGAGGCCACCGGCGCGCGGGAAGCGGCCGCCGGCGTGGTGCGCGAGGCCCTCGACGCGCTGCCCGCCGACGCCCCCCTGCGCACCATCGTCGTGGCCGTCGGCGATGTCACCGCGCCGCAGAAGGAGGGCGCCGGGATGCGCCCCGCGACCGCCAAGGCGGGCCCCGTGTTCGACGCCATGGCCGTCGCACTGCCGCCGGGTGTGCCCGTCCACCTCGAGAACAACGTCAACTGCGCCGCGCTCGCCGAACTGCACGAGGGCGCCGCCCGCGGCCGTCACACCTTCGGTTATCTGCGGATCGGCGTGGGTATCGGCCTCGGCATCGTGGTCGGCGGGCGGGTGCTGCGCGGAGCCAACGGGGCCGCCGGAGAGCTGGCCCGGCTGCCCTACCCCTGGGACGACGACCGCGAGCCCCGCCAGGAGGCGCTGGAGGAGTACATCGGCGCCCGCTCGCTCCTGCGCCGGGCCGCGGGGGCCTGGCAGGACACCGACGGACCCTGCCCGCGCACCGCCGACCAGCTCTTCGCCCTCGCCGGACAGGGCCACATCGCGGCCCGCGCCGTCGTCGCCCGTCACGCCGCGGACGTCGGCCGCCTCGCCGCCGCGGTGACCGCCGTACTCGACCCTGGACTGATCGTGCTGGGCGGCAGCACCGGCGCGGATCCGCAGCTCCTGCCCGGTGTGCGGGCCGAGCTGGGGCGGCTGAGCTGGCCCACCGAGGTGGTCAGCAGCACGGTCGGTGATCTCGGCACCGTCGTGGGCGCCGCCCGGCTCGCGGTCTCCCGAGGAGTCCAAACCGTGACCGAGGCCGCGGGGGAGAAGGATTGACGGCTTCCGACTCGATCTGCCAATGTCCGGACAAGCGCTTTCTAGGTCGGCCGGGACGCCGACTCCGGGTGAGCCTCCCGCCCGTACTCGAAGTACGGCAGCCGCACGAGGGCGTGCTTGTGCGACGACGGCCCTCAGGGCCGGGGACCCCACCCGTCAAGGCGACGCGGCCGGGCGAGGCCGTGCCCCCGGAAAGCGGAATTCCCCGCACAATGCACCCGTGCCGCCTCGGCTGGCGCCGTGCTTCTTCCGCTATCACGAAAAGGGATCGAAAGATGACCACTGTGGGTGTGCGGCGCTCCCGCCGACTCGGCCGCGGCGGCATACGCCGCCTGGCTCCCCTCGCTGCCGTGGCCACGGCAGGTGCCCTGCTGCTCTCCGCCTGCGGGTCGGGATCCGGCTCGGGCGGGAACTCCAAGTCGCTGACGTTCTGGATCTCCACGGTTCCGGGGCAGGACGCGGGCTGGAAGAAGCTGGTGACGCAGTACAAGAAGGAAGCCGGCGTCTCCGTCAAGCTCGTCAACATTCCCTACGACGGCTACACGACGAAGCTGCACAACGCCGCGCAGGCGAACTCCCTGCCCGACGTGGCGGCCGTGCCGGCGCTGGACCCGATCTGGTCGAGCAAGCTGATCGACCTCAGCTCCATCGCCAACAACAAGGGCAACAAGATCAACTCCAACTTCCTCGCCAAGGACTCGTCCGGGAAGGTGCTGGCCATCCCCTCGGACGTCACCGCGTCCGGCCTGTTCATCAACGAGACGCTCTTCAAGAAGGCCGGCGTCTCCGTCCCGGCCTCGCCCCAGAAGACCTGGACCTGGACCGACTTCATCGCGGCGGCGAACAAGGTCCGCGAGAAGACCGGCGCCAAGTACTCCCTGACCTTCGACCAGTCGCCGTCCCGGCTGCGCGCCATGGTGTACGAGATGGGCGGGAAGTACGTCCACGCGGACTCCTCCGGCAAGTTCTCGGTGGACAGCGCGACCAAGAAGGCCGTGAACACCTTCGTCGGATGGAACGACAACAAGACCATGCCGAAGTCGGTGTGGACCAGCGGCGCCGACCCGGCGGCCATGTTCCAGAGCGGTGACGTGGTCGCCTACTGGTCCGGCGTGTGGCAGGTGGCCGCCTTCGCGGAGAGCATCAAGAAGTTCGACTGGGCGAGCGTTCCGACTCCCGCCGAGCCGGTCCAGGCCAGCGACGTCAACAGCGGCGGCCTGATGGTGGGCTTCAACAACAACGGCGCCGCGGCCACCGCCGCGCAGAAGTTCATGTCCTGGATCTACGAGCCGGACCACTACCGCGAGCTGTGCGAGGCCTCCGGATTCCTGCCGGTCGAGAACGGTCTGAACCCGAAGTACCCCTTCACCTCCGAGGCGGCGCAGGCGGCGTTCAAGCTGTACAACGAGGAGATCCCGCTCTACGCCCCGATCTCCGGCTACTTCAACAACGCGCAGACGCAGTGGGTGCTGAAGGGCAAGACCATCACCGAAGACCCGACCAAGACGGAGCTCGGCAAGGCGATCAACGGCCAGCAGTCGGCCGACAAGGCCCTGCAGAACATCGTGGACGGCTACAACCAGCAGGTCGGCGGCTGAGCGCAGGCCGGCGGGCCCGGGCGGCGGGATCAGGACCGCCGCCCGGCCTCGGGCGCCCACGTGATGCCGGGCTCATGGCGTGAGCCCACAGGAACCCATTCCACCAGCACGGAGTCAGGAAGATGACAAAACGCGCCTCGGACGTGTCCGTGAGCCCGCCCAGGAGACGCAACAGGTACACCGTTGCGCCGCTCGTCCTCATCGCGGCCAATGTCGTGCTCTTCGCGCTGTTCTTCGTCTGGCCGGCGGTGATCGGGCTCGTCTACTCCTTCACGAACTACACTGGCGTGGGGACGTTCCAGTTCATCGGACTGGACAACTACCACAACCTGTTCGGAGACTCCACCTTCTACGGCGCGCTGACTCGGACGCTGCTGTACGCCGTGCTCATGGTTCCGCTGAACTTCGCGCTCTCGCTGCTCGCCGCCAACCTGGTGGTGAGCAAGCACGCCAAGGGCTCGTCGGTCGCCCGCGTCCTTTTCTTCATCCCGTGGCTGCTGTCGCCCATCGTCGTGGGTGTCCTGTGGCGGTGGCTGTTCGGTGAGAACTTCGGACTGGTCAACTACGTCATCGAGAAGCTCGGCGGAAGCGCCGTCCCGTGGCAGTCGAACGCGGACCTGTCGTTGATCGTGGTGGTGGTGGCAGCAGCCTGGTTCTGGACGGGCTTCACGATGCTGCTGTTCATCGCGGCGCTCAAGAACGTACCGGTGTCGTACTACGAGGCGGCCTCGCTCGACGGCGCCGGCCCCTGGCGCCAGTTCATCAGCATCACGCTGCCGAGCATCGCGCCCACCTCGTTCATCGTCATCCTGCTCAACACGATCAACGCGATGAAGGAATACCCGCTGTTCGTCGCCCTCAACAACGGCGGACCCGGATCGTCGAACAACCTGCTCGTCCAGTACATCTATGAGACCGGCTTCAAACGGGGCCAGATCGGCTACGCGAGCGCCGCGTCATTCGTGCTCATGCTCATCCTGATGGCCGTCGCGATCGTCCAGCTGATCGTCAACCGGCGGGTGGAGAACCGATGACAACCACAGACATGCCACGCCCGGTCGACGCCGATGCCGGACGGGCCGTTTCCAAGAAGCGGCCCCGCAGCACGGGCGTCGGTGGGCTCCGGCGGGCGGTGCCCGCGACGACACTGCTGTGGATCCTGGCGTGCCTGTACGGGTTGCCGGTGCTGTGGTTCATCCTCAGCTCCCTCAAACCGGCCGGGGATCTGTTCTCCTATCCGCTGACGCTGGTTCCGCACAACCCCACCCTGTCCGGATACCTGACGGCGTGGCGCAGCGCCAACTTCTCCCAGTACTTCCTCAACACGACCATCGTGTGCGTGATCACGACGATTCTCACGGTGGGTGCCAGCTGCTGCACCGGGTACGCGCTGGCCAAGTACGACAACAAGTGGCTCAAGGCGTTCTTCATCTGCATCCTGGCCACCACGATGCTGCCGGGCGAGGTCATGCTCGCCCCGGAGTTCCTGGTGGTCCGCAACCTCGGCCTCTACAACTCGTTCGCCGGCATCATCTTCCCGGCCGTGCTCACCGCGACCGGATGCTTCATGTTCCGCCAGTTCTTCCTGACGGTTCCCGACGAACTCGTGGAAGCCGCGCGCATCGACGGCGCCCGTGAACTGTCGATCTTCCTGCGGATCATGGTGCCGCTCTCCCGGCCCATCATGCTGACCCTCGCCATCCTGTCCTTCCAGTGGCGGTGGAACGACTACATCTGGCCGCTTCTGATGCTCAACGACCCCAACAAGTTCACCGTGCAGATCGGCATCCAGAGCATCGTCGGCGCGCAGAGCATCAACTGGTCGGTACTGCTCGGCGCATCGGTCATCTCCATGATCCCGCTGATCGTGATCTTCCTGGTCTTCCAGCGCTACGTCATGAACGCCGACATCAACGCCGGACTGAAGGACTGACCTTGCTCACCCCGCTCGACCACGATTTCGTCCGCGCGGTGGCCCGCGCCGCCGACCGGCTGGCCGCCCCGCTGGCGGCCGGCCCCGACGAGGAACCCGCAGGTGTGACCCACCGCGTTCTGGCGCGCCGGGTGAAGACCCTGGTCGCGGCATACCGTTCCCCGGACTCGGCACTGCACGGCAGCCGGCAGGCCGTCGCCGCCACGATGACCCACCTCCGCGCCCTGCGGGCCGCGCAGACCGCCACCGGCCTCTTCGCCGGCGGCGACAACGTGCAGTCACCGCCGGACTCCGCGTTCACCGTCAACGACGTGTGCGACGCGCACGTCCTCGCCGTCGGCGCGGGGCCGGAACTGCGCCACGTCACGGCCGCCCTCGCCGAGATCGCCCGCGCAGCCTCCGGCAGTCTCCTCACCGGTGGGGTGCACACCCCGAACCACCGCTGGGAGCTGTGCGCGGCGCTGGCCCGGCTGCACCGGTCGTTCCCCGACGACCGGCTGCTCGACCGCGTCGAGGAGTGGCTCTCCGAGGGCGTCGACATCGACGCGGAGGGCCTGTACTCGGAACGGAGCGCCAACTACGCGGCCCACGTGTCCAACCCGTCGCTGCTGCTGCTGGCCGAGGTGCTCGGCCGCGCCGACCTGCGGGACGCCGTCGAACGCAACCTCGCCACCACCCTGGACCTCATCAGGCCGGACGGCACGGTGGAGACCGTCCACTCGCGACGGCAGGACCAGAACCACCCGTTCCCGCTGGCGCCCTACCTGCCGCACTACCGGCTGCTGGCGATCCGGACCGGCCGGGGCGACTTCAGCCGGGCGGCGCGGCTGGCGGCCGCCGGCGGCGTCGACGACCCCGACCTGCTCGCCGACACCCTCCTCACCCCGGACCTGTGCCGCGCGCTGCCCGCGCCGGCCGTGGAAACACTGCCCCGCGACCGGTACATCACCACCGCCCGCCTCGCCGCACGCGCCTCGGCCACCGCGCACACCGCGGTGTACGGCGGCTCCGACGTGCCCGAGCACCGGCGCATCCGGTCGGGCCTCGCCTGCAATCCCACCTTCCTGCGCCTGTTCGCCGGCGACGCCGTCCTCGAAGCGGTCCGTCTCTCGCGGGGATTCTTCGACCTGGGCCCGTTCCGCGCTGCCGGCATGGAACGGCTCGCCGACAGCCGGTACCGGCTCACCGAAACCCTCACGGCCGCCTACTACCAGCCACTCCCACCGGACCAGCGCCGGACCGACGGTCTCTACCGGATGGCGGACGAGGGACGCTTCTCGGCCGCGATGGCCTTCCCGGACCGGCCTCGGGACGAGGTCTCGCACACGACCCGCGTCGAGGTGGACCTGAGGGACGACGGTGCCGACCTGCGGATCGACATCAGCGGACCACGGGTGCCCTGGGCCCTCGAACTGACCTTCCGGCCGGGCGGCGTGACAGAGGGTGCCGTACCGATCGGCGACGGACGCTGGTGCCTGACGACCGGGCCGATGACCTACCGGGTCGGCGACGACGAGATCCGGGTCGAGGCCGGCGTCGAGGCAGGCGAACCGCTCGCCGGACCGGACCGGAGCGACGTACTGCGGTACGACCCGGGGCAGGACTACACCGTGGTGGGCGGCACCGACGCGACGACGGGGAACCACGTCTACATCGGTGGACTCGGCCCGCACACACTGACCGTGGCGCTGCGTGCCCGCCGGACCGGACCTGTGGTGTGACTCCGGCGGCTGCGTGCTCGTCGGCCCGCACCTGTCGGGTGACCCCGACACCCATGCCATGACCACCTCAGGCATGAAGGGCTGACCCCCGTGAACCTCCCGTGCCCTGCCCTGCACCGTCCTCGCCGATGTCGTCGAGCAGGCCCTGGGGGGCGGGGCGCGCCCGACCCGTCAGTGGGTCAGCCCGAGCACTCCCCAGCCCCGCCGGGCGGTCTCGTCGACGACCTCGGCCCACTGGCGCACCAGGGCGTCGAAGGCGCCGAAGTCCGGGATCCATCCGTCCGGGCGCCAGACCTGGACGTCATAGGTCGCGCGAAGCCCCTCCAGGAGCGGTTCGGCCCGGGCCCAGTGGGCGGCGAGCGACGGCAGCGCGGGCGGTGGACAGACAAGCAGGCGAGGTGGCCCGCAGGGCTCGGGATCGGAGGGGAAGAGACGGCCCTCGGCCTCATCGGTCTCATCGGCCTCGCCGTCCACGTCCGGTCCCCACCAGATCAGCCTCCGCAGGAAGCCGTCCAACGGCTCGCGCAGCGCGGGCTGCGCGAACTCCCGGGCCTTGTCCCAGCCGTCCGCCGCCCAGAAGTGCGGCTTGTACGAGCCGAGGGTGCCGCGGAACTCGTACCGCCCGCTCCACGGCACCTTCGGCGAGGCGGGGAACACCCAGCCCACCTCGGGCTCCGGCAGCGGGCAGGGCTCCTCATCGGGTGCCATGGCCTCGTACAGGAGATCCTCCCGCTCACCCGCCGGTGTCCGCTCCAACTGCCCCCAGTCCACCGCCAGTACGGTGATGTCCATGCCCATCCGGCCACCCTACGAGGTCGCGGACCACCAGGTCCGCCCGCTCCCGTGTGGCCGCGACCAGTGCGGCGTTGGGCTGGTCCGAGCGCAGCACCCAGGCCACCGCCTCCCGGTGGGTCTTGCCGAACTCCTCGTGCCGCGCGACCAGTCGGCGCAGGCGCTCGTCCTCGTCGAGGTCGCAGAACCACACCTCGTCCAGCTCGGCCCGGACCCGCCGCCACGCTCCCGTGTCCAGCAGCAGGTAGTTGCCCTCCGTCACGATCAGTCGGGCGGTCGGTGGCACCGGGATCGTCCCCGCGACCGGCTGCTCGAGCACCCGCTCGAAACCGGGCGCGTACACGATCTCGTCGTCCGGCTCCTGGGTCCGCAGACGCCGCAGCAGCGCCGCGTACCCCGCCGCGTCGAAGGTGTCCGGCGCGCCCTTGCGGTCCCGCAGGCCGAGCCGGTCCAGTTCGACGTCGGCGAGGTGGAAGCCGTCCATGGGGACATGCGCCACCCACGGCTCACCGGACCCGTTCAGTGCCCGCACGAGCTGCTCGGCGAGGGTCGTCTTGCCCGCGCCCGGGCTGCCGGTCAGGCCGAGGAGCGCACGGCGACCGGGGCGCGTGAGGGCGCGGGCGCGGGTGAGGAGATCGTCGAAGGTCAGCGGCACAGAGCAGAGTCTGTCATCCGGCGCGGGGTGAGAGTTCGCCGTGAAGTGCCTCCACTGTGGCGTGCGCCACTCACTGGAGACGGTTTCGCGGGGAACCGTGTCCTTATGACGGAGCTCGGTCTACCCGAAACCATCCTGGCCTGCCTCTTCGATCTGGACGGCGTTGTCACCAGGACGGCCGTGGTGCACGCGGCCGCCTGGAAGGAGATGTTCGACGCGTTCCTGCGAGAACGCGAGGGCGAGCACTTCCGGCCGTTCGACGACAAGGACTACGACGAGTACGTCGACGGCCGCCCCCGCGCCGACGGCGTACGCACCTTCCTCGCCTCCCGCGGCATCGAACTGCCCGACGGCGATCCGGGCGATCCACCGTCCGCCCGGACCGTGCACGGACTCGGCAACCGCAAGAACGACC
Source organism: Streptomyces sp. NPDC050287 (assembly GCF_044459385.1). NCBI lineage: Bacteria > Bacillati > Actinomycetota > Actinomycetes > Kitasatosporales > Streptomycetaceae > Streptomyces > Streptomyces sp. NPDC050287. Next base: position 585,013 of record NZ_JBITIY010000004.1, on the reverse strand, counting down.
TGGTCCTGGAGAAGATCCGCACCGACGGAGTGGAGGCCTACGACGGCACCCTGCGCTACCTGGCCGCCGTCCGCGCGAAGGGCCTCGCCACCGCGATCGTCTCCTCCAGCGCCAACTGCCGTGACGTCCTGCGCGCGATCGGCGCCGAGGACCTCTTCGACGTACGGATCGACGGTGTGGTGGCCGCGAAGCGGAAACTGCCGGGCAAGCCACGCCCCGACACCTTCCTGGCCGCCGCGAAGGACCTGGGCGTCGACGCCGCCCGCTGCGCGGTCTTCGAGGACGCCCTGGCCGGCATGGACGCGGGCCGCTCCGGCCACTTCGGCTACGTCGTCGGCGTCGACCGGGTCGGACAGACCGACAAGCTGTACGCGCACGGCGCGGACGTGGTCGTGAAGGACCTCGCCGACCTCGACGAGCTGGGAGGCAAGGAGTGATCAAGGACAGGGCGTACACCGTGGAACCCTGGGCCGTCCGGGAGACCGACCTCGACCTCGACGTCCTCGCCCAGAGCGAGTCCGTGTTCGCGCTGTCCAACGGCCATGTCGGCTGGCGCGGCAACCTCGACGAGGGCGAACCGCACGGCCTGCCCGGCTCCTACCTCAACGGTGTCCACGAACTGCACCCGCTGCCCTACGCCGAAGCCGGCTACGGCTACCCGGAGTCCGGGCAGACCGTCATCAACGTCACCAACGGCAAGGTGCTGCGGCTGCTCGTCGACGACGAACCCTTCGACCTGCGCTACGGCCGCCTCGTCACCCACGAACGCACCCTGGACCTGCGCCGGGGCGTCCTGGAGCGGACCTGCGAGTGGATATCCCCGGCCGGGTCACAGGTCCGCGTCCGCTCGACACGGCTGGTCTCCCTCACCCAGCGGGCCATCGCCGCCGTCGCCTACGAGGTCGAACCCGTCGACAGCCGGACCCGTGTGGTGATCCAGTCGGAACTCGTCGCCAACGAGAGCCTGCCCGACCCCGACGGCGACCCGCGTGCCGCCCGCGCCCTGAAATCGCCGCTGGAGCCGGAGGAGGACTTCGCCTCCGGAACCCGGCTGCGCCTGGTCCACCGCACCCGCCGCAGCGGCTTCCGGGTGGCCGTGGCCGCCGACCATGTCATCGACGGCCCCGAGCGCACCACGACCGGCAGCGAGAGCAACGTGGACGTGTCCCGGCTGACGGTCACCTCCGTCCTGGAACCGGGACAGCGGCTGCGGGTGGAGAAGCTCGTCGCCCACGGCTGGTCGAGCGCCCGCTCCCGGCCCGCGATGAGCGACCAGGTCGAGGCGGCGCTGGCGGCGGCCGCGCACAGCGGCTGGCAGGGCCTCCTCGACGAACAACGGGACTACCTCGACGACTTCTGGGCCCGCGCCGACGTCGAGGTCGACGGCGACGAGGAGATCCAGCAGGCCGTCCGCTTCGCCCTCTTCCACGTCCTGCAGGCCGGCGCCCGCGCCGAGCAACGCGCCATCCCCGCCAAGGGACTGACCGGTTCCGGATACGACGGGCACGCCTTCTGGGACACCGAGACCTTCGTCCTGCCCCTGCTCACCTACACCGCGCCGGATTCCGTCGCCGAGGCGCTGCGCTGGCGGCAGAACACCCTGCCCGCGGCCCGGGAACGCGCCCAGCAACTCGGCCTGAACGGCGCCGCGTTCCCCTGGCGGACCATCGAGGGCTCGGAGGGGTCGGCGTACTGGCCCGCCGGTACGGCCGCCTTCCACGTCAACGCGGCCATCGCGGACGCGGCGGTGCGCTACGTCGCCGCGACCGGTGACGTCGACTTCGAGCGGGACACCGGTGTCGAACTCCTGGTGGAGACCGCCCGGTTGTGGCGCTCCCTGGGCCACCACGACCACCACGGCGTCTTCCACCTCGACGGCGTCACCGGCCCCGACGAGTACAGCGCGGTCGCCGACGACAACCTGTACACCAACCTGATGGCCCGGGCGAACCTGCTGGCCGCCGCCGACGCCTGCGAACGCCATCCCGACCGGGCGGCCCGGCTCGGCGTCGACGACGAGGAGAGCGCCGCCTGGCGGGACGCGGCAGGCGCCGTGCACATCCCCTACAACGCCGAACTCGGGGTCCACGAACAGCACGCCGGCTTCACCCGCTACCAGCGCTGGGACTTCGACGGCACCCGCCCCGACCAGTACCCGCTGCTGCTGCACTTCCCCTACTTCGACCTCTACCGCAAGCAGGTCGTCAAACAGGCCGACCTGGTACTGGCGATGTACATGTGCAGCGGCTGGTTCGAGGAGTTCCACGACGAGGAGCAGATCGCCCGCAACTTCGCCTACTACGAGCCGCTGACCGTACGGGACTCCTCGCTCTCGGCGTGCGTGCAGGCCGTCGTCGCCGCCCAGTCCGGGCATCTCGACCTGGCCTACGCCTACACGGCCGAGGCGGCACTGATGGATCTCGCCGACCTGGAGCAGAACACCCGCGACGGACTGCACATCGCGTCCCTCGCCGGTTCCTGGACGGCCCTGGTCGCCGGGTTCGGCGGTCTGCGCCGGGACGGTGACTCCCTCCGGTTCGCACCCCGGCTGCCCGACAGGTTCAGCCGCCTCGCCTTCACCCTGCAAGTCCTGGGGCGGCGCCTGCGGGTGGAGATCGGCCCGGACAAGGCCACCTACACACTGGTGTCGGGCGCCCCTCTGACGATCCGGCACCACCGAGCGCCCCTCACCGTGAACGGCGACGGCCCCGTCGTCCGCGCGATCCCACCCCAAGCAACCCGCCCGACCCCCGAACAGCCCCCGCACCGCAGTCCCACCGTCCGCTGATTGGGGGGAGCCACCGGATCAGGTCACTCACCTGGCCGAATACCGACTGCACAACCATCCACCTCGGGTTAACTTTGGCGTGTTTTTCAGTTAAACCGATCCTGCTGTCGGCTCGTCAGCCGCGGGGGTTGAGCCGCCCTACGACGCGTAGGGGTAAGGGGTGGAATGGTGAACGGCACGACCGCCATGCTCGTCGGTCTGCGAAGACGCGAACCGGCGAGCATGCCCAGCGCGTCCGGGCGGACGCGCTGGGCATGGCCACTCGCAGCCGTGGCCGCCGCCTTCACCCTCGCCCAACTGGTCCTCGTCGGACCGGGCCTGGGCCTGGGCTGGGACGAGACCGTGTACGTCAGCCAGGTCGGCACCCAGGCCCCGGCCGCCTTCTTCAGCGCTCCGCGGTCCCGGGGCATCTCCCTGCTGGTGGCGCCGATCGCGTCCTGGTCGACGTCCACCGAACTCCTGCGCGTCTATCTGGCCGTCCTCTCCGGTCTGGGCCTCTACCTGGCCCTGCGGGTCTGGCGCGGACTGTTCCCGATCCGCGTCCTGGCCGTGGCGGGCGCGGCGTTCGCCTCCCTGTGGGTGACCCTCTACTACGGCCCGCAGGCCATGCCCAACTACTGGGTCGCCCTCGGCGCCCTGATCACCGTCGGCTGCTTCGTACGCGTCCGCGCGGACCGCCTCGACCGGGCCGCCCTGTGGGGCATCGCGGCGGGCGCCATGCTCATGGCATGGATGCGGCCCACCGACGCCGTGTGGGTCACGCTGCCGCTGTTCGTGCTGGTGGCCGTGGGCCGCCTGTGGCGCCCGGCTCTCGCGCTGGTCGGCGGACTCGCCGCGGGCGCGGTGGAGTGGGTGATCGAGGCGTACGTCAGCTACGGCGGCCTCGGGCAGCGGCTGTCCGACGCCTCCGACATCCAGGGCGGCCTGGGCTGGAACTTCGCCGTCGACGACCAACTGCGCAGCCTCGGCGGACGGGCCCTGTGCCGTCCGTGCACCGGATCGATGCCCCATCCCGCGGTGATGGTCTGGTGGTTCGTCCTCCCACTGCTGGCCGTCGTCGGTCTCATGGTCGCGTTACGGGCCCGCCGCATCGAGCGGACACTGCTGCCCCTGGCCTGCGCCACCACGGCCGCCGTGCCCTACCTGTTCATGATCGGTTACGCGGCTCCCCGCTTCCTGCTGCCCGCCTACGCCCTGGCGGCGATCCCCGTCGCCGACGCGCTCCTGCACCTGGTCACCCGGCCGCAGGGCCGCTGGCGCCCGGTGGCGGCGGCCGTGCTCGCACTCGGCCTGGCCGGACATCTCGCGGTGCAGTACATCGTCCTGGAGCACACCGTGGACCGCACGGGCGCCGACCGCCGCGACTGGGCCCGCACCGCCGACGCACTGCACCGCCTGGGTGTCGAGCCGCCCTGTCTGCTCACCGGGCACGAGGCCATCCCCATCGCCTACTACACCGGTTGCTCCTCCGCGGCGACCGGCGGACACAACGCCAACAGCACCCGGGCGGACATCCTGCGTACCGCCCGCCGGATCCCGGCCGCCAACGTCACCCTGCCCGGTGCCAAGCCCCCGTCGTACGCCCGCGACTGGGACACCCACCGGGGCGCCGGAGTGGACCTCCACATCGCACCGGCGCCGGACGGGCCCGGAACGGGATGACGGGGGATCAGGCCGCCGTCGCCTCGGGGGAGCTGTGCCGCCACTGGTGTTTCCCGCTCGCCCGCACCTGGTAGGAGCCCGGATGTCGGATCACGGACGAGGGGGAGGGCCATGACAGGGAACGAGAACGGCGGGCGGTTAGGAGACGAGTTCCTCACCCCCGGCACATCGTCGTTCAGTGAGTTCCTGGCAGCGCACCGCCCGGAACTGCTGAGCACCCGCCGGATCCTCCCGCCCGGCGTGGTCGCCCCACCCGACCGGGTCCCGCACGGCACCACCGTGCTGGCCCTCACCTACCGCGACGGCGTCCTCATCGCCGGCGACCGCAGGGCCACCATGGGCAACCTGATCGCCCAGCGGGACCTGGAGAAGGTGCACCCCGCCGACGACCACACGGCCGTCGCCTTCGCCGGCACCGTCGGTCTCGCGCTGGACATGGTGAAGCTGTACCAGGTGGAGCTGACGCACTTCGAGAAGATCGAGGGCGTCGCGATGAGCGTCGACGGCAAGGCGCGCCGCCTGGCCGGCATGATCCGGGAGAACCTCGGCCAGGCCATGCAGGGCCTCGCCGTCGTTCCCCTCCTCACCGGCTACGACGCCTCGGCGCCCGAGGGCGAGAAGGGCCGCATCTTCAGCTTCGACGTGGCCGGCGGACTGTACGAGAAGACGGACTTCCACGCCGAGGGCTCCGGATCCCCGTACGCCCGGGGCGCGTTGAAGAAGCTGTTCCGCAAGGGCATGGACCGGCGCGAGGCCGCCCTCGCCGCGCTCCAGGCGCTGTACGACGCGGCCGACGACGACTCCGCGACGGGCGGCCCCGACATCAGCCGCCGGATCTATCCCATCGTCTCGGTCATCACCGAGGACGGCTTCGAGCGGCTGCCCGAACCGGAGACCGGGGAACTGAGCCGCGAGATGGTCGAGCAGCGCCGCACCAGGCCGGACGGACCGAACGCGACGCCGTGACACAGGCCCCCGTGACAGGCGGCTTTCCTCCTTCGTGGGGAAGACCTGTCCCGGCCTTTACCGCACATGACTTGCAGCTGCTCCAGGAGGGAACCAGGCTGCTGACCGCGGCCGTACCCCGTGGAGAAAGATCCTCCTCCCGATGCCGGCCGCCCCTGACTCCGCTCCGCCTCTCCTCCCCGCCGTCCCGGGACAGGCTCGGCCCGGCAGGAGTGGATCAGGGCGGGCGGGACGGCCGCCGTACCTCCGACGGCTCACGGATCGTCGTCGAGGTCGAGGCCGCCTGGCACCCGACCACGAACGGTGCGGCGCGCACGGCACGTCCTGGCTCGCTGTCACCGACGAAACCGACGGCGTCCACTGAGCCGGCATCGGGCCGGGCGGGCCTGCCGGCGGGTCCCGGTCGCGCTCCGTGCCGCACCGGTCCGCCCTGGACGGTGCGGAGCGCTGCCGTGCGAGAGTCTGCCTCGTTCAGGCCCGCAACCTGAACTCCTTGCGCCACTTGAGGAGTTGCTTCTCCGGATCGCCCGTGTACGACCACGGGGTCCGCGTGGCGAGCCGGCCCGGCATCCGCAGCACGGCGCCGGCGATCTCCTGGAGGCCCGCGTAACAGGCCGCGTGCGCGAGGTAGTTGAGGTCCCGCAGCTCGCCCGGCGCCACCTCGCTCTCGGTCCGGCCCATGATCCAGCGCTCCCAGGTGCGCCGTACGTCGCTGACCGGGCCGTCGTGCCTCCAGTGCTGCCCCAGACCCACGGACGTCCGGCCCTCCTGAGCCCCGGCCTGGGCGTACCGGTACTCCTCCACCCGCGCGTACTGCACCAGCACCGGCAGCGCGGAGCCGGGCGGGGCCACCCCCGCCGCGTCGCGGGCGAAGTCGTACATGAGGCCGTTCGAGCCGTGCCAGCGCGCGGAGTAGTAGTGCAGGATCTGCAGGTGACCCTCCACGCTGTACGGGTCGCGGCTGTGCAACTCGTCCCACCAGCGCCCCAGTTCCTGCCGGCGCACCCCACCCGGATACAGCCGGGCCACCGAGATCAGGGAGACCCAGGGCGTCGGGTCCTCCGGATACGCCTCGGCCGCCTCCAGACAGGCCAGCACCGCGCCGTCGATACGGTGCTGGTCGATCGGTACCCCCCGGCCCGCGTTGATGGCCAGGTTGAAGGCCCGGGCCGTCTCCGTGGCCGCGCGCAGCACCAGCGCGTCGCCGCGGTGCGGCTCGGCGGCCAGCCACGCCTCCACCGACGAACTGCTCGCGCAGGCCTGCGCGAGCAGCCGGACGCGGTGCCCGCGGGTGAGCCAGTGGGGGCCGGTGGCGTAGAGCAGTTCGCGCAGTCCCCGCCAGCGGCCGATGACGATGTCGTGGCGGGCGGAGCTGAGGGCCCTGTCCCCGCAGTCGGGGTCGAAGTCGGGGGTGAAGCTGTCGCGCGCCATCGGAGGTCTCCCTTCAGAAGTCGGTGGGCAGACCCTCGTGGAACCGGGAGTGCGCGGCGGCGGCGTCGTCGGGGACGTAGTCCGTCTCGACGGCGTGGGAGGCGTCCAGCCGGGCCGGCCCGTAGTACTCGCTGCCCTGCCGCCAGTACCAGAGCATCGGGATCAGACCGACTGCCAGTCCACCGATGCCGATGCCGACCGCGGCCGTGCTCAGCTCGCCCAGCGACTCGGCGAACACCCAGAACATGAACAGTGCCCCGAGCAGCGGCCACAGCCCGCCGAAGACGAAGTTGGCCGCCGACTTCAGCAGCATCTTGCGGTAGGCGACGACCACCGCGAGCCCGGCGAGTCCGTAGTACACGGCGATCTGCAGACCGATCGCGGAGATGGCGTCGGTGAGGATGTCACCGACACTGCCCAGGGCGTTGGAGGCGACCAGCATCCCCAGCGCCACCGTGCCGACCACCACGATCGCGACCCACGGGGTGTTCCAGCGAGGGTGGACCCGGCCCAGCGCGGACGGCATCGTGCGGTCCCGGCCCATCGCGAACAGCGAACGCGTGACCTGGATCAGCGTGGTCTCCAGCGTGGCGATGGTCGACAGCATCACCGCCACGATGAGCAGCTTGCCGCCCCAGCCCGGCCAGATCTCGTCACCCAGCGCGGACAGCACGTTGGCGTTGTTCCCCTCGATCTGCTTCGAGGACAGGATCATGTTCACGGCGATGGTGAACGCCTCGAACAGCAGGAAGACGATGCCGACCCCGATCAGGCCCGCGAGTCCGGTCGTACGGCGGCTGTTGCGGGTCTCCTCGCTCAGGTTGCTGGTGACGTCCCAGCCCCAGTAGTAGAACGCGGCGATGAGCGCGCCGGACGCGAAGCCTCCCATGCCGTCGAAGTGGCTGAACCCGAGCCAGGACCAGTCGAAGGCGAGGGCGTTGCCGGAGTGGAAGAAGGCGAGGACCGCGAAGAGCGCCAGGACGGCCAGTTCCACGCCGGACATGAGGAGTTGGGCGCGGGCGGTCAGCCGGGCGCCGCCGAGCACCACCAGCAGCATGACCAGGAACCAGAGTCCTCCGACCACTGTGGACAGCGCGGTGTTGTCGGAGAGCTTGTCGTCGAACAGGGCCAGTGTCATGGAACCTGCGGGCAGTGAGCCGGCCACCATGAAGATGGTCGCCGAGATCACCAGCGCCCAGCCGCTGATGAAGCCGAGAAAGGGGTGGAGCGTGCGCCCCACCCACGAGTAGCTGGCGCCCGCGTTCACATCGATCCGGCCGAGGTAGCTGAAGGCCAGCGCGATGCCCAGCATCGGTATCGCGCAGTACAACAGGGCGGCCGGACTGGCCAGTCCCACCGCACCGACCAGGACCGCGGTGGTCGCGGCCAGCGAGTACGCCGGTGCGCTGCCCGCGACGGCCATCACAACGGTGTCGACCATACCGAGGGCGTTGGCCTGCAGCCCTCTGCCCCTCACATTGCTCATGGTTGTGCTGCTTTCGGTCGTGCACGACGCGCGGACCATGAGGCCTCGACGACGTAAGAGGGCGGCGGGGGGTGGATCCGCCCGGAACCGGAGAGGGTTGGCCTCGGGTCAGGGGCGGTGAAAGCAGGGCGGCGGATACCGCTGCCCCCATGTCGGCAGCAGGTCACACCGTGGGTGCGAGTGATGATAGCGGCACTGATTGACGTTTCAAGGTTGACCGGTGAGTAACCTCCGCGGCCGGTCCCGGGCCACTTCCGCCGCCGGTGGGGATTGGGCTCCGCCTGGCTGGAAACGCGGTGTCAGGACACCGGAGTGAAACCAGTCGACGCAGTGAACGAGGGAGGCGGCCCATGGGCACCGAGCCGATGGCGGACGACGCGTACCAGCCCACCGGTACCAACGAGGAGCAGGAGGACGCGGCCCCGCTCGACCTGCAGGACGCGGTCGACGAGCGGACGTACGACGACACCCTCGACGAGGGCTACTCCCCGCCGGAGAAACCGCTCGGCGTCACCAAGTACGGCACCACGGCCGCCGAACAGCACGACGGGGAGAGCCTCGACCAGCGGCTGGCCCAGGAGGTTCCCGACGCCGGCGAGCCGGCCGGCGACGCGGTCGGCGACCTTCCCGGCGGCGAGGGCGAACCGGTCGACCCGGAGGCGGGCGGCGACCGTGCCGGGCGACTCGTGGCTCCGGACGAGGGCGCCCACCCCGACACCACCAAGGAGGCCGTCGCTTCCGACGTGGGCATCGACGCGGGCGCCGCCGGGGCCGAGGAGGCCGCCGTGCACGTCGTCGAGGACGAGGTCCTTCCCGAATGGCCCCCCGACGAGGAGGACAGCCCGGAGGCCTGAGCGGGCCGGCCTCAGTCCCCGATCCGGTCGATGAGACGGAGCTTGTTGGTGGCGTCCAGGGCCGCGACCTTGTAGGACTCCGCGAGCGTCGGGTAGTTGAACACGGCGTCGACCAGGTAGTCGACGGTGCCGCCGCACCCCATCACGGACTGGCCGATGTGGATGAGCTCGGTGGCACCGGTGCCGAAGCAGTGCACCCCGAGCAGGGTGCGGTCCTCGGGGGAGACCAGTAGCTTCAGCATGCCGTGCGAGTCGCCCATGATCTGTCCGCGGGCCAGTTCCCGGTAGCGGGAGACGCCGACCTCGAACGGCACCCGGTCCTCGGTGAGCTGGTCCTCCGTCCGGCCCACGAAGCTGATCTCGGGGATGGTGTAGATGCCGATCGGCTGGAGGTTGTGCATCCGGGGCACCGGCTCACCGCACGCGTGGTACGCCGCCGCCCGGCCCTGTTCCATCGAGGTCGCCGCCAGCGCCGGGAAGCCGATGACGTCCCCGACGGCGTAGATGTGCGGCACCTCGGTGCGGTAGTGCTCGTCCACGGTGATCCGGCCCCGGGCGTCCGCCGACAGGCCCGCCTTGTCGAGGTCGAGGTCGTCGGTGAGGCCCTGCCGGCCCGCCGAGTACATCACGGCGTCGGCGGGTATCTTCTTGCCGCTCTCCAGGACGGTGAGCGTGCCCCGTGGGTGGCGCTCGACGGCGGCCACGGTCTCCCCGAAACGGAACGTCACCGCCAGGTCCCGCAGTTGGTACTTGAGCGACTCGATCACCTCGACGTCACACATGTCGAGCATCCCGGCCCGCTTCTCGACCACGGTGACCTTGCTGCCGAGCGCGGCGAACATCGACGCGTACTCCATGCCGATGACCCCGGCGCCGACGATGACCATGGAACGCGGCACCCGTTCCAGCGCGAGCACGTTGTCGGAGTCCATGATGGTGCGCCCGTCGAACTCGACGCTGTCGGGGCGCGCGGGGCGGGTGCCGGTGGCGATCACGACGTGTTCGGCGGTCACCAGGCGTTCGTGGCCGGTGATCTCGCGTACGGCGACGGTGTGCGGGTCCATGAAGGCGGCCGTGCCGGCGTACAGGGCGACGTGGTTGCGGGACAGCTGGCTGCGGATGACGTCGACCTCGCGGCTGACCACGTGCTGGGTGCGCGCGGTCAGGTCGGCGACGGTGATCTCCTCCTTCAGCCGGTAGCTCTGTCCGTACAGGTCGCGCTGGCTGAGTCCGGTGAGGTACAGCACCGCCTCGCGCAGCGTCTTGGAGGGGATGGTGCCGGTGTGGATGGAGACCCCGCCGACCATGTCGGGGCGGTCGACGACGGCGACCCGGCGGCCCAGTTTGGCCGCGGCGATGGCGGCCTTCTGGCCCCCGGGTCCGGATCCGATGACGAGCATGTCGAAGTCGGGCACCCTCGGGAGTCTGTCAGTCCCCAGGGCTCCTCCGGAAGGGCGGACGGGCAATCCCGTCCCCGCTCCCGGCGGGCCTACGGCCAGGGCCGTACGCCCGCCTCGTGCTACGACACTACGGCCCTACGGCAGCAGTTTGTCGAGCGCGGCCGGGCCCTCGGCCGCCAGCTTGCGCCTGGCCCACTCGAGGGTGCGCGGGGTGAGGTCCTTGCCGGAGGCGAGCACCACGTCCTCGGGTGACACGTCCGTGCCGGTACGGGTGTGCAGCAGGGCGTCCGGGGTCGTGCGGTCCTCGGACTGCCCGGATGCTTCGGGCTGTGACGTCGGCATGATGTCTGCTCCTCGGATCCGGATCGTTCCTCGATCCCGGTTTCCCTCACCGGGCCCGATATCACCATTCAACGTCCACGCGCACCCCGCATCCCGAGCGGCCCGGAGGCGCTCGCTCCCGGGATGCCCCGGTGATCACCAGAGCGTGTGATGGGGATGACCGGGGATTTCGCCCGGCAGAGCAGGCCAGGCCCATGCCGGCGACGCAGACATCCGGGGAGGCGGGAGGGGGGGGGTAGTGTCACTCAGGGGGCTCAGGGGGCTCAGGGGGCTCAGGGGGCTCAGGGGGCTCAGGGGGCTCAGGGGGCTCAGGGGGCTCAGGGGGCTCAGGGGGCTCAGGGGCCTCAGGGGGTCCGGGGGCCGGGGGTTCCCAGGGGCTCCGGGAAAGTGGTGCGCCCGGCACTTCCTGATCGTCCTGGTGGCCCGTCTGGTGGCACTGGTGGCCCTCCGGACCCTCAACCGGACCCACGGCGGCACGTTTCTCGGACACCTTCTCCCCGCCCGGTGTGCGGTCCCAGGAGGGCCTCGACGCCCTGAAGCGGCACGACCCGGCGGCGGGCGGCTACGGCAGCCGGCTCGACCTGCGCGACCGGCAGGCATCGCTGGGATCGCCGGGCTCCCAGCCGGACGACCACAGTCGCCGACCTGCGGAAACCGCTCCCCATGGCGTGAGCTTCATCGGCAAGCTCGGCCTGGCCGCCGCCACGGTCGTCCCGGCCGTGCCAGGCGCGCTGACCCTGGTCCAGAGCCTGCCGGGCCTGATCGGCACCCGCATCGACCGCTACCGGGTGCGCCGCCCCGTCGCCGAGAACGACGCCGGCGGAGCCGAGATCCAGGGCGCCTGCCGCTACGCCCTGCGGGCTCGCTCGCCGAGGACGTGCTGCCGCGCTGATCATGGTGAGCGTGTTCGCCGCGTTCCTCGTCAGCGACAACATCGTCGTGAAGATGCTGGGACCGGGGCCGGCCCTCGTCGAAGGCGAAGTCGTACGCACGGCCGTCCTCGGTGGCCGTGTGCATGGCCTTGGCGTAGTGGTCGGTGAGGTCGGTCCGGTTGAAGGACGCGGGGTCGGTCGTCGGCCGGGAAGGGACGCCCAGCAGCGTCGAGCGGTTGAACCCGGCCCCGAGGACCGCGGCGACCGGGCCGGCCGGGGCCTTTAATTCGGCCTCACGGACCGCTTTGCCGGGGTAGCGTGTGATCCGACGCCCTGAGACCGACGGGAAGGAGGCGAGTGCCGTGCAGTTCACACCCACTGAGCGCTCCCTCTCCGTTGCCCCGGCGTGCTTCGTCTGACCGGGAGCGCTTCACGCAGTACGCATCCCGGAGGAAAACCCGTGACCGATCTGGTCATCCGCGCGCTCGACGAGCGCGACGCACCGCTCTTCGACACCCTGCCCGACCCGCTGAACGCCCGTGAGGCGCACCGGCTCACCCGGCACCGCCCCGACTGGAAGCGCGTGGCCCTGCGCGACGGCGAGGTCGTCGCACGCGCCGCCTGGTGGGGCGGCCCCGACGACACCGAACCCCTCAACGTCAACTGGTTCGACGTGGCCGAGGGCGAGGAGGAGGCGGGGGCCGAACTTCTGCGCACCGCACCCTGGCAGGTCGAACTCGAGATGAACCTGCCCGGCGGCTGGCGCGAGGACCCCGCCCTGCGCGCCGCCGCCGAGACCCGCTTCACCGCCGTACGGGACGCCGGCTACGAACTCCTGGTGGAACGCTTCCTGTACCGGTGGACCCCCGCGTGCGGGCTGCCGGAGCGTCCCGGGCGCCTGGTCTTCCGGCCCGAACCGGACGACGAGGTGTTCCGCGACGCCCTGCGCCGCATCCACTCCGTCACTCTGGACGCCCACGCCCTCAAGGCGATCGAGGAGGGCGGACTCGACCAGGCGGCCCAGGAGGAACTCGACTTCTTCCACTGGTGCCCCTCACCGAGGGAGTGGTGGCAGGTCGCCCACACCCACGAGGGAGAGCCGGTCGGTATTCACATCCCGGCGCACAATCCGGCGGGCCCCTGCGTCGGATTCATCGGGGTACTGCCGGACCAGCGGGGACGCGGTTACGCCTACGACCTCCTGGCGGAATGCACCCACTTCCTGGTCGATCGGGGTGCCGAGTTCGTCTCGGCCGCCACCGACCAGGGCAACTTCCCGATGGCCGCGAACTTCGCCAGGGCCGGCTATCCCGTCGTACGGGAACGCCTGAACTTCCACCTCGGCAACGACTGATGTTCCCCCTCGGCCGCAGCACCGGCTGAGACGTTCGCCCCGGCACCGACGGACGGTTCGGCCGTTCGTCGGTGCCAGGTGGCGTACTGCTCGGGATCCTGGCCAGGAGCCTTGACCGGGAACCGCCACGTCGGTCAGGTCGGGCGATAAGGCGTCGTTCAGGCGTCGTCCAGCACGGCTTCGGCTGTCGCCAGGATCTCGGTGATCCGCAGGGCGAACGCGGCGTCGCACGGGTGCGGGCGGCCCGTGCGGGCGGCGTCGAGGAGGGCGTCCGCGGCGCGGGTGAGAGCGGGCAGGACTGCCTCGGAACTCTCCGGAAGAAACGTCACCCCCGCCTCGCCCCGCAGCTCGACGCCGGCCGCGGCCGCCGCGGGCGGCGCGGTGAGGCTCAGCGTCAGGGTGCTCGACGCACCGGCGGCGTGGTTCAGGACCAGATGCACGGTGTCCCCGGGACCGGGCGCTGCCGCCGCCACCCGCCGCACGTCACCGAGCACCGGCAGCAGCACGGACAGCGCGTGCGGGCCCACGTCCCACAAGGCGCCCTTCTCCTGCCGCCACGGCGAGGCGGCGAACGGGCTGTCGCTGGTGAACACCGAGCCCAGCCACTGCGCCCGCGCGGTGAACCAGCCCTGCACTCCCGCCTGTTCGGTGATCCACGCCTCGGGCTCGGACAGGAAACGGGTGGTGAAGAAGACGACCGAGGCGACACCGGAGTCCCGCACGGCGTCGACCACGGCTCGCCCCTCCTCGACCGTCATGGCGAGCGGCTTGTCCAGCAGCAGATGGCGGCCCGCCCGCGCGGCCCGGGCCGCGAGCTGAGCCTGTACGCCCGGAGGCAGGGCGATCGCCACCGCGTCCACGTCGTCGAGCAGCGCGTCCACGTCGTCGTACGCCCGCGTGCCGTGCAGCTCGGCCAACTCCTTGGCCGCGTCCGGGCGGCGGCCCCACACCCCGGCGAAGTCCAGTCCCGGATGTTCGCTCAGGGCGGGAGCATGGGCCATGCGGGCCCAGGGACCGGTGCCGAGCAGTCCTATGCGCATACCGCCGCCTTTCACGCCGTACGACCTGGTGAGGACCGGAGGCGGAGGGGCGACCGGTCGACGCAGAGCGTTTCACATGGGTGGGCGGATGCGTAGCCCCGCGTGCCCGGTGGGCACGGTGCCGGTGCGCCGCTGCCCACCGGGGGCATTGGGCGGCGACCGGGCTCCCGCCGGGACGCGGACGGAAGTGGCTGCCCGGTCGGCCCGCGGTACCGCTGCCGCCTGACGCTCCCTTCCCCGCCTGACGTGTCCGGCCCCGGACGACGGCATACCGTCTCGTCGGCGCCCAGGGACGTGTACGGGGCGACGACGGCCCCACGCCCGGTGCCGGGGGCCGCCGCGCCCCATGTCCGCATGCCCGCCGGGCAGCACCGCCAGGGCCTGCTCATCCGCGTCCGGAAGCCGGGCCCTCGTCGAGGACGCACACACCGCACCCGGAGGAGGCGACCCCCGGGACTCGCACGGCGGCCGACGGCCGCGGTCCGGCCCTCCTGCCGGGCGGGCCGCGGCCCTCTCGGACCGGGATTCATCGGCCCGGGTGCTGAATCCGTTCTGCTTCTTCTATTGGACCTGCGGGGTACGGGCCCACGAGGCTGGAGTGCGTCCGACGGCGCCCGCACCCTCCCGAGCCGGGAGCCTCGGACCCATCGGTTCCGCACAGGTTCCGCATCGGTTCCGCGAGACAGCCGAAAGAGGTCACGAGCCCATGCACACCCGCCGTATCGGTGATGTCGAAGTGAGCGCGATCGGCCTGGGCGCCATGCCCATGTCCATCGAAGGGCGACCGGACGAGACACGCTCCCTCGCCACGATCCACGCCGCCCTCGACGCCGGCATCACCCTGATCGACACCGCGGACGCCTACCACCTGCACGCCGCCGAGGTCGGCCACAACGAGACCCTGATCGCCAAGGCCCTCGCCTCGCACGACGGCGGCCGGGAGGTCCTGGTCGCCACCAAGGGCGGCCATCTGCGTCCCGGCGACGGAAGCTGGACCCAGGACGGGAGCCCCGGGCACCTCAAGGCCGCCTGCGAGGCATCCCTGCGCCGGCTCGGGGTGGAGGCCATCGGGCTCTACCAGTTCCACCGCCCCGACCCGAAGGTCCCCTACGCGGAGTCCGTCGGCGCGATCCGCGACCTCCTCGACGCGGGCAAGATCCGCATGGCCGGCATCTCCAACGCCGACCCGGACCAGATCCGCCAGGCCTACGAGATCCTCGGCGGCCGGCTGGTCTCCGTGCAGAACCAGTTCTCCCCGGCCTTCCGCTCCAGCGAGCCGGAACTGCGGCTGTGCGACGAGCTCGGCATCGCCTTCCTGCCCTGGAGCCCGCTCGGCGGTATCTCCCGGGCCGGTGAACTCGGCTCCGCCCATGCCCCGTTCGACCGGATCGCCCAGGCCCGGGGAGTGAGCCCGCAACGCGTCTGCCTGGCCTGGATGCTGGCCAAGTCGCCGGTGGTCGTGCCGATCCCGGGAGCGAGCCGCCCCGAGACCATACGCGACTCGGCCGCCGCCACGGACCTCGTCCTGACCGCCGACGAGGTCGCGGAACTGGACGCGGCCTGATCCGAGGCGTCGGGTGCGCGCTCGTCGGGTGGGCACCCGAGCGGTCGGCTCCGCCCGGGGCGGTGGGGTCGCCCGGCCGCCTCGGTCATGCGGGGCGGCCAGAGTCCGTCAGCTGCGGCTGGGCGCTGGGTGCCGGGCCGTCGTCGCCGGACGCCACGTCCGCCCGGTCCGGTCGAGGAGCGACATCGGGCGGGGCGCACTCGAAACCGGTACACCATCAGGCTCGATGGGCCTCCCCAGCCTCACCGCGTCGTTCGTTCGGGGACGGTTCGTGCGAGGACTGGCATCGGCGAACGCCTGGTCCCTAGGATGGACTCCCTGTCCTGCCAGGCCAGTTGGCGCGGCACGAAGCTGGGGGAAAGATGCAGACCGGTAAGCAGCTGTCCACGTCGATCGACGCCACGGTACCCACGGCCGCACGGATGTACGACCACTATCTGGGCGGCAAGGACAACTACGCGGCCGACCGGGCGGCGTGCGAGGAACTGGACAAGGTCGTTCCCAGCACCCGCCGCCTCGCCGTGAACAACCGGCGCTTCCTGCAGCGCGTCGTGAGGGTGCTGGCACAGGACCACGGCATCCGGCAGTTCCTCGACCACGGATCAGGCCTGCCCACCCAGGACAACGTCCACCAGGTCGCCCAGCGCATCAACCCGGACACCCATGTCGTCTACGTCGACAACGACCCGATGGTGCTGGTCCACGGCCGGGCGCTGCTGGAGCAGGACCAGCGGACCGCCGTCATCCACGCGGACATGCGGCAGACCGACGAGATCTTCTCGCACCCGGACACCGAGCGCCTGATCGACTTCACCCAGCCGGTCGCCGTGCTCTTCAACTCGGTGATGCACTGCATCCCCGACAGCGACACGGACGGGCCCCTCGCGGTGGTGCGCCGGGTGTCCGAACGGCTGGTGCCCGGCAGCTACCTGGTGATGTGCCAGCTGGTCAGCGAGGACCCCGAGGTCCGCAAGTTCGTCACCGACTTCATGGACCAGGCGACCCAGGGCCACTGGGGCCGGGTGCGCCAGGAGAAGGACGTGGCCGAGTGGTTCGAGGGCATGGAGATCCTCGACCCCGGTCTGGTGGAGGTCTCCACCTGGCGGCCCGACTCCGAGGTGGCCCCCCGCCAGCTCACCCACGAGTGGATCGAGTTCGGCGGCGTGGCCCGGATCGTCTAGCTTCGCGGTCCCGTCGAACGACGCCCCCCACGTCGATCGCGGTCCCCCCGAACGACAACGCCCCCCACACCATCGTGGGGGGCGTCGGTGCGTGCGGGGAATCAGCCGCCGTAGCGCTGCTTCATGGTGTCCTCCAGCAACCGCAGGGACTCCCGGGGTTCGAGCGCCTCGTCGGCCAGTCGGTCCAGGGCGAGCCGGTACTCCTCCGTCTCGTCGCGGTCCTCCAGGAAGTTGGCGCTCTTTATGTGCTCCAGGTAGACAACGTCGGGCAGGTCGAGGCCGCCGAAGCGGAGATAGGTGATCGGGATGGACGGAGCCGAGGCGGCCGTCACGTCCAACGGCACGATCTGCACCGTCACATGGGGACGCTGAGCCATCTCGATCAGATGCCCGAGCTGGTCCCGCATCACCTCGCGGCTGCCCAGGATCCGCAGCAGTACCGACTCGTCGAGGACCGCCCACAGTTGCGGCGGATCCGTCCGTTCCAGCAACTGCGCCCGGCGGGTGCGCAGTTCGACCCGGCGCCGTACCTCGCTCGCGGCCGCCGAGGGCAGACCCCGCTCCACCACCGCCCGGGTGTACTCCGCGGTCTGCAGCAGGCCCGGCACGTACTGGATCTCGAAGGTACGGATCGCGGCGGCGGCCTCCTGCAGGCCGACCAGACGGTCGAACCACTCGGGCATCAGCCGCTTGTCGTAGCGCTGCCACCAGCCCGGCTCACCGGCGCGCCGGAGCAGCTTGAGGAGCATCGACGCCTCGTAGTCGTCGGTGCCGTACAGCTCCAGCAGTGCGCGGACGTCGCTTTCCGTCGGGGGCCGCCGGCCCTTGCCCGACTCGATGCGCGACAGCTTCGCCGGGCTGAACCTGAGGGCCCGCGCCGCCTGCTCCTGAGTGAGGTCGGCGTCCTCGCGGAAACCCGCCAGCTGCACGCCGACCAGCATCTTCAGCAGCGTGGGAGCCGGCTCGGGCCGGTCCAGGTACGGCTGCAGGCGGGAGATGCGATGCGACTCGGTGGACATCCTGACTCCCAGTAAACCGGCACAGAGGCGACTCAGACTATCGCACTCCGTAGTGTCGCACCGCAGAGGCCCGCCTCCGCAAGGGAGTTGACCGCTCCCTCACAGGAGATGGTCGAACTCGCCCTCCTTCGCTCCGGCGACGAACGCAGCCACCTCGGCCGGCGTGTAGACGAGCGCCGGCCCGTCGGGATCACGGGAGTTGCGCACCGCGATGCCCCCGTCGACCAGCGTGGCCACTTCTACACAGTTGCCCTCGGCATTGCTGTGCCGGCTCTTCATCCAGCGGACGTCCAGCGAACTCGCCCGCACTCCGTTCCGCACTGGTGGCACCGCAGTCTCCTTGCTGTTCGCATTCCTCCCGGGCACCGTGCCCGGCCGCCCGGCCGTCCGGACGGGGCAGGACGGGTTCCCCCGCTCCCTTCCGCCCCACCTGTCTTTCGTGCAATTTCTCGTGCAATTGCACGCGGGCGCTGTCTGCGTGGATAATAGCTACGGCGTCAACCCCCTGGGGGCGCCCCGTTCTTGATGTCGCATCAGGGAGATGCCGTGTCATCACCTGCGAACCCCGTGCTCCGGCAGCCGGGCCGGGCCGCGCCCGGCGGCGCGGGTGGAGCTGCCCTGGCCGACGGGATTCCCCCGCAGCCACGCACCGCGGAAGCCCGCGCGTGGCAGGCCCCGAGTCCGGCGCTCCCGAACGGCATCCCCGCCTCCGCCGCCCTGCGCCTCAGATGCAGCGGTGAAGGATTCGCGCTGGCCCGGGCCTTCACCCGGGACACCCTGGATTGCTGGTCGCTCGGCCACCACGGCGACGACGCCGCCCTCGTGGTCACCGAACTCGCCGCCAACGCCGTGGCGCACACGGTCGCCGGCGCCTTGGCGACCGAGGCGGAGGTCCGGCTGGGAATCCTGTTCGACCCCGCCCATGTGCTGCTCACCGTCTCCGACCCCGGTGACGACCTGCCCGAGTTCACGGCCACCGAAGGCTCCGCCCTGCTGGAGCACGGCCGGGGCCTTTTCATCGTCGACGCCCTCGCCGAGGAATGGGGCTGGACCCTGAACCCCCCGGCCGGCAAGACCGTCTGGGCAAGGCTGTCGACCTGCCCTCCTCCCTCACCGGTATGACCCCGCGGAAAGGCCCCCACGCCATGCGCACCGCTCCGACGCACCGACAGAGCACCGAGGGCACCGACCCCCGCCAGCCGCCGACCGGGGTGGCCAGGACGACGTCCCTGACCGCCCTGGACCGGGTGCCGTGGCGCGAGATCCGGGACTCCACCGGCTGCGCGGCCGCCATCCCGCTGCTGCTCACCACCATGGCCTGCGGGGACCCGGAGACCGCCCGCGCCGCCCTCGCCGATCTGCGCAGCCGTATCTGCCAGTACGGCTTCGTGGTGGAACAGGCGACGGCCGCCACGGTCCCCTTCCTCTGGGAACTCGCCCAACTGCCCCATGTGACCTGCCGCGCGGAGATCATCCAGCTGCTCAGGAGCATCGCCGACGCCCGGCAGTGGGAGGACACGGCCGCCGTCTACCCCAAGCTGCTCAACCACCGCGAGAACCACGTCGTGTGGGAGCGCAAGGCCCGGCAGGCCGTCCGGGACCGGCGGGGCGCCCTGCGGCGGCTGCTGGCCGAGGAGGACACCGAGATCGCCCGGGCGACCACGGAACTCGCCCGCACCCTCGGCGAGTGACCCCGCGCCGCCGTACCCCGACCCCACCTCTGCCGAAAGTCTCTCCCGTCACCGGTGCGGTCCTCACCCGCCAGGGAAGAAAGCGCTCGCCCTGAAGACGGCAACTCTCGCCCTGAAGACGGCAACCGAGGAAGACCACCACCGATGGCGTCGCCGACGTCGCCCCCGCCGCCGCACTGGTCGTCGCCCGGCTCAGGGCCGGGTCCAGGAGATCGGCGGGCACGAGGAACTCCCGCGCCGCGGAGGGGCGTACAGGGCACCGCACAGCGGGCAGCTTGTCTGACGGCGTACGCCCGGGCGTGAAAGCCGGGCAGGAAGTAATGGATTTGCGCCAATTGCGCGCCGGGGCGCGTCGGAGGTGAATGGTCCGCCACCGTTCGGGCATACGCGGTGAAAACTCGAGAGAGGGGCGCTACGTGCTCGTTCCGGACCCGAAGGTCGTCAGGAAGCTGCTGACTCGATACGCATCGCTGCGGATCGCTCAGGCGGAGAGGGAAAGGGAGGCGACGGCACGTGAACTGGAGGACGTCACCTACACGCTGTGCGTGATGATGGCGGTCACCGACATCCACGAGGCGGTCGCCAAGGCGGACGCCCTGCTCCTGGCCGCCGGGACCGCGGCAACCACCCCGGCCGAAAGGGACGGGGAGGACGGGCTGCGGCTCGCCGTGTGAGGTCGTGCCGTCCCCGTGCCGCGCCGGAACGGGCCTGTCAGGGGCGCGGCTCGGGGACGGCGAGCGTCCTCGCGTGAAAGGCGGCGCGATACGCCTGTGGTGTGGTGCCGACCACCCGGCGGAACCGCTCGCGGAACGAGGTGGGGGAACCGAAGCCCGCCTGTCGCGCGATCCGTTCGACCGGGTGGTCGCTGTTCTCCAGCAGGTACTGGGCCCGCCGTACCCGGGCCCGGAGGAGCCACTGCAGGGGAGTGGTGCCCGTCTGCTCGCGGAAACGGCGGCTGAAGGTGCGCTCGCTCATCCCCGAGCGGGCCGCCAGGTCGCCCAGGGTGACCTCCTGGGCCAGGTTGTCCTCGATCCACTCCAGGACCGGCTCCAGGGTCGAGCCCCGCGGTACGGGCGGGTGCTCGTGCACGATGAACTGGGCCTGGCCGCCCTCCCGTTCCAGCGGCATCACCGACATCCGGGCCGAGTGTGCGGCGACGGCCGAGCCCAGGTCCCGGCGGATCATGTGCAGGCACATGTCCAGGGCCGCGGCGGCTCCGGCCGAGGTGAGGATCTGGCCGTTGTCGACGTAGAGCACGTCCGGCCGTACGTCGACGCGCGGGAAGCGGCGGGCCAGCTCGTCGGCGGCCACCCAGTGCGTGGTGGCTCCGAGTCCGTCGAGCAGCCCGGCCTGAGCCAGCACGAAGGCGCCCACGCACACGGACGCGATCCGGGTGCCCGCCGCGGCGGCCTGTCGTAGGGCCGCGAGCACGGCGGCCGAGGGCGGCGGGGCATCGGGGGAGCAGCCCGGCACGATGACCGTGTCGGCCTCCGCCAGCGTCTCCAGGCCCCGGTCGACCCGCAGGCCGAAGCCGCCGTCGGCACGCACCTCCGCAGTCTCGGCGCACAGGCGCACCCGGTAGGGACGGCGGCCGTCGGGCAGCCGCGTCCAGTCGAAGGCCTGCATGGGCGCCGCCATGTCGAACGGCACCACGTGATCGAGAGCGAGGATCGCCACCGTGTGCATGATTGCCACGATAGGCGGATTCCCGCCAGGCACGGCAGCACGGGCTGGTCAGGTGTCGAGGGCCCAGCCCCTGGACAGAGCATTGGCGAGAATCCGTTGGAACCTGTCGTTTCCGCCCCTGTGTGATCATCCGGGGGCTTCCTAGGGTGGGCGGGCACCGCTGACCGACGCCCCGGAGGACACGCCCTTCATGACCAAGTTCCTGCTGACCCTGCACGTCCTGGCCGCCATCGTCGCCGTCGGGCCCGTCACCGTCGCGGCCAGCATGTTCCCGCCCGCCGCACGCCGCGCCCACTCCGGTGCCGAGGGACCGGACACCGCGGGCGTCGGCACCGTGCGGCTGCTGCACCGCATCTGCCGGGTCTACTCCGGCGTCGGACTCGCGGTGCCCGTCCTCGGGTTCGCCACCGCGGGCGCCATGGGTGTCCTGGGTGACGGCTGGCTTGTGACGTCCATCGCGCTGACCGCGGCGGCCGCGGGGATCCTGGTCGCCTTCGTGCTGCCCCGCCAGGACGAACTTCTGGAACAGCTGAGCGCGCAGCAGCCCGTCGAGCGCCGCAACACCGCCCAACTCGCCATGTTCACCGGTCTGTTCAACCTGCTCTGGGCGACTGTCACGGTGCTGATGATCGTCCGGCCCGGCTCCACGACCGGTGCCTGAGCGCGGCATGCTTCACAGGGTGGCGTCAAGACCTCCACGGGAATTCGCCCTCCTATGGGTGAGGGCGCCTACACTCGGCAGTCGTGCCCGTGCTGATGGGCAGTGACACGAAAGGCGCGTTGACGGGTGTTCCAGGATTCCCCCATCTACGACCGGCTCGTCGCGGAACGCGGCGACGTCCCCCTTCAGACACGCAGGGAGGCCGAGCGCGTCACCAGGGAACTGGAGTACGCCATGCGCCCGCTGCAGTCCTTCGGTTCCGGCCCGGGCCCCGGCCCCGGTCAGGCTCCCGACCGCCCCGCGTCCCCCGGCCCGGGATGGCAGCGGGCCGCCCTGCCCGGCCCGCGTACCTACTGACCCGCCCTCACCGCACCGCCGTGTCGACCCCGTTGACGCCGGCCCGCCGCCGCGGATCGGGCCGGGCCAGCCACTCGGCGACGCTCCGGGCGATCGGCTGACCGGTGTCCACCTCGACGAAGCCGAACTGCCCCGACTGGTTGCACTCCAGAAACCACCAGGTGCCGTCCGCGTCCTCGGCGAAGTCGAAGGCGCCGTAGGCCAGTCCGGCCCCCTGCATGTACGCCCGCACGGCGTCGGCGACCCGCGGCGCGACGTCGGCGGGGCACCAGGACAGGGAGTTCACCGCGAAGCGGACATCGACCTCGTCCGGGTCCGCGTCGTCCGCGACCGCCTTGCGGGCGGCCAGCATCCGGTCGCCCACCACGGTGAGACGGATGTCGGCCCGCTTGGCGACGCGGCGCTGTAACAGCGTCGGGCCGTAGGCGACGGCGGAGAAGTCGGTGTCCGGGGCGACCCGGCTGGTCGGCACCGCGCGGGGCGGATCCTGCGGATGGGCACCGGAGACCGGCTTGACCACGAGATCCGGGTAGCGTGCCGCGAACTCCCGGGCCGCCTGCGGGAACGTCGTGATGAGCGTGGCCGGCACCGGCAGGCCCGAACGCTGGGCGAGCCGCAGCTGCCAGGGCTTGTGCCGGGCCCGGCGGGCCGCGTCGGGATGGTTCATCCAGCAGGCGTCGCTGCCGCGCAGCATGCCGTACAGCGCCTGGGACGTCTCCTCGGTCAGCCAGGAGGAGGGCGCGGCGGCCCGCGCGGCCGGCGTGCCCGGCCTGCGCACCCAGATGGAGCGCAGCCCGCCGATGCTCACCAGACGCCCCCCGGCCGACAGATGGCCGCGGAAGGCGCCGTGCACATACTCACCGGACAGCGCGGCACCGCCGGTCAGGTCGGCGGGATCGAGCCGGACCACCGGCACCCCCGCCGTGTTGAGGTGCACGACCACCATGTCGGCGGTCACGTCCCCTTCACTGGTCAGAATCAACACGGTCATGGTCAGCGGCCCGTGTTCAGTCGTCGAAGTGCGTCTTGGAGCCCGCGGTCGACGTCGTGGTCCCCAGTTCCCTCATCAGGCCGTGGTCACAGGCGGCTATCCGCCCGTCGAGGAGCACGTTCAACTGCAGCCCGGAGTCGTACGCGTACGGAATCGTGACTTCCAACTCCACTGCCGGACGTGCGTAGTTGAGCGCGAACGGTTGCATCGTCTCTCCCTCACCGGTACTGCTCGATGGAACGACGGCCGCCCCCGCGGCCCCCCTTGGTCCGCCGCTTTCTCGGGCTTTCCAGAGACTTATACGAATCGAACGGGTGAATGGTTTCCTTACGGAGCGTAGTCATGGTCACGCAGGGACCCGAGCGCGCGTCCACCGGGTGAGGAGCGCAGGCTTCGCAGTGCCAGAAGCAGTACACCGATGTCATCCAGGTACACCGGGTCGGGCAGCAGGTCCGTCGGCAGTACGAAGTACAGCAGAGCGCCCCAGAAGACCCAGCGCGGTCCGGTCGGAAGTCCTGCCCGCCGCAGTGTGCGCCGGGTCCGCACCAGCCGCACCAGCAGGGCGATCGCCACGGCGAGTACCAGGGCCGCGAGGATCACGGCGACGACGAACACGGTGCTGGTCGTGTCCACGGGGAGCCTCCTCGTCCGGGCGGTACGCTCCGTGCGTCCGCACCTTGACGGATTCCCCCTCCGGGCGCCGGTATGGCCTGCCGAAAGTGTGTCCGTACGCCGGACACGCCCGAACGGCGGCCGCACGCATCCCCTGGATCCACGTATGAGGACCGGCCCTGCCCGTCCGCCTGGGCCGGCGGCAGCCCGCCGCGCGGTGGTCCGGCCGATGGCTGAGGCGGGCCGAACGGCCCAGTGATCCCTACCGGCCCCGCCCACCCCGGTCCGCGAGCGCGGCCAGCACCCGGTCCGGGGTGAGCGGCAGTTCCCGCAGCCGGACGCCGATGGCGTGGTGGACGGCGTTGCCGATCGCGGCGGCCGTGCCGACGATGCCGATCTCGCCGATCCCCTTGCTGCCCATCGGGTTGAGATGCGGATCGTCCTCGTCGATCCAGTGCGCCTGTACGTCCGGGACGTCCGCGTGCGCGGGCACGTGGTACGACGCCAGGTCCGACTCCGCGAAATCGCCGAATGCCTCGTCCGTCGTGCTGCCTTCGGTCAGTGCCATCCCCAGACCCATGGTCATCCCGCCGACGAACTGGGACCGCGCGGTCCGGGCGTTGAGGATGCGCCCGGCGGCGTACACCCCCAGCAGACGCCGGACCCGGACCTCACCGGTGACCGTGTCGACGCCGACCTCGGCGAAATGCGCGCCGAACGCGTGCCGCGACCAGGGGCTGTCGGCGTCGGCCTTCCCGGCCGTGTCGGCGCGGGCCGCGAGCCCTTCCCCGGGCAGCGGTCCCGAGTGCTCGGCCAGCCGCGCCGCCAGCTGTGAGCTCGCCTCGTGCACGGCCCAGCCCCAGGAGGCGGTGCCGGACGAGCCGCCCGCCAGCGACGCCGAGGGAAGATCGCTGCTGCCCACCTGGATCAGGACCCGTTCGAGCGGTACGGCGAGCACGTCCGCCGCGATCTGCGCGAGGACCGTACGGGCTCCGGTGCCGATGTCGGTGGCGTTGACCCGGACCAGGTAGCCGCCGTCGGGCAGCGCGCGGGCCTCGGCGGTCGACGGCCACATCTGGACGGGATAGGTGGCGGCGGCCACGCCCGAGCCGACGAGCAGCGGCCCCTCACGCCGGGAGCCGGGGCGGGGATCGCGCGCCGACCACGCGAAGCGGCGGGCGCCCTCGCGCAGGCACTGAACGACATGCCGGCTGCTGAAGGGCCGACCGCTGTCGGGCTCGGTGTCCGGCTCGTTGACGATCCGCAACTCCACCGGATCCATGCCGAGTTCACCCGCGAGTTCGTCCATCGCGGACTCCAGCGCGTACATGCCGGGAGCCTCGCCCGGGGCGCGCATCCACGACGGCGAGGGCACGTCGAGGGGCACGACGCGGTGCAGGGTGCGGCTGTGCGGCGAGGCGTACATGATCCGCGCCGGTACCGCGGCCTGCTCCACGAACTCCTTGACGCGGGAGGTGTGGGTGGTGACCTCGTGGATCAGGGAGGTGAGGCGGCCGTCCGCGTCGGCGCCGAGGCGCACCCGCTGCAGGGTGGGCGCCCGGTGTCCGACGACCGTGGGCAGGAAGCGCCGGGGCAGGGCCACGGTGACGGGCCGGCCGGTGTGCCGCGCGGCCATCGCGGCGAGCACCACGTCCGGGCGGGGGGTGCCCTTGGAGCCGAACCCGCCGCCGACGTGTTCGGCGACGACCGTGATCCGGTCCTCGGGCAGCTGGAACATCTGGGCCAGCGTGGCGCGTACGGCCGTCGAGCCCTGGCTGGAGTTGTGCACGGTGAGCCGTTCGCCGTCCCAGTGCGCGGTGGTGGCGTGCGGCTCCATGGGGTGGTTGTGCAGCGGCGGCACCCGGTACTCGGTGTCGACCCGGACGGCCGCGGAGCCGAAGGCGGCGTCGGGCTCGCCCCGTTCGGTGCGGGCCGGGTAGCCGCCGTTGGCCTCCTCGGGGACGTACGCCTGCTGGTGCGAGGCGGTGAGGGCGACGTCGTGCTCCTCCGCCGCGTACCGCACGCGGACGGCGGCGGCGCCGGCGCGGGCCGCCTCCAGGGTCTCGGCCACCACCAGGGCCACGAACCAGCCGCGGTGCGGGACGCGGGAGTTCTGCAGCAGGGCGAGCGTGGCATCGTCCGGCTCGGCGAGCCGGGGCGCGTTCTCGGGGGTGAGCACGGTCAGCACGCCGGGCACCTCCAGCGCGGCCGCGGTGTCGATGCCGGTCACCCGGCCCCGGGCGATCGTGGCGGGTACCGGCCGGGCGTGCAGTCGTCCGGGCCGGGGCTGTTCGGCGGCGTAGCGGGCGGTGCCGGTGACCTTCTCCCGCCCCTCCCGGCGCTCGGCGGGAGCGCCCACAGCGGTGGGGACACTGGCCATGGAGTCCTCCTCGGGGACTGGGGATTCAGGTCCGGGCGGCGGCGGTGAGCCGGGTCAGGACGTCCAGGGCGAGCCCCCTGGCCAGGGGCAGTTTGTAGGCGTTGTCCCGCAGCGGGTCGGCGGCGGACAGTTCGAGGTCGACGGCGTGTTCGAAAGCGGCTTCGGTGGGAGCCGCGCCCAGCAGGGCCTCCTCGGCCCGCCGGGCCCGCCAGGGCCGGTGCGCCAGTGCCCCGAACGCGATGTGGGCGCGGCCGACCACGCCGCCCTCCACCCGTACCGCGACGGCCACGGAGGCGAGCGCGAAGGCGTACGACGCCCGGTCGCGGGCCTTGCGGTAGGCCGAGGGCACTCCGCCCGTGGCCGCCGGCAGCACCACGCCGGTGATGATCTCCCCCGGCCGGATCTCGGTGTCCACCTCGGGACGGTCCCCGGGCAGCCGGTGGAACTCGGCCGCCGGAAGACTCCGGGCGCCCTCGGCTCCGTACAGCTCGACGCGGGCGTCCAGGGCGGCCAGCGCCACCGCCATGTCCGAGGGGTGGGTGGCGATGCAGTGCGCGGAATGACCCAGGACGGCGTGGTCACGGTGCACCCCGTCCCGGGCGCCGCAGCCGCTGCCCGGCTCGCGCTTGTTGCACGGCTTGGCCACGTCCTGGAAGTAGGGGCAGCGGGTGCGCTGCAGCAGGTTGCCGCCGGTGGTGGCCGCGTTGCGCAGCTGCCCGGAGGCGCCCGCCAGCACCGCCTGGGACAGCGCGGGCCAGCGGTCCCGTACGGCGGGATGGGCGGCGAGGTCGCTGTTGCGGACCGTCGAGCCGATCCGCAGCGAGCCGTCGGGCAGCTCCTCCACCGTGTCCAGCGGCAGCCGGCTGATGTCGACGAGCGCGGTGGGCTGTTCGACGCCGAACTTCATCAGGTCGACCAGATTGGTGCCGCCGCCCAGACAGCGGGCGCCGGGCCGGGCGGCGAGGGCGTCGGCGGCCTCCTGGAGGCTGTCGGCCCGGACGTAGTCGAAGGTCCTCACCCGATCACGTCCTCGACCGCGTCGACGATCCGTGGATAGGCCCCGCAGCGGCAGAGGTTGCCGCTGAGCCGCTCCCGGATCTCGTCCCGGTCCAGCGGCACGGGCTCGCCCGAGGGCGCGGCCGGGTCGGTGACGTGCGAAGGGTGTCCGGCCGAGGCCTCGGCGATCGCGCCGAGCGCGGAACAGATCTGCCCCGGGGTGCAGTAGCCGCACTGGAAGGCGTCCCGGTCCAGGAAGGCCCGCTGCAGCGGATGCAGGTCCTCACCGTCACCGGAGAGCCCCTCCACGGTCGTGATCTCACTGCCGTCCAGCGCGACCGCGAGCAGCAGACAGCTGTTCAGCCGCCGCCCGTCCACCAGGACCGTGCAGGCGCCGCACTGGCCGTGGTCACAGCCCTTCTTCGCGCCGAACAGGTCGAGATCCTCGCGCAGGACGTCCAGCAGGACACGCCGGTGGTCGACGGTCAACGTGTGCGGTTTGCCGTTGACGCGGAGCGTCGTCTCGGACTGGTGACGGGTCGCGGACCCCTCACCCTGGTGCTGGTGACTGTCCATGTCGTACGTGCCTTCCGGGACGGACCGGTGCCGTCGCAACCGCGTATCCAAACTCCGGAGACCCACACGTACCGGATGCTTCCTAGGGCGAGTCCTTCGTCCGCGCACCCTTGAGGCGCTCCAGGGTGCGGGTCAGCTGCTGCAGCGGGGACGTGGCGGCCGGGGAGGACGGCTGCCCGCGCTCGGGGAGGGACGCCGCCGTCTCGCGGTACGTGGCCAGTGCCTCGTGGGCCCGCTCGGCGGCCTCCCGGTACAGGTCCCGGGACTTGGTCATGGCCTCCAGCGCCTCGGCGTACATGGCGACGAGCGCCCGCTCGCGGGCGAGCTCCTCCTCCAGGGACAGCAGGCGCCACTGCTCCCGCAGCGCGGTCACCGCCTCCCCGGCCCCGTCCGGAAGCGGACGCTGCGCCGCGGTGAACCGCGTCAACGCCTCGACCAGGTCCAACGGTTGCGATCCGTCGAGGAAGACACTGCGTACGGCGAACTCGTCACCCCCGCGGCCGGACGCGCCCGGCGCCGCGGGCAGCACCACCGCGCCGCCCCGCGGCACCTGCACGCCGACCTCCTTCAGGGCCCAGTTGACGGCCCGCAGCTGTTGCGGGGCCGCGCGGTGCTCGACCACCCGGTGCCGCAGGCTCTCCGGAAACAGCTGGGCCAGCGGTTTTCGGCCGCGTGCGTCCGGGGTCATCGCCTCGTGCACGACGACGTGGATGTTCCAGCTGCCGCGCACGGCGTCCCGGAACAGCCGCCGCATGGCCTTGTCGTCCTCGGGGAGACGGTTGACGTCCCGCAGCCGCAGTCCGGTGGGGATGTCGTGGTCCCACTCGGCGTCCGGCGTGTCGGGCCAGAACACGGTGGCGGGGGAAGGCCACCGCTGGTCCCACGGACGGTCCGCCTCCGCCGCCAGCACCCACTCCGGCCCGGTCTCCGCATCGGCGACGACCGTGAGCCTCGCCCGTACGGTCACCCCCTCGGGGACCCTCCAGCGGGCTTCGAAGACCTGCTCCGGAGCATCCTCGTTCTCGGCCGGTTCCAGGAAGTCGTCGATGGCGCCCGCGTCCTTCAGCCGCCGCAGCGTGCGGCGGACGGTGTCCAGCGGGTCGGGTCCCGTGTGGCGGCCACGGGCCAGCCACACCGTGAGGGGGAAGGGCGGACGGACGGTGGGGGAGGTCGGCATGAGTCCATCTGGTGGCGGGAGGGCACGTGCGTCCTTCAGTATCGCCGCCCGCCCGCGCCGGCGATCACCCGGGGTCACCCTGCCGGGTCGGCGGGCGCTCGGCCTGCCTGCGGCGCCTACGTCGCCTCGGCGAGCCGGCCGGGGCCACGATGCCGCCCGGCCGACGCCGCACACGGGGTGCGCGTCGGACACCGGGGGTGCGCGACCGTCGCTCCGGACGGCAGCCGTTCACTCCTGCCCCGATCACGACAGCACCCGCACAATGGCTCACCGGACAGGGCTCGCCCACCATCCGCATTGGGGCGGGCCCTGTTCACCTCGTAGTTCACGCAATGACGAACGGGTCCGGGGAATCCCCGGACCCGTCGATCTCACCGCTCGGTGCCTTACGCGCCGCTCTCCCGGAGCATGTCCTCGCGCTCGACGAGCTTGACGCGCTCACGGCCCTGCGGCTCGCCCAGTGCCTTCTCCGCGGCGTCCAGCTTGTACCAGCCGTCCCAGGTGGTGAAGCGGACCTCGCGCTCGGCGAGGAACGCCTCCACGGCCTCGGGGGCGGGTGCGGCGGGCGTGTGCAGACGGCCGCCCGCGAAGTCGTCCAGCAGGTTCGACACCGTCTCGTTGGCGTCGCCCTTGGTGTGCCCGATCAGGCCCACGGGACCGCGCCGGATCCAGCCGGTGACGTACGTCGACTGCAGGTGCTCGCCGCTCTCCTGGATGACCCGGCCGCCCCGGTCCGGGACCGTGCCCGACTCGATGTCCCAGGGCAGCTTCGGGAGTTTGTCGGAGAGGTAGCCGACGGCGCGGTAGATCGCGGTGACGTCCCAGTCCTTGAACTCGCCGGTGCCCTTCACGTTGCCGGTGCCGTCCAGGGCGGTGCGCTCGGTGCGCAGGCCGACGACCTTGCCGTCCTCGCCGAGGATCTCGGTGGGCGACTCGAAGAAGTGCAGGAACAGTTTGTGCGGGCGGTCGCCGACGTCCCGGATGGCCCAGTTCTCCAGGGTCTTGGCGACCATGTCGGCCTGCTTGTTGCCGCGCCGGGTCTCGATCGAGCCCTCGTCGTAGTCGATGTCCTCGGGGTCGACGATGACCTCGATGGTGGGGGAGTGGTCCAGCTCCCGCAGCTCCATCGGGCTGAACTTCGCCTGCGCCGGGCCCCGGCGGCCGAACACGTGGACTTCCAGGGCCTTGTTGGCCTTGAGGCCCTCGTACACGTTCGGCGGGATCTCCGTCGGCAGCAGCTCGTCGGCGGTCTTGGCGAGGACGCGCGCCACATCGAGGGCGACGTTGCCGACGCCGAGGACGGCGACCTTCTCGGCCTCCAGCGGCCAGGTGCGCGGCACGTCCGGGTGACCGTCGTACCAGGACACGAAGTCGGCGGCGCCGTACGAGCCGTCGAGTTCGACGCCCGGTATGGACAGCTCGCGGTCGGCCGTCGCGCCCGTGGAGAAGATCACGGCGTCGTAGAAGGCGCGCAGGTCGTCCAGGCTGATGTCGGTCGGGTAGTCGACGTTGCCGAAGAGGCGGATCTGCGGCTTGTCGAGCACCTGGTGGAGGGCGGTGATGATGCCCTTGATGCGGGGGTGGTCGGGTGCGACGCCGTAGCGGATGAGGCCGAACGGGGCCGGCATCCGCTCGAAGAGGTCGATGGACACGCCGGGTTCGGCGGCCACCTCGGACTTGAGCAGGGCGTCGGCGGCGTAGATCCCGGCGGGGCCGGCTCCGACGATGGCTACCCGCAGGGGGCGGGGCATGTTCAGGTTCCCTTCGAGCGGCGATGGATCGACTCGATCGGAAGCCTAAGCTAAGGCAAGCCTTAGTTGGTACGCGGGTCCGGTCTATGAGCTCATAAGCCGCCCTTATGTCCACGGCCCTTCTGGGCTGCCGTACCGCGCCGGTGGCGGCACGGCAGCCCAGGGACCCGGTCAGCCGATGTGGTAACTGTCGCCGTACACCTTCCAGTTCAGCGGCGTGTTCAGGCACAGATTGCCGTTGCGCAGGAAGACCCGCTGCTCGGTGTCGACCCGGCTGGTGTCGCTGTGGGCCTCCTCCTGTTTCATGGCCCACACGCGCGCGTCGAGGAAGGCGTTGAGATAGGTCACCTCGTCGCCGCCCTGCGCCGGCGGCTTCGCCTTCGCCAGGGCCCGCTTGCGTATGTTGCGGAAGCTGGTGGAGTCGTCGCCGTCACCGTGCATGACGATGGCGTCGTAGTACGCGAACTGCCCCAGTGTCCCGAGCCCGTCGGTCTTGCCCTGCCGTACGGCCGGGTTGAAGTACACGCGGTCGCGCTCGTCGTTCTGCGCCTGCTGGAAGGCCGTGTCCTGGGCGGCCTTGCGCCAGTCCTTGGGGAAGTTCGGGTCGAGGCCCTGGTGCGAGTCGGAACCGTTGACCGCGCGCAGCGCGGGCAGGTACCTGGCGAGTACGTTGCCGGGCTTGCGGTCGGTGTAGAGCTGCACGAGGTCGAGCATGTCGCCGGTGCCGGAGCAGAAGCCGATGATGCCGGCGGTGTACCCGCGGCCGTCGCCGATGTCCTCGATGTACTGGTACTGCGCCTTCCAGTCGAGCGAGGAGTTCTCCGCGCTCGACACCAGCCGCATGGCGATCTCCTTCTTCGCCGGGTCGTCGAGTCCGACGCAGCCCGCCGCCGTCGGGGCGGCTGAGGCGGCCGGCGGCCGCAGGAGAGGTGCCGCGGCCAGGGACGCGCCGAGCAGGGCGAGGACGGTGCGGCGTGAGGTGCCGCAGGGGTGTACGGGATCGCTGGACGGGTGTCTCACGGGGGCTCCAAGTGGGGGTGGGGGGTGGAGAGTCGGCCGTGTGCGCACACTGATAGGAAGGTTTCCTATCAGAGGTTGGGGATGCTGGACACCCGTTCGGGAAAAGTTCGTGTGATTTTCGCGGGGAATGACGACAGGAGGTTCGGTCAGGGCAGGGGCTGTTCCGCCCAGATGACCTTGCCTTCCCGGGTGTACCGGGTGCCCCAGCGCTCCGCGAGCTGGGCGACCAGGAAGAGACCGCGTCCGCCCTCGTCCGTCGTGGCCGCGTAGCGCAGGCGGGGCGAGGTGTTGCTGCTGTCGAAGACCTCGCAGATCAGGGTGCGGTCGTACAGCACGCGAACGTGAATGGGGTCGCCGCCGTAGCGGATCGCGTTGGTGACGAGTTCGCTCAGGATCAGCTCGGTGGTGAACATCAGCTCGTCCAGGCCCCATCGGGTCAGCCGGCGGCTCACCGAGGCCCGTATCTCGGACACGGCCGCCGGGTCGCCCGGCACCTGCCACTCGGCGGTCCGGTCCGCGGCGAGGGCCCGGGTGCGGGCCACGAGCAGCGCGATGTCGTCGCTGGGCCTGGCCGGCAGCCGCGAGTCGAGAACGGTCCGGCAGGTGTCCTCCGGCGAGCGGCCGGCCCGTTCCAGCGCCTGCCGCAGCAGCTCCAGACCCACGTCGATGTCGTGGTCCCGGTCCTCGACCAGCCCGTCCGTGTAGAGCACCAGACGGCTGCCCTCGGCGAGTTCGAGGTCGACCGTCTCGAACGGCAGCCCACCGAGCCCCAGCGGGGGACCGGCCGGCACGTCGGGGAACTCCACGCGGCCGTCGGGGTGGATCAGGGCGGGCGGCGGGTGACCGGCGCGGGCGACCGTGCACCGCCGGGAGACCGGATCGTAGACGGCGTACAGGCAGGTCGCGCCGGTGACCGGGGCGCTCGCGCCCTCCTGGGTGCCGTCCGTGGTCTCGTCCTGGTCGATCCGGGAGACCAACTCGTCCAGGAGCGAGAGCAGTTCTTCCGGCGGGAGGTCCAGGGCGGAGAAGTTGTGCACCGCCGTGCGCAGCCGCCCCATCGTGGCCGCCGCGTGCAGCCCGTGCCCGACGACGTCCCCCACCACCAGCGCCACCCGGGCGCCGGACAGCGGCAGCACGTCGAACCAGTCGCCGCCCACGCCCGCCTGCGCGGGAAGGTACCGGTAGGCGATCTCCAGGGCGTTCTGCTCGGGCAGGGTGCGCGGCAGCAGACTGCGCTGCAGCGTCACCGCCATGCTGTGCTCGCGGGTGTAACGGCGCGCGTTGTCGATGGAGACGGCGGCCCGGGCCACCAGTTCCTCGGCGAGAGCCACCTCCTCCGGGTCGAACGGCTCGAGCTTCTCGGACCGCCAGAAGCTCGCCACCCCCAGCACCAGGCTGCCCGCCCGCAGCGGCACCATGATCAGCGAGTGGATGCCGTACCGCACCACCTGGGCGGAGCGTTCGAGGTCCTGAGCGAGCCAGCCGGCCGCCTCGCTCAGCCGCGGCTCGACGACGACCTGCCCGGAGCGGACGCTGCGCGCCTGCGGAGTGGAGTCGACGAACCTGATCCGCTCGCCCACCGGATACAGCGGCGCGTCCTTGCGGATCCCGCTCAACGCCGTACGGCGCAGGCTCCTCGCCGCCTCCGGCTGGCCGCCGCTGAGCACCGCCTCGAACAGGTCCACGGTGGCGAAGTCCGCGAACCGGGGCACGGCCAGCTCCGCCAGTTCCTCGGCGGTACGGGTCACGTCCAGGCTGGTTCCGATGGCCACCCCGGCGTCGTACAGCAGGTTCAGGCGCTCCCGGGCCGCCTCCGCCCGGCCGGACAGGGCCCGCAACTCCGTCGAGTCACGGAGGGTGGCGACCGTACCGGGCGGGCCGCCCTGGCTGTCCGTGGTCCGCTGGTTGATGGCCAGCAGCCGGTCCTTGACCAGGTGCACCTCGTCGGTGGCCACCCGGCCGGAGGCCAGCAGGCCGGCCGTGTCCGCCGGGAGGGCGAGGTCGCGCACATGCCGGCCCTCGGCGTCGGCGGGCAGGTCGAGCAGCCGGTGCGCCTCGTCGTTGGCCAGCAGCAGCGTGCCGTCGTCGCCGACGATCAGCACGCCCTCCCGTACGGAGTGCAGCACCGCGTCGTGGTGCTCGTACATCCGGGTCATCTCGTGCGGGCCCAGGCCGTGCGTCTGGCGCAGCAGACGCCGGCTCACCAGCGCGGTGCCCGCGGTGGCCAGGGCGAGGCCGGCCGCGGCGGCGATCAGCACCAGCGGCAGCTGCCGGTTCGCCGCCCCGCCCACGTTCGCCGTCGTGATCCCCGCCGACACCAGGCCGACGACCTTGCCGTCGGCCGCCTTGACCGGGACCACGGCCTGCACGAGCGGGCCGATGGTGCCGTCGATCGTCTCGGTGACGGTGTGGCCGGCCAGCGCCGGGCCGAGGGTGCCGACGAACTTCTTGCCGATGCGGTCCGGCTTGGGGTGGGTGTAGCGGATGCCGTCGGTGTTCATGACGACGATGAAGTCGACCTTCGTGGCCAGCCGGGCCGCCTCGGCCCGGGGTTGCAGGACCGTCGTCGGATCGGGGCCTCTCAGCGCCTCGACGGTGCCCGGCGCGTTCGCGAAGGCCTCGGCGACGGCGACCGAGCGGTTGCGGGCCTCGGTGGTGCTGTCCCGCCGGGCCTGCAGCACCAGCGCGGTCACCGCGGCGACCACCAGCAGCAGCACGATCACCACTTGGAGGACGAACACCTGTCCGGCGACGCTGCGGCCGCTGAGCGCCGCACGCAGTCCCGACGCCGGTCCCCGCCGCCGCCGGTCGGCGCCGGGCGGCCCGGCGGGCGGGCCGCCCGGCGCCGACCGCGCCCGGTGCCGGTGCACCGCCGGGGCGCGGTCAGGCGCGTGTCGAGGGCGCGGACCGCTGGGACCACGGGTCGACCGGGCCCCGGATCGACCCAAGAGTCGGACCATGTGCCCATGTCTACACTGCCGCGCCCCAGGAGGCGAGGGGCGTCACACGGCGTGACAGGCGCCCGTCTGGCCGCGAGGGGGCGCCGGGGCCTTGTCGGCGAGGCCCTGCCCGCCTTGCGGTGTCCGACGCGCGGACCGATGACGTCATGGGGACGTTACGGGGGCGCTTCGGTGCCTTGAGAGCGCGGCTCTGTTGACGGCGGCGGGGGGCTGGGCCGTGTCGTGAGATGCCTTCGCGTTGCGACGCCGGGCGTGCGGGTCGGCGGCGTCATGGGGGCGCTTCGGTGCCTTGAGAGAACCAGTTCCGCCGTCGCCCGGCCGCGCAGGCACACGGCCCGCCCCGTCACGCCCGTCGGGCCGTGCGGCGGGTGGCGAGGAGCAGGGCGATGTCGTCGGGGCGGTCGGCGGCGTGGCGTGCGGTGGCGGTGAGGCGGTCGGCGACGCCCGCCAGTGACCGGCCGCCTGGACGGACGGCGGGTCCGCCCGCCTTGGCGAGGGCCACCCGCAGGGCGCCGATCCCGTCGTCGATGTCGTCGCCGGGCCGTTCCACCAGCCCGTCCGTGTACAGCGCCAGCAGGGCACCGGGCTCCATCGTCAGCTCGGTCACCGGGTAGCGGGCCCGCGGGTCCACGCCGAGCACGACCCCGCCGGGCAGGTCCAGCACATGGGTACGGCCGTCCGGCCGGCGCAGCAGCGGCTGCGGATGCCCGGCGCGGGCCGCCCGGGCCACCCCGGTGGCGGGGTCGAGGCGGACGTAGCAGCAACTGGCGAACAGCCCGGGGTCGAGGTCGATGAGGAGGTGGTTGGTCCCGCTCATCACCTCGTCGGGCGGCCGGTCACTGAGCGCGAACGCCCTTACCGCGCTGCGCAGTTGCCCCATGGTCGCGGCCGCCTGCACGCCGTGTCCCTGGACGTCGCCGATGACCAGCGCCAGTCCGTCCCCGGACCCGACGACGTCGTACCAGTCGCCGCCCACGTCCATGCCCTGGGTGCCGGGCAGATAACGCCCGGCGGTCTCCACCAGCGGATGCGCGGACAGCCGCCGCGGCAGCAGGGCCTGCTGGAGCCCGCGGGCGAGCGCCGCCTCCGTCTCGTAGCGCCGCGCCTTCTCCATGGCGTGGGCGATCAGCCCGGCGAGCGCGGTGAGCACCGTACGTTCCTCGGTGCTGAAGCTGCGCGGGCGGTCGAAACCGAGGATGCAGGAACCGACCGGGCGGCCGGAAGCGATCAGCGGAAGGAAGGCGCGGGCGCCCTCCTTCGCGTCCAGCGCGATGCCCGGATAGGCCGCGGACAGCTGCTCCATCGAGTCGAAGAACAGCGGACGGCCCGTGGTGAGCGTTTCCACGCCGGGCAGCCGTGCGTCCAGGCCCACCCCTTCGAACGCGGCGAGGAATCCCTTGGGGAAGCCCGACTCCCAGGCCAGAAAAAGATGCCGCTCCTGCAACAGGTAGATGGCGAGCCGGCGGCCGCCGAACGCGGGCAGCAGCTCGCGCATGACGACGGCGGACACCTGGCGCGCGGTGACCGCCTCGGTGAGCGCGATGGCGAGGATGATCGGGCGGTACACCGGCGCCGGCGCGGTGAGAGGGGACGGGTGCGGGGAGCCGGGCGCGAGGAGGCCGGGAGCCGCTCCGGGCGGAGCGGGACCGGCGGGAGTCTCGTCGTCGAGAGCCAGGTCGGCGGGAACGGCGTCGGTGGGATCGGTGTCCGGGGGATCGGTGTCCCCGACGCGGCTGGCCGGGCGGACCGTGCAGGTCAGCCGGTCCTCGGCAGGGTGCACGGAGACGGACAGCCAGTCGCCCTCGAACGGCTGGGCCGGGGTCGCCGGATCGGCCTCCGGCGGCCGTCGGACGTGGAAGTGCACCGAGTCCGGCGCCAGCAGGGCCCCGCGCAGCTGGTCCTCCACGTCAGGTCTGCCGATCCACGGCACGGTCTGCCACAGTGTCCGCCCGAGCAGTTCGTTCCGGGGCCGGCGCAGCAACTGTGCGGCGCGCGGGTTCACGTAGACGACCAGGCCCGCCCGGTCCAGGCAGAACACGCCGTCCGGCAGCAGGTCGGCGGCCGCTTCGGCGACCGCGGCGGGGCCCGGATCGAGGACGATGCCCTTCACGATCCCCCGAGCGGCCCACGAGCCGGACAGGTCGGCCGCCTCGTCCGCGCTCCACAGGTCCATCAACCGCAGCGCCCCGTTCGCGGCCCGCAGATACAGCGGCAGGGTCGGCGGGTGGCCGGCGGCCGTACCCCGCAGCGCGGCCAGCACGAGGTGCGTGTCCGAGGGCGCCACGGCGTGCGCGAACGCCTCGGCACTGCCCGGGAAGTCGTCCGGTGGCACCCCCAGCAGGAGGTGCAGGCCCTCGTCCACGGTCACTTCCTCCGCGGCCGGATCCCAGGCGAAACGGCCGAGGCGCTCCACGGGCGGACGGGTGGCCGCCGGCCGTACGCACACCGGATCGCCGTCCCATACGACGGCGTCGGCGCCGTCGTCCAGACCGCGCAGCGCGCTCTCCAGCTCCTGGGCCAGTCGGGTCATGCCGTCCCGGGCGATCAGCAGGTCGGCGGCGTCCCCGACGGAGGGGCGCAGCACGGTGAGCACCCCGAAGGGCTCCGCGCCGGTGCCGACCGGCACGTACAGGGACCCGAAGGGGAACGGCAGACCGGCCGCGAACTGGGGGTATCGGCGCATCGTCTCCGTGGCGTTCGGCAGGACCACCTGGACGCCCAGCCGATAGGCGTCCGCGACCGGGAACGGACGGTCCACGTGCAGCCGCCACCAGGGCCGGAACAGCGGACCGGGCAGCCCGGCGAGCACGGCGAGCCGCAGCAGTCCGGGCGTACCGGACCGCAGATAGATCCCTCCCGCATGGCCGCCGGCCGTGTCGATCGCCTGGATCGAGGCGTCGATCAGCAGCTCCGCCAGCCGTCCCGGCGGCGGATGTGTGTCCCCGGCGCTCCCAGTCATCGGCCCTACCTCGTCGTACGCCGTCACACGGGAGACGACACAGCCAGAATGCGCCCCCCGGGCCGGAAAGCGCATCCGCTCGGACAGAGACCGGCGTCGGCCACCCCGGCGCCGCCACCGGCCCCGCGCGCCTCCCGTACGTCCGCGACCACGCCGCGTGACACATCTCGCTCTCCCCACGGCGTCCCGTTTGCGCCGGGCACGAGCGAGCAGCCGATCTTGTGGCACCCGTGCACGGCGGAAAGGAGCACCCGATGGCGGCCACCGTCGCCGTCGCCTGCATGAAGGAGACGGCCCGCAAGCCCCTCGCGGGCTCCCCGCCTTCGGTCGCCACGCCGCGGGAGGCGGCCGACCTGGTGGAGAGCAAGGCACCGGCACCACGCTTCTGAGCCGTGACGGGGTGCCGGACGCGTCCTGGGACGCCGACTCTGAGCCCTGGCGGGGTGCCGGACGCGCTCCGGACGCCGACCGCTGCGACCCGCCACCCCGGCGACCGCCACCGCGACCGGCGCACGACACCGCTCGCCCCGCAACGCGGACTGCTCCGCTGGGGCGTCGGCTTCACACGGATGGCGTTCCCGCTGAGATACCCGGCCGAGGATGCGGTCTCCTGAAGACAGCCGTCGAAGGAGATGTCCCATGTACGAAATGTGCGTAGGCCCGGAGACGAAGACGGGCGCGCCGGTGTGGCACGTGGTCGAGCGGCACCGGGGCAACAGCCTGTGCGGTGCCGACCTGTCCGGTGCCCCACGGTCCGCCGGGACGGAAACCGACCGCCACTGTCTGCCTTGTATGGCCAGGTTCCAGGAGTGCCTGGAGGCCAGTAACGGTGGACGGGCGAACTGACCGGGCGGAGAGGACGGACAGCCCGAGCCGGGCCGGCCGGGTGGTCCCGTGGCCGACGCGGGGCCACCCGGCCGGCTCCGTCCTGCCGCGGCAGGCGGGCGGGGCGCCGACCCCCAGGGCGCGACGTCCTCTGGGGGGCCTGTGAGGCTACGGGCCGGTTACGTTGCCCTCAAACCTTGATGGCCGCACGGTGAGCTCCTCATGATGAAGCCATGACGACAGGCTTGCGGGCCATGACCCGACTGGCGGACTGGCCGGACCTCGTGGAGGCCCGGCCCAGCTGCGGAACGGGCCGGGCCCTGCGCACCGACGGTGCCGAGATCGCGCACTTCCATTCGGGCCGGACGGCCGACGTACATCTGTCGGCGGCGACGATCTGGCGGCTGAGGGGCGACCTGAAGAACTCGACCGCGCTTCGGCTGGTGCCCGGCTCCGCCTGGGTGACCGTCCGCCTGGAATGCGAGTCGGACATCGACCTGCTGCTGACGCTGGTGAGCGTCGCCCTCAAAGCCCATCAGTCAAGCCCCGCCGGTGACCCTTCCCCCGCCGCGCGCTGCAACGACCACCGTGGGGTCGCGATCACCCTGTGAGCGGTTGGTGTTTCCGAGGGGCCGCTGGATCCGAGGGTCCGGTGGATCTGAGGCGCTGCCGGATCCTATGGGCTGCCGGATCCTATGGGCCGGTGACGCCCTGTCAGCCGTGGAAGCTGACGTAGCCGTTGCCGTCGCGGTCGGAACCGCTCTTCGTGTACGCGTGCACGTCGGCCCGACTGCCGGAGGGCTTGTAGAAGTAGATCGTGTCCTTGTCGTTGTTCCACATGAAGTTGCAGTTCTGGC
This sequence comes from Streptomyces sp. NPDC050287, assembly GCF_044459385.1. Classification (NCBI taxonomy): domain Bacteria; kingdom Bacillati; phylum Actinomycetota; class Actinomycetes; order Kitasatosporales; family Streptomycetaceae; genus Streptomyces; species Streptomyces sp. NPDC050287. Next base: position 545,555 of record NZ_JBITIY010000004.1, on the reverse strand, counting down.
GGTAGACGACGTTCTTCGCGTCGGAGTCGGTGCCCTTGCCGCCGTGCAGCTTCACATAGTCGCCGGGCTGCAGCGAGTGGCTGGCGGTGAAGGTGAAACGGTTGCCGGTGGCGTCCTTGACGACGTACCCCTTGAGGTTCACGGTCGCCGAGGACGAGTAGTTCTTGATCGTCAGGTACTCGTCCTTGGTGTTGCCGGTACTGCAGTTGTTGGAGTCCGAGCCGGGCGCGTCGTACTGGACGCCCTTGAGCTTCAGGGCCGAGGAGTACTCGGCGGCCTGGGCCGGCGCGGCCGCCACGGCGGCTATCAGCCCGGTGGCGACGGCGGTGGCGGAGCAGGCCAGGACATGGCGCATACGCATGGGAAATCCCCCCTGTGGTGCGAGCAGAGCGCATGGAGCTTACCTCTCTTGTGAAGAGTGCATGACGTGAGTGTGGGGAAAATGTGAAGTGCGCTGAGTCATGCCGGGCGGCACGCCCGTCGGGATACCCGTCGGGGAGGAAGCGGAGAGCGGAGAGGAGCCCGCGTGGGCACCGGGGCGAAGGCGGACGGCCGGGGCGGCACCCCGGCAGGCCTGGCCGCAGGAGCCGAGGGAGCCGACCCCAGGCGGTGGAAGGCCCTGTGGGTGACCCTCGTGGCCGGTTTCATGAGCCTGCTCGATGTGACGATCGTCGCGGTCGCCCTGCCGTCGATGCAGCGGGACCTGCATGCCTCCGCGCCCGCGATCCAGTGGGTGGTCTCGGGATACGCCCTCGCGTTCGCCCTTGTCCTGGTCACCGCCGGACGCGTGGGCGACGCGATCGGCAGGCGCCGCATCTTCCTGCTGGCGCTGACGGCGTTCGTGCTGTGCAGCGCGGTGGCGGGCGCGGCCCCCTCGATCGAGCTGCTGATCGTGGCCCGGCTCGCCCAGGGCGTCGCCGCGGGCTGTCTCGCCCCGCAGAACTCCGCCCTGATCCAGCAGATGTTCCGCGGCGCCGAACGCGGCCGTGCCTTCGGCCTGTTCGGCGCCACGGTCGGCATCTCCAGCGCCGTCGGGCCGGTGGTGGGCGGACTGATCCTCAAGCTGGCCGACGGGCCGCAGGGATGGCGCTGGATCTTCTACGTCAATGTCCCCGTCGGCGTGCTCGCGCTGGCCTTGGGACTGCGGCTGCTGCCGAAACTCGCCCCCGGCCGCGGCGAACGCCTCGACCTGCCGGGCGTCTCCCTCCTCGGCAGCGGAGTCCTGGCCCTGATGCTGCCGCTCGTGCTCGCCGAGTCGGGAGGAGTACGACAGCTGTGGTGGCTCTTCCTCGTCGGCGCGGCACTCCTGGCGGCCTTCGTCCGCTGGGAGCGGCGGGTCGCCGCACGCGGCGGACAGCCCCTGCTCGACCCCGGGCTGGTGACCGCCGCCCGCGGCTACGCGGCCGGGGCCGCCATCGCCACCCTGTACTTCGTCGGCTTCAGCGGGGTGTGGCTGGTGTTCGCCCTCTACTTCCAGAACGGGCAGGGGTATTCGCCGCTGCGGTCCGGGCTGGCGGTGACACCGTTCGCGCTCGGCTCGGCGCTCGCCGCGGTGGTGGCCGGCCAGCTCGTGGAGCGGCTGGGCCGGCTGCTGACCGTGTGCGGGCTCACCGCCGTGGCCCTCGGACTGGGCGGCGCTGTCCTGTGTCTGCGCCTGGCCCCCGCCGACCTCGCGGTGTGGCTGGCGGCCCCCGTCCTGTTCGTCGGCGGTCTGGGCAGCGGCTGTGTCATCTCCCCCAACGTCACCATGACCCTGCGCGAGGTCCCGGTGCGGATGGCGGGCGCGGCGGGAGGAGCGCTGCAGACCGGGCAGCGGCTCGGCGGCGCGGTCGGTACGGCCGCCCTGCCGGGCCTGTTCTACCTGGTGCTCGACGCCGACGCCCACGACTACCGGTCGGCGGTCGCGATCGCCGTGGGCTCCGGCATCGCGCCGGTGCTGTGCGCGCTCGCGCTGGCGGTGCGCGACTGGCTGCGGGACCGCAGGGCGCGCCGCGATCCGTGCCCGCCCGAGGTGTCCCACAGTCATGGGCACGCGAGTCTGGGGTGAGGGTGAGCGGTGGGGGGCAGGGGTGGGGGCGGTGCTCGCCGGACGGACCGGTCCCCGCTCCGAGAGGCTCGTACACGGCGATGTCGACGACGATGTCGACGGCGATAAGGTCCCGGCATGGTTCGAACGAACGTGGGCGTCGTGCACCCCGGCTCCATGGGAGCGCAGGTGGCCGCCCAGGCCGTGGCGGCCGGAGCCGGCGTGCGGTGGCTGGCGGAGGGACGGTCGGCCGCCACCCGTGAGCGGGCCGCCGCCGTGGGACTCGCGGCGGCCCGCAGCATGGCGGAGCTGACCGCCGGGTGCGAGGTGATCCTGAGCGTGTGCCCGCCGGCCGCCGCCCTCGACGTCGCCCAGCAGATCGCGGCCACCGGCTTCGACGGCGTCTACGTCGACGCCAACGCGATCAGCCCCCGGCACATGGCACAGATCAGCGAGGTGCTGGGGGCCCACGGGGCGACGGTCGTCGACGGCGGTGTCACCGGGCCCCCTCCCCGCACACCCGGCACCACCCGGCTGTACCTCTCGGGCGACGCCACCGCCGTGGAGTCCGTCCGGGCCCTGTTCGACGGCACCTTGCTGACCCCGGTCGTCCTGCCCGGCCCGATCGGCCGGGCATCGGCGCTCAAGCTGGCCTTCGCCGCCTACAACAAGATCTCGTACGCGCTCGCCGCCGAGGCCAGTGCCCTCGCCGCCGGCCACGGCGTCCTCGACGAACTCCGCGAGCTGGCCGCTCACCTGCTGCCGGACACCCCGCTGGCCCGCCCCGACCAGCTGGCCGGCGCGGGCGCCAAGGCCTGGCGGTGGGAGCCGGAGATGCGGGAGATCGCCGAGGCCTGGCGCGGCAGCGGCCTGCCCGGCAGCTTCGCGGACGCCGCGGCACACACCTTCGACCGCTGGCAGGCCCACAAGGACGACCCCGCCGTACCGAGCGATCGCCTGATCGCCGACCTCATGCCCCGCCGGCCGGACGAGGAGGGCCGCCGGCCGGACGAAAGGACCCGCCGGCCGGACGAGGAGACCCTCCGGCCGGAGGAGGAGACCCACCGGCCGGACGAGGGGGGCGGCCGGGCGGACGAAGAGGACCGTCTGCGGGACGAGGAGGCCTGACAGCCCGTCGACCGGCGGCGCACGGGTGTACGCACCGCTCACCCCGTCGGGTGGTGCCGGGCCCGGACCGCATGGGCGCGGCCCTGAGGGGGAGGACACCCCGCGTCACCGCAGTCGAGGGACAGGGAGACCGACTGTGACCCGAGCCGCCTTCACCGCCGATTTCGACTCGGCCCGCCAATGGGTCGCGGGCCGTTCCTGGGCCTATCCCGACGGCGGCCCGGTGAACCCGGGCGACGACAAGCTCGACCATCTGGTCGCCGACCGCGCCTACTCCCGCGGCGGTGTCTTCCGGGCCACCCGCCGCCCCGACGGCCTCTGGGACACCGGACTGCTGACCACCGAGGAGAGCGAGGAGGGCTTCACGCTCCGTACGGGGGACCGGCTGGAGACCCGGGTGCGGCTCCCCACCGGGACCGGTGCCTGGCCTGCCGTGTGGACCTGGCGTGACGGCGACCAGGAGATCGACGTGTTCGAGTACCACCCCGACCATCCGGACCTCCTGGAGCTGTCCAACCACGTCCGGGGCGGCCACCGCTACCACCGCGACCCGGCCGTGCGGCCCGGCGGCTGGATCGACCTGGCCGTGGAGTTCGGCAGGACCGCCGTGACGTGGTCCCTGAACGGTGCCCCGGTCTTCTGCGACGAGCGCGGAGTGGGCCGCGACTGGCACGCGTACCTGATCGTCAACCTCTCCGTGTGCGCCGGCCGCTACCACCCGCCGCCCGAACCGGACGTCGACGAGCTGTCGTTCGAGGTGGCGAGTCTGGCCGTGCACCGCACGGAAGACCTCTGACGCCGTACGCCGCCGGCCCGCTCAGCTCCACAGCGGGTACGTCACCACGCGCGCCAGGTGCTCCGGCCTGCCCTCGGGGTAGGTGAGCGTCATCCGTGCGTAGTGCCGCAGGTGCGGGTGCCTGCTCCAGCGTTCGGGACGGTCGAGGCGGACCACGACCGGATACGAGTGGAAGGTGCCCGCCGCGCAGTACGGATCGCAGTCGTTGACGACGTTGCGGCCCTTGGCCACCGCCGAGTGGGCGCCCCAGCGCGACCAGTGCAGCGAGCCGAGCCGGCTGTTGCCGTCGCCGCAGGCGAGCACGAAGTCCGCCGGGCGCACACGGGATTTCCAGGAACAGTCGACCAGCACGGGCTCCGACCCCCGCCGTGCCACGGTCCGCGGCGGTGACGACGACTTCCCGGGGGCGGCGGACGCCGTGCCCGTCAACGCCGCGAACACCAGGACGGCACAGACCATGGCCGCCTTGGCCACCCCGTGTGTGCGCATGTTCCGCTCCCCGCCGTTCGCCCCGGCGCCCTGCTGGTCCGCCGCCACCGACGCTACGGCCGCGACCGGCGGCGCACCACTCGAACGGCCCACGAAGAAGCTCTGCCGTACCGCGGGTGGGGGCGGTACGGCAGAGCTCGGATTACGCGGGTGTCGGGACGGAGCTAGGGCCTGTTGCGAAAGTGGCCTCGTTGCCCGGAGGGCGGCCGCGCGGCGTCCGGTGCGTGCTCTGGGGGTCCCCCCGGCCGAAGGCTGGGGGAGTGCCGCCCGGAAGCCCTCGTACTGGGCGTACTCGGGCTTTCGGGCGGTGCGGCGAGAGTGCGTGCCGGGCGTCGCGCGGCAGAGGCCACTTCCGCAACAGGCCCTAGTCGCCAGCCACCTCGTCCGTCACGTCCGTGACCGTCCAGCGCTGGTTGGAGCCGGAGTTGGGCTGCCAGGTCGTGACGGCCGCGCCCTCGTTCGTGGCCTGGCCGCCGACCTCCAGGACGCGTCCGGTGGCCGCGTTGACCAGGGTCCAGGTGCCGTCACCGGTGGTCGACATGATCCATTCGGTGGCGGGGTCCCGCTCACCCGTGTCGGGCTCCACCACGGGCACGTTGTCGCGGACGGCCAGTCGCTCGCCCTCCGCCGGGTTGGCGAACACGTACCGCTGGCGAGCGCCGGTCTTGCCGTAGCGGGCGTCCAGCTGCCACTCCTGCGCGGTGCTGCCGTTGGCCGCGCCGATGACCAGGCTGGATCCGTTCGCCGCGACCGTGACCGCCTTGCCGCTCTGGACACCGGTCAGCGTGTAGGTGTGGCCCTTGCTCAGCAGCGGGGCGTCCTTCGCGACACCGGAGACACCCTTGATGGCGAACGACGTCACCGACTGGGCGGGCACGGTGAAGGTGGCCTCGCGGCCGCTGACCTTGATCGGCGCCTGCGGCTGGAGCTTGCCGTCGGCGCTGGTGACGACCGGGGTGACGGTCGCGCCACGGCTGATGGTGCGGAACTTCGACAGGTCGACGGTGACCGTGCGGGGCGCGGTGGTGCTGTTGACGTGGACGAGCGAGGCGCCCTTGCCGTTCGCGGTCACGGCGGCGGCGCTGGAGGTGTCGTTCACCTTGATCAGCTTGTCGCCGGGCTTGATGAAGTGCGTGAAGTTGCGAGCCGTGTCGAACTTGGTGTTCGTGTAGATCGGGCAGGACTTCAGGGTGTCCTTCGAGCTGCAGCTGAACGGGAGCTGGATGCTGCCCCAGTTGCCGCCCTTGGCGGACTCGCCGCCCGGCTTCATGTTGTCGTAGTCCTCGACCGGCTGCCAGAACACCCAGGCGCTGGGCTCCAGTTCCCGCAGGTCGTTGACGATCTGCTGGGCGAGCCCGAGACCCGGCCGCATGTCGGTGAAGCTCTGACCGTCGCCCCAGTCGCCCTCGACCTCACTCATCCACAGCGGCTTGTCCGCCGCCTTGGCCAGGTCCCGCACCGTGGTGCGCTGCCCGGTGCCGTAGGTGTGGACGTTCATCTGGTCGACGAGGTCGCGCGACGCCTGCGAGTAGGTGTTCCAGTTCTGCGCGAAGATCGACGGGTTGGTCTCGTCCATCGCCGAGATCTCCGACTTGACCTTCGCCTTCTTCAGCGCGGGCGCCAGCGCGGCCAGGACCTTCTGCTGGAGCTCGGGGCCGATGTGCGCGCCCTCCTGACGGCCGCCGACCGGCTCGCCGTCCGCGCCCAGCTTGGTGCCCCAGTAGCCGGTGTTGGGCTCGTTGAACGGGTCGACCGTGTCGACCTTGATGCCCTCAGCCTTCTCCAGCCGCTTGGTCGCCCCCGCCAGGTAGGCGGCGAAGTCGTCGACCGAGTCGGCCTTCAACTGGTCCTTGTCGGCGTCGAATCCGCCGGAGACGTAACCGCTCTCGGTCATGAACCAGGGCGGCGAGTTGCTGAACGTCTCCCAGTGGGTGATGTCCTTCTTGATGCGGTCCACCCACCAGCGCTGGGTGGCGTCGGCGTCCTTGTTCCAGTCGGCCGGGTCGTCGGCGCTCCACCAGTCGGTGTCCTCGCGGGTGGTGCCCGCGGGCGCCTTCCACCAGCCCTCGACGGCACCGCCGGCGCGCAGGTAGTCCTTGACGTCGGGAGCGTTGCCGCCGCCGATGTTGTACCGGGCGATGTTCAGCGCGAGGCCGTCGTCGCCGAAGAGGAGCCTCGCGAGCTTCTCGCGTATCGCCGGCGGGTAGTCGCCGGTGGCGTTGGCGAACCAGACCAGGCTGGTGCCCCAGCCCTCGAACTTCTCCTGCCTGTACGACGGGTCCGGCTGCACGGTGACGGAGGCGGTGGCCTCCGCCTGTGCCTGCGCGGGGACGCTGAGCAGGGCGGCCCCGGTGGCCAGGGCCGTCAGGGCGGCGGCCCCGAGGGACCGTCCGCTGCGGGTACGGCGTGCCATCTGTGCTCCCAACTGGAGTGTGGTCGCTGTGATGCCCCTCCCGCGGAGGAGCGGGAGAGGACGGCCCTCGAACGGCACGTGCCGTTCGAGGAGTCGTGGGGTGCGGGTGCGGTGTTCTTCTTGGGCGGGTGTCAGCCGGCGGGCTGCCGCAGTACGGCGACCTCCCTCGGCCCGAGCGTGAGCGTGCCGTCGGCGGCGGTGTTCCCGACGAGGACCTCGCCGGGAACACCGGTCACCGGCACGGTGTCGTCGGTCCGGTTGACCAGGAACAGGAACCGGCTGCCGGGACCGCGGCGCACGGTCAGCTCGACCAGGCCGCGTATCTCCGCGGGCAGTTCGCTCTCCACACCGGCCGGACCGAGCAGACGCGGCAGCAGGGCGGTGAGACCCTCGACGCCGAGCCGCGTGGACACGTAGGCCGCCGAACCGGCGCCCGTCTCCCGCCGGGTGACGGCCGGGCGGCCGGCCTGAGCGCCGGTGCGGTAGTGGGCCAGGACCTGTGTCTGCCGGTCGGTGACCGTGATCCGGTCGGTCCACACGCTGCCCGTGGACGCGTCGTCCAGTTCGACCGTGTCCCCGGCGAGCAGCGGCCCGAACTCCTCGATGCGCAGGCCCAGCAGGTCGCGCAGAGCGCCCGGGTAGCCGCCGAGCCAGACGTGGTCGTTCTCGTCGACGACCGCGGAGAAGTACGTCGTGATCAGGTGGCCGCCCTGCTCGGCGTACCGGGTGAGGTCCTTGGCGAGGTCGGCGGGCACCATGTGCAGCACCGGGGCGATCAGCACCTGGTGGCGCGACAGGTCGGCGCGGGTGGTGACCAGGTCGGCGCGGATGCCGAGGCGGAGCAGCGCCGAGTACCAGTCGAGGGCCTCCTGGCGGTAGTCCAGCAGGGAGGTGGGGTGCGAGTCCTGCTCGCTCGCCCACCACGACTCCCAGTCGTAGACGATCCCGACCCTGGCCGGCTCCCGTTCGGACCCGGCGACCGGGGCGAGGGTCTTCAGCGTGGCGCCGAGGTCGGTGACCGCACGGAAGAGGTCGCTGTCGGCGCCGGCGTGCGGGACCATAGCGGAGTGGTACTTCTCGGCGCCGGCCGCCGACTGCCGCCACTGGAAGAAGCACACCGCGTCGGCGCCGTGCGCCACGTGCAGCAGTGAGTCACGGGCCAGGTCACCGGGCCGCTTGGCCACGTTGACGGGCTGCCAGTTGACGGCACTGGTGGAGTGCTCCATCAGGAACCAGGGCCGGCCGCCCGCGATGCCGCTGGTGAGGTTGGCGGAGAAGGACAGCTCGTCGCGGTCCTGGGGGCCGGGGTGGACGTAGTGGTCGTTGGAGACGAAGTCGATCTCCTCCGCCCAGTCCGGGTAGTTCATGCCCTTGGTGCCGCCCATCACCATGAAGTTGGTGGTGACCGGCACGTCCGGGGTGATCTCGCGCAGGATGTCCCGCTCCGCCCGCAGGTAGTCCTTCAACGCGTCCGAGGAGAAGCGCTTGAAGTCCAGCTGCTGGGTCGGGTTGGGGTGGGAGGCGGCGAGCCGCGGCGGCAGGATCTGTTCCCAGTCGCTGTAGCGCTGCGACCAGAACGCCGTCCCCCACGCGTGGTTGAGCGCCTCCAGCGTGCCGTAACGGGCGCGCAGCCAGCCGCGGAAGGCGCGGGCCGCGTCGTCGGAGTAGTCGTAGATGTTGTGGCAGCCCAGCTCGTTGGAGACGTGCCAGGCGACCAGCGCGGGGTGGTCCTGGTACCGGCTGGCCATCTCCCGTACCAGGCGCAGGGCGTGCTCGCGGAAGACCGGGGAGGTGGGCCGCCAGTGCTGGCGGGCGCCCGGCCACAGTGTCTCGCCGTTCGCGGTGACCGGCAGGATCTCGGGGTGGGCCGTGGTCAGCCAGGGCGGCGGTGAGGCGGTGGCGGTGGCCAGGTCGACCCCGATGCCGCCCTGGTGCAGCAGATCCATGACCTCGTCGAGCCAGCCGAAGTCCCACTGGTTCGCGGCCGGCTGGATGCGGGCCCAGGAGAAGATCCCCACGGAGACGACGTTGACGCCGGCCTCCCGCATCAGCCGGACGTCCTCCTCCCACACGTCCCGCGGCCACTGCTCGGGGTTGTAGTCGGCGCCGTAGGCGAGACGGGGAGCGGGAGTGGGGTCACCGTCCGCCCCGCGCAGGCGGGAGTGGAGGGTGGAGATCATGGCGGTCCTTCCGAAGGTGGTACACGGGGGCGGCGCGGTGATCCACCGCGCCGCCCGGCGTTTGCTGCTTCCCTGCTGCTTCTCGCTACTTGACGGTGAAGCCCTGCTCCTTGCCGTACTTGATCGAGGCGTCCTGCCAGGCCTTCAGACCGTCCGTCAGCTTGGTGCCGGAGATGTAGGCCTTGCCGACGGTGTCGTTGAAGATCGAGTTGGCGTACGGCTGGAAGGGCAGGTACGACCAGTCGTCGGCGACGTTGGCGGCGGACTCGGCGAAGATCTTGTTCGCCTGCTGGCCGCCGAAGTAGTCGAACTTGGTGTTCTGGAACTCGGTGGACTGAAGCTCCGCGGTGGTCGCCGGGAAGGCGCCCTGCTTGACGCGGGTCTGCACGCCGTCCTCGGCGTTGGCGTACTTGACGAAGGCGTAGGCGAGTTCCTTGTTCTTGCCCAGCGCGGGCAGGGCAAGGGAGCTGCCGCCGTTCTCGGTGCTCGCCTTGTCGCCCTTGGTCCAGGCAGGCATCGGGGCCGCGCGCCAGTCACCCTTGGCGTTCGGCACGCCGGTGACGAAGTTGGCGGGCATCCAGGCGCCGCTGGGCAGGGTGGCGAGGGTGCCGTCGCCCAGACCCTTGTACCAGTCGTCGGTCCAGCCGTTGACGGGCGCGAGAAGCTTCTCGTCGATCAGCTTCTGCCAGATGTCCGTGTACTTCTTGGCACCCGCGTCCGCGAAGTTGATCGCCACGTTGGTGCCGTCGACCTTGTAGGGGCGTGAGCCGGCCTGCCACAGCAGGCTGGTGGTGAGGCCCGCGTCGCCCGCGTCGGCGGCGATGAAGACCTTGGGGTCGGCCTTGTGCAGCTTGCGGGCCGCCTCGACGTACTCGTCCCAGGTGGTCGGCACCGCGACCTTGTACTTGTCGAAGACCTTCTTGTTGTAGAACAGCGCCATCGGGCCGGAGTCCATCGGCAGGCCGTAGACGGCCTTGTCCTCGCTCACGGCGTTCCACGGACCCGGGCTGTACTTGGACGCGAGCTTGTCGGCGCCGAAGGGGGCCAGGTCGGTGAGGCCCTTGGTGAGGGCGTACTGGCCCAGCGCGAAGTACTCGACCTGGGCGACGTCGGGCACGCCCTTGCCCGCCGATATGGCGTTCGACAGGGCGGTGTAGTGCTTGTCGCCGGACCGCTCGCTCACGAGGTTGATCTTGACCTTGGGGTACTTCTTCTCGAAGTCGGCCGCCACCGACTTCAGCGTGGGCTCCCAGGCCCAGACGTTGACCGTGCCGCCCTTCTTCAGGGCAGCCTGGATGTCTCCGGCGGAGACCGCCTTCTGGCCCGAGTCGTCGTCGGAGCCTCCGCACGCGGTGGCCCCCAGGGCGAGGGTGGAGAGGAGGGCGAGGCCGCGCAGCAGGCGGCCGGTCGTTCTGCGCATCGAGATGCTTCCACTTCTTCGTGGGTGGGACAGGGTGAGGGTGGTGGGGGTCAACGTGGGGCTGAGGGGCGGCCGGAGGGCCGCGGGCATCACTCCTTGACGCTTCCGGCCGCGAGACCCGACTGCCAGTACTTCTGCAGCAGCAGGAACGCGGCGATGAGCGGCACGATGGTGAGCAGCGAACCGGTGATCACCAGGTTGTAGATCACCTGGCCGCCGATCGTCTCCGCCTGGGAGTTCCAGACGCTCAGGCCCAGGGTCAGGGGGTACCAGTCCGAGTCCTTGAGCATGATCAGCGGCAGGAAGTAGTTGTTCCAGGTCGCGACCGTGGTGAACAGCAGCACGGTCACGATGCCGGGGGCGAGCAGCGGCAGGGAGACCGTGAAGAAGGTGCGCGCCTCACCGGCCCCGTCGATGCGGGCCGCCTCCAGGAGTTCGGTGGGGATGGCCTCGGTGGCGAACACCCACATCAGGTACAGGCCGAACGGCGAGACCAGCGAGGGGATGATGACCGCCCACGGGGTGTCGGTCAGGCCCATCTTGCTGAACATCAGGAAGGTGGGCACCGCGAGGGCCGTACCGGGGACGGCCACCGCGCCGATGACCATCGCGAAGATGCCGCGCTTGCCGGGGAAGTCGAACTTCGCCAGCGCGTAGCCGCCCAGGACCGCGAGCAGGGTGGCTCCGCCGGCGCCCAGTACGACGTACAACAGGGTGTTCAGCAGCCAGCGCGTGAACACGCCGTCGTCGTACGTGAAGGTGTCCCGGATGTTGTCCCACAGGGCGAAGTCGTGGGCGAACCACAGCCCGGACGAATCGGCCAGGCCCGCCTGGGTCTTGGTGGCGTTGATGGCCAGCCAGATCAGCGGCACGACGGTGTAGATGACCAGCAGCGAAATCATGACCGTCAGGAGCACACTGCGCTTGGGCCGGTTGACCGAGTACCGGCGCGGGCCCCGCAGCCGCGGCGCGCCCTTGCCGGGGCCGCCGGTCTCGGCGGGAGCGGTGGGGGAGGCGGTGGTGACAGGGGTGCTCATCGGGTCACGCTCCCTTGCGCATGCCGCGCAGCTGCACGGCATAGGCGATCACTATGGTGATCAGCCCCATGATGATGGCCACCGTGGCGGAGTAGTTGTGCTGCTGGCCGTTGAAGGACAGCGAGTACGTGTAGAAGTTCGGGGTGTAGTCCGTCGTGATGGCGTTGCGGGCCAGCTTCCGCAGGATGTTCGGCTCGTTGAAGAGCTGGAAGCTGCCGATGATCGAGAAGATCGTCGCGATCACGAGGGCGCCCCGGATCGCGGGCAGCTTGATCGCGGTGATGACGCGGAACTGTCCGGCGCCGTCGATCTCCGCCGCCTCGTACAGCGAGTGCGGGATGACGCGCAGCGCCGAGTAGAAGATCAGCATGTTGTAGCCGACGAATTCCCAGGTGACGATGTTGCCGATCGACGCCAGCACCAGGTCGGGCGAGAGCGGGTCGGGCAGGGTGACGCCGAAGGCCTGGTTGATGTCGCCCACCAGCCCGTACTCCGTGCCGTACATGAAGCCCCACATCAGGGTGGCGACGACGGCGGGCACCGCGTACGGCAGGAAGATCGTGATGCGGAAGAAGCTCTTGCCGTAGAGCCGCCCGCTGTCCAGCGCCAGGGCCACCAGCAGCGCGATACCGAGCATGATCGGCACCTGCACGCACAGGAACAGCGAGACCCTCCCGAGCGACGCCCAGAACTGGTCGTCCTGCAGGGCCTGCTTGTAGTTGTCCAGGCCGACGAACGTGTTTCCGCCGATCAACTGGTTGCGGTACAGGCTCAGATAGACCGAGTACGCGATCGGAGCCAGGAACACCAGGGCGAACACGGCCACGAAGGGACCGATGAAACCCCACCCCGTCCAGGAGCGGCGGTCCCGTCGCGCCGGGGGTGGTGCCGGCCGCGGCTCGGCGGCCGCCGGCGGTTGCAGCGTCGTCATGTCGTTCCTCGCTCGTCCACGTCCTGGAACCGGTGGGCGCGTCCGGACATCCGGCGCCGGTGCCGCTCCCACCGCACGATGTTTACGCAAACATCTGCCACTCCGTAGGGGTGGTGTGCTGTTATGTTTACGTAAACATCCGATGGCGGCATGTCTACACTGCCCCGTTGACGGGGGTCAAGCGTCCTCAGTGAAACGTGATCTGAGCAGCGGTGGAGAGGAGGCGGACGGCGAGTGGACACATCTGGCAGAACGCCGACGAACGTGCCCGGACAGGCCGCGGAAGCGGCAGGTGGGGCGGTGGGCGCCGGCGGCGACGGTCCGACACGCGCCCGCGGCCGCACCCGGAGCGGCGGCCGGGCCAGCGCGTCCATGGCGGACGTGGCCCGGATGGCGGGCGTCTCGTCGCAGACCGTCTCGCGGGTCTCCAACGGTTACGCCGGTGTGAACGAGGAGACCCGGCGCCAGGTGCTCGCGGCGATGAAGGAACTCGGCTACCGGCCCAACAGCGCGGCCCGCGCCCTCAAGCGCGGTGAGTTCCGCACCATCGGCGTCATCACCTTCTCGCTGTCCACCACCGGCAACGTGCGCACGCTGGAGGCCATCGCCAACTCCGCGGCGCACGAGGGGTACGCGGTGACGCTGCTCCCGGTCGCGGTACCCACCCAGGACGAGGTGCGGGGCGCCTTCAGCCGGCTGGAGGAACTCGCGGTCGACGCGGTGATCGTCATCATGGAGGTCCACCTGCTGGACGCGGCGACGGTCACGCTGCCGCCGCACGTCCAGGTCGTGGTGGTCGACTCCGACGCCGGCGACCGCTACACCGTCGTCGACACCGACCAGGCCGGCGGCAGCCGTGCCGCCGTCCACCACCTCCTCGGCCTGGGCCACCGGACCGTATGGCATCTGGGCGGGCCCGAGGGCTCGTTCGCCGCGCAGCGGCGTGCCGACGCCTGGCGCGCGGTCCTCGCCGAGGCCGGGCGCCCCGCGCCGCGCCTCGTACGAGGGGACTGGTCGGCCGAGTCCGGCTACCGCGCCGGCCTCGAACTCGCCACCGAACCGGACTGCACCGCCGTCTTCGCGGCCAACGACCAGATGGCCCTGGGCCTGCTGCGCGCCCTGCACGAACGCGGCCGGCGGGTGCCGGAGGACGTCAGCGTCATCGGCTTCGACGACATCGCCGAGGCGAGCTCCTTCCTGCCGCCGCTCACCACGCTCCACCAGGACTTCGCCGAGGTGGGACGGCTCTGCGTGGACGCGGTGCTGCGCAAGATGCGACAGGGCGGACCGGAGCGGGGGACGACCATCGTGCCGACCCGGTTGGTGGTGCGGGCGAGTACGGGACCGCCGCCGGGCGGGGGTGGCGGGGGGAGCTGACGCGGTCGGGGGTCGGGGAGTGGGTGCGCGGGGGCGGGGTGTGCGGGGCCGGGGTGTGCTTCTTCCCGTCCGGAGCGCCGGGTGCCGTGCCCCGCGCGGGGGCGCGGCGAGCGCGCGCTGGGGCGCGGGGGCCGCGCGGGTGGGTGTGGGGTGGTGTTCGGGGGCCGGGGTGTACTTCTTCGGCGCGGAGCGCCGGGTGCCGTGCCCCGCGCGGGGGCGCGGCGAGCGCGGCTTGGGGGCGCGGGGCCGCAGGTGCGGAGTGTGCGCCGCGTGCCCGGGGCGGCGGCGTGACCGGGGCGGCGGCGTGGTGGGCCGGGCGGCTCGGCCCGGGCCGGTGTGGCCGAGGCCACGTCTGCGGAGAGGCCCCCGTCATGCCGGGGCGAGCGGCGCCCGGCTACCGTGCACTGCAGTCTCCCTGTCCCCACCGAAAGAGTTCGGACGGCCCGGTAGTGCTCGCAGATCTCTCCCCGCTCATCGCGGCGACCGCCCAGTGGCTGACATGCGCCTATCCGTCGGGCGGCGGCGCGCTGGCCTCCGCCCTGTGCGAGGTGCAGGCCCGGCAGGCGGTGACCGTGGCCGCCTGGCTGCGCTATCCGACGCCCATGGACGCCGCCCTGGTCCAGATGGCCGGCCCGGGGGGTTCCACCCGGCTGGACTGGATCACGGGCGCGGACGACGTGGGTGCGCGGGACGCGGACGAGTACGCCTGGCGTACCTGGGTCGACGAGGTCGTGGCCAGCTGGGCGGCCTGCCTGCTCACCGACCCGGAACTGGCCCACCTGGCGGTGACCGCGCTCGCCCAGGGCAGCCACACGGCCGGTACGGCGTTCGAGTTCCGCCGTCTCACCGCCCCCGACGAGGCGGACCGCCGGGCAGCGGCCCTCCTGCGCCACCCCGACCTCCTGGCACCCGTGGCCGCACTCCATCAGACCCAGCTGATGGAGCGGCTGCGGCCGGGTCAGGCCCTCATCGCCTGACGGTGACGGGGCGGGCCGAGGTCACGCGGCCGTCCCCAGCGTGGCGCGGTTCGGCAGGCCGTCCTCCTCGGTGCGCAGGGCGACCGTCGTGGTGCGGCGGGAACGCAGGGCGAAACCGGCTCCGATGGTGGTGGCGATGACGAGGCCGCCGACGACGAGGGCGCCGCGAGCCCCGGCCAGTTCCATGAGCAGTCCGAGAGCGGGTGGGCCGCCGAGGCTCCAGACCGTGCCGACGCTGCCCCAGACGCCGAGCACCCGGCCCCGCAGATGGGCGGGCGGATCGGTCTGGAGGACGGCTGTTCCGGCGGTGTCGGAGACGGACTCCACCACCGCCATCGGCAGGACGAGCACCAGCAGCACGGCCACCGACGGGGACAGCCCCGCCGCCACCTGAAGCAGCGCGCCCGCGGCGGCCAGGGTGCCCACCAGCCGTACCGAGGGCCGTCGCAGGCGTGCGCCCAGTACCGCGCCGAGGATCCCGCCGACGGCGAGCACCGTGGAGACCGTACCGAAGGTTTCGGCGCCGCCCGCGAGCGGGCCGGTGACCAGCACCGCCAGGGTGAGGCCGTAGTTGCGGCCGAAGACCGCGCTGATCCCGGTGACGGCGGCGAGCGCGACCAGGCGGGGCCGGCGGGCGAAGAAGGCCAGCCCCTGCCGCACGGTCATGTCGGAGCCGGTGGCACGCCGCTCCGTGCCCTTGCGAACCGGCTTCCGGGAGGACGGGGTGGAGGGGGAGGACCGGGTGGCCCCGGGCGCCGGTCGCAGGAACGGGACGACCGACGCCACGAACAGGAAGGACACACCGTTCGCGGCGTACGCGGCGGCCGTGCCGACGAAGCCGACCGTCACCCCGGCCAGGGCCGCTCCCACGAGCCGGCCCGCGCTGTGCACCAGCGCGCCCACCCCGATCGCGGAGGGGATGTCCTCGGGCGGGACGAGATCGTTGCCGAGCAGGGCGCAGGCCGGCCCGTCGACGGTGGCGACGATGCCGGTCACCGCGGCCAGTACCAGCAGGGAGGTCATGTCGAGCCGGCCCAGCACCACGAGCAGCGCCGTCACGAACGCGATGGCGCCGAGCAGCGCCTGGCTGACGGTGGCCGTCAGCTTGCGGGGCCAGCGGTCGACGGCCGCCCCGCCCAGCAGGCTCATGAGCAGGGCGGGCGCGGCCTGGACGGACATGGACAGCCCGGTCGCGGCGGCGGAGCCGGTGATCTGCAGGACCAGCAGGTTCTGCACCGTGAGCTGCATCCACGTACCGGCGTTGGACACGAAGTTGGCGACGGACCACCAGCGCATGCTGCGGTATCTCAGGGAACGCCACGGCGAGCGGGACGCGGGCTTCGGCGGCGGGGAGGCGGATTCCGGCGCAGGGGAGGGCAGGGCGGGAGGAAGGGAGGAAGTCACAGTGCGGCACTCGGAGACGAGTCGGAGGACTCAGGCGGGGGCAACGGCGGGTGAAAGGAACGCCGGCTGCGCTGCGCGGCCGCTCCAGAGAGCCGGGGTACGGCGCCGCCCATCGTGACAGAAGGGACGGGCCAGTGGTCGCCAACCCGGTCCGGCCCGCTGCCACGGGGCCGGTCAATGGGCCGACGGCGTCCGGGACTTGGTCTGCCGAGTGCGGTTGATCACAGTACGCGGGGCCCGTCGCCGAAGCGACGGGCCCCGCAGGGTCTCCCGGGTGGGTCAGTCGAGCTTGCCGCGCCCCGTCAGGGCGTCCCGCACGCGGTCGACGAGGCCGGCTCCCGGTGCCAGCAGCTTGTTGGCCGGCGGGGTGTCCGGAGCGGAGGGGTGCGGACGGGTCGGGGCGACCTTCTTGGCCATGCGCACCTTGTCGCCGAGGTCGTCGAGCGCCTCCGCCGGGCACGCCGCCCGCAGCTGCGGGAAGAGGTTCTCCTCCTCGTCGGCCACATGCTCGCGGATCTCCGTCATCAGCGTCCCGATGAGCCGGTCGAACTCGGGGTCGTCCGCCTGGCAGCTCTCCAGGTCCTTCATGGTCTGCTCGGCCTTGGAGTGGTCCTCGATCTCCCGGTCCGCCATGGTGTTCCCGTTGACCAGGTGCTCCCGTACGGCCGGGTAGAGATAGGCCTCCTCGGCGACCGAGTGCCGCACCAGTTCCATGGTGACCTGGTCGGCGTAGACCTTGCGGTTCTTGTCACCCGACGGCAGCGCCTCGATCTTGCCGAAGAGTTCCTCGACCTCCCGGTGGTCGGTCATCAGCTCGTCGATGACGTTCCCTCCGTGACCCATGCTCCTCACCTCCAGCCAAGCGGGACGGCTCCGGGCGGAACCGCCAGGTCCTCGAGTGCCCCGGGCCGACCTTCCTACGCGCGGGTGTGGACGGGCGCCCTCCTTGGAACCCGCAGGGGCACCAGGACACGACCACCGGGGAGGCCGACGTGACCGACACCGCCGACGAGCTGCCCGAGCTGCTCGAACGGGTGCGCGGGGAGGTGGCGGGACGGGCGGATCGGCTGTGGGAGGTCGCACGGGTGTTGCACGCCGACCCGGAGTACGCCTTCGCCGAGCACCGGGCCGCCCAGCTGCTCGGCGCGGAGCTGCAGCGGGAGGGGTTCGTGGTCGAGCAGGGCGCGGCCGGACTGCCGACCGCCTTCGCCGCACGGGCGGGCACGCCGTCCCGGCCGGCCGTGGCCCTGCTGCTGGAGTACGACGCGTTGCCCGGCCTCGGGCACGCCTGCGGCCACAATCTGATCGCCGCAGCCGGTCTCGGCGCCGCCCTCGCCGCGCGGACCGTGCTGGACCGGGACGAAGGGACGGTCTGGGCCGTGGGCACGCCCGCCGAAGAGGGCGGCGGCGGCAAGATCATCGAGGCCGAGGCCGGCCTGTTCGACGAGGTCGACGCCGCGCTGATGTTCCACCCGGGCGTCCACAGCTGGCAGTGGGCGCCGCTGACCGCGCAGGCCCAGTACCGCGTCGGTTTCCACGGCCGTGCCGCCCACCCCACCGGGAACCCCACCGAGGGCGTCGACGCCCTCGCCGCGCTCATCCAGCTGTTCAACACACTCAACGCGGTGGGGCGGCGGCTGCCGGAGGGCTCGCACATCCAGGGCATCATCACGGACGGCGGCCGGGCGACGAACATCGTCCCCGAGTACGCGGAAGGCCTGTTCGGGCTGCGCGCGGTGACGACCGTGGGCCTGGAGGACCTGGCGGGGGAACTGCTGACCTGCGCGCACGGCGTGGCCCGGGCGACGGGTACGACGGCCGCCGTCGAACGAGCCACCCTCCGCTACGAGCACTTCCGCGACAGCCCGGTGCTGTCCGGACACTTCGCCCGGCACCTGGAACGCGCGGGCATCGAGCTGACCCCGCCCGCACCCGGCGTCTACCTCGGCTCCTCCGACATCGGCAACGTCAGCGGGCGGGTGCCCGCCATCCACCCGTTCGTCGCCATCACGGACCCGGAGGGCTCCGACCACACTCCCGAGTTCGCCGCCGCGGCCGCCTCCGAGCGCGGCCGTCAGGTGATGCTGGCGGCGACGGAGGCGCTGGCCTGCACGGCCGTGGAGGTCCTGGTGTGTCCGGACGTACGGGAGAAGGCGTGGCAGACGCACATGGCCGCTACCGAATGACCCCACCGTCATGGCCGCTACCGAATGACCCCACCGTCATGGCCGGTACCGAATGACCCCACCGTCGGGCACTGTCACATGACGCCCTCGTTCGGGCACTGGCAGGCGCTGGGGGGCCCGCTGCCGGGCGCTCGGCGCCGGTCATCGGGGTCCGCCGGGGTCAGCCGGGGTCCGTCGGTGGTGTGCAGTTGGTACACGTTGAACGCCCGCCGGATCACCGGCTGGGCCACGTTCCGTACCCGCACACCACCGGCCGTCATCCCGTGCTCGGTGCCCGCGTGGGCGTGGCCGTGGACGGAGAGGTCCGCGCCGGCCGTGTCGATCGCCTCGGCCAGCAGGTAGCTGCCGAGGAACGGGTAGATCTCCGGCGGCTCACCGGCGAGCGTGTCGGCCACGGGGGAGAAGTGGGTGAGCGCCACCCGTACGTCGCACCCGCGCACCCGCACGTCCTCCAGCGCGCCGCGCAGACTGTCGGCGCTGCGCCGGGTGGTGCGGACGAACTCCTTCATCAGCGGCTCGCCGAACTCCCCGGCGCTGCGCCCGACGAACCCGCCGCCGAAGCCCTTCGCCCCGGCGATGCCGACCGAGACAGAGCCGCACTCCACGACCGTGCCCTCGCCCTCCAGCACCGTGACACCGGCCTCCTGGAGGATGCCGGTGACCTTCTCGGGCTGTTCGTCGTGGTGGTCGTGGTTGCCGAGGACGGCGACGACCGGCACCGGCAGCCCCCGTACCTCCTGGGCCACCACCCGCGCCTCCTCGGGCGTCCCGTGCCGGGTGAGGTCCCCGGCCAGGAGCAGCAGGTCGGCGCAGTCGGGCAGGGTCTCGAAGGCGGGCCGCAGCAGGCCCTGGCTGTCGGGGCCCATGTGAATGTCCCCCACGGCTGCTACGCGGATCACGACAGGTCCTCCGCATGATCGGGGGAGGTGGTCTCCGCCACCACCACGTCCGTGTGCACGGCGAGTCCGGCCAGTTCCTCGTGGACGGTCCGCAGCAGTGTCTCGCGGCACTGCGCGGAGGGCACCGTGCCGGTCACCACGACCGCGCCGGCCCTCACCTCGGCCCGTACGCCGAGTTCGCCGAGTTCCTCGGCGGCGAGCCGGTCGCGCAGGTGGGCGACCCGGTACTCGGCGTTCTCGGCGCCCCCGCCCGGGTCACCGGGGCGGGGGGCGGCGTTCTCGCTCATCGCTGGTCCTCCTTCGGCCCCGGCTCCGTCGGCCCGGGTTCCTCGCGCCGGGGTTCCTCAGGCCTGGGGTCGATGACCTTCAGCCGTTCCAGGAAGTAGAAGAACGCGTCGGGCATCGGGTCGTTCCCGCAGGCCGCGCGCACCGCGTCCCAGTCGACCCGCTCGCGCAGGGTGCGGGCGATCGGGAGGACGGCTCCGAAGTCGCAGTGGTGCTCGGAGAAGGCGGACAGCAGGCTGTGCAACAGGTCGGTCGGCGCCAGCACCGGCATGAAGACCGAGTCCACCGACAGCTCCTGCGCACGCTCCAGCAGCTCCGTGGTGACCGGCTGGTGCGCCAGCTCGAAGATCAGGTCGACCTGCTGGCCGAGGCAGTCGGCCTTCAGCAGCCAGTCCTCCGGCGGGGTGAACACCTGGAGTCCGGCTTCGCGCAGGCTCTCGGCGACGGCCTGGGCGTCCTCGGGCCGGATGGCGAAGTCGACGTCGTGCTGGAGGTTCTGGGTGCCTCCGTGGGCGTACACGGCAACACTGCCCGCGAGCGCGAACCTGTGCCCCTTGCGCTTCAGGATCGCGCCGACCTGCTTGGCGGCCTGCAGGATCGCCTGGTTGCGGTCGAGGGGGAGATCGTCGGTGAGCACCTTGTTCTGGGGAACCAGTTCGGGATCTCCTGTCGCCAGCCGCAACTCGGCGACGCCGGCGCGCTGGTCGAGAGCATTGTCGTCGGCGTGCGGCGCCATCGTTGCCCCCTTTCTGGTCGTCCCGTCGCCCGGCCCGCATCCGGGACCGCAGGCGTAGGACTGTGACGGCGAGATCTCCGAGTACCCGGCGCATCGCCGTCGACACGAGCCCGGTGCGCGGGTGTCAGGCCCGCCTGACGGGCCTTACGGTTCGGTGGATCCGGGCACCCGGCCCGTATGGACAGCAAGAACGAGCAGTCGGCCATGGCGGACGAGCGCGCGGTCGTCGAGCGGCTGGTCCCGGCCTGGCTGGCGGAGACCGAACGGCACGACGCCGCCGCGGCCCGCGAGGCCCGAGCCGGATGGGAACGGGGCTCGCTGTCGGACCGGGCCGCCGCCGACCTGGCCCACTGGGTCACCGCCCGGGTCACCGACACCGGCTTCAACGAGGACGAGGGCCCGTGGGTCGAAGGACCCGTCCGGATCACCCCGGCGGACAAGGACGCCGTGCACCGGTGGCTGGGGGCGCGGGGGTACACGGTCTGACGGGTGCAGGTCGACCGTCAGGCGAGGAGCCCGGTGGGACCTGCGGTTACGTCTCGGGGGTCCCGAGGAGCGTGCCGGCACCGGGCTGACAGGGGTGTATGGGCCAGTGGGACGCCGGACCGTTCTCAGCCCTCCGTCTTCTCCTCTGTCCAGGTCCAGGCGTACTGCAGCCAGTCCGCCACCGTGACGGCGCTCAGGCCCGCGCAGACCAGGCGGGCGGCACGCGGCGCCGAGGCATAGGAGGCCGTCAGACCGCCGGCCACCCAGGCGGCGGTGCAGAACGGGCACGACAGCAGCTCCCCGACCGCGCGGCGCGCACCCGCACCGCGAGGGGCGTCGTTCACCTCGCCGCCCGCGCCCTCCTCCTCACGACGGGTGAAGGGTGCTCGCAGAAAGCTGGTGATCCGGTCCTTGGTCAGCAGCCTGGACGCCTTGAACGTGGCGGTCCCCAGCAGCGCCACGTCCCACGGCGGCACCCGGTCGGGCAGTCGCACCCCGCGTCGCCGCGCGGCCACGGCGAACAGCGCGGCGGCCCCGGTGAAGGCCGCGGCGAGCGTGGCGTAGCCCGCCAGGGGCACTTCGGCCTCGGCCTGCTCGTCGTAGTGACGCTCGTCGGAACGGTGTTCGTCGTCTGTCATGGCGCCCGAGTGCCCCCGTGCGACATCCGGCACACCGGACCGCCGGAGATCCGCCGCGGGTGTGACGGACCCGCGGTGCCGGGTACTCGGGCCGCCCGGCTGTGACCGACCGGTCGGCGGCTGCTGCGCCGTTTCGATCCGCGGGTCACGGCAGCCACGAGTTGAAGGAGCCCATCACCATGACGGACGTGTCGAGCAAGGGCCCCGCCCCCGGCGACGACCGCGAGGTGCTCACCAACCGACAGGGGCATCCGGTCCACGACAACCAGAACCAGCGCACGGTCGGCGCCCGCGGCCCGGCCACTCTGGAGAACTACCAGTTCCTCGAGAAGATCAGCCACTTCGACCGGGAGCGGATCCCGGAGCGCGTCGTGCACGCCCGCGGGGTGACCGCGTACGGCTACTTCGAGGCGTACGGGGCCTGGGGCGACGAGCCGATCAGCCGCTTCACCCGGGCCAAGCTGTTCCAGGAGCGCGGCAAGCGGACCGACCTGGCCGTCCGCTTCTCCACCGTCATCGGCGGCCGTGACTCCTCCGAGGCCGCCCGCGACCCCCGCGGCTTCGCGGTGAAGTTCTACACGGAGGACGGCAACTGGGACCTGGTCGGCAACAACCTGGGTGTCTTCTTCATCCGGGACGCCATCAAGTTCCCGGACGTCATCCACGCCCTCAAGCCGGACCCGGTGACCTTCGAGCAGCAGCCCCGGCGCATCTTCGACTTCATGTCGCAGACGCCCGAGTCGATGCACATGCTGGTCAACCTGTTCAGCCCGCGCGGCATCCCGGCGGACTACCGGCACATGCAGGGCTTCGGCGTGAACACCTACAAGTGGGTCAACGAGGCCGGTGAGACCAAGCTGGTCAAGTACCACTGGATGCCCAAGCAGGGTGTGCGCAGCATGACCGAGGAGGACGCCGCCAACGTCCAGGCGGAGGGCCTCGGCCACGCCACCAAGGATCTGTACGAGGCGGTGGAGCGCGGCGAGTACCCGGAGTGGGAGCTCCTGGTCCAGATCATGGACGACCACGACCACCCGGAACTCGACTTCGACCCGCTTGACGACACCAAGACCTGGCCCGAGCAGGAGTTCCCGCCCAGGCCCGTGGGCAAGATGGTGCTCAACCGGATGCCGGAGAACTTCTTCGCCGAGAACGAGCAGATCTCCTTCGGTACCGGCGTCCTCGTCGACGGCCTGGACTTCTCCGACGACAAGATGCTCGTCGGCCGCACGTTCTCCTACAGCGACACCCAGCGCTACCGGGTGGGCCCCAACTATCTCCAACTCCCGGTGAACCAGGCCAAGAACGCCGACGTCCGCACCAACCAGCGGGACGGCCTGATGACCTACCACGTCGACGGCGCCGGTGCGGGCGAGAATCGCGACGTCAACTACGAGCCCTCGATCCGGGGCGGTCTGCGGGAGGCCCAGTACCCCACGCACGACGAGCAGGGGCCGGAGATCCGGGGCCGCCTGACCCGCAAGCGCATCCCCCGCACCAACGACTACCTGCAGGCCGGCCAGCGCTATCTCCTGATGGAGGAGTGGGAGCGCGAGGACCTGGTCGGCAACTTCGTCAACCTGCTGTCCCAGTGCGACCGGCCGGTGCAGGAACGCATGGTCTGGCACTTCCTGCTGGTCGAGAACGACCTCGGGCTGCGGGTCGGCGAGGGTCTGGGCATCAGCCCCGACGACGTCTCCGGCCTCGAACCGCCGGCCTCCCAGGACCTGACGGACGAGGACCGCGAACGGCTGGCCAACCTGGGCAAGAACCCGCCGCGTGACGTCGAGGGACTCACCATGACCCACTGCGTTCCGGACGAGCGGCACGTCGTGACCAGGTGATCCATTCCGGGGACCCTTGGATCCCTTGGACCCCTTGGACCCCCCTGACACCTTGGACCCAGGGACCCGGGTGAACCGGAAACGGGGCGAGCGGGGCGCGGACCGTCAGGTCCGCGCCCCGTCGCTCACGCACTGGCCGCGAGTCAGGCGTCAGCGATCTCAGCGATCGGCATCAGACCGGCAGCTTGGCACGGACGCGGCCGGCCGCGGTGGCGGGACGGGCCGTCGCGCGGACCGAGCGGCGCACCAGATGGGCCTCGCGACGCAGGCCGTGGGCGGAGTGGCGGCCGCGCCACCACAGGGAAGGACGGCCGCCGGTGTCGTCGGCCGCGATGAGCAGACCGCCGAGCATCGACAGGTTCTTCAGGAAGTGGATCCGCTGCTGGGCGCGCTCGGTGGGGTCCTCCGCCTCCCAGAAGCGGTGCCCCGCCAGTGTGGTCGGCACGAGGGTGGCGGCGATGGCCAGGGCGGCCGGCCGGGGAACACGTCCCATCCCGAGCAGGATGCCCGCCACGACCTGCACGGCACCGTTGAGCCGTACGACCTGTTCGGTGCGGTCCGGCAGGGCGGAGACACGTTCGGTGACCGGGCGGATGACGGGCTCGGCGACCGGAGCCAGCTCCTTGGGATCGCGCACGGAGTTCAGGCCACCGGCGACGAACATGGAGGCGAGCAAGGGACGGCCGGCCAGGCGCAGGAGACTCATGGGCCCTCCTCGGACATTCGGTAGATCGGAAGATCGGAAATTCGGGCGTTCGGACATTCGGAAGCATGGACAGGACTGCTGGTCCCGGGTTCCCCACCGGTGTCGGGCTCATTCGGCGTCCGGCGCCGAACCGGTGTCGCGCGGGCCGGTTCGGTTGCGGCAGGCCGGGAACGCGTCCTGTCGGATGTCCGAACCGAGGGACGGTGCGCCGATGACCGAGTACGAACGCTCCCGCACGATGCCCGCCCAGCCCGAGCACGTCTTCGACCAGGCCGCCCATGTGGACCAGCTGGACTCCTGGCTGCCCGGTGACCTGCATGTACGCGCCGACGACCTGCCGGCCGTCACGGTGCACGAGGACCGCCAGAACGACGACACCCGCGCCCTGTTCCAGGCGCGGCCCGAGCAGCTGCGCCTGGAATGGGGCACCCGCGACCAGGGCGCCTACTCCGGCTGGCTGCAGGTCGCCGGCCTGGACAGCGGGGCCAGCGAGGTGACCGTGCACCTGTCGTTCTTCGACGACAGCCACGACCCGGGCCACCAGGCCGTACAGGACGCCCTGGACTCCAGCCTGCGACGTCTGGAGGAACAGGTACGGCTGCGCGTCGACGACGCGGCAGGCTGACCGGAGGTCCGCCCGCCGGGCCGGTCAGTCGCCGTCGGCGGCGGCCGGCGCATCCGCCCCGTCGTCGGCGGGGTACTCCTCCGCGATCTCGCGCACGTCGGCGTCCGGCGAGGCGAGGACGGCCCGCCGCCACCGTGCCGGCAGCGCGGCGGTGTCGGTGCCGTCGGTGTTGTCGATGTCGTCGAGCAGCATCCCCAGGGCCCGCATCGCGAAGACGTCGGTCACCTCGTCGCGCAGTGTCCGGTCCACCAGCGGGGCGAGTTCGTCGTGCAGGGGGACCGACGCGGCGAGCGTCCGCACGACCTCACGGCCCCAGATGCCCGGCTTGTTGACGCTCAGGCAGTACTCGTACAGCTCGGGCAGCAGGGCGTGGACCACGTCGGGACGGTCCCCGCCCACCTCGCGCAGCAGGTTCAGCACGGCCAGCGAGCCCCGGCCGGCGCGCAGGGACTCCCTGAGGACGGGCACGACATCGGCTCCCAGGAGGCGCTCCCTGATCTCCGCGCGTTCCTCCACCGCCTCGCGCAGTCTCTCCTCGACGATGAAACGGACATGATCCGCCTCCAGATAGGCACGCCACAGGCGCTCCCCGGTCCGGAAGGCCCCTGGTCCAGGAAGCCCCTGCTTCGAACGGCCCTGGTTCGGAACGGACCTGGTTTCAGGGGCTCATGGAGGTTTCTGTGAATTTCCGGGTCGGTTGAACACCCAGGGACCCTCGTCCGTATGGGACGGGGGATTTCCATCATGTTCGACCGGTCGACAGGCGCAGGAGAGAGTCCGTGGTACGCAACAGGCGTAGACGCCCGACAGGCGCACGACGTGCGACTTTTGCCGCAGTGGCACTGATGCTGGGCGGAGGTGGACTCGTCGCGGTCAATGTGTACGCGTCCGCCACCGAGGACGGCTCGGGCGGCGCGACGAACGCGCAGACCCGGCGAGCCGGCACGCTCGACTGCCCGGACGTCGGAACCCGGTTGACCTCGGTACCCGACGAGGCGCGGGCGGACGTCGACAAGGAACTCGCCGCTCTGGACCAGCAGACGGCCGTGGCCTACCAGCGGTTGATGGACCCGGCGACGGCCGCGCAGCTCGAGAGCGACGCGGACGCCGGTAGCGTCCTGAATCCGCTGAAGGAGGAACGGGCCGCGACGATCGAGCGGATCGCCGCCGCGATCGACCGGGTCGGGGACCGCCCCGAGGGGCTCGACGCCCTCGCACCCTGCACGCTGCGCAAGGCCGAGAACCAGGCCGGCGGTGACGCGAACGGCGGTCAGGACCAAGGCGACGGAGCCCAGGGCGACCAGAATCAGGGCGGCCAGAATCAGGGCGATCAGAACCAGGGCGGCGATCAGAACCAAGGCGGCGGACAGCAGGGCAACGGCGGTCAGGCCGGCAACGGACCCGTCGCCGGTGACTACGCCGACATCACCACCGTCCAGCCCAACGTGCAGAACCCGCAGGTCCAGGGTGACGGCTCCAGCGGCACCTTCGCCACCAGCTGCGGAGTGAACGCGAACGGCCTGTTCAACTCGGACAACGTGATCGTCGCCCCGGGTGTCTCCAACGGCGCCCACCACTTCCACGACTACGTCGGCAACCAGTCCAACAACGCCTTCGCCAGCGACGAGGACCTGGCGAACGCGGAGACGAGCTGCGTCGACCAGGGCGACAAGTCCACGTACTACTGGCCCGTGCTGCGCCTGCAGAACGGCACCCAGGAACAGGACGCCAACTCTCCCGGCGGCGGGATCGAGGGCAACGCCGGTGAGATCGTCACCCCCAAGGAAGTCACCCTGACCTTCGTGGGCAACCCGCGCAGCGAGGTCACGGCCATGCCCAGGCTGCTGCGCATCATCACCGGCGACGCCAAGGCGTTCGTCAACGGAACAGCCAACGCCAACGCGTCCTGGAGCTGCACTGGTTTCGAAGACCGGCAGTTGAAGGACAAATACCCGCTGTGTCCGCAGGGCAGCGACGTCGTACGCAGCTTCAAGTTCCAGAGCTGCTGGGACGGTTCGAACATCGACAGCGCCAACCACCGCACCCACGTGGCGTTCGCGCAGGCCGACGGCACCTGCCCGGAGGGCTTCAAGGCCATCCCGCAGCTGGTGCAGCGCATCGTCTACGACGTCGACGCGCCGAGCCTGCAGGACGGAGGCCGGACGACTCCGCTGTTCGCGGTGGACTCCTTCCCCGAGCAGCTGCACAAGCCCGTCACCGACCACGGCGACTTCATCAACGTCTTCGACGAGAACCTGATGGGGCAGATGGTCGACTGCATCAACGAGGGCCGCAGCTGCGGCGCCGGCACGGGCAACGGTTCCGGCGGAGGCGGTGACCAGGGTTCGGGTGGTGACCAGGGTTCTGGCGGAGGTGGCGAGCAGGGTTCGGGTGGTGACCAGGGTTCCGGCGAAGGTGGCGCCCCGCAGGACCAGCCGACGGCGGCGCCGCCGGTCACGGACGCTCCGGGCGGCGGCAACGGCGAGGCGCAGCCGGGCGGTTCCGGCGACGACCAGACCGCACAGCCTCCGGCCGACACGCCGGCCACCACCGCACCGAACGGCGGCGACACGCCCACCGAGCCCGGCGGCAACGGGCCGAAGGCCTCCCTCACACCCAAGTCCGCGCCGAAGACCATCGCCGCGGTGCCCGAGACCGGCAGTGGTAACCAGCCCGCCGGCCAGGACATCGGGGAGGCGGTCAGCTCCGCGCCGTCCGCGGCCGGTGCCGTGGCGCAGCCGTCCGCGGTTGCCCCATCCGCACCCCAGGCCGCCGGGGGCAGCCTCGCCGAGACCGGGACGCAGCTGTGGCCCGCCGCCGCCGGCGCGGTCCTCCTGATCTGCGGCTTCCTGCTCCTCGTACGCACCAGGCGCAACTCCGCGTGATGCCCGGCGCATGACCACCGGTCCGCCGCCCCGGCAGCAGTCCGTACCTGCCGCCGACCGGGTGGCGGACCGGCGGCGTTCACTCCGCCGGGTCAGCAGGGCGAGGCGCGGGAGCGAGAGTACGGGTCAGATGGAGAACGTGCGAATATCCATCACCGCGGCCCTGAGCCGCTCACGTCTGCTCGCGGCCGGCACTCTGCTCGCCGCCGTCTCCGTCCACCTCACCCCGCCCGCCGCCTCCGCGGTGCCCGACCCCTCGCCCGTCCGCGGCTCCGCCTTCATG
This sequence comes from Streptomyces sp. NPDC050287, assembly GCF_044459385.1. NCBI lineage: Bacteria > Bacillati > Actinomycetota > Actinomycetes > Kitasatosporales > Streptomycetaceae > Streptomyces > Streptomyces sp. NPDC050287. The sequence goes on along the minus strand of NZ_JBITIY010000004.1, from coordinate 517,804 downwards.
GGCATGGGCGTCGCGGCCCACGACGGCCAGCACGGTGTCCCCGTCGACACCCGCGCCAGCCGTACCCACGGCGTCGACGTGGCCAGCTACCAGGGCAGGGTCGCCTGGTCCAGCCTGTGGAACGGCGGGGTCCGCTGGGCCTACGCCAAGGCCACCGAAGGCACGTACTACAAGAACTCCTACTTCACGCAGCAGTACGGGGGTTCGTACGACATGGGCATGATCCACGGGGCGTACCACTTCGCGACCCCCGACACCACCGGCGGCGCCGCCCAGGCCGACTACTTCGTCGACCACGGCGGGGGCTGGTCCGACGACGGCAGGACGCTTCCCGGAGCGCTCGACATCGAGTGGAACCCGTACGGCGCGTCCTGCTACGGCAAGTCGCGGAGCGCGATGGTCTCCTGGATCCGCGCCTTCCTGAAGCGGTACAAGACGCGTACCGGACGGGACGCCGTCATCTACACGGCGAGCACCTGGTGGACCCAGTGCACCGGCAACTACGCCGGATTCGGGGCCAATCCGCTGTGGATCGCCAAGTACGCCTCGACGGTGGGCACGCTCCCGGCCGGCTGGAACAAGTACACGATGTGGCAGTACACCTCCACCGGGCCGACCGTCGGCGACCACGACAAGTTCCGCGGCTCCGCCGACAAGCTGGAGACCTTCGCTCGTGGCTGAGCACATGGTCCACGTGTTCGAGGAAGTGGTGGAGAAGCAGCGCGCGGCGGAACAGGCGCACAACCGGGTCGAGGAGCTGCGCCACTCCTTCGGTCCGCCCACCGAGCACAAGTGGACCAAGCAGCAGACCGCCACCTACGAGACCGCGTGGCGGGCCTGGCGCGACCTCGACCGTGACGCCCAGGCCGCGCTGGCCCAGTACGCGAAGGAGCGGGGCCGCTCGCGGCAGGAGGTGCAGGCGGACGTGGAAACGGCCGTGCGGCGGTCGGAACAGGAGTAGTCCGACAGGGCGGACCGGACGCCCTTGTTGCCGTACCGGCAACTTCGTTGGCCCCTGCGTCCGCCACGGCGGAGGCTTCCTGCGACGACCCGTTGTGTTCCGTGCAGGAGGAGCCATGACCCACATCCACCCGACGCAGGCCGCCGAGTTCTGGGAGGCCCGCTACCAGGGCGGCGGCCCCGTCTGGAGCGGCCGTCCCAATCCGCTGCTCGTGCGCGAGGTGAGCGATCTCGAGCCCGGTACCGCGCTCGACCTGGGATGCGGTGAGGGGGCGGACGCGGTGTGGCTGGCCGCGCGCGGCTGGCGGGTCACGGGAGTCGACATCTCCCGTACGGCCCTGGAGCGCGCGGCCGGGCATGCCGCTCAGGCCGGAGTGGGGGACCGCGTCCAGTGGGAGCGGCACGAACTGGGTGTGACGTTCCCCGAGGGATCCTTCGACCTTGTCAGCGCCCAGTTCCTGCAGTCCCCGGTGCCGCTGGACCAGGACACGGTCCTGAGGCGGGCCGCCGCCGCGGTGGCGCCGGGCGGCACGCTCCTGATCGTCATGCACGCGGGCTGGCCCTCGTGGCAGGAGGAGGCGCCCTTCGACGCCGAATTCCCCACGCTCGCGGGCCTGTCGGCGGCGCTCGCCCTGCCGGACGAGAGCTGGACCGTTCAGACCCGGGAGACGGTGCGCAAGCCGAGCGTCTCCCCGGAGGGAGTCGAGGGGTACCGCGACGACCATGTGTGGCGGTTGCGGAGGACCGGTCACTGACCCCGCCCTCACGGACTGGCACAGGGGCCCTCAGCCGGGCTGCTCCGCCACCGCCTCGCCCAGGACCTCGCGCACCGTCTCCAGCGCCGCCGCGCGGTCGGCGGGCACCAGCCCGATGCGGGTGCGCCGGTCCAGCAGGTCGGCCTCGTCGAGCGCCCCCTCGTGCCGCAGGGCCCACAGCAGTTCGGCGCGGGTGACGGGGTGCCCCGGCACCACGGGCGCGCGCAGACGGGAGTCGTCCGCCCCGAGCGCGTGGACGGCCGCGGCCTCCGTGCCGTAGCGCCGGACCAGGCGCCCTGGTGCCCGCACGCCGCCGAGGACGCGGGGTGAGGCGGCGCCGACGAGGGGGAGCGAGGCGGTGGGGGACGGGCCGGCGGACAGGCGGCGGGCGGCCACGGCGGCGTCGACGGCGTCCTGGGCCATCCGCCGGTAGGTGGTGAGCTTTCCGCCGACCACGGTGACCACACCGTCCGGCGAGGTCAGCACGGCGTGTCGGCGCGAGATGTCGGCGGTCCTGGCGGCCGTGCCCCCGGAGTGCGCCGAGGTGTCGAGGAGCGGACGCAGACCGGCGAACGCTCCCACGACGTCGGCGCGGCGGACGGGGACGTCCAGGACGGAACCGAGAATGTCGAGGAGGAACCCGATGTCCGCCTCGGGCGCCTCCGGCACGTCAGGGACCTCCCCCTCGACGGGTTCGTCGGTCAGGCCGACGTAGACCCGGCCGTCGCCCTGGGGCAGGACCAGCACGAAACGGTCGGTCTCGCCGGGGACCGGAATGTGCACGCCCGCGGGCAGCGGGCCGAACTGTTCCGCGCGCAGGACCAGGTGGGTGCCGCGCGAAGGCCGGATCCGGATGCCGTCGACCAGGTCGCCCGCCCACACCCCGGCGGCGTTGACCACCGCGCGGGCGCCGATGTGGCCCTCCTCGCCGGTGAGTTCGTCACGGACCCGGGCGCCGGAGCCGGTCAGCTCCAGGGCGCGGACGCGGGTCAGGATCCGGGCGCCGTGGGCGGCGGCCGTGCGGGCGAGCGCGGTCACCAGACGGGCGTCGTCGGTGAGCCGGCCGTCCCAGGACAGCAGGCCACCGCGCAGCCCGTCGGCGCGCAGGGCGGGGGCCAGGTGCCGGGTCTCCACCGCGGACAGCCGGCGCGGTGCGGGCAGGGTGGCCCGGGCCGTACGGGCCGCCAGGCGCAGGCTGTCCCCGGCCCGGAAACCGGCCCACGCCAGGGCGGCCTGACCGCGCGGGACCAGCGGCGTCAGCGGCAGCACGAACGGCTGGGCGCCGACCAGATGAGGTGCCGTACGCTCCATCAGCACCCCGCGTTCGACGGCGCTCTCGTACGCCACGTCCAGCTGTGCGGAGGCCAGGTAGCGCAGCCCGCCGTGGATCAGCTTGGAGCTCCAGCGGGAGGTGCCGAACGCGAGGTCGTGCGCGTCCAGGGCGACGACACTCAGGCCGCGGGCGGCGGCGTCCAGGGCGACCCCGGCACCGGTCGCCCCGAGGCCGACGACCAGGACGTCCGCGACGGACCCCTCGACGGCGGCGGTCAGCTCGCGCGAGCGGCGGGCGGCGGACAGGGACGAGGCCGGTGACGGCACCGCGGACGCCGGGCTGCCGGCCATGCTCATGGTGCTCATGACGTGAGGGTCCTCTCCAGGATGGTCCGCAGCTCCCTGAGGAAGGCAGCGTCGCTCAGCTCGGTGTCGTCCTCGTCGGTCATGGTCCGCAGGGACAGGGTGAAGGACTGCACGACCAGCAGCACGGCCCGCGCCTGCCGTTCCACATGCCCCGGGCGCACCGACCCGTCGGCGTGGCCCTCCCGCAGCGCCCGGGCCAGCAGTCCCAGGAGGGCGGCCTGGCTCGCCCCGCGCCGGTCCAGCACATAGGGGAGGAGCAGTTCGGGATCGACGTCGATGATCTTGCGGAACAGGGGATGCGCGCGGAACGCCTCCACGCCGGCCACCAGGCCGTCGACGATCAGGGTGCGCGCGTCCGTTCCGGGGCGCCCTTCGGGCATGGCCCGGGTGGCGACGTCCACCCATTCCCGGGTCATCAGATCACCGACCAGGGTTCGTACGTCGGGCCAGCGCCGGTACAGGGTCATCCGGGAGACCCCGGCGCGGCGGGCCACGTCGGTCAGCGTGGTGCGGCGGACCCCGACGGCCAGGACACAGTCCCGCACCGCGTCGAGGACTCTGTCGTCCGAGCCGTTGTGACGAATAGGCGTCATGTGTCACAGTGTAACGCCCGCTGAGCCGCCGAAGGCCACGGACGGCACCACTCCGACCGACCGGTGAGGACGACAGTCATGGACATGCTGTGGAACGGCTGGGGCGACCCTGCCAGGGGCCGGCCGTTGCCGGACACGGTGACCGGGCTGTTGCGCGACCTGCTCGGCGTCAGGCCACGCGGTACGGAACCGGTCGGCCTTGCGGAGATCCCCGTACCCCCCTCCGCGCTGACCCCGGCCGCACACCGCGAACTGGTCTCGGCCGTGGGCGGGACGCACGTGCGCACCGACGCGGAGACCCGGATCCGGCACACCCGCGGCAAGTCCACCCCCGACCTGCTGCGGATGCGGGACGGCGAAGTCGACGACCTCCCGGCGGCCGTCGTCCTCCCGGCGAGCCACGACGAGGTGCTCGCCGTCCTACGGGCGTGTGCCGAACACGCGCTGGCGCTCGTCCCGTTCGGCGGCGGCACCTCCGTGGTCGGCGGCCTCGCCCCCGGCCGACGCGTGCCCTTCGTCGCCCTGGACCTGCGCCGCATGGACCGGCTGCTCGCTCTCGACCCGGTCTCCCGCACGGCCACCCTGCAACCCGGTCTGCGCGGCCCCCGGGCCGAGGCGCTGCTGGCTGAACGGGGCTTCACCCTCGGCCACTTCCCCCAGTCCTACGAGTGGGCCACCATCGGCGGATTCGCCGCGACCCGCTCCAGCGGGCAGGCGTCGGCGGGCTACGGCCGCTTCGACGAGATGGTCCTGGGCCTCACTCTCGCCACCCCCGAGGGCACCCTCGACACGGGCCGCGCCCCGCGCTCGGCCGCCGGACCCGACCTGCGTCAACTGATCCTCGGTTCCGAGGGAGCCTTCGGGGTCATCACGTCCGTGACCGTCCGGATCCGCCCCGTCCCACAGGTCCGCCGCTACGAAGGCTGGCACTTCCCCTCCTTCGGGGAAGGCACGGCGGCCCTGCGCCGGCTCGCCCAGGACGGCCCGCGCCCGACCGTTCTGCGGCTGTCCGACGAGACGGAGACGATGATCGGTCTCGCCCAGCCCGACGCCATCGGCTCCCCGGCAGGGCCCCGGTCCGCCGGCTGCACGGTCGTCGCCGGCTTCGAAGGCACCGAGGAGGACACCGCGTACCGCGCGGAACGCGCCGCCGCCGTCCTGCGCGAGAGCGGCGCGACGTCCCTGGGCGAGGAACCGGGCCGGCGCTGGGCCCACGGCCGTTACTCCGCCCCCTACCTGCGCGACTCCCTCCTCGACGCCGGCGCCTTCGCGGAGACCCTGGAGACGGCGGCCTTCTGGTCCCGCCTCCCCGGGCTGTACGCCGCCGTCCGCGAGGCGCTCACCGCCACGCTCACCGACGCGGGCACCCCGCCCCTGGTCATGTGCCACATCTCCCACGTCTACGAGAACGGGGCCTCGCTGTACTTCACCGTGGTCTCGGCCCAGGGCGACGATCCGCTCGCCCACTGGGCACGGGCCAAGTACGCGGCGGGCGACGCGATCCTCGCCGCGGGCGGCACGATCAGCCACCATCACGGCGTGGGCACCGACCACCGCGACTGGTACGCCGAGGAGGCGGGCGCGCTCGGCGTGGCAGCCCTGCGCGCGGTCAAACGACGCCTGGACCCGGCGGGGCTGCTCAACCCCGCGGTCCTCCTGCCCCCGGACTGACCCGCACCCCCGCTTCGCCTGCCGCCGCTCCCACCCGCCCACCGGAGACACCCAGATGCGCCAGTTCACCGCCGTCGTCAACCCCACCGCGGGCGGATCCACCGGGGCCGCGACCCTGCTCGGGGTGGCCCGGCTGCTGCGGGAGGCGGGGGCCGAACTCGAGACGGAGTACAGCCACAGCCTGGCCCATGCCGAGGACCTGGCCCGCGCCGCCGGGAAGAACGGACGGGTCGTCCTCGCCGTCGGCGGCGACGGCATCACCGGCCGCGTCGGCGGAGCCCTCAGCGGCACCGACGCCGTGTTCGGGCTGGTCCCGGCCGGACGCGGCAACGACTTCGCCCGGGCGCTCGGCCTGCCCACCGACCCGGCAGGCCTGGCCCGCGTCCTGCTCCACCACGAGCCGTCCCGCGTCGACACCATCGAGGTCAGCTCGGCCGTCCACGACCGCAGGGTCGTCCTCGGCAGCGTGTACGCCGGGGTCGACGCGTTGGCCAACCGCCACGCCAACCACGCGCGACTCCTGCGCGGCACCGCCTCCTACTACGCCGGGGGCCTCAGAGCCGTCACCACCTGGCGGCCGGCGCGCTACCGGGTCACCGTCGACGGCGAGGAACACCCGCACACCGGCTACACCGTGGTCGCCGCCAACTCGGGCCACTACGGCTCGGGCCGCCTCATCGCCCCCGACGCCCGCCTCGACGACGGCCTGCTCGACGTGGTCATGATCCGCGAGGCACCGCGCCGGCTGTTCTTCGCCCTGATGAACGAGCTCAGGTCCGGCACGCACGTCCACCGCCCCGAGGTCCGCGTCCTGCGCGGAAGGGAGATCCGCATCGAGGCCGACCGCCCGGTCCCCTACGGCGCGGACGGCGAGGTGGAAGCGGTCCTTCCCGTCACGGCGCGGGTGCTGCCGGGGGCGCTGCGCGTGTTGCGCTGAGGAACTGCTGTCGTACTGCTTCCTGCGGCCCGGCAACCGCGGCCCACGGGTGGCCACAACGACCGTTTCCCATTTAGGCAAGTTTGCGCAGATTCTCCTCCTTTTCCGGCCGGAAGCGCGTCACACTGGAGGAGGCCCGCTAAGCCGACTCCCACGAAGGGAGGACAGGGCATGACCAAGGCAGCAGGGACACAACCACAAGAGAAAGAACAACAAACCCCTCAAACCCATGCGCACAAGGGGGCGGGTCTGCACTTGCACACGCGTACGGTGCACCCCGCGGTGCCGATCCCGTATATCGCCCGGGACGACGCGGTCGGCTCGAGCCGCGAGGCCACGTCCCGCATGCCGGGCATGCCGTCCGCCAAGGACGCCGTCTTCTACGGAGGCCTGGGCGCGATGGCCGTGGCCGGAGCCCTGGAATGGCCGGTCGCCCTGGCCGTCGGCGGGGCAACCTGGCTGTTGCGCGGCAGGAAAACGGAACCGCGGAACGCGGGCGGGCGAGGCAGTGCGGACCGCGAGACCCAGGCTGGTGAATCCGTCAGGCAGAGCGGCTGAAGAAGCCCATCCGGTCGACGCCCGGCGGCCGAACGCCGCCGGGCGTGCGCACGCGGAGCAGAGCGTGCGACCAGTACCGCGGCACCTGGTCGGATCCAGCGCACGCAAGGATTCCCGGCCCTCGGATTTGTCCTGCACCCGCTCCCTGGTACCTGCCGGACGGATCGTGCCCTCAGTGAGCGGTGACGGCGCCAGGGCTCTTCCCGACGCCAGCCGCGCAACCCGGACATCATGGACAGTTCACCTGCCAGACACCTGGGTTCCGCCTGCCCGAAGCGCGAAGGGTGCAGAAAGGACGAGCACGGACATGTACGCAAAGAAAGGCAGCCTCCCATGCCGCACCTGCTCACCTCCATACTCACCAAGGCGGCAGTCGCCCTGATCGAGGCGATGGTCGCCCGCCTCCTCGCCCAGCTCTGGACGACCTACGTGCGCAATCAGGGCTTGGTCGCGGGCTGAGGCTGCCGTCCACCGACGCGTTGCCCCTGTGCGCGGCGAGCGGTTCCCCAGGCTGCACGGTGACCGACTCGGCGAGATCATGGGCCGGCTGCGGCTGACCGGCGGCACAGCAGGTCGGCGAGGAGGCCGTACGCGCGGCGTGGCCGACGGGTGAACGCGGCGGTGCCCGCCGGGTATGGCCCGGCGGGCACCGCGTGCGGTCCGGGGGTCAGGATGTGAACGGCACCCGGGTCCAGCTGAGGACCTGCTGGCTGCCGGGAGAGATGGTCACCTTCAGCCAGTCGGTGGCGTTGTTCGACCCGTCAACGGTGATACGGCTGAGATTCGGCGCGGCAGTCGTGACGCCGTAGAAGGAAAGCCACTGAGAGCCGTCCGCGAGGGGTTTGTCGCTGTTGTAGACGTGGCTGTCGCCATTGAACAGGTAGACCGGGCCGCCGAACGCGGCGGACTCCTGGGCGATCGTCCTGACGATCGGCTGGAAGGCGGAGTAGTCGGCGAAGGAGGGGTCCGTGACCGTCGGGTCGAACATGTCGGCCTGCGTGAGCAGTGTGACCGCCTTGTTGTGGTGACGGCGCGCGTCGGCGAAGGTGTCGTGGATCGACTCGATGACGGCTGCCGTACGCCCCCGGACCTCGGCGGTCTGTTCCGACGTGGGCGTGCTGTTGCCCGTCCACGGCGCCATGCTGTTGTTGCTGCCGACGATGTGCAGAGCGGCGAAGGCGACCCCGGCCCGCGTGTACCGGACGTCCTCGGGATAACCCTCTTCGGCCTGCGAGGTCACACGCACGCTGTCCTGCCCCAGCGTCCAACCCGGCCGGGGGAAGAAGACCTTTCGCACCGTGGCCAGCCGCTCCAGCGGGTTGTACGACCCGTTGTTCGGCCGGTGGCAGTCGGTCCACTCGTTGTCGCCGATGGTGTAGACGAGCGGATCCGTGAACTGGTCGAAATCCGACTTGATCAGCTGGAAGTACGCGTCGCTGCAGACGGTGGAGCCGTTCTTGATGTCACCGAGGTGATCGACGAACCGGACGTCGGGGTCGGCGTTGATCTGGCTGATGTCGCGGGGGAAGGCGGCGATTTCGGCGGCCCCGTACGGTACGTCACCTATGACGGCGAAGGTGAAAGGGGCGTCGTCCTCGGGGCCGGCCGCCGCCGGTTCCGCGAAGACGGTCAGGGACAAAGCGCCCAGGGCCATGGCGATTGATGCGGCACGACGCCACGTTCTCATCGCATCCTCCTGTTGTTCTTGAGGTCCGCCAATCTCCCGCCAAGGCATTAACGGACGACCCGCGTCAAGGGGGATAAATGGTGAACAAGGCTGGAGGGGATGGCGTTGGGATGTTTGCTCGGTCACTGCTCACCGGTGGTCGACTCCACCGACCCGCCCCTCACTCCCGTGCACTCACTCCATAGCTGTCCCACGAAAAAGTCGTCAACAGTTCACATTTGGTCCATCGTTCGACGGGTTGGAGCGACAAGATCCGGCCATTGACTCTCCCTGCGTGCCTCGATCACGAAGTCGCATGGGGAGAATCGTTTCTTTGGGGGCCTGCCGTGGTGTCCGCAGTGGAGTTTTCCGGCGATCCGGAGCCCGACAGACCCGTCCCTCGACGGTTGTACGCGGCACGTGATCTCGCTGACCGGATCTTCCGGTACCAGCTGACGGCCACGGGCGTCGCCGTCCTCGCCGTCATGGCGGCCGTCGGACTGTTCCTGCTGCTGAGGGCCGGTCAGGCACTGCGCGCCAAAGGCCTCCTGGGGTTCCTCACCACCGCCGCCTGGCAGCCGGATGTGCACAACTTCGGCATCGCGGCCGTGCTCACCGGCACCCTGCTGATCGCCGCCGTGGCGGTGACGATCTCCGTGCCGCTGGCCGTCGCCACCGCGTTGTTCATCTCCGACGTGGCCCCGCGCGGACTGCGCCGCACCCTCGTCACCATGGTCGACCTGATGGCGGCCGTCCCCTCGGTGGTGTACGGCCTCTGGGGCCTCTTCTTCCTCCAGCAGCACGTGATCGGGCTGTCGCGCTGGCTGTCCACCTGGCTTGGCTGGATTCCGCTGTTCGCCGTCGACGGCACCCGGCCCGATGACCCCCTCGCCTCGGACAGCGTCTACACCGCCTCCACGTTCGTCGCCGGGATCGTCGTCGCGCTGATGGTCGCGCCGATCCAGTGCTCGGTCATGCGGGAAGTGTTCGCGCAGGCCCCGGCGGGCGAGCGCGAGGGCGCATACGCTCTCGGCGCCACGCGGTGGGGCATGATCCGCGCAGTCGTCCTGCCGTACGGCAAGGGGGGCATCATCGGCGGCACGATGCTGGGGCTCGGCCGGGCGCTCGGCGAGACGATCGCGGTCTACCTGATCATCTCGCCGGTCTTCGTCATCCAGCCGCACATCCTGCAGACCGGCTCGAACTCGGTCTCCTCGCTCATCGCCCTGCACTACGGCGACGCCTCCACCTTCGGCATGTCGGCGCTGATGGCGGCAGGTCTCGCGCTGTTCCTGCTCACCCTGGCGGTCAACTTCACCGCCTCCACCGTCGTGGCCCGCTCCCGGTCCGGCGCGCAGAGCGAGGCATGAGATGACCGTCGTGGAAAACATCGCGGACCCCACGGCACCGGCCGCGCCGGTCTCCGAGGCGTCCCTCGCCGCTCAACTCCCCGACCAGTGGCGCCGGATCGGCGGCCCCACCCGCTCGGGCGTGCTGTCCCTGGTCGGCGCCGCCGCGTCCGGCCTGTGCGTCGCGGTGCTGCTGTTCGGGCAGATCGCGCCGTTCTCCGGCGGCCTGGGCTTCACCGTCACCGCGTACGGTGCCTTCCTCATCGTGTACGCCGTCCTCACCGGCCTGGAGGAGAACGGCCAGGCGGTGCGCGACCGCGTGATGACGGTGATCCTCTGGACCGCGGCCGGCCTGCTCTTCAGCGGGCTGGCGCTCGTCGTCGGCTTCACCGCGTGGCGTGGTCGGGAAGCGCTGCCGCACGGCAACTTCTTCACCCAGGACATGCAGGCGGCGGGCCCGCTCGACCCGCTCACCCACGGCGGCATCGCGCACGCGATGCTCGGCACGCTGATGATGATCGCCATCGCGCTCACCATCACCGTCCCGCTCGGTCTGGCCTGCGCGGTGTACCTCAACCAGATTCCCGGCCGCTTCTCCCGTTTCGTACGGACCATCGTCGAGGCGATGACCGCGCTGCCGTCGATCGTGGCGGGGCTCATGGTGTACGCCACCTGGATCCTCGGCCTCGGCCTGCAGAAGTCGGGCCTCGCGGCGGGCTTCGCGATCAGTGTGATGATGCTGCCGATCGTGATCCGGGCCTCCGACGTCGTTCTCCGCCTGGTGCCCGGCACCCTGACCGAGGCCGCGGAGGCCCTCGGAGCCCCGCGCTGGCGCACGGTGTGGCACGTGGTCCTGCCGACGGCGCGCTCCGGCCTCGCGACCGCGGTCATCCTCGGCACGGCGCGCGGCATCGGCGAGACCTCACCCGTCCTGCTCACCGCCGGCTTCACGGCCGCCCTCAACGCCGACCCGGTGAGCGGCCCGATGGTCTCCCTCCCGCTGGCCGTCTTCAACTTCGTCAAGTCCCCGCAGCCCGCGATGATCGCCCGCGGCTTCGGCGCGGCGGCGGTCCTGATGGCCCTGGTCCTGATCCTCTTCGCGATCGCCCGATTCATCGGCGGTCATGGCCCCGGCCACCAGACCCGCCGGACAGCCCGAGCCTCCCGCCGCGACGCGGCCCGTTTCGCGGAACTGCACGCTGCGGGGCTGTCCCTGTTCGAAACCGAGCCGCAGCCCGCCCCCGGACCGGCGGGTGACGTCTCCGGACCCGGCCTCGGCGACGAGCCGAGTGCACTCGGGGCCGCCGATGGCGAGACGACTCCACTGGAGCCACCCGCACCTGACAACGCATCCCGCAGCGGGGGTACGGGCGGGACCACCGCCCCGGACACCGCGGGCGGGGCGCCACAGCCCATCACAGGAGAGAGCGACTGATGCTCAGCCACCTCAGGACCAGCCTGCACCGGCTGGGCATCCTGGCCGCCCTGCTCGGCATCCTCGCCGGGACGGGGGCCGGCCCCGCCGCCGCCGACAGTTACACCCCGATCGCCGGGGCCGGGTCCACCTGGGCGGAGAACGCCGTCGACGAGTGGCGCCGGGCCGTCAACCAGTACGGGATGCGGATCTCGTACGCCGGTACCGGATCGTCCGACGGCCGCCGCCAGTTCCTCAGCGGCACGGTCGACTTCGCGGTCTCGGACATCCCCTTCCAGACCCACCCGACCGACGGCAGCGCGGCGGAGCGGCCGGCCTCCGGGTCGTACGCCTACATGCCGATCGTGGCCGGCGGCACGGTGTTCATGTACCACCTGACCGTCAACGGCAAGCGGGTCACCAACCTGCGCCTCTCCGGTGACGTGGTCACCAGGATCTTCACGGGCGCCGTCAAGACCTGGGACGACGCCGCCATCAAGGCCGACAACCCCGGGCTCGCACTTCCCCACCGCACCATCGTGCCCGTCGTCCGCTCCGACGGCTCCGGCTCCACCGCCCAGTTCACGATGTGGATGGCCAACCAGCACAAGTCGCTGTGGCAGGCGTACTGCGCCAAGGTCGGCCGCTCGGGGGCGTGCGGGCAGACCTCGTACTACCCGACCGTCTCCGGCATGATCGCCCAGTCCGGCGACCTGGGCGTGGCGGGTTACGTCGCCCAGAACTACGGCGAGGGCGCGATCGGCTACGTCAACTACTCCTACGCCCTCAACGCGCACTATCCCGTCGCCAAGGTCCTCAACCACGCCGGCTACTACACCGAGCCGACCCCGCAGAACGTGGCGGTCTCGCTGCTCAAGGCGAGGATCAACACGGACAAGAGCTCGCCGGACTACCTCACCCAGCAGCTCGACGGCGTCTACAACGACAGCGACCGGCGCAACTACGCGCTGTCCAGCTACTCGTACATGATCCTCCCGCTGAAGGTGCAGGGCACCTTCACCGAGGCCAAGGGCAAGACGCTCGGCGCGTTCTCCTACTACTTCATGTGCCAGGGCCAGCAGCAGGCGCCCGACCTCGGCTACTCGCCGCTGCCGATCAACCTGGTGCAGGCGGGCTTCGACCAGATCCGCCGGATCCCGGGCGTGCGGGCGCAGAACATCAACATCCGCAACTGCAACAACCCGACCTTCACCACCGACGGCCGCAACAGGCTTGCCGAGACCGCGCCCTACCCGACGGCCTGCGACAAGAAGGGCGCCGCGCCCTGCACGACAGGCAGCGGCGGCGCCAGGTCGGCCGGCTCGGCCGGCTCGAACGGCGGTTCCGGGGCCACGTCCGGCGGTTCGACCGGCGGCGGATCCGGTACGCCGGGCGGCTCCACCGGCGGCGGCACGACGACCGCCGGCCCCGGCTCCGGGTCCGGCACCCAGCCGTCCGTCGACCCCGACACCGGGCAGACACTGAGCCCGGGCGGCACCTCCGGCAGCGCCTCGGGCGGCGGTACGACCGCCGACGGCACGGTCGCCCTCGCCCAGCCGGTCGCGGTCGCGGGGCGCACCGGCTGGACGGGCGCGCAGACACTGATGCTGCTCGCCGCGTTCCTGGTGCTCGGGCTGATCCTGCTGCCTTCCCTGGTGTCCCGCGTCCTCTCCGACAGGCGTTCCTCGGACGGAGGTTCGCGATGAAGTCCGTACGCCGGGTCCTCACCCGCCTCGTCGCCGGCGCCGCCGTCGGCGCGCTGGCCGGTCTCGCGGTCGCCCAGGCCGCCCCGCCCGCGACGGCCGCGGCTTCCTCCTCCTCCGTCACCGTCTCCGGACGCGGAGAGTTCAAGGACATGAGGTTCACGGTCGACCAGACCACGCACCTCACCAGTCAGGCGATCACCGTCTCCTGGACCGGCGGCACCCCGACCACCTTCGCGGGCACCCTCTTCAACACCGACTTCGTGCAGATCATGCAGTGCTGGGGCGACGACGACGGCACCGTCCCGGCCAACCCCGGCCCCTCGCGCACCCAGTGCCAGTACGGCGCCTCCCCGACCACCGACCGGGGCAGCTGGCCCGGCAACGACTACGACGACACCCGTCGCGTCTTCTACAGCGCCGACCCCACCAACTACGGCCAGGACAACCGCTACGGAGCGGCCAACCCCAACGCCCCCGGCGAGGTCCCCTTCAAGCCGGTCAGCGGAGCCACCGTCACCACCAACACCCAGAACAACCCGTACTTCAACCGCAACACCACCAACGAGGTCGACTTCGCCCGCACCGGCGCCGACGGCAGGGGCCAGGAGTTCTTCGAGGTACAGACCGCCAACGAGGCACCGCATCTGGGCTGCGGCACCCCGGTCACCACCAACGGCACGACACATCCGCGCGGTTGCTGGCTGGTGATCGTCCCGCAGGGCCACCTCGACCTCGACGGGAAGCCGTACGCGGACCAGAGCCAGGTCAACGCGGGCTCCCCGGTCTCCTCCACCAACTGGGCGAACCGGATCGCGATCCCGCTCGGGTTCAACCCGGTCGGCACCAACTGCGCCCTGGGCTCCGCCGAACGCCCCACCGCCGGCAGCGAGCTGGCGGCCGACGCCATGACGAGCTGGCAGGCGGCGCTGTGCCCGTCCGGCAGGGTCTACGGCTACACAGAGCTCGGTGAGCCCGACGCCCGCGCGAGGCTCACCGACGACGGCTCCTCCGGGCTCGCCTTCACCACCCGCGCCCTGGGCGCCGACGAGGGCACCACCGCTCCCGCGGGCAGCACGTCGTACGCTCCGGTCGCGCTGTCAGGAACCGTCATCGGGTTCACCGTCGAACGCAGACCAAGGGCCGGGGCACCGGACGCGGCGGCGAGACTCGCCGGTACGAAGGTCGAGTCGATCGACCTGACCCCACGCCTGGTCGCCAAGCTGCTCACCGAGTCCTACCGCAACTCGCCCTGGGGAGCCGTGCTCAGCGGCACGGCCGCCAAGGGCTACGGCTGGGCGAGGAACAACCCGGCCGGTCTCGCGACCGATCCCGAGTTCATCACGCTGAACCCGCAGTTCGCGTACCTGTCGGTCGCCGAGACCCCGGCCACCGACACCGACCTGCTCACCTCGCTGGGCCACTCCGACTCGGCCCGCGCGCTGTGGCAGTGGGTCCTGTCCGACAAGGACGCCCGTCAGTTCCTCGCCGGGGTGTCCGACGACTGGGGCATGCGCGTCAACCCGTACTACGCCACCAACGCGGACCTGAACCCGACCGGAGCGGCCTTCGACCCTTCCCGCACGGACGACTTCCCGAAGAGCGACCCGTGGTGCACGATCCCGCCGGGCACCGGCGCCACCCAGCAGCAGTGCATGATCGACTTCCATCCGTACGTCGACGACATGCACTCCGGCGCCCTGCACACCCGCCGCGCGGACGGGCTGTGGAAATCGACCTGGGACCCGCTGGCCAGCCCGCCCGCGTACAAGACCCCGGGCCCGCAGACCGTCGGCTCCCGCTTCCTCATCACCGTCACCGACGCGGCCTCGGCCACCCGGTACGGCCTCCAGACGGCCCGGCTGCGCAACACGGCCGGCAGGTTCACCGCGCCGGACACCGCCTCCCTGACCGCCGCGGCCGCGAGCGCATCCGGCGAGGGCGTCGCCGAGATCACTCCCACCGGGGCGAAGGCGAAGGGCGCCTACCCACTGGCCCAGCTCGTCTACGCGGCGGCCCGCCCCGCCGACCTCGACACGGCCGCCCGCAAGGACTACGCGACCCTGCTGCGGTACGCGGCGGGCGACGGACAGATCACCGGCGCGGACCCGGGCCGGCTGCCCGCCGGATACGCCCCGCTGCCGAAGAAGCTGCGCGCCCGCGCCATCGCCGCCGCCCAGGCCCTGGCGGCCTACAAGGGCGGCACCTCCGGCGGCCACGGCGGCTCCTCGAAGGGTTCCTCCGCGGGCGCCGGCACGGGCGGCTCCTCGAACAGTTCGTCCACGGGGGGCGGCACCGGCGGCTCCCTGGGCGGTGACACGGCCGCCGGCGGCACCGGCGCGGCGGCCGGCGGCGCCACTGCCTCACCCGCCGCCTCGGCGTCGTACGACGGAGGCGACGCGGTGCACACCACCGCCCTGGGCACGACGCCCGCCGACCCCGCGAACGCCCTGCGCTACGCCGTCCCGGTGGAAGCCGCCCTCGGTGCGGCGGCAGCGGCGGGCGCGCCCTTCGCGGGCGGCAGCCGGCTGCGACTGCCCCTGCGGCTACCGCTCCCGGGCGGCCGCATGGTGACCGTCATACCGGCCCTCGCCCTGCCGGAGCGGCTGCGGAAGCTGCTGCGGCAGTGAGCGCCGCCTCGCCCGGCGGCGCTCCCCACAGACGGCCGCCCGCCCCGAAGGACAGTCGGGGCGGACGGCCCGCACCACCCTGCCAGATCCCTCCCCTCTCCACCTCACGCACGCTCTCATCAGGAGACTCTCGATGCGCAGAACGCGCTCCACGGCGGCCATGGTCGCCGCCGCAGTGGTAGCCGGCGGCATGGCTCTCGCGAGCCCGGCGTACGCCGACCCCACCCCCGCGGGGACCTTCCGCCAGCTGGTCGGCGTGGGCTCCGACACCACTCAGGACGTGCTGAACGCCCTGGCCGGCGACACCGTCAACGGCACGAGCTACGCCGGCACCGCCGTGAAGTCGACGTCCGGTGCGGGCGTCGCCTCGTACGACGCGACCGGCTCCGCCACCATCCAGACCCGCCCGGCCGGTCCGGCCTTCACCCGCCCCAACGGCTCCGGCAACGGCCGCGCAGCGCTCAGCATGTCGCTGACCGGTGACAAGTTCCCCAACTCCGCCGGCGTGGCCATCCCCGGCCAGGTCGACTTCGCCCGTTCCTCCAGCGGCCCGAGCGTGTCCGGCACCGCCCTCACCTACATCCCGTTCGCGCGGGACGCGATCGGCATCGCGGTCCGCGGCTCCGGCCTGGACTCACTGACGGCCGACGAACTGCACGACGTGTACGCCGCCGGCAGCACCCACCAGATCAAGGGCCAGACCGTGCACCCGGTCCTCCCGCAGAGCGGCTCCGGCACCCGCAAGTTCTTCATCGCGGCGATCGGCCTGAACGAGAACACCATTGACACCAGCCTGCCGACCGTCCAGGAGAACCAGGCGAACGCCGCGCTCACCCAGGACGGCACACTCGTCCCGTTCTCCGTGGGCAGCTGGATCGCGCAGAACAACGGGATCGCCCCCGACTACAGCGACACGGCGGTCGCCGCCGGCGCGCACCTGGCGAGCGTCCAGCTGCCCGGCGACACCGGCGGCGTCACCAGCCCGGTCACCACCGTCGACGGCGAACTCGCCCCGGTCTCCCACTACTACGAGAACTCCACCTTCGGCCGCGACGTCTACAACGTCGTCCCGAGCCGGGCGATCGACACGACCGGCATCTTCTTCGACAAGGACCTCTACGACGTCTTCGTCACCAGCGGCACCCACGAGGCGGCCCTGGCCTCGGACAACGCCGAGAAGGTCATCGCGGACTTCGGTTTCCTCAACGAGTCGTACAACGGCTCCGTCAACCTGGCCAAGCACGCCAAGGTCGGGGGCCTGGAGATCTCGGGCCTCGACACCAGCACGCCCGCCGTACCCACCCTCAAGGCCACCCGTGGCGACGCGAGCGTCAAGCTGAACTGGACGGCGCCCAGCCCCGCCCCCGCCCAGGCCGTCACCGACTACCGCGTCACCCTCAAGGACGCGGACGGCGCCCTCGTCGCCACGAAGGACCTCCCGGCGACCACCACGACGTACTCCTTCACCGGACTGGCCCTCGGCACCTACACCGCCGAGGTCACCGCCGACAACCTCAACGGCGCGGGCACGGCGGCCACCTGGACCGGCGTGGTCAGGTACACCAGCACCACCAAGGCGACGGCGGCGACCACCGCGTACGGCAGGACCCCGAAGGTCGCGGTCACCGTCACCGACTCGCACGCGGTCGTCCCCGGCGGCAAGGTGACCGTGAAGGAGGGCACCACCACCCTCGGCACCGGCACCCTGAACACCTCCGGAAAGGTCACCATCGGCCTGTCGAACCACCTCAAGGTCGCCACGCACACCCTGAGCGTGTCCTACGGCGGCATGACCCAGCTCTACGGGTCCTCGACGAAGATCTACCTGAAGATCACCAAGGCGACGCCGTCGGTCGCGACCAGCGCGCCGACGTCCGTGAGCCACACCGCCCGCGCCAAGGCCACCGTCAAGGTCACCGCGCCCGGCACCACGCCCACCGGCACCGTGCGTATCTACGAGGGCTCGAGAGTGATCGCCACCGGCACCCTCAGCGCCGGTCAGGTGACCATCACCCTGCCCTTGCTCGCCAGGGGCTATCACACCATGCACGCCTACTACACGGGCTCCTCGACGGTGTACGCCAGGAACGGCGCCGCCTTCACCATCAAGTCCACCTGACCCCCCGGATCCCGGCGGCCGGGGAGATCACTGAGGGAGTGTCTCCCCGGCCGACCGGTCCCCACGACCATCTGTGAAGTACGACCATCTGTGAAGCACGACCATCTGTGAAGGAGGCGGGCCGCCGTGACGGTCGCCGTACCCCTGACGCTCTCCCGCGTCCGCAGCGTCACCGCCGTCCGCCACCTCGCCCGCGGCGGCCTGCTCGCCCTCGCCGCCCTGCTGCTCGGAATCACCGCACAGCTACTGGTGGTCAGCGCCGCCCAGGAACGCTCCGCACAGCACGCCGCGTTCGACGAGCTGCGCGACCAGCTCGCCCTGGGCACCGCCCCGGTGGCCCAGGCCGACCAGCAGGGCCGGCTGCTCGCCCCGGGCACCCCGGTCGCGCTGATCGCCGTCCCCGGCCTGAGGATGAGCCAGGTCGTGCTCGAGGGCACCGACTCGGCCGTCCTCACCGACGGACCCGGCCACCGCCGCGACACCCCGCTGCCCGGACAGGCCGGCACCAGCGTCCTGATGGGCCGCGCCGCCGCCTACGGCGGCCCGTTCGGCCGGCTCGCCTCGCTCGCGGCGGGCGACCGGTTCTCCGTGACCACCGGCCAGGGCAAGGCGACGTACCGGGTCAGCGACGTACGACGGGCCGGCGACCCGGCACCCGCACCGCTCGCCTCCGGGAACGGGCGGCTGGTCCTGGTCACCGCCACCGGGCCCCGCTTCGTCCCGTCCGGTGTCCTGCGCGTCGACGCCGACCTGGTCTCCGCGCCCTTCCAGACGCCCGCGGCGGTCATCCGCTCCGGCACGCTCCCCGACTCCGAGGAGCCCCTGGCCCGGCCCGCCGGAGTGCCGTGGCCCCTGGTCATGTGGCTCCAGGCGCTCCTTTTGACCGCCGTGGCCGCCGTCTGGGCCTGGCACCGGTGGGGCCGCCACCAGACCTGGATCGTGTTCGCCCCGGTCGTCGCGGTGCTCGGCCTCCAGGTCGCCACCCGCACCACCGAACTCCTGCCCAACCTGCTGTGACCGCTTCCCGTGAGGTGTCCGACGTGACCGAAGTAGCCGAGCCCCTGACCGACACGGTCGTCCTGCCGCCCGTCTCACCGGCGACCGCCCCCGCCACCCTGGAGGCCCGCTCCGTCTCGGCCTGGTTCGGCGCCCACCAGGTGCTCAGCCGGGTGTCGCTGACGATGCCCGCCGGCCGGGTGACCGCCCTCATCGGCCCCTCGGGCTGCGGCAAGTCGACCTTCTTGCGCACCCTGAACCGCATGCACGAGCTGATCCCGGCCGCGCGGTTCGGCGGCGAGGTCCTCTTCGAGGGCGAGGACGTCTACGACCCGTCGTGGCGGCTGACGGACGCCCGGCGGCGGATCGGCATGGTCTTCCAGAAGCCGAACCCGTTCCCCGCCATGTCGATCTACGACAACGTGATCGCGGGCCTGCGCCTGACGGGAACGCCTGCGAACCGGCGCGAGAAGGACGCCCTGGTGGAGGAGTCCCTGTCCCGGGCCGGTCTGTGGAAGGAGGTCAGGGACCGCCTCCGCCAGCCGGGCGGCGCGCTATCCGGCGGCCAGCAGCAGCGTCTGTGCATCGCACGGGCGCTGGCGGTACGGCCCCGGGTCCTGCTGATGGACGAACCGTGCTCGGCGCTCGACCCCACCTCGACGCGCCGGGTGGAGGAGACGATCCAGGAACTGGCCGGGGCGGTGACGGTGGTGATCGTCACCCACAACATGCAGCAGGCCGCCCGTGTCTCCCAGCAGTGCGCCTTCTTCCTCGCCGAAGAGGGCACTCCCGGCGGCATCGTCGAGGCGGGACCCACCGACGGCATCTTCGGCTCCCCGCAGGACCGGCGGACGGCGGACTACGTGGCGGGCCGCTTCGGCTGAGCATGCCTCGGCCTCGGCCTCGGCCACGGCCACGGCCCCGGCCGGCTCGGCCTGAAAGACCGCCGAGTATATGCCCGACCAGCGGAAACGCAGTTCCGAGTCCGGAGGACACAGCTTCTTGGACTGTTTGGGACATATCGGCCCGGTTACCCGAAGTGCAGACCCCGAAGTCGACCGAGACTTGGAGTGAGGAACGTGGCCGGAGACCAGAAGGCCAAGGGCAAGAAGGAACAGGTCAAGGGAAAGGTCAAGGAGGCGATCGGCCGCGCCACGGGCAACGAGCGGATGGAAGCCGAGGGCCGGGCCGCACAGTCGAAGGGCGACGCACGTCAGGCCAAGGAGAAGGCGAAGGACGTCTTCAAGCACTGAGCGGCACCCGTGGAGTATGAGGATTTCCGGCGGGATCCACGTCCATCGGGCGGGGTCCCGCCGAGACCATGACCCTGCTCGCCATCGCGGGCCTGGGCGCGGTCGACGACCTCGGCGGCGAGGCCGACCTGCCCCGCTACCTGCCCGTCAACGCCAACATCGAGACCACCAACCGCTTCCTGTTCTCCAAGGACACCGCCACGTTCCTCAGCGGCACCCCCGCGGTGAAGGACTTCCGGCTCATCAACGCGGCGGTCCTCGGCTCGCGGATGGACGACAACTCCGTGCCGCTGGCGTTCCTGCAGAGCAGCGTCGGCTTCGACGGCGGGCCGATCGCCGACAAGAACTTCCCCGCCGCCAACGGCAGCGACACCCAGCCGGGCCTGTTCGGCACCGACTACAAGGCCATCCCTGCCCGTCCGCACGGCCCGCTGTACACATGGCGCGATTACGACCGCGTCGGCGACCTGGACGCCCCCGGATACCGGTCGGCCGACGGCACGCCGTTCACCGCCGCCGGCAAGGACCGACATCCGGGAGCCGGCCCGGAGCCTGGCCGAGCAGCCGCTGGACTTCACCGAGCAGTACTTCCCGGCCAAGCTGGTCACCGACATCGAGTTGGCCACCTCACCGCGGGTGAAGCGGCTCGTCGTGCACCCCGACGGGATCACCGCCAAGCCGACGCTCACCGTTCTCGCGGGCGACGGACTGCTGGCGGGCCGTGCCCCGGCCGATCTGCACCCGGTGATCGCCGACGGTTACCAGCACCTCGACGTCCTGACCGCGGCGCCCGTCCAGAACAACGGCCTGCCCGAACCCGTCTCCACCAACCTCGCCCGCTTCGCGCGGTCTCCCGAGTGACAGCCCCCGCCACCACGTCGGTGGGCCCGGGAGGAGATCCTCCCGGGCCCACCGTCATGCCCTCACGCCCGTGCGGCTCAGACCTTGCCGGCGGCGAACGTCGCCGCGGCGTCCGCGTTGGCGGAGTACCCGAGGTGTGCCGCGGTGTTGGCCCCGCCGGCCTGGCAGACGGGGTCGCCGTTGGCACAGAAGTCGATGGTGCGGCTCTGGTAGGTGCCGGTGACGCTCTTGCCGATGGCCCGGATCGGATTTCCGAACAGCAGCACGGCGGCGACCTTCGGTTCGACGGCGGCGGGGAGGGTCGCCACGATCGGGCTGCCGACCACCGCGCCGGCGCTGCTGATGCCGATCGAGTTGTCGACGACGTTCGCGCCCTGCGAATAGCCCACCAGAACGAAACGCTGGTTCGGACATGAGGCGGCCTGGCTCTGCACGTGGTTCACCAGGTCCCTGTTTCCCTGCGCGGCGGATGTCAGGGAAAGGTCGGCGGGATAGTTCACGGCGTAGCTGGAAAGCGTTTTGCCGGTGACTTTCCTCTGGAGTGAGGAAAACACCGGGTCGCCGACGATGAGGCCGAGCCGGCCCGGTTCGAAGGTGCCGCGGGCCGAGACGACGTCGATGTCGGTGCAGGCTGCGGCAGCGCTTGCGGCCGTTGTCGTTGCCGTTGCCGAAGGTGCCAGAACCGTGGCCAGTCCGGCCCCGCCGACCAGCGAGAGCGCGGCGAGGCACAAGCGGATACGCATTGGGGGATCCTCCGCGTGCGGGGGCGCGTGGTGCGCCTGCGAAATGGACGTCCCGAACGTATTCGCTGTCCCGCCGAAGTGTTATGCAGAGGATTATGGAATTGTCGCGGCTTTTTGTGCCGGGATGAGTGCCGGGTTGGGTGCCCGGAAGATTGGCGACCTTTAGGCGGGCAATGTGCCCGAAAGGGAATTCACGGGCTTTCCGTCCCTTGTTCCCGCAATGCCTCGGCGCGCAGTGCCAGCACGAGATCCAGGCGGGTGTCCGGGTCGTGCAGGGCGTCACCGAAGAGCTTCTCCAGCTGCCGCAGGCGGTAGCGGACGGTCTGCGGGTGGACGTGCAGGCGCGCGGCGACGTCGGGGACGTTGCTGCCGATCAGCAGCCAGGCCAGCAGCGTCTCGGCGAGCCGGGGCCGCTGGCCCGCCGAGACGGTGTCGAGGGGGGCCAGCACGCGTGCCTGCACCTGCGCGAGCAGCGGCTCGTCGCCGTACAGCAGCAGGGTCGACAGGTGGTCGGCGCACCGCACCACCCCCTGTCGGGGGAGGATCCCGCGGCCCATCAGGCCCAGGGCGCGGGCGGCCCAGTGCAGTGACCGGGCCGCGTCGGTCAGCGGGACGGTCGGGCCGATCGCGGCCGGGCGGCCGCGCAGCGCGAGGCTGAAGGCCCGGCCGAACCGTCCGGAGCCGTCCGGGTCGGGCACCAGCATGCGGGGCGGCCGGGACGTCATGTCGACCAGTGCGCCCGCCGCGGCCAGCGGCCGGTCCTCCTCGCGCTGCTCCGGGCCGGACGCGAGCGCGACGACGGCGACCTGCCGCGGCACCGTCCAGCGGGCGCCGTGCGCCAGGTCGTGGACGGCCTCCAGGGACATCGGACCCTCGCCCAGCAGCAGGTCGAGCAGCCGCCTGCGCCGCCGCTCCAGCTCGTCGGTACTGCGTAACTGTGCCTCCGCGTATCCCGCGGCGGCCGCCTCGGCGACCTCGTGCACGGTGCGGAACGCGAGTTCGCCCAGGGCGGCCACGACGGTCGAGTCCAGCCCGAGGTCCTCCGCCGTACGGCCCATCAGCCGCCAGGCGTGCAGCCCCCCGATCCGCAGCGCGGACTGGAGCGCGTCCAGGCTGCGGCCCTCCAGCGCTTCACCGCGCCCGAGCCCGTAGTAGGTCGCGGCGATGGCGTCGCCCCGGCCGCGCGGGTCGGCGATGTGGTCGACGAACAGGGTGAGCGCCTGCACCACCCCGGTTCTGAGGTTCTCCCGGTACGCGCCGTCGGCGGGCCGCGCGTACTCGGGGACCTGTCTGCGGACCTCCTTCTCCACTTCGTCGGCGACCGTCTCGAGTTGGTCGCGCAGAAGTGTGGCCAGTTCAGGTGGTACCGGTGCGGCTCCAGGGCCGGCCAGGCCGCCGTGCGGGGCGGGAAAAGCCATCGCGGACACTCCTTTCACCCGGAAGCGGTTCACCCGTGGGCCGTTGCCCGTGGGGCGAGTGGGACGTCCCGTGTTGGACGGACGACCCCTGCGCTCCGTTCCGTGCCCCCATGGCTGCGACATCACTCGGGCAGACCCAGCGCACCGGCCAGCATCGGCCATGACGCGGCGAACTCCTGCTTCCAGTAAGGCCAGTCGTGTCCTCCTCCGGTGTAGAAGTGCGTGGTCACCGGAATGCGGAGGCGGGCCAGCGCGGCGGTGAAGAGATGCGCGGAGGGCCACAGCGCGCTCTCCAGCGCCGCGGGCAGCGGATCACCGCTGCCGCCCACCAGGCCACTGCCGTTGGAGACGTACAGGGCGGTGCCGCGCAGTCCTTCCGCACGGGCCCGCGGGTTGAAGTCGCGCCAGGTGAGGGGCTCCTCGGCCAGCAGCCGTCGGCCCATGCCGGCCCACTTGCTGTGGTACCCGGAGAACACCCACACCGGGCCGCGCCCGACGCGTTCACGGTCACCCGTGACGACCCGCTCGTGCGGTCGCTGCCGCGCCAACTTGCCCAGCGAGTCGGCGAGTTCGGTCCGGTCGCGGGCCGTGACGGCGGCCCGCACCCGGCCGTGGCCGGTGCGTCCGGCCAGCGTGCGCGCCACGTCGGCGAGGCGGGCGGTTCTGCCCTCGGTCGTGTGCAGCCAGTCCGCGAGGCGGCCCGCGGTGTCGCGGACGCGTTCGGCGTCGATGTCGGAGAGCGGGAACAGGTGGGCGGTGGGCTGCTCGTCCGCCTCCGGTACGAGCGTGCCGGGACGCCATTCCTCCAGTACCGCACGGGCGTTGGTGCCACCGAACCCGAACCCGAACCCGGAGACGCCGGCGACGGCGATGCCGCCGTAGCGGGGCCACAGCTCGGCCTCGGTCACCACCCGCAGTCGCGCGTCGTCGCCCAGGGCGCTCCCGTCCGCGCAGTGCAGGGAGGGCGGGATGTGGTCGTGGTGCAGGGCGAGGACGGTCTTCACCGGGCCCGCGATGCCCGCGGCCGACTCCAGGTGGCCGACGTTGCTCTTGACGGAGCCGAGCAGCAGCGGCTGGTCCGGGTCGCGGTCCCGGCCGAGCACGGCGTCCAGCGCTCCCGCCTCGATCGGGTCGCCGAGGGGTGCCGGTGCCGTGGGCCTCGACGTGGTCGACGGACCGAGCGGCGATGCCCGCCCGTGCAGGGCCGCCGACCAGATCGTCGGCCACGCGCAGAGCAAGGGCATGAAGATCCGCGGGCACACACTGGTGTGGCACTCCCAACTGCCCGGCTGGGTGGGCACCTTGGGCGCCTCCGACCTCAGAACGGCGATGAACAGCCACATCACCCAGGTGATGACCCATTACAAGGGCAAGATCCACTCCTGGGACGTCGTCAACGAGGCCTTCCAGGACGGCGGCAGCGGCGCCCGGCGCAGCTCGCCGTTCCAGGACAAGCTCGGCAACGGCTTCATCGAGGAGGCGTTCCGCACGGCCCGCGCCGCCGACCCGGCTGCCAAGCTCTGCTACAACGACTACAACACCGATGGCGTCAACGCGAAGAGCAATGCCGTCTACAACATGGTCAAGGACTTCAAGGCACGCGGCGTCCCGATCGACTGCGTGGGCTTCCAGTCCCACTTCAACAGCGCGTCCCCGGTACCCGGCGACTACCAGGCCAACCTGCAGCGGTTCGCCGACCTCGGGGTGGACGCGCAGATCACCGAGCTGGACATCGAGGGCTCCGGCACCGCCCAGGCCACCAGCTACGGCAACGTCGTGAAGGCCTGTCTGGCCGTCTCGCGCTGTAACGGCATCACGGTCTGGGGCATCACCGACAAGTACTCCTGGCGCGCGAGCGGCACCCCGCTGCTCTTCGACGGCAGCTACGCCAAGAAGCCCGCCTACACCTCCGTCCTCACGGCACTCGGCGGTTCCTCCCCGGGTGGCGGCGGCACCGCCGCGTGCACCGTCTCCTACAGCAAGCAGGAGGAGTGGGGCGACCGCTTCAACGGCAAGGTCACGGTCACGGCGGGCAGTTCGGCCATCAGCACCTGGAGCACCACCGTCACGGTGACCTCACCCCAGAAGATCTCCGCCACCTGGAACGGCACCCCCAGCTGGGACAGCAGCGGCAACGTCATGACCATGAAGCCCAACGGCAACGGCACCCTGGCCGCCGGGGCGTCCACGAGCTTCGGCTTCACGGTGATGACGAACGGCAACACGGCTGCCCCGGCGCTGGGGGCGTGCACGGCGTCCTGACGGCCGGCTGACGTCAGGAGGGGCGCCACCCGCGGGTGGCGCCCCGCGCACTCGGGTAGGCGGACGCGCCACATCTGAGTACGCGTACTCACGATCCGGTCCCCGTGTCTCCCGCAGGCTGGTCGTACAAGCCGACCAGGGGGAGTCCACCATGCCCAGCACCAACCGCGTTCACACCATGTCCCGCATGATGAGGCCCGTATGGGGTCTCGCGCTGGCCGGCGTGGTCGGCGCGATGCTCGTCGGCTGCTCGGCCGAGGAAGCGATCTGCGAGGACGGCGAGTACACGGTGATGTCGGTGGGCGGCACCGGCGGTGCCTGCGTGTCCAACGGGGAGGAGCCCCCGAAGGGGTACGTCCGCTACCCGAAGGGCAAGGTCCCCGAGCACGTGGACGACAAGTGGGACGTCTACTGGGACACTCACACCGTCGACAAGAACGGCGACATCGTCGACGCGCCCGCCTTCTGATGAGACGCGCCCTCAGGCGGGCTCGTGGGACACCCGCACCGGACCGAAGGCGATCCGCGTGCGCGTCCCGTCCTCGCTCCACACCACCTCGACCACGTCACCGTCGACGGCCGCGGACCTGACGGCCTCGGCCGGGCCGGCCGGGCCCTCCTCGCCGGTCAGCGTCGCGACACAGGCGTGCACCGAGGTGCCCCCGGCCCGGCCCACCAGCCGTGGCACCCGCGCCCAGCGCGTGTACGCGGTGCCCTGCGGCGCGCGTGCCGACTCGGCGGGACCGCTCCACCCGTGCAGCCCGTACAGCGCCGAGACCAGGCCCTCCTCCTCGGGGCCGACCGCCCATCCGGTCTGCGTGACGCGGGCGCCGGCCGGCGCCCCGACCACCCGGTGCACCCGCAGCTCGTACCGCCCGTACGCCACCGTCACGCTCTCCACCCGCAGACCCGGCACCATCGGCGGCCCGCCGGCGAACACGGGCAGATGCCACGACGCCGCCCAGCCCCAGCCGTCGCCGTGCCCGGCACCGAGGGGATGGATCCGCCTCCGGACGCTTCCCCTCCCCTCCACCTCCACGCTCAGGTGGTTGTCCGCGAGGTTCCCGGCCGGGGTCGGACCGGTCCGGGTCGAGTACGCCTGGCGCCCGTAGTGCGGGTCGTCGCCCTCCGCGGCCTCCCCTTCGTGCGGCCGCACATGGTCACTGCCGTGGTTGTGCAGCCGTACGATCCCGTCCCCGCGCGTGGCCTGCACGAGCAGCCCCGGCGCCGGCAGGGCGAGCACCCGGTCGGCCTCTTCCACCGGTGCGGGCTCCTCGCGGGCCGTCCACAGCGGATGACCGGCGGGAGCCAGCAGCGACACGAACGCCTTCGACGCCCAGTACGGGGACGCCGGGCCCGAGTAGGACTGCAACGTCGCCTCGTGCGGGCCGTGCCAGCCGAGGCTCAGCAGCCCGTCGGCGGTGAGCGCGCCACGATCCAGGAAGTACCGCAGACTGCCGCTCGCCAGACGCCGGGACGTGCCGGGGGAGAGGGGGGTGTCCCCGGTCAGGGCGCCCAGGCCCACGGCGGCCGACGCGGCGAAGCGGTACGACAGGGAGCGGCCGAAGTGTATCGGCGCCCCGTCCGCTCCGAACGTCAGCGCGAAACCCTTGAGGTGGGCGCGCAGCCGGGGCCCGTAGCGGGCCGCCAGTTCCCTGTCGCCGCCGAGATACGCGTCGAGCACCGGGTACAGGTGCAGGGCCCATCCGTTGTAGTGGTCGAAGGCGCGTCCGTCACCGTCGGCGTACCAGCCGTCTCCCCGGTACCAGGTCTCCATCAACTCCAGCGCGCGTTCCCGCGCGGCCGCCGTCTCGGCGTCCCCCCGGCCGACCGACTCCAGGAAACCGGCCACCGTGTAGGGGAACAGGTACCAGTTGTTCGGCGCGGGCGTGTGCCGCAGCGCCCCGCGCAGCCACTCCTCCGCCCGGTCCCGTACGGCGTCGTCGAGGTGCTTCCACAGCCAGGG
Source organism: Streptomyces sp. NPDC050287 (assembly GCF_044459385.1). Lineage (NCBI taxonomy): Bacteria > Bacillati > Actinomycetota > Actinomycetes > Kitasatosporales > Streptomycetaceae > Streptomyces > Streptomyces sp. NPDC050287. The sequence goes on along the minus strand of NZ_JBITIY010000004.1, from coordinate 490,312 downwards.
CGCCGTCAGCCGCAGCCCGAGCGCGACCGACGCCGACTCGACCATGGGCTGGCCCTGGACGTGGTGATCGAGGATCAGCGGCCAGGACTCCGTGTCGTCGCGGCCGGGGCCGCGGGTGCCCGCGGCAAGGCCCCGCGCATAGCGGTCGAGCCAGCCGTGCGGATCGTCTCCGTCCGCCCCTGCCACCCGGAAGGCGGCGGCGAGGAACGTCCGGGCGTAGCCCTCAAGACCGTCCGAGCGCACGCCCGAGCGCGAGGGCCGGCCGGGCAGGTCGAGCAGCGCGCCGCCAGGTGTGCTCCAGCGCCACGCCGCCGTCAGCAGCCCGTCGGCGACCGCTTCCCAGTGGGCCCGGGTGTAGCCGGTGTACGGGCTCGACTCGCGGTCCTGAGCGGGCAGTTCGAACGGGATGCTCATGCGAGGAAGGCCAGCCTTTCGCGTCGTACGGGATGGCGGAATCCGTCACCGGAGGCCCACCGGGCGATCTCGGAGAGCGCGTGATCGGCCAGCCGGCGCCACTCGTTGCCCTGGGAGCCGGCCAGATGCGGGGTGATGAGCGCGTTCTCGCAAGTCCACAACGGGTGCTCGGACGGCAGCACTTCCGGATGGGTGACATCGAGGACGGCCCGGATACGGCCCGCCAGTACCGCGTCGGTGAGCGCCTCCTGGTCCACGACCGCGCCACGCGCCGTGTTGATCAGCACCGCGTCGGCGGGCATGGAGTCGATCAGCGTACGGCTGACCAGTCCGCGCGTCGCGGGCAGCAGCGGGGTGTGCACGCTGACGGTGTCGCAGCGGGCGAACAGCTCCGCCAACTCCACGCGCTCCACACCGAGTTCGGCGGCGTCCGCGTCGGAGACGTACGGGTCGTGCAGCAGGACCTCGACGTCGTGCGGGCGCAGCAGTTCGACGACCCGGCGGCCGATGAGCGACGCGGACAGGATGCCCACGGTGCGGCGGTAGTTGCCGACGGCGCGGGGCGTGTCCAGCCAGTTCGCGCGGTGCCGGGAGGCCCGGTAGTCACGGGCCCGTTCCAGGACGCGCTTGCCGGTGAGCAGGATCATCGCGAGGGTGTACTCGGCCACCGGCAGGGCGTTCGCCGCGGCGGCCGAGGACACCTCGATGCCGCGCTCCCAGCACGCGTCGGTGACGAACCCGCGCACGCTGCCCGCGGTGTGCACCACGGCCCGCAGCCGGGGCGCGTCCCGCAGCACCGACGCGTCCAGCGGCGGGCAGCCCCAGCCGGTGACCAGCACCTCCACCTCGGCGAGCACGTCGCGGGCCCGGGGTGTGGTCAGGTCGTCGAGGGCCGGGAGCGGGGCGAGGTCGCAGATCGCGCGGAGGGCGTCGAGCGAGGCGGGGTCGAGGACGGCCCGGGCGGCGTCCTGGGACATGGCCAGCGCGGCACGGGGCCGGGGGGCGCTCACTTGACGGCTCCGGCGGTCAGACCGCCCCGCCAGAAGCGCTGGAGCAGGATGAACGCGAGGATCAGCGGCAGGACGGCGAGCAGCGAACCCATGATCACCACCGGATAGTACTCGGGCGACACGGACGCCGAACTGTTCCACTGGTACAGGCCGAGGCTCACGGGATACAGGTCCTGGTTGGAGAGCATCACCATGGGCAGGAAGAAGTTGTTCCAGATGGTGGTCAGCTGGAACAGGAACACGGTCACCAGTCCGGGCCCGAGCATCCGCAGCGCCACCCTGAAATACGCGACCAGCTCGCCCGCGCCGTCCATGCGCGCCGCCTCCAGCACCTCGTCGGGCACGTAGCCCTGGCTGAAGATCCGGCCGAGGTAGACGCCGAACGGGTTGAACAGCACCGGGATGAACACCGCCCAGAAGGTGTTGACCAGCCCGGTCTTCGAAGCCATCAGATACAGGGGCAGCGCCAGCACGGTCTGCGGGACCATCACCGCCGCGAGCACCAGGCCGAACAGCTTCTCCTTGTGCTGGAAGCGGTACTTGTCGAAGGCGTAGCCGGCCGCGACGCTCACGAGCGCGCCGACGCCGGCGCCCAGCACCGCGTACAGCAGGCTGTTGAGGTACCAGCGCCCGTACTGGCCGCCGTCCATGGCGAACAGGTCGTGCAGGTTCTGGCCGAAGGAGAAGTTGCTCATCGACAGCAGATTGCTGCTGAACAGCGCGTCCCGGTCCTTGGTCGAGGCGAGCACCAGCCACACCACGGGCAGCAGGGTGTAGAGGACGGAGAGGAGGACGACGGCGTTGACCGTCGTACGGCCCAGCAGTCGGGGGCGCAGCAGGGTGCTGTCGGTGGCGCTCATCGGACCTCCTGGGCGTCGGCGCGGCTGGTCCAGCGGGTGACGCCGTAGGACAGGGCGATCGTGCACAGCAGCAGCACGACCGAGGCGGCCGCCGCCAGGCTGTAGTTGTTGCGGGTGAAGGCCGCGTCGTAGATGTACATGCTCGGCGAGAACCGGGAGCTGATCATCGGGGAGGACTGGCTGAGCAGCACGGGCTCGGTGAACAGCTGCAGTGCCCAGATCAGGGTGAACATCGCCACCATCACGATGGAGGCGCGCACCAGCGGCGTCTTGACCTGCAGTGCCGTGCGCACCGGCCCGGCGCCGTCGACCACGGACGCCTCGATCACCTCGCGGGGCACGGCCTGCAGCGCGGCGTAGAAGACCACCATGTTGTAGCCGAGGTTGCTCCACAGGGCGATGTTCACGATCGACGGGATCACCGTGTGCACGCCGAGGAAGTCGATGGTGATGTCGGCGTGGGCGAACAGGTCGATGATCGGGCTGATGCCGGGCGTGTACAGGTACAGCCAGATCAGAGCCGCGATGATCCCGGGCACCGCGTGCGGCAGGAACAGCCCCAACTGCGCCCAGGCGCGCAGCCGGACGACACCGGAGTCCAGCAGCAGCGCGAGGGCGAGGGCGCCGGCGACCATGAGCGGGATGTAGATCAGGCAGTACAGGGCGACGGTGCCGAGGCCGCCGAGGAACGTCGGGTCGGTGAGGACCGCCGCGTAGCTGCGCAGGCCGACGAAGACGGTGCGTTCGGGGCCGAAGCCGAGGCCGGGCTGGTCGTCGCTGAAGAAGCTCAGGTAGACGGCGGTGCCGACGGGGATCAGGAAGACGGTCACCAGCAGGGCGAAGAACGGCGTCATCAGCACGCCGCAGGCGGCGAGTTGACGGCGGCGGGCCGCCTTGCGGGCGCGGGGGCCGGAGGCCGGTGCGGCCGTGCGTGGTGCGGTGGCCGGCACCGGGGGCTGGGTGGTCGCGGTCATGGGGGAGTTCACCTGCCTTTCGGGCGGCTCAGGTGCTGTGCTGTGTGGTGGACAGGCCGAGGGCTTTGAGGTCGGGCATGGTGCCGTCCTGGGCCGCGCGTACGGAGTCGATGAGGGAGCCCTGGCCGCCGCTCGCGCGCGCGAAGTTGTCCTGCATGACCCGCAGCGTGGCGGTCATCCGCGGACCCCACACCCAGCCGTCGCGGATCTTCTCGGCCTCCTGCTGGAAGAGCGTGTAGATGTCCTGGCCGCTGTAGTAGGAGCGGTCGAACGCCTCGCGGCCGACGGCGATCAGCGCGGTGGCCGCCGGGTACTGGCTGCTGGTGCCGCTGGAGAGGCGGGCGCGCAGGGAGTCCGGGTGGGACACCTGCCACTCGATGAACTCCATCGCGGCCTCCGGTACCCGGCAGTCCTTGGTGATGGCGAACGTGGAGCCGCCGTGCGTGCCGACGGACGGGTGCCCGCTGTCCCACTGCGGCAGGGGCGCGATCCGCCACTGGCCCTTCTGGGCGGGAACCTTTTTCATCTGCGCGCCGGCCTCCCAGGCGCCGCTGAGCCGGGTCAGCACCAGCCCGCCTGCGACCTGCGCGTCGAACTGTCTGCTCTCGTTGGCGTTCATGAACACGTCGTCGCGGTCGATGAGTTGCTGCCAGTACGCGGCCACGCGCCGGGTGGGTGCGTCGGCGAGGGAGACGTTCCAGGCGCCCTTGCCGGTGTCGAACCAGTGCGCGCCCGCCTGCCAGGAGTAGGCGGCGAACTGGGTCCCCCCGTCCGTCGGGAAGAGCACCAGCCGCCGGCCGGACGCCTTACGGCGCACCGTGCCGGCGAGTTCCGCGAACTCGTCCCAGGTGCGCGGGACTCGAAGGCCGTAACGGTCGAACAGGTCGGTGCGGTAGTGCATCACCATGGGCTCGACGTCCAGCGGGACGCTGAAGGTCCGCCCCTCGAACGTGGTCAGCCCGAGCGCCTGCGGCAGCAGTTTGCGGCGCAGACGGTCGCTGACCAGGTCGGTGATGTCCCGGGCGACGCCGTCGATGGCGAACCCGGGGATCTGCGGGTACTCGATGGTGGCGACGTCGGGGGCGTTGCCCGCCCGGGCCGCGTTGCTGAGCTTCGCGTAACCGCCCTGGGTTCCGGACGGGATCTGCTGGAAGTCGACCTGGATGCGGTCATGGGTCTTGTTGAAGGCGTCGACCACCTCCTGGCTGCCGCGCAGGGCGGACCAGAAAGTGACGCGCGTGGTCTTGCCCGTGCTGCGCGACGACGAATCCGACGATCCGCTGCAGGCGCTCACGGCTCCTGACAGCGGCACGGCGGCCGTCGCGGCGAGCACGGATCGGCGACTGGGCCGGCCGAGCATGGCGCCTCCCGCGGCTCTGCGTGCCTCATGGCACGACGGTTCGGGACACGGGAATCCTCAACGGGCCGACCATAAACGGTCAATAGATCGATCAGAAGAAAATGAAACGGTCAAACGCTCATTCCATGGCTACGAGGTGATCGGCTCACTCGTCGAACCCCGCACCGTCAAGGACGGCAGCAACTCGACGCGGCGCACTGTGGGGGACCCGGTGCCGTGCCCGCCCGTCAGACGGTGCAGCAGCAGCTCCGCCGCGACCCGCCCGACCTCCGCCTTCGGCGGGGCCACCGCGGTGAGCGGGATGGTGCCCAGCCCCGCGAGCACGTCGTCGTACGCCACGACCGAGCAGCCTTCCGGCACCCGGACACCGTTCTCCGCCAGCCGCTGAACGACCATCAGCGCGTCCACGTCGCTGTGCAGCACCGCCGCCGTCGCACCGAGCTTGCGCAGCAGCGTCGGCACGTCCGCCGTCTCCTGCGCCGCGTACGGCCCGTCCTTGCCGGCGTCCGGCGAACTCAGCGCCCACGCCCACTCCCGCACCAGCGGATGCTCCTCGGCGATCCGGGTGAAGGAGGCCCGCAGACTCCGCGCGGTGGGACTGTCGTCGCGGGTCGCGAACACGATCCGCCGGTGGCCGAGCCTCACCAGGTGCTCCACCGCGAGGTGCGCGCCGTACCAGTGGTCCGAACACACCGAGTCCAGCGCGTGCAACGCGCTGCCGGGACGCGGCCGCCGCTCCATCAGCACGGCCGGCACCTCCAGCGCGGCCAGCCAGCCGTAGTCGGCCTCCTCGGCGGCCGGGGTACGCCAGCGCGGCGCCAGCAGCAGCCCCCGCGCGCCGTCCGCGAGCGCCCGCTCCACCAGAGGGCGCTCCGCCCCGGCGACCTGCGGCGCGATGCGCAGCGCGATGCGCATCCCGGCCGCCTCGAGCACCGTACGCGCGCCGTGCAGCGTCTCGTACAGGTACGAGTGCCGCTCCGGCACCACCACCGCCACCATGTCCCCGTCCGGGCCCGCGGTACCGCTGCCGGGCAGTTCCTGCGTGGGCAGCGTCGAGTGGACGACACCGTGCCCGCGGCGCAGTCTGCCCTCGCGGGCCAGCTCCTCCACGTCGCGGCGCAGCGTCACCACCGACACCTGGAGCTCGGCGGCGAGATCCCGTACGCGCGCGGTGCCCCGCGACTGAACGGCGGCGAGGATCCGCTGTTGCCTGCGATCGACCGGCTCCCGCACGAGGGCCTCCCGGAGCGCGTGAATGTTCGTTTGAGCGATGCGCGCCATCATAACGATCGCCTCGGCGATCACACCCCCTGCGGCCGACTACGGCTGCGTGACGTTTCCGCGGTGAATGCGCTGTGCCGGGCGAGTGAGCGAAACCCTTCCGGACGAGCGCCCGCCGCGGTGGCGAGACCGGACAGCCCGCTCATGGCGGGCTGACCGGAGCTTCACATCGTCCGGCCAGGCTGGGCGCCATGCAGAATCTCACCTCTCGATCACTGCCGAGGTCCCGTCGCCTGCCTCGTCGTGCGGCACGGGGCAGCCTGCTGATCGCGGTCGGTACGACGGCGATCGCCGTCCTCACCGCGTGCGGCGGCGGCTCGGGTGGCACGGACGACGGCGGCAAGGCCGGCGGCGATGTCGCTTCGGGACGAGGCCGGTGAGCGGTGGCTCCGAGCGGCCGGCCCGGCTCGGCGCCGGCAGGCTCGCCGTCACTGTTCGCCGGGCCCGAAGGATTCGAGTGCCGCTTGTAACGTTCGAGGCGCCGGCCGCACTGAGGAGTATGAGCTATGACGACCTGCGCGCACTGTTCCTCAACTGCACCCTGAAAAGGAGCCCGGAGCGCAGCCATACGCAGGGCCTGATCGACCTCAGTTCGCGGATCATGGAGAAGCAGGGCGTTCAGGTCGAGCATGTGCGGCCGATCGACCATGAGATAGCCACCGGGGTGTGGCCGGACATGACCGAGCACGGCTGGGAACGCGACGCGTGGCCGTCGATCTACCAGCAGGTGATGGCCGCCGACATCCTCGTCATCGCCGGGCCGATCTGGCTGGGAGACAACAGCTCGGTCACCAAGTTGGTCATCGAGCGGCTCTACGCCTGTTCGAGCCTGCTCAACGACGCCGGCCAGTACGCCTACTACGGGCGTGTGGGCGGTTGCCTGATCACCGGCAACGAGGACGGCGTCAAGCACTGCGCCATGAACGTCCTGTACAGCCTGCAGCACCTGGGATACACGATCCCGCCGCAGGCGGACGCGGGCTGGATCGGAGAAGCCGGGCCGGGCCCGTCCTATCTCGATCCCGGCTCCGGCGGTCCCACCAACGACTTCACCAACCGGAACACCACGTTCATGACGTGGAACCTGCTGCATCTGGCCCGGCTGCTCAAGGACGCCGGTGGCGTCCCGGCGCACGGGAACCAAAGATCGCAGTGGGACGCCGGGTGCCGGTTCGACTTCGAGAATCCGGAATATCGCTGAGCAACGATGTCGAAGGAAGCAATGAAAGGCTCCGAAATGACTGTCGAGACCGTACCCACCTGTGCTTACCCGGGCTGCACCAATCCGCCCGAGCCGCAGGCACCCGACGCGCAGGGAACGGCGCACCGCTATTGCGAGCACCCCGAACACAACGCACTCGGCGCATTCAGGAAGTTCCGCGCCAAGCGGCAGCAGCGCAAGGAGGACAAGCGCACTGCGGCCGAGGCCAAGAAGGCGGCCAAGGAGGCGGCGAAGGGGGCCGAAAACCCGGTCGTCGAGCCCTCCTGGCCCGCCACCTCCTCCGCTGCCGGTGTGGCGCACGGTGGGCCCTGGCCCACGTCCGCGGCACAAGCGCTGCCCCAGGAGCTCGGGCAGGCGCCCCTCGTCGCCGCGTCCGAGCAGGCGCCCGTGGAAGCCCTGAAGAGTGAAATGGCGGCGATGGCGGCGGCACCGATGGGCGACGGTGACCGTGCCGCTCAGTCACGCGACAGCATTGTCGCGCTCATCAAGCAGCTCGCCGCCGATCTGCCCGCCTACATCGAGGAATTGGCGATCATCACGGACTCCGCGGCGGCCGAGGCCCGGATCGAGACGGTCACCCGTGCCGCCGCGCAGCGCATCCTGGCCGCCGAGGAGCGCGCCGCGCTCGCCGAGGAGGCGGGCGACATGGCCGTCGCCGCGCTCGATGCCGCGCAGCAGGAGTTCACCGAGGAGACCACCGCGATCCGCGAGGAGACGGCCCGCCAGGTGGCGGACGCCGAATTCGTCCGGGCCGAACTGGAGCGCTACCGCGAGCGTGTCGGCATGCTCGAGGTCCGGCTCGACGCCGTCCGTGACGAGGCCGATGAGCTGCGCCGCGAGAAAGCCTCACGCTCCACCGAACAGGAGCGGTCGCGCCCCGCCGAGCAGCGCTGAACGGTCGTCGGTGGGCCGGCTTCGGCCTTCCGATCAGGAGCGCCGAGTCGGCGTGACGGAGCCGTCAACCGCAGCCGGCGGTAAGCGGAGTTCGGGGCCTGCCCGGGACGGCAACCCCGGGCAGGCCCCGTATGCCGGCAGACAGACGTCGAGGCCATCGCCGACAGGTGCCTCGGCGCCACGCCCGGCCACCGGTGCGGCGTGAACACCAAACGGAAACGGAAACGGAAATCCTCATGTCCGCAACCAAGCGCCCTGTCCTCTGGGCCGCCACCGCGCTGGTCGTCGTCGCGGCGGCCGTCGGGCTCTACCTCTTCCAGCCCTGGCGGCTGTTCACCACGGAACGCGTGGACGAGGCGGCTCCCGTGGCCGTCGGTCGACAGGGGGCTCCAGCCGGGCCGCTGGCGACCGGCAGTTTCATCTCCCACGAGCACGACACCAGCGGCTCGGTGGAGGTCCTCCAACCCGGCGACGGGAAGGCGACGCTGCGCCTGACGGACCTGCGCACCTCCGACGGCCCTGCCCTGCACGTGTGGCTCAGCGACCAACCGGTCGAGGGGGACGGCGGCAACCTCGACGACGGCAAGCACGTCGACCTCGGCGACCTCAAGGGCAATGAGGGCAACCAGAACTACGCGATCCCGGCGGGCACCGACCTGAACACGTTCTCCACGGTGACGATCTGGTGTGAACGCTTCAGCGTGTCGTTCGGCGCGGCGGAGTTGCGGCAGCGCACCTGACGAACCCAGGTCGCGTGGGAGAACGGGAGAACGGGAGAACGGGAGAACGGGAGAACGGGAGCGGGTGGCGACGCCACCCGCTCGCGGTGGCACACGCGGGAGGACCAGCCGCAAGAGAGTCGGGCTGAATGGCCGGCGTGGGGGAGGGCGAGGCAGTGACCTGGCAGGCGATCCGGTGTACGTGGCGAGTGGGGCTCTCGACAAGTTTTACCGAGGGCGGCGGGAGATCACTGCCGCCGCCAGTCCCTGAAGGCGGTGAGCAGTTGTTGCCTGGCGTCCGGTGAAATGCTGTCCGGGGTCAGTTCGCCCGTCGCGGCGATCGTCTGACGGAACTGATCCAGGTAGCGCTCGCATCCGTCGCACTCCGCCAAGTGCTCGATGAAGCGCTGCTCGTCCTCTTCGGACAAAGTGCCCTCAAGGAAATCGGTCACCAGCTCTACGAAATCGATGCAGTTCACAGTCGTCCCCTCCCTCCTGCGACGTCATGGGCACCGGACAAGTAGTTCTCCAGCTTACGGCGCAAGAAGGCCCTGGCCCGATGGAGGAGGACGCGCTGGTTTCCGGGCGAGATCTCAAGCAGCGAGCAGACTTCCTCCGAGCCGTACCCTTCGAGATCGCGAAGTGTGATCACCGTGCGGAGGCGGGACGGGAGCTCGTCGAGGGCCTGCGCTATCACCTCGCGTACTTCGCCGCGCAGCACGTGGTCCTCGGGAATGTGCCAGTTCCGCGGTTCCCGCCCGACGGCCCAGTGTCCGGCGTATCGCTCGCCCGGGTCGCGGAACCGTGAGGGCTCCACCGTCGGCCCTTCCTCCTCGGGTAGCAGGCTGGCGAAGGGAACGGTTCTGCTCTCCTTGGTACCGCGCGCCTTGGCCGTGTTGACCAGAATCCGGTACACCCAGGTTTTCAGGGCGGAACGGCCTTCGAAGTCGCTGATCCCCTTGATGACCGCCAGCCATGTGTCCTGGACGGCCTCCTCCGCGGTTGCCTTGGTCGACACGAACGACATGGCCAGCTGGAGCATCCCACCTGACCAGGTGTCCAGCACCAGGGCGAACGTCTCCTCGTCACCGTCACGCAGCCGCTGGACCAGTACCTCGTCCGACGGCAGTTCGCGTGCGCCCGCCATTCGTCTCACTCCTTGCCGGCCATCAGCTGGAAGGGTCAGCTTAGGGCAGCTCCGTGACTGAGATCGCATGCCTGGTGTCTTCGTTCACGTCCCCGTAAGGACGGGTCCGCGGTGGAGACCGGTCCGTCGTAAGCCTGTCAGCCACACCTCAACTCGCGGAACTCGCCATGCAGTTGGTCGCAGGCTTCGGCGGCCAGGCTCTCGCCGGGCAGCTCGCCCAGTGTCCACGCCGGGAAGATCTCCGGTACCGGCGACACCGACCCGGCGGTGGTGGAGGCGGACCCCGCACGGCCGGAGGTCCCCCGCGGCGCCGACGACCGGATGGCACCGGTGGCGGACGAAGGGGGCGTGGGGGTCGCCGTGTCCACGGCAGTGCCTGGGCAGAACTGGCCCGCCTGCGCGGCGACGGCGGTGCCCCCACGGCCCGTTGAGGCACGAATCCGTCAGCTGAACGGATCCAGCGTCAGATACGCCTGCTGCGGACTGCCGTCGTGCACCAGCGACTCGTGCTGACCGACGTCGTCGAAGGCGAAGGCGTACGCCTTGCCGTCGGCCATCTGTTCATGGACGGCCCGGGCGTAGTGGTTGGTCACCGCGTCCTGGTAGAAGTTCGCCGCCGAGGTGTCGGGCTGGTCGGGGTTGGCCAGCAGCGTGGAGCGGTTGAACCCCGCGCACAGGGTGCGGGAGATGGGCCCGCGCACCGCGTCGTTGGGGGCGTCGAGCAGTTTGTGGCAGCCGAAGACGCTGTCCGCGTCCGGTTTCTGGAAGGTGGTGACAACCGCGCCCGCGCCGTTGGTGAAGTTCATGACGTCGCCCGACACCCGGCCGTAGTACTTGGTGCCGGGCTGGTCGGCGAACGGCGTCACCGTCAGCGTCGCCGTGGCGTACTTCCGCCAGACCCGGTTTATGTAGTCGTCCAGTACCGAGGCGGGCAGCGCGCCGCTCCCCACCCCGTGACCGGGGGACAGCGCTCGCAGCACGGTGCCGTCGGAGCGTGCCTGGACCAGCCCGGCCCAGCCGCCCGGCTGTGCGCGCAGCGCGGTGAACACGGCGTTGTAGCCGCCCGGCTTGAGGTGCCCGGTGTTCACCGTGCTGCCGTCGGCGCGCTGGACACCGACCGCGTAGGGGGCGGAGAACATGTCGACCTGGGTGCTGTTGAGCCACAGCCCCGAGTCGTTGAGTGTGTACTCCGACCAGTTGAAGAGGATGTCGCGGTTGGGGTCGCTCGGATTCTGCACGGCCGGCTGCACCAGGCCGCCGGTGGCCAGCTTGAAGGCGAGTTTCTGTCCGTACGAGAAGTAGATCCGGCCGGAGAACTTGGGGATCCGGATCGTCTTCGACTGCCCCGCGGCCGGCCCGGGAATGGACGCGTCGGGCGCCGGTACGGGCGGGACGTTCCCGGCGGGCCACGGGTGGAAGCTTCCGTTCGCGTCGGCCCAGCCCTGCTGGCCCGAGGTCAGTGACGTGCCGATCGTGTAGACGTACACCGGCTCACCGCGGCCGGAGTTGTTGGTCAGCTTCAGCGGGATCGTGTCGGGCACCGCGGCCCGGGCGGACGACGGGGCCGCGAACGTGAGCAGGGAGCCCAGCAACGCGGCTGCCGCTGCCACGGACACGAGCCGTGGGGTGACTCTGGCGAGCACGCTTCACCTCCGTGTGGGGGGAACGGGGTCTGGTCCGTACCTTTAGTGAGAGCGCTCTCAGCGTTGCGCTGCGACGGGTGCATGTCAATGAGCGCGGCGGCGGCCGATGTCGGGCCCGACGGCGCGGGTCGCCCCACGAGTGGCGCAGCGGGCCGGGTGGTGCCGGGATTTCGGTCGACCGTCTCCACCCTTCGGGAGCGTCTCGCCCCTCATGACCGTCTCGGCCGTGACGACCCCGGCGCAGCGATCACGACGGCCGCGTCCTTCGTGCCGAGGCCCGCAGTCCGGGACTCCCGCCCGTGTGACGGGCCCGCTGTTCCGCCGGGCGGGCCCCTCATGTCGTCCGATACGCGGAACCGGCGGGCACAGGACATCTTCTGTACGACTCGCGGCAAAAGCTACTGATTCGAGGCGCTTTTCCCTGAGACCTAGGAGAGACACATGGCCCACAGACACATCGGTGCGGCCTGCGCGGCCATGACCGCGCTCGGCGCGCTGGTCCTGACGGCACCGCCCGGAGCGGCGGTCGCCGCCCTCCCCGTACCGGCGGACGGCCCCTCGGCCGCGCGGACGCTCCGGGCCGACGCCCCGTCGACCGCGGTGCTGCGCGCACTGCGGCGCGATCTGGGACTGACGAGCGCTCAGGCCAGGGCGCGGCTGGAGAACGAGGCCGAGGCGGGGACACGCGCGGGCCGGCTGCAGATCGCCCTGGGCCGGCGCTTCGCGGGCGCCTGGGTGAGCGGCATGACCTCCGCCGACCTCACCGTCGCGACCACCGACGCCGCGGACAAGTCCGCCATCGAGGCCGGCGGGGCGAAGGCCGCGGTCGTCGGGACGCCCCTGGTGGACCTCAAGGCGGCCAAGGCGAAGCTGGACTCCGCCACGACCGGCACCACCGGGCTGGAAGCACCCGTCCGCTACGTCGACGTGCGCACCAACCGCGTCACGGTCCAGGCCACCAGTCGGGCCGCCGCGAACTTGCTCGTCGCCGCCGCCGGGGTCGACAGCAAGCTGGTGAAGGTGAGGGTGTCGGCGGCCCGGCCGCACGCCCTGTACGACATCCGCGGCGGCGACGCCTACTACATCGAGGACATCGCCCGCTGCTCCATCGGGTTCGCCGTCACCAAGGGGAACCAGCAGGGCTTCGCGAGCGCGGGGCACTGCGGCAAGGCGGGGGACACGACCACCGGTTTCAACAAGGTGGCTCAGGGCACCTTCCAGGCCTCGGTCTTCCCCGGTCACGACATGTCGTGGGTGGGCGTCAACAGCGACTGGACCGCGACGGCCGCCGTCAAGGGTGAGGGGGGCCAGGACGTCCAGGTCGCCGGCTCGGCGCAGGCCCTGGTCGGTGCCGCGATCTGCCGCTCGGGATCGACGACCGGCTGGCACTGCGGCGTCATCGAGCAGCACGACACCAGCGTCACCTACGCGGAGGGCACCGTCGAGGGCGTGACGCGCACGACCGTCTGTGCCGAGCCGGGCGACTCGGGCGGCCCCTACGTCTCGGGCGCCCAGGCGCAGGGCGTCACCTCGGGCGGCTCCGGTGACTGCACCAGCGGCGGTACCACCTTCTACCAGCCGATCAACCCGGTGCTCAGCACCTACGGACTCGTCCTGAAGACCGGCGCGGCGCAGACCGAGACTCCCGAGGCCCCCGCCACACCGTCCGCTTCCTGGGCGAGCGGCCGGGTCTACGACGTCGGGGCGCAGGTCACGTACGACGGTGTCACCTACCAGTGTCTGCAGAGCCACCAGGCACAGGGCGCGTTGCAGCCGGCCGCCACCCCCGCCCTGTGGCAGCGCGTCTGACATACCGCCAGGGATGGGCGGCCCGCGGACCGGGCCCGGTCGGCAGGCCGCCACGCCTGTACCGCCACGCCTGTGCCGCCACGCCTGTGCCGGCACCCCTGTGCCGGCAGGCCCTTGCGGTCGTACGAAGGTGCCGCGGACGGGGCAGCGGCGGGTGCGCCTGGCGCCCAGTGCCGTGCCGGTGCCCGGGCAGAGTCCCGGGAAGGCCCGCCGGCCGAGGATCGCCCAGCAGTGGCAGTGGTGAGCAGATCGTCCGGGGTGCCCCGGACGGCGCCGACCGCCCGGAATCCACCGGTGTCCACGGGGTCATGCCGTCGATGTGGTGGCCGGTGGTCGAGCCGCCGGCCCAGCAGTTCGCCGGCAGGTCCGGCAGGTCCCAGCGCTGCCGATCGAGCCGGCCGTCCAGCCGGACCGGCAGCAGGGGCGGCGCACCGCGGCGGGGATGTCAGCACCCGCCGACGAGCGGTCAGTACCAGTTGGTGAAGACCAGATCGTGGCCGTCGCACGCGAGCAGGGCCCGGGAGACCCGGCCGTCGAGGTTGTTGCCGATCTTCGTGTACGCGTAGTTGATGCCGGGGTCGACGGTCTCGGACACCCATCCGTCGACGCGCCCCGTGCCGGAGTTCGACCGCTGCAGCACGGCGGCGCAGTTGGCCCTGGAGTTCTCGATCCGGGCGAAGGACCCGCACTTGGACGAGTAGAAGTACTTCAGCGCCATGCCCTCGGCGTAACGCGTGGCGCCGACCTGCTGGAAGGTGCCCGCGCAACTGGAGACGGTGGGGTACTGGCCCTCCATCCCGTACGCCCCGTAGTTGCCGCCCTGGAACGAGGCGGCTTCGGCGGAGACCTGAGTGAGCGCCAACACCGCGGCGGCGCCCCCCGCGGCCAGCAGAGTCGTGAGTGATCGGCGGCTCATGAGTCCTCTTTCCTGTGTCGGCGATGTGCGGGACGAGCGGCGTACGACCGGCTGCGCGCCGGGTACCGCTTGCCTGCCGACCCTAGGAGACCCCGCCGCCCGCCGGTGCCTGACACCTGTCAGGGTGCGGACGCCCGGCCCGGACGGTCACACGAGGTGGGCGAAGACCACCAGGTTCTCCGTGTAGTCCCTGACCGAACGGTCGTACTCCCCGGCGCAGGTGATGAGCCGGACCTGGGCCTGCGGGGTGTCGCCGTACACCCGCCGGCTGGGGAAGTCGTCCTTGGCGAACTGCTCCGCGTCGTCGACCACGAAGGTCGCGGTGCTCCGGTCGGCCCTGACGACCCGGAAGGTGTCGCCCTTCTTCAGTTCACCCAGGCCGGCGAAGACCGCCGCCGAGGTGGCGGTGTCCACGTGCCCGGCGATGACGGCGGTGCCCGCTTCCCCGGGAGTGGCGCCCCCGGCGTACCAGCCGACGAGGTTGGTGTCGTCCGGCGGCGGGGCTTCGAGGTGCCCGTTCCGGCCGGTGAAGAGGGGGGTGAAGGGGGCGTCGACCGAGATTTTCGGGATGAGCAGACGCACGGGGCGCGAGCGGGGCAGATGCCTGCCCGGGCGGGGTACCGCGGTCGTGGCCGTCGGTTCGGCGTACGTGCCGGCCTGCGCACCCTGCGGCGGGCGGGGGGAGTCCGACGACGCGTTCTGTCCGCCGATCAGGTTCACCGCCAGGAGCAGGGCGGCCACGGCGCACAGCGTGGTGAGACCGGTGCTGGATCCTCGTTCGTCGGCCGGTTGGTCGGCCGGCTCTTCGGTCCGTCCGTCAGCCGGTCGGTCGGCCGGTTCTTTGTCGGCGGGGGAAGAAGGGCCGGCTGCCATCGGACAGCACCTCACTCTCACTCGGGCACGGCAGCTCGGAGGAAGCGGAACGCGGAGCGCGGGCCGGGCCGCCACCGTGCGGTGCGGCGGCGGCCTCGGCTGCTATCGCGTCCGGCATGGCTCAGGCCGTGCTTCCGGCGGACCTGTTGCGGCGAGCCGCGTACAGACCGGTCGCGGCGACGCCCAGGACGGCCAGCCCGGCCGCGGTCATGCCCGGTGCGGCGAGCGCGCCGCCACCGGTGTGGATCCCGCCGTGGGGCTTGTCGTGGTCGCTGCCGTACGAGTCCTTCTCGTAGCCGTGGTCCTTGTACGTCTCCGGGTCCTGCTTGGGGTCCTTCGGGGTCACGTCCTGGTCGTGCTTGTAGGTCTCAGGGTCGTACTTCGGGTCCTTCGCGGTGCCCCACTCGTCGTCGTTCACCGCGGTGAGCGCGCCGCCACCGGTGTGGATCCCGCCGTGAGGCGCGTCGTGTCTGCCGTCCTTGTCGTGCTCCTTGCTGTACGAAGAGTCCCCGTGGTCCCAGTCGCTGTCGCCCGCGAAGGCGCCGGGTGTGGCGATCGCGAGGACGGCGGAGGCGGCCGCGAGGGCCAGGAACGTGCGTGTGGAGCGCATCCGTGGTTCCTTCCGTCTCGGCCCGGGCAGCTGGCGTCGCGTCAGCTGAACCGACCCGGCCTCGACGTGATCCACCGTCAGTCAGTCCCGGTGATCCCACCACTCGAAGCGCTCACACGGGCGAACGGCGCCGGTCCCCACCGCTTCAGCGGCGCCCGGACGGGCGATCTCTTCCACACTCGGCACGCCGGAGGGAGCCGGGCGCACCAGGAGAGGGGGAGCGACCGGCCGAGGCGCGGAGCGCCGGGTGGCGGGTGACACCTCGACGTCGAGCCGGCCTACGGGATCATGGAACAGAACGCGCGGCGACGGACCGGGGCCCACGCGGAGTCCGTCGTGAACCCAGGCAGCGGTGAGCCGAGGACTGGCCAGGCCGCGTTCCGGCATCGCTATCATCCGATAAGGAACCTTTTGGGGATATCGCCCCGAACGGACTGGCCTCCTCCCGGAGCGATCAATGTCCCGCAAGCGCCCCACGGACGACGGCGACGAGCTGCTGACCAGGCTCGGGTCGCTGACGGCGCAGGCGCGCGAACACGCGGAACTGCAGCGCTCCCGGGTCGAGCTGGCCATCGCGCTGCAGCGCGACATGCTTCCCGCCGAGATGCCGGCGGCGCCCCGCTACCACCTCGCGGTCCGCTACGCGCCGGCCTGTCACGGACTGAACGTGGGCGGCGACTGGTACGACGCCTTCGCCATGCCCGACGGGCGCATCGGGCTGTCGATCGGTGACGTACAGGGCCACAACATCGAGGCCGCCGCCTTCATGGGCCAGGTACGGGTCGGTCTGCGCGCGCTCGCCTCCGTCACGAGCGAACCCGGAGAACTGCTCACCCGGACCAACGACCTGCTCCTGTCCCTCGGCACCGAACTCTTCGCCACCTGCACCTTCATGCGCCTGGACCCCTCCACCGGCGTGCTGGAGGGCGCCCGGGCCGGTCACATCCCGTGCGTCTGGGCCACCGCGGACGGGCGGTCCGGGATCGTCGACGGGAACGGGGGTCCGCCCCTCGGCGTCCAGCCCGGGATCACCTACCCGATGACCCGGCACCGGGTCACCACGGGCGGGGTGTTCGTCCTGCTCACGGACGGTGTGGTGGAAGGCCCCCTGCTGGAGGTCGACGAGGGGCTGGACCAGGTGGTCCGGCTCGCGGGTATCGCCGCCGTGGCGGGCATGACGGCGGACTCGCTCGCCGCCGCCGTGATCAAGGGCGCCGACCGCGTGGGACACGAGGACGACGCCGCGGTGCTGGTCCTCGGCTACGACGGGCCCGACGTTCAGCCGTAGGGCGGCACGGCTGGTCGCCCGCCTCGCACGGACGGCGGCACCGGTGTCTCATGGCTGGTGTGGTGGGTACCGAGGATCTGCGCCGACCTGGGGTCTTCGCCCTCCGGACGCTGGCGGTGGCCGCCTGCTACTACGCCGCGGGGCGCCTCGGACTGCTGCTGCCCTTGGTCGTCGAAGGCGCGATGCTCACCCCGATCTGGCCGCCCACGGGCGTCGCGGTGGCCTGCCTGCTGATCTTCGGGCTGCGGGTGTGGCCCGGAATCGCGCTGGGCGTCCTGCTGGTCATCCTGCACATCACCTCGCTGCGGCCCGACGTGTTCGGCACCGTGGTGGGCAACACCGCCGCCCCCGTCTGCGCGTACCTCATGCTGCGCCGGGTGGGCTTCCGCACCGACCTCAGCCGACTGCGTGACGGCCTCGCCCTGGTGTTCCTGGGCGCCCTCACGGCCATGCTCATCAGCGCCACGGTGGGCGTCGGCCTGCTCCGGCTCACCGACCGGGTCGGCGCAGCCGACTTCTGGCAGGTGTGGCTGGCATGGTGGGTGGGCGACGCGATGGGCGTCCTGATCGTCACACCGCTCCTGCTGTTGCTGCACCGCGCCCGTTGGCCTCTGCCGGTGGCCCGCTGGAAGGAGGCCGCGGGGCTCACGGTCATCGCCTGCGCGGTCGTACCGCTGGCCACGCGCCACGAGTCCGGCCTGCTGTTCCTCGTCTTCCCGCTGATGATCTGGGCCGCCCTGCGTTTCCAGCTCGTCGGCAGCATGCTGTGTGCCCTCTTCACGTCCGTCATGGCCACCGTCGCCGCGACGCAGGAGGCCGGCCCCTTCGCGGGGCTGACCCGCATCGCGATCATGATGAAACTGCAGGCGTTCAACGGCACCATGGCGCTGACCGCCCTGCTTCTCTCGGCCGTGATCACCGAACAACTCAACACCCGGCGTTCTGTGGAGCAGGCCTGCCAGGAGCTGGTGGAGGTGGTGGCACACCTCACGGCAGGCGACCCGTCACGCCTGCCACCACCGGGAGCCACCGGCCCGGCCCGGCATGAGTCCGAGGAACAACGGCGTGAGGCCAAGGAGCAACGGCGCGAGCCCGAAGAGAGATGAGCGGCTCGCCGTCAGACCTTGAGGGCCTTGCGCAGCGAGGGGTCGCAGGCGCGGGCCCACACCCCCGGCAGCTCACGCTGCAGTTCGCCGGCCACCGCCTGTTCCCGGCCGTACAGGAGCCCCCAGGTGAAGCTCGCCTCACCCACCGCGCCCGCCGCCACCGCCATACGGCGCAGCTCGTCCCGGGCCACCACACTGTCCTGGTGGTCCCCGAGGACCTTCTGGACGGCCTTGACGCGCTTGCCGAGACGCCCTGCGGGCCTGCCGAGCGAGGCACGGGCCGGTTCCGTCGCGTAGCGGGCCTTCTTCGCCGCCTTGCGCGCCTGATGGAGCGCCCTGTCCCGCTCCTCCCCGGGCGACGCTTCGAGGGCCGTTCGGACACGGCCGGCGAACCGGTCGTACTCCTTGAGGACGGCCTTGGCCAGTACGGCCTTGGGCTTCCGGGCGGCCTTGCGGCGCAGCGGCGGCCGTGCGACCAGGTCGGCCAGTGAGTCCAGCAGGGACACGTAGCGGGAGGACGCGAGGGCGTCCTGTGTGCGGGTGCGGGCCTCGGAGTCCTTGGTCACGTGCCATGCCTGCAGTCGTGCAGTGACGGGCCCCAGGACCAGTTCCCGCGGGAGGGCATCGACACCAGAGCCGATCCGTTTCTCGAGTACCTCGTGGTCGCGTTCCCCGCCCAGTTCACCGGCCAGCCACGTGAGTTCCTCGCGGACGGGGTCGGTCGCCTCGCGGTCCAGGACCGAACGGTAGGACCGCAGCACGCTCCGCAGCCGACGGCAGGCGACCCGCATCCCGTGCACCGAGTCGGGCAGGTTCCGGCGCACCGCGGGATCGAGGTCCACCAGGGTCCGCACCTGCTGCTCCAGATACCGGAGGACCAGGTCGCCGGCCGAGCCCTCGACCACTTCCTCGGCGCGGGCGTCGGGCAGGCGGGGCGCGCCCACCGCCGTCTCCTCCAGCGCCCGGGCGAGCTTGGACGGCGCGGACTCCCGCTCGACGCCGGCTTTGCGCAGTACCTTGTCCACGGCCCTCAGCAGCTTGGGGTCGGCGTCCTCGGCGAGTTCGACCTCCAGTTCCGTCCATGACGCGCGCGTGGCCCCGGCGAGCAGGGAAGCCGCCTCGACCGCGTCGATGCTCAACTCGGCCAGCGCGCCGCCGCCGGCGCCGACGAGCTCGAGCCGGTGGCGCCGGGTGCGCAGGCGCACGACCGGCAGCAGCTCCGCGTCCCGGGTCCGTGAGATCACCAGGTCACGCAGATCGTCCGGAACCGTGTCGGAGAGCGGGGCGCGTACTTCCTCCCGGCTGTCGCCGGACAGCGGCAGCTTCAGGTGCCAGCCCGCGTCGGCCCCGCCCGTCCTGCGGCGCAGGGTGGCCGAGGTGCCGGCCAGACGCAGATCCACGGTGTCGTAGTACACGGCGTCGAGGTCGTCGGTGCCTCGGTCCACGACGGACGCGACACCGTCCACGCCGGTGAGGTCCGGCAGCCAGGAGGTGTCGTCGGCCGCCGAGGCCGCGTACTTGCGTTCTGTCTCTCGTGTCGACTGGGCCATGTCCTTCGCGTACACGCCTCAGCGCAGCTCAAACCCCGTACACGGGGTCGGACCGGCGCCGTGTGCGCGGCGGCCGGCCTCGTCGAGCGGGTCGGCGGTGCGGCGGCCGGCGGCCGGGGCCGGTGTGCTCGTCGTGCTCGGTGGGGGAGTCAACCCGGGAGGGACCGGGTGGTGAGCGCCCCTGTGGGACGGGCCCTGCCGACCCGCGGGCGGTGAGTCTGCCGCCGAGGCCCGAGGCCCGAGGCCCGAGGCCCGAGGCCCGAGGCCCGAGGCCCGAGGACCGGCGCGACAGGGCGCCAGGTCGCCGACCGCAGGTCTGTCCGGGTACGGCCTGCCCTGACCGGCCCTCACCACGATCGAGGTACCCGCGATCCGGGGTCCGGTGGTGACCGCTGACGACCGACGGCCGCTCCTCCTCGTACGGTTACCGCGGTGTGCGGGCGGCGGACTCGCGCAGCGGGGCCGTGACGAGGAAGGATGGGGGCGTCACCGTAGGTCAACGATGTGTGGGAGCGGGCATGCAGCACGAGCGAGCGGGCAAGCCGGCCGGTCCGGAGGACCTCGTCGATGTGGCCCAACTGGTCACCGCGTACTACGCGTTGCACCCGGACCCGGCCCAGCCGGGGCAACGCGTCGCGTTCGGGACGTCCGGGCACCGCGGATCGTCGCTGGCGACCTCGTTCAACGAGGCCCACATCGCGGCGACCAGCCAGGCCATCTGCGAGTACCGCGCCGGACAGGGCACCGACGGCCCCCTGTTCCTCGGAGCCGACACACACGCGCTCTCGGAACCGGCGAAGGTCACCGCCCTGGAGGTGTTCGCGGCGAACGAGGTGACCGTGCTCATCGACAGCGCGGACGGGTACACGCCCACCCCGGCGGTCTCGCACGCCATCCTCACGTACAACCGCGGCCGGACGGCGGGCCTCGCGGACGGAGTCGTCGTCACCCCGTCCCACAACCCGCCCGGTGACGGAGGGTTCAAGTACAACCCGCCCAACGGCGGTCCGGCCGCCTCCCAGGCGACGTCCTGGATCCAGGACCGCGCCAACGAGATCATCGCGTCCGGTCTCAAGGACGTCCGGCGCATCCCGTACACGCGTGCGCTCACCGCCGAGGGCACGGGGCGCTACGACTTCCTCGGCACGTACGTCGCCGACCTGCCGAGCGTTCTGGACCTGGACGCGATCCGCTCGGCGGGCGTCCGGATCGGCGCCGACCCGTTGGGGGGCGCGTCGGTCGCCTACTGGGGACGGATCGCCGAGGAGCACGGGCTCGACCTGACCGTGGTCAACCCGCTCGCCGACCCGACCTGGCGGTTCATGACGCTGGACTGGGACGGCAAGATCCGCATGGACTGCTCGTCGCCGTACGCCATGGCCTCCCTCATCGAGCAGCGCGACCGTTTCCAGATCGCCACCGGCAACGACGCCGACGCCGACCGGCACGGCATCGTCACGCCCGACGCGGGGCTGATGAACCCCAACCACTACCTGGCCACGGCCATTTCCTACCTGTACGCCCACCGCAAGGGCTGGCCCGCCGACGCGGGCGTCGGCAAGACGCTGGTGTCGTCCGGGATGATCGACCGGGTCGCCGGCGACCTGGGGCGCCGGCTGGTCGAAGTTCCGGTCGGGTTCAAGTGGTTCGTGGACGGGCTGGTCGACGGATCGCTCGGGTTCGGCGGCGAGGAGTCGGCCGGGGCGTCGTTCCTGCGCCGGGACGGCTCGGTGTGGACCACCGACAAGGACGGCATCATCCTGGCCCTGCTCGCCAGTGAGATCACGGCGGTCACCGGGAAGACCCCGTCGCAGCACTACGCGGCGCTCACCTCCCGCTTCGGCGAGCCCGCGTACGCCCGCATCGACGCACCCGCCACCCGCGAGGAGAAGGCCCTGCTCGGCAAGCTCTCGCCCGCCCAGGTCAGCGCGGACACCCTGGCCGGCGAGCCGGTCACCGCCGTGCTCACCGAGGCCCCCGGCAATCAGGCGCCCATCGGCGGTATCAAGGTGACCACCGCCAACGCCTGGTTCGCGGCACGTCCTTCGGGGACCGAGGACGTCTACAAGATCTACGCCGAGTCGTTCCTCGGCCCCGACCACCTCACCCAGGTGCAGGAGGAGGCCAAGGCGGTGGTCCGCACGACACTGGGCGGGTGACGAAAGGGACGGTACGGCCGGGCGGAACGCGTCGGCGGGGGTGGACAGCGGTGCGATGACCGGGCCGTGAGCGGGCGCCGGGGGCGGCCGGTATCCGCCCCCGGTGACGAGCGACCGCTGCGCGAACCGGTCCACGAGCGGTTGGACCTCCGGGGCACCGGTCCGGCCCAGCGCTACCGGGATGCCCGAGCCGTACCTGCACGGCTACGACGTGAACCCGCCCGCACCCCCAGGGCGTCAGCGAGATCCTCAGCGCCTGTCGGAGTGCCGGCCTCGGGCGGCATCGTCTCCACGCCTGCCGGCGTGGCCGCTCATCCGCGGCTACGCCGGGGGAGCGCTCCACGACGGCGCGGTGGTCCGTGAGGAGCGGCGGTGGATCGACCCCGATCGCCGCGCCTCCGGACGGGCGGCGCTCCCTGCCCCTCTCCGTCACCACCCGCCTCGACGAGTCCCTGGACGCGGCCCGGTCGCAGCGGTCGCGCACCGTCCGGGAGGACTTCGTCCGCGCGCTGCTGAGGGACAAGAAGCCCGAGCGCTGAGACAGCCGGGGGACGGGATCGCTGGCGCGGGTGTGATCCGGATCATAGGGGTGCGGTGCATAGTGGTGGGGGTCCCACCGTCTTTCTCCCAGTGTGAAGGGCTGGTCGGAACGGGGACGGTGCGGATGGAGCAGGGTCGAGCCGAGGGGTTCGACGGGTTCGTGGCAGCTCGCTGGTCGGCGCTGTTCCACCTCGCCCGTCTCCTCGTGGGAGGCGATCGGCACCGTGCCGAGGACCTGCTCCAGGAGGCCCTGGTCAAACTCTGGTTCGTCTGGCCCAGGATCGCCGAGGAGGCGCCGGAGGCCTACGTACGCAAGGTGCTGGTCCGAGTGGCGGCCCGTTCGGCGCGGCGGCGCTGGTGGGGCGAGCGCCCGGTCGAGCAACTGCCCGACCGGCCGGACTCGGGGGACGTCTCCGCCGCGGTGGCGGAGCGCTCGCGACTGGAGGCCGCGCTGGCCCAGTTGCCGCCGCGGCAGCGTGCCGCGGTGGTGCTGCGGTACTACCAGGACCTGCCCGAGAAACAGGTCGCGGCGGTGTTGGGGTGCCCCGTGGGCACGGCCCGGTCCCATGCCTCGCGTGGCGTGGCGCGGCTGCGGGAGATCCTGGCCGATGTCATCGAGCCGGTGGGGTGAAGGGGAGGCCATGGATCACTTCGAACGGGAGTTGGCGCGGATGATGCGCGACTCCCAGGAACATGCCCCGTTCGAGCCGCAGCATCAGCACCGCCTGCGGTCCGGCGTCCGGGCACGGCACCGTGCCCGCGTGGCTCAGCGGGCCGTCGGCTCCGCCCTGGCCGTCGCGGGACTCGGCCTCGGCTTCCTCCTGCTGCCCCACGACACCGTCGAGACCAGGCCGCAGGCCCCCCTGCCGAGGCCCGCGATGAGCCCGGGCCCGAGCTCGACTCCGACCCTGGTTCCGAACGAGTCGCCGACGGTGCCCTCCACGCCGCCCTCCACGGAAACCGCCGGGGCGACCGCCGACGGGGGCGGGGAGCCGTCGTACACGCCGACCGCGCCCGTCGAAGGAGGCGGGGTCAGGTCCAACCCGCCCACATCATCCGGGGGTTCGAGCACGCTGTCCCCGAGCCCGGGCAATTCCGTGACCACCCCGCCACCCACCTCGGAGGCGACGCTCTTCCCGCCGCCCACCCCCTGAACGACAAGCCGTAGCAGGCACCGGCTCCGCCTCATCACGATCTCCGCTCACCGTCGCACCACGCCGTGCGTGACTTCGGCATGCCCTGCGACAGACCACAGACACGGACATGACGTGACAAAATCCGAGTTGGCCACAGTGAAGGGCCACCCCATTGATCACCCGACGGACCGCCCGTCGGACCGCCCGTCGGATCACCCGTCGGACCGCCCGTCGGACCGCCCGTCGGACCGCCCGTCGGACCGGCCGACGGACCGCCTGATGGGCCGACTACCGCTGCGCGCACCGGTGTCGGCGCCCCCCGGGGAGCCCCTCCTGGACGTCGTCGTCCCCGTGTTCAACGAGGAGGCGGACCTGGAGCGGAGCGTACGGCGGCTCCACGCACACCTGCGCGAGACCTTCCCGTACCCGTTCCGCATCACCGTCGCGGACAACGCCAGTACCGATGAAACCCCGCGGATCGCGGCCCGGTTGGCCGCCGAGCTGCCGGAGGCGCAGTGGCTGCGGCTGGCCGAGAAGGGGCGGGGCCGGGCGCTGCGCGCGGCGTGGTCGGGGTCGGGGGCGCCCGTGCTCGCGTACGTGGACGTGGACCTGTCGACCGAGCTGACGGCGCTGCTGCCCCTGGTCGCCCCGCTGATCTCCGGTCACTCCGACATCGCCATCGGCACCCGGCTGGCCCGTGGTTCCCGGGTGGTGCGTGGCCCCAAGAGGGAGGTCATCTCCCGCTGCTACAACGTCCTGTTGCGCTCCGCCCTCGCCGTCGGTTTCTCCGACGCGCAGTGCGGTTTCAAGGCGGTGCGGCGCGACGTGGCCGAGCGGCTGCTGCCCCTCGTCAAGGACTCGGGGTGGTTTTTCGACACGGAACTGCTGGTGATAGCCGAGCGCGCGGGGCTGCGCATCCACGAGGTGCCGGTCGACTGGATCGACGACCCCGACAGCCGGGTCGACCTCCTCGCCACCGCCCTGGCCGATCTGCGCGGCATCGTGAGGATCGGCCGTGATCTGGCCCGCGGCACCCTGTCGACAGCGGCACTGCGCCGGAGCTCCGCCGACCACGCGGGCACCGGACTGGCCGGCCGGTTACTGCGCTTCGGTGCCGTGGGCGCCGTCAGCACCCTCGGATACGTGCTGCTGTACGCGGTGTTGCGGCCGCCGACGGGACCTCAGGCCGCCAACGCGCTGGCCCTGCTGGTGTGCGCGGTCGCCAACACGGCCGCGAACCGCCGGCTCACCTTCGGGCTGCGGGGCCGTGGCGGTGCCCTGCGTCACCAGGCCAAGGGCCTGCTGGTCTTCCTGGTCGGCCTGGCCCTCACCAGCGGGTCCCTGGCCACGCTGCACCATGTGGCACCCCGCCCCGCGCGTCCCACCGAGATCGCGGTCCTCGTCGGCGCCAACCTGGCCGCGACCCTCCTGCGATTCGTGCTCCTGCGGGCGTGGGTGTTCCCCGCCGGCCGCCGCGGGACGGGATCCGCGGCCGCATGAACGACACGACGACCCTGACGGCCCCTGCCGCCATCGGCCACTTCGGTCCCGCCGCCGTCGAACGCGGCGACGACCTGCGTGCGCGCCTGTTCCGCGCGGCCGGGTACTACGGTCCCGTACTGGCGCTGTACGGCGTACTGAAACTCATCGGCTTCTGCGTCTTCATGTATCTGCTGGACTCCGCCGGTGACTTCCGCGAGAAGGACCCGCGTTTCGGCGGCGGCGCCCACGCCTGGGACGTGCTGGCGAGCTGGGACGGCTGGTGGTACCAGCAGATCGCCGCGCACGGATACGACCCCGCGCTGGTCCCGGTGCCCGGCGCCAAGGGACTGATCACCCTCGAAGGGAACTCGGCGGCGTTCTTCCCGCTCTACCCGGCGGCGATGCGCATGGTCTCCGAAGGCACCGGCCTGGGGCTGTACGGGGCGGGGATGCTGGTCTCGGTCGTCGCCTCGTTCGTCGCCGCCCTCGGCATCTACGCCGTCGCCGCCCGGTTCGGCGGCCGACGGGGCGGGCTGGCCGCGGCCGGACTGTGGGCCGTCTGGCCCGGCTCCGGCATGGAATGGTCGGCCTACTCGGAATCCCTGTACGTCGCCCTCGCCGTCTGGGCCTGTCACGCCGTCATGAACGACCGCTGGCTCACCGCCGGCGTCCTCACCTTCGCCGCAGGTCTCAACCGGCCCACCGCCGTCGCCCTCGTCGCCGCCGTCACCGTCGCCGCGCTGATGGCGCTCCACCGCCGCCAGGAGGACTTCGCGCGCCCGTGGATCGCGACAGCGATCGCGCCGCTCGGGGTCGTCGGCTACCTGCTCTGGGTCGGTAACCGGATGGGCGATCTCGGCGGCTACTTCACGCTCCAGACCGGAGCCTGGGCGCACACCTTCGACTACGGCGAACACACCGGCAACGTCCTCACCTCGGTCGCGGTGGGCCGTTTCGACTACCTCTTCGCGTTTCCGGTCGAAGACACCATCGCCGTGGGCGCCGTCCTGCTGGCCGCGCTCCTGATCCCCCTCCTGATCCGCCTGCGCCCACCGGCCGTGCTGGTCATCTACACGGTGCTGACCATCGCCCTGGTCATGGGCAGCCAGCAGATCTTCGGCAACGTCTCCCGCTACCTGCTCCCGGCCTTCCCCCTCTTCATCCCGCTCGCCGTCAAACTGCGCGGCGTCGGTCTGCCCACGCTGTTCACGCTGCTCGGCATCACCGCGGTCGCCTCGGGCTCGTACGCGGGATACGCGCTCTTCGAACTGGGCGTGCCCTAAAGGCGGGCCGGCCTGCGAAGGCGGGCCGGCCTGCGAAGGCGGGCCGGCCTCTGCGGGCAGGCGGGCCTCAGGCCTGCTGGATCGGCCGCACGGTCGTGAGGTCCTCGTCCCAGTCGAGGAGCCGGACGAGGTCCTCGTCGCCGGGCCGGGACGGGGCCGGTCCCCGGGCGGGGCCCGAAAACGTGTGGGTGCCGCGGGAGATGTTCCCGCTGACGGTGGTGTTGTGCTCGGTGCGCGGGCGGCGCAGCGCCTCGTAGAGGGAGAGCGCGGTCTCGGTGTCGGCCGCGTCGCGCAGGGACTTGGCGAGGACGACGGCGTCCTCCAGCGCCATGGAAGCGCCCTGCCCGGTCGCGGGGGAGGCCGCGTGGGCGGCGTCGCCGATGAGCAGGGTGCGGGAAGCCCGCCAGGGGCCGCCGGTCGGGATCTCGGTGGCGTTGGTGACCAGGATGTCGCCGGTGGCGGCCGCGACGATGTCCACGGCGGCGGGGGCGTCCGCGCGCAGCAACGGCACGAGCAACTCGCGCCACCCGCCGGCCGTGCCCTGCGCGATCTCGTCGGCGGACAGGGCCTCACCGGGGACGCGCGCGAACCAGTGGGCCTCCCCACCGGGCGACACCGCGCAGCCGAAGGCGACCGTCCGGCCCCGCACCATGGTGATGCACGCCTCCGGTCCGCTCACGGACGCGGCGCCCGCGTAGCCGTAGAAGACGCGCTGGCCCGCGTGACGCGGTCGCGTGGCGGGTGCGATGGCCCGGCGTACGGCGGAGTTGAGGCCGTCGGCGCCGACGAGCAGGTCACCGGTCGCGGTGCTGCCGTCGGCGAAGTGCGCGGTGACGCCGTCCGGGCCGTCCTCGACGGAGGCGAGCCGGGCGTCGTGGACGATGTCGATGCCGCGGCGTGCGGCCTCCGCCTGCAGGGCCGCGTTGAGGTCACCGCGGCGCAGGCACCGGTAGCGGAGTCGCGGGTCGCCGGCCTCGCCCAGCGGAACGTGCGCCAGTTCGGCGCCCTCGCGGTCGACCACACGCATCGAGGTGAGCGGAAAGCCGACCGATGTGACCGCGGCGGAGGCGTCGAGCTGGGCGAGGGCGCGCATGCCGTTGCTCGCGAGGGTGAGGAACGCGCCGATGTCCTCGGCCGAGTCGGGGTGCGCCTCGTACACGGCGGCCTCGATGCCCGCCCTGTGCAGGGCCATCGCCGTCGCCGTACCGGCGATTCCGCCGCCGATGACGAGAATCCGCGTCACGTCACACCCCGTTCGTCCGTGCAGGCCCCGCCGACTCCGCGCTCATGCGGGGAAACGCCCGGGTGCCGGTGACGGTTCCGGTGTCTGTGACGGTTCCGGTGATAAGGGCGATCAGGACGGCCGGCGTGGGCCGCGCCGGCGGGGTGCAGTCCCGTGGTGCGGCCCGCTGCACCGACGGTTCGGCCACGTGGTCTCCTGACGGGTGGGGGACGGGCTGGGGGTCCGGGGCGTGCGTCGGGCCCGCTCGCGGGGAGCGGGCCCGACGAAGCCGGCGGCGGGGCCGGCGAGATCCAGGCGGCGCGGTCAGACGTTGACGCCGAAATCCGCGGCGATACCGGCCAGCCCGGACGCGTAACCCTGCCCGACCGCGCGGAACTTCCATTCGGTGCCGTTGCGGTAGAGCTCACCGAAGACCATGGCCGTCTCCGTCGAGGCGTCCTCGGACAGGTCGTACCGTGCGATCTCGGTACCTCCGCTCTGGTTGACGACGCGGATGAACGCGTTGCGCACCTGGCCGAAGCTCTGGCCGCGGTTCTCGGCGTCGTGGATGGAGACCGGGAACACGATCCTTTCGACCTCGGCGGGCACGGCCGCGAGGTTCACCTTGACGGACTCGTCGTCGCCCTCGCCCTCACCGGTGAGGTTGTCGCCGGTGTGCTCGACCGAGCCGTCCGGGCTGGTGAGGTTGTTGTAGAAGACGAAGTGCCGGTCGGACAGGACCTTGCCCGACACGTCGAGCAACAGCGCGGAGGCGTCGAGGTCGTAGTCGGTGCCGGTGGTGGTGCGCACGTCCCAGCCCAGGCCGACCAGGACCGCGGTCAGGCCCGGCGCCTCCTTGCTGAGCGAGACGTTGCCGCCCTTGGACAGGGAAACTCCCACTGGGTACTCCTTCTCGGTACGTCAGGTCGGGTCCGGAGGGACCCTGAACAAGAATCTACAGCACTGTAGAAGAAAGGTGGGGTGTGGCTTCCGTACGCGTCTATACGATGGACACCCCGTGCATACGGGGCCGGTGGAAGGGAGACAGGGCGTGACGGACGAGCCGCGGCGTTCCCGGCGGCGGGGACAGGGCGAGCTGGAGGCGCTCGTCCTGTCCGCGCTGCGCGAGGCCGACGGCCCGGTGAGCGCGGGATGGGTGCAGGAACGTCTCGGCGAAGACCTGGCCTATACGACGGTGATCACGATCCTGACCCGTTTGCTGGCCAAGGGCGCGGTGACCCGCGAACGGGCCGGCCGCTCCTTCGTCTGGACCCCGGCTTCGGACCAGGCCGGCCTGGCCGCGCACAAGATGCGCAAGGTGCTGGACGGCCAGAGCGACCGCGAGGCGGTGCTGGCCAGCTTCGTCACCTCGCTGGAGCCGGACGACGAGCGGCTGCTGCGGGACCTGCTGGAGCAGGCGAGGGGCGAGAGGGAAGACTGAAGCGGCATGGGGATGTTCGTCTTTCTGCCGCTGGTCCTGCCGCTCACCGCGTGGCCGATCGCGCGTCTGGCCGAGCAGCGGCTGCATCCGCGGACCGCGACCCGGCTGCTGACCGGGGTCGCCGTGGTGATGGCGGTGTGCAGCACGGTCTGCCTGGGCCTGCTGATGGTGGTCGGCACCGCGCAACTGCCCGGCAATCCACTGCCTGACGCCTGGTCGGACCCCGAGGTGCGTGCGGCCGTTCCGCACGACGAGGTCGCCGGGAAACTGGCCGTTCCCGCGCTGCTCGCGGTGCTCGTGGCCGGTGGGCGCGCCCTGTGGCGACACGGACGGATCCGCGGCCGCGCCCACCGGGCCCTGGCCGGACTTCCGGGCACCCGGGTGGCCGTGGTGCCCGACGAGGCGCCGTACGCGTACGCCCTCCCCGGGCGGCGACGGGACCGGGTCGTCGTCACCACCGCCATGCTGTCCTGCCTCGAACCCGCCGAACGGCGCGCGCTGTTCGCCCACGAGCGCGCCCATCTCGCCGCCCGGCACCACCGGTTCCTGCTCGCCGTCCAACTGGCCGCCCGAGCCAACCCCTTTCTGTGTCCGCTGCGCACGGCGGTGTCCTGCACCGCGGAACGATGGGCGGACGAAGCGGCGGCGCACACGGTCGGCAGCCGCCGGGACGTGGCGTGCGCGATCGGCAAGGCCGCCCTGGTCTCCCGCGGCACCCCGGCCCGCACGTTCGCGGGCCTCGCCGCGCCGGGGCCGGTGCCACGGCGGGTCGCCGCCCTGCTCGCGCCCGCACCGGCGCTGCCCAGGTGGCCGTCGATGTTCACCTCGGTCGGCCTGGCCGCCTGGGGAGCGGCCGCGGGAACCGCGGTCTCGGCGCTGTCGTCCGCCAACTCCGCGGTGACGATGGTTCTCGTCCTGCACGCGGCGACACCCCTCTGAGGCGCACCGCGGGGCGCCTTGTCACCGGAGACCGGGCGGCCGTACCAGCGGCCGCCCGGCCCGCGGACCGTGGTGTGGTCAGAGGTCGAACTCGTGCGGCGGCAGGTCCAGGGCGAAGCACGCCTCGCGGACGACGGCCTGCTCGGTCTTGTCGAAGTCGCCGTCGGCGCCGCCGATGACGATGCCGATCTGGATGACCGCCCGCGCCTCGGCGGGCTTCTTCTTCGCCTTGGCGATCTCCTGCAACACACTGACCTTGCCGAAGGCGAAGTCGGCGGTCAGCTTGCCCAGGTTGTCGTCGAAGCGCCGCTGCAGGTCCGTGGCGTCGAAGTTCCGCAGCACCTCGTTCGTGGCGATCAGCTGGGCCACACGCTGGCGCTCGGCGGGGTCGATGCTGCCGTCGGCGGCGGAGACCAGCGCGCACATCGCCATGCTCGCGTCGCGGAACGCGCCGCTCTTGAGGTCGTTCTTCTTCGCTTCCAGCTGGGTCTGCATCGTCGATGCGGATTCCTTGATGCGGTCCCACAGGGCCATGAGCACTCCATACGATCGGTCGAATCCCGGCCCGCCCTGGCGGCGGCCCGGTGCCGCTGAACATCTACAGCAACGTAGAAACTAGCGAGCCGCCGGATAAGTTCCGGCGATCTCCGGGGTCCGCTCACGTCCCGTCGCAGGCCCGACCCCCGCCCCCGACAGCCGAAGCCGACGACGGGGCAGGCGTCAGGACGTCAGCGCCCGCGGACCAGCCCGGCGAGGTAGCGCCACAGCGATGACCGCGGCCGTTCCAGACCCTCGACCGTGGGCGGATGGCCGGGCGGGGGAGGGACGGCGGGAAGCGTGGGCGTGTCCGGAGTGCGGGGAGCGGGGTCGTCCGCGAGTGTGTAGCGGACCGGAAGCGAGCGCAGGCCCCGCATGAACGGGGAGGAACGCCAGGGCAGTTGGTCGGCGGGCAGGGACAGCTCCAGCCCGGACAGCCGCTCCAGCAGTCGGCTCACCCCGATTCCCGCCGTGGTGGTGGCCAGTTCCCTGGCCGGACACTGACGCGGTCCCGCACCCCAGGCCAGGTGCGCCCGGGTGCTGATCGTCGAGGCGGGACAGACCTTGTCCGAGAAGGCCGGGTCGGCGTGCGCGGCGCCGACCGACACCCACACCGGGTCGCCCGCGGCGATGGTGTACTCGCCCAGCCGGGTGTCGGCCACCGGGAACCGCGGCACGAAGTTGACCAGCGGGGGCTTCCGCATCACCACCCGGTTCATGGTCTCCCTCATCATTCCCGCCGACAGGCTGGCGCGCGCCGAGGCGTTCCCGCCGATCACCTCGACGACCGTGTGGGAGATCAGGATGCCGACATGGTCCGAGGTCATCCCGAGCAGCATCATCAGTTCGCGGGACAACTCCTCGACGCCGAGGCCGGGATGGGCGGCGAGCAGATAGGACGGGAAGTCGTCGCCCGGCTGTCTCATCTTCCAGGCGCCCAGTTCGGCCAGGGCCGCCAGCAGCCGGTCCAGGGCGGGGCCGGCGTCGGGGCCGGCGTCCAGCACCCGCCACATGTCCATCAGCGCGTCGTCGTCCTGGGAGCCGGGGAAGCCGAGCAGATGACTGGCGACCATCAGCGGCAACGGCCGCGCGAACTGTGCCGACAGGTCCGCCCAGCCGCTGCGGCCGCCCTGGGAGAGCAAGGTGATGAGTTCGTCCGCGTCCCGGGTGATCTTCGCCCTGAGCCGGCGGGCCTGCGGCTGCCGCGGGTCCTGGAACGGCCTGAGAGCGGCGTCCCAGGCACCCCGCAGGGCCGGGTATCCCGCACCGCCCTGGATCAGCACGTGGTTGACGTCGAGCGACGGGGCCAGCGGCCAGTCCTGGGGAACGCGCCCCTCCTCCCGCGCCCGCCAGTTCTCCAGGCCCTTGGGCCAGTCCTGGTCGTTGCGCAGGACCTCCAGCGCCTCCTCGTACCCCAGGACCAGCCAGACGGGCACCCCCAGCAGGTCCACCGGCGCGACCGGGCCGTGCGTCCGGCGCAGCCGTTCGAAGACAAGGTCCGGGCGGCTTTCGTAGTCCCGGGTCATGAGCGGCTCGGGCTTCAGCGACTCCAGCGGCTCGTGGCGGACCGCCGGCCCGCTGTTCGGTGGGGACCCCATGGTTTCCTTTCCTCGGGCCGGCGGTGTTCCTGCCGCGGCACGCTGTGGACATGACGACCTGACAGAGTAAAGATGATCGACCGTCGTGACCGGACAGCGGGTTCCGCGCAAGGACTTTCCATGAGGACTTCCATGAGGCGCGACGTCACCTGGGCGCACACGAGCGGCACCGCCCGAGGGCGGTGCCGCTCACTGTCCGGCCGTCACGGAGTCCACTTGATGTTCGGGTTCACCTGCCCCGTCCAGTTGAAGACGGCCATGTTGTCCCAGCCGTTTCCGCTGTTGTTGATGTCGGCCGGGTCCCAGCCGTTGCCGGTGACCGCGTACCAGGTCGGCTCCCAGTAGAAGACGCCGATCGCGCCGGCGCTGCGGGCCGTGTTCTGTACGGCGGTGAAGTTGTCGGCCTGGCCCTGCCAGGAGAGCGGATAGCCCGAGCAGCCGGAGGTGATCGAGTTGGCGGTGCCGTCCGCGTTCGCCGAGGTGAACGGGTACGCCGTCTCCGCGATGACCACGTCCTTGCCGTACCGGGACTTCATGTCGGAGACCACGCTGCCCATGTTCGCCAGAGTGCCGTGCCACGGGCAGTAGTAGGACAGCCCGGTGATGTCCCAGCTGACGCCCTTGGCCTTGATGCCGTCGTAGAACCAGCGGGCGTGCGCGTCGCTGTCCGCGTCGGCCGTGTGAACGATCACCTTGGTGCCGCTGTTGCAGGCCTTGGTCGCGTTGTAACCCGACTTCAGCAGCAGACTGAGGTTGGTGAAGTCGTTGTTGACGACCTTGCCGTCGTCCCACAGCATGCCGACGTTGATCTCGTTGCCGATCTGCACGCTGTCCGGGGTGGTGCCCTGGGACTTGAGGCTGTTGCAGACGTCGTAGGTGTAGTTGTACACGTCCGTCTGCAGCTGGTTGATGCCGTGGTTCGCCCAGGCCGCGGGCTTGTACTGCTTGCCCGGGTCCGCCCAGGTGTCCGAGTAGTGGAAGTCGACCAGCAGCTTCAGCCCCTTGGCCTTCACCTGCTTCGCGTATGCCAGCACCTTCGCCTTGTTGTTGTAACCGCTGGCGGGGTTGTTCCAGACCCGCAGCCGGACGTAGTTCACGCCGAGGCCCTTGAGGATGTCGAGCGGGTCCTTGGCGGTTCCGCTCGCGTCGTAGTACTTGGCGCCCAGGTCCAGGGCTCGCTGTGCGGTCGAGACGTCCGCCCCGAGCATGCTGAGCGAGTTCGCGGCGGAGGCGCCGGTGGGCATGGTGAGCAGGGTCGCCGGCAGGGCGACGGCCGCCAGGAACAGGGCGGCCTTCTTCGTGCGGCCTGAGCCGTTCACGGTCATCCCGACTCCTTTGATCGAGACGTGGCGAAGTCGAGGCGCAGGGCCTGACATGCGCATGGGGGATCCGTGAACGTTCACAGTAGAAGAGGTGTCAGGAACTGTAAATACACGTGTCGTATGTATTTCGCGCAGTTGAGAGCAGTTATTCCTCCTCATCGATATTGGGTACGTGCACAGGCGTCGCCGATCCAGTTCCTCCCTCTACGCTTGTCTCATGGGTGTGCACGACGGCCCTACGCTGATCACGTCCGTCCAGCGGGCCTTCCGCCTGTTGGAGGCGGTGAGCGCGCACGAGAACGGCGCGCCGGCGAAACAGCTGGCGCGGGAAACCAGCCTGCACCTGCCCACCGCCTACCACCTGCTGCGGACGCTGGTCCACGACGGATATGTGCGCAAGCTTCCCGACGGCGGGTTCATCCTCGGCGACAAGCTGCAGACGCTGCGCACCACCGGAAGCGGGCAGGCACTGCTCAGCAGGGTGCGGCCCACGCTCGCCGCGCTGCGGGACGAGTTCGCGGTCGCCGCCTACCTCACCTTCTACGAGGAGGGCGAGATCCGGGTCGCCGAGATCGTCGACGGCCCCCGCGCACCCCGTGTCGATCTCTGGGTGGGGTTCGAGGACGCCGGCCATGCCACCGCCCTGGGCAAGTCCGTGCTGCGTGAACTGGACGACGAGGACCGCCAGGAGTACCTCTCCCGGCACCATCTGGCAGATCTCACCCCACGGACGATCACCAGCCTGCCGGAACTGCTCCGGCGCATCGACTCCTCACCGGTCGCTCCGGCCGTCACGGACCTGGAGGAGTACGCCCTCGGTACGATCTGCGTCGCCGTGCCCGTCTACAGCGGGGGCACCCTCGGCTCCCTCGGCGTCTCCCTGCCTGCCGGACGGGTCTCCCGGCTGCCGGAGATCCGGGACCGACTGCTGCCGACCGCGACGCGCGTGACCAGGAATCTCTCGCTCACCATCTGAAAACGCGTCCCTTGTGACGCCCGGGGCCACACCGTTTCCTGGAGGAGAAGGCAACGAAGGACGCCCTGGCACACAAGTGAGGACTGCGGACGAGACATGAGTCAGGCCCGAGACCACGGTGACGCCCACTGGCCGACGCGGCCGTCGCGCATGCGCGCGGCCTGCTCCCGGGCCGCGGCCCGTTGCGCCGTCGTCCGACTGGCCCTCAGGACGCCCGTGCTGCCTGTCTTGATCGTTTCCGCCGTCGTGCTCGCCGCCCTCGTCGGCGGCGCGGGGACGATCTGGCTGCCCCTGCTGGCCGCCGGGCCCGCGCTCGCCGCCACCACCAACGGTCCCCGCGGTGTCCTCTGCGTCGGCCTCCTGGCCGCGGGGCTCGGCGTGCTGTTCGGCATCCGCGACGGTGTCCCGGAGTGCGAACTGGCGGCCACGCTCTCCGCCGTGGTGGCCGTCACGCTGGCGAGTGGCCTGGCCAGCGCGCTGCGCTGCCGCCGGGAACGGGTGCTCGCGGCCGTCCGCTCGGTCGCGGAGACCGCCCAGCACGCCCTGCTCACCCCCGTGCCGGCCACCGTCGGCCCGTTCCAGGCCGCCGTCCGCTACAGCGCCGCGGCGGCGGAGGCCCGGATCGGCGGGGATCTCTACGCGCTGATCCCCACGCCGTACGGGGTCCGGCTGATCGTCGGTGACGTACGGGGCAAGGGGCTGCCGGCCGTGGGGACGGCGGCGCTGGTGCTCGGGGTCTTCCGGGAGGCCGCCCATGACGAGCCCGACCTCCTCGCCGTGGTCGAGAGGATCGAGCGGAGTCTGGCGCGCAACCTGGGGCCCGACGACTTCGTCACCGCCGTCGTCGCCGGATACCCGCAGACGGGCCGGCTGGAGATGGTGAACTGCGGACACGCGCCTCCCCTGCTCGTCCGCGAGCGCGGCGACGTCGTGGCCGTCGAGCCGACGCACCCGACTCCGCCCCTCGGTCTGCGGGCCCTGTCCGGACAGACCCCGGACCTCCAGGTGCTGCCCTTCACCGACGGGGACCAGTTGCTGCTCTACACCGACGGGGTCACTGAGGCCCGCGACCGCTGCCGCGCGTTCTACCCGCTCCTCGACGGCCTGGCCCGCCATGTGACCGAAGAGCCGGAGCACACCCTCACCGCGCTCCATGACGAACTGCTGGCCCATGTCGGCGGCCGGCTCCATGACGACGCGGCGCTGCTCCTGATCCGCAAGCCGTCGGCAGTGGAATCGACGAAGGTCCAAGTGGCCACCGTCTGAGGCTCGTTGGGCATGGTGCCAGTGGTGCTCCTGTTGCGGACGGGCCACGCGCCTCAGGTCCACGCCCTGTACCAGGCGGCCGGCCTCGACCTGGCGGCCGACCTGAGCGCGCTGACCAAGGGCGCCACCATCACCGCCGATCCCGCCGCCGTCCGCAGAGCGCAGCAGACGTCCTCCGCCGGCCAAGGACTCGACGTACCCCTGCTCGACATCCACACCACCGGCGACAACCTGGTTCCGGTGGAGCAGGAGAACCGCTTCGCCGCCCGTGTGCGCGCCTCCGGCGACGGTGCGTTGCTGCGGCAGGCGTTCGTCGAGCGACAGGGTCACTGCACGTTCACCACAGCCGAGACCGTGGCCGCCCTGCACTCGCTCGAACACCGCGTCAGCACTGGCCGTTGGGACAACGTCGCGACTCCGGTCGCGCTCCAGCGGTCGGCCACGGCGCTCGGTCTTGACGGCGCGGCGTATGTCCCGTACTACCCGGCCCAATTGTCCGTCGGCCGCGACGACCGCCCGGCGCGCCCCACCCGCCACTGACATGGGACCGTAGCTCGACCAGATGGTCGGGGACGTCCAGTGCCGCAACGCCTGTCAGCCTGGTCGGCGGGGCCGGGGTGGCCCCCAGCTTCGCGGGTGCCCGGGAGATCCCTTCCAGGAGCGGGGGCATCTCGGCGGTGGGCACACCCGGGTCGTGGGGCGCCGTGCTCGGGGACGTGCCCGAGCACGGCTCGGCTCACCGTCGGCGGCTGCCGATGGTGATGATGCCCAGGGGCTTCGGGCCGGTGGTGCTCTCGTAGACGACCTCACCCGCGGACTTCTTCCAGATCCTGATGCGGAAGGTGTCCGGGTCGTCGGTGGCGGTGATACGGAAGCCGTAGCCGCCGGTGCCGTTGACCGCGCCGGACCCCTGGTACACGGCCCGGGAGCCGGTGACCACGAGCCAGTCGGAGCCGGTCGAGCGGAACGCCAGCCGGGCGGGACCGAAGTCGAAGGACGTCTTTCCGGTGGGGACGGTGGCTCCCTTCGGGTAGAAGGCGGCGAAGGAGAAGGCGGCCTTGCCGGTCAGATTCGGCTTGGCGGGGTAGGCCCCGGCCGCGGAGGTGAGAACGCCGGTCCCGAGCGCCGGTCCGGCCGTGCGGTCGTAGACGATGAGCTCGGGGAGCGTCCTGCTGTCGGAGGCGCCGTCGTCGTCGGTGACGGTGATCACCGGACGGCGGATGCCCGCCTTCGTGTAGGCGTGTTCGGCGCGGCAGCCGGTGCCGGTGACCGTGCCGTCCGCCGGCGCGGTGCCGTCCTGCCAGTCGACCACGCAGGTGTGGGTGTCCCGGGTGCCCGGGTCGGTGAACTCGGCCGTGACGACTACCCGGTTGCCGACCGGCACGGGGGAGCGCGGGCCGGTGGTGGCGGTGATGGCCGGCGCCGCGTCGGCCACCTTGACGGTTGCCGTGTCACTGCTGCGGCCGCCGGTCAGGGTGAGCTCGTAGGTGCCGTCGTCGGTGCAGGTGACCGTGGTGATTGCCGCCTGGGCGTCGGCGAAGGCGCAGGGTGCTCCGTCCTCGGCCGTCCACTTCGCGGTGCCCGCACCGGAGATCGTCCCGTTCAGCTGGATCGCGTCGCCCTCGGTGCCGTCGGCGTCCGGGCCGGCGTGGACGACGGTGACCGGGTCGACGCCGGTCAGGGTCGGGACGACCTTCTTGATCAGACCGTCGGCGTCGAACTCCAGCTTGTCGATGGTGGTTTCGCGGTGGGTGCCGTCACCGCCGGGGATGGCGAAGCGGTGGTAGGCGACGTACCAGTCGTCGGTGCCCGGCACCTGGACGACCGAGTGGTGGCCGGTGCCCTTGATGCCGAGGGCGAGGTCCTTCTCCAGGATGACGCCGCGCTTGGTCCACGGGCCGGTGGGGGAGGGGCCGGTGGCGTAGGCGACGCGGTAGTTCTCGTCGCGGGTGTCGTTCTCCGACCACATGAAGTAGTAGGTGCCCTTGCGCTTGACGACGAAGGTGCCCTCGTTGTAGCCGCTGGGGGTGATGTCCTTGACCTTCGACGAGTCGAGGGAGGTCATGTCGTCGCCCAGCGGGGTCACGTAGGCATGTCCGTTGCCCCAGTAGAGGTACGACTGCCCGCCGTCGTCCGTGAAGACCGCCGGGTCGATCATCTGGCCGCTGAACTGGCCCGCCTTCAGCAGCGGTTGACCGAGTGCGTCCTTGAACGGACCGGTCGGCGAGTCGGACACCGCGACACCGATGTTCGCGTCGGCGC
Organism: Streptomyces sp. NPDC050287; assembly: GCF_044459385.1. Taxonomy (NCBI): domain Bacteria; kingdom Bacillati; phylum Actinomycetota; class Actinomycetes; order Kitasatosporales; family Streptomycetaceae; genus Streptomyces; species Streptomyces sp. NPDC050287. Next base: position 452,473 of record NZ_JBITIY010000004.1, on the reverse strand, counting down.
AGAAGTAGAAGTAGTACTTCCCGTTCTTCTCGGCGATCGTCGGCGCCCACGCCCTGCTGTCCGCCCAGGAGACGTCAGGACCGAGGTCGAGGATGACGCCGTGGTCCTTCCAGTGGACCAGGTCGGTCGAGGAGTACGCCTTGAACCGGGTGCCGCTCCAGCCCTCGAAACCGTCGGTGGTCGGGTAGATGTAGAAGGTGTCGCCGAAGCGGACGATGTTCGGGTCGGCGTTGAGCCCCGGCAGGACCGGGCTCTTCATGATGAGAGCGGAGACCGTCCACGTACGCTTCTTGCCGTCGGATCCCGTCACCGCGTACGTCACCGGCTTGGTGAAGTCCTGCACGCTTCCGGAGGCGGGGCTGATCGCCGCGCCGTGGGCGAGGGTGAACTCCGGTGCCAGCGCGGTGAGATCGGTGCCCTCCTTCATCGGCAACGTGATCCTGCTGCCGGCGTTGTCGACGATCGCGTCGACCTTCAGCGCCGGGTGCGTCGCCTTCGCGATGCCCGCGGTGTTGCCGCTGAGCTCCATGACCTCCGCGGCCGTGAGCGCCCGGTCGTAGATGCGGAAGTCGTCGACCTCGCCGCCGAAGTACGGGTCGGCCGAGTACAGGGACCGGCCGATGTAGCCGCTGTAGTCCTTGTTCGCGTCGTACAGCTCGGACGGCTTGATGGTGGTCGTCGTGCGGGCCGCCTCGACGCCGTCGACGTAGAGGACCATCGTGCCGGTCGAGCCGTCGAGGGTGACGGTCACGTGCCGCCACTCACCCGGGGTGAGCTGCGAGCCGGCCGTCAGCTTCGACTCCGCCGACCAACTCGCCTTCGTGATGGCCGAGTAGAGGCTGGAGCCGCCGTTGGAGGGGGTGGCGAACAGGTACCTGTCGCTGTCGGGCCCGAGCCCGAACAGCCACTGGAAGCTGTCGCCGCCCTTCCACTTGGCGTACGTCGACACGGTCACACTGCCGGCGTTCCTCAGCACACCGTTCGGGATCTTCACATACGGCGAAGTGGAGCCGCCGGACATCCTGAACGAGCCGCCGTCGACGCCGGTGCCGAAGTCGGGCGTGCCGACATAGGTGCCGTGGTAGCCGTGGCCGCTGGAGTCACGGGCGATGTTGCCGCCGGTCTCGTCGAAGCCGTAGTGCAGGAGCAGGTCGGCCGGGACATCCGTGCCTTCCTCCGACACCGCGACCTCGGCCCGCACCGGCAGCGCGGCGCCGTCGGGCAGGCTGCCGGTCACGGTGAAGGTGCCGGCCTGCGCGTACTTCGACTCCGGTACGTCCTCCCAGGTGACGGCGACGGGACGCTTCACGCCGTCGGCGTACGTGGCGATCACGGTGGCCGGCAGCACCGGAGCCTCGCCGGTCCGCGTCTTCACGGACACGTCCTCGACGCTCTCCACGAGCTGGTCCGGCTGGTAGGCGCGCAGCAGGCGGTCGTACTCGGCCTGGGTGACCGGAAGCACCGTGCCGTGGCGCGGCTTGGCCGGCAGGTCGTAGTCGGTGGCCGGGGTCCAGTTGCCGGAGTCGAGGTCGGTCGTCTCGAACGGGAGGTAGCCGCGGCCGCCGAACTCGTCGAGGAACGCGTACCACTTGTCCTCGGTGTTGGACTTGAACACCAACGGCCCCTCGGCGGCGCTCATCGCGCCCTTGCCGATACCCTCGGCGACCGCGGTCCAGGACGGGTTCAGGATCGAGTCGCTCTTCTCCTCGAAGATGAACTTGCTGTTGGGCGTGGAGGAGGTGTTGTTCCGCTCGTCCTTCGACAGGCGGTAGTACGTGCCGTCGTGCTGGATCATCGTGGAGTCGATGACCGAGTAGCCGCGGTCGATCCAGACCTTGGGCTCGCTGAAGCTGTAGAAGTCGCGAGTGGTCGCGTACATCATGCGGTTGTACGTGTCGCCGGAGTGCGCGGCGTCGTCGTACAGCTTGGACGCCCAGAAGACGACGTACTCGCCGAGCTTCGCGTCGTAGAACGCCTCCGGCGCCCAGGTGTTGCCCGCGCTGTCGGGGGAGACCTTCACCAGGCGCTGGTTCGTCCAGTGCACGAGGTCGGTGGACTCCCAGACCATGACGGACCTGCTGCCGGTGCGCTGGGCGGCGTCCCAGTCGCCGTTGCCGTAGATCCTGAGGTCGGTGGCGATCTGGTAGAACTTGTCGCCCTCGGGGGAGCGGATGATGAACGGGTCGCGCAGGCCCTTCTCGCCGAGTGTAGAGGTCAGCACCGGCTTTCCGTCGTTCAACTCCCGCCACTTCAGCGGGTCGTCGCCCTTGCTGAGGGCGGCGTACAGCTGCTCGCCGTCCGCCGTGCCCTCACCCGTGAAGTAGCTGAACATGTAGCCCTTCAGGGCTTGCTTCGCGGGGAGTTCGGGGACCTTCGCGGTGAAGACGCGGGTCGCCTTCGCCGCCCCCTTGGTGACGGTCGCGGTCAGGTCGACGGCGGTGGTGCCGTCGCCGTGCGCGGGGCGGTGGACGACGCCGTCGGCGGAGACGGTGTCCGGGGTCGCGGAGGACCAGGCGACGGCGGTGCCGTAGTCACCCCGCGCCGGGAGGGTGAGGTTGCCGCGCACGTCGTCGAGGTTGTGGACCGTGAGGGCCCCGGCCGCCTTCTCGGTGGCCGTCCGGTCGTCGAAGTCGGGCAGGACCGTGACGTCGAAGGTCCTGGTGTCGGTCACGGTGCCCTTCCTCAGGGTCGCCGTGAGCGTGGCGTGGCCGTCCGGCTCACCGGCGGCCGGACGGGTCACCTTGCCGGTGTCGGTCACCGCTTCCGTGTTGTCGCTGGCCCAGCTGATGGTGGAACCACCGGCCGTGCCGGTCTTCGGCAGGTCGAGGTCGGCCGTGACCGCGCCGGTGTCGCCGAGGCTCAGCGCGGCCTTGTCGTCGGCGACACCCCGCGTGGCGACGGGCAGGGACAGCTGCTCCACCTCGGAGGCGTCCAGGGCACGGTCGTAGACCCGGAAGTCGCGGATCCTGCCCTTGAACAGCTTGTCGCCGGAGTACACCGACCTGCCGATGTAGTTGGCGGTCGTGGTGCCGGAGCCGATGGCGCCGGGGGTGATGGTGACCGACGTGTTGCGGCCGACCTCGACGCCGTCCTCGTACAGCACGCCGGTGCTGCCGGTCTGCGTGTAGGCGATGTGCTTCCACACCGCGCGGGTGAGGCTGTGGCCGTCGGCGGGCTTGGTGGTCTGTTCCGTCGACCAGTTGCCGGTCGCGACGGACGTCCGCAGGCCGTTGCCCGTGGTGAACAGATAGCCGTTCCCGTTGCCGCCGCTGGAGTTGCCGAAGCCGTAGAGGAAGTACGGGGTGCTCTGGGCCGAGTCGATCAGCACGTCCGTCGAGACGGTGATCGCGTCCATGCCCTTCATGACGTCGTTCGGCACCTTGACGTAGGTGTCCGACCCGTTGAAGGTGAGCCCCTGGCCGGTGCCCGACCAGTCGGCGGTGCCGCTCACCGTGCCGCCGCGGCCGTTGCCGGAGGCGTCGGTGACGGTGCTGCCGGAGGCGGCGTCGAGCTTGTACCAGAGGGCCAGACCGTCGGTGATGTCCGCGCTCTCCGCCGCGCTGTCAGCCGCGCTCGCGGCCGCCTGCGCGGGGACGACGGGCGTGGCGAGGCCCAGGAAGAGCGACGCGGCGGTCAGACCGGCGAACCGGCTCGCCCAACGTCTCGCGCGGCTGCGCGGACCTGCGGTGTACGTCATGTGGGGACCCCTGCTGAGCATGGCTGACGACTGACGGGAGAAGGCATGACGAAGCCGGCCGGCAACGGGAGCCCGGCCGTGGGCGCCTGATCGTTTCGGCTGTGTGACGTCGTGTTGCGAGAGTGTCAATCGGGGTGTGGCGCACCGTCAAGAGGTTTCGAACAACATCCGACAGGTCGAACAAGTTCGAACAGCAGGACCGCACAGGTGCTTTGGCGCACACCCCGATCTCACTCACGGTGATGCCGTCGTCCGCTCAGCGGGGTCATGACCACCCGCGAGGGCCCAGGGGGCCGACGGCTACTCCGGCGGCGTCGGTGTGTCGTGCGTGCGGTACATCGCCTGGACGTCCAGTTCGAGCTGGATGGTGGGGCCGACCACGGCGATGCCGCGGGCCAGCATGCTGCGCCAGTTCAGGGTGTAGTCCTCACGGTGCAGTTCCGCCCTGGCCAGGGCGGCACAGCGCAGTTCCTCGCCGTAGCCGCCGTTGACCGACCCGAGGTAGGTGGTGTCCAGGGCGATCGAGCGGCTGACGCCGTGCATGGTGAGCGAACCGTGCAGCGCCCACTTGGCGCCGCCGCGGTAGGCGAAGCGCGCGCTGGTGAAGTCGATGTACGGGTAGCGCTCGACGTCCAGGAAGTCGGCCGACCGCAGATGGTTGTCACGGGTGTTGTTGCCCGTCGTGATGCTGGAGGCGTCGATGCGCACGGACACCTGGGAGTCCGTCATGTCGGGCGCGACCCGGATCCCGCCCGTGAAGCGCGTGAAGCGGCCGTGGACATGCGCCATGCCGACATGCTTCGCGATGAACCTGATCGCCGTGTGCGGCGGGTCGAAGAGCCAGGTGCCGGGCACCGGCAGTTCCAGTTGCGGGGCCGAGGAGAGCTGGATCAGCTCGGGGGTCAGGACCGCGCCGCTGACGACGTCCACCGTCTCTTGATGCGGTGTCAGTCCATCGGCCGTGATCATGAGGCGGTAGCGGCCGGGGGGCAGCGCGGCGAAGAAGAACCCGTAGGGATCCGTGATGCCGCGCGCCACGACCTGGTGGGAGTCCGCCGCGGTCACGGCCACGTCGGCGCCGCCCATCGGCTGGCCCATCGGATCCAGGACGGTGCGGCCCACCGAGCCCGCGCCGGCGGGCAGTGGCAGTGATGGGCTGGGCGTGCTCCGGGAGCGCCGCCTCCGAAGCAGTGCGAGGACCATGGGTGGCACCTTTCTTCGTACGGGTCGGTGAGTCAACGGGTCTGTGCGTAAGGGGGGTGAGTTAGTGAGTATGCGGACAACTGCGTAAGGGGTAAGCGGACAAAATGGGGGGATCAGGTGGCGGATTCGGTGAGCTTCAACCTGCTTTGGTCCGACTGCCGTCGGATTCGATCGCTATCGGGGCGCTTCCCCCGCGTGGGCCGCCCGCAGCAGCGCGAGCACGCCGTCCGTGGTGACCGGGCGGGGGTTGGCATAGGGCTGTGCCGTCGCCTGTTCCGCCGCCTCGGCCAAGTCGGCTTCGGCCAGGCCCAGTTCGGCGAGCGAGCGGGGCGCGCCGAGGAGTCCGGCCAGGTCCCGCAGGGCCCTGGGCGCGTCGTCCGTGTCCAGGGCCCGGTCGAGGGCGGCGACGGCGTCCGGGGCGGCGGGCGCGTTGTACGCCAGGGCGTACGGCAGGACCACCGTGTGGGTTTCGGCGTGCGGCAGGCCGAAGGTGCCGCCGAGGACGTGGCAGAGCTTGTGGTGCAGGCCCATGGTGGTGGCGCCCAGGCAGGAGCCGCACAGCCAGGCCCCGTACAGGGCACGGCCGCGGGCGCCCAGGGAGGCGGGATCATCCGCCACCGCCGGGAGCGCCCCGGCCATGGCCCGGACGCCCTCCTGGGCCATGAGCGCGATCAGGGGCGAGGTGTCGGGGGCGTACAGCGCCTCGACGGCGTGGGCGAGCGCGTTGATGCCGCTGGTGACCGACAGCGGCACCGGCAGGGAGAGGGTGAGCTCGGGGTCGTAGACGACACTGCGCGGCAGCACGACGGGGTCGCGGCCGGTGCGTTTGGCGCCGTGCTCGGTCAGGCCCCAGACGGGGGTCATCTCCGAGCCGGCGTAGGTGGAGGGCACCGCGATCAGTGGCAGTCCGGTGCGCAGGGCGATGGCCTTGCCGAGGCCGATGGCCGAGCCTCCGCCCACCGCCACGCACCCGTCGGCGCCGGCCGCGCGAACCGCCTCGACGGCCTCGTCGGCCACCTCCACCGGCACATGCATCCGGGCCCGCGCGTGCAGGCCCGCACAGGCCGGCCCGAGCGCGTCCGCGACCGCCCGCGCGGTGTGTGCCCCGCGCGGTCCGCACACCACCAACAGCCGTCGCAGACCGAGCCGTTCGGCCTCACCTGGCGTGGCGGACACCGAAGCGCCGGGCCGGAGGACGACCCGCATCGGCTGAGCCTCGTAGGAGAAATCCAGCAGGTTCGTCACGACGCGGGCTCCAGCACGAGATCGACCCGGGCCTGCCGGAAGGGACTCGCCACCCCGAACTCCCGGGCCAGGACAGGATCGTCGGTCTCCGCGAAATCCGTGACGAGGCTGTCCTTGACGGCGAACACGGCGTCCGAGTCCAGGTAGTCGCTGCCCGCCACGAAGATGTGCGTCGTCACCGGCGTGTGCCCGGCGGCCGAGGAGATGAAGTGGATGTGCGCGGGCCGGTAGGGATGCCGGCCGGTCGCCCGCAGGAGCTCCCCGACCGGGCCGTCCGTCGGGATCGGATACGGGCTCGGCACACATGTACGGAACCAGAACCGGCCCTCACCGTCCGCGGTGAACAGACCGCGGCCGTTGCCCGCCGGCTGCACGTCCGGACGCTGCACGTCGTAGAAGCCGTGCCCGTCGGCCTGCCACACGTCCACCAGCGCGCCGGGCAGCGCGGTGCCGTCCCGCGACAGCACCCGTCCGCTGACCACGCACGGCTCACCGCCGCCCACCAGGTCGATGTCCGCGCCCAGCTCCCGCACCGGCGACTCGGTCAGGTGGAAGGGGCCCAGCACCGTCGACTCCGTGGTGCCGGGCGCCTGGTGGCCGTTGATGTCCTCGACCAGCATCGACAGGCCCAGCACGTCCGACAGCAGGATGAACTCCTGCCGGGTGTCCGTGCACGCCTGCCCGGTCGCCGTGAGGAAGCCGATCGCCCGCTCCCACTCCTCCCGCGTCAGGCCGCTCTCCCGCGCGAACGCGTGCAGATACCGGACAAGGCCGGTCAGCAGCTCCCGCAGCCGCGGATCACCGGTGCCGTGCAGACTGGCGACGACCTCGTCCGTGACCGTCGGACCCGGGGCGTTGCTGGTCATCGCGGTTCCTTTCCCAGCGTGCGTGTCAGCGGCGCAAGCCACTCGTGCGTGTCAGCGGTGCGGGTCAGTCGTGCCCGAGGATCCGCCGCAATGCGTCCGTGAGCAACCGGTCGGCGTCCTCGGTCGCGTCGGCGTGGCGGAAGGCCACATACCCGTCGGGGCGTACGAGAAGGGCGCCCGCGTCGGAGATCTCGCTCAGGTTCGCCCAGTCGCCGTACGGGTCCTCGTACTCCTGCCCCGGTCCGACGACCACCGTGGCGATGTCGAGGGGCTGGGCCGCGGCGGCCCGAACCCAGGCTTCGCCGCCGATGCCGGTGAGCAGGGTGAAGCGGCCCTTGCCGACGGTGTCGAGGGTGGACAGGGTGCGGGTGCCGGAGGTGATCCAGGCGTGCGGCAGCTTGGCGCCGGGGCGGGAGGTGGGCTGGTGGTACAGCTCGGGGTCGCGGGAGTAGCCGGGGTCGGGGGTGCCGTCCGGGACGATCGCGTCGGAGACATAGCGGTGGTTGAGGTCGACGCCGTGCGCGTTGAACTCGTAGACCTTGAAGGCGATCGCTTCGCGCAGCGCCGCCCGCTGCTTCTTGGCGGCCTCGGTGGCGTCCTTGCGGGCGGCGATGTTGGCCCACAGCTGCTCGGGGGTCTGCGGTGAGAACCCGCCGAGCGCCTCGAAGACGGGGGCGGTCTCGGCGATGGACTTGTTGGCGCGGGTCACGATCTGCTTCCCGATCGGCGCCCGCTCCGCGTCGTAGGTGTCGAGCAGCCGGGGCGTGGCGACGCCGTCGAGGACGAGCTTCAGCTTCCACGCCAGGTTGTAGGCGTCCTGCACGGAGGTGTTGGAGCCGAGCCCGTTGGACGGCGGGTGGCGGTGGACGGCGTCGCCGGCGCACAGGACGCGGCCGCTCGCGTAGGTCTCGGCGTACATCTCGTTGACGGTCCACGCCGAGGACGACGTGATGGTCACGGGTATCTCGTCGTCGCCGATCAGCCGGCGTACGACGGAGAGCGCGTACTCCTCGGTGAGGTCGGGGGCGCCGGCTGTGACGTCGTAGCCCCAGACGATGAGCCACTCGTTCCAGGGGCGCACGCAGCGCACCAGGCCCGCGCCGATGCCGCCGACGGTGGCGCCGGGGGCGAGCACCCAGTAGAGGGTGGAGGGGCGGTGGGCGGTGTACTGGCTCAGGTCCGCCTCGAAGACGATGTTGATGCTGCCGGCGACGCCCATCTTCCCGCCCATCGGCAACCCGGCGTCCTCGGCGACCTTGGAGCGGCCGCCGTCGGCGCCTATGAGGTACTTGGCGCGGATGGTGTACTCGTCGCCGCGCAGCCGGTCCTCGACGGTGACCGTGACGCCGTGCTCGTCCTGCACGAAGGACTTGTAGACCGTGCTGAAGCGGAGGTCGGTGCCGCGGGCGACCGCCGCGTTCACCAGCAGGGGCTCCATCAGGTGCTGCGGCAGGTCGCACATGCGGGTGGGGCTCGCCAGGTCGTGCGCGGCCTGGACGAGCGGGTCGTTGCCCCAGGAGCGCACCCGGCCCAGTTCCTCGCCGGCCAGGCTGGTGCAGAAGGTCGTGTTGCCCATCAGGTGCTGGGGCGTGGCCCGGTCGATCACGTCCTGCTCGACGCCCAGGTCGCGCAGCACCTCCATGGTGCGCTGGTTGGTGATGTGCGCGCGGGGCGTGTCGGCGAGGTGCGCGTAGCGGGTGACGACCATGTTGCGCACGCCGTAGGTGCTCAGGGCGAGCGCGGCCGACGCGCCCGCCGGGCCGCTGCCCACGATCAGTACGTCGGTCTCGACAACGGTCTGCACGACAGGACGCTCCAGGAGATGAGGCAGGAGATGGGACGGGGGACGCGGGGGACGGGACACGAAAGCGATGAAGAAAGCACCAGGAAAGCGACAGGAAAGCGACAGGGAAGCGCCAGGGGATGGGAACAGACGCCGACCATTCATGATCATGGAGCGGAACGGGCGGACGCGGGTGTCTCATTACGAGACACCCGCACCCGAGGGCGAGGGCGCTCCGGCGGCGAGTACGGTGAGTGCCGTCATGACCACCGTGGAACATCCCCCCGCCCTCGCTCCTCTCCGCCGGGCCCGCGAGCGGTTCCTGACAGGGCTCCCGGTCCCGGACGGCGTGCCCGACGACGTCGTCGCCGCGTGGCGGCGCGCCCGCTTCTTCGGCGTACGGCACGACCTGAACCGTCCGGCCGACGAACCCGCCCGGCCCTCGGACTCGGCCCTGCTGGACGCGGCCCGCCCCGTGCTCGAACGCCTCGCCCCGGCCCTGGGCGGCCGGTCGTCGCTGGCGCTCACCGACGAGCGGCTGCGGGTGCTGTGGTCGTCGGGCGGCGGACCCGTGGGCGAGCGGTGGCGGGACCTGTCCGAGCACCAGGTGGGGCACAACAGCGCCGCGCTGGCTCTGCGCACCCGGCGCCGCGCGGAGGTGCACGGTCCCGAACACTTCCTCGACGCGTGGCAGGACGTCTCCGCGGTCAGTGTCCCGGTGCTCGACCCGGAGACCGGACACGCGGCCGGTACGGTCACGGTCGCCTCGGGCCTGTGTGCGGGCCGCCGCCCGCACCCCGGCGCGGCCCTCGCCGAGGCACTCGCCACGGCGGTGGAACGGGAACTGCGGGCATGCGCGCGGACGCCTGAACGAGTCCTGCTCGACGCCTACGCCCGGGCCACGAGCGGACGGGAGCGGGCGGTCGTCGCCCTGGACGGCCGCAACCGCCTGGTCAGCGAGGCGGCCGTGCGCCTGGCCTCGCCCCAGGTACTGGAGGCCCTGGAGCGCACGGTGACGCCGCGCGAGAGCGCCGGAACCGCTTCACCGGCATACGACCTGCCGCTCCCCGAAGACGCCGGCTGCACCGCCCGGATCACTCCGGTACGGCACGAGGGCCGCGTCCTCGGCGTCGTCGCCGTACTCGAAGCGCGTCCCGTGGCGCCGGCGCGCTCCCCGGCACGTCCGGCGAGCGCACTGGCGGGAAGCTCCGTGCCCTGGCGGCACGCGGTCGCACAGGCGACGGAACTGGCCCGCACGGCGGGCCCGCTGCTCCTGGTGGGAGAGCGCGGAACGGGCAAGACGGCCCTCGCCGACGAACTCCTCGACGGCACCGCGCCCGTGATCGCCGACGCCGCCGAGTCGACCGGACCGGTCCTTCAGGACCAGGCGTTCGTCGGCGTACGCCCGCTCCTGCTGCGGCACGCCGAACGGCTGTCCCAGCCGGACGTCGCCGCGCTCAACTCCCTCCTCCAGGAGAGACCCGACCTCCCCCTGGTCGCCACCTACACCCCCGGAACAGCGCCAGGCCCGTGTCTGCAGCGTCTCCTCGACACCCTCGCGGCCCGCTCCGTCACCCTTCCGGCCCTGCGAGAGCGCCCCGAGGACATCAGGGATCTGCTCCCGGTCCTGGCACCCCGGCCGGCCCGGGGCAGCCCCCCGCTGACCTGGACCCTGGACGCCCTGCGCGCCCTGGAGCAGCATCCCTGGCCCGGCAACGTCAGCGAACTCGCCCACCTCGTCCGGGCGGTGGCCCGACGGCGGCGGCTCCGTGGCCCGGTCGGGCGCGGCGAGCTGCCCGACCCGGTCCGCGAGGGGCCCGCGGCGCGACGGCTCAGCCCGATGGAACTCGCCGAACGCGCCGCGATCCTGGAGGCCCTGCGCCGCCACGGCGGCAACAAGGTACGTGCCGCGGCGGCACTGGGCATCGCCCGCGCGACGCTGTACCGCAAGTTGCGGGAGTATCACGTGGGCCCTGACGCTCCCTAGACCCTGTCGTCAGACTCCCGCCTGTCCCCGCGATGCCTGCCCCGCGATGCCTGCCCCGCGATGCCTACCCCGCGACGCCTGTCCCGCGACGCCTTGCGCGCACGCTCGCCGCCTTGCCGGGCCGCCCGCGTGGCCCCGCCACGGGCGGCCCGGCGCCTTGCGACCGCACGTGCCGGCCGCCGCGGGGCCCGCCCTCCGGGCGGACGACGGGAGTCCGGCGACAGGGCCTGGCGGAGCTACGGCTCCATCCCACGGCGCTCGGGTTCCCGGCCCCCCCGGTACCCGTATCCCGGTCAGGCCCGCCCGTGTGCCTCCTGCGAACGTCGGGACAGGGAGTCGATGACCACCGCGGCGAAGAGGACACCGCCCGTGATGATGAACTGCACGGCGGCCGGGGTGTCCGTGATCGCCATGCCGGAGGCGATCGACTGGATGACCAGGATGCCGAGGACCGCGTTCCAGGTCGTGCCTCGTCCGCCGAACAGGCTGGCGCCGCCGATGACGGCCGCGGCGATGGCGTTGAGCAGCAGGACGCCGGAGCCGGAGTTCTGGCTCACCGAGGTGATGCGCGAGGCCAGGAACAGTCCGCCGACCGCGGCCATGGTGCCCGACACCGCGAGCACCGCTGTCTGCACCCGCGTCACGTTGAGGCTGGCGCGCCGGGCCGCCTCGACGCCGCCGCCGAGGGCGTAGACCTGCCGCCCGTAATGCGTGCGGCGGAGGATGACGTCGAGGCCGGCCACGATCAGGAGGAAGAGCAGGAGGCCGAGCGGCAGCCCCCGGAACCGGTTGAGCAGATACGCGGCGGTGAACGCGGTCACGGCGAGGACTCCCGTGCGCACCCCGATGGCCCGCAACGAGCGGTGTGGCATACCGACGACTCTGCGACGCCGTCTGTCCCGGTAGGACACGAGGAACACCAGGCCCGCTCCGACCGCCGCCAGGCCGTAGGCGGCGAAGTCGTTGGTGAAGTAGTAGCTGGTCAGCCGGGCCAGGAGCCCGTCCTCGTCGAGGTTGACGGTCCCGCTGGTCCCGAGGACGTAGAGCATCAGGCCGTTCCAGGTGAGCAGCCCGGCGAGCGTGACGACGAACGCCGGTACCCGGGTCTTGGCGAAGGAGAAGCCCTGGACGGCTCCCGTCGCCGTGCCCGCCAGCACCGCGACGACGAGGGCGAGCCATTCCGGCACACCGTTGTTCACGTTCAGCACGGCGAACACGGCCGCCGCGAGACCGCTGACCGAGCCCACCGACAGGTCGAGTTCACCGAGCAGCAGTACGAAGACGATGCCGACCGCGATCAGACCGGTGCCCACGATGTCCACGCTGAGGTTGGACAGGTTCCGGGGCGAGAGGAAGTTCCTGTTGAGGGACTGGAAGACGATCCAGACCACGGCGAGCACCAGGACGACCGGCAGCGAGCCCAGTTCACCGGCGCTCAGCTTGCGCCGGAAGGCGGCGCCCCAGCCCTCCACCGTGCGGATCACGGCCTGTGTCCCTTTCACCATTCCGCCTCCCGGTGGGCCGGCCGGCGGGGCACGTTCTCGGTGGCGCCCGTGATGGAGGAGATGATCTGCTCCTGCGAGGCGGTGTTCACGTCGAAGAAGCCGTTGTTGCGCCCGAGCCGCAGGACGGCGGCCCGGTCCGCGAGCGCCTTGACGTCGCCCATGTTGTGGCTGATGAGCAGGACTCCGAGGCCACGGTCACGCAACTCGTCGACGAGGTCCAGGACCTCCGCGGTCTGCTCGAAACCCAGCGCCGCGGTCGGTTCGTCCAGGAGAATGACCCGCGGGTCGCCCAGCAGGGAGCGCGCGATGGCGACCGTCTGCCGCTGACCGCTGGACAGGGAGACGACGGGGGCACGCAGATCCGGGATGCCCCTGGTCAGACGCTGGAGCAGGTGCCGGGTGCGGTGCTCCATCTCCACCTCGTCGAGGAACCCGTGCCGACGGACCTCCCGCCCGAGGAACAGGTTCCCGACGACATCGAGGTTCCCGCACAGCGCGAGGTCCTGGTAGACCGTGGCGATGCCGAGATCCCGGGCGTCGTTGGGGCGCCTGATGTGGACGGCATGCCCCTCCCACTCGATGAGCCCCTTGTCCGCGGGGGCGACCCCGGAGATCGCCTTGACCAGGGTGGACTTCCCGGCACCGTTGTCGCCCAGCAGAGCGAGGACCTGGCCGGCGCGGATCTCCAGCTCGATGTCGCTGAGCACCTCGACGACGCCGAAGCGCTTGCACACGCCGTGCAGCGCCAGCAAGGGCGGAGTCGGCACAGGGAACATCTCCTTCCCGGAATTACCGGACGTACCAGGATCTACCGGATTTCCCACATTCCGGGATCTCCCACACTTCCCGGATCGCCCTCCCACACTTCCCGGTCTCCCTGCCGCGCTTCCCGGACGTCCTGCCGCACTCCCCGGATTTTCCGGACTTCCCGGGCCCGCGATCGACGGGAACCGGTCCGTCAGGTCAGCCCGGCCTTGGCGCAGGCGGTCTTGAGTTGGGGGACACAGATCTGCTGGACCGTGTACACGCCGCCCTTCACCAGGGTGTCCTTGATGGTGCCGACGGTCACGGACACGGGAGCGAGCAGGACGGCCGGCACCTCCTTGCCGGTGCTCGCCCGCACCGTCTCCTTGCCGGTGCCGACCCTCGCCTCGTCCTTGGCGACCCGGGCGAGGCTGTCCCCGCGCGCTGCGGCGACGGCCATCGCCGCTGCGGCGGACGCCTCCGGCCGGAAGGGCTTGAACACGGTCATGTACTGGTCGCCGCCGACGATGCGCCGTACCGCTCCCAGTTCGGCGTCCTGTCCGGTGACAGGGGGCAGCGGGTGAACTTTGTCCGCCTTGAGGGCGGCGATGCTGCCCGCGGCGAGTCCGTCGTTGGCGGCGTAGACCCCGTTGATGTTGTCGACGCCGAGGGCCGCGATGGCGCCGGACATGTTCATGTTCGCGGTCTCGGCCCTCCACTGCAGCGTGTCGTACGCCTTGCCGATCTTCACTCTCCCCCGGAGCACGGACAGTGCGCCCTTCTTGAACGCCACCGCGTTGGGGTCGCTCGGGTCGCCGTTCATCATCACGATCTCGCCGTCGTGCACCTTGGCGCCAATGGCCTGGAGGAGCGCCCGGCCCTGGAGCTTGCCGACCTCCTCGCCGTCGAAGGAGACATAGCCGGCGATGGGGCCCACGGCCAGGCGGTCGTAGGCGATGACCGGAATGTGCGCCTCGTCGGCGTCCCTGACCGCGGCAGCGAGTGATCTGGCGTCCACGGCCACGAGGACGATGGCGTCGACACCCTTGGTGATCATCGAGTCCATCTGTTCCTGCTGGAGGGCCACGTCGCCCTTGGCGTTGGCGTGCTGGACCGTGCAGTCGGCGCACAGCTGGTCGATCTTGTTCTCGAGCAGAGGCCTGTCCTGCGTCTCCCATCGGGCAGTGGTGGCGTCCGGCATCAGCAGCCCGATGGTGGTGTCGTTTCCACCGGCATCGCCGCCGGTGCCGGTCCCGCAGGCCGCGAGCGTGACGGCCGTGGACAGGGCGGTCACTGCGAGGGCCGCATCCCGTGTGCAGGCCTTCATGCGCAAGACCTCCTGTGCCGGTTCCGAGGTCGCCGCGTCAGCCCGGAGATTCACCGCACCGGTCGCCGCCCGCCTGCACAGCCGCGGCCACGTCATCGGGGTGGCGGCAGGACGACCACGTCGTCAGTTTGGCACCGGCCGCGGTGATCTGCGAACGCAGCGACCATGGCGAGCGGGGGCGTCCGACGGGCCTGTCGGCGGCCGTGGCGCCGGGCTCGCCGGCAGTCGTGGCACCGGCTCGCCGGCCGTCGCGGAGCCGAGCCCGCGGAAGCGGTGGATGGGCGCCTGTCGGCAGCCGCGAATGACCTGAACAGATGGATCTGTCCGTTTCGTTCTCCTGTGAGATTCTTGACGTGGGTGCTCAGCTCTCAGCGTGTCGGCACCTGCGGCACGGACGGAGGTGCGTTGCGGACATGCCCCAGGACGGCCGTGCCCGGGCCGGAGTCACACAGCTGCGGGCGTCCGAGGCCGGCGCGGCGGGCAGGGATTCTTCTCCGCCCGCGATGCCGGAGGCCGCCGTGAGCCGTCGGGCCCTGACCTTCGCCGGAGCGGAACTGGCAGCGGTCTATGAGCTCGACGCCGGCGACGACGAGCTGCGGCTGGCGGAGACGGCCGGTTGTCTCCCCTCACCGCCCGCAGCGCCGGAACGGCTGTCTCTGGCCGGTGGCTCGCCCGCGGCTCACGCCGTCCGCGCCGGCCGGTCGGTGTGGCTCACGTCCGCCGTCCTCACCTCCTTCTCCGAGGGGGTGCCGACGCCGGCGCGAGCGGACATGTCGCTCGGCGCGCTGCCCTTGGTGGCGGGCGGCAGACGACTGGGCTGCCTGGTCGTCATGGGCGGCTTCGCGGGCGGTTTCGAGGCCGAGCAACGGCGATTCCTTGAACGGTATGCCGACGCGATCGCCGACGTGCTGCAGGCCGGGACCGGCCGGCCCGATCCCTCGGCGCTGCTGTCTCGCGCGCTGCGGAGCCTGCGTGCGGGCTCTTTCGTCCTGGTGCCGGACACCGGCCTGGTGGAGGCGGACGAGATGCTGCTGGAACTGGTCGGCATCGCACCGGACGACTTCGACGGCAAGGCCGACACCCTGCTCGCGCACGCCTTGCCGGAGGACATGCACGCGCTGATGTCGGTACTGGAGCCGGCCAGTCAGGCGTACGGTCTGCGAGAGCTGGAGTTCCGCGTCCGGCGCCCCAGTGGCGAGATGCGCTGGCTGAGTCTGAGCTGCCGGGTGGCGGCCGGCACCGACGGCCAGGCCCAGCGGGTGCTGGGCGTGGTGACGGCGACTTCGGTGCTGAGCCGCAGCGGGGACGACGTCTCCCGCATCCAGTGGCTGACCGCGGCGCTCGACGGGGCCGAGAGCGTCGGTGACGTCGGCCGGGTGGCGATCACCGCGCTGCGTGAACCGCTGGGCTCCGACCGGGTGGCGCTCGCGGAGCTGCAGCACGACCGGCTCATGGTCACCGTGCTCGATCCGCCCGAACCCGCCGCCTGGCCGGAGACCTGGGGCTCCGAGTGGCGTTCGGAATGGCCCGACGCCCCGGTCAGCGCCCTGCCCACCCTGCAAATGGCCCTGCAGGACGGACGCATGGACCTGTGGCCCGCCGGTTCGGCCCTCGAACCCGCGCTGGCGGGCATCGGCAGCGGGGGCCTGGCCGTACTGCCGCTTCCCGCCGAGGGCGGCGTCGCCGGTGTCTGCCTGGTCGGCTGGGACCAGCCCCACGAGTTCGTCCCCGAGGAACGGACCCTGCTGACGGCCACCGCCGCGCTGATCGGACAGGCCCTCAAACGCGCGCACGCACACGACGCGGAGCAGGAACTCGCGACGATGCTCCAGCGCAGCCTGCTGCCCCGGCGCCTTCCCGAACTCCCCGGCTGTACCGCCGTCGCCCGTTACATGCCCGCCCGGCGAGGCCTGCAGGTCGGCGGTGACTGGTACGACGTCATCGCCCTCTCCGAGGAACGGGTGGCACTCGTCATCGGTGATGTGCAGGGACACAGCGCCGGGGCCGCGACGATCATGGGGCAGATGCGTACGGCGGTCCGGGCGTACGCGGTGGAGGGCCACCCGCCCGACGTGGTCGTGTCCCACGCCAACCGTCTCCTCGTCGGCATGGAGACCGACCTGTTCGCGACCTGCTGCTACGTCGAACTGGACCTGGAGGAGGGCAACACCCTGTTCGTGAGGGCTGGCCACCTCGCACCGCTGCTGCGCCACCCCGACGGACAGACCGAGGAGGTACAGGTCGAGGGCGGACTGCCGCTGGGCGTTCTCGCGGAGGCGGAGTTCCCCATGACCGCGGTGACCTTGCCCCCCGGCACGGTGCTCGCCCTGGTCACCGACGGTCTGGTCGAGGCCTCCGACCTGCCCCTGGACGAGGGCATGCGGCGAACGCGCACCGCGCTGGCCGGGGCCGATCCGGCGGACCTGGGGCGCGTGGCCGACGAACTCCTCGGCGAGGCCGGCCGCCGGGAGGACGACGTCGCGCTGTTGCTGCTGCGCTACGACGGCATGAAGGTCCGGCCGATCCGGGCCAACTGGGTGGTGTGGCGACTGCCCGACGCCGTCATGCACGCCCGCCGTTTCACCGCGCGCACGCTGCGCCGGTGGCAGGCCGAGGCAGCCTCCGACGCGGTGCTCCTGGTCGTCTCCGAGCTGGTCACCAACGCGCTGGTGCACACCCAGGGCCCGGTCCGCGTGGACCTCACCCTCCGCGGCGACTGGGTGCGGGTCTGCGTGAGCGACTCCTCGCCGCGGGCGCCGGCCAAGCCGGTGATCGTGGACTGGGAGTCGACCGGCGGCCGGGGCCTGCTGCTGGTGGAGGCGATGTCGGACTCCTTCGGAACGACGCCCGTGGCCGGCGGCAAGCAGGTGTGGAGCGAGGTCGCCGTGCCGCGCGACGAGTCGGCCCCCGGGGACTCGGGGCCCTCGACGGAACGAGGAGCTCTGCCGTGAAGGGACGCACCTGGCACACGGTCGCGGCGCTCGTCGCGGGAGTGACGATCTCCCTTTCCGCCTGCGCGGGAGACGGGGGGACGGGTACGGACAGCTTCACCGTAGGCCTGCTGCTGCCCAGCCGGGCCATCCCGCGCTGGGAGCAGTCCGACAAGCCGCTCATCGAACAGCACGTGAAGAAACTCTGCCCCCACTGCAGAATCCTGTACGCGAACGCGGAGAACGACGCGTCGACGCAACGGCAGCAGATGGCCTCCATGATCACCAACGGGGCCAAGGTCCTCATCCTCGACGCCGCCGACACCAGGGCGATGCGCTCCTCGATCGGGGAGGCACGCAAGGAGGATGTCCACGTCGTCGCCTACGACCGGCTCGCCGAAGGACCCATCTCGGCCTACGTCACTTTCGACGGCGTAAAGGTCGGCCGACTCCAGGGCCAGGCGCTCCTGAGGGCCATGGGCGACAAGGCGGCCGATGCCAACGTCGTCATGCTGAACGGCGATCCCATCAGCCCCAACGCGGCCTGGTACCGCAGGAGCGCGCTGTCCGTCCTCGAAGGCAGAACGAAGATCGCCCGGTCGTACGACATCCAGGGCTGGTCCACGGCGAACGCCCACGCCGACATGGTCGGCGCCATCGCGGCACTGGGCCCGTACCGCATCGGAGGGGTCCTGGCGGTCAACGACGCCGTCGCCGAGGGCGTCATCTCCGCCCTCAAGGGCGCCGGTGTCCGAAAGCTTCCTCCGGTCACCGGTCAGGACGCCGATCTCGACGCGGTGCAGCGCATCGTCAAGGGAGAGCAGTACATGACGGTCTACAAGCCTTTCACGTCGGAAGCCACCACGGCCGCCGCGATGGCGGTCGCCCTGGGACGTGGCGAGGATCTGGGAGACGTCGCCACGACGACGACCGACAGCCCCACCACCCAGAACATCCCGTCGGTCCTGCTGACGCCGACCGCGGTGACGGCCGCCACCATCGGTCGGACCCTCGTCAAGGACGGCGTGTACACCGTCGGCCAGATCTGCACCCCCGACCTTCGACCCGCCTGCGACAAGGCCGGACTCACGCGGTAAAGCTCCGCCCCGGCGCGCGTCCTGCCCCCGCAATGACTTCGTCAAGGCGGGGCAGGGGCCGTATCCGGGGATCCGCAGCGGTGCGACGATCAAGCGGTGGGCATAGCCATCACCGTGCTGCTTCTCCTCGCGGCCTTCTTCTTCCTCGCCGTGGGCCTCATGGCGGCCGTATGGTCGAGGATGCCGCCATGGTTGACGTCGTCGGTGACCAGGCCCCGGCTCTGGGGCGCCGGGGCGGCGCTGTTCGGCCTTACCGTGCTCTACCAAGCGGTGCACGCATCGTTCCGGTTCCGGCTCGGGACGGAGCTGTTCATGAACGATGTCACCCTGGTGAGCACTGTCGTCAGCATCGGGATGACAGGCCTCGCCAAGCGGGCGGCACCCAGGACGCTCCCGCCACACCTCGCGCCCGACTCCGGTGAGTAGGTATCACTCGTCGTCCGGCACGGCTGCCGGGGCCCTGAGCGTGGCGACCGCGGCGGACAACTGCTTCTGCACACCCTCCGGCAGTGGGTCGCCCCTGACCGTGTTCACCAGGTCCTGGGCCAGCTGGTGCATTTTGGTGTTGGTGTTCTGGGAGGTCCTGACCAGGGTGGACCAGGCGTCCTCGGGGCTGAGTCGGAAGCTCGCCATCAGGATGCCGCGGGCCAGGTCGATCGTCGGCCGGGTCTGCATGGCTCGGCGCAACTGCGCCATCTCGATGCGCGGGTCCTGCGCGCTGTCGCCCTCGGTGTGCCGGCCCTGCTCGGACTCCCCGTCGTCGGCGGGAGTCCACCGCTGCGGCTCCGCCTCCGCCTCGCCCGGCCGGTCACCTGGCTGGTCCGCGTCGGGGACGGTGACCTCGGAGTCGGTGACCTCGGTATCCGAGAACTCGGTATCCATGACGTCGGTATCCGTGAACAGGGATCGGGTGTCGGTGAGATCGAGTACCCGCTCGACCACGCGGCCGGTGGCGCGCAGGAGGACGGTCTTGTCCTCCTTCAGGGCCTGTTGCCGCACGCTGAGCAGGACGTTGAGGGTGGAGCAGTCGCAGAAGCCGACCCCGCTGAGGTCCAGGTCTATACCCCGGGCCGACTCGGCGAGTGCCGAAAACAGGGCCCGCCGCACCACTTCCTCCGTCTGGAGATCGAGTTCGCCGCTCACCGACACGAGCACGCGATCGCCCTCGTGGCCGGCGACGACCGTCACCTCGGAGGGCTTGCGCACCCCGGTGCCGGCGAACGACCCCGCCCAGCCCTCGGCGTCCCCCGATCCGGGCTGCGCGGAGTACGCCGACTGCGGCATGACACTCTCCCACGACCTCTTGTCCACTTACCTCTCCAAGGTCACGCCTGCACACGGTATACGTCAACAGATACACGAAAAAAAGTTCATGTATTTGTGTGCGTGAAACCCTCAACGTATGATGCAGGCATGGGTGGAGTGCCTGAACCGCACACGGGATGGACGTTCGTCACCAACCACGCGCGCGTGCTGGCGGTCATCGCTGACGATCCGAACGTGCGCATCCGGGACATCGCCGTGCACTGCCGGCTGACGGAGCGGGCCGTGCAGAAGATCATCGCCGACCTGGAGCACGACGGCTACCTGTCACACACCCGCGAGGGGCGTGGCAACACCTACCGGATCGAGCCCGGCAAGGTCCTGCGCCACCCCGCGGAGGCCGGCCTCACCGTGGCCTCGCTGCTCTCGCTGCTGGTCCAGGACGAGGCGGACCGCACGACGCAGAGCCGCGTCGGCGCCGACGGCAACAGACCCTAGGTGTGCTGTCCGGACAGCACGTCTCGCCCGGGCTCTTGCGCGCCGGGCCGGCCCCGGTTGCCGACGCGTGCTGCCGCCGCACCGGACGACGACACGACAGCGGCCGGAGGATCCGCCCGGTGTTCGGCGGATCCTCCGGCCGGTCTGGGTTCAGGCCGTGTGCAGCGTGAGCCCGTAGCGGTTGAGGATCTCGTTGACCGGCTGGAACCAGGTCTCCCCGCCGCCGGAGCAGTTGCCCCAGCCGCCGGAGGTGACGCCCTGTGCCTGGTCTCCGCTGATGAACGAGCCGCCCGAGTCCCCGGGTTCGGCGCAGACGCTGGTCTTCGTCATCTGGTGCACCGCGCCCTCGCTGTAGTTGACGGTCTCGTTCTTGGCCAGCACGGTGCCGCAGTGCCAGTGCGTGGTGGAGCCGGAGCGGCAGATCGAGGCGCCGACCGGTGCCTCGGCCGAGCCGCGCACGAGCTGGTCCGACACCGTGCCCCAGCCCAGGACGACCGGAACCGTCCACCAGCCGCTGCCCACGCTGACCCACGCGTAGTCGTTGTCCGGGAACGAGGAGCCCTGGAAGGTGCCGATGTAGGTGCGGTCCCAGCCGCTTACCCCGGCGCCCGGTTGGCCGCAGTGGCCGGCGGTGACGAATCCACCCTGGACCGAGAAGCCGATGGAGCAGCGGACGTTGCCCGTGTAGTAGGGATCGCCGCCCACGGTCCCGGCCGCGAAGGTCTGCGGCGCGCTTCGTACGGTCCGGACGGTGACCGGTCCGGCCTCACGGGCCCGGGCGACGAACTGCCGGACATCGTTGTCGTGGCGCTCTTTCCCGACCACGTTCACCACCACCGTGTTGGCGGCCGGGTCGACGGACCAGCCGCTGACGCCCGCCGGTGCCCGCAGCCGGTCGAGGTGTGCCTTGGTGGCGTCGAGCTGTCGCGCGCTGTGCTCGACGGTCCGCACCTGCGCGCCGGTGGCCCGGACGGCCCGGACCGTCGAGGGCGCGGCGTCCGAGGTGACCGCCACGGTCAGCCTCCGGTTCCCGGCGTCGAACCACGAGCCGCCGTAGTCGGCTCCGGCGGCGCGACGCGCCGCGGGCACGAGTGCGGTGGCCCCGCGCTCGGCGGCCAGCCGGGCCTCGGCCTCGGCCTTCGACAGGCCGAAGTCCCGCTGCATCGCCTGGAGCAGGCCGGGCGAGGCCGGCGCGGTTTCGGAGGAGCCGGCGGGTGTGGAGGAGTCGCTCGCCGCGGCAGGCAGGGTTCCTGCCGCGGCCCAGCTGCCGAGCATCAGGAGGACGGCCAGGCCGACATGCTGAAGTCTGGTACGTCTCATAGGAGTTGCCTTTCGTCGTTCCAGCAAGGTGGGGGCGGAACAACGCGGTCTGAGAGCGCTCTCGTGGCGTCGGGCAGAGCCTAATCCCGCGCGGCTGTCAGGTCCATACCAATGCGGAGTCGTTCTTCGGGCGGGGTGACGTGGCTCGAAGAGCCGGCCGCGGTGGCCGTTCATGTCACGCGCCGGCCCCGGGGTCCGGCCGCACGGCTGATGCGATACCGGCGCGGGCCGCCTCGAGTCGGGCGGCGAAGGCGGTGCCGAGGAAGAGCGCGACGGCGGTCAGATTGGCCCACAGGAGCAGGGCGATGAAGGCGGTGAGCGGGCCGTACCCCGCGCCGAAGGCACCGCTTTCCTCGACGTACAGCGCGAGCAGCCAGGTGGCCGCGACCCACAGCAGGAGGTGGACGGCGGAGCCGAAGGCCAGCCAGGTGTAGCCGGGTTGGACCCGGCGGGGCGACCACCGGAAGATCACGGCGGAGGCCACCCAGGCCGGCGCGAGCCCCACGGGTATGTCGAGCACACTCCACCATCGCGCCCCGCCGCCCGTTCACCCGGCGGAGTCGGCGACCGCGTCACCGACGGCGTCCCCCGCGACGAGCACCACGAACCCCAGGACCATGGGCAGACCGGCCGCGAGGGCGAGGAGCAGCGCCCTGGCGTACTTGCGCGGGAA
This sequence comes from Streptomyces sp. NPDC050287, assembly GCF_044459385.1. Taxonomy (NCBI): domain Bacteria; kingdom Bacillati; phylum Actinomycetota; class Actinomycetes; order Kitasatosporales; family Streptomycetaceae; genus Streptomyces; species Streptomyces sp. NPDC050287. Next base: position 430,335 of record NZ_JBITIY010000004.1, on the reverse strand, counting down.
GGGACGGTCGCGTTCGATGCCGTAGATACGGTTGGCGCCGCGTTCGATCTGGCCCATGGCGGAGGCGAGGTTCAGCAGGGCGAAGGCCAGGCCGAGCCACAGGGCGAGGGTGCTCCGGACGTCGTCCCGGGCGGTACGCCGGGTCCCGTCGAAGGCGTCCGCGACCACGTCGGCGCCGGCCCCCGGCACGATCCGGCCGAGCGTGTGCTCGATGATCCGGCCCATCTCCTCCGTGTGGACCGAGGTGGCCAGGCCGACGAGCGCGACGGTGAACGGCACCAGGCCGAGGACCACTTGGAAGGCGAGAGCGCGGGCGTTGGTGAAGCCGTCCGCGTAACGGAACCGGGCGAAGGAGTCGGTCAGCAGCCGCAGGCCGCCGTAACGGCGCAGGGCGGTGAACGCCTCGTCTGCGGAGAGTTCGTCCCCGATCATGTCCCGGGTCTGCGGGACGTGGACAGCGGTTCCCATGGCGCGGACTCTCCTGGTCGTGGGGTGGCTTCCTGGTCCGGTTGCCCCGGGAAGCGTCCCGTCCGACCTCGTACGCGCGACTCAGCCGTCAGCCGCGCGAAACGCAAGGGTTTCTTTGGCGGCGCCTCGGGAGGGCCCGCGCTGGTCGGTGCACCGGGGTCACGGAAGCGTGACCCCGTGCGGCCGCCTCCTCAGGGCTGAGTGGGCAGGGTGGAGCAGTTGGACGTGGCGGGCTTGCCGGTGAGGCGGTCGGTGAGCCAGGAGATGGCCTGACCCTGGTCGGTGAGCAGGGGAGCGAAGTGGTTGAGCAGGGAGCGGCCCACGTCGGGCAGGATGACCGGCTTGTAGGTGACGTCGGCGCCCTTGCCGCACCAGTCCACGGCGAGTTGCCGGGACTGCGCGTGGGGTACGAGGTTGTCGCTGGTGCCCGTCGCCAGGCGGACCGGACCGGCCGGCCGCATGCCGCCGATGCGCTGGTCGTCGAGGAACGCGCGCAGTGCGGGTTCGGCCGCGATGATGTCGCTGAGAGGCCGCCCGTCGGTGGTCCAGGCCGTGCTGCGCGCGGAGTTGTAGGCGAACAGCGCGTCACCGACGCACATGGTGGACAGGTCGGTGAGGGCCGCGCGGCCTTTCGCATTGAGGTGGGCGTCTGCGATCGGCCTCAGGGCGGGGTCGCTCTGCAGGAAGCCGTTGACCGACCAGCCCAGTGCCCCGGCCAGATCGCTGCCGTCGATGGCCTTGGTGACCTCGGCCAGGTCGGCGGGCGGCGCTCCGGAGTAGGTGCCGGCGAGCGTGACGTCGGGGGCGTACGTGGCCTGGAGTTCGGCGGCGGCCGCGGTCGCGCCGCCGCCCTGGCTGTAGCCGAACAGTGCCACCCGCGAGTCGGCCGTGACCGACGTCCCGCGCAGGGAGCGGGCCGCGCGGACGGCGTCCAGGACGGCGTGCGCCTCGTCGACACGGTTGACGTAGGTGTGCAGCCGGTCCGTTGAGCCGAGCCCGGCGTAGTCGGTGACCACGACGGCGATGCCCTGGGCGAGCAGCCGGTAGACGGCCAGGTTCTCGTAACCGACGGAGAGGGTCTGCCCGTTGAGCCGCAGGGGATGTTCGAGACCCAGTGAGGCGGCGCACTGGTCGCCCTGTCCCATGGTGCCGGGGGCGACGGCGACCAGCGGGCGGGCTTCGCCGCCCTTCCAGGCCGCGGTCGGTTCGATGTAGGCGCCGGTGACCGCGACGGGACGTCCGTTGGAGTCCGTCGATTTGTACATCAGCCGGGTGGCGGTTCCGGGCAGCGGGCCGTGGACGCCGGGCAGGGTCAGCGCGAGCGGCAGGGGCTCGCTGCGCACCAGGGCGCCGTCGGCCGTCGGCAGGGTCGCCGGCGGGTTGTAGAACGTGGGGATGGTGACGCCGCGGGAGATCACGGCGTCGGTGTCCGTGGTGGCGGCGGCCGGGACGGCTGTCGCGCCGAGACAGGCCGCGGCGGTGACGGCCGCGGCCACGATGCGAGCGGATGCGGGCATGACGGACCTCCGTGTGTGGGGGAGGCCGAGCTTGATGTGCGGCTCGGGCGGTTCGACGATCCGGTGGGGCGGATGGGGCGGCGGGAGCCCGGTCGTCCAACCGCGCTTGCGCCGCCACTCTTAGACGGATTGTCAGGACCGTAGCGGTGAAGGCGTTACCGGCGGTAGCAGTCGGAAGGTTACGGTTCAGTAATATGGCGGCGGTGCAAGTGGCGACGTGTCAGCGGAGTGCGGGCGCGCGGCCCGGCCGCGCCGTGGCGGCCGGCCCCGTGTGGATCCAGCGCAGCAGGACGACCGAGCACACGGCCGCCAACGCGCACCAGGTCGAGACGAACTCCGTCCGCCACAGAACCCAGCAGACCGACGCCCCCACGCCGGTCAGCAGCCCGAGCGTCAGCAGTCCCCGGTCACCGGAGAGCAGCAACGAGCCCACGGTTGCCAGCAGGTAGCCCACGATGAGCACGGGGACGTACGGCAGGTCGAAGGCGTAGCCGACGGTGTGACCGCGGATCTCGGCCCTGGCCGGACCGGTGACCAGCCCGTACGCGAGCACCGCGGCCGTCGCGACCCCGACTCCGAGCAGCAGGCCCAGGCGGCTTCGCGCGTGCGGTGGGGCGGCACACAGCACCCCGGCCGGAACCCACACCGCCAGCAGGGGCAGCGCGATCACGGCCCAGGCCATGGTGGCGGGGCCGCTGCCGCCACCGGATTCCCAGACGGCCGACTCGACGATCTGATGGGCCCCGAGCAGCAGAGGCAGCGCGGCGAGCGGCAGATCCCGGCCCCTGCGTACCCGTGCCACACACACCACCCCCACGCCCGCGACAGCGGTGCCCGCCACGAGATCAGCTGTCGCACTCCAACACATCACGCCACCAAGGGGTTCGCCGTCGGGTTCCGCCGTCGTGGTTACCGCCTGCGCCGCAGACCAAGCCAGGCTACGTCGGGCTGTCCGGTTGTCCGGGCAGTCCGGGCAGTACGTGCCGCCGGGCGGTACGAGGGCTTGAGGGCGCGCCGAGGGGGGGAGGTTCGCCGTACGGCTCGGGGTGTCGTCCTGTCCCGTCAGCCGGAGTGGACCGGCTCCGGGCATACATGGGCGGCCCGGCTGGGTCTGTCTGCCGGGCCGCCCGGTCGTGCGCTGTGACGCGGTCAGCGGTGTCCGCGGAGCCGGCCCAGCAGGCGCTGGGCCTGGGCCCGCCGTCGGGGGTCGGCCGCGGCCCGGCGCGCCTGCTCGGCCGCGCGCCGCCCCTGAGGACTCCTCGCGAACTGCTTGATGCGCTCCATCATGCCCGGCATGTGGCTCCTCCCTCGGGTACCGGCGGGTCTGTCTGCCTCGACTCGCCTACCCTCCGTGCGGCGACTCAGCCCTGAGCCGCGCAGGAGTATCGATGTCAGTGGTGTGGTGAACAATGCGGAGCGAGCGAGATCAAGATCGTCCGCACTGGGTAGGCGATCCTGCGTCCCCGCCAGGAAGGCCACCGCAGATGCACCCCACTCCCCAACCGGCACAGGGCCTGGTTCCGTCCTCTCTTGCGCGGCGTGGTCCGCGGGCCACCCACGGGGAGGTCTGACGATGCTCCTGCCCCACCGCGGCCGGTCCGGCGCGCCGGTCGGCCCCGCCGGTGCCGAGGTTCTGCGCGTCGTCTCCGCTCCCGGGACCCCGGTGTTCCTGACGGTGCACGCGGACGGCCGCCGCAGATACGGCTATTGGCAGCCGTTCGACGCCGATACGGGGAGGGGGAGCTGTTACGTCGCACTGTCCACCGTCGAATGCGACGCGCTGCACTTGGCTGGACGCATCACTCTCGGCGAGGCGGTCGTCGATCCGACCAGGACGACCTACCGTGTCCGGCCCGCACGGACCCCGGCCCCGGCCCTACCCGCGCGCACCGTGTCCCACCGAGCCCGCGCTGCCTGACCGGCAGGGCCGGACGTCCGGGCGGACCCGGGGACGGAACAGGCCGACGCGGCGCCGTCGCGCGCCGAGCCGGCCTGTCCATGGTGCGTCCGCGTGCTGCCGAGCGGTCTGCTCGACGGGACCGTCAGTCCGTGCCGGACTCCATCGCCGCGCGGTCCAGCATCTGGTCCTCCTCGGAAACCTCGCCGCGGGAGGCGATGGCCTCGGCGCCGCCCTCCGGCATGGAGCCGATCAGGCCGGTCGCGGCCGCCTGGGCGGCACCGATGGAGGGACTGCCGGCGCCGATCAGCCCGAGGCCGGCGTACTGCTCGAGCTTGGCGCGTGAATCGGCGATGTCGAGGTTGCGCATGGTGAGCTGGCCGATCCGGTCCACCGGGCCGAACGCGGAGTCCTCGGTGCGCTCCATGGACAGCTTGTCCGGGTGGTAGCTGAACGCCGGGCCGGTGGTGTCGAGGATCGAGTAGTCCTCTCCGCGCCGCAGCCGCAGAGTGACCTCGCCGGTGACCGCGGAGCCGACCCAGCGCTGCAGGGACTCCCGGATCATCAGCGCCTGCGGGTCGAGCCAGCGGCCCTCGTACATCAGCCGGCCCAGCCTGCGGCCCTCGTTGTGGTACTGGGCGAGGGTGTCCTCGTTGTGGATCGCGTTGACGAGGCGCTCGTACGCCGCGTGCAGCAGGGCCATGCCGGGAGCCTCGTAGATGCCGCGGCTCTTGGCCTCGATGATCCGGTTCTCGATCTGGTCTGACATGCCCAGGCCGTGCCGGCCGCCGATGGCGTTGGCCTCCATCACCAGGTCGACGGGGGAGGCGAACTCCTTGCCGTTGACCGTCACCGGGCGGCCCTGGTCGAAGCCGATCGTCACGTCCTCGGTGGCGATCTCGACCTCAAGGTCCCAGAACCGGACGCCCATGATCGGCTCGACCGTCTCGAGACTCGTGTCCAGGTGCTCCAGGGTCTTGGCCTCGTGGGTGGCGCCCCAGATGTTGGCGTCGGTGGAGTACGCCTTCTCCGTGCTGTCCCGGTAGGGCAGGTCGTGGGCGACGAGCCACTCCGACATTTCCTTGCGGCCGCCGAGCTCGGTCACGAAGTCGGCGTCCAGCCACGGCTTGTAGATGCGCAGGTGCGGGTTGGCGAGCAGGCCGTAGCGGTAGAACCGCTCGATGTCGTTGCCCTTGAAGGTCGAGCCGTCGCCCCAGATCTGGACGTCGTCCTCGAGCATCGCCCGCACCAGGAGCGTGCCGGTGACGGCACGGCCGAGCGGCGTGGTGTTGAAGTACGCCCGCCCGCCCGAGCGGATGTGGAACGCCCCGGAGGTGAGCGCGGCCAGCCCTTCCTCGACGAGTGCGGCGCGGCAGTCGACCAGGCGCGCGATCTCGGCACCGTAGGTCTGCGCGCGACCGGGCACCGAGGCGATGTCGGGCTCGTCGTACTGGCCGATGTCGGCGGTGTAGGTGCACGGGACGGCGCCCTTGTCGCGCATCCACGCGACCGCGACCGAGGTGTCGAGCCCGCCGGAGAAGGCGATGCCGACGCGCTCGCCGGCGGGAAGGGAGGTGAGGACCTTGGACATAGGAAGAGTATGCATGATCTCGCATGATCATGCAAAGGTGGGTTCCTGATTCCGGGCCGCGATTACCCGTGCGGTCCCCACCTTGGCAGGATGGCGTCATGACCGAGATCCGCACCCCCCGCCTCGTCCTCCGTCGCTGGCACGACGACGACCTCGTGCCCATGGCGGAGATCAACGCGGACCCGCGGGTCATGCACTGGATCGACGACGGGTCGGTGCGCGACCTGGAGTACACGGCCGAGGCCATCGAACGCTGGGAGGAGGAGTGGGACGAGGAAGGCTTCGGCCTCTTCGCCGTCGAACTGCTGGCCTCGGGTGAGCTGGCCGGCTTCACGGGCCTGTCCGTGCCCGAGTTCCCGCCGGAGGCGGCGAACGACGTGGCGGTCAGCTGGCGGCTCGGCTCACCGTTCTGGGGCCAGGGCTACGCCTCCGAAGCCGCCCAGGCCACCCTGGAGTTCGCCCTCCAGGACCGCGGCCTCGACCGGGTCATCAGCGTCTGCCGGATCGGCGACGAGGCCTCCGAGAACGTCATCCGCAAACTCGGCATGACGCTGGAGCGCGAGAGCGTACATCCCGTGTACGGCTATCCCTTGCACATCCACGCCATCGATCTCACCGAGTTCGACGCGTGAAGACCGGGCGGGGTGCCGTGCCGTCGGCCGGTGGCCCGCGCGCCGGCGGCCAGGGCGCCGGACCTGGCCGTCCGCCGGCACCCCTGCCCCCCTGAGCAGACCGGTCAGGAATCGAGAAGCGCCGGTCGCGGGGTCGTGGCTAGCGTGACTGCCATGGGCATCACGCCTCACGTCTCGCACCTCACGCGGGCGTCGAGGCGGTCCCGACCGGACCCACGACCTCAGGAGTGACCATGACCGGCTCTTCCACCCAGGGAATCAAGACCGTGCTGCACCCCGTATCCGACCTGGCGAAGGCCAAGGCCGTGTACGCCGCCCTGCTGGGTGTGGCGCCGCAGACCGACGAGTCCTACTACGTCGGCTTCGAGGCCGAGGGCCAGCACATCGGGCTGGTGCCGAACGGCGGACCGCAGGGCATGACCTCGCCGGTGGCCTACTGGCACGTCCCGGACATCGAGGCGAAGCTGGCCGAGGTGACCGCCGCGGGTGCCACCGTGCGCGAGAGCGCGCACGACGTCGGCGGCGGCCGCCTGGTGGCCACCGTCACCGACCCCGACGGCAACGTCCTCGGGCTGCTTCAGGACCGCTGAGCACCGCCCTTCCCGGCACAGCCGCTTCGGGAGCGGCGCGCGTTGCTCGTCCGCGCCCCGACCTGCGAAGGCGGTTTCCTGGTCCGGCACCCCGGTGGACACCCGGGGTGGCCGGGTTCCAGGGCGCCACGGGCCCAGGCGACGGGAACCGGACGTACGCTGCAAGCCGATCGGATCGAGCCAGGCGACGCCGACGGAGACCGCACGGGCGGCTCCGCCCGACAGATGGAGACAGAATGACCACGACCACCAGAACGGACTCGCAGTCGCCTGCGCCGCACGCCGCCGACAGCCATGATCTGATCCGCGTGCACGGGGCGCGCGAGAACAACCTCAAGGACGTCAGCGTCGAGATCCCGAAGCGCCGGCTGACGGTGTTCACCGGCGTCTCCGGCTCGGGCAAGAGTTCGCTGGTGTTCAACACCATCGCCGCGGAGTCGCAGCGGCTGATCAACGAGACCTACAGCGCGTTCCTGCAGGGCTTCATGCCGACGCTGGCACGGCCCGACGTCGACGTCCTGGACGGGCTGACGACCGCGATCATCGTCGACCAGCAGCGGATGGGCGCCGACCCCCGCTCCACGGTCGGCACCGTCACCGACGCGAACGCCATGCTGCGCATCCTCTTCAGCCGGCTCGGGAAGCCGTACATCGGCCCGCCCACCGCCTTCGCGTTCAATGTGCCCAAGCGGACGGCGAGCGGGTCCATGACCGTCGACAAGGGCAAGGGCGAGCGGATCACGGTACGCAAGGCCGTCTACCACGGCGGCATGTGCGCGCGCTGCGAAGGCCGGGGCACCGTCTCCGACATCGACCTCACCCAGCTCTACGACGACAGCAAGTCGCTGGGCGAGGGCGCGCTGACCATCCCCGGCTACAGCATGGACGGCTGGTACGGCCGGATCTTCACCGGTTGCGGCTTCTTCGACCCGGACAAGCCGATCCGCGAGTACACCAAGAGGGAGCTGGACGACCTCCTCCGCAAGGAGCCGACCAAGATCAAGGTCGACGGCATCAACCTGACGTACGAGGGTCTGATCCCGAAGATCCAGAAGTCGATGCTGTCCAAGGACATCGACGCGCTGCAGCCGCACGTCCGCGCGTTCGTCGAGCGGGCGATGACGTTCACGCCGTGCCCGGACTGCGAGGGCACCCGGCTCGCGGCCGAGGCCCGGTCGTCGAAGATCGAGGGGATCAACATCGCCGAGGCCTGCGCGATGGAGATCAGGGACCTCGCCGCATGGGTCCGCGGCCTCGACGAGCCGTCGGTCGCGCCGCTGCTCGGCAAGCTGCTGCACACCCTCGACTCGTTCGTGGAGATCGGCCTCGGCTACCTCTCGCTCGAGCGGCCGGCGGGCACGCTGTCGGGCGGCGAGGCACAGCGCGTCAAGATGATCCGCCACCTCGGATCCTCGCTCACCGACACCACGTACGTCTTCGACGAGCCCACCATCGGGCTGCACCCGCACGACATCCAGCGGATGAACGACCTGCTGCTGCGGCTGCGGGACAAGGGCAACACGGTGCTCGTCGTCGAGCACAAGCCGGAGGCGATCGCGATCGCCGACCACGTCGTCGACCTCGGCCCCGGCGCCGGCACGGCGGGCGGCACCATCTGCTTCGAGGGCACCGTCGAGGAGCTGCGGGGCAGCGGCACCGTCACCGGCCGCCACTTCGACGACCGGGCCGTCCTCAAGGGCACGGTGCGCAAGCCCACCGGCATGCTGGAGATCCGCGGCGCCTCCCGCCACAACCTCAAGGACGTCGACGTCGACATCCCGCTCGGTGTCCTCTGCGTCGTCACCGGCGTCGCCGGCTCCGGCAAGAGTTCGCTGATCCATGGCTCCGTCCCCGCCTCCGAGGCCGTCGTGTCGGTCGACCAGGCACCCATCCGCGGCTCCAGGCGCAGCAACCCGGCGACGTACACCGGACTGCTCGACCCGATCCGCAAGGCGTTCGCGAAGGCCAACGGCGTCAAGCCGGCGCTGTTCAGTGCCAACTCCGAGGGCGCCTGCCCCACCTGCAACGGCGCCGGCGTCATCTACACCGACCTCGGCATCATGGCCGGCGTCGAAACCCCCTGCGAGGACTGCGAAGGCAAGCGGTTCGACGCGTCGGTGCTGGAATACCGCTTCGGCGGCCGTGACATCAGCGAGGTGCTCGCGATGCCGGTGACCGAGGCCGCGGAGTTCTTCGGGGCCGGCGAGGCGCACACACCGGCCGCCCAACGCATCCTCGGTCGGCTCGCCGACGTCGGACTCGGCTACCTCACCCTCGGTCAGCCGCTGACCACGCTGTCCGGCGGCGAGCGGCAGCGGCTCAAGCTGGCCACGCACATGGGAGACAAGGGCGGCGCTCGGTCCGTCTTCGTACTCGACGAGCCCACCACCGGTCTTCACCTCGCCGACGTCGAGCAGCTGCTCGGCCTGCTCGACCGGCTCGTCGACTCCGGCAAGTCGGTCATCGTCATCGAGCACCACCAGGCGGTCATGGCGCACGCCGACTGGATCGTCGACCTCGGCCCCGGCGCCGGCCACGACGGCGGCCGCATCGTCTTCGAGGGCACTCCCGCCGACCTCGTCGACGCCCGCTCCACCCTCACCGGCGAGCACCTCGCGGCCTACGTCGGCAGCTGACCGACGCCCTCAGGGACACGCGAGACGAGCGGGGAAGGAGACCAGGGACGGCGCCGACGAGGGCTGCGCGGGTCGGGCCCGGTCGTCGGCGTCGTACCGTCTGGTTCTTCTGGTTCTTCTGGTTCGTACGGGTTCGTTCCCGGCGGCGAACACGCGCGGGGCGACGGGCCGCGCTCAGCGCACGACGGGGAAGCCGAAGGAGTACCCCTGCTGCTTCAGCCACGGCAGGACCTCGCGCAGGGCGGCCACGGTCTGGGAGCGGTCTCCGCCGGCGTCGTGGAAGAGAACGGTCGGGCCGTTGGGGATCTCGTTCTTGACGGTGGTGATGATGGCGTCGGTGCCGGGGCGCTCGAAGTCCTTGGAATCGACGTTCCAGCCCAGCGGCCGCATCCCCCGGGAGGCGGCGAGGCGGCGGCTGTACGGGGTGAAGGCACCGCCCGGGGCCCGGTAGTACAGCGGCCGGACGCCCCCCGAAGCCTTGGTGATCATGCGTTCGGCGTCCAGGATCTGCTGCGACTGGTAGGAGTCGGACTTGGTGTCCATGGTGGTGTCGTGCGAGACCGTGTGGTCGCACAGCCGGTGCCCGGCCGCCACCACGGCCTTCACGAGGTCCGGATGGGCCTGGGCCTGCGTGCCCACCATGCAGAACGTCGCCTTCACACCGTTGTCCCGCAGGACCTGAAGGACCTGCGGCGTCCACATCGGGTCCGGCCCGTCGTCGATCGTGATGTTGACGCCCCGGGCGCCGCGGTCCGAGGCATGGACGATCTCCACCGGCACCGGCGCCCGGGCGGGCCCGGCGGCTCCCGATGCCGAGGGACGCGCCGAGGCGCCCGCTCCCGCCTGCCGCCCGTCGACGGGTCCGGCCTGCGCCGTCCATACCGACGTGGCGGCGGCCACCGCCGTCACCCCGACTGCCGCCGCGATTACCCGGCCGTACCATCCCCGCCCGCCATGCCGCGCCATGTCCGCCCTGTTCCTGGTCGTCTCGGTGCTTCCCGTACAGCTGTGAGGACGGAGAAAGACCGCCGCGGGATCCGTCTGTTACTGATCACGGACAATTCCGCAGGCGTTCCGGAACGCACCGGCGTCCGTCGGGCGTTGAGATCCGGATGCCCGCCCCGGTGACGAGGTACGTGACGGTGCGGCGCAAGAAGGCCCGGGCGCTGCGGGCGAGTTCATGATGCCGGGGAGGACGGCGGTGTACGCGTCGCCGGCTTCCTCGTCGACGGGTGGTTGTCCTTCCGCCCAGCCAGTGGTTCCAGACGCGGGCCGAGTGCGGCACCGACGTGTCGGTCTTCTGATGTGCCGCAGGTCCGGGCGGTATCGCAGGGTCGGTTCGAGCGGCGTGCGTCCTGCGGCCGCGGCGTGGCGTGTTCCTGCATCGACGTACGTCCCAACGGCTGCGCCGCGTACGCCAGTTCCTCTCTCTTGTGCTCTCGGTCGATCGGCCGGCCGCCGGGGTCACGGAACAGGATGAGGGCGTGCGCGGAGGGGTGCTCAGGACTGAATGAGTAGACGTACTCAAGGAATCGGCGACTTGCCGGCCGAAGCTGGGAAGCGACCTGAACCTTCCGATGGGGGACCGACATGAACACCCGACGACTGCGCACCCTGGCCCGACTCGCCTTCGCCACCCCGGCCTCGCTCGTCTACCTGACCCTCGTGGCGGCGGCCGCCGCCTTCCTCGTCTGGGACCAGGTCCTCGTGTCCCACGAGGGCCCGTCCTTCTCCGGCATCTACCTGATCGCCCTCGCCTCGCCCACGTTCGTCCTCTTCCTGAGTGCCGGCGAGGCGCTGCTGTCGGCCGGTGCCGAAGCATCCGGATGGTTCTTCCACACCGCCCTCGTCCTCTCCGTGCTGATCCAGTCGACGGTCATCGGCGCGCTCCAGCAGCGCCTGCGCCGTTCACACACAGGCACCGGCAGGCAGCGGCCGCAGGGTGCCTGACGGGCTTCCTGGGCGGGGATCCATCCCGGGGAGGGTCGTCGTACTCGCTGCCCGGGATGTCAGGGAAGCGGGATCGAGCGCAGGGCCCGGTGCTTCCTCGGCTCGACGACGACATGACCCGAATCGCCCCCCGGCACGATGAGTACGGGGTATTCGCCGCTCTTCGTCTGCGGGTACCACGCGGAGATGCGCGGCGCGGCGGCTCCGGTCCCGTCGGGGCCGGCGTGCAGGTCGATCGTGATCAGCCGGTCCCTGGTCGAAGCGTTCTCGGGGGTGAAGGTGACGAACCGCCCACCGGCCAGGCCGGCTTCCTCGGTGGTGGTGTCGTAACTCCACAGTCTCCGGTGGCGGTCGAGGTCGTAGGCGTTCCAGGCACCGGCGCCCGGATCCTCCGCGCTGTCCTCGTACAGCACCAGTACACCGTCGGACGAGATCAGACCCCCTTCGGGCTTCATGCCGGTGTCCTCGGCGGTCGCCAGCGGCTGAAGCGTGGCCGGGTCGAGACGGCGCAGCGGCGGAAAGCTGTCCTCGGCGGACAGCGGGCTCCCGGTGCACACCAGGTAGCGGCCGCCGGAGATCAGGTGGGGGCACTCGAGGGCCGAGGGGCTGGTCGCCACGGTGGTGCCGGTACGGGCGTCGCGGGCGGTGGCCTTCTTGCCGTCGGTGGTGTAGACCCGGTTGCCGATCACGGCGATTCCTTCAGTGGGGTCCGCGTCGGCGGACTTCTGCCACAGAGATACGCCGTCGGACGCCCGGAAGGCACCGAGGGTGAGGTCCGTGAAGCCCTCGGACGGCACGGAATCGCCGGCGTCGAGGGCGTACACGATCCCTGAAGACGCGGCGATGCTGAGGTAGGAGCGCCGGGAGGGCAACCGGTGGGTCCAGGCCGCCTTGCCCGTCCGCAGGTTCGCGGCGCGCAGCACTCGGCCGCCGATGGTCACCGCACGTTCGTCGGTCGCGTCGACGACCAGGCCGCCGTTCTTGCCGCCGGCGCCGGTCGCCGGGACGGCCCAGGTGACGGCGCCGGTGGCACGGGACCGCCCGACGAGCCCGTCGGGAGCGGTACCGCACACGACCTGATGGGCCGTGGCGCCACAGGTCCCGGACGCCTCCCACGCGGACAGGGACTTGGTCCACGCCCGCCAGGGCCCCGAAACAGCCACGGCGGTACGTGCCATGGCGGGGGACGAGACGGAGTCGGGTCCCGACCCGCCGGGCTGAGCGTTCTGCGCGCCCGAACACCCGACGAGGATCGCTACGCCGGCCATGAGCGCCGACCTTCGCGCCTGCCGCAGTCGCGCCATGCAAAGTCACCTCCAGGTGGGGCCGTACGCCCTCAGAGACGACCCGTTGCCACCGGCGATGGTTGCACGGTCCGATGCAGATGTTCGCGGTTGCCCCGCGGCCTTGTGAACGACGCCCGGGGTGGGAACATCACACAGGTTTCTTACCGGAGGCATGTACAACGACTTCCGGGGTATGCGCGCCGATGTGCAGGCCAGGGGAGTAGTGATGCGGATGGAACCCGACGGGATGGAGCGTTCGCTCGCCCCGGAGCCCGGCTCGGCCGAGTGCACTGCCGCCCTGGAACCGGATCCGGGCTCAGCCGAGCTCACCGCCGCCCTGGAAGGGGACAGCGCCTCGATTGCCGAGGCCCGGCGATTGGCGGCCGACTTCCTCGTTCGCGTACAGACCGAGTACGGGCTGCCGGTGACCGCGCGCGCGATGGACCTGACGCAGCTGGTCGTCAGCGAGTTGGTCACCAACTCCTGCAAATACGCGCCGGGCCCGGCACTGCTGTGTCTGCGGGTGGCCGGGGCCGTGGTGGAGATCGAGGTCTGGGACAGCGACCCGGTGCTGCCGGTGGCCCGGGCGGCGGACGTGGGGCGGGTGGGTCAGCACGGGTTGGAGATCGTGATGGCCGTGGTGCAGGGCTTCTCGGCGCGACGCGAACCGGTCGGCAAGCGCATCACGGCCCACCTGCCGCTCCTGGACGACCCGATGCCGTCCGTCATGCCGTCCGGCAGCTGACCTCCGGTGCCGGCGCGGACCGTACCTCGTCCGCGGGCAGCGGCGGTCGTCGATTGTCAGTGGCGGATGCGAGCCTGCATGGCATGGATGAGCTGGAGTTCATGCGTGGCCGCGTCTACGGCGCCGACCACGACGACGCCGGGCCCCGGCCCGGCCGCCTCTACGTGGAGCTGGTCGGCGGGCCGTTGGACGGTCTGCTGCTGGACGTCACCGGCCGGCCCGACGACGAACTGCGCGAGGGCGTGGCACTGGCGACCGAGATAGGCGCCCACGGACCCGGCGGGCACACCCTGTACACACCTCGCGCCGAGGACGCCCGCCGGTTCGACTGGCGCGGCGACACCCCGTGACCACGGCAGGGCCTCGCCGCGACTTCGGCGACTGTGCCTGAGGCGAACTCCGTGGCTGACGCGTCCGGTACGGGCGGCAGCGGGACTGGTGCCGACGGGAAGGACATCCTGCGTGAGCCTGCGGGCCGGAACGTGCGCGGGCGCAGCGCTCACTGGGGCGGGACCGTCCAGGCGGTCAGTTCGACACGATGTGCACAAGGGCCGTGCCGTCCTCCCCGGCCGCCGCCTGGATGACCACCGCGTCGGGCTGAGGACCGGGTCGGCCGGCCTTCCCCAGGCCGCCGCACGAGTTGCCGGAGCCGTGGCTGCGCAGGACGGTGATGCAGCCCTGGCCCGGGCCACTTGCCATGCCCTCGGACCGGCCATTGCCCTGCGCCGCTCGCTGCCGGGCCCGAGGACGCGAAGTCAGCCCATGGTCATGCCGGTTCGACGAACACGTGCGGTGCGGGCGGCGAGCAGTTCGTCGGCGGCTGCGGGCATGCCTTCGTCGCGGAGGATGTCGGCGAGGCCGGTGACTTCCCAGGCGGGTGCCTTCCGGGCGACGTGGAGGAGCAGTGCGTGGAGGTGGTGGTCGCGTCCGGCTGTGATGAGGGCGCGTGCCAGGTCGGGCACGACGTCTTCGAGGGGCTGGTGTCCGGCGTTGTGGGTGAAGAGCTCGGGGATGTCGTCGGGCTGGTCCCAAGCGTGCAGGAGTTCGGTGACCAGCGGCAGGACGTCCCCGTGGGCGAGGGGCAGTCGTACGGTGAACCGGGCGCCTGGTTGGTCTTCCCGGCTGGGGGCGAGGGTGAGGGTGCCGTGGTGGAGTGTGGTGATGCGGCGGGCGATGGCCAGGCCGAGGCCGGTGCCCCCGGCGTCCCGTGTGCGGGCGTCGTCGAGCCGACTGAAGCGTTCGAAGATGGTCTCCCGGTGTTCGGGCGGGATGGGCGGGCCGTCGTTGGCCACGTCGAGTACGGCTTGTCGGCGTTCGTGGTCCGGGGTGAGCGTGACGGCGATGGTGGTGGCCGCGTGGCGTTCGGCGTTGCCGAGAAGGTTGGCCAGGACGCGGGCGAGCAGGCCCGGGTGGCCGGTCACGGCCACGGGTTCGTCGGGTGCGGTGACGACCAGGCTCAGGTGATCGGGTACGTCACGGCGGGCGACCGCGTCGCGGATCAGGTCGGGCAGGTCGACTTGCTTGGTCAGGAGGGTCTTCGAGTGTGGGGCTTGGGCGTCGAGGCGGGCCAGGAGCAGCAGGTTCGTGGTGATGTCCTGGACATGAAGAGTGTCGTGCAGAGCGTCACGGGCGGCGTCGGGCCAGTGGGCGTTCCCGGACGGGGCGAGCGCGAGTTCGAGTTCGGCGCGCAGACAGGCGAGCGGGGTGCGCAGTTCGTGTGCGACGTCGGAGGTGAATTGCCGTTGCCGGGCGGCCGCTTCATCGAGCCGGTCCAGGGCGTTGTTCATCGTCGCCACCAGTTGCGTGAACTCCCGGCCGCCGCGCGCCGTCGGTATGCGCTGGTCGAGGTTGCTCAGGCTCAGTGCCGCGAACTGATTGCGGATTCCGTCCAACGGTTTCAGGGCCCGGCTGACAACCAGCCATGTCCCGCAGGCAGTCACCAGGGTGAGCACCAGCGTGCCGCCGACGAGCCACCACACGGTGGTGTTCAGGCGTTGCTGGTCCGCCCAGACGTCCGGCGGGAACGCCCCGTCGGCCTGGTCCGATGCGACGAACGTGGCGTCGTGCGGGTCGGTCCATGGCCACAGGGACAGGCGTTCGCCTCGGACCAGGGGGCGCGTGTCACGCTGGTCGGGGGACGAGTCGGGAGGCGGTTCGACGCAGGACGTGTTGTCGAGACCGGTTTCGCACACGGGCGACTCGGCCACCTCGGCGCTTGTGCCGTTGGTGACCCGCTCGATCGCCGAGGCCACCAACGAGTTGCGCACGGCGACGGCGCCGGCGGCGGCGGCCAGCGTCAGCAGGACGGCGGCCAGGGCGGTCGCGGCCAGTGTCAACCGCAGTCGCACGCTGCCCAGGCGCAGACCGCGCTCGGCTCGCCCGGCCCGACGAGCCCTCAGCACGCGCCCTCCGGGGCAACGTCGAGCCGGTAGCCGACCCCCCGGACGGTGCGGATGGACCGCCGACCGAAGGGGGTGTCGATCTTGCGGCGCAGGGCGCTGACGTAGACCTCGACCACGTTGACGTCTCCATCGAACCGGTCGTCCCAGACGTGCTCCAGGATCTCCGTCTTCGTGACCGTCTGACCGCCGCGCCGCGCCAGGTACTCCAGGACCGAGAACTCCCGCACCGTCAGGGCCACCGGTACCGTACCGCGACGGCAGTGCCGGGCCGCGGGGTCCACCTCCAGGTCCCCGACGCGCAGCACGGCGGGGCGTTGCGGCTGTCCGCGCCGCATCAGCGCGCGCAGCCGGGCCAGGAGCGTCACGAACGAGAACGGCTTGGTCACGTAGTCGTCCGCGCCGACATCCAGGCCTTCCGCCTCGTCGTACTCCCCGTCCATCGCCGTCAGCATCAGCACCGGCGCCCAGATGCCCGCCGCACGCAGCCGGCCGCACACTCCGTATCCGTTCAGGCCCGGCAGCATCACGTCCAGCACGATCGCGTCGTACGGGTTCTCGCCCGCCCGCTCGAGCCCCGACGGTCCGTCGTGCACGACATCGACCGCCCATCCCTCACCGACCAGGCCGCGCCGCAGCAGCTCCGCCATCCGCCGGTCGTCCTCAACCACCAGTACGCGCATGGCTCCAGCATGAGGGAATCCACCTGTGGCCGACCTGAAGAACCGGACACCGTCCGGGAGTTGACGCACGGGCCTTTCTTTCAGGAACCTTCAGCTTCCCCACAGCCCCTGGCTGCCACAGTCGTCGCCTGGCAGGGCGTTCCCGACGCCACGCCGTCAACGGCTCTCGCGCGCTTTTGGTCAGCG
Organism: Streptomyces sp. NPDC050287; assembly: GCF_044459385.1. Lineage (NCBI taxonomy): Bacteria > Bacillati > Actinomycetota > Actinomycetes > Kitasatosporales > Streptomycetaceae > Streptomyces > Streptomyces sp. NPDC050287. Next base: position 413,755 of record NZ_JBITIY010000004.1, on the reverse strand, counting down.
TGCTGCGCCGTGCCCGTGACCTGCGACGTCGCCATTGATCAGGGTGGCGGATCCGGCTGTCCATTCAATGGCGCGGCCGGGAAAGTCGAGGTCGTACGGCACCGGATGCGCACGTCAGGTCCGGCTGTTCACCGGCCGCCATCTCACACGCGGCCGTTCCGGAAGGCAGCAGCCCCTCGTTCGAAGGAGCACCTGGTGTCGATCACCACCATCGGCAAGCCGATCGCCCTGGCAGTGGCCGGGTCCGAGAAAGGACGGAGCGAGCCGTACTGACCGGCTGCCAAAGGATCCACCAGGCGCTCGTAGTGACCCACCTCCCCGGTAGGCGGCCCGTCATCACGGGCCGTCAATTCCGGACCGGGCTGCTGGCCGGCGCGAGGGGAGCGGCCAGCAGCCCGGTCCTCCTCCCTGCTCGGGTGGAAGGCCGTTGCCCAAAACCCGTCACGGACCGCCCCGATATCGGGCCGGTCTGCCGCTGTAACGACCCAAGTGCGCCGCGAAGTGCGGCGCCAGTGAAAGGAGTACAGCAATGTCCTCTACGGTGCGCAGCAGCTTCGCGCTGGCCGCGACCGCCCTCACTCTGGCCGGCGGCCTGGCCGTGGCCGGTCCCGCACACGCCGATGCGCGGGGCACGCAGCATGTGGCCGCCCAGACCTCCACGCTGCTGCCGGTGTCCGACAGCACCTCGGCCGCCGGCGTGACGAAGATCCGTATCAAGGGCACGCAGGTGGCCCTGCGGGAGTGCCCGCGCACGGGTTGCCGGGTTGTCACACGGGTGTCCCATGCGACCCTGCGGGCGTTCTGCCAGACCAACCGGCACACCACCAAGGTCGCGGGAAACAAGTGGTGGACGAAGGTCACCCTGCTGCACGGCAGCGACCCGGCCTGGGTGAGCAACCACTACGTACGCGGAGCGGCCCCCAAGGTGCCCCATGTGCCGGGCTGCTGACAGCCGGCCACCAACCCCAATCAACCCTGCTTCCCACAAGGAGACAGACATGCCCGTGCCGTACCACCGCACCCGCGCCGTCAGCGCCCTGGTCCTGACCACGGGACTGCTCGTCACCGTGCCCGTCATGGCTGCTCAAGCCGCCGCCGGCAGCGAGGCGACCAGGTCGGCCTCGCAAGCTGCCGCCGTCCATTCCTGCACCTACCGCTCCACCGTCGGCTACACGTGCGACTACTACTACGGCACCGCGACCATCAGCGAGGGAAGCTCCAACGCCGCTGCCGTCAGGGAGATCCAGGACATCATCAACCAGCACACGGACTACCCCGTATGGCTGTCCGTCGACGGCAGCTTCGGCCCCGACACCCTCGCGGCGGTCAGGTGGCTCCAGAGCCACCACAACATTGCCGGGGGCGCGGACGGCGTCGTCGGCAGCCACACCTGGGACTACCTGCGCCGCTGACCGATACCGGGCAGAGCACGGATCCACTCGGCCCTCTCGGCAACCGCACCACGACCTGACGACTCGGCCGGCACGGTACCGAGCATGAGCCGACGCCGGGGCGGGCGGGCCCGCCCGCCCCGGCGCCGCTCCGCCACACAGCACGTACTGACCGCTCATGCCCGCGTGTGAAAGGAGCCCACGCATGGATCCCCGCAAGCAACGCACCACGGTGCTGGAATTCGAGGAGTACGTCCGTACCCGGCACGACGCTCTGCTGCGCAGTGCCCGGCGTCTGGTCGGCGACCCACTCGACGCCCAGGACCTCCTGCAGATCGCACTGTTACGCACGTACCGCCAGTGGGAACGCATCGCCGACAAACGGCTCGCGGACGCCTACCTGCGCCGCGTCATGATCAACACGCGCACGGAGTGGTGGCGGGCACGGAAGCTGGAAGAAATTCCGACCGCACACATACCCGAGGTGTCCGTCAAGGACACCAGTGACCAGCATGCCGACAGGGCCTTGTTGACGGAAGTCCTGAAGCGTCTGACCCCCAAGCAGCGCAGCGTCGTCGTGCTTCGGTACTGCGAGCAGATGACCACGTTCGAGACCGCCGCCACTCTCGGCATGGCCCCCGGAACGGTCAAAAGCACACTGCACCGCGCCCTCACCCAACTCCGTCAGGAGATCGCACGCTGAGATCGCCATAGTCTGGTCAGTTTGGGAGACCGCCCAGTCCGACCGAGCCGGCCGATGCATCCGCACCGGGCTGCCCACGTCCCCGAACGTGCACGAGACCGCCCAGGAGGCGGCGCCGGACGTACGTGCCGCGTACGTCGACAACGCCCCGATCGTGGCAGTCCGAACGGCTGCTGTATAACCGGACCATGATCTATCACGTCGTGCCGCTCGACGAGTGGAATGCCCGTACCGACCAGCCGTACGCACCGGCCTCCCTCGCGGAGGAAGGATTCGTCCACTGTTCCCCTGACGAGGCGACCACGCTGATCATCGTCAACGCGTTCTACCCCACCGCTCCCCGGCCGTTGCTGGCACTGCTCCTCGACGAGGACCGGCTCACCGCCAGGTGCGCATGGGAGGCGGCGGCTCCCGCCCCGCCACCCGGCGTCGCCGGCGACACTCTGTTCCCGCACATCTACGGGCCCGTCAACCGCGACGCCGTCGCGCGCGTCCTCGAAGTCCGGTGGGACGAGGAGGGCCGGGCAACGGGCCTGACGGACGCCCGCTGACCCACGCGATCATGGCCTTCTCCGGCCGGGCCTTCCACCGCACCGGCCGGACCGGGACTTGGCCCGGCCTCGAGGAGTCAGTGGCTGCGGGTGCGGGGGCCGTTGTACTGCTCGTCGGTGACCTTCTCGAGCCACGTGGTCTCCTGCCGGTCGTCACCCGTGCCCTCCCACAGGGCCAGGTGCTGCATGAACCGATCCGGCGTCGCACCGTGCCAGTGTTCCTCGCCGGGCGGACAGGTCACCGTCTCCCCGGGGCGGGCTTCGAAGACCGTGCCGTCGCGGGTGCCGATCAGCGCGACGCCCTCCACGACGTGCAGGGTCTGCCCGACGGCATGGTGGTGCCACGCCGTGCGCGCGCCCGGAGAGAACCGCACCATGTTGGCGCGCATCCGGGACGGCTCCTGACCGGCGTGGATGACGTCGAACCAGACGTCGCCGGTGAACCAGTCCCCGGGGGCCTTCACGGTGGACTCAGGCTTGACGAACTCCATCGGTGTCCTTCTATTGGTACGAACTTCTCCTGCTGCGAACTGATCGCGGGCGGGCGTGTCAGGGCCTCGACGGGATCCTCCCGGCTCAGCCCGTTGTCCAGCGTGCCGCCGCCTGTTCCACGCTCGCACCCACGCGCCTGCTCGCGAAGGGGAGAGTTTCCTCCTGGGACAGAACTGTCCTCCCCGACGGCCGGGTCGGGTCATCCGGACGGCGGACGAGATCCCCGTGCCAGGCGTGGCCGTACCGCCGTGTCGATGCGTCGATGCGTCGCCATCGTGGTCGTGCGGACCACCGAGCTCACCCACCCCACGAGCCCCGCCTTCTGGCCGCTGGTCAGGTCGATGCGCGCGACCCGCTGCGCCGTGCGTACCGACGACGGTTTGACGCAGGGCTCCTTGGAAACTCGTTCGGCGAACCGACAGCAAGGAGAAATTCTGCTATGGGCATCATCGCGTGGATAGTGATCGGTCTGCTTGCCGGCGCCATAGCCAAGGCGCTCATGCCGGGCAAGGACCCGGGCGGAATCATCATCACCATGCTCATCGGTATCGCCGGTGGTCTCCTCGGAGGCTTCCTCGGCAAGGTGCTCTTCGGAGTTGATTCGATCGACGGCTTCTTCGACCTGTCCACATGGATCGCGGCCATCGTCGGCTCCGTCATCCTGCTCGCGCTGTACCGGCTGGTCGCCGGCCGCGGGCACGGACACCGGCGCGGACACGTCCATGCATGACGATCCCCGGACAGTAGGGGTGGCCGGTAGGCAGCACGACACCCGGAAGTGAAGAGCGTGAGCGCCCCCGTCCTCGGACGGGGGCGCTCACGCAGGTCCGGCCGGCAGTAGGGTCGTCGGCATGAACGACAACTCCCTGCGCTCCGTCACCATCGAGCGAACCGGCACCGGCCACTTCACCGCGACGAACGCCCGCGGCGGCACCATCAGCTTCGGTACCGGTTCCGGTTCTGACGGGGACACCGACTTCACCCCGGTCGAGTTGCTGCTGGCCGCGCTCGGAGGCTGCACAGCGGTGGACGTCGACATCGCCACCAGCCGCCACGCGGAGCCCACCAGGTTCTCCGTCGCGGTGACCGGTAACAAGATCAGTGATGAGCTCGGCAACCGGATGACCGATCTCGCGGTCACCTTCTCCGTCACCTTCGCGGACGGCGAAGGCGCCGAGCGTGCCCGGGCGATCCTGCCCCGGGCGGTCAAGACCTCCCACGACCGGCTCTGCACGGTCAGCCGCACGGTCGAGACCGGCACGCCGGTCACCGCGACCGTCGAGGACGTCTGACCTCGCCGAGGTCCCCTGCCGTCGAACCACAGCCCGCGCCGCTGCGTACCCTTTCCCCGTGTCAGCCTCCCCCCTGCGTCGCGTCGCCGTTCTCGTGCTCGACGGAGCGAAGCCGCTCGATGTCGGTATCCCCGCGCAGGTGTTCTCCACGCGCGCGAGCATGCCGTACGAGGTGCGGCTGTGCGGCGCGGCACCCGGTCTGGTGGCCGGCGGCGACGGCCTGTCGTACCACGTCGCTCATGGCCTCGGCACGCTCGCGTGGGCCGACATCGTGTTCCTTCCCGGCTATCGGTTCCCGGACCGCGACGACCCGGCGCAGGCCGTCGTGGACGCGCTGATCGCCGCCCACCAGCGGGGCGCACGGCTCGCCGCCATCTCGACGGGCGCCTTCGCGCTCGCCGCCACCGGTCTGCTCGACGGCAGGCGGGCAACGACACACTGGCACTACACGCGGGCACTCGCGGCGAGGCATCCGCACGTCCGGGTCGACGAGAACGTCCTGTTCGTCGACGAGGGCAGCGTGCTGACCTCGGCCGGCGCCGCCTCGGGCATCGACCTGTGCCTGCACATCCTGCGCGGCGACCTCGGCGTGGCCGCGTCGAACCACGCGGCCCGGCGCCTGGTCGCGGCCCCCTACCGCAGCGGCGGTCAGGCGCAGTACGTTCCGCGCAGCGTGCCCGAGCCGCTCGGTGAGCGGTTCGCCGCCACCCGTGAGTGGGCGCTGCGCCGGCTCGGCGAGCCGCTCACCCTGGAGATACTCGCGCGGCAGGCCGCGGTCTCCGCGCGCACGTTCTCGCGGCGCTTCGTCGAGGAGACCGGGTACACGCCGATGCAGTGGGTGATGCGGGCCCGTATCGACATGGCCCGCGAGCTGCTGGAGCGTTCGCAGCGCGGCGTCGAGCAGATCGCCGCCGACGTCGGCCTCGGCACCGGCGCGAATCTGCGGCTGCACTTCCAGCGCATCCTCGGCACGACCCCGAGCGAATACCGGCGCACCTTCGCCCAGGGCGAGTGACCCGGAAGCAGCGCGGTCCAGCGTGGCGCGATCCTTTTGAACCATGGCGATCACGCCACTGTCAGCGGCACACGCCGCGAGCGAGCCTGGTGGCGAACGGAAGGGACACCATTCATGACTCGTATCGCCATCAACGGATTCGGCCGCATCGGCCGCAACACGCTGCGCGCCCTGCTCGAACGCGACAGCGACCTCGAAGTCGTCGCCGTCAACGACCTCACGGAACCCGCCACCCTCGCGCGACTGCTCGCCTACGACAGCACCGCCGGCCGGCTCGGTCGTCCGGTGACCGTCGACGGGGACACCCTCGTCGTCGACGGCCGCCGCATCAAGGTGCTCGCCGAGCGCGAACCGGCGCATCTGCCGTGGGCCGAGCTGGGGGTCGACATCGTGCTGGAGGCGACCGGCCGCTTCACCTCGGCCAAGGCCGCCCGCGCGCACCTCGACGCGGGCGCGCGGAAGGTGCTGGTCAGCGCGCCGTCGGACGGCGCCGACGTCACGCTCGCGTTCGGGGTCAACACCGGCGCGTACGACCCCGACCTGCACACGATCGTCTCGAACGCCTCGTGCACGACCAACGCCCTGGCGCCGCTGGCCGCCGTACTCGACGAGCTCGCCGGTATCGAGCACGGCTTCATGACGACGGTGCACGCCTACACGCAGGAGCAGAACCTGCAGGACGGTCCGCACCGTGACGCCCGGCGCGCCCGGGCCGCCGCCGTCAACATCGTGCCGACCACGACGGGCGCCGCCAAGGCGATCGGCCTCGTGCTGCCGAACCTGGACGGCAAGCTGTCGGGCGACTCGATCCGCGTGCCGGTTCCGGTGGGCTCCATCGTCGAGCTCAACACGACAGTGGCCCGCGACGTGACGCGCGACGACGTCCTGGCGGCGTACCGAACCGCCGCCAAGGGGCCGCTCGCCGGCGTCCTGGAGTACTCGGACTTCCCGCTCGTGTCCTCCGACATCACGGGCAACCCGGCCTCGTCGATCTTCGACTCGGCCCTCACCCGGGTCGAGGGCCGCCATGTGAAGGTGGTCGCCTGGTACGACAACGAGTGGGGCTTCTCGAACCGGGTGATCGACACGCTGGAACTGCTCGCCGCCCGCTGACCCGCGCGTCAGGGGCGGCATCGCCGCACGGGCCGCCGGACCCGGCTCAGGGCTTGATGCCCACCCCGGTCCACAGGCTCACGGTGGCGTCCGTGAGCTCCTCCGCGGGCTCGTCGCCGTTCGGCGCGTCGGGGCGCCAGCGGTGGCCCACGGTGATGCCGGGGTCGAGGACGTCGAGGCCGTCGAAGAAGCGTGCGACGTCCTTCTGGGAGCGGAACTGCACCGGCGTCCCGGCGGCGGTGTAGATGTCGGTGACCTTCTGCCAGGTGGCCGGGTCGAAGTCGGGCGTGCAGTGGCTGAGGGCCAGGGCGCTGCCCGAGGGGAGGGCGCCGAGCAGGCGGCCCACGATTCCGTACGGGTCCTGGGCGTCGGTGACGAAGTGCATGAGCGCGTTCATCGACAGGGCCACCGGCCGGTTCAGGTCCAGGACCTCGGCCAGTTCGGGGGCGTTGAGCAGGGCCTCCGGGTCGTTGACGTCCGCTTCGATGTACGTGGTGCGGCCCTGGGGGGTGCTGCGCATGAGGCGTTCGGCGTACTTGAGGACCAGGGGGTCGTTGTCGGCGTACACCACACGCGCTTCGGCGACCACGCTCTGGGCCACCTGGTGGAGGTTCGGCTCGGTGGGAATGCCCGTGCCGATGTCGAGCCACTGACGGATGCCGTGTTCCTGAGCCAGGACACGGGTGGCACGGTGCATGAAGGCCCGGTTCTCGCGGGCGCACACGAAGATGCCGGGGTAAGCCGCGGCGACCGTCTCGGCGGCCTGCTTGTCGATGTCGAAGTGGTCCTTGCCGCCCAGGTAGTAGTCGTACATGCGGGCGGAGTGCGGCCTGCTGGTGTCGATGCCCCGTGCGGCGTGGGTGCTGCTCATGCTGTCCTGTCCCCTTCGGTGGTGTACGCGGTGTGCCGGGCGGGTCGCGGCCAGGGCAGGCTCGGATCCTTCCCGCTTGTGGTTCGCTCTAGCGGGCCGTCAGATGATCGGCCAGGCCCTTCTTGATCCCTTGGACGAACGCGGAGATCTCCTCGGGTGTGTAGATCAGTGCGGGGCCGGTGGGATCGGTCGACTGCCGCAACGCGACGCGGCCGTCCGCGAGTCGCTTGGTCTCCACGCACTGGCCCCCGTTGGGGCCGCTCCAGGGACACTCCCAGCCCTGCTCGCCGAGCTCGGAGGCGGGCATTCCGTTGTACACGCTGGCGTCGGCGAAGGTCATGAGTACTCCTTGCGCATGCGATGCAGCAGTGCCCTGCTCTGAGCGGAGGAGGTCAGAAGGGACATCCGGTTGTGCGCCTCGAGATGGGCGGCCACATCGGAGCGCTGGTCCAGGTACACGGAGGCGGACAGGATCTCGCTGTAGACGACGTCGGGCAGTTCCGGTTCCTCGAACCGGAAGTAGGTGAAGGGAGCGCACGCCCCGACGTGTGCCCCCGCGGAGAACGGCACGATGTCGACGCTGACGTGCTCCAGTTCCGAGACCTCCAGGAGTCGTTCGATCTGCTCCCGCATGACCTCGTTGCCGCCCGCCACCCGGTGCAGGACGGCCTCTTCCATCACCACCCACAGGGTCGGAGCGTCGGCCTTCTCCAGCAGGCTCTGGCGCCGCAGCCGCAGGTCGACACGCCGCTCCAGGTCCTCCTCGCTGTCGTTGGGAAAGCCCCCGCGCAGGATGGCGCGCGCGTACCCGTGCGTCTGCAGCAGCCCGGTGACGTACTGCGGCTCGTAGGTACGCAGGGTCTTGGCCCCGCTCTCCAGACTCACGTAGGCGGTGAACCAGCTCGGCACCACGTCGCGGTAGGCGTGCCACCAGCCCGGCTCGTTGGCCCGCTCGGCCAGCTCGACGAACTCGTCGATCTCCTGCTGGCCGGCCCCGTACGTCTGCAGCAGCTTCTCCACGTACAGGGGCTTGAGCGCGACCTCCGCCTTCTCCAGGCGGCGAATGGTCAGTGACGTCACCCGCAGCGCTTTGGCCGCGTCGTCCAGAGACATGTCCGCGCCGAGCCGTCTGTCCTGGAGCCGGCGGCCGAGGATCATGCGCAGGACGGTCGGCGCGCTGGTGCCCGCACCGGAACGAGCGTCGCTCACTGCGCTACCTCCTGAGAATGTGTCACCGGCGCCAGTCTGACAGTGACTTGATGAACTGCCGAACGGATACCGTCTTCCTGAAATTATCAGGGAGCCGGTTGCAGTGTGAACTCGACTACGAGCATAGTTACGTGTGCAAGCGGTTCCTTCGGACGCGAGGGCACCGTCGTCAATCACCGCACCACTACGCGGAGTTGACGCGCAGCCACACTTCGAATCCAACTGGCCCTCTGCTCCGGGACCACCCCCTTCCCGGCGGGCTCGTTGGCTGCCCGGCTCTCCCTGCGCTCCTCTTGATGGAAGGCGACAAGCGTGTCCCCCCACACGACTTCTTCCCCCCAACTCTCGGATGTCGCGGGCCCGGAACGCGCGCACTGGATCGAGCTCCCCGCGCACCGATCCAGTGTCAGAGTGGCCCGCCATTCGATGGACGCGCGCATGACCGCCTGGCGGCTGCCAGCCGAGACCTCCGCCGACGCGGTGCTCCTGGTGTCGGAACTGGTCACCAACGCGGTGTGCCACACACCGAGCGCGAGCGTCCTGTGCGGCATCGGACGCGTCGCGGACGACTGCCTCCGCCTGGAGGTGCACGACCACGCCTACACGGTCGGCACGTTGCCCCGGTGCGAGCCGGGACCCGAGGACGAGGGCGGCCGCGGGCTGTTCCTGGTCCAGGAGATCGCACACACCTGGGGGGTGGACCGCTCCCGGCGCACCGGCGGCAACGCGGTGTGGGCGACCTTGGTCATTCCTGGCTGACAGCGGCTGTCCGGCTGTGTGGCTGTGCTGCCGTTTCGGGCCGCAGGCGCAGTGTGAGGATCTGGAAGGGACGCAGGGTCAACTCGACGCCCTCGCCGGTGTGTTGGTGGGACGTCGGGTCATCGAGGGGGCGCTCGAGCAGGTCGGTCGCGGTGACCGATGCCAGGGGGAAGCCCGTGCTGAGGAGGGCTCGGGCGCGGGAGCCGCGGGACTCGTAGAGACGGACGACGACGTCACCGGTGCGGTCGTCGGCGAGCTTGACGGCCTCGACGATCACTCCCGCGTGGTCGACCGAGACCAGGGGGGCCACGGTCGCGCTGCCCGGCACGGTGCGCTCGGGCAGGTTGAACCGGTAGCCCTCACGGGTCGCGTCGGCGACATCGGCGCCGATCACCAGGGCGTAGCCGAGCCGGTGGGTGCCCTGGTCGGCGTCCGGGTCGGGGAAGACGGCGGCGCGCAGCAGGGAGAGGCGGACCGTGGTGGTCGTACCGCCGTCGGGGCGCACCTCACGCGTGATGTCGTGCCCGTAGGTGGAGTCGTTGACCAGGGCGGCGCCCCAGTCGGGCTCGCCGACGTGCAGGAAGCGGTGGGCGCAGACCTCGAACTTGGCCGCGTCCCAGCTGGTGTTGGTGTGCGTGGGGCGCTCGACGTGCCCGAAGGGGATCTCGGCGGTCGAGTGGGCGGCCCGTACGTCCAGCGGGAAGGCGGCCTTGAGGAGCTTCTCCCGTTCGTGCCAGTCGACGACCGTGTCGATCACCAGCTGCCGGGAGCCGGCGGGCAGGGTCAGGGTCTGCTCGATCCGCGACGCGCCGAAGACGCGGACCACGCGGATGCCGTCGCCGATCGAGGTGACGGACTCCGCTTCGGTGAGGTCGCGGACGGTGTTGCGGTAGAAGACGTCGATGTCCCAGGCGTCCCACTGGTTGGGGAAGTCCTGGTGCAGCTGCAGCAGGTTGCCGACCGCGCCGGGCGCCAGGGCCTCGCGGCCGGCGGTGCGGTCGTAGGCGGAGGTGATCAAGCCGCGGTCGTCCACGACCACCCGCACCAGGCCGTTGTCGAGGGCGAACCCGATGCCGTCCACGACCGGCTCCACGGGAGCGTCCGCGGTCTCGGGGCGCGGGCAGGCGCCGAGCGCCGTGACACCGCCGCGGGCGTGCGGGGCGGCGTTGAACACGACAGTGCCGCCGGGCGGACCCGCCAGCGTCCGCTGGGCCGCGCCGATGAGTTCCTCCAGTTCCCGGGCAAGGGCCGCGTACGTATCCTCCGCCTCGCGGTGCACCCAGGCGATCGACGTCCCGGGCAGGATGTCGTGGAACTGGTGCAGCAGCACCGTCTTCCACAGCCGGTCCAGGGCGCCGTACGGGTAGGAGTACCGGTGGCGTACGGCGGCCGTCGCCGCCCACAACTCGGCCTCGCGCAGCAGGTGTTCGCCGCGCCGGTTGCCCTGTTTGGTGGCGAGCTGGCTGGTGAGGGTGCCGCGGTGGAACTCCAGGTAAAGCTCCCCGGACCACACCGGGGCGCCGCCGTTGTCCTCGTACTCGGCGTGCGCGCGCTGGAAGAAGTCGGCGGGCTTCTCCATCTCCACCCGGGCCGAGCCCTCCAGGTTCTTCAGGCGTGCGGCGCGGGAGAGCATCTCGCGGGTGGGGCCCCCGCCGCCGTCGCCGTAGCCGAAGGGGATCAGCGAATGGCTGGCGCCGGCCTTGTCCTGGAAATTGCGTACGCTGTGGGCCACTTCGGCACCCGACAACTCGCCGTTGTAGGAGTCGACGGGCGGGAAGTGGCTGAAGATCCGGGTGCCGTCGATGCCCTCCCACCAGAACGTGTGGTGGGGAAACTTGTTCGTGGTGTTCCAGGACATCTTCTGCGTCAGGAACCAGCGCACTCCGGCCAGCTTCATCAGCTGCGGCAGGGCCGCGTTGTAACCGAAGGTGTCCGGCAGCCACATCTCCTCGGTCTCGACGCCGAACTCCTCCAGGAAGAACCGCTTGCCGTGCACGAACTGACGCACCAGGGCCTCGCCGCCACAGATGTTGGTGTCGGGCTCCACCCACAGGCTGCCGGCCGGCAGGAACTGCCCGCTCTTCGCCTTCTCCTGGGCCCTCGCGTACACCTCGGGCCGGTGCTCCTTGAGCCAGGCGAGCTGCTGCGCCTGCGACATCACGAACGTGAACTCCGGCTCCGTGTCCATGAGATGGGTGACGTTGGAGACGGTACGGGCGACCTTGCGTACGGTCTCGCGCAGCGGCCACAGCCAGGCCGTGTCGATGTGCGCGTGCCCGACCGCGGAGATGCGGTGCGCGCTCGCGTGCGCGGGTGCGTCGAGGACGGGGCCGAGAGCGGCCCGCGCGGCTGCCGCGCTGCCGCCGACGTCCCGCAGGTCCACCGCGTCCAGGGCCTGTTCGACCGCCCGCAGGATCTGCCAGCGGCGCGGATCGTCCGGGGACAGCTCGGGCATCAGCTGCCCCAGCACGTCCAGATCCTGTACGAGTTCGTAGACGCCTTGGTCGAAGACGGCGAGGTCCAGGCGCCGCAGCCGGTACAGGGGCTCGCCCGGGTCGGCGGCCGGGTCGCCCAGCCACGGCGCACGGCCACCCACCGAGGTGGGCCCGAACGTGAACTCGCCGGGGAGGGTGTGCAGCACGACCGGATTGGCGGCGGCCTCGATGAAGACCGTGAAGTCCTCACCGCCCAGCGCCTGTTCGGTGACGGGCAGCCAGGTGTTGCGCGGGTTGAGTGCCTTCACGGCGGTGCCGTCGGCGCCGTAGACCAGGCCCTCCGCGGAGAAGCCGGGGGAGTGGGTGGCGAAGCCGAGGTCCAGGACGGCCTCGACCCGCTCGCCGGCCCACCGGTCGGGGATCGTGCCGGTCACCTTGAACCAGCTCGTGGACCAGGCGGGTCCCCACAGGTCGCCGACACGGGCCGGACGGTAGGGGGCCGCCAGGCCTTCGCACACCGGCACTGGCTCGCCGGGGACGTTCCAGACCCGCACGTCGAGGGGGACGGACCTGGCATGGACGGCGGGCCGGATGCGCTCGTTCAGAACGCGGGCGAGCCGCTGTTCGGTGACGGCACGGTCGTTGTGCATGAAGTGTCTTCTCCGTGGAGGTGGGGGGAGCCGAGGGGCACGTCAGAGGGAGTCAGCCCTTGAGCGCGCCGCCGAGGGCGAAGCCGCCGCCGAGTTTGCGGGCCAGCAGCAGGTAGAGCAGGACGACGGGCAGCGAGTACAGCAGCGAGAACGCCGACAACTGCCCGTACTGCGTCTGGTCGTGGGCGCTGAGGAACGTGAACACGCTGACGGACGCGGGAAGTTTCTCCGGGGAGAGCAGCAGGATGAAGGGAACGAAGAAGTTCCCCCACATGCCGATGAACGTGAAGATGGTGACCACGACGACGCCGGGCCGCATCAGCGGCAGCACCACTCTCCACAGCACCTGCATGGTGTTCGCGCCGTCGATCCGGGCGGCCTCCTCCAGGACGACCGGTACGCCGTCCATGAAGTTCTTCATCAGCCAGATCCCGAAGGGCAGCGCGGAGGCGGCCAGGAACAGCGTGGTGCCGGGCATCGAGTCGATCAGGTCGACCTGCACGAACATGCTGTACACCGGGATCATCACCGCGGTGATGGGCAGGCCGGTGGAGAACAGGATGGCGTAGAGGAACGGTCGCCGTACGCGGGAGCGGTAGCGCGAGAGCGGGTAGGCGGCCAGCACCGACACCACCACGGTCACCGCCGTCCCGAAGCCGCACAGCAGGAGGCTGTTGAGCATCGGCCGGTAGGTGGTGTCGACGTCGAGGACCGCGTCGAAGTTGTCGAGCGTCAGCGACGAGGGCAGCGTCAGCCGGAAGCTGTTGGTGTCGCTCACCGAGGCGAGGACCATCCACAGCAGCGGCAGCACGTACAGCACCGACACCGCCAGCAGGACGGCGTTGACCGCGACGCGGCCCCGGCGCGGGCGGCGGCGAGCGGGGCCGGGTGCGGTGACGGCCGCCCGCCGGGCGGGTGCGGTCGGCGGCGTGGCGACGGCGGCCATCAGTCCTCCTCCAGTTTGAGCAGCCGGATGTACACGACGGAGAACAGGGCGCCGACCACCAGCAGCACCAGCGCGATGGCGGTGCCGTAGCCGATCAGGCTGTTCTGGAAGGCCTGCTGGTACATGAAGATCGGCAGGGTCTCGCTCTTGTTGCCCGGTCCGCCGCGCGTCATGGTGTAGATCAGGCCGAAGACGGAGAGCGTCTGCAGCGTGATCAGCATCAGGTTGGTCAGGATCGACGGCCTGATGACCGGCAGGACGACCCGCCACAGCCGCTGCCAGGCGTTCGCACCGTCCATCTCGGCGGCCTCCAGCAACTCCTGCGGCACGTCGTTGACGGCGGCGGTGAAGACCATCATCGAGAACGCGGTGCCGCGCCAGACGTTGGCCAGGCACACCGCCAGGATCGGCATCGTGTACAGCCAGTTCTGCTGCGGCAGGTGCACGGCGTCCAGGAGCGAGTTGAGTGAGCCCTGGTCGTAGAAGAAGGCGTACATCAGATAGCCGGCGACCACCTCGGGCAGCACCCAGGCGGCGATGACCACACCGCTGATGAGCGCCCGCACCGGTTTGGTGGCCTTCTGCATCAGGACGGCCAGGGCGAGCCCGAGCGTGTTCTGGCCGATCACCGCCGAGCCCACCACGAAGACCAGCGTCAGCTTCACCGAGTTGACGAAGTCGGAGTCCTTGAGCGCTCTGGTGAAGTTGTCCCAGCCGACGAAGCTGGTCCCGGAGGCCCCGGTGAGCTGCATGTTCGTGAACGCGTAGTACACGCAGTAGGCGATCGGTCCGGCCAGGAAGACGGTCAGCAGGATCACGGCCGGCAACGTCGGCAGGCCGCGCAGCAGCGTGCGGACGGCGGGAAGGGGCGCCGCCCGGAGGGACCGGCGGTGGTGACCGCCGGTCCCTCCGGGCGACGGGGCGATCGCGGTCACGAAGTGCTCTCGACGGTCTTGTCGTCGCCGACGGCCGCCTTGACATCGTTATCGAAGGTGCCGGCGGCCTTGTCGACCGAGGCCTGACCGGTGGTCACGGACTCCATGGCCTTCTGGATCGCGGTCGAGACCTGGTTGTAGGCGGGCAGTCCCGGCCGGTAGTGGGTGTCGGCGACCAGCTCGGTGAAGAACTTGTTGGTCGGCACCGAGTCGAGGTACGTCTTGTCCGAAGCGACGTCCGTGCGCACCGCGATGTTGGCGTTGGTGGCGTTCCACTGAGCGGCGTTGGTCTTCGTCTGGAGTGTGGTCGACAGGAACTTCCAGGCGAGATCGGGGTTCTTGGCCTTCGCGGGGATCGACCAGGCCCACCCGCCGGACATGCTGGTACGACCGGGCGCCTGGCCGTTCTGCGTCGGCATGGCCGCGGTGCCGATCACCGACTGCCACTCGCTCCACGGTTTGGCCGCCGCGGAACTCCAGTTGTTGGGCATCCAGGAGCCGTCGATGTCGATGGCCAGCTTGCCCTCGGGAATGAGTTCGGTGCCCACGGCGGTCCCGAAGTTGGCGCCGAGCGCCTGCTCCTTGGACGGACCGAGGCCCTGGCTGTAGAGGGTGTGCACGAAGTCCAGCGCGTCCTTGAAGCCCTTGCTGCCCACGACCCACTTCTTCTGGGAGGCGTCGTAGAGGGACTTGTCGCCGGCCGGGGTGCCGTACAGCAGCATCTCGAAGCCCTGCATGGAGGACGCCTCGCCGCCCGCCTGCCCCGTGTAGAGGTTCAGCGGGGTGACACCGGGCAGCTTCGCCTTGACCTTCCTGGCGGCGGCGATCACATCGGCCCAGGTCTTCGGCTGCCAGGGCACCGGGATCCCGGCCTTCTGCAAGAGCTGCTTGTTGTACCAGATCCCGCGGGTGTCGGTGTCGTCCGGTACGGCGTAGATCTTGCCGTCGGAGGCACCGGTGACCGCCCCCTTGGCGGCCTTGGCGTACTGCGACCAGTCGGCCCACTTCGCGGTGTAGGTGTCCAGGGGCTTGAGGTAGCCGCCCGCGATGTCGGAGTTGATCAGCGCGGTGTCCTCGTAGATCAGGTCGGGCGCCGTCGAGGGGGAGCGCATCATCAGCTGGATCTTGGTGTAGTAGTCGTTCTCGGAGGAGGTCACCGGAACGAGGGTCACCTTGGTGCCCGGATTGGCCTTGGTGAACTGCTTCACCATGGTGGCGAGGAAGTTGGCCTGGAGCTTGTTGGTGCTGTCCAGGTTCTGCCAGTAGACCACCTTGACCGACTTGGCCGAGCTTCCTGACGAGCCCGAGCCGCAGCCGGAGACGGCCAGGGCGGTGGCGGCGGTGAGGGCCGCGGCGGTGACGAGTCTGACGCGCACAGTGGTTCCTCCGGGAACGTGAAACCTGAGGGAGAGCCGCGAATTTTCCGGGCGACAAGACCAGGTCGCACGACGCCCCATGCATGGCGCCACCTTGCGCTGCCTGGCCTGATAGGTCCGACTTGGTGGCGTCAGCTAAATCCAATTGATGGATGAAGTCAATGCTTCCGACGTGTAAACTTTCGCCCTGGAGCGCCCACGGGAGTGCTCGCCGGGGGCCCCGGGGGCGCCGTCGAGAGCGGTGGACAGGGCCTGTCAGGTGCAGGGAGTCGGGGCCGCGGTGGTCCCGGCGGACCGTACGCGCGCGCGCATGCCGACGGGTGCGGGGCGGGCGTCGAGGGATGGACAGGGCTGACGTGAGGGGTTCAGGTGACCGACAGGTGACGATGCTCAGCGGGACGAACCTGCCGCGGGTCGGCGGCTACAACCAGGCCGTCGTCCTGGACGCCATCCGCACCACGGGGCAGGTGAGCCGGGTCGAGTTGGCGGCACTCACCGGCCTGACCAACCAGACCGTCTCCAATGTCGTGCGCAAGCTGCTCGACGCCGGTCTGGTGGCGGAGTCCGGTCAGGCACCGTCCAGTGGCGGCAAGCGCCGCACCCTGCTGTCGATGCGGGCCGACGGAGCCTTCGCGGTCGGTGTCCACCTGGACCCCGAGGCCGCGGTGATCGTGGTGGTCGACCTGGCCGGAGATGTCGTCGGAGGCCGCCGACTGCGGCTCGCCGACCCCGCCGACCCCGCCGATGTCGTGGACCGGGTCGCGCGCGCCGCCGGACGGCTCGTCGACCGCAGCGGCGTTGACCGCGCCCGCCTGCTCGGCCTGGGCATCGCCGCCCCCGGCCCGCTCGACGGCACCTCCGGGGCCGTGGTGTCCCCGCCGAACTTCCCCGGCTGGGGCCGGGTTCCCCTGGCCGGCATGTTCGCCGAGGCCACCGGTCTGCCCGTCGCCCTCGACAACGACGCCACGGCCGCCGCCATCGGCGAGCGCTGGATCGGCGGCGCCGACCGTGCGGGCAGCTTCCTCTTCATCTATGTCGGCACGGGCATCGGTGCCGGCATCGTCCTCAACAACACCGTCCTGCACGGTGATTCGGGCAACGCCGGCGAGTTCGGCCACATGGCGGTGGAGCCCGGCGACCGTGTCTGCCACTGCGGCGCCACCGACTGCCTCGGCCCGTACTGCAGCCCGCCCGCCCTCATCGACGACCTGCTGCGCCTGCACGGCCGGGCCGCCGCCGACCGCATCGGCCTGACCGGCTCACCCGACTCGGTGCACCACGACTGGAAGGCCCTGCGCCGCGCCGCCCGCACGGGCGACCCCGATGCCTGTGACGTCATACGCCGGGCCGCGCGCCGCATCGGAGAGGCGGCGCGGGGAGCCGCCAGCCTGCTCGACGTCAGCCGGGTCGTCCTCGGCGGTGAGGCACTGCACGGCATCGAGCCGATCATGCGCGAGGAGATCGACGCCGCCGTCAACCGCACCTCGGTCGCCCGCACGATCCGCGCGGTCGCCGTCGAACAGAGCGTCATCGGCGACACGGTCGGTGCCGTCGGGGCGGCTTCGCTGGTGCTGCACGGCAACTACGCGCCGGGGTGGCGGATGCTGACGGATGTGTCCGGGTGACAGCGACGCCCTGCTGTCGGTGACTGGTCGGTCGGGAGGCGATCCGTGCCCTGCGGGTCACCCGGGGTGAGGACACCGCTTTTCCTGTTCGGCCACGAGAGCGGCACGGCCGTCCGGACCACGGCGGTCCTGCCCGCCGCGGGTGTCCCGGCGCTGTGGAACCCGGCGGCCGGTGGGACCGCGCCGGCACCCGTCCACCGGACGAGCGGGCGCGCGGTGCAGGTGCCGCTCGCCTTCGCGCCGTACGAGATCCGGATCGACGCCGTGCGCCGGGACGCGTCGGTCCCGCCCCACCTGACGGACGCCACCCTCGACGTACTCTCCGTCGAACGTCACGCCTGTGGCCTGCGCGCCACCGTCGAGACCGGGTCCCCCGGCAGCCACCCGGCTCACCTGAACCGATGCCGGCCGCCCCACCGAGGCACGGTCCGCGTCGACGACCCGATCGGTCCCCGTCACCGCCAACTGCCGAGTCCCCCGCCCACGCCTTCGCCGGCGGAGGGTTACGCGTCGGCGGCTGCGGGCTTCTCCGGCTGCGACGAGGTGGACTCCTCGGCCGTCTCCGGGGAGGTGTAGTAGACGGAGCTGCCCTGCTTGGAGCGCTGCGCCTGGGTGCGGGCGACGAGCCCTTCCAGGGTGGTGCGAATCACCGTGGTCTTGATGTTGCGGTCGGGATGGGCCTGGCCGAGGGCCGTGGCGATCTCGGCCGCCGAGCGCGGTTCGCTCTGCTCGGCGAGGTGGCTGCGGACCAGGTCGACCAGTTTCGGCTGCTTGGTCTTGGCGGCATCGCTCTTGGCCGCAGTGGGTGCGGCCTTGCCCGCGGTGGGCGCGGCCTTGGCCGCGGGAGGTGCGGCGGCGGACTTCTTTGCCGGGCCACGACGGGAGGCCGAGCCGGCCTTCTTCGTCTTCGTCTGCTTCCGTGTTGCGGTGGCCGGGGCGGTGGCTGTCTCTGTGCGCGGTGCGGGCACGGCGGTGGTGTCCGCCGTCGCCGCGGGCTCGGACGGGGCGGACGGCGGTGCGGTGTCGATCACCTGCTGGATGCCGACCAGCACCTGGTGGTCGCGTTGCAGAGCGGTCAACTGCTCCTGGAGGGCGGCGATTTCAGCGCCGATCCGTTCCTGCTCCTTGGTGTTGCGTTCGAGGTCGGCGGTGACCTGAGCGGTGTACTGCGAGGTCAGTTCGGTGGGGGAGGTGGTCTCGGACATGCGATGCACAACCTTTCCTCGGCATGGGCCGCAGTGGAAGGACCCGACTGCGTGCGGGCGCTGTCCCGGACGGTCGGCCCGAGTTGGCAGCACCTGCAGTACATGGAGCCTTAACCGTAGCGATAGTACGGACAACCGGATGCGGAGTGTCGCACCTGTGCAGCCTGAGTCACTCGTCAGTGTGCCCGCGCGCCACGGCGGCCGGGGTGCGAAAGAGCACGGATCGGCGAGCCATGAGTCATTCATTGAAGGGAGTTGAAAGGGTACGCCCTTAACGTGTCAATGGTGTGCCGGACATCTTCTGTTTCCTTGGTGGTAACTGAATTCGTGCATGGGCAGGCACCGATTCCACATCCCCTCTGTCTTTTTCCGTCGGCGGCACAACCAACCGGGAACAGGGCCTGTCTAATTCGGCGAATTGACGACGCACGGGGGCTGCGGTCCCCGGTCGGGACGCTCTGCGTCCCGGATGTTCTGAGGGCCTGTCACCTATGGATTGTCTGACCTTGCGCGGGGCCGTGGCTCACGGCGTTGCCGCGCACCGGAGCGCACAGCGACGAGCGGACGGGGGCCGGGTATGAGACCGGCGGCCCGTTCGGAGTTGCAGACCGATGTCGGCCTCGGCGGTGAGGGGCCCTCCATACCCGCGGCGGAGGTGCCCGGACCGGGAATGCCCGCCGGTCCGCCACCGGGCCGGTCCCACGACCGCCTCGGGTGGCTCCGCCTGCCGCGCCCGATGCGCGCCAGGCGGGCCGCCGCCCTGTTCGCGGCGCTGCTCACCGTGAGCGTGTTGTGCGCCGGTGACATCGTGGCCCGTAGCTACCCCTTCGGCTGGCGCACCCGCAGCGTCAACGACCTGGGCAACCAGTACGTGCCCTTCCACGCGCACTTGTGGGACCTGCTGCACGGACGGGCCGACGGCGGACTGTTCTTCAACTGGCAGTCCGGATACGGCGCCGGCTTCCTGCCTGACCTCGGTACGTACCTCACCAGCCCGTTCGCCTTGCTCGTGGGGGTGTTTCCGCGCGACGAGATCGATCTCGCGGTCTATGTCATCACCGTGCTGAAGATCGCGTGCGCCGCCGCCGCCATGGCCTGTCTGCTGCTGACTCTGCGCCCCGGCCGGTGGTGGGCGGCGGGACTGCTGGGCGCCTCCTACGCCCTGTGCGGCTGGACCGTGGCGAGCGCCGTCTACAACCTGATGTGGCTCGACGGGCTGATCGCCCTTCCGCTGCTGTGCCTGGTCGGCGAATGGGTGCTGAACGGACGCCGTCCGGTCCTCGGGGTGGTGGTCGTGGCGGCCGCCTGGATCGCCAATTTCTATACGGCCTATATGGCCACCCTCGCCGCCGTTCTCGTGCTGCTGCTGAGGCTGTTGCTCTCCGGTCCGCCGCGCCGCCGCATTCTCGCGGTGGCGGGACGCGGCGGCCTGACCGTGGCACTCGGAATGGGACTGGCCGCGCCGCTGGTGACGGTCGTGTATTTCGGCACGACGCACGCCTCCCCGGGCAGATTCACCGATTTCACACCGGTGGCGACGCAGGACCTGCTGGCCCGCCTGCTGCCGACGACGTACAGCTTCGGTTCGCCCGCCCTCTACGTGGGCACCACGGCGCTGCTGCTCGCCCTCGCCCTGCCCTTCCACCGGACAGCGCCCCGGCAGGTGCGCATCGGTTGGACGGTGCTCATGGTGGGGGTGACACTGTCGATGCAGTGGGCCCCCACCCAACTGATGTGGCACGCCTTCACCCCGCCGCAGGGCAGCTCGTACCGCGAGACCTTCGTGGTGTGCGCACTGCTGGTGATCGCCGCCTGGCACACCCTCTCCTACGGCCCACCCGGCCGGCGGGCCCTGGTCGCGGCCACCGCGCTGCTCGCCCTGATCACCGCTTACGCGAGCCGGAGCGACCTGGTACGGCCCTTCGTGTGGCCGATCCTGCTGACGGCCGTCGCGGGCGCGCTGGGCGGACTGGTCCTGCTCGCCCGTACGAACGGCAGGCGTGCCGCCGGTGGCGGGCGGCGCACGGGGCCGGCCGTCCTCGCCGTATTGCTGCTGGTGGGCACACAACTCGGGGAGACCACCGCCACCGCCGCCGTGACCACCCGGATGCGGCTGGCGCAGATGGACGACTACGCGCCCTGGGGGGACCGGCGGCAGCAGCAGGCGGAGGCGATCGCCGAGGCCGACGGCTGGCCCCGCTACCGCACCGACCCCGGCCGCGAGCAGACCGTCGGCAACGACCCGCTGCTGGTGGGCGGTCAGGGAGCCCAGTACTACAGCAGCCACACCTCCGACATCCTCTTCCGCACCCTCACCGCCCTCGGGGGCGGCTGGACATCGGGGGGACGCAGCCTGCAGAGCCTGGACAACGCCGTCACGGACGCGATCTTCTCCGTCGGCGCGCGGGTGCACTCCCCGCCGGACCCGCACCAGAACTGGTTCCCGCAGGACGGCAGCGGGGTGACCGTGTCCCGGCAGGAGGTACCGCCGCTGGTCACCGTACGACCGTCCGCCGCCACCGCCCGCACGCGCGTGTCCGCGTTCGGGCCCTCGCCCTACCGCAACCAGGAACTGCTGCTGGGCACCCGTGTCTACACCGTGCCCCGGCTCACCGTCCGCACCGGAACCGGCAAGCCACCGCAGCGTGTCGACGGCGACCGGCCGGGCGTACGCATCGGCGCTCTCGGGCGCGGAACCACCGTACGCAAGCCCACCATCACGGCCCAGTGCCCGGCAGACAGTGAGGTGTACCTGTGGACACCGCACTTCGCCGGCACCGCACGACTCACCGGCGCCGGGGCCCATGGCCTGACCGGACGTTTCCGGTCCGACCCCGTCACCAAGATCGCTGCCATGGCGCGGCTCGGCACCGTCCCGGTGTCCGGACGGCTGACCATCGAGTTGTCTCCCAACCAGCCGAGCACCATCCCGGACGGCGCGGTCGGCTGCCTGGACACCACGCGGCTGCACACCGCCGTCGAACGCCTCACCACCACCGGCGCCACCGACGTGACCGTCTCCGGCGGCACGATCCGGGCCAAGTTCCCCGCCGGCACCACGGGCACCGCCGTCATCGCGGCACCACGGATCGCCGGCTGGCGCTGCGCCACGGGAGACGCGGGGGCCACACCCGCGGGGGAGTACTACGGCCTCATCGCCGTATCCCTGAACGCCTCCGCGACCAGCGTCTCCTGCACGTTCCATACGCCGGGCCTGCGGCTGGGCATGAGTGTGGGCGCCGTGTCGCTGGTGACGCTGCTGCTGCTCTGCACCCTCGCCGTCGTCCGTCGACGGCGAAGGCCGCGGAGCCCCGAAGCCCGGTGAGTCGGTCCTCTCCACCGTTCACCGGGCGGACGTCGGCCAAGGCTGCCTCCGAACTGCGTTGACTTCGGCGTACGCCGGCGGTTACAACGTGGGGCTCGCCGAACTCGCGGCCTTGGCCTGCTCACGCGCCCTGCGAAGGGGGGGCGCGGGCGTGTCCGGCGGATTCCGATGCCCCCCGCACAGAAGGAGAGGGCCGACCCGTGCGACGGAGCGGTGGCGTGTTCGCCGGACCCGGCACACCGTGAGAGGGCCGCGGGCCCGTGACGGCGCGGCCTGGGCGATACCCCTGGCGCTGGCCATCGACGCCATCGGCACCGGGCTCTGTCTCCCGCTGTCCATGGTCTACTTCCTCACCGTCACCGACTTGTCGCAGACCGGCGTCGGCCTGCTGATGACCGCCGCTGCCGCCTCCTCGCTCCCGTTGCCGCTGCTCGTCGGGCGGATCGTCGACCGCATCGGGCCGCGGCCGGTGGTGATCGCGGGGCAGTTGCTGCAGGCCGCCGGGTTCTTCCTGTACCTGGCAGTGGCCGGTCCGGCGTCGCTGTTCCTCGCGGCGCTGGTCGAGGCGGTGGGGCTACGCGTGTACTGGTCCTCGGTGTTCGCGCTGATCGCCGACCAGGCGGCGGCCCGGCCGGCGACCAGTGGTTCGCCCGGGCGGGCATGATCCGAGCGGCCGGCACCGGCGCCGGCACGCTGCTCGCGGGCGTTCTCCTCGGGCTCGCCTCACAACAGGCTTACCGCGCAATGGTGTTGGCGGACGCGATCTCCTTCGTCGTCGCCGCCGGGACGGTCGGACTGTTGGTGCGCGGTGCACGGCGGCACGCGAACGGACCTGACGGCCAGTCCCCTGAGGGGATACGGCAGTTGCTGCGCAACCGGCCGTGTCCGTGGCCGAGAACCTGCCCTTCTTCTCGACCACGGACTTCTCCAGGGTGACGACACCCGCGCTGGTGGTCGCCGGCGACAAGGACGCCTCTGCGCACCTGACGGTCCGGGGCCCGGAACGGCACGCCGATCCATACGTCCTTTCCCCGGGCCGAAGTCCCTGTTCACCCTGTTCGACGCAGAGCACGGGCTCGGTGGGGTCTCCGGGTACGACGTCGCCGATACCACGGACGAGACCCCAGAGCGAGTCGCCGCGGTCCAGCGGCTCACCTGGGCCTACCTGCGCACCGAGCTCTACCCCGGGGATTCCGCCCGGCAGGCGGCGTGTGACGCGCTGACGGCGGGCCCGAGCCCGCTCGGACGGGTGGAATCCAAGAAGGCCTGAGAGGCGCGGCCCCTCAGTTCGTCATCGCGTCGCGGACGAGTGCCGTGTCGACGAACTGCTCGAAGCGGACGATCCTTCCGCCGCGGACGACGAAGTGGTGGGCGACGCGGACGGCGAGTTGCTTGCCGGTCGCCTTGTTGGCGGCGGTGTAGCGGGCGAGGACGACGACGTTCTCACCGTCGACCACGTAGGTGTCGTCGTGCGCGGTCCACCCGTCCCAGTCCTGGGCGAGCCTTTCCATGACGTGGGAGGTGACGCCGTCCGGAGTGCGGTAGGTGCCGGCCAGCGGGAAGCCCGCCATCTCCGTCCACTCGACGTCGGGGGCGAGGGTGGCGCGCAGGGCCTCCAGGTCGCCGGCCGCCGAGGCCAGGTACTGCCGGCGAACGACGTCGGCGGGGGCATCGGAGCTCGCGAAGCCGGCGCTCGGTGGGGCCGTCGACGTATTCATCGCAGCATTCGTCGCAGTGCTCGTGGTCATCATGGTCAGCCCCAGGCCATCTCGCCCTTGGCGACCTTCGCACCGATCTGCGCGGCGATCAGCATGCCGTGGTCGGGGTAGCGACGAACGAGCGCGTCGGTCAGCGCGGCTGAGTCGGAGGCCTTGCCGAACTCCTCCTCGAAGGCGGTCAGGTAGTCCCGCGTGGCCGTGATGGCGGAGGCGTCGGCCGGGGTGCCGGGAAGACGGTGCCCGGGGACGACCAGCTGCGGGTCGAGGGCGGCCATCTCGTCCAGCAGCGTCATCCAGGCAGCGCGCTGCTCGGGCTGGGCGGTGTCGGCGACCCAGACGTGCTCCTGCTGGAACAGCAGGACACCGCC
Organism: Streptomyces sp. NPDC050287; assembly: GCF_044459385.1. Taxonomy (NCBI): domain Bacteria; kingdom Bacillati; phylum Actinomycetota; class Actinomycetes; order Kitasatosporales; family Streptomycetaceae; genus Streptomyces; species Streptomyces sp. NPDC050287. The sequence goes on along the minus strand of NZ_JBITIY010000004.1, from coordinate 389,776 downwards.
GAGGAGGGCGCGGTGCTCGGCCTGCCACAGGTAGTGGCGGTCCGGCAGCTGAGCGCCGCCGCCCTTGAGCTCGAAGCGGTGCCCCTCGAAGGTGAGGCCGTCGGCCAGCGGCTCGAGGTCCACCAGACGGGTGGGCAGGTTCGGACCCAGTGCCTGCCATGCCTTGAGCTTGCCCTCGTAGGAGTGCTGGATGTGCTCGATGACGTGGTCGGTGGCGACGAAGGCGGCGTCGGGGAAGGCGTCGGCGAGGACTTCGGCGCCGAAGTAGAAGTCGGGGTCGCCGTGGCTGACGAAGACGGTGGTCAGCTTCTTGCCGGAGTCGAGTATCTCGGCGACCAGCCGGTGGCCGTCGGCCCGGGTGAAGCCGGCGTCGACGAGCAGGGCCTCACTCTCGCCGGTGACGAGGGTGGCGGTCTTGTTCTTGGTGCCGGCGGGGAAGTCGAGGTCCAGGACCGTGAAGGAGAGCGTGCTCATGGGTGCTCCTCGGGAGGGGTGGTGGGTGGCGTGTCAGGACGAGCGGGGGGCGCCGAGGGAAGCGAGGCGGCGGTCCACCTCGTCGGCGGTGGCATGGCCGCGGGCCACCGGGACGGCACGCGAGCCGTCGACGGCGAGAAGGGTGGGGAAGGCGGTGACGCCGAGCTCGGCGCTGCGGCGGAAGTCGGCGCCGGCCGCTTCCCGGGCGTCGGGCGACTCGAAGGCGGCCACCACGGCGTCGGCGTCCAGCCCCGCGGCCTCGGCGAGCTGCCGATAGGTGGCGGGATCGGACAGGCTGTGTCCGTCGACGTAGAAGGCGTGCTGCAGTGCCATGGCGAGTTCCACCGCCCGGTCGGGGGCGCTGCGCCGCAGGGCGGCGACGCCGCGGGCGGCGGCCTCGGAGTCCATGACGAACGATCCTTCGGCGGCGAGCCGTCGGTATCCCTCGCCGAAGACGGCGCCGGTCATCCGGCTGATGTCGGCGTTGGCCTGCTCGATGTAGCCGAAGTCGCTCAGCGGTACGCGGCGCTCGCCGGTGAACAGGCCACCGGAGACCACGTCCACCGACAGCCCGGGGTGGCGGGAGACGACCTCGCGCAGCGTTCCGGAGAAGCCGTGCGACCAGCCGCAGTAGGCATCGAAAACGTAGACCAGCTTCACCGAGGACCTCGACAGGGAACGGCGCCCACCCGATGCGGGCGATTCATCTGACAGAACAGTAACTGACGTGTCAGATATTTCCCCGGCTCTGTGAACTGCGCCACAGTCACGCTGCTGGCGTCGGTGAACCAGCGCTGCCGTCGAAGTGCGGGTCAGGGCAGGCGGGGCAGCTTGTCCCGGGCCGAGTGGCTGAGGATGCGAAGGTCCTCCGCGAACCGCGCACGGTCCTCGGACGGCAGCGGTTCCATGAAGTACCGCTTGATGTTCTCCACGTGCACCCGAGAAGCGCGGACCGCCGTCTCCTCGCCCAGCGCAGTGAGCCGCACCAGCTTCGCGCGCCGGTCGTCGGGGGCTTCCGCGCGTGCCACGAGCCCCGCCGCCTCCATGCGGTCCACCAGCCGGGTGGCGCCGCCCGTCGTCAGGACCTGCTCCTGGGCGATGGCCCGCATCGACAGGCCCGGGGTGCCGGCACGCCCGAGGATCAGCAGGACCTCGAACATCAGATGGCTGATCCCGCACTCCACCTCCAGGGCCCGCCCGAGGATGTATTCCAGCCGGTTGGCCGCGCCCTGCAGCCGCCCGAAGGCGAGGATCAGCTCGTGGCCCGCGGCCTCCTTCGCGTTCCTTATCCCCGCCTGCTCGCTCACGGCCTCGCCGCCCCTCGTGTCGTCCCGGGTGCCACCGTACCGATCATGCCTTGGGTCGTGGCTGGTCGCGCCTGCCGCTCATCGGTGAGCGGAGGAGGACCGATGCGCGCCCAGACACCCGAGCACGCCCGGCCGCTGACGACAGGTGCACTGTCGGGCACCCACCGGTGCGCTGACCCGCCGTTCCGCGGATCCTCCCTCACTAGCCTGATCCTCGCCCCACACCGCCCCTGGAGGAGCGCCATGGCCAGACAGACCGTTGCCGAGCAGTACGTCGACCTCCTCGCCCGCGCCGGTGTGCGCCGCATGTACGGCGTGGTCGGCGACAGTCTGAACCCAGTCGTCGACGCGATCAGACGGCACGACACCCTCGAATGGATCCAGGTCCGGCACGAGGAGGTGGCCGCCTTCGCCGCCGGCGCCGAAGCGCAGCTCACCGGCAGGCTGGCCGCCTGCGCGGGCTCCTGCGGACCCGGCAACCTGCACCTGATCAACGGCCTGTACGACGCCCACCGCTCGATGGCCCCCGTCCTCGCCCTGGCCGCCCAGATCCCCAGCAGCGAGATCGGCACCGGATACTTCCAGGAGACCCACCCCGACCGGCTCTTCGCGGAGTGCAGTCACTACTCGGAACTGATCTCCTCGCCCCGCCAGATGCCCCGGGTGGTGCAGACGGCGATCCAGCACGCGGTCGGCCGGCGAGGCGTGTCGGTGGTGGCCCTGTCCGGCGACGTCGCCGCGGAGGACTCCCCGCACGGGGGCGCCGAACTGGCGATACCGCTCGACCGTCCCGCCGTCCGCCCGGGCGAGAGCGAACTGGCCCGGCTCACCGACCTGGTGAACGCCGCCGAGAAGGTCACGGTGTTCTGCGGCCGGGGTGTCGAGGGCGCGCACGCCGAGGTGATGGCCTTCGCCGAGAAGGTCAAGGCACCGGTCGGACACGCGCTGCGCGGCAAGGAACACATCCAGTACGACAACCCGTACGACGTCGGCATGTCCGGCCTGCTCGGCTACGGCGCCGCATACGAGGCGATGCACGAGTGCGACCTGCTGCTGCTCCTCGGCACCGACTTCCCCTACAGCGACTTCCTGCCTCGTGACGTCAGGACCGTGCAGATCGACATCCAGCCCGAACGGCTGGGCCGACGCACGCAGTTGGACTTCGCCGTCTGGGGAGACGTGGGCGAGACACTGAGGTGCCTGACCCCGGCCGTGCGCGAGAAGCCCTCCCGGCGCTTCCTCGACCGGATGCTGGAGCGGCACGTGCACGCGCTCGAAGGCGCTGTCGGCGCCTACACCCGCAACGTGGAGAAACACACCCCGATCCACCCCGAGTACGTGGCATCGGTGCTCGACGAAGAAGCCGCCGACGACGCGGTGTTCACCGCGGACACCGGCATGTGCTGCGTCTGGGCCGCCCGTTACCTGACCCCGAACGGCCGGCGTCGCATCCTCGGCTCCTTCGTGCACGGCTCGATGGCCAACGCGCTGCCCCAGGCCATCGGCGCGCAGTTCCTGGACCGGAGCCGACAGGTGGTCTCCCTTTCCGGCGACGGCGGTTTCTCCATGCTGATGGGCGACTTCCTGACGCTCGTGCAGTACGGCCTCCCGGTGAAGGTTGTGCTCTTCAACAACTCCGCGCTCGGCATGGTCGACCTGGAGATGATGGTCGACGGACTGCCCCCCTACGGCACCTCGTACCCGCACACCGACTACGCGGCCATCGCCACCGCCGCCGGCGCCCGCGGGATCCGGGTCGAGAAGCCGGGGGAGGTACGTGACGCCCTGCGCGAAGCCTTCGCCCACGACGGACCCGCGCTGGTCGACATCGTCACCGACCCCAACTCGCTGGCCATCCCGCCGAAGATCACCGCCGAACAGGTCACCGGCTTCGCCCTGTCAGCGAGCCGCGCCGTCCTCACCGGGGGAGTGGGCCGCATGATCCACCTCGCCCGCACCAACCTGCGGAACGTTCCGCGCCCCTGAGAGGCATGTCGTCCGCGACGTCGGCGGGAAGCCGGAGCGGACCGCCGAACCGGCCCACGGCCGCTCCGTCCAAGGTCGCTCATCTGTGATGCGCTCGTGTCAAACGCGCATCGCTGCGCTTACGTATCGCCGTCCTGGGCACTTGGGGGTCATCCAGCCGCCGCACCCCGGAGAGGAGCGTTCCCCGGGACGGACAGACGTTCAGGCGCCTCAAGGAGTGATCGTGAGCATTCGCATCGGAGTGGAGGAAGAGTTCCACATCCTGGAGGTGGAGAGCGGGCTGCTCGTGCCCCGCGCCGACGCCGTCCTGCGACGGCTTCCCCGCCGGAACTTCACGACGGAACTCCACCAGTCCACCGTGGAGTCCAACAGCGGGGTGCACAAGTCGCTGCACGCCCTGTACACCGACCTCGCCAGGACAAGACGGCGGCTCGACGCGGCCGCCTCATCGCTGGGGCTCGCGGTGGTGGCCGCGGGTACGGCGCCGCTGGCACCCGGTGCCTCCGCGCATCCCACCACCGACGCGCGCTACCGGCACATGGTCGAGAAATACGGCAAGGTCGCCGATGAGCAACTCATCTGCGGTGACCAGGTCCATGTGGACATCCCCGACCGCGATACGGCGGTACGGGTGATGTGCGCGGTCTCCGGCTGGCTGCCCGTGCTCCTGGCGATGTCCGCCAGCTCGCCGTTCTGGCAGGGCTCGGACACCGGATACGCCAGCTGGCGCACGCTGCTGTGGCAGCGCTGGCCCACCGCGGGTCCGGCCGGCTGCTTCGCGAACGGGGCCGAGTACGACGCCGCCGTACGCGATCTCGTCCGGGCGGGGATCATCAGCGACCCGGGGATGATCTACTACGACGTACGCCCGTCCGCACATCTGCCGACGCTGGAACTCCGTATCTGTGACGCCTGCCCGCGCGTGGAGACCGTCGTGCTCATCGCCGGACTGTTCCGCGCTCTGGTGACCGAGGCCCGCGGGCGGCTGCGGGCGGGTGGCGCATGGGCGTGCGAGGGCCGGCACGAGTGGCTGCGCGGCGCCACCTGGCGGGCGGCCCGGTCCGGCCTCGAAGGCAACCTGGTGGATCCCGAGAGCCGCCGGGAGGCACCCGCGCCACAGGTCGTCCGGAAGCTCCTCGCTCGACTGCGCCCCGCGCTCGAGGCCCACGGGGACTGGGAGACGGTCAAGCCCCTGACGGACGCGGCCCTCGCCGACGGCAGTGCCGCTGAGCGCATGCGCCGTACGGCCCAGGAAGAGGATCTGCTGGCCTGCGTCGACCTGCTGATCGCCGAAACCCGCGGCGAACGCAGAAACCGCGGGCCGACATCGCTCGGCCGCTCAGGCGCCCCGTCCGCCGGCACGGAGCGCGGCCGCGGCCATGCTCCCTCCGCCGGCACCCACGGGGCGCGCCCCTCTTTCGGCCCCGGGGCGCCGGAGGTGATCGGCCGCTGACGCACTCGGCTGCTGACGTACTGGTGGACGCCATGAGATCCGCACAGCCCGGCTGCGTCGCGGGGGCATCACATCGCATCCCGCCGACTCCCCGCGACCGGCCGATCCGTGCCGTGCCGTGCCGGCACATGCTGTGCGGGAAAACTCGGTGCGGCACATGCCCTGTCGGCACATGCCGTGCGCGCGCAGCCGATTCGGCGGGAGCACCGCATCACCACCCTCACTCACCTGTGACAGGAGTGTTTTTGTCATGTCCAGTGGCGCCGACCGGATCGTGACCGGAAGGCGGGACCCGGGAGTCCCGGCCTACAGTGGCTGGAAGGGAGGCGACACCCCATGTGCGGTCTGAGCGGGGAGATCCGTTTCGACGGTCGGCGACCCGACCTCGCGGCCGTCGAGCGCATGAGTGACCGGCTCGCCGCCCGTGGGCCCGACGGCCGGGGCGTCTGGACGCGGGACGCGGTGGCGCTGGGACATCGACGGCTGAAGATCATCGACCTGTCGGACCTCGGAGCGCAGCCGATGACGGACGCCCGGGGCGAGGTCACCGGCGTCTTCAACGGCTGCGTGTACAACTACCAGGAGCTGCGCGAACAGCTCCGAAGACTCGGCCACCACTTCGAGTCGACGTCCGACACCGAGGTCGTACTGAAGGCCTACCGGCAATGGGGCACCGCCTGCGTCGAGCACTTCTACGGCATGTTCGCCTTCGCCCTCGTCGAGCACCGCACCGGCCGCGTGGTGCTGGCCCGCGACCGGCTCGGGATCAAGCCTCTGTATCTGGCGCGGACGCCGGGCCGGCTGCGGTTCGCCTCCTCGCTGCCGGCCCTGCTCGCGGCCGGGGACGTGGACACCTCCCTCGACCCGGTGGCCGTCCACCAGTACCTGAGCTGGCACGCAACGGTGGCGGCGCCGCGCACCGTCCTCAACGGTGTGCGCAAGCTCCCGCCGGCCACCGTGCGCGTCGTCGAGCCGGACGGCACCCACCGCGACCACTGCTACTGGCAGCCGTCCTACACGCGCCGGCCCGAGTACGCCGTCATGGCCCCGGACGAATGGCGTGACGCGGTGCTGGAGTCCCTGCGTACGGCCGTACGCCGTCGGATGGTCTCCGACGTCCAGGTCGGTGTGCTGCTCTCCGGCGGGCTGGACTCCAGCCTGATCGTCGCGCTGCTCGCCGATGAGGGCCAGCGCGACCTGATGACGTTCAGTGTGGGGTTCGAGTCCGAGGGCGGCGAGGAGGGCGACGAGTTCCGGTACTCGGATCTGGTGGCCCGGGAGTTCGGCACCGACCACCGGCGGCTGATGGTTCCCTCCCCTCGGGTGTCGGCGGCGCTGGACGGGGCGGTCGAGGCGATGAGCGAGCCGATGATCAGCCATGACGTGGTCGCCTTCTATCTGCTGTCCGAGCAGGTGTCGAAGGAGGTGAAGGTCGTGCAGAGCGGGCAGGGGGCCGACGAGGTGTTCGCCGGCTACCACTGGTATCCGCAGGTGGCGGAGGTCGCCCGCGAGGAGGAACCGGACCGGTACGCCGAGACGTACTTCGACCGGCCGCACGCCGACCTCGCCAGGATCCTGCAGCCCCACATGCTGATCCCCGACGACGTCTCGGGCCGTTTCGTCAGGGAGCACATGGCGGTACCCGGGGCCCAGACCGCCCTGGACGCGGCACTTCGGCTGGACACCCACGTCATGCTCGTGGACGACCCCGTCAAGCGGGTCGACAACATGACCATGGCCTGGGGCCTGGAAGCCCGGGTGCCCTTCCTCGACCACGAGCTGGTGGAGCTGGCCGCGGCCTGCCCGCCGGAACTGAAACTGGCCTGCGGCGGCAAGGGTGTGCTGAAGGAAGCCGGCCGGAAGCTCCTGCCCCGGAAAGTCGTCGACCGGCCCAAGGGCTACTTCCCGGTCCCGGCCATCAAGCACATGGCGGGGCCGGTCCTGGACCGGGTGCGCGAGGCGCTGGAGGCACCCGAGGCAAAAAAGCGCGGCATCTTCCAGGAACCGTATCTGGCCGAGCTCCTCGCGGCACCCGACGAGCACCGGACCAGGCGCGGAGCCAACGCGCTGTGGCAGGTAGCTTTGCTGGAGATATGGCTGCAGACCCACGAGATCAAGTGACCGACGAACTCGGCACCCGGTCCCCGGACGATGTGGTCCCTGCCGGGTCGTCGGCCGCCCCGGACGATGTGGTGCCCGCCGGGCCGTCGGAAGTCCCCCGTCCCGCGGCGGCGGCCGTCCGGTCGTCAGCTGCCTCCCATCCCGAGGGCCCCCATCCCGAGGCACCCCCTCCCGACGCCCCCCACCCCGAGGCACCCCCTCCCGACGCCCCCCACCCCGAGGCCCCCGGCGTCCTGGCGACGGCTCCGCGGCCGCCGGACACTCGGCTGTCGGACCCCTGGCCGTCGGACACCCGGTCGGCGGACGCGTACGGACCGGCCTTCGCCGCCGCTCCCGCTCCGGTGCCGTTGCCCGGGGCGGGGGGCCCGCGGGACGCGGTGACCCGGCTGCACGCGCACGGTTGCTGGTATCCCTCCGCCGACCCCGACGGCACCCAGGTGGCCTTCATCTGCGACCGGGGCGGCGTCCCCCAGCTGTGGGCCGGCCCCGTGGACGGTGGCGAGGTCCGACTGCTCGACGCCTCCCCGGAGCCCGTCAAGGAGGTGTCCTGGTCGCCCGACGGCCGCTGGATCGCGTACACCACCGCACCGGGCGGCGGCGAGCACACCCGGGTGCTGTGTGTACGGCCCGACGGCACCGGCCGCCGCATCCTGGCCGGAGCGGACCCCCGCAGTTCCGCCTATCTGGGCTGCTGGACGCACGACGGCTCGGCCGTCGCCGTCACCCTCGCCGCACCCACCACCCGTACGAACGTGGACGATCCCGGACACACCTCGATACCTTCCGAGACCGTCGGCACGTCCCTCCCACCCGACTGGACCGACCGGCACGGCCGCGCGACGCTCCTCGGAGGCGCCCGGTACGACGCCGCACCGCGGACACCACAGGCCCCGACGCCGACCGACCTCCTGGCCCTCGCGGCACCGGCGGTCCGGGCCGGCGGTGGCCTGTCGGCCTACCTGATCGACCCCGACGGCCTGGCCTCTCCCGTGCTGCTCGCCACCGAAACGCACGCCGCCACCCTGCGCGTGTGCGACCTCAGTCACGACGGCACGCTCGCGCTGCTGCGCCGCGGCCCGCGCGGACGGCGGGAGGCGATCGTCCGGCGTACCGCCGACTCGGCGACGACCTGCGCCGTTCCGGTCGCCGACGGTGACCCGTGGATCGGCCGGTTCGCCCCCGACGGGCGGACGCTGTGGCTGCGCAGCAACGCCGACCGGGAGTACGCGGCGCTGTTCGCGGTCGCCCTGGGTGACGACGGCGAGCCGCGGGGGAGGTCGGTCGTGGCGGAACGCGCGGGCAGCGACCTGGAACTGCTGTCGATGGCCCAGGACGGCCGCACGGCCGTGCTGGCCTGGAACGTCCAGGGCGCGAGCGAACTCGAACTCGTCGAGACCTTCCCGTCGCGCCCGGGCCTCGGCGAGGCGGGACCGGCGAGGCCCGTCTCGCTGCCGCACGAGGTCGTGACCCGGGTCGCAGCGGCCGGGCCGGGGCGGCTGCTGCTCGCGCTCGCCGGTTCACAACGCCGTCCCGGTGTGTGGTGGGCCCACGAAGGCGTGTCCGTGCTGCGCACCCCGTGGTCCTCCCGCGACGAGGACGCCGTCCCGCCTGGCCGCCCGCCCGTGCGGCCCGTCCCCGTGCGCCTGAGGGCACGCGACGGGCTGCCCCTGAGCGGCTGGTACTACAGGGCCCCCGGGCGAGCCCCGGACGAGCCGGCCCCCTGTGTCGTCCACCTGCACGGCGGTCCCGAGGAACAGGAACGCCCCGTGTTCAACCCGCTCTATCACGAGCTCCTCGGGCGCGGGCTGGACGTATTTGCCCCCGACGTCCGCGGCTCCTCAGGACACGGCAGGTCGTTCGTCGACGCCGACCTCGGCACCGGCCGCTTCGCCGCGCTGGACGACGTCGCGGACTGCGCGGCCCACGCGGTGACGGCCGGCCCCGCCGACCCGACGCGGCTGGCGGTCATGGGGCGCTCGTACGGCGGCTATCTGACCTTCGCCTCCCTCGTGCGGCACCCGGATCTGTTCCGCACCGGGATCGCGGTCTGCGGCATGTCCGACCTGCTGACCTTCTTCGCCGGTACGGAGCCCTGGCTCGCGGAGTCGGCGGCGCACAAGTACGGCCACCCCGAACGCGACCGCGAACTGCTGCGGGACCTTTCCCCGATGAGCCGCGTCGACGCGCTGCGGGTCCCGCTGCTCGCCGTCCACGGCGAACACGACACCAACGTGCCACCGGGGGAGTCCGAGCAGTTCGTACGCGCCGCCCGCGAACGTGGCATCCCCGCCGAACTCCTCACCCTGCGCGACGAGGGCCACGACTTCCTGCGCGCGGACAACCGGCGCCTGTTCCGCCGGGCCGCGGCGGACTGGATGGAGCGCCACCTCGGGATGTGAGCTCGTCGGCAGCACCGGGCAAGAGATCGAGGGTGTCGTGCCCGGATGCGGGGGGACCGGTGCCGCGAGGCGTGTCGAAACCGGCGACACCGGTCGGTGTTGCCGCGGCCTTTCGGCGTCAGACGCGCCACTTCACCTTGAACACCCAGGCGTGCTGACCGGCCTTGCGCGCGGCCGCGGGAACGTCGATCACCAGGGCGCCGTTGCTGACGGTCCAGGTCAGCGGTCGATCGTGGCCGAGCATGGTCACTGTGTCGCCGCTGCGGATCGGTACCGGGGCCTCGACGGTGAGCTTGGCGCCCGGCTCAGCGAGGGAGTGGATGTAGAAGGCCTCGTCCGGGCGGACGGTGAACCTCAGGTCCTCGCCCAGTTCGGCCATCCGGGACCAGTACGTGGTGTCGTAGATCGCCTCTCCGTTGGTGCGCAGCCAGTTGCCCGTCTCGCGCAGCCGGCTCTGCATGATCGCGGGGATGGTGCCGTCGGCGCGCGGGCCGATGTCGAGCAGGAAGTTGCCGTTCTTGGAGACGATGTCGACGAGGCTGTGCACGACCGCTTCGGTCGTCATGTAGGCGTCGTCCGGGGTCGCCTGGTTGTAGCCGTAACTGAACGGGTCCAGGCCGCGGCTGGACTCCCACTTGGCGACGACCGTGTTGTCGTACGTCGTGTACTCGGGCGTCGTGAAGTCGTGGAAGCCGATGCCCGAACGGTCGTTGACGGTGACCTCGATGGGCCGGGCGCGGTTCTTCGCGTGGTTGAAGTACTCGGCGAGGACATGGAGGCTGTCGTTGGCGCCGCCGATGTCGCACCAGATGAGCTCCGGGTCGTAGCCCTGGATCAGCTCCAGCATCTGCGGGGCCTGGTAGTCCTTCACGAAGTCCTTGCCCGCGGTGTAACCCGTGTAGGGCACGGGCTCCAGGGTGTACGGATTGCGCGGGGCGTGACCCATCCAGGGGTTGTCCGGGTTGAACCACTCGGGCATGGAGAAGTAGAGCCCGCGGTGGAGTTCGGGGGTGTAGCGGCGGGACGCCGCGAAGAGTTCCTTGACGAGGTCCCGCTTCGGGCCCATCTTCACGGAGTTGCGGTCGGAGACCTTGGTGTCCCACAGCGCGAAGCCCTCATGGTGCTTCGAGGTCAGCACGTGGTACTGCGCGCCCGCGTCCCGGAACAGTTCGACCCAGGCGCGCGGATCGAACTTCTCCGCCGTGAACATCGGGATGAAGTCGTCGTAGGCGAAGTTCTCGCCGTACTTGTCGCGGTGGTACCCGTAGACGGCGTTCGCGGGGTCCTGCATGTGGTTCCAGTACCACTCGGCGTACTGCTTGCCGACCGGTGACCAGGCAGGCACCGAGTAGACGCCCCAGTGGATGAAGATGCCGAACTTGGCGCCCTGGAACCAGTACGGCGCCTGGTGGCCGGAGAGGGAGGTCGCCGTGGGCTGGTAGTCGGGGACGCCGAGGGTGAACCGGCCTTTGCGCGAGGTGGCTTGGGTGCCGCGTCCGGTGACGGTCACGGAGCCGTCGCGCGCCGTGCCGGGGGCGGTGCCCGTACGGTTGCGGATGCCGACGCGGACCCGGGCCTGCTCACCGGGGTCCAGCCGACGCACCGCGGCGGGCTCGACGGTGCGGGCCCCCGACACGTCGACCTGGACCGACACGCCGTCCGCGGCGAGGACCGCGACGGTGCCCGCGTTGACGAGGGTGGCCTCGACGCTCTGGGCGCCGCTGGACTCGAGGAGCGAGTTGGTGGAGCGGGCCTCGCGCAGGGTCAACGCGCGCCCCTGGGCGGCGGGTTGGAGGGACAGCGCGAAGACGTGCAGGGACGTCTTGCCCTCCTGCGCCGGGTTGGTCACCGGCAGGGTGATCGCGACCGCCTCCCGTCGCGGGTCCAGCCACACCTCGGACGTGCCGATGCCGACGCTGTGGTCGTCCTTGGTGCCGTCCGGCTTGTAGCGGTACGGCGCCGACAGTGATCCGCCGGCGGCGTACCAGTCGGCGCCGCCGAGGCCCGCGGTCGTGGTGGAGCCGTCCGCGTAGTGGACGGTGGCTTTGCCGGAGGCGTTGCCGTAGCTGCCGGCGGTCAGGAAGACGGCGGAGAGGTAGCGGCCCTTGGGCAGTTCGACGCGCTGGCCGAGGGCGACGACGTTGTTCTTCGCGCCCGCGGCCGAGCCCGGGAAGAGGAAGGGCACTCCGTCGACCTCGACGCGGCCCGCGGGAAGTTCCTCACCGGGGAACGTGTAGCCCGAGCCGTCGAAGTCGCCGCCCGGCGCGGAGGCGGTGTCGATGGCGTCGTTGTCGTAGAGGGTGTCGAGCGGGACGGGGACGGGATCGGGGACGGGAGCCCATGGCCCCGCCTGCTCGGCGGCGACTGGTTCGGTGGCGACTGGTTCGGCGGCGTGTGCGCTGGTCGCCGCGGTGAGGGGAAGGGCTGCCGCGGCGGCGACCCCGGCCGTGGCGCCCAGGACCTGACGTCTCGGATATGTGCTCATGAGCGGCTCCAATTCATCGGATGTCTGATGATTGATTGGGCTCACCGAGCTGTCAACAGTGCAAACTGAGATGGTGGTTGAGGTAATAGGTAGGAGGATAGCTCCCTCGGTGCGTCACGCCGTACCGGAGGTGCCCGGTTCAGCTCTGGCTCACCGCGGCACCGGCGTCGCGTACGGCCCGTGGGCCCGCGCCCAGTTCGCGACGGCAGGCCTTGTTGAACGCCTGCAGGTCGGCGATGCCCACCGCGGCCGCGACGGCCGGGATGGGCAGGGTGGAGGCAAGCAGCAGATGGCGGGCGCGTTCCAGTCGCCGGCGGCGGATGTGGGCGACGACCGTGTGGCCGGTTTCGGCGCGGAACAGCCGGGTCAGATGGGTGTGCGAGACGCCGGCCGCGCGAGCGATGTCGGGCACGGCCAGCGGGTCGGCCAGACGCTCCTCGATGTAGGCCCGGGCAGCCGCCACGACGGGGTGCTGCCGCCCGTCGCGATCGGGGCCGGCCAACCGGGCGACGTGCCAGAGCACCGTCCAGACCTCGGCGGAGGCCCGCGCGGGGGAGACGGGCACCGCGGTGACCGCGTGCCTGAGCAGGTGGGCCAGCAGGGCGCCCTCGGCCGTGGCGTCCTGCATCACCGGAACCCTGTGCGGCACGCCGGTGTCCGCGAGGCGCAGATGGGCGTACAGATGCTCCGACCGGCCGCGGTAGTGGAAGTGCACCTCCGTGTCCGGCGGGACCAGGCTCACATGCCCGGGCCGGATGGGGTGCACGGCGCCGCCCACGGAGAGGGCGCCCGAGTAGTTGTAGAGGTGCAGTTGCCACAGGTCGGGCAGCCGGAAGACCTCGTGCGCCGTGGAGACTCCGTGCACGCCGACACCCGCGTTCACCACTTCCGGCGGTGCGTCGAGTGCGAGGGGTACGTGATCCATGGGAGCGGAAATCTACCAGTAGTCGGCGAATGCACCCCACGACGGTGCGGGATCCGCGCCCTAGATTCGTCGCATGTCAACCACGCCACAGCTCCTCACCTCGGTTCAGACCGCGCGCTTCGTCGCGCAGGGTTTTCTGCGCCTGGACGGGATCGTGCCGAGGGAGATCAACGAGAAGGCCATCGAGTCCCTGTCGGCGGGGATGGCCTCAGTGCCGTACGGCACACCGCTGTCGAAGGCGTTCGCGGAGGGCACGTTCGTCCACGATCTGCTCTCCCTGCCCCTGGTGTCCGGCGCCCTGCGGAGTCTGGTCGGACCCGAGCCGACGGTCGACCACCACGCGGTGCACGTGCGCGAACCGCACGAGGGCACGGCGCAGGACCTGCACGGGGACGCCATCATCGACGTACGGCCGGACGCCTTCGACGTCCAGCTCATGTACTACCCGCACGAGGTGACACCCGACATGGGAGGCACCCTCAGCGTGCCGGGCAGCCACCTGCGGCGCGTGAACGAGACCGACATCGGGCGCGTCCAGAACCTGCGCGGGCAGAACCGTCTGACCTGCCCGGCCGGGACCGTCGTCCTGGTCCATCACGGGATCTGGCACAGCGGTCGTCGCAACGACACCGGGCGGCGGCGCTACATGTACAAGATCCGCTTCAATCCGACCGTTCCGCAGGTCCGTCTCTGGGACACCTCCGACCTGCACGATCCCGCCGTGACGGCGGAACTGAACACCCGCTTCCCGTGGTACGAGCAGGCCACCGCCCGGCTGGAGATCTACAACCGGGTTCTGCTGTGGCGTGCGCTGACCGGGGACGACTCCTTCGACATCGAGTACTGGGTCACCCGTGTAAGCAACCGGCCGACCCTGAGGAGCCACGCGTGAAACAGCAGGTCCTGGTGCTCTACCTCGCCTCGTCGGCCCTGGACTCCGACGTGGTGGGCTGGTCCCGCTACGACGGCACCGGCGCCTCCCGTCCGACGACCGGGGACAGCGACGAGCCGCCGTACGAGACGGGCCTCGCCGCCCTGCGGGACGGCTGGCGCCTGTTCCAGGCGTCCCAGCTGCTGCCGCCGTACCCCGGTCACGAGTACGACACGTCGTTCCTCAAGCACGAGTTCCTGTTCGAGAAGCTGGAGGACTGACCGGCGGGCGGTGGTGCACCACATCACACGCCCGTGACTCGACTGCCTGGTGTTTCCTGCCTGTTGCCGTTGCGATGTCACCCTGGTCACGGGCGACAAGGCCACCGTCGCCCCCGGCGCGGACGACAGCCCCGGCACGCTCGTGCAGCCCCCGGCTCTCCGCGTACGAGCGTCAGCTCACGTCACGTCCGCAGCATCCACGCCCGCGTGCCGAACGAGGCACATGCCCGTGAGGCCTCCTCGGCCGCGCCGTGCAGAGCCGCGACGAAGCCCTCCGAGGTCAGGTCACCCTGGACCGCGAGGCGATGGGCGAGGGCCCCGTGCAGGACGTCGCCCGCACCGAGGGTGTCGGCCACGCGGACCTCGGGCACGTCCACCGTGCCGTCGCCGTCGGGGCCCGCCCACAGGATCGGCCGTCCTCCCCGGCTGACCGCCGACCAGACAACCCCCTGCTCCCGCAGGAACCGCAGGGTGTCCGCCGGAGTGCCGGCGCCGGGCGGGTGGAAGTCGGCCGAGCACACGACCACGTCGATCCAGGGCAGCAGTCGCCGGGTGCCGTCCTTCCAGCTGCCGGCGTCCAGCAGGGTCCGGCGGCCCGCCGCCCGCGCGGTGCGGGCGGCGGCCACGGCCAGGTCCATGTGGTGGCCGTCGAACTCGACGATGTCGGCGGCCCGCACCAACGCGTCGAGATCACCGGGCGCATCGAGCCGCCGGCCCGTCGCGTTCGTCGAGGCGACGGCGCGATCGCCGCTGGCCGCGGTCACCAGAACGGAGGACACGACGGGTGGCTCGACCGAGTCGGCGGCCAGGTCCGACACGGCCACGCCCAGCCGGTCCAGATCGGCCCTGACGCCCTGCGCCAGTGGATGCGAGCCGATCGCGGTGAGCAGCCTGGCCGCGCCCCCCAGGTGACTGAAGGCCGCGGCCGCGTTGGCCGCCGGACCGCCCGCCGCGACGACCTGCTCACGGGCCGTCAGTTTCTCGTTGGACGCCGGTACATGGTCCACGAGGTGGATGACGTCCAGCGTGCACAGGCCGACGAACAGCCCCGCGGGGCGTCCGCGCGCCGTCGCCGCGGAGTGGCGGAGGGTGGTCACAGGGTGCGTTCCAGGCGGTCCGCCACCAGCTTCACGAAGTGTGCGGGGTCGGCCGGCCGTCCGCCTTCCGCCAAAACCGCCAGCGAGTACAGCAGTTGGGCGGTCTCGGTCAGGTCGGAGCGGTCCTCGCGTTGCTTGTACGCCTGGTTGAGGCCCTTCACCAGCTGGTGGTCCGGGTTGAGTTCGAGGATGCGCTTGGTGTGCGGCACTTCCTGTCCCATGGCCCGGTACATGTTCTCCAGCGCCGGTGTCAGATCGTGGGCGTCGGCGACGACGCAGGCCGGCGACACCGTCAGACGCGACGACAGACGCACCTCCTTGACGTCCGCATCCAGTTGCTCGCTCATCCAGCCGAGCAGGGTCGCGTACTCCTCGGCCTGCTTCTCCCGCTCGTCCTCGGACGTCCCGTCTCCCTGCGCGCCGAGGTCGATCTCGCCCTTGGCGATCGACTGCAGCCGCTTGCCCTCGAACTCGCCCACCGCGTCGACCCACACCTCGTCGACGGGGTCCGTGAGCAGGAGCACCTCGATGCCCCGCTCCCGGAAGGCCTCCATGTGCGGGGAGTTGTCGACGCTCTGCCGGGACCCGCCGGTGATGTAGTAGATGTTCTCCTGCCCGTCCGGCATCCGCTCCACGTACTGCTTGAGCGTGACCGTCTCGTCCGCGCCGTGGGTGGTCGCGAACGACGACACCGCGAGAAGGGCGTCGCGGTTGTCGGAGTCGGTGATCAGCCCTTCTTTCAGCACCGCGCCGAACTCCCGCCAGAACGTGGCGTAGCGCTCGGCGTCGCCGGCCATCATGCTCTTGACCGACGACAGCACCTTCTTGGTCAGCCGCCGCTGCATCATCCGGATGTGCCGGTCCTGCTGGAGGATCTCGCGGGACACGTTGAGCGAGAGGTCCTGCGCGTCGACCACGCCCTTGACGAAGCGGAGATAGGGCGGCAGCAGCGCCTCGCAGTCGTCCATGATGAACACGCGCTTGACGTACAGCTGCACCCCGCGCTTGTAGTCCTGCGTGAACAGGTCGTGCGGGGCGTGCGACGGGACGAACAGCAGGGCCTGGTATTCGAACGTCCCCTCGGCCTGCAGCTGGATGGTCTCCAGCGGGTCGCGCCAGTCGTGGCTGATGTGCTTGTACAGCTCGTGGTACTCGTCCTCGGACACCTCGTCGCGGGAACGCGCCCACAGCGCCTTCATCGAGTTCAGCGTTTCGGGATCGGCCGGGCCCTCACCCTCGCTTCCCGGCTCCCCGACCAGCCTGATCGGCCAGGTGATGAAGTCCGAGTAGCGCTTGACGATCTCCTTGATCTTCCACACCGAGGTGTAGTCGTGCAGCTGGTTGTCGGGGTCGGCCGGCTTGAGCCGCAGGGTGACCGAGGTGCCCTGCGGTGCGTCGCCGGCCTCCTCCAGGGTGTACGTGCCCTCGCCGCGGGACGTCCAGCGGGTGCCCTTCTTCTCGCCCGCGCGCCGCGTCAGCAGGGTGACCTCGTCCGCCACCATGAAACCCGAGTAGAAACCGACGCCGAACTGACCGATCAGGCCCTCCGCGCCCGCCGTGTCCTGTGCCTCCTTCAACTCCCGGAGGAACTCGGCCGTACCCGAGTTGGCGATCGTGCCGATGAGCTGCCCGACCTCGTCGTACGACATCCCGACGCCGTTGTCCCGCACCGTGAGGGTACGGGCGTCCTTGTCGATCTCGAGTTCGATGTGCAGGTCGGAGATGTCGGCGTCGAGCGAGTCGTCCCGCAGCGCGGCCAGGCGCAGCTTGTCCAGCGCGTCGGAGGCGTTGGAGACGAGTTCACGGAGGAAGACGTCCTTGTTCGAGTAGACCGAGTGGATCATCAGCTGGAGCAGCTGACGGGCCTCTACCTGGAACTCAAACGTTTCGGTCGGCATGGTTCGCGACTACCTCACTTGTCCATGGATCATCGGCACCTGTGCGGGCATTTTAGTGAACAGCGGCCGCCGGCAGGGCGTCAGTAGGCGCCCCCTGGTACGTCCCTGCCCGTACGCAGTACACGGGACAGGCCGAGCGCCGCCGTCCGCACGGCGGGCGCCGGTCGGGCCGGGTGGAACCGGGCTCGCGGCACGGCCACCGACAGCGCCGCCACCGCCGTCGGGCCGTCGAAGACGGGCGCGGCGATGCAGCTCACGCCGACGGCGGCCTCCTGCTCCTCGTAGGCGAGGCCGGACACCTGGGCCTGCTCGATGGCGGTGCGCATCCGCGCCGGGTCGGTGACCGAGTGCGCGGTGAGCCGGGCCAGCGGCTGCGCCAGTACGGTGTCCCGTGAGCTCCGTGCCGGAGAAAGCCAGCAGCGCCTTGCCCACCCCGGTGCACGTCAGCGGCAGCCGGCCGCCGATGCGGGACGGCAGCGACAGGGTCTCGTGGCCGTGGATCCGCTCGAGGTAGACCACGTCGTGTCCTTCCCGGACACCGAGGTGCAGGGCTGTCGAGGCTCTGCGCGAGGTTCTCGACGACGGGCCGCGCGGCCTCGCGCCGGGTCCGCTGGCGCGGCGCGCGCAGACCGATCTCGTACGGCTGCAGCCCGAGCCGGTAGTCGGAGCCCTCCCGTTCCAGGAGTTCGCCGGCGACGAGTTCCTGGCACAGACGGTAGACGGTGGCCTTCGCGACCCCGGTGCGGGCGGTCAGCTCGGCCAGGCTCAACGAGAAGTCGTCGTCCCGGAAGGCGCCCAGAATGAGCCCGACCTTGCCGGGACCGATTTGGGAGGCGCTTGTCCCGGCCGGGTCTCTCCGCCGTTCTCACCGACCTCGTGCGCAGCCACCATGACTCGCCCTCCTCACCTGAGAAGCGCGCCCCGGGCGGAGGCGGCCACCAGTACCGAGAAGGCAAAATATGGAGGTACTTCAGTTGCTTCGGTGTGTACCCGCTGTCACAGCGTCGGCATGTGCGGGCCCGCGGTCCTGCAGTGCCGTCCCCTTCAGAGGGTCCCCGGCAGCGGCCTGCTCGCCCTGGGGATACCTGAGCGGGACGACACCCACACAGCGGCCGTCCCGGTCCAGAAGCCGGCCCATGTGCTTGACCGTGCGCAGCACCACCGAGCGGTCCGCGACGGTGAGGCGGGGCAACTGCCGTGACAGGTGGGCCTCGAAGGCGTGCACATCGCGCAGGGCGCGCAGCCAGACATCGATGACCAGATTGTGCGGGCCCGCCGCGATCATGCACGACCGGACCTCACGCACGCCGGACAGCACCCTGCTGGTCTCCTCCAGGTACTGGGCCGGCACGGACGCGAAGTACACGGCGGACAACGGCCATCCCGACAGCGGCCGGGCGAGATCGCAGCGCAGACTCACCCGCGAGGCCAGCAGCGACTGAAGTCTGCGGCGCACCGTGGTCAGGCTCGCGTCGGTCGCCGCGGACAGGTCGCGCGACGACATCCGCCCGTCCGTGCTCAGCAGCTCCAACAACCGCTCGTCCAGGCCGTCCCAGTCGGCCTCGGCGGCCGGAGCGGGCCGCAAGGACGTGGCGAACGCCGCCTCGACGCGCGCGCTCTGGGTCGCGTCCAGACTCCGCAGCCGCCACCGGCTGCCCTCCGTCGGGACACCGGTCGAGATGTGCGTACGGGTCGCCCGCACGCCCGGCGTCCGCTGGAACAGCAGCGTGGTGAGGTGGGCCAACTCGTCCAGGTCCCGGGCCTGTACGGAGGCCACCAGATCCCGGCCACCGGCCGTGAGCTTGATGTTCGCCACCGCCGGGTCGGCCGCCAGATGCCGCGCGACGTCCCCCGCGACGCCGGGTTCGGCGTCCACCTCGACCACACCGGTGACCACGATCCGGGAGTCGGACAGCCGCGGATAGGCGGTCACCCACGCCAGGCCCGCCTCGTTCAGCCGGTGCCAGCGCCGCGCCGCGGTGACCGGGTTGACCCCGAGCACCTCACCGACGAGCTTCCACGGCGCCCGGGGATGAATCTGCAGGGCGTGGACGACACCGCGGTCGAGCTCGTCGAGCTCCACCGTGGCGGATTCCTGCATGCCCAAGGGCGGCGCTTGTCTGCTCGCATCCAGGGAATCCGGCGCGAAACCTGCACTGTCACACCAGGTTCTCGTGCGCATTCCACACTCCCTTCGCCAGTTCCCGACCCCCAAGGAGTGACGGCGCCCCATGACGCACGCCACGACGCAGGAGCTTGAACGGACCGCCCTGCGGGTCCAGCACGCCCGGCTCATCG
This sequence comes from Streptomyces sp. NPDC050287, assembly GCF_044459385.1. Taxonomy (NCBI): domain Bacteria; kingdom Bacillati; phylum Actinomycetota; class Actinomycetes; order Kitasatosporales; family Streptomycetaceae; genus Streptomyces; species Streptomyces sp. NPDC050287. Next base: position 370,181 of record NZ_JBITIY010000004.1, on the reverse strand, counting down.
ACGGTACCGGCGCGTCCCCCGTGGACGACGCCGTCGTCATCGTCGACGACGAGGGGACCATCACCTACGCCGGAGCCGCCGCGACAGCGCCGCCGGTCTCAGAGGAGGCTGCCCCGGTCCGCGTCGTCGACGCCGGCGGACGCACCCTACTGCCCGGCTTCTTCGACTGCCACGTCCACCTCGCTTACGCGCACGGCTCACCGCCCGGCCGCCGCGCCGAACTCGACCCGGTCCTGGTCACCCTCGACACCGTGACGCGGCTGCGGCAGACCCTGGACGCCGGCATCACCAGCGCCCGTGACCTGGGCGGCCTGTCGGCGGGATACCGCACCGCTGTCGAGACGGGCCGGATCGTGGGCCCGCGCCTGCACACCGCGGTACGGATCATCAGTCACACGGGCGGCCACGCCGACCTGCGCCTGCCCGACGGCACCGATCTCAGCGCCGGCATGTCCGAGATCGCCGACACCGCCGACGCGGCCCGGCTCGCCGTCCGCCGGGTGCTGCGCGAGGGCGCCGACCTGGTGAAGGTCTGCGCGACCGGCGGCATGGGAAGCCCCTACGACCAGCCGGACGACGAGGGCCTGCTGGAGGAGGAGATCCGCGCCGTCGTGGACGAGGCCCGACGCCACGGCGGCAAGCCGGTCGCCGCGCACGCCCAGGGCAACGCCGGCATCCTCAACGCGATCCGCGGCGGCGTCACCAGCATCGAGCACGGCTACGGACTCGACGACCGGGCCCTGGACATGGCGGGCGAGCGCGGCGTCTTCGTCGTCCCCACGCTGTCCACCGTGTACGCCGGCATCAACAAGGACACGATGCCGCACTACCACTACGAGAAGAAGGTCCGCTGGTCCGGCATCACCAAGGAGAACATCGCCCGGGCCATCGAGTACGGTGCCCGGATCGCGCTCGGCACCGACGCCGCCGTCGGCCCGCACGGCGTGAACCTGATGGAGCTCAGCTACCTGGTGGACCTCGGCATGGACCCCATGGCCGCCATCGTCGCCGGCACCCGCACCGCCGCCGAACTCCTCGGCGTCGCCGACCGGCTCGGCACCCTGGCCCCCGGCCGGACCGCGGACCTGGTGGTCTGCGACGGCGATCCGCTCACGGACATCGGCGTCCTCGGCGACCCCGCGAACATCGTCTGCGTCGTCCAGGACGGAGTCGTCCGCAAGGACCTCCTGCTCCCAGCGGCTCCGACCGGAAGGCAGCCCTGATGTCCTCACTGACCGAACTCCCCGCCCCGGCCGGTAAATCCCCCAACCAGCGGCGGCCGACCGGCATCGACCGGGTGCTGGCGCTCATCGAGCGGGCGGGCAACGCGCTGCCCAACCCGATCGTCCTGTTCACCGCCCTCTTCGTGCTCCTGGCCGCCATCTCCACCGCGCTCGCCCTGGCCGGCGTGAGCGTCACCGTTCCCGGCACCTCCGACACCAAGCCCATCACGGGGCTGTTCACCGGCGAGGGCGTGCGCTGGCTGACGGAGAACCTCGTCACCAACTTCGCCACGTTCCCGCCCATCGCCGCCGTGCTGCTCATGATCATGGCGGTGGGTGTCGCGGAGAAGGCCGGGCTCCTCGAGACCGTCATGCGCGCGACGCTGGCCCGCGCGCCGCGCGCGTTGCTGCCGTACCTGGTGGCACTCATCGCCTGCCAGGCGCACATGATCAGCGACGTGGCCGCCATCGTGCTGCCGCCGCTGGCGGCCGTGGTCTTCAAGAGCGCGGGACGCCATCCCGTGGCCGGCCTGATCGGCGGCTTCGCGTGTGTCGGCGCGGGTTACGCCGCCGGGTTCACCATCGGCTCCCTGGACGCCCTCTACATCGGTATCACCCAGCAGGCGGCCGCGGTGCTTCCGGGGGCGCGGGGCCTCGATCTGAACCTGCTGGTCAACTACTTCTTCACCGCGTCCAGCAGTCTGGTGCTCGGCCTGCTCGGCGGTTTCCTCATCAGCCGTGTGCTCGAACCGCGGCTCGGCACGTACGAGCCCTGCGCCGACGAGCCCGAGCACCAGGACCTCGCCACCACCGCGGTCCAGCGCAGGGGGCTGCTCCTCACCGGCCTGGTTCTGGCTCTCTATCTGGGCGCCGTGCTGTCCCTGTGGCTTCCCGAGGGGGCGCCGCTGCGTGGCGACGGCGGGGCCCTCGTGCCTTCTCCCCTCCTCACCGGCATCGTCCCCGTGCTGTTCGGCGCGTTCCTGCTGGCCGGGATCACCTACGGTTTCACGGTCAAGGCACTGGCCGGCTCGGAGGGCGTGGCCACGGCCATGTCCGACTCGGTGAAGAACATGTCGGGCTACATCGTCCTGATGTTCGTCGCCGCCCAGGTCATCGCCCTGTTCAACTGGTCCAACGTGGGCGTCCTGCTCGCCGTGAAGGCCGCGGCCGGCCTCGACTCCATCGGTCTGACCGGCTTCGGGGCGCTCGTCGCGTTCGTCCTGCTGGTCTCGTGTCTCAACCTGTTCGTCGTCTCGGGGTCCGCCCTGTGGTCGCTGGTCGGTCCGGTGTTCGTGCCGGCGTTCATGCTGCTCGGCATGAGCCCGGCGCTCAGCCAGGCCGCGTTCCGCATCGGCGATTCGGCCACCGGCATCATCACGCCGATGAATCCGTACGTCTTCCTGTTGCTGGCGCTGTTGCGACGGTACGAACCGGATGCGCGCCTGGGCACGCTCGTCGCCCGGCTGTCGATCTTCACCGTGCCGTTCCTCGTGGTATGGCTCGGGATCCTGGGGATCTTCTACGGCTTCGACCTGCCGCTCGGCCCCGGCGCGCACATCGGGCTGAAGTGAATCCGGCGCTGCCGCTCCTCGTTCCATTCGACGCGGACCGAAATATTTCGAGGATTCCAGCTCGACATTCGGCCAGAGAACGAGGATTTACGACCTCTTGATCTGGTCCGGTCAAAAAATTCACGTCTGATCTGCGGAAACGCGGCATCGAACGTTCGACTGGCCTGGAAGATGTTTCGGAATCAACGCCGAAACTGTTGACAGTCACAGGGCCTCGCCCAACACTGACGGGCACCGATCCACCTCCAGACCCACCCCCACAAAGGTTTCCGCCAGTTTTCGCGAGGAGGAAGCATGGAGAAGAACGACGGCCCCGTCGGCCGGATCAGCCGCAGGAGTGTCCTCGGTGGTACCGGCGCCTTGGCCCTGGCCACCGCGTCCGGGCTCATCCTGCCGGGAACCGCACGCGCGGACACGACCATCACCACCAACCAGACCGGCACCAACAACGGCTTCTACTACTCGTTCTGGACCGACGGCGGCGGCTCGGTCTCCATGACCCTGGCATCCGGCGGCAGTTACCGGACCTCCTGGACCAACTGCGGCAACTTCGTCTGCGGCAAGGGCTGGAGCAACGGCGGACGACGGACGGTGCAGTATTCGGGCAGCTTCAACCCGTCCGGCAACGGCTACCTGGCCCTCTACGGATGGACGTCGAACCCGCTGGTGGAGTACTACATCGTCGACAACTGGGGCACCTACCGGCCGACGGGCACGTACAAGGGAACGGTGACCAGCGACGGCGGGACGTACGACATCTATCAGACGACGCGGTACAACGCCCCGTCCGTCGAAGGCACTCGGACGTTCAACCAGTACTGGAGCGTCCGGCAGTCGAGGAGGACCGGGGGAGCCATCACCACCGGCAACCACTTCGACGCATGGGCCCGTGCCGGAATGCCGCTGGGCAGCTTCCGGTACTACATGATCCTCGCGACAGAGGGCTACCAGAGCAGCGGCAACTCCAGCCTCACGCTCAGTGGTTGAACGATGTCACGGGCCCCGGCTCGGGCCGCTTGGCCGCATGGCCGTCGCCCGGTGTGCGTCCGCGCAGCCGTCGCCACAGCCAGGGCGCGACATGGTCCACAGCCCAGCGCACGTCGGCCTCAAGGGCGCGAAGGGCGGGGACGGGCGCCTGCGGCGGCAGGAGTTCGGCCCAGTCGTCGTATCCGGGCAGACCGAGTGTGTGGGCCATACCGGCGGCGATCCGGGCGTGCCCGAGGGGACTGGCGTGCAGCCGGTCGTCACTCCACAGGCGTGGGTCGGTAGTCACCGGGTGCGGGAAGACGTCCAGGACCATGACGCCGTGCTGTTCGGCGACGGCGCGCACACGGTCGTTGAGGTCGAGGATGCGGGGCAGGATCCGGCGGGCGACCGGTGAGACCTTTCCCAGGTCCGGAAAGGTCAGGGTGGCGACCCGGGCGCCGGATGCGGTGAGCCGGGCGAACATCTCCTCGATGTTCGCGGCGACCGATTCGGCGTCATAACGGGGCCGTACGAGGTCGTTCATGCCGGCCATCACCGTCACCAGGTCCGGCTCGAGCGCGAGAGCCGGACCGAGCTGATCGGTCCTGATCTGGCCGCTCGTCTTCCCGCGCACGGCGAGATTGGCATAGCTGAGCCCCGGCTGCCCCTCCGCCAGGATTTCGGCGAGGCGGTCGGCCCAGCCGCGGTGACCGCCCGCCGGACCGGGGTCCCCGATGCCTTCCGTCAGGCTGTCGCCGATCGCCACGTAGCGCGGGAAAGGGTGTGAGGCGGTCATGGGGCGCGAGTCTATAGAGCGACTCGGCCTGACGGACGGCAGAGCGACCCTGCCCGGTGGACGACGACGTTCAGGGCGTCGTGCGCGCCCCGGCGGTCATCCACGCCATCGCTTCACGGAACGCTCACAGAGCATCCCCGGAGCTTTAGGTTTCAATCGTTACGCTCGCCGCAGACTGAGTGGCCGAGGACGACCCCCGCCACGGTGCTCACCACCCCACCAGGTACAGGAGATCGGTGTGCGTGACGGTGACGTAGTGGTGATCGGCGGCGGATACGCGGGCGTTCGCCTCGCGAAACGGCTGGACGGGACCGCGCGGGTGACGCTGGTGGACCGCAAGGAAGTCTTCTTCCACCGCATCGCCTCCCTCAGGGCCGGCGTGCGCCCCGACTGGACGGCGACCCCGTTCATCCCGTACGACCGGCTGTTGCGCAACGGCCGTGTGGTGGCGGGCAAGGCGGTCCGTGTCGACACCGTCGAGCGGCAGGTGGTGCTCGCCACGGGGGAGCGGCTGCCGTACGACGCGGTGGTGATCGCCACCGGTGCCGACTATCCCGAACCGGCCCGCTTCACCGGTACCACCACCGAGGAGGCGGCGAAGACCTTCGCCGCCCACCAGCGCAGCATCGCCACCGCCGATCACGTCCTTGTCGTCGGCGGCGGGCCCTCCGGCGTCGAACTCAGCGCCGAGATCCGCCTGGCCAGACCCGACGCCCGGGTCACGCTCGCCCACGCCGGGCCGGTGCTGCTCGACTCCACGGGCAGCGAGCGGGCCGGACGCAGGGCCCGGGCATGGCTGGAGGCGCACGACGTCGAGGTGCGGCTGGACTCCTTCATGTCCCCCGGTGTCGACTTCGGCACCTATCGCGATGCCCGCGGCACCATCGTCGAGGCCGACCTCTCCTTCTGGGCGACGGGCACCACCCCGAACACCCTGTGGCTGCGTCTGGGCGGACACGGCGACTGGCTCAACGCGAGCGGGCAGGTGAAGGTCGACCGGACGCTGCGGGTCGAGGGACGGCAGGACGTGTTCGCGGTCGGCGACGTGAACGACGCCACCGAGCTCAAGATCACCCCTGCGGCGCTCGCCCAGGCGGACCTCGCCGCCTGGAACATCCGTGCCCACCTGGCCAGTTCGGGCAGGCACCGCAAGGACCCCCGCCTCTACCGGGCCGTCCACCGCACCCCGCTCATCGTGCCCTTCGGCCCGGCCGACGGACTGACCATGCTGCCCGTCCCGGGCGGAGAAACCGCCGTCCTCGGCAGCCGCACGACGGTCCTCGCCAAGGCGAAGACCCTGATGACGCCGTACATGCGACGCCAACTCGGATATACCGCCACCTGAGACACCAGCGGCCGGACCACTCGGCCGGACCACTTGTCCGGACAACCCCAGCGCCCTTTCACAGGCTGCCGACCCATCGATCCGGTCGCCGGGAGGGGCACCGTGCGGACGGCCCCCGGACATACACGTTCACAGAGGTCGGCGGTTTCTCCTCGGAAGATGTCGCCTGATTGCTGATGGTGTACGGCGTCGGCCTGGTCGTCGGGAACCTGGTCGGCCGGCGAGCGGCCGACCAGGACAGTGACCGCGCCCCGGTGCTCGCCCTGCTCGGCGCCTGGCTCGTGCGCCTGGCCATCACCGCCGGCCTCGGCTACACCTCCCCGCTCTGCGCCGGCGCCGGCATCTGCCTGATCTCCGTCGTCGTCATGGCCGTTGCCGCACACCGGGCGAGGTCACCGGCTCAGCAGCCGGACCACGTCAGGTGAACGGGAGCCGGAGCCGGTCAGCGGCGTGATGTGACACCGGCCTGCCGAGCGTGCGCGACCGTACGCGGGAGCCGCGACGGATCTCCTCGTCACTCACCCTGGCGTCATCACCATCCGCCAGGGTGGAGGCAAGGAGTCGCCGAGGCATGGCACGCGGCGCGGGTGGCGGCCGTGGCCGCCGGGTCGCCGACTTCACGTGCGGCTGCGTGGATCGCCCGGGCAAGGGAGCGCCGTCGCCCGATACATGGGATGTAACGGGTGCTACATTTCCTCACGTGACGGACGACCGAGCAGCACCGCAGTGGCTGATCCTGGTGATCAGGCTCCCCGGCGAGCCGTCGCGGCACCGGGTGGCCGTCTGGCGGGAGCTGCGCAAGATCGGCGCGCTGTCGCTGGGGCAGGGAATCTGGGCGGTGCCGGACGTGCCGGCCTTCGCCGACGGGGTGCGGCGCGCGGTGGAGCTGACCGAGCGCGCCGAGGGGCAGGCCGTGACGCTGCGGGCGACCGGGCGCGGCCCCGAGGACGCGGCCCGCTTCGAGGCGTTGTTCACCGCCGCGCGGTCCGAGGACTGGACCGAGTTCCTCGCCGACTGCGGCAAGTTCGAGGAGGAGATCGCCAAGGAGATCCGGATCGCCAAGTTCACCCTGGCCGAGCTGGAAGAAGAGGAACAGAGCCTGGAGCGCCTGCGACGCTGGCACCGGGACCTGACGGCACGCGACGTCTTCGGAGCGCCGGAGTCCGCCGCGGCCGGCGAGCGGCTCAGGCAGTGCCGGGCGATCTGCGAGGACTACGCGGAACGCGTCTTCGCCGCCCTGCACCAGAGCGAGGGCATGGGGGGTCAGGCGTGAGCACGCGGGCAGGCGTTCCGGCGCCGCGGCGGGCGATGTGGCCGCTGTACGCGGCAGGCTTCACCACCGCGTTCGGCGCCCACGGCATCGCCGCCAACCTCGGCGGATTCTCCGACGACGCGGTCACCTCGCTGCTGGTCCTGGGCGGGCTGCTCGCCCTGTACGACGGGGCCGAGGTACTGCTCAAACCGGTCTTCGGGACCCTGGCGGACCGTATCGGCGCACGGCCCGTCCTGCTCGGCGGGCTCGCAGCGTTCGCCGCGGCCTCGGCGCTGTACGCGGTGGTGGACAGCCCCGGCTGGCTGTGGGCGGCCCGCCTCGGACAGGGCGCCGCCGCCTCCGCCTTCTCACCCTCGGCCTCCGCTCTGGTCGCCCGGCTCAACCCGGCCGCCAAGCACGGCCGGGCGTTCGGCGGTTACGGGTTCTACAAGTCCGTCGGCTACACCCTCGGCCCCCTGCTCGGCGGCGTCCTGGTCTGGGCCGGCGGCCTGCGACTGCTCTTCACGGTCATGGCGCTGCTCGGTGTGGTCGTCGCGGCCTGGGCCGCGCTCGCCGTGCCCGCCGTAGCACCGTTGCCGCGCAGCCGCCAGACCGTCCTCGACCTGGCCCGCCGGCTCACTTCCCGCTCCTTCCTCGCCCCGACCGCGGCCCTGGCCGGCGCGACCGCCGCGCTCTCCGTCGGTGTCGGGTTCCTGCCGGTCTCCGGCGCGGCGGCCGGGCTGGGCACCGTGGCCACCGGCGCCGCTGTCTCCGCCCTCGCCGCATGCGCGGCGGTCGTCCAGCCGGCCGCCGGCCGTGCCCTGGACAGCGCGCGCATCACCACCCGTACCGGCCTGAGCGCCGGGCTGCTGATCACCGCCGCCGGTCTCGGCTGCGCCACGCTGCCCGGTCTGCCGGGCATCCTGACCGGCGCGGCCCTGATCGGCGCCGGAACCGGACTGATCACGCCCCTCGGCTTTGCCGCCCTGGCCGCCACCGCGCCCGCCGAGCGCCTCGGCCAGACCATGGGATCGGCCGAACTCGGCCGCGAACTCGGCGATGCCGGCGGCCCGCTCCTCGTCGCCGCGGTCGCCACTTTCACCACCCTCACCCACGGCTTCGCAGTCCTCGCAGTGATCCTGGCCATCGGCCCTGCCTTCCTCCTCGCCGGGCACCGTGCCAAGACCCCGGCCGCGCGCTGACTGACGGCGACGTATGGAGCCCGCCGGTGGTCTCCAGGCCGGCCGGGGGCGGTTCCGTCGGCAGGGGACTTCAGCGTCGGCGTCGGGACGCGGGGTACGACGGAACCTGGCTGCTCGACGACCGCGCCTCTCGCCGCCGGCGCGGTCTGCCGGTGCACTTCAGCCGCAGCGCCTGGCCGAACACCCGGCGGGACTGCCATGGCAGCACTGTGAGAGACCGTGGCAGCCCTGGCGCAGGGCCTGCCGGAGCCTCCGCCGCCACGGGACGGAACACGATCGACGTGGTCCGGGCGAGGTCCGAGGGCCGGGCGAAATCCCTCGCAACCAGGACCCGTCGCTGCTAGCTTGCGGCCGTGAATCTCTCCTCACACCCTGCCGTGAATCTCTTCTCACGCTCGTGGGCCGCGTTGCGCACGACGGTCGCCGACCTCCCGGACGAGGCCTTCGCGCTGCCGTCCGGCTGCACCGGCTGGCTCGTGCGGGACCTGGTGTGCCATCTGATCATCGACGCTCAGGACGTCCTGATCACTCTCGTCACGCCGGCCGGAACGGAACCGACGCGGGACGCGGCGACCTACTGGAACATCGTCCGAGCCCCGACCGGCGACGATCCGCTCGACGCGCTGACCGTCCGCATGGCCGCCGCGTACGAAGAGCCGTGGCTGCTCAAGTTCCACCTCGACGACGTCGGTTCCGCCGCCGGCCGTGCCGCCGCGCTCGCGAACCCCGCCGCCCGGGTCGGCACTCGCGACGTGGTGCTCACCGCGGGCGACTACCTCGGCGCGTACGTCCTGGAGTGGGCGCTGCACCATCTCGACCTGATCGCGCACCTCCCGGACGCCGCGGAACCACCGGCCGAGGCCCTCGCCCGGTCACGCGAGCTGCTGGAGAAGATCGCCGGTACGGCGTTCCCCGCCTCGTTCTCCGACAAGGACGCGCTGCTGATCGGTACCGGACGGCGTGCCCCGACCGAAGGGGAGAGGGGCGAACTGGGGGAGTGGGCCGGCAAGCTCCCGCTCGTCCTGGGCTGACCGGTCGTCGACGACAGCGCGGACGCCGGACGCCCGTCCCGTTCGAAACCGCGCCGGCTGTCAGCGATCTGACCTCGTCGTTGCCAGTCAGGTCCCGACGGTAACATCCCTTCCGGGGAAGGCTCCCCGGAAGGGCGGAGGGTGATGATGACGGCCGGCGGTGACAGCACGGGCGCACCGGTACGGCGGCGCGATGCCCGGCGCAACCAGGAACTCCTGGTCGCGGCGGCCCACGAGGTGTTCACGGAGCAGGGCCTCGAAGCGCCACTGGACGTCATCGCCCGCCGGGCCGGGGTCGGCAACGCGACGCTCTACCGCCACTTCCCCAGTCGTGCCGCGCTCGTCGACACCGTCTTCGGAAGTCTCCTCACGGACACGATGGCCGCCGGCGAACGGGCACGGGCCGCAGCGGACGCCTGGGCCGGACTGACCGCCTACCTGTACTCCGTCTTCGAGGTCCTGGCAGCCGACCGCGGCGCGAACGACCTGATGACCACCCATGTGGAGGGTGTCGAGACCCTGCGGGCCGTCCACGCGCACAACCGGGAGACGGTGGAGTTCCTGCTGGAGCGCGGTCGTGAGCAGGGGACCGTACGTGCGGACGCCACTGTCGAGGACGTCCTGTTCGCGCTGGCCGCCCTGGGACGCGCCGTTCCCTCTCTGGCCGAGCAGGTGGCTCCGGACGCCTGGCGCCGTCCCCTCAGCCTGCTCCTGGACGGCCTGCGTGCCTCCCCGGCACTCCCCCCGCTCCCCGCTCCCGCGCTCGGCGCCACTCAACTCGACGGCGTCCTGCGGGGGTTGGGCCCGCACCGCGCGCCCAACCCCTGACCGCTCCTCGCGGCGTCGCCCAGGGGAGCGACCACCCCCGTCGGGCGACCTGCGCCAGGTCTCCGCGGCGCGCGGCTGCTCGACCCGCGCGCTCACTTCGGGCTCATGGTCCCCTTGCCCCTGCGAGCGGAAGGGCCCCCGGCGGGCCCCGCGTGCGGGGCGAGTCCGCCATGTGTCCCGTACGTGCCTCACGGAGGAAGGTACGCGCTCAACACCTCGGATCTCTCCCTGATTATTGACGAGATTGTTGACGGCATGCCTTGCTGTCTCTACTTTGCGCACTTGAAATAGCTCCGATGAATCTCGCGCGACGTACGAGCCGCCAGGAGGCGTGATGCCCAGCCCGTCCAGCCGTCGTTCCAGCCGTCCGTCCCGACGTACGGTGCTTGCCACCGGCTCCGCGCTCGGCGGGACACTGCTCGTGGGCGGCCTGCCCGCTCCGGCCGGAGCGGCGACCGCGGCCGAGGCCGGATCCGATCCCTGGCGCACCGTTCTCGACGACGCCGACCTGGTCTGGCAGCGGATGCCGAAGACCTGGTACGAGGGACCGTATCTGGGCAACGGCTTTCTCGGTTCGGGAATCTACGCCGAACCGGGCGCCGACGCCGACACCGTCCAGGCCGTCCGCTTCAACGTGCAGCACACCGAAGTCCAGGACCACCGCCCGCAGTTCGGCTCGCTCTTCGGGCTCGCGCGGCTGCCGATCGGCCACTTCACGCTGGAGCCGGTGGGCACGATCACCGGCCTGGACTGGCGCCTCGGGCTGCACGACGCCGAGCTGACCGGCACACTCACCACCGACCGGGGCACCCTCACGATCCGTGCCCTGGTGCACAACTCCCGCTCCGTACTGGCCGTCGAGGTGACACCGACCGAGGGCGAGCGTGACTTCGCGTGGGTGTTCCACCCGGCGGAGGCGATCAGCCCGCGCGCCGCGTTCCGGCCACTGCCGACGGGCTACGAACCCAACCCGCCCGCCGAGACCGGCGAGCACGACGGCATCCGCGCCGCCGTACAGCCGCTGCTGTCCGGCGGACAGCACGTCACCGCGTGGTGGGAGCGCACACGGGGTGGTACGCGGACGCTGTACGCCCATGTCGCGCACTCGTATCCGAAGTCGACGGCGCTCGGACGGGCCCTCGCCGCGGTCCGGGACGCCTCGAAACTTCCGTACGACCTGCTGGCCGTGGCGCATCGCGCCTGGTGGCACGCCTTCTACCGGAAGAGTTTCCTCTCGCTGCCCGATGCGCGCATGCAGCGCTTCTACTGGATCCAGCTGTACAAGACGGCGTCCGCCGCCCGGCGCGACGCGCCCCCGATGGCCACCAGCGGCCCCTGGCTGGAGCCCACCCCGTGGCCGGCGACCTGGTGGAACCTGAACGTGCAGTTGGAGTACTGGCTGATCCACGGCTCCAACCACCTCGAACTCGACGCGGTCACACGAGCGTTGAGCGAGTTCCGGGACAACCTCAAGGCGGAGGTGGCGGCCCCCTACCGCGCCGACTCGCTGGGCATCCCGCGCACCACCGACGCCTCGCTGGTCAACGGCGGCCCGACGGAGCCCGCCCTGGGCTACGGCGTCGGCATCCCCGGCCAGAACCCGCCGACCCCCGAGGTCGGCAACCTCACCTGGGCCCTGCACAACGTCTGGCTCAGTTACCGCCACACGATGGACGAGTCCATCCTCCGCGACGTCCTCTTCCCCCTCCTGCGCAAGGCGATCAACTACTACCTGCACTTCCTGGAGCCGGGCGCCGACGGCAAACTGCACCTGCCGGCCACCTTCTCGCCCGAGTACGGCGGCGACTCGCGGGACTGCAACTACGACCTGATGCTGCTGACGTGGGGCTGCCGCACCCTCCTCGAATCCGCCGAAGTCCTCGGCATCGACGACGAGTCGGCGCCGCGCTGGCGCGAGGTCCTCGCCAAACGGGTCGCGTATCCGACCGACGACAACGGATTCATGATCGGCGCGGACATCCCCTTCGCGAAGTCGCACCGCCACTACTCGCACCTCCTGGCCGTGTACCCGCTGTACGAACTGACCGGCCGTACGCCCGACGAGAAAGCCCTGATCGAGAAGTCACTGGCCCACTGGGTGGGTTTCGAAGGCGCCCTCCAGGGCTATACGTTCACGGGCGCGGCCTCGATGTCGGCGCTGCTCGGCAAGGGCGAGGACGCGCTCAGCTACCTCGGCCAGCTGATGACCCGCTTCATCCAGCCCAACACCATGTACAAGGAGTCGGGGCCGGTCATCGAGACCCCCCTCTCGGCCGCCCAGTCCCTGCACGACATGGTCTGCCAGTCCTGGGGCGGCATCATCCGCGTCTTCCCCGCGCTGCCCGCCGCGTGGAGGGATCTGACCGTGCACGACTTCCGTACCCAGGGGGCGTTCCTGCTCAGTGCCGTACGCGAGGACGGAGTGACCCGCTGGGTCCGGCTGGTCAGCGAGGCGGGCGCCCCCTGCGTCGTACGGCATGGCATCACGGGCCCGATAGAGGTACGGGACGACAGCGGACGCCGGCTGCGGTACGAGTCCGTGGGTGAGGGCGCGATCCGAGTCGCCCTGCGCAAGGGCGACTCGGCGCTCATCACCGCCAAGGGCGACCGTCCGGACCTGCGGATCGCGCCGGTCGAGCCGAACGAGGAAGCGCCGCGGTGGGGGCTGCCCGGCTGACCGCCCGCTCCGACACCACGCCCCTGATCACCCGCTCCGACAGCGCGATCCCTGTGACGCTCGCGGTGGTCACGGTGGCCGCCGGGCTGGCGAGGACCGAGGCGACGGCCCCGGCGCGGCCGGGTTCGGCTGATCGTACGGACGGCACATCCAGGGGCGCGGGCTGCGAGCGCCGCCGACCCTGCCGCACCGATTGACGGGAGCATGCCTCCAGCAGTTGAGCGCGGGACGAAATGCCTGTCGCATACGCCGCGTACATGACCGTAAGGGCTCTTATTGAACGGGCCTCAGGCGCGTGACCTTCTGGGCGGTCACACGTGCCGTCTGTTCGGCCTGGGCCAGGGCGTCGGCGGCCGCCCGGCGCCGGTCCTCGGCTTCCCGCTGTTCCCGTTCCGCCCGCTGGAGCTCCTGGCGAACCTGCTCCAGTTGCCGCTCGGCAGCGAGCACCTGCCGGTGGGCCTCGTCACGCCGGTCGCGTGCCTGCCGCAGCCCGGCGTCGGCGTCCGCCTGTGCCGCGTGCTGGTCACGGAGGCGCTGTTCGGCCGCCTTGGCTGCCTCTTCGGCCTGGGCGATTTCCTCCTGCCGTCGGCGGCGCCGCTCGGCGAGCTCGTCCTTCGCCCGCGCCCGCGCCGACGGTGGCGATGTCGGTGGGGGTGACGTGGACCTCGTCCTGGACGGTTTGCGCGCGCCGGCGGCTGGGGCGGTCGGCGAGGGGAACGTCGACGGCGGGGTGAGGGCACCCACCAGCCGGCCGGTGGCCCATTGGCCGGCGGCGTCCTGATCGGCCAGTACGGCGCGCAGGGTGGTGTCCACGTCCTGCTGCGCCGTGTCCGACAGGGGGTGGCCTGCTTGCCGCGCCAGCTGGGCCGCCTGCCGGGACAGTGCGGCGACGACACCTCGGGACTGGTCGGACAGTTTCCTGATCCCGTCGGAGTCCAGGGACTGGTAGGCCCCGCGCAAGGCCTGCCCGAGTTCCAGGAAGCGCCCGCTCTCCTGCGGCCGGGAGCGCAGCAGCAGGTTTGCCGCCCATGCGGCGAGGGTGGGCCGTCGGGCGGCGTGGATGAGACGGGCCTCCTCCACGCGGCCTGCCGCCTTGGCCGCGGCCGCCAGCTCTTCCCGGCGGGCGACGAAGCCGGGCGGTGGCATGGTGTACAGCTCGTCGAGGGCTGCCTCCACGTCGTGTCCTGTGCTGTCCCGACCACGCCTGCGCTGCATGGTCCTCAGACTCCACGCTGTCCGGCCACCGTGCACCTCGGGCGCGCCGCCGTACGTACGCTGCTGATCAGGGAGGCGATCCGGCGTCAGGGCCTTCGCCGCGTGGACGACCGACCGCCCTTCACGCCCCTCTTCCTCTTCGCAGTCCGACCAGGGCCCTCACCGGCCGGGGCCGCACGCAGACGCATCCGCACGCTCACAGAGCCCCACAGGTGGAGGAGCTGGGCGGGGAGAGCAGCAGGACGCGGGTTCCGTCCGCCGACCCGGCCGATCACACGCGGCGGTTTCCTCACACCGGCGGTGAAGCCCTCCGCTGGAGCGGCACAGCGATCATGTCCCGAAGGGGCCTCCGGGAGCGATCACCGGTCCGCCGGAGTACGGGGACGGTGCGGTCGGGTCACGGTACCGGGCACCGGAGCGGCGGTGGCGGGCACGTGGACGGTCTCCTCCTGCACATCCGGAGCCTGAAAGGGGTTCCTCTCCGGAGGCGGCGATTCCGTCGTGGCGTGGAGAGGGGCCTGCTCCGGGTCGGAGAACAGCGAGGTCGTGTCGATGGGAGGTCTCACCTTCGTTGCGAGCACGCCAAGCAGAGGCGTGTGGTGCGAACGGGCCGGTTCAGGGCCCGGAAGCGGGTGACTGCCCGCTGCGCCTCGATCGTGCAGGCGCAGCGGACCTCAAAGATTGGTCAACTTGGTGTACGGACTCACGATCCGTGCCTGGAGCGAACCGAAATCGACGAGGACGGCAACCCCCTCCTCGATGGCGGTCACCCGGCCGAGACCGTACACATCGTGCGTGACCCGGCTTCCGACAGTGAACTGCTTGGGAGTTGGCGCGACCGGAGCCAGGAAGGGGCTGGTCGGCAGATGACGCTTGGGCATGGGTGACTTTGTCATTGTCACCAGTATGCGCCTGCTGGATCGACACGACCGACGCGTTGCCCTCTTGTTGTGATCGATCCGCGAACATTCTCCGCCCGCCGGTCTGGAGGAATCCGGACGGAGGCGCCCATCCCGGACTCCGGCCACCTTCCCGTGATCATGCCAGAAGGCGACGCCGGGAGTGCGGTAGGTGGGTGGTCGACGGACGCCGCCGGCCTGCTCGTAGGCGTACGCGAGGCGGAGCAGGGTCGCGCGGCTCGCCTAGGTCGCCGGATCGCGGGCGTCGATCCCGGCCAGCGTGCCGGGCACGATCGCGGCGTCGCGGACCGTGCGTGCGCTCGGGCCGGCACTGTCCTGGCTCGGCGCACCGGGGGATCACACCACCACGCCTTACCGGTCCGACGTCGGTTTCACCCCGACCACGCGGTTCTCCGAGGCCGGGTCGACGATCGAACCGTTGGTCCCGGTACCGATCCCGGCGGCACGCAGGTTGGCCGCGGCGGCTGCCGCGGCGCGTCCACACATTCACACGCCCACAGGGGGCGGTAGCACAGCCGGACCCTCGCGGACGGCTTCGCGGGCGGGTGCCTGGCTGCGTACGGCCCACACGCGAGTACCGAGAATCCCTGCACGAGCCTCACACGGACTGCACATGGCCTTGCGAAGGCGTCGTTAGTGTTGCTGACGGTTCGATCCCCCATGCGAACGTGACCGAGTAGCAACTCTCGCAGGTCGACGGCGCGCCAACTCAGAAAGACCGCAGATGGACTACTGCTCCTCGTGTCGTAGGTATCTCAACGGTGCCCTGGTGTGCCCCGGTTGCGGTGCGTACGCTCCGGACATCGCTCCGGTCGCCGCCGACGTCGCCCTCGGGGTGGCTCCGGCTGACAGGGCGTCGTGGAGCGCGGGGGCCGCGTCGGAGTCCTCGGGCTGGAGCGCACGGCACGACGGGCGACCCGGTGACGGGACGGCGGTCGGGGCCGGCCGCGTGGAGAGCGCACCCCCAGCCGACGCATCCGGCGATCTTGACGGCGTGGCGGCCTTGCCGGAAGGGCGGGCGGCACGGCGTCGCCAGCGCGCCCGCTGGAAGAAGAACCAGCGCCGGGCCGTGGTCGCGACCGCCGTCGCGCTGGTCGGCGGCGGCATCACCCTGGCCTCGATGGACCGGCAGTCCGGCGACCGGACACAGGCAGCCGCGGGGCCCGAGGACCCTGGCATGGGCACCCTCGAGGAACAGACCCTGCAGGACGCCCGCCCGGCCTCGCGGCAGCCCGACGGACCGCGCTCCTCGCCCACACCGACCGCACAGCCGTCCGCCCCCGACCTCGCGCGCGGGCGGTATGCCACCGAATCGCTGCGCAGCACGCCGAGCGCTCAGCCGGACGCCACCGCGGCGCCGCGTACGGCGGCGGGATCGAATCCGCAGCGGAAGTCCACCGCTCAGTCGTCCGGCACGAGGACATCCGACCGCACCGACCCGGCGCATACGACGGTCACGCAGCCCACGCAGACGCCGCCCCCCGCGACCACGGGCGGAGCCGGCACCAGTGGGAGCGGCGGTAACGATGGAACGGGCGGCACCGGCGGCAACAGCGGAACGGGTGGAACGGGTTCAGGGACGCCGCAGACGAGCACCTCGCCCGCCACGACCTCGCCGACCGAGATCTGCCTGCTCGTGGTGTGCATCGGCTGACCATCGAGTCCGCCCCGCACGTCGACGTCCGACCCCTGTCCGGTCGGGTCGAGCACCGACCGGCTGCCCGGCGGGTTCGGCACCACGGGCCGGTTCATCCAGCCGCGCCGACGACTTCGCCGCGGGCCTGCGTGCGGCCCGCCGTCCGCGCTCCGCGCTGATCGCGGTCCCGGGCGGCCGGCCGGTGTCGGCTGCCCGGCCGTCGGTCAGTCCGGTCAGTCCGTTCGGCGCAGCCCTGCGATGAGGAGTTCGACCAGCCGACGGGCGTCGTAGCGGGGATCGCTGTCCGCGCCGATGCAGAGGTTCCCGACGCCGCGCATGAGTTCGTAGGCTCCCAGGTCGGAGCGGATCTCCCCGGCGGCAGCCGCGGCTTCGAGCAGCTGGGCGCACACGGGCACGAGCCGGTCGAGGAAGTAGCCGTGCAGCGTGTCGAAGCCGGCGTCGTCGGAGTGCAGCACGGCGGCGAGCCCGTGCTTGGTGACCAGGAAGTCGACGAAGAGGTTGATCCACTGCCCCAGCGCGGCGTGCGGAGTCGCGCTGCTCGCCAGCAGGGCCGGACCCGCTTCGGCGCAGGCCTCCACCTGGTGCCGGTAGACGGCGATGATGAGGTCCGCCCGCGTCGGGAAGTGGCGGTAGATCGTACCCAGTCCGACGCCGGCCTTGGCCGCGATGTCGCGAACCGGCGCGTGCACGCCTGACGTGACGAAGACCGAGGCGGCCGCGTCGAGCAGAGTCTCCTTGTTGCGCCGGGCGTCCGCCCGCTTGGACGGTGCCGCGCGCCCCGCGTCCTCGTTGCTGCCGTTCACCTCGCCGCTCCCTCCAACCCTGCCGCTTGCCAAACGGAACGACGTTCCGTATCGTTCCGGAACGTGGTTCCGCTTGTGTTCATGATGCCAGAGCGGAAGCCGAGAACCAAGCGACCCCGTCGACACCACGCTTCGTCCGCACTGGAGGAACACAGTCATGCAGTACCGCACCTTGGGCCGCACCGGTGTGCAGGTCAGCGCCCTCGCGCTCGGCGCGATGAACTTCGGCGCGATCGGGCGCACCACCCAGGACGAGGCCACCGCCATCGTCGACGCCGCTCTCGAGGGCGGCGTCAACCTCATCGACACCGCCGACATGTACGGCAACGGCGAGTCGGAGGAAATGGTCGGCAAGGCCATCGCCGGCCGCCGCGACGACATCGTGCTGGCCACGAAGGCGGGCCTGCCCATGGGTGACGAGCGCAACCACCAAGGCAGTTCGCGCCGTTGGCTGGTCACCGAGCTGGACAACAGCCTGCGCCGTCTCGGTGTGGACCACGTCGACCTCTACCAGATCCACCGATGGGACCCGCGCACCAGCGACGAGGAGACCCTGTCGGCACTGACCGACCTGCAGCGCGCCGGAAAGATCCGGCACTTCGGCTCCTCGACCTTCCCGGCCTACCGCATCGTGCAGGCCCAGTGGGCCGCGCGCGAGCACCACCTGAGCCGTTACGTCACCGAACAGCCCAGCTACTCGATCCTGCAGCGCGGAGTCGAGACCCACGTGCTGCCCGTCACCGAGGAGTACGGGCTCGGCGTGCTGGCATGGAGCCCGCTGGCCTCGGGCTGGCTGTCGGGCGCGATCCGCGAGGGGCGGTCCATCACCACCAGCCGTTCGACGGTCATGCCGCAACGCTTCGACACCTCCATCCCCGCCAACCGGGCCCGGCTGGACGCCGTGGAGCAGTTGGCCAAGGTCGCCGACGAGGCCGGCCTGACCATGATCCAGCTCGCGCTCGGATTCGTGACCGCGCATCCCGCCGTCACCAGCGCGCTCATCGGCCCCCGCACCCTGGACCACCTGCACTCACAGCTCGCCGCCGCGGACACCGTGCTCTCCGCCGACATACTCGACGCGATCGACGCGATCGTGGCCCCCGGCACCGACCTCGCCGCGGACGAGAAGTTCGACACTCCGCCCGCGCTGCTCGACGCGGCACTGCGGCGCCGCTGACCGCCCGAGGTACGGCCGCCACGTTCGTACGTACATTCCGACTGAACCTCGGCAGCGCGCCCCAGCCCGCGCGCCGCCGGGGTCGAAAGGACAACAACTCATGGCACCCCCACTCCCACCCCCACCCCGCTTCGGGATCATGACCGCCCCCCAACAGGTGGACTACCACGACGTCCTGCGGGTCTGGCGCGAGGCGGACGCGATCCCCGAGATCGAGCACGCCTGGCTGTTCGATCACCTCATGCCGATCGGAGGCGACCTGGACGGACCGGCCTACGAGGGCTGGACACTGCTCTCGGCCCTCGCCGCCCGGACCCGACGACTGCGGCTCGGCGTGCTGGTGAGCAGTAACCGGTTCCGGCCGCCCGCGATGCTGGCCAAGATCGCCACGACCGTCGACATCGTCTCCGGTGGACGGCTCGACTTCGGCATCGGCGTCGGCTCACGCCCCGACCACCCCCTGGCCCGGCGTGAGTACGCGGCACACGGCCTGCCCTTCCACGACTCAGCGCACGCCGTGGGCAGCCTCGCCGAGGCCTGCACGCTGATCCGGCGGCTGTGGACCGAGGACAAGCCGTTCGACTTCCACGGCACCTACCACCACCTCACCGGAGCGTTCGGCAACCCCAAACCCGTCCAGCGCCCCCACCCGCCGATCCTCATCGGCGGACGCTCGTCCGCGACGCTGCGCGTGGTCGCCGAACACGCCGACCTGTGGAACATCCCGGGTGGCGACATCGACGACGTCCCACGTCGCAGCGCACTGCTGGACCGCTACTGCAGAGAGATCGGCCGCGATCCCGCCTCGGTCACCCGCTCGATCCATCTGCCGGTCTTCTACGACCGGCCCGGCGTCACCCGGCACGCGATCGACGAGGCGGTCGACGCCGGCTTCCGGCACATCGTCCTCGGACTGCCGACGCCCTACCCCGCCGATGTCGCACGGTGGGTCACCGACGAACTCATCGGCACCCGGGCCCGGTAGCGGCTGGTTCACGCGCGTGCCGCCGACTGGCGCAGCCGGCGGCCTTGACGGAGAAACGGCATCTCGATGAGCGCGTACGACAGCAGGGCCATGACGGTGGTCAGCACGATCGTGGTCGACAGCCGTCCGTCCGTCACGCCGAGGGAGGCCAGCAGGCGGACGACGGGGTAGTGCCACAGGTAGATGCCGTAGCTGAGGTTGCGGCCCACCCAGGCGAGCGGTGCCAGGGAGAGTGCTCGTGACAGCCGTGCGTCCGGGCGGAGTTCGAGTCCCGTGACGAGCGTGGCGGACACCGTCGCCACCATCAGGAGACCGACGGTGTACCAGGTGGCGGTCCAGACACCCGAGTCGCCGGTGACCGGTACCTGCCACGCGGTCAGCAGCAGCAGGCCGAGCGCCGGCCAGGCCAGCCGGCCGGCCCAGCGGCGCAACTGCTCCAGACGGGGATCGCCGGCCCGCAGCCGGGCCAGCACCACGGCCACCAGGGCGCCGGCGAGCAACTGGTCGGCGCGGGTGTCCGTGCCGTTGTAGATCCGGTGCGCGGCGTCCGGGTTCCACAGGGCGAACCGCCACAGCACCGGGGCCACGCACAGCGCCGCCGTGCACCACAGCACCGTACGGGCCCGGCACCGCCGCAGGAGGAACAGCAACGCCAGCGGCCACAACAGGTAGAACTGCTCCTCCACGCTGAGCGACCAGGTGTGCGCCAACGGTCCGGTGACGTCGGAGTACGCGCCGCTCGCCCCGGCGCGCACGATGTTGACCACGAACGTCGCTGCCAGCACGGCAGCCGCCCAGGCGTTCTCGAAGGCCCACAGCGAGGTGGTCAGCGACAGCACGACGCACGCGGCGCAGACCGCAAGCAGGGCGGGGACCAGGCGCAGCCAGCGCCTTCGGTAGAAGCTCCGCAGCTCGATGCCGCCCGTGCGGGCGTACTCGGCGAGCAGCAGTCGGGTGATGACGAAGCCGCTGATGGTGAAGAAGACGTCCACCGCGACCGAACCGCCCGGCAACAGGTCCGGCTCCACGTGGTAGACGAGGACCATCGCCACCGCCACGGTTCTCAGGCCGTCGAGCCCGCTCACCCGGCCGCTGCGTGCCGCTGCCGAGGGGAAGCCCCGGCCGCACGCCCCACGTCTCGACGCTTCCGCCGGCGCGGAGGAATGCCCTGACGCCTTCCCTTCCGCCTCCGTCTCCCCGTCGCCGCCTGTCACCGGCACGCCTGCTGCCCTGCTCATGAAACGAATTGCTTCTCACCTGCCGAATGCCCGCTCGAAATGGCCCTGCTACCCCGAAACGCGTGCGTCACACGAGTTGGTTTTCCCGCGCTGTCGGCTGCGCCGCTGAGACGGCATCCGAGACGACCGGGAACAGTCCGCCGACGCGCGGGCCGGGAGGACCGCGTGCCCCGATCACACATCCGGTCCCTGTGACCGGCCTTCCCGTTCACTGTTTGACAGCTGAGGAAACGGATCGGGCCTGATTCACCGCGGGATCCGCCGGCCCGGTTACCGGTCGGTGCCGGCCGGCTGGTGTCGCGGCGGCCCGGGTCGGCATCCGCCGCCCAAGCGCCGTCTCCTTCTTATGATGTGCCTCTGGACGTGGACGGCGTTGCGGTCGCACCAGTGGGTGACACAGGCCACAGGAACTCCTCCCGTGTCGCGGAGAGAAGTGGTCGTGAGGGACTCAGAAAACGATGTGCGCCGCCGTGTGCGCGAGGGGGACCGCGAGGCGTTCGCCCTGCTCTACGAGCAGTTCGCCCGCGCCGTCTACAACCATGGGCTGCGCTTGACGGGCGACTGGTCGACGGCCGAAGAGATCATGTCCGAAACGTTCCTGACCGCGTGGCGGACCCGCGCCCGGGTGCATGAGGACGGCGGCTCCCTGCTGCCCTGGCTGCTGGGCATCGCCACCCACAAGGCGGACAACGCCCGCCGGGGAGTCCGCCGACGGCAGTTGTTCCTGGCGCGTCAGCCGCAGCCGCGTGTGGAGGAGGACTTCGCGCCCCGGACCATCGGGCGGATCGACGACGCACGGTACTTGCGTGCCGTACAGGTCGCGCTGGGGCGGCTGCGGCGCCAGGAGCGGGAGGTGCTGGCCCTGTGCGTGTGGTCGGGGCTGGACTACCAGCAGACGGCCGAAGCGCTGGGCATCGCGGTCGGAACCGTACGGTCCCGCCTTTCGCGTGCCCGCAAGAAACTCGCGCACCTCGCGGAAGAAGACCTGGAACCACCCACTGCCCGCGGAGAGATGACAAGTGCGGCCGCGATCGCGGCCCTGCCCGTACGGGAGGAGCTCATATGAACGACGACACCACCGGCGCTTCCCCGGAGCCGGACGGCGACCGCGAGGAGATCGCCCGTCTGCTCCCGGCCCCGGCCGACTGGGACCTTCCGCGCGAGCAGCACCTTCGTCACAAGGAACTTCTGATGCACCACATCGACCACGACCAGGTCGCTGCCACCCGGCCGGCCCGCCGGCTGCTGCGCCCCGCGGTCCTGGCGCCCGCCACCGCTCTGGCCCTGGCCTGCGCGGTCACCGCGGGGATCGTGCTGAGCGGCGGTGACCAGGGGCCCGCCGGCACCGCGTCACACCGCGCGGTCACGAACATGCAGCCCGCCGCCGCGCTGCTGGACCGGATCTCCGCCGCCACGGAGACCCACGCCGACCTCACGGTGCGCGACGACCAGTTCGTGTACACCAGAATGAAGACCCAAGGGGCCGAACTGGCCAGCGGGAAGGCTGTGCTCGGCCCGCTGATGGATTATGAGCGGTGGATCTCGCAGGAGCCGGGTCCCCTGCGCAAGCAGGGCTTGATCCGTGAGAACGGTTCGACGTTCCCCATCAATGCCGACCTCGGTGACACCAACGGCACTCCGGCCGGTATCAGCCGGCCCACCTACCGCTGGCTCATCTCGCTGCCCACCGACCCCGACAAGCTGCTGACGTATCTGTACGCCAACACCCCGCAACCCGACCGCCGGGAACGCGACCAGGCGGTGTTCGAGCAGATCGGCTTCATGATCGGCCGGGTGATGCCGCCCCGTACGGCCGCCGCCCTCTACCGGGCCGCGGCGAAGATCCCGGGCGTCACCCCGGCACCGCAGGCCCACGACGCGATCGGCCGCAAGGGCCTCGGCATCGCCCGAGACGACACGCGCTACGGTATCCGGACCGAGTGGGTCTTCGACGCGAAGACCTTCGCCTTCCTTGGCTCCCGCAGTTACCTGACCAAGGACGGCTCGTACGGAAAGGCCGGGACCCTGCTGTCCAGCGAAGCCGTGCTGGAGCACGCCGTCGTCGACAAAGCCGGCCAGCAGCCCACCGACGCGGAGCGGACCAGGACCGGGAGCCAAAGCTGACCGTCGGCCGCCGGAGGCGGTGCTGCGGCGCAGACCGTAGCCCGCCTGCCTCCGGCGGCCCCCAAGCCGTGCTCGAACCAGCGGCCTGCGCAGGATTGACGTCAGACCCGCTCCAGGGCCCGATGCGGCCCGCTGGGAAGCTCCGTCCTGATCGTGTCGCCGGGGCGCACTGTGCCGCCTTCCTTCACGATGCTCATGATTCCCGCCTTGCGCACGATGTTCCCGGCATCGTCGCGGCCGACGACCTGACTCAGGAGCCCTTTCTGGAAGGAGTCGATCTGCAGACAGGGATTGCGCA
Organism: Streptomyces sp. NPDC050287; assembly: GCF_044459385.1. NCBI lineage: Bacteria > Bacillati > Actinomycetota > Actinomycetes > Kitasatosporales > Streptomycetaceae > Streptomyces > Streptomyces sp. NPDC050287. The sequence continues at coordinate 346,873 of NZ_JBITIY010000004.1, read as the reverse complement.
GGCCGGTCACCTCGAGGACCGCCTCGTCGCCGACGCGGAGCAGGGCACCGACGGGCAGGCCGAGCAGATCGATGCCGCGGGTGGTGATGTTCTCGCCGAGCTCACCGGGTTTCACCGCGAACCCTTCTTCGCCGAGCTCGGCGAAGAGCTCCTCATGGATGAGGTGGACCTGACGCAGGTTCGGCTGCGTGGGATCCCGCGCGACCCGCGAGCGGTGCTTGACCGTCACACCGGCGTGTACGTCGCCCTCGACTCCCAGCCCGGCGAGCAGCGTGACGCTGTCCCGGTTCGGCTTGGTGAACGAGTACGCGCCGTTGCTGCTGACCGCTGTCACGATTGCGTTCATACCTCGGAAACCCCCGCCCCGGTGACGATGATCAGCCACGAGCCTACCCTCGGACCGCCCGCGCGGTGGGGTGCGCAGTTTGACGGATTGGGGCCTGTGGGGCTGGGCATTGGGCTGGCAGTGTGTGGCATGAACATGCCTTCATTGTCCTGCCCCCCACAGGAGGTCGACCATGCACTCACGCACGTTCGTCCATGGCTTCACCGCTGCCCTCACGGTGGCTCTCACCCTTGTCGGCGCCCAGGCCAACGCGGCGCCTGGCTCCGGCGATCAGCTGCTCGCGGCCCGTGTCGTCACCTATGACGCCGGCGCGTCGGCGGAGTTCAAGGCCGCCGTCGATCGCGGCGCGGCGATCTGGAACGAGAGCGTGGACGCCGTCGAACTGCGCCCGGCGGCCGCCGGGCAGCGCGCCAACATCCGGATCCTGGCCGACAACGGCTGGCCGCGGGCGATGACGACCTCGCTCGGCAACGGCACGGTCTACATCGGACGGGAGGCCGTGAACGAGGGGTACAACACGGTCCGTATCTCGGCGCACGAACTGGGCCACATCCTCGGCCTGCCGGACCGCAAGCCCGGCCCGTGCACCAGCCTGATGTCGGGTTCCAGCGCCGGCGTCTCCTGCACGAATCCCTATCCCGACGCGGCCGAGAAGGCGGAGGTCGAGGGCAACTTCGGCGCCGCGCCCGCCCGCCCGACGGCGGTTGCCCGTGACGCGGTGATCGTGGACTGAGCCGAGGACGTGCGCGGGGACGTCCCGTCCCCGCGCACCCCGGTCACCCGGCTATGCCCTCCTGCCGGCCGAGTGCGACGGCCGGCGCCCCACACACCGTCAGCGTGCCCGGCGTGCCAGCCAGGCCGCGGCCAGGGCACCGGAGATGTTGTGCCAGACCGAGAAGATCGCGGCCGGCAGGGCGGCCAGCGGACTGAAGTGGGCCGTGGCCAGTGAGGCCGCGAGCCCGGAGTTCTGCATGCCGACCTCGAAGGCCATGGCACGGCTCCCAGGTTCGCCCAGCCGGGCGAGCCGTCCGGCGCCGTACCCCAGGGCCAGGCCGAGCCCGTTGTGCAGCACGACGGCGACGAAGACCAGCAGGGCGGCCGACTTGATGGCGTCGGCGCTGCCCGCCACCACCACGGTCACGATCACTCCGATGGTCAGTGCGGACAGCCACGGCAGCACCGGCAGGGCCCGCTGCACGTAACGGCCCGCCAGGAGCCGTACGGCCAGGCCCGCGAACACCGGCAGCAGCACCGTCTTGAGGATGTCGGTGACCATGGAGCCGGCGTCGACCGGCAGGTACTCGCCCGCCAGCAGGAGCGTCAGGGGCGGGGTGACCAGCGGGGCCACGAGCGTGGAGACAGTGGCCACGGAGACGGACAGGGCCACATCGCCGCGCGCCAGATACGTCACCACGTTGGACGCGGTGCCGCTGGGGGCGCAGCCGACGAGGATGACGCCCGCCGCGAGTTGCGGCGAGAGCTGGAGCAGGTGGGCGACGGCCCAGCCGAGCCCCGGCATGATGACGTAGTGCGCGACCAGCCCGAGAGCCACCGCCCAGGGCCGCTGGGCGACACCGCGGAACTCCTGTGGAGTCATGGTGACGCCCATGCAGAACATCACCACGCCCAGCAGATACGGCACCGCCTCGCCCCAGCCGGTGAAACTCCCCGGCAACAGCAGGCCGACGACACCGGCCAGGAGGACGAGGACCGGGAAAACGGTGACGGCGCGTCGCGCGGAGCGGTCGCCGGTGGTGGCGTCATTGCCGTGGCGTTCGGACGGTTCGGGTGGTCCGGAACGGGCGGCCGGGCTGGACTGTTCGGACTGGTGGGGCTGCCCGGCCTGGTCGGGCTGGCGGGGCTGTTCGGACTGTGCGGGTTGTTCGGTACTCACCGTGCGAGACAACGCCTGGTCAGGTTCATGACGCAACGGCGTCTCGCCATGTGACCATCGGTGCGCGCCGTCAAGAACTCAGTCGCCCTGACCCGGCGGACCGGAGGGGCCCCGCAGCACATCCGAGCCGCGGGGCCCCTCAGAACATCGCCGGCTGCCTCTCCCACTCCATCGGCCGTGCCTAGGGCAGCCCCCAGGGCTCACCGGGCTCGCTCACGTCCACCGGAGCTATGGACAGATCGGGTCGTTCCCCGGTGTACAGCAGGACCTCGCGGCCCTTGGGCAGGTCGATGGCGAGGGTGCCCTCGGATGTCGCGCGGGTGCGTGCCGGGCGGCCGTCGTCGAGGACGGCGGTCAGCCGGCCGGCGGGCAGCCCGTGGCGGAGTTCGAGCGGCTCGCCGGCCAGGCTGCGGACGCGGACGAAACGGGTGGTGCCCCCGGCGCGGACGGCGCTGACCAGGAAGGCTCCCTGGGTACGGAAGTCGTGGAGGGTGACGTCGGACCAGGACGGCGGGACGGCGGGGAAGACCCGGACGACGCCGCCCCAGCTCTGGCAGAGCATGTCGTGCAGGGACTGCGACGCCGACAGCGGTGTCTCGATGACCGGACCGGCCTCGGTGTAGTGGGTGTTGGGCCGGCACGGGAAACGCGTGGTGGGGTCGAAGAACTTCTTGAGGTATGTCAGGGCCGTGTCGCCGCGGCCCATCATCGCGTACATCGACGCGGCGCCCGTGTAGCTGTATCCGCGGTGTGCGCCGGTCAGCGCGTGCCAGCGTACGACCGACTTCTCGATCAGCTCCCGCTGTTCCGGCTGGTCCCAGTTCACGAGGTACAGCGGATAGACCATCAGAAGGTGGGAGTAGTGGCGGTGGGACTGGGCGTACGGGGTGTCGCCCCCGATCATGAAGCCGTTCTCGTCGACCGGATACGGCGTCAGTTTGGCCAGCACCTCCTGCCAGCGGCTCTTCAGCGGGTCGTCGACCTTCAGCCGTGCCGTCGCCTCCAGGAGCGCGGTGCATCCCCAACGGATGAGCGCCAGGTCGTAGTTGGTGTCCTTCGGCGGCACCACCGGGTACTCCGGCGACAGTGTCGACGGCAGGTGCAGTTTGCCGTCGTCGCCCGGCTGGAGGAAGTGCAGGTAGTAGTTGATCGTCCGGCGCAGCAGCGGGTACACCGTGTCGCGCAGCAGCGCCTCGTCCATGGTGTGCCGATAACTAAGCCAGGCGTTGTGCAGCGCCCAGGTCAGGTCGCCCACTTCGGCGCCGCTGCCGGGCGTGCCGACGCTGCGGGTGGCGAACATGTCGGAGCTGCGGCCGACTCCGGCGCTGTCCGACTCGTACGCGTCGGGCACGTTCGCGATCAGCTGCTCCTGGCTCTGCCGGAGGGTGCTGGCCAGCGAGTCGAGTTCCAGGTGGTTGGAGCCGTGGATGAGCCAGTACTCGAGCTGGACGTTGAGGTTCCACCACACGGCCGGCCAGGGGGTGGGTTCCAGCCACGGCCCGGAGGTGGCCATCACCGGGCCGCCCTCGCGGCTGGCCGACGCCACCTTGTACAGCTGGATCCAGTGGAAGCTCTGCAGCCGCTCGTCGGGAACCGAGACGAAGCTCTTGCGGTAGAAGGCGTGCCACCAGCGGGTGTGCTGGGTGCGGAGCGCTCCGTAGCCAGCGGCGCGCTGGATCTTGCGCAGCGAGGCCTCGCCGGCCCGGGTGTTCGAGGGGAAACTGTGGGCGACGTTGAGCACGAGGGTGTCGCCCGCGTGGCGGTAGGCGGTGGCTGTCTGGCCGCCGCCGACGAGCGGCTGCAGGACCTGTTCGATTTCGCCGGTGGTCCGCGTGGTCCAGGGCGGGTTGACGACGTATCCGGCCGGCGGCGCCTCCTGGATCTTCCGTGGGCTGATGGCCTCCTCGGGGTGGAAAGTCCAGCGGACCTTCTCGCCACCGCCTGCCGTCACGCGCGCGGCGAGGATTCCGTCGTGGATGAGGGCGGCGAGGGTCAGGGTGCCCTTGTCCGTGGTGACGGTGCCGGTGAGTTCGGCGTTCCACAGGCTCAGGCGCCAGTCGACCGCCGTGATGGTGCCGACCGGGTCGAGGGTCAGATGTCCCACGGGCAGTCGGTTGGTGCCCCAGCCGCTGCCCAACTCGGGTCGGTGGTCCTGGACTTCCCCGTGCTGAACGGTGAAACGGATGCTGTTCGTGTCCGGTTCCCGGTACACCATGCTGCCCAGCCGGCCGTCCCCCAGGAACGGGCCCTCGTACCAGACCTTGGGCAGCGTGTGCCACAGCAGGTCCTGCCCGCGCAGGAAACCGGCCCAGGCACCGTCGGAGTCCATACGGTTGCGCAGTCGCCAGGGGCCACCCGGCGCGAGGTCGGCCCCGGTGGCGGCGGGGGTGGCGGAGAAGGGCTCGGCGTGGGCGACTCCGGGGAGAACGGCGGCTGTCGTGCCGCCCAGCACGGAGCCGAGCACAGCTCTTCTAGAGGTCATTGCGGGTGCCTCCAAGATGCGGCAGTTCCTGAAGCCCTCGATCGGTACGCCGGGGGCGTTCCGCCCCGGCGTGATCGCGGCGGTGGCTGTGGCGGTGGTCGCCGGGGCGCGAGCGCGGTGAGCGGCCGCACCGCGCGCGGCTCACCGGGTCCAGTACGTGAGGTTGCGGAAGCGCGCCTCGGCCCGGCCGCTGCCGTGGTGGTAGACACCGTTCTTGAAGTGGCGGGTCGCGGGCCCGCGGTCCTTGGCCGTCAGGACCGGCTCGTCGTCGAAGTAGACCTTGACGCTGCCGCTCGAGGCGTTGTGCGCGAGCTTGACGTTGAACCAGGAGTCGTAGGCGTCCGTCCTCAGGACCGTGCCGTCGTACGCCTTCACCGTGCCGCCGCTCGCGCTGTAGACGTTGAGCATGAAGTCCGTGGCCGGTGTGCCCTCGGGGTGGATCACGCGGAGGATCTGCACGAAGGTCGCGCCGTTCGTGCCGGACGGAAGGTACACGTCGGCGTCCCACATGTGCTGCCCGGACGTGTACTCCTGCTTCCAGCGCAGCTCGGTGCGCGGATCGGTGGAACTGCCCTGCGACATGGGTTCGTCGGTGCTGTACACCCACATGCGGTGGACGCCGCCGCTGTAGCTGTGGCGGTCACCGGCGGCGAGGTTCCACGGCTTGTGCAGGCTGTAGGTGAACGAGGTCCTGCTCCAGCCGTCCGTGGGAGAAGCGGCCGCGGCGGAGGACGTCGACGGAACCAGCGCTCCGACGGCGCCTCCGGCGAGTAAGCCTCCGGCTGCGAGAACCGTGCGTCGTGATGGAGGCATGCCAATACCACGCTTCCTCGGGTCGATTCATCGGACCTATCTCTCGGGGGAGAGTAGGGCTGCCCATCAGTGAGCGTCAACGGTCTCAACACGCTGGAGAATGATCCGATGTAAGGGAGGCGTCGGAACCGTCCGTAACCGCCGGGAAGCAGGATTTGTCAAGCGCCGAGCTGTGGCGCGGCGGTGTCGAGGCGCACGGCAATCGGCGACAGGGCGCGCCGGGCGGGACCGGGACTCCTGAGCGCGTTCGATGCTCACCGAGTGCCCCGGCCGCGGCGGCCGGCGCGTCTGACGGGCCCGGGCACGTCCGCCGGCCGTGTACCAGCCCACCCCCAGCACCAGTGCCAGGGCGGCCTCCACCAGGTCGCCGCCGTAGTACATGACCTGGGCACCCCTGTGCAGGTCGGCAGTCGTGAAGCCGGTGCCGGGCGGGGGGAGCGCGTACAGGGTCCTGGCCAGCAGGCCATGGGCGGCGCCGACGGCCAGCAGGACGGGACCGCGCACGGCGAGACTCCACCGGCGGCGCACCGGATCGAGCCGGCACAGGGCGAACGAGAACAGCAGCCCGGCCGCCAGCATGTGCGTGTGCACCACGCCGTGCAGCAGCGGCTGGTGTGCCGTGGCCGCGAACAGCGTGGTGCGGTACAGCAGCCACAGACCGCCGACGTCCAGCAACGCCGCCAGGGGAGGGAAGGCGAGCAGGCCGACGGGACGGGAGTGCAGGAGAACCAGCAGGACCCGACGAGCCCGGCCGGGCGCAAGCGTTCGCAGGGCGAGGGTGAGGGGGCGGGCCAGGACCAGCAGCAGCGGGGCCGCCATGCCGACGACGAGGTGCTGGACCATGTGCCCGGTGAACGGTCCTCCCGGCAGTCCGCCCGCCGTCGCCCATGCCACCCCCGCGCATCCGGCCCCGAACGACCCGTCCCGCCACCGGGGCCAGGCATCCCCGCGGCGCCGCAGACGCCCCGCGGCCGGCAGATAGACCAGGGCCGTCAGCAGTGCGGCCACAGCGGTGACCAGCGCGGTGGTACCTGGACCCGGGTGATCGTGCGCGAGCGTCACGACGACGTTCCGGCACCGCTGCGGCGGCCCGCCTGGACGGCCAGGGCCGCGCCGATGAGCAGCAGGATCAGAGCGCCGACGTTCCACGCCCAGTCGTACGGCGTGACGTCCACCCCGTAGCGGATCTGGTGGACGCGCAGCAACTTGTGGTCCACGATCCCGTCGAACAGCTGGAAGATTCCCATGCCCAGGAAGAAGCCGGCCCACGCGTGGGTGCGTGCGAGGGCCTTGCGGCGGCGCAGGTCGGCGTAGAGGAAGAACCCGGCGACCAGGGCCAGCAGTTCGGCCGTGTGCAGCAACCCGTCGGACAGCAGGCCCGCGCTGGTGGTGGAACGGTCGTAGAAGTGGTGCCAGCCCAGGATCTGGTGAAAGACGATCTCATCGGCCGCGGCCATCACCGCCGCCCCGATCAGCGCGCAGACGGCCATCGACCTCCGCGGCGCGGCGCCGGTGCCCGCGGCGACGTTCGACCGGGCCGGTTGCTTCATGGGCATCCGCCTTCCTGCCGTGCGGGACGACGGCTGCCGCCCGCCGCGACTGCGCCACCGCCCATGCCCTGCGATCGGAGCACCGACCGGGACGGCCGGTGACCGGGTTCGTCCGGTCCTGCCGGATGGGTGGGGGCCGGGGTCACCGGGTACCCGTCACCGCATGATCAGGCGCGCACTGTGGCAGGGACTGGTCGCCGGAACCGCCGGAGGTCTGGTGATGACCCTCGGCGAGAAGATGGAGCAGGCCGTCACCGGGCGGCCCGACTCTCATGTCCCCGCGCGCGTCCTGCGGCGTCTGACCGGCCGGCCCGAGCGACCCGGCCCCCAGCCGCTGCCGGTCGACTGGGCCATGCACTACGGCCAGGCCGCCCTTCTCGGGGTGCTGCGCTCGGTCATGGCCCAGTCCGGACTGCGCGGACCGCTCGCCTCCGCGAAGTTCGCCGTCGTCCGCCTCACCAACGACCAGATCCTCGAGAACGCGACCGGCGTGGGCGCTCCGCCGGACACCTGGCCCCGCCAGGAACTCGTCGTGGACGTCCTCCACAAGGCCGTCTACGCCTTCACCACCGGCGCCGTCGCCGACGCTCTCGCCGCCCGCGGCGGCCCGGGCCCCGGACAACGGCACGCTGCCGTCCGCCCCGGCCGCCGGGCCGGCATCGGACCGCTTCCCCGTAAGAACGCCTACGGCCGATAGGTCCGGCCGGCCGGAGACACCAGCGGGCTCCTGCTCCGGGCCGACGGGCCGGTCAGCGGCTGAGCAGGCTCACGAACACGCTCACCCCGCCGGCGCAGGCGAGGACGGCGCAGGCACCGACGGCGTGCCGTCTGAGCAGGTCACGCCGGAGGGCGGAGTACCGGATTTCGTACTCCTGCCGCAGCTGTGCGGCTCGTTCGACCGTGGCCAGCAGCATGCACCGGGTCAGGTCCATGCGTCGGGTCAGGTAGTGCTGGGTGACGTCCTCGGCCTGGGCGGTGGTCAGCCACGGCATCCGCGAGCAGAAGTCGGCGGCCTCGCGGCGCGCCTGGTCCAGGTGGGTGCGGGCGAGCAGGTAGCCCTCCACCTCGTCGGCCAGGACGCGGGCCCGGTCGACGGAGGGGGCGGTGCGCGTCTTGCGTCTCATGACCGTTCGCCCTCGTGGCCCGGTGCGTCCACGGCGTCGCGCCTGCCGGTGTGCTGACGTTGGTCGAGCTCCGCCATCTCCGGGTGGTGCAGTTCGAAGGCGGGCGATTCGGAGCGGATGCGCGGCAGGGTGACGAAGTTGTGGCGGGGCGGAGGACAGGAGGTGGCCCACTCCAGGGAGCGGCCGTATCCCCAGGGGTCGTCGACCTCGATCCGGGTGCCGTACTTGGCGGTCTTCCAGACGTTGTAGAGGAACGGCAGCGTGGACAGGCCCAGCAGGAAGGCGCCGATGGAGGAGACGGTGTTGAGCGTGGTGAAGCCGTCGGCGGCCAGGTAGTCGGCGTAGCGGCGGGGCATGCCCTCGGCGCCCAGCCAGTGCTGGACGAGGAAGGTGGTGTGGAAGCCGGCGAACAGGGTCCAGAAGTGGATCTTCTCCAGTCGGTGGTCGAGCATGGTGCCGGTCATCTTGGGCCACCAGAAGCTGAACCCGCCGAACATCGCGAAGACGATCGTGCCGAAGAGCACGTAGTGGAAGTGCGCGACCACGAAGTACGTGTCCGTCACGTGCCAGTCCAGTGGTGGGGAGCCGAGGATCACGCCGGTCAGCCCGCCGAAGAGGAACGTGACGAGGAAGCCGGCCGCCCACAGCATCGGTGGTTCGAAGGACAGCGAACCCTTCCACATCGTGCCGATCCAGTTGAAGAACTTCACGCCTGTGGGCACGGCGATGAGGTAGGTCATGAAGGAGAAGAACGGCAGCAGGACCGCTTGGGTGGCGAACATGTGGTGTGCCCAGACGGTGACCGACAGTCCGGCGATGGAGATGGTGGCGCCGACCAGGCCCATGTAGCCGAAGATCGGTTTGCGGGAGAAGACCGGGATGATCTCGGTGATCACCCCGAAGAAGGGCAGGGCCAGGATGTAGACCTCGGGGTGGCCGAAGAACCAGAACAGGTGCTGCCACAGGAGTGCCCCGCCGTTCTGGGCGTCGTAGACGTGCGCCCCGAACTTCCGGTCCGCTTCGAGGGCGAACAGGGCGGCGGCCAGGACGGGGAAGGCGAACAGGACCAGCACAGAGGTGAGCAGCACGTTCCAGGTGAAGATCGGCATCCGGAACATGGTCATGCCGGGGCCGCGCATGCAGATGATGGTGGTGATGAAGTTGACCGCGCCGAGGATGGTGCCGAACCCGGCCAGCGCCAGGCCCATGATCCACAGGTCGCCGCCGGTGTAGCCGCTGCGGACGGGGCCGCTGAGGGGGGTGTAGGCGGTCCAGCCGAAGTCGGCGGCGCCCTGCGGGGTCAGGAAGCTGCCGAGCACGATCAGCCCGCCGAACAGGAACAGCCAGTAGGAGAACATGTTCAGCCGCGGGAAGGCGACGTCCGGGGAACCGATCTGCAGCGGCATGACCGCGTTGGCGAACCCGGCGAAGGTCGGGGTGGCGAACAGCAGAAGCATGATCGTGCCATGCATCGTGAACGCCTGGTTGTACTGCTCCGAGGACAGGATCTGCAGCCCCGGCCGGGCCAGTTCCGCCCTCATCGCCATCGCCAGCGCGCCGCCGACCAGGAAAAGGCAGAACGACGTGATCAGGTAGAGGTGACCGATCTTCTTGTGGTCGGTCGTGGTCAGCCAGGAAACGACCACCTGTCCCCGGCCGCGGCGCTTCACGACAGGCACCGGAGAGACCGGCTCAGTTTGTGTCGCCATCAAAATTCCCCTCATCTCAACGGCGTTCCGATGCGCGGGCCGGTAGCTCATGCGGCGCGACAGCCCCCGCTGCCGGCCTGCGGTCGGCAGTGTGCAGCCAGCCCAGCGGACATCGGTCATGGCCATCGGGCACCACGCCCGACAGCGGCCCGAAAAGCCTTAACGACATGGACTGAATGAGCGAAAGGACCCTCCGCCGAGCGGGCTCATCCGTTTCGCGGAAGGCGGGGACGGAAGCGCTCGGCCTCCGGAGACAGCGCCGCGAGCCGGCGGACCGGGGAACGGTCAGGGCTCCGGTTGCAGGTTCGGGTCCCCATGGGATGCGCGGGCCGGCACCGCAACGTTGGCGGTCAGGCCGGCGGCGGTGACGTGGGCCATGGCGTCGAAGATCGCCTCACTGATGGCGTTCCCGTCGGCGGCCGGGCCGCGATCCGGGCCGCCGACGGGTCGGACGAACAAAGATCAGTCGCGGCCCATGGCCTTGCGGACGGCGTCCCGCGTGCGGTCCATCAGGGCGGCGACGGGACCGAGCGCGACGTTGGCCGCCGCCGACTCCACCCCCGGGTGCGGGCGGGTGGGGGCCATGGCCTCCGCCGCCTTGACACCCTTGGCCAAGGCAGCAAGGGCCGAGGTGTCGGCGCTGCGCCGGATGTGGATGAACTCGTAGCGTTCCTCCGCGCGGGCGTGCTCCTGGACCTCGGTGCGCAGGGCCGGCAGCTGCGGCATGAACTTGGGGTCCGCGGTGTCCATACCGTCCAGGGCGCTCAGCGTCTCCTTCGCCGACCGCTCCTCCCGCAGACGCTCGTCCACGACCGCGTCCCCGCCGGTCACGTTGCGACGGACGAACGGGTGCACGACCTCTTCCTCCGCCGTCTCGTGGACGGCGAGAAGGCGTACCAGCCGGCGGAAGGGCTCCTGCCGTGTGTCCCCGGAGCTTGCCTCGACTCGTCGAAGAGATCGCGGATGTCTCCGTGCTGACGCATGAGGGGGTCACCACGTCGGCATCGGGGGCGGCGTCGTCACCCGCCTGTGGCGTGTGTGTCTCAGCCATGGCAGGTCTCCTCACTTCTCGCGCAGGGCGGGATCGGGGTGCTCACCCTCGGTCTCGATGCGGTACTCACGCCCGAACATCTCGTCGTGCTGCACCACCACCCGCTCGCTGGGCGGCGCTTCGCCGCCGTGGATCTGCTCCCGCAACTTCTCGAACCGCTCGTGCGCGTCCCGTGCGTAGCCGGCGCCCAGCGTGGCCAAGTCGATCTGGGTTTCCACCAGTTCGCGGAGGTAGCCCTTGTTCGGCTCGAAGGTCAGCACGTCGGGCAGCTGCGGCGCCAGGACCGTTTCGGGGTCGCGCCCGTCGTGCCGACGCATCAGGTCACAGGCGACGTGCTACTCGTGGTTGACGAGCTGTGGCCAGCCGCCTCTCATGAGCAGGCGCCTGGCCGGACGGCGGTGGACACACCGCACGGACTGGTCGTTCATCATCACGCAGGAAGCGCAGTCCGGGGCGTTGGGGGACCACCTTGATCACGAGCGCCGTGGATGAGACCAGTGGAATCCGAGGTCGGGTCATCAGCACCGCGCCCTGGCCGCCGTCTGCCTGCGCCGGGTGGCCACCCAGGACCTGCACTCTCGGTACGGCAGGGGCTCCTACCGGGCGGCAGGCGATGCTCGGAGGAGGTCAGCGTGCTGTCCCCTGCCGCCGCTTGCGGTAGTTGGCCACCTTGTGTCGGTTCCCGCACTCGGTCATGCCGCACCAGCGGCGGTTGGCGGACCGCGACAGGTCCACGAACAGCCGGGTGCAGTCCTCGTTGAGGCATTCCCGCACGCGAGTGAAGTCGGTGCCGCCAAGAAGGTCCACTGCGTCCCGTGCCAACGCGCCGAGCACCTCGTCGATGCCCCCGGTACGTGTCAGGCGACCGTCCTCGTCGAGTTGGAGCCTCGGCAGCGGCAGCCGGGCCGTCTCGTTCACCTCGGCGAGGGCTTCCCGCACCTCGCTGTCCGCGGGCGGTGTCAGGGGCCATGCGCCAACCAGCGCGTACACCGCTTCCCTGAGACGGCACATTCTCGACAGGGCGCGTGCGTCCAGAAGGCCGGGCGCGTCGAGCAGTCCGGCCTGGTGGATCCAGCGTCGCAGGTCGTCGGGGGAACGCAGCAGTTCGGTGCGTCGGCTTCGTCGCCAGAGCAGCGTGCCCGCGAGGTCCAGGGAGAGCCGCCCGCTGACGAAGACGAAATCATTCACATGGCCATGGTGCCAGGTGGCGTCCGGCACCGTCGTCACCCCTCCTGCCCGCCCAGTGCGTCGACGACCCGGCCCAGTATCTCGTCGAGCACCTGCTGCGAGGTGGCGAAGTTCAGCCGCACGAACCCCTCGGTGTCCGGACCGAAGGGCGCGCCGCCGTCGAGCAGGACCCGGCCGTCCCTGAGCACCCTCTCCACCGGCGGTTCGTCCAGGCCGAGCGGCCGGGTGTCCAGCCATGCCAGGTACGTGGCCTCGGGCAGGTGGTGGCGGATCAGCGGGAGCCGGTCGCGTACCACGTCGCGGACGCGCCGACGATTGCGGTCCAGCACGGTCAGGAGATCGCGCTGCCAGGCGTCGCCGTTTTCCCACGCGGCCAGGGTGGCGATGACACCGAGGGGTGAGACGGTGCCGTACAGGTCGGGCGGTTGTGCGTCCCGCAACGCGAGGAGGCGGTCTGGGCCGTAGTGCGTGACGGCGCAGCGGATGGCCGCCAGGTTGAACGCCTTGGTCGCGGAGGTCAGGGTCACGGTGCGGCGCGCGGCGTCGTCGGACATGCTCGCGAAGGGGATGTGCCGATGGGCCGTGTAGGTCAGCTCGGCGTGGATCTCGTCGCTGATGACGAGCAGATCGTGTCGTCGCGCGATGGCCGCGAGCTCGCCGAGTTCGTCGGGCGTCAACACCCGGCCGGTGGGGTTGTGGGGGTTGACCAGGACGAGTGTCTTGCAGCCGGACCGCTTCACCGCGGTGTCCAGGGCGGCGAAGTCCATCCGCCAGCCGTCGTCGGTGTCCTTCATCGGGATGGGCACGATCCGCCGGTTCATCGTCCGCAACGTCGACAGGACCGGTGGGTAGTTGGGAATTTGCACCGCCACCGCGTCCCCGTCCGACGTCGCGAGGTGAAGGACGAGTTGCAGACACTGGATGAGGTCGGTCTGCTCGCGCACGCGGTGGGCCGACGCGGCCCATCCGTGGCGCTCGGCCATCCGCTTGGCGAAGGCAGAGCGCAGCGGACTGCCGTCCGGCCAGTCCGGGTAACCGAGATCATGGCGGTCGACGGCTTCGTGTAGCGCGGCCACCACCGGCGGCGGGGTGGGGAAGTCCATGTCGGCCACCCACGCCGGCAGGACGTCTCGCTCCGGACGGTGCCATTTCACGCTGCCGCGAACGCGCAGCCGGTCGAGGTCGAGGTCGTCGAAGCCGGGTATCCCCCGGGCCGGTGCGGGCCTCATGCCGGGACCCCCGTCCGCAGCAGATCGCGGGTGATCTGCACCTGCCCGTGATGCTGGGCCAGTTCCTCCAGTACGTGAAGCCGGACGCCCCGCACGCTCAGGGGACGGTCCGGCCCCTCGAAGTCGGCAGGGGGTGTGTTGCGCGGCGGTTGCGACGGCAGCGCCTCGCAGAGGTCTGCTTGCAGGCGGGCGAAGAGCGCGTCGACCTGCGTCCGCAGACGCCGCACGTCCCCCTTCGCCGTGAACTCGGAGGGACGGTCGCGGTCGACGCGGCGCCCCGCGATCACGTGGCCCAGCCAGTAGTCGGCCACGGCAACGCAGTGGTGCGCGATGGCGTACGGGGAGTTGGCGCCGGGCAGGTGCGGCGCGGTGTTGGCGAGGTCATCACCCAGTTCTTCCAGTGCGCCGAGCATGCCGTCGAAGGCGCGGCGAAGGAAGTACAGGTACTCGTCGTGCTCGTGCATGGTGCCTCCTGTCGGTCAGGAGTACCAGCATTGGTGAAGAGAAGACACCTGTCAAGGTGGTGTCTCATCGACTTGATCAATATGGCTTATGCGTAGCAGATACAAGAAGTCAGAGTGCAGGTCGAGTTCATTAAGCCGCTTGTGTAACCATGTTGAGCAGTGTCTGCGAGTTGCGGTCTCCTCCGTCGGCGGCGACCCCGTTCCCGTCGCGCTGCCCGTGGGTGACACGAACGTGAACAAGCTCTGTGGTCGATGACCATGCTCATGAGCAGACGCCTGGCCGGACGCCGCCCAGGCACCTTCAGCCGGCCGGCGCCGCGAGCGCGGTGGACACCCCGACCGCGCTCCGCGGTTCCGCGACCACGCAAGACGGCTCGGCCAGCGCCTCAGTCACCGTCACACGGGCATCCACCAGCCGCTGAAGCGGATGGCTTCTCAGGCAGGGCGGGCCCTCGGCGTCGGAACCCGCCAAAGCCGCCCTGCCTCCCACTGCCCTGCCCCGCGGCGTTGCGGTACTTCGCACTTCGCGTTCCGCGCCACCCCTTTCGGCCCGGCTCATGGGGCCGGTCGGCCTGCGGCGAGGACCTGCGGTCCCTGCACCGCGCACCACTCACACCGCCACGCTGAAAGCAGTTGCCGCAGTCTCAGCGGCCTGCGCAGTTCAGGAGGCAGAACACCATGATCCGCACCGTAGTCGCAGGCATCGACGGCTCGCCCGAGAGCCGAGCCGCCGCAGAATGGGCGGCCCGCGAGGCGAAGCTGCGGGGTCTGTCGCTGAGGCTCGTCCACGTCTGGGAACCCGCCCCCGATCCGCTGGCCCAGGCGCCGCTGCTCGGCGCCGAGACGCAGGCGCACTGGAGCGAGCGCGTCCCCCGTGAGACCGCCGAGGGCCTTGCCCTGCGCCACCCCGGTGTCGACGTCACCCGGCGGCAGCTGACCGGCCGGCCCGCGGACGCCTTGGTGGACGAGGCACAGGACGCCGACCTCCTGGTCCTCGGCTCCCGCGCGCTGACCGGAATCGGTGGCTTCCTGGTCGGCTCCGTGGGGCAGGCAGTGGTCGCGCGTTCCGAGGTTCCCGTGGTCCTTGTCCGGGCCGGTGAGCAGGCGGCCGACGAGCACGCCATGGACCCGGTCGGCATCCCGTCGGCGGCGACCGGGTTCCGCCCCGTCGTCCTCGGTCTGGACACCGACCGCCCCGACGACACGGTGATCGCGTTCGCCTTCGAGGAGGCCGCACGCCGCAGCGCGGCCCTGCGTGTCGTCCACGGCTGGAACCTGCCGCCGTACTACGTCTACGGCCTCGCCGCCGACCCCGAGTTCAACGGGGAGCTGGACCGGGCCGACGCCGACGCCCTCACCGCCGTGCTGCGGCCGTGGCGCGCGAAGTACCCGGACGTCGAGGTGGCCGAGGTCTCCCACGCGGGCAGCCCGGCCAACCACCTGATCGACGCCTCCCGCGACGCCTCCCTCGTCGTCGTGGGCCGCCGGATCCGGCGCAGCCCGACAGGGGCCCACATCGGCCCCGTCACGCACGCCGTCATGCACCACTCCACCACCCCCGTCGCCGTCGTCCCGCACAGCTGACGCGCTCCGAGACAGAGCCCGGCAGAGGAGAGACGGTCATGAAGGCAGCGGTCGTTCGAGCTTTCGGTGCACCCCTGGTGATCGAAGAACGCCCCGACCCCGAGCCCGGCCCCGGCCAGGTCCGGGTCCGGGCCGAGGCCTCCGGGTTGTGCCACACCGACATCCACGCCGCGCACGGCGACTGGCCGGTCACGCCGAACCCGCCGTTCGTGCCGGGCCCCTCGGGCGTCGGGCTCGTCGGGAAGCTCGGTGACGGTGTCACCCACCTCGCGGTCGGACAGCGCGTCACGGTGCCGTCGCTGGGCAAGGCCTGCGGGCGGTGCGAGCACTGCCTGTCCGGGTGGGAGACGCTGTGCGAGCAGCAGGTCAATAGGGCCGACCTTGTCATCGACGCCCGAAAGGACGACGTCGGTCAGTCGCTCAAGCGCTACGGCGGCGCACCCGCCGCGCTCGCGCCGGCCGTGGACGAGGCCGCGTTCGCCGCGGTCAACTCCGGGTTGCGACGCGGCGGCAGACTCGTCATGGTGGCCATGCCGGCACTCGGCACGATCCGGGTGCCGATCTTCGACACCGTCCTGAACGGCACCTCGGTGATCGGCTCCGTCGTCGGGACCCGGCAGGACCTCGCCGAGGTCTTCCACCTGCATGCCGCCGGACGCACGCGGGTGATTCGGGAGACCCGTCCGCTCGCCTCCGTCAACGAGTCCATCGGCGAGGTGCTGCGCGGCGAGGTCAAGGCCCGGATCGTCTTCGACCTGGACGCGGGAGGATGACGACGATGACGGAGCGACCGCTGGTGGTGGGCGTGGACGGTTCGGAACCGTGCCTGCGAGCCGTGGACTGGGCGGCCGACGAGGCCGCCCTGCGCCGACTGCCGCTGAGGGTGGTCCACGCCTCGCTCTGGGAGCGCTACGAGGGCGCGGTACCCGCCGGCGATCCCGGCAGGCCGTCGGAGCAGATCATGGCCGACGACATCGTCGCGGCCGCCGCCCGGCGGGCCCGCGGCAGGCATCCCGCGCTGACGGTGTCCGCGGACGTGGCCCCGGAGGAGCCGGCGTACACGCTCCAACGGGAGGGGCGGTACGCCACCGCGGTGGTGGTCGGCACCCGAGGCCGCGGCGGCCTGGCCGGTGCGGTGCTGGGTTCCGTCAGTCTGACGGTGGCCACGCACGCCCACTGCCCCGTGATCGTGGTCCGCGGCGACCACGACGACCAGGCCGGGCCTGCGTACCACGGCCGCGTGGTCGTGGGGGTCGGAGAGGAGGGCAAGGCCTCCGAGGCCATCCGCTTCGCCTGCGAGGAGGCACGGTTGCGCGGGGTGCCGTTGGAGGCCGTACGGGCCTGGCGGTGGCCCGCGCGCGAAAGCACCGACCACCCTTTGCTCGCGGGACAGCCCGCACGGCTGCACGAGGAGCGGGCGGCCGAAGCGCTTCAGACGGCGCTGCTGGACGCCCCGCACGACGTGGACCTGCGTCGCCGCACCGCCGAGGGCCACCCCTGGAAGGTACTGGTGGACGCCTCGCGGCACGCCGATCTCCTGGTCGTGGGCTCCCGACGCCGCCATGGACACCTCGGCCGCGTCGCCCACGCCGCACTGCACCACTCCGCCTGCCCCGTCGCCGTCGTACCGCAGCGGGCGTGAGTCACAGGCCGGCCGCGTGGTCGGGGACGTAGGTCTGCAGATCGCGCGGCGGTCGCTGGTACCCGGTCGACGGCGGACGCTCCGGGAGCTCCAGCACCGGGGGCGGCACCTCGCGGTACGGCAGGGACCCGAGGAGGTGGGCGATCATGTTCAGGCGGGCGCGCCGCTTGTCGTCGCTCTCGACGACATACCAGGGTGCCTGAGAGATGTCGGTGTGCACCAGCATCTCGTCCTTGGCCCGGGAGTAGGCCTCCCAGCGGGTGAGCGACTCCAGGTCCATGGGTGAGAGCTTCCAGCGCCGCAGGGGGTCCTGCATGCGGCGTCGGAAGCGCTCCTGCTGCTCCGTGTCGCTCACCGAGAACCAGTACTTGCGCAGCAGGATCCCGTCCTCCACCAGCATCCGCTCGAAGATCGGGCACTGCCGGAGGAAGAGCTGGTACTCCTCCTTGGAGCAGAAGCCCATGACGTGTTCGACGCCGGCCCGGTTGTACCAGGACCGGTCGAACAGCACGATCTCCCCGGCGGCCGGCAGGTGTTCGACGTAGCGCTGGAAGTACCACTGGGTGCGCTGTCGTTCGGTCGGCTTGGGCAGCGCGGCGATGCGCGCGACGCGCGGGTTGAGGTGCTCCGCGACCCGTTTGATGGTGCCGCCCTTGCCCGCCGCGTCCCGTCCCTCGAAGACGACCACCAGGCGGGCGCCCTCCGCGCGTACCCACTCCTGCAGTTTCACCAGCTCCGTCTGCAGGCGTAGCAACTCCTTCTCGTAGACCTTGCGAGGCAGGGTCGCAGCCTTCTTGTCGCCGGCCATGCCGCCTCCCACTGCACTGTGTTGTGGGTCGTCCAGCCAGCACCGTACGCGCGGGCCGGGGCGGGCGCACCGTGGATCGGTGCGAAGCATGCGAGATATCGAATATTACGAATTGCCAAATTTCGCAAGTCGATACATGCTGTGGAGGTCGCACGCCGATGGGGCGGGCATCCGAAAGGCGGGTCGAGGAGTGCTGTGTCCGTGACGCACCGGCTGAGGGTGCTGCTGCCCGACCGCTCCGATCTCGCGGACGTGTGCCGCAGCCCGCGAAGGGACCTCCTCGCCGGACTGACCGTCGCGATCGTCGCGTTGCCGCTGGCCCTGGGCTTCGGCGTCTCCTCAGGGCTGGGAGCGGCGGCGGGGCTGGCGACGGCGGTGGTGGCCGGGGCGCTCGCGGCGGTGTTCGGCGGATCCAACCTCCAGGTGTCCGGCCCGACCGGTGCGATGACGGTCGTACTGGTACCGATCGTCGCCGAGCACGGAGCCGGCGGCGTGCTGACCGTCGGGCTGATGGCCGGCGTGATGCTGGTCGCGCTGGCGGTCATGGGGGCCGGCCGCTACATGCGCTACGTCCCCGCGCCGGTCGTGGAGGGCTTCACGCTCGGGATCGCCTGCGTGATCGGCCTCCAGCAGATCCCGAACGCCCTGGGCGTGAGAGGGGTCGAGGGGGATCGGGTGCTGGTGGTCGCCTGGCGGGCTTCGGTGGAGTTCGCGCGGGAGCCGAACTGGACCGCGATCGGGCTCGCGGGCGCGGTGGCCGCCGCCATGCTGCTGGGGGGCCGGTGGCGGCCCACCGTGCCCTTCTCCCTCCTGGCGGTGGCCGCGGCCACGGTCGTGGTGCAGGTGGCGGGCCTGCGCGACGCCCGGCCGATCGGCGAGTTGCCGGCTGGACTGCCCGCGCCATCACTGGCCTTCCTCGACCCGGGACGGTTCGGGACTCTGCTGGCCCCCGCGGTCGCCGTGGCGGCCCTGGCCGCGCTGGAGTCTCTGCTGTCCGCCTCGGTCGCCGACGGTATGACCGTGGGCCAGCGGCACGACCCGGACCGGGAACTGTTCGGCCAGGGCCTGGCCAACATCGCGGCACCGCTGTTCGGCGGCGTCCCCGCCACCGGCGCGATCGCCCGGACCGCGGTCAATGTCCGCACCGGAGCCACCTCCCGGCTGGCCGCACTCACCCACGCCGCGATCCTCGCGGCCGTCGTCTTCGCGGCCGCTCCGCTGGTGGCGAAGGTCCCGCTCGCCGCGTTGGCGGGCGTCCTGCTGGCCACCGCCATCCGCATGATCGAGGTCGGCTCGCTGCTCGCCCTGGCCCGCGCCACCCGCTCGGACGCGCTGACCCTGGTCCTCACGGCCGCCGCCACCCTCGCTCTCGACCTGGTGTACGCCGTGATCATCGGGCTCCTCGTGGCGGGCGCACTGGCACTGCGCGCGGTCGCCCAGCAGGCCCGGCTCGACGAGGTGCCGCTCGACCCGGGCGACCACACCGAGGAGGAGCACGCGCTGCTCGCCGAGCACATCGTGGCCTACCGCCTCGACGGCCCGCTGTTCTTCGCCGCCGCCCACCGCTTCCTGCTGGAGCTCAGCGAGGTCGCCGACGTCCGCGTCGTCATCCTGCGCATGTCCCGGGTGACCACCGTCGACGCCACCGGTGCCCTGGTCCTCAAGGACGCCGTCGCCAAGCTCCACCGGCGGGGCATCGTCGTCATGGCCTCCGGCATACGACCCGCCCAGCTCCCGGCTCTCGACGCCGTGGGCGCCTTGGGGCTGCTCCGCGCCGAGGGCCGGGAGTACGCCGATACACCCGAGGCGATCCGGGCGGCCCGGGGCCACCTGGAGACGGTCGGGCTGATACCGGCACCGACCGCCGGGACGCGGGGCACGGCCGGCCGAGGAGCCGACTCGTGAACGCTGTGATCAGAGCCCATACGGAGCCGCGAGGGAGGTACGGGGTCAGGCCGCGGCACGGTGCGCCCGGGCTCGGCCGGTACGGCAGCCGTGTCTGCGGGCCGCGGATCCCGTCCCGGGGCCGGCAGGCGAAGATGGTCGGCATGCGGGTGACGAGAGGCCGGACGCGACGCGCCGGGGACCGAAGGGGGAGAACGCGATGAGTACGCCGCTCTACCAGCTCAAGGCCGAGTTCTTCAAAACGCTCGGTCACCCGGCGCGCATCCGCGTCCTGGAACTGCTCAGTGAGCGGGAGCACGCGGTCGCGGAGATGCTGCCCGAGGTGGGCATCGAGCCCGCGCACCTGTCCCAGCAACTGGCCGTGCTGCGCCGCGCCAACCTGGTCGTCTCCCGTAAGGAAGGCTCGGCCGTGTACTACTCGCTGACCAGTCCGCACGTGGCCGAACTGCTCAAAGTGGCCCGGACGATCCTCTCCGGGGTCCTGGCAGGCCAGGCCGAACTCCTCGCCGACCTGCGCTCCGGCCGGGGGACGTCCCGTCCGTCGGCCTAGGCGGTGGCGGTGGCGGTGGTGGTGTGCCGGCCGTCCGGGATCACTGTCGCGCGACGTCGAACCGGACGTCGACCACGCCCTCGACCGCGCGGACGGCCCGCGCCAGTACCGGGACCAGCGCTCTGTCGCTCAGGGCTCCGCCGAGGGTGGCGACGCCGCCCTCCACGGTGAGGGTGACATCCGACGCGGCCGCCACGTGGCTGAGGACGGTGTGCCGGATCTCGTCGGCGAGATCCTCGTCGGGGCGCAGGAAAACCTTGAGCAGGTCGCTGCGGCTGACCACGCCCTGGAGCATGCCCACCGCGTCGACGACCGGGAGCCGCTTGACGCGGCGGCGCGCCATGATGCGGGCTGCCTCGGCGAGGAGCGCGTCTGCGTGCACGGTGACGGCCGGAGTGCTCATCAGCTCGCCCGCGGTCACCGCCCCGGCCTTGGCGAGGTCGGCGAGCTCACTCATCCGGCCGTCGTGGTCGCGGAACTCCTCTTTGGCCAGCAGATCGGCCTCCGAGACCACACCGACGACCCGGCCCTCGCCCTCCAGCACCGGCAGGGCACTCACCCTCCACCGGTCCATCAACTCCACGATCTCCTTGAAGGGGGCGTCCCGGCCGACGGCGACGACAGCGTGGGTCATCACGTCGCTCACGGTGCGCGGCGAGCGCGGGGTGTCGGACGACATCGTGCCTCCTTGGACACGGGCGGCTGACGGGCCGCCAACGGGTGGGGGGTCGACCGGTTCACAGCGTGGTGCCGCTGCCGTAGGGGGCGTACAGGTCGAGCAGGCGGATGCGGGTCGCGTGCAGACGGTGCGCCAGCACCCGGCCGGCCCAGTGCTCCACGGCCCGCCCGAAGTCCGGGTCGTCGGCGACCAGCAGACGTACGGCGACGGCGTCGAACTCGTGGGCGCGAACCGGTGTCACGGCCTGGGCGCCCAGCTGCCAGACGTACGGCTCGAACAGCCAGGACCAGCCGACGAGATCCCCGGAACCCAGCGTCTCGATGACCGGTGAGCGGCGTCCGGGCACATGCATGTCGAGGGTCACTTTGCCGCTGCGGATGATCCAGAAACGGTCTGCTCGCCGCCCCTCCTCGAACAGGCGGCCGCCCTACGGGATGTCGACCTCGCGGGCGAGGCACATCAACCGGTTCCGGTGCTCGGTCGGCAGCCCTCGCAGCAGGCTCGGAGTGACGGAAACGTTCATGGCTGCCTCCACGGATAGGTGGTCCGCTTCCACCGTCGGCCCCGTGCACCGGCCCGCACCATGGGCCACTCGGCCCTGGGCCCGGGGCCGCCCGGCACCCCATGTGAGTGGGCCGGTGCCCTGTGCGCGCTCAGGGACTTCCGTGCCACGGGTGTCGTCGCCGTCCGAACCAGAGCCTCGCTCTGGACCAGGGCCCCGGTCAGGCGGGGACAGCGCGGGCGAACCCGAGGCGGCCGTGTCGTACCGCAGTGCGGTCGCGCGCCCTGTTCAGCAGGCCCGAGCCAGGTTCATCGCGCCGGGCAGCTCGACGACGGTCGTGCCGTCGACGCTGCGCATCGCGTGGCGGAACGCGGGCCTGGCGAGTGTTGCGGACATGCAGCGAGAAGGGACGGGAGGCGGGAAGGGCCGTTCGGCCCCCCGGCGGGCGGGCCGGCCGGACCCTTTGTTTCGGCCGCGGCTCGGGTGTGCCCACAGGGTCCGTCCGGTCGGCGAGGAGGGCCGAACGGCCCAAGCGGGGCCGGCGGGCCGGGGGAGAGGCTGGAGACGGGGGATCCCCGGAACCGCTCCGGACCCGGTGCCACACGGGCCCGGAGCGGTGGAACCGTTCGAGAAGGCGGCGATGGTCATGAGCGCTCACGTGGTTCGCGGTCCTGGGCAGCCCGCCCGGAAGGACGTGCCGGATCCCGGAATCGAGGAGGAGAGGGGCGACGGAGCGCCTCGCGGTGACCTCGGGCGTCGCATCGCCCGACGGCGTGCCGAGCTGGGACTCACCCGGCGGGAGACGGCGCTGCGGGCGGAGATGGCGCCGAGTTACCTCCGGTACTTGGAGGAGCGCCCTGCCGCCTCGCCGGACCGGGGCGCCCTGCTGAGGCTGGCCGGTGTCCTCGGCACCACCGCCTCCGAGCTCGCCGGCGGCAGTGCCGACCTGCCTCCCGGCCACGGGCGGGCCGCCCGCAGCGTCGAGTTCACCGAGCTGACCGAGCGCGAGTGCCGGGATCTGCTCAGCACGCACGGGGTGGGCAGGCTGGCGATGACCACGCCCGCCGGTCCGCTCGTCGTGCCGGTCAACTACGGCGTCGTCGACGGGGCAATCGTCTTCCGTACGGCCGCCGGCACCGCACCGGCCCAGGCGTCCGGCCACCGGGTCGCCTTCGAGGCCGACAGCGTCGACGACACCCTGAGCCGGGGCTGGAGCGTGCTGGTGCGCGGACAGGCACACGCCGTGACCGAACCCGACGAGGCACACCGACTCACGGAACGGGTCTACAGCGCGCCCTGGGCCGGAGGGCAACGGGACCTGTGGATCCGTATCGAACCCGATGCCGTCACCGGGCGCCGGATCACGGTGTGACGGGGCCTGTCCCGAAAAGCGCGCGGCCCGTCCAGGACAACGCACGGCCCGTCCAGGACAACGCACGGCCGGTCTCGAGGACCGTACGGACGTTCTCGGGTATCGCGCGGCCCTTCTCCGGGACCGCGCCGGCCGCCCCCCGGACCCGCCGGGCGGGACCGGTCTCCGGCCGAGGAGGGACCGACGGGCCCTCACCCCCGTCCCCCGCCCGCCGGAGGATGGACCGACACCACACCCCGCGACATCGGGCGAAAGACGGACTGGTCATGTACAGCAACGACGGTTTCCGTGAACTCGGACGGCAGGAGTGCCTGCGTCTGCTGGCCAAGGTGCCGGTCGGCCGGATCGTGCACACGCGCCAGGCGTTGCCGGCCGTCCTGCCGGTCACCTTCTGTCTGGACCGCGACGACGCGGTGGTGCTGTGCGCTTCCGCCACCTCGGAACTGGTCCGTGCCGTCGACAGCACGGTGGTCGCCTTCGAGGTGGATGAGATCGACGCGGCCGCCCACTCGGGCTGGAGCGTCGTCGTCACCGGCCCGGCCACGGTCGTGACCGACCCCGTCGAACACGAACGGCTGGCACGCGGCGGCCCGCGCTCCTGGGTGCCCTCGCCCCGGCAGGTCTTCGTCCGCATCGGGCCCGAACTGGTCACCGGGCGGGAACTCGCCGGCGTGCGCACGCTCTACGGGGTGGATCTCACGCCCTGACGATCCGAGAGGCCCCACCGCAGTGGTCCGGTCGGCCCTGTCGGGTACCCGTCGAGCCACCGATGGTGGAAGGCATGGACGGCCTGTACGTCCGCCAGGCACGCGCACAGCACCCGATCGACACCCGATCGGCACCCGATCCGGAAGGGATCCCCCATGTCCGTCGACACGCAGCAGGCGTCGGCCCGGCTCACCGAGGAGGAGCTCAGCGCCCTGGACGCCCACTGGCGCGCCGCGAACTATCTGGCCGTGGGCCAGATCTACCTCATGGCCAACCCCTTGCTGACCGAGCCCCTGCGCCCGGAGCACGTCAAGCCGCGGCTGCTGGGTCACTGGGGCACATCACCGGGACTCAACCTGGTGCACACCCACTTCAACCGGGTGATCAAGGCCCGCGACCTGGACGCCCTGTGCGTGTGGGGCCCCGGCCACGGCGGCCCGGCCGTCCTCGCCAACGCGTGGCTGGAGGGGTCGTACACGGAAACCTATCCGGACATCACCCGGGACGCGCCCGGTATGGGCCGCCTCTTCAAGCAGTTCTCGTTCCCCGGCGGGGTGCCCAGTCATGTCGCGCCGGAGACCCCCGGCTCCATCCACGAGGGCGGTGAGCTGGGTTACTCCCTCTCGCACGCCTACGGAGCCGCCCTCGACAACCCGGACCTGGTGGTCGCCTGCGTCATCGGCGACGGCGAGGCGGAGACGGGGCCGCTGGCCGCCTCCTGGCACTCCAACAAGTTCCTCGACCCCGTCCACGACGGCGCGGTCCTGCCGATCCTGCAC
The DNA here is from genome assembly GCF_044459385.1 of Streptomyces sp. NPDC050287. Taxonomy (NCBI): domain Bacteria; kingdom Bacillati; phylum Actinomycetota; class Actinomycetes; order Kitasatosporales; family Streptomycetaceae; genus Streptomyces; species Streptomyces sp. NPDC050287. Next base: position 322,494 of record NZ_JBITIY010000004.1, on the reverse strand, counting down.
CTCAACGGCTACAAGATCGCCAACCCGACGGTGCTGGCGCGGCTGCCCGAGAGCGAACTCGACGAGCTGCTGCGCGGCTACGGCCACGACCCGATCCACGTCACCGGCGACGACCCGATGGCCGTGCACCGCGCCATGGCGGAGGCCATGGACACCGCGCTCGACCGGATCTCCGCCTTCCAGCGCGCCGCGCGCGAGAACGGCGCCACCGACCGCCCCCGCTGGCCGGTGATCGTGCTGCGCACCCCGAAGGGCTGGACCGGGCCCGCCGAGGTCGACGGGCTGCCGGTGGAGGGCACCTGGCGCTCCCACCAGGTCCCGCTGGCCGCCGTCCGCGACAACCCGGACCACCTGCGCCAACTCGAGAACTGGATGCGTTCGTACCGTCCCGAGGAGCTCTTCGACCAGGACGGCCGCCCCCGCGAGCAGGTGCTGGCCTGCGTCCCCGAGGGCACCCGGCGACTGGGCGCCACCCCGCACGCCAACGGTGGCCTGCTGCTGCGGGAGCTGCCCATGCCGCCGCTGGAGAAGTACGCGGTCGACGTCGACAAGCCCGGCGCCACCCTGCACGAACCCACCCGAGTCCTCGGCGACCTGCTCCAGGACGTGATGAGGGGCACCGCCGACCGGCGCGACTTCCGGCTCGTCGGCCCGGACGAGACCGCGTCCAACCGGCTGCAGGCCGTCTACAAGGCCAGCGGCAAGGCGTGGCAGGCCCAGACGCTCCAGGTCGACGAGGACCTCGACCGCCACGGCCGCGTGATGGAGATCCTCTCCGAGCACACCTGCCAGGGCTGGCTGGAGGGCTATCTCCTCACCGGCCGGCACGGACTGTTCTCCTGCTACGAGGCCTTCGTGCACATCGTCGACTCGATGGTCAACCAGCACATCAAATGGCTGCGCACCACCCGGCGCCTGCCCTGGCGGGCCCCGATCGCCTCCCTGAACTACCTGCTGACCTCACACGTGTGGCGGCAGGACCACAACGGCTTCTCCCACCAGGACCCCGGCTTCGTCGACCACATCCTGAACAAGAGCCCCGAGGCGGTGCGGGTCTACCTGCCGCCGGACGCCAACACCCTGCTCTCCGTGGCCGACCACGTGCTGCGCAGCCGCGACTACGTCAACGTCGTCGTCGCCGGCAAGCAGCCCTGCTACGACTGGCTGTCCATGGACCAGGCCACGGTGCACTGCGCCCGCGGCGCCGGGGTCTGGGACTGGGCCGGCACCGAGGACGGCACCCGGGAGCCGGACGTGGTGCTCGCCTGCGCGGGCGACGTCCCCACCCAGGAGGTCCTGTCCGCCGCCCAGTTGCTGCGCCGCGACCTGCCGGAGCTGGCTGTTCGGGTCGTCAACGTCGTCGACCTGGCCCGGCTGCTGCCCGCCGAGGAGCACCCGCACGGCATGCCCGACGCGCAGTACGACGCCCTGTTCACCACCGACAAACCGGTGATCTTCGCGTACCACGGCTACCCGTGGCTGATCCACAGGCTGGCCTACCGCCGGGCCGGCCACGCCCACCTGCACGTGCGCGGCTACAAGGAGATCGGCACAACCACCACGCCGTTCGACATGGTCGTCCGCAACGACCTCGACCGGTACCGGCTGGTCATGGACGTCATCGACCGCGTCCCCGGCCTCGCGGTGCGCGCCGCTGCCGTACGGCAGCGGATGGAGGACACCCGGCTGCGCCACCACGGCTGGATCCGCGAGTACGGCACCGATCTGCCGGAGGTCGCCGACTGGACCTGGGACGGCTGAGCGGCCCGCCCGGCCCCGGGCACCGCCCTGCGAGAGCGGCGGTGCCCGGACCTTTTCACGTCGCTGCCACAGCCGCCACCCCAGGGCGATCAGCCCGCGGACCTGAGCAGTTGCTCCGACCGACCGGTGTGCGACCCGTGCGCCCCTCCGGAAGAAGGCGGGGGGTGATCCGCGGACGAAACAGGGCCGACCGGCCCTGGCCGTCCGGCCCGGAAACGAGAAGGATCTCCCGCAGGAGCCGCGGCCCGGTCCGGAGCGCGGCCCACGGCACACGACGCACTCCCGACAAGGAGCATCCGATGGCGGACAGCGAGCGGCCCGGTACGCCCGGTACCGGCGGACCGATCCGGGTCTTCCTGCTGGACGATCACGAGGTGGTACGCCGAGGCGTCCACGACCTTCTGAACGACGAGCCGGACATCACCGTGGTCGGCGAGGCCGGCACGGTGGAGCAGGCACTCGTACGGGTCCCCGCCCTGCGCCCCCAGGTGGCCGTGCTCGACGTCCGGCTGCCCGACGGCGACGGGGTGAGTGTGTGCCGGGAGCTGCGATCGCGCATGCCGGAGCTGGCCTGTCTGATGCTGACGTCCTTCGACGACGAGGAGGCCCTGCTGGACTCGATCATGGCCGGGGCGTCCGGGTACGTACTGAAGCAGATCAAGGGCTCCGACCTGGTCTCGGCGGTCCGTACGGTGGCCGCGGGCCAGTCCCTGCTCGACCCGAGCGCCACCGCGAAGGTGATGGCCCGGCTGCGCGGCGAGCAGACCAGGGAACCGGAGCCGGACGCGCTGCCGGGCCTGACCGGGCGCGAGCGGGAGATCCTCGCTCTCATCGGCGAGGGCCTGACGAACCGCCAGATCGGCCAGCGGCTCTACCTCGCCGAGAAGACCGTCAAGAACCACATCTCCCGACTGCTCGCCAAGCTCGGGGTGGAGCGCCGCATCCAGGCCGCGGTGATCGCCACCCAGGCAGAGGACCGGCTGAGGCACGAAGGCCACTGAGGCGCGAGCTCCGAGGGCCGGACCGCACCACCGCGGGCTCGACGGAGCCCGTCCTTCCCAGCCCGTCCTTCTGCGGGATGACCAGGACCGATTCCTCACCGTCCGGCTCCTCGGACCGTTACCGTGGCAGATGACCGCAACGGTCGCCTGTCAGCCGCCGAGGGGACGTGAGAAGCACCGGTGGGAAGCCCTGAGGAGGCTCGCGTACGGCTGCCGCAGCTCAAGCTGGACGAGCTGCTGGAGGAGCTGCAGGCCCGCATCGACGCGGCCCGCGGCACCCGCGACCGGGTGCACAGCCTCCTGGAGGCCGTGCTCTCGGTGGGCCGGGAACTCGACCTCGAACAGGCGTTGAACAGCATCGTCGAGGCAGCGGCCGTACTGGTCGACGCCCAGTACGCGGCCCTCGGCGTGATCGGACCGGACGGAAAGCGGCTGTCCGCCTTCCACACGGTCGGGGTGAGTGACGAGGAGATCGCCCGGATCGGTCCCTTCCCGGAAGGCCACGGCATCCTCGGCGAGCTGATCCGCCACCCCGAGCCCCTGCGGCTCACGAAGCTCTCCGACCACCCTTCCTCCTACGGCTTTCCGCCCCACCACCCCCCGATGAACACCTTCGTCGGCGTCCCCATCCAGGTCCGGGACCAGATCTTCGGCAATCTCTACCTGACCGAGAAACAGGGCGGGGCGGAGTTCGACGAGGAGGACGAGTCGGTTCTGTCGACCCTGGCGGTCGCGGCGGGCGTCGCCATCGACAACGCCCGCCTCTACGAGGAGTCCCGGCTGCGCGAGCGGTGGCTGCGGGCGAACGCCGAGATCACCCACAGTCTGATGTCAGGGAGCGATCGCGCCGACGCGCTGGGACTGATCGCGCAACGGGCGAGGGAGATCACCGCGTCCGCGCTGGCGGTGGTGGCGATGCCGGTGGAGGACGCCGACTCGCTGGTGGTGGAACTGGCCATCGGTCAGGGTGCTGAGGACCACCATGGGCTCGTGCTGCCGGTGGAGGGCAGCCTGATGGGCCGCGCCTTCTGCACCGGCGCTCCCCTCGACACCCCGGACGTGACGCGCGACGAGCGGGTGGCGGTGGCCTCGCCGCGCTTCACCGGCCTCGGGCCTGCTGTGGCGGTGCCGGTCGGGGCGGGGGACAGCGTGCGGGGTGTCGTCCTGCTGGTGCGGGAGGCGGGCCGGCCGGTGTTCACGCACAAGGAGACCGAACCGCTGCAGGCCTTCGCCGCGCAGGCGGCGATCGCGATGGAGCTCGCCGAACGCCGGCGGGACAGCGAGCACATCGCCATGCTCCAGGACCGTGACCGGATCGCCCGGGACCTGCACGACCTGGCGATCCAGCGGCTGTTCGCGACCGGGATGACCTTGCAGAGCGCCGGCCGTTTCATCGAGCATCCGCAGGCCGCCGACCGCGTGTCCAGGGCGGTCGACGACCTCGACGAGACCATCAAGATCATCAGGTCGACCATCTTCGGGCTGCGGTCGCGTGAGGGGACCGCCGGATCCGGTCTGCGGGCCCGCGTGGTGCGGGTGGCCGGTGAGGCCGCCGCGGTGCTCGGCTTTGCTCCCGGTGTGCGGATGGAAGGACTGGTGGACACCGAGATCCCCGGCCGGATCGCGGACCAGGTGGTGGCGGTGCTGTCCGAGGCGCTGACCAATGTTGCCCGGCACGCCCGTGCCGACCGTGCCGACGTGGTCCTGGAGACCGACGGTCGCGAGGTGCGGCTGACGGTCGCCGACAACGGCGTCGGAATCCCGCCCGAGGGCCGCCGCAGCGGTCTGCGCAACCTGGCCGAACGGGCCCAGCAGCTGGGCGGGGGCCTGGAGTTGGGCAGCCCGGCCGGTGGCGGGACCGTGCTGGTGTGGCGGGTGCCGGTGACGGACGAGCCCTCTGGACGGTGATCGCGATGTTCACGCGGCAGGCACGCCAGGGAGGGCGATGCCGTGGTGCATCGCCCTCAAGGCCTCCCGATCACTGGAAGCAGCAGTCGGGGTGTTCACTGATGCCGTGCCATGATGCTTGGGGTCGGTCCGAACTGCCCTGCTCTCTCCCGAAGTTACGGCCTGGTCAGCCCGCGATGGAGTCCAGTTGTTCGGCTGCCGGGCGAAGAGCCCACAGATCGCCGCCGGGTGGTGCCTCCAGTGACCGAACGGCTCGTTGTGCGCGCGGGTCTCCGGCATCGGCAGCCGCGTGCACGACGTCCGTTGCCGCGTACCGGTGGAACTCGAGTTCCGGATGCGGCCAGGCGGCGGCTGCCGTCGCGGCGGGCAGCAGGTAGTCCACCGCCTTGAACAGGCTCTGCCCGTCGGGACCCTGATAGGCCCACAGATTCACGCCGACGTGCCGGCCGATGGCCGCGAGCCGGCTGTAGGCGACCAGGGTGAAGGTCGAGTAGTGCCAACTCCGGGTCCGGGCCAGCTCCTGGGGCTGGCTGCCGTCGGCCTGGATCTGCGGCACGATGCGCTTGCTCCGGGCGTCCAGGACGGCGCGGCGGGCCAGTTCCCGGTCGCCGGTCGCGTAGGCGAGACCGGCGAGCTGCATGTCGTAGAAGGTGCCGTGGTTGTTGGTGGCGGCGGCTTCCTGACTGCCGAAGTCGCTGGTCGTGAGCCAGTTGAGGAAGTCGGTGTTCCACTTCTTCATGCCGCCGCGGTCCGTCCCGGTCCAGCCCGGGGCGCCGCTGTCCAGGATGGCGATCGCGTCGAGAACGCTGGTGTACGACTGCGAGAAGTCGATGATGCCGATGGCGCGGCCGTCGTACTTGCAGGGGATGAACTGGGCGTGGTTCAGGTTCGGGTTCATCCGGGTGGCCGGGTTCAGGAACCAGGTGCGCAGGATCTGCCCGGCCTTCTCGGCGTACCGCTTGTCGCCGGTGTAGTACCAGGCGAGGGACAGGTCGTAGGAAGAGTCGAAGGTCTTTTCGACGTCCTGCCGGTCGGTGCCCGAGTCGACCTCGGGGTTGCGCTCGCCGTCGCGTTGCACGTACGGGCAGCCCCAGGGGTTGTCGGAGGTCGGGGGCTGGGAGGGCCACCAGTACGGGGCCTGGCTGAGGTAGTCGTGGACGTCGCCGCCGGGAGCGGGCCTGGGTTTGTCGACCACCGTCCAGGGCCCCTGGTCCAGCCACCTGTCGGCTCGGCTCTTCAACGCCCGGACGGCTCCCCGCAGTTGTGGATCACCACGGTCCACGCGGATCTTCGTCTGCTGCAGACGGGCACCGTCCAGGACGGCGGTGTGCGGGGCCTTGGGCGCGGGGTGTGCCGTCACCGCCGCCGAGGCGGTGGGGGCGGCCGCGGCGGTGAACGCGGCCAGGGCCGCCAGGAGGGTGCCCAGGCGTCGTCTTGCGCTCATCAGTCAGTCCACTCCGTTCAAGTAGGTGAACCCCCGGTTGGGTGATCCGTGTTCAGGGCCGCGGGCGCCGAGAGCCCCGGTGTGGTCCCGGAGATGTCCTGGGTGTCAGGCCCTGGGTGCGGGGGCCGCGTGCCCGAGTTCGCGCTGGGCCTGGTGGAGGTTGTGCGGCCGTACCGGATGCGGGCTGGCGTACAGCTCCAGGCGGGTGTGCAGATCGCCCGTGAAATCGGGCACGTCGATCTGGTCGAACTCGCGGACCTCGTTGATGCCGACGGTGGCGGAGTACGGTGCCAGGCCGTCGATCTTCATCAGGCCCGCCCGGTCGTTGGTGACCCGGATGTTCCAGTGGGTGAAGCGGGCGCCGAACAGGGGCCCGGCGCTGGCGTCACCGCCGTGGCGGCCGTTGTTGACGACGGTGATGTCGGTGCGGACGTTGGCGAAGGGCAGGCCGCGGTGGCTGTCGAAGGTGCCCATCCGCATGTCGCCGCGCGACCAGACGTTGTACGAGGAGAGACCCTCGACATTGATGCCGTGCAACTGGGTGTTCGACGGCGCGGGGCTGGTGCGCTCCTCGATCGCGAAGTCCTCGATGAGGTTGTCGTGCGACCCTTCACGGCAGAAGTAGGGGTGGTGGGACCCGCGGCCCGTGACGCGCGTACGGCGCAGGGTGCAGGCGGAGGCGGCCACCAGGCCGAAGCCGTTGTCGACGTGGCGGACCGTCACGTCGTCCACCCAGCAGTCGTAGGCGCACTGCAGGACGACGCCGTTGTAGCCCTTGTCCAGCAGGTGCTGCTGTTGCGGGGTCTCCACCGCTTCCAGAGTCAGGCCCTCGACCCCCGATCCGGACAACTCCTGGACGTGGGTGGTCAGTTGGGGATTCCACTCCGGACGTACGTCGAGCGGGAGGGGGCGTTCCAGGGTGACCTTCCGGCCGCGGACGCCGGCGATGCGGACGGGCCATTCGTAGGGGACGTACGACGTCAGTTTCGTCTTGTCGTCCCAGACATAGGCCTCCGGACCCGGGCCGCCGCCCGACATGTGCTCGAGGAGGGTGTGGTCCGCGTCGTCGGCGAGCCGGAGGAGGACCAGGGCGCCGGGCCGCAGCGACGAGGGGTCCGCGACCGTGACCGTCCAGGAGCCCTGCCGCGCCGGTTCGACGGTGGTGAGCGTGCGCCACTCGTCGCGCCGGTTGCCCGTCCAGCCCTCGAAGGGCCATGCCTTGGCTCGGATCGCGGCGACGAGGGAGGCCCAGCGGGCTTCGGGGGCCAGCCAGATCAGGCCGCCCGCCCACGACCAGGACGACTTGTCGCCGCCGTAGCGGGAGCCGTACACGCCGATCAGCTCGGTGAGGTTCTTTGTCGCGAACAGCGTGGTACGGCCGCTGCCGGCGCCCTTGAGGACCACGTTCGAGCGGTTGACGCGGATGACGTCGTCGATGCGGAACACGCCGGGCGGGATGGTGACCGTGCCACCGCCGGCCCTGCCGGCGGCGGCGATGGCACGGTTGATGGCGGGGGCGGAGTCGGTAGTGCCGTCCGCCACGGCACCGAAGTGGCGTACGTCGACGACGACGGGTCGGCGGGCGAAGCGCACCGCTCCGCCGCGGTAACCGGCCCGGCCGATGTACGGGATCTGCGGGTGGGTGAAGGGTGTGTGGCTGAACTCCCGCCACAGGGCGGGGACGACCGGTGCGGCACCTGAACCGGTCGAAGCCGCGCTACCCGAGCCGGCAGCTGCCGCGGTACCTGAGCCGACTGCCGCAGCGGTGCCGGCGCCGGCCACCACGGCGATGGCACTTCCGAGCAAGGACCTCCTAGTCATGCCCATGACATTGCGGGTGCCCATGGCACCGGTGTGCACGTCTCTCATGCCCGCTCGCTCCTCCCATGATTTTTCATGGATATGAACGACGTTCAGATCTGCGTCGGCGGAGAGCATGCCACGACGTTCGTGAGCGCGAAAGGGGTCGTGCAGCGTTTAGTGGGCTGGACCATTGCCCAGCAACTTGAGTGTCTGGCGGTGCCAGACCAGCGGACTGCGGTCGTCGTCGGTCATCATGGCGAGCACCCGCAGCACGATGATGTCGTGATCGCCGGCCGGATAACGGTGCTCGACGGCGCACTCCAGCCAGACCGGCGCGCCCTGGAGGAAGATCGCGCCGGATGCCGCTTCGACCGTGCCGAGGCCGGCGAACCGGCCTTCCTTGCTGCGGGAGGCGAGTTGCCGGGCCTTGTCGCTGTGGCCCTCGCCCAGGACGGATACGCCGATCGCCTTGGCGCCGGACAGCACCGGCCAGGTCGTCGAGGTGTGCTGGGCGGCGAAGGAGACCATGGGCGGGTTGTAGGACACGCCGACGGCGAACGACGAGACGATCATGACGGCCGGTTCGCCGTGGACGCGGGCCGAGAGCGCCGCGACTCCCGACGGGAACGCGGAGAACGCCCTCTTCATCTCGCCGGGATCCGAGGTGAAGCTTTCCTGCGACGTCATCGTGCGGCCCTCGTCTTCGCGGCGTCGAGCTGGTGGTGACCTTGCGTGGGGCAGGCCCCGGGATGGTCCACTCGGTCCCCTTTGTCGACGTGGTCGACGTGGTCGACTTGGTCGACTTCGAGGACCGCGGACAGGAGCAGACAGAGCAGTCCGACGGCGGCGAGTCCGCCGAGGGTTGCCGCGTACCCGAAGCCGGCCAGCAGCACGGCACAGACGGCGCTGCCGAGCACCGCACCGAGTTGCTTCATGGCGTTGAAGGCTCCCGACGCCGCCCCGACCTTGTGCGGAGCGACCGCGCTCACCGCCGCGATGGACAGGGGTGACCAGAGGAACGAGTTGGCCACCCCGTACACCGCGAAGGCGGCGGTCAGAGCGGGGATCGGCGCGTCGGTCGCGACGAGCACCGCCGACGCGCCGATGGACAGGACGAGCGCGAGGGAGCCGACGACGGCGACCGCACGGGGTCCGATGCCGTTGTTGAGCCGGGCCGAGACCGGCGCGCCGAGCAGGCACAGCACACCCATCGGGACGAGCGTGAGGGCAGCCGTTCCGATGTCGAGCCCGCGCTCCCGCTGGAGGTAGAGCATCAGGGGGATCATGGCCGAGCCGGAGCAGAAGGCCGCCGCGGCGGCACCCCAGGCCGCGGTGCGGAACCCGCGGCTGCGCAGCAACACGATCGGCACCAACGCCCGCTGCCCGTCGTGGCGTTGCAGCCACACGACGGCCGTGACGACCAGCGCGCCGACGGTGGCGAGCAGCCACCGGGGTACGTCCAGGACGTCGGCGCTCGCGGCGTCCGTGCCCTGCACGCCGAGCACGAGTGCGCCGACGCCCGTCGCGTTCGCGCAGATCGCCCACACCGGGATACCCACCTTCTGGCGGGGGAGGGCCGGCACGAACGCGGCCACGGCGGCCATCGCGGCGACGCCGAGCGGGACGTTGACCCAGAACACCGCGGGCCAGCCGCCGACGGCGACGAGCCCGCCGCCCACCAGGGGGCCGGCGGCCACCGCGGCTCCGCCGACCGCGCCCCAGGTGCCGAGCGCGACAGCGAGGCGCGGCGGCTGGAACAGTGCCTTGATGATGGTCAGGCATTGCGGAGTCATCAACGCGGCACCGACGCCCTGGGCCACCCGCCACCCGATCAGTGCCGTGATGGTGTCAGCCAGCGCGCACAGCAGTGACCCGAGGGTGAACGCCGCGAGCCCGACCAGGTGGACACGCCGGTGGCCGTAGCGGTCGCCCAACCGTCCCGCGATGATCAGGGGCACGGCGTAGGCGATGAGATAGCCGCTGTTGACCCAGATCGCGAGGGTCTCGGTGGTGTGCAGGCCGGTGATCAGCGCGGGCAGCGCGACCGAGGTGATGGTGCTGTCCAGCAGAAGCATGAAGAACCCGGCGCACAGGCTGCCCAGAGCCAGCCAGTGGCGTCGCTCGCTCGCCGCACCCATCTCACACCGCCAGGTTCTCGCGCAGCGTCGCGCCGGGGTAGGCCGGCGCGAGCGCGCCGCGACGGCGCAGCTCCGGCAGCAGCAGCTCGCTGATGTCGGCGAAGCCCGAGGGCATGGCCAGCGGGCAGGAGAGCATGTAGCCGCCGCGTGACCCGGTCGCGGCGAAGTTCTCCTCCAGTGCGTCGGCGACGGTGGCGCTGTCGCCGACGATGCTGTGGTCGAGCCCCGTCGCCCGCCCGCGGCCGTGTGCGAAGAACTCGCTCCGGCTCATCGTGTGGTCCTCGCCGAACTCGGCGATGAGCGAGCCGACGAGGCCCGCGGGGCTCGCGTGGGCGGCGACGATCGCGTCGCGCAACTCGGCCAGGCGGAACGACCGCGGAAGCGTCGAGAGGTCGTAACCGGCGTTGTGCGACAGGTAGGTGGCGACGGCCTCCTCGTTCCAGAACTCCTGCGCCGCGTCGCGGCGCGCCTGTGCCTCGGCCGTCGTACGTCCGACGATGACCTGCGTGGCCCACAGGATGCCCACCTCGGCCGGGTCGCGTCCCTCGGCCAGGAGCGCCTCGTCGAGCAGTTCGCGGTGACGCTGCTGAGCCATGAGGTTGCCGCCGAAGCCGAAGATCAGATCGGCGAACCGGGCCGACGCGGCGATACCGCGGGGCGAGTTGCCCGCCTGGACGACAACCGGGTGGTGCTGCGGGCTGGGTACCGACGCGAGCGGGCCCTTGACGGTGAAGAAGCGCCCTCGGTGATCGATCGGGTGCACCTTCGCGGGGTCGGCGAACCGGCCCGTGTCCCGGTCGCGGACGATGGCGTCGGGTGCCACCGAGTCCCACAACGCGCGGCAGACCGCGACGAACTCCTCCATCCGCTCGTAGCGCAGGTCGTGGTCCATCAACTCGGCGAACCCGTAGTTCGCCGCGTCCGCGCCGCGCGTCGAGGCGACCACGTTGAAGGCGATACGCCCGCCCGTCACATGGTCGAGCGAGTTGAGCAGCCGGGCGACGTAGAACGGATGCATGAACGTCGACGAGTACGTCAGGCCGAAGCCGATCTTCTCGGTCACGGTGGACAGGGCCGCGATGACCGGCGACATGTCGTGCCGTGGCCACTGGATGCCCCACTCCACGGCCGGTTCGATGCTCCCGCGCCAGGTGCTGGGTATGCCGCTTCCGTCGCCGAAGAACAACATGCCGACACCGGCCCGCTCAGCCGTCCGCGCCAGTTCCATGTACATGCGTACGTCCGGGAAGTCCTGTCCGACCCAGGAGCCCTGCCGGGCCCACGCGCCCTCGGTGTGGGTGAAGGAGAGGTCGAAGGCGATGTGCATGCCGTTCACCGCACGCCCTTCTCCCACAGGCCGACGACCTCGTCGGTGTCGCTGAGCAGGGCCACGTTGAGTCCCAGTTGCACCAGGGCCGCGGCGTTGACGTCGAGGTCGTAGGCGGCCGTCGCGTCCCGGGGGACGACGACGGGCCAGTCCAGCTGTACGGCGTCCTGGGCGGTCGCGTCGACACAGCACTCGCTCGTCAGGCCCACGACGGTCAGCCAGTCGCAGCCGGCCGCATGGAGCCGCGCGTCGAGATCGGTGCCGAGGAATCCGCTGTAACCGCGCTTGACCACGCGCGTTTCGCCCCCGGCGGGCCGCACGCGGTACCACTCGGCCCCGGGCGTACCGAGGACACACGGCTCGTCCGGACTCATGGGCGCGTCGTAGTCACCTGAGCGCAGCCAGTTGCCCGACCGCCACGGCCTGGCGGGGTCGCTGCCCAACTCGACCCAGACGACCGGCACTTCACTGGCTCGGGCGGCGTCGACGAGCTCTCCGACGCGGGTGACCGCCCGGTCGAGCGCCGACAGCGCGGCCTCCGTCAGGCCGTACGCGGCGAGACGGTCCGGATCGGCGAAGTCCCGCTGTACGTCGACCACGACCAGCGCGGGTCCGCTGCCGGGCCGGGAGAGGTGGGCGAGCTGTCTGTCGCGCAGGTCGGACATCAGGCCGCCACCTCGTCGCGCTCACGCAGAGCCGGCAGCACGGTGTCGCCGAACAGCAGCATGTCCTCGTCGTACTCCGGGAAGATCAGCATGAGCCCGTCCAGGTCGGCCTCGCGGACGATGTACTCGATGTGGTCGGTGACCGTCCGCGCCGATCCCGCGACGTACGCGGTCTGGAACGCCGCCTCTCCCGCGGCGCCCTCGGCCCACGCGCGCGCCTGGTCCTCGGGCACGCCCCAGGTGCGGCGCATATGGGTGAGCGCCTCGCGGTCGAGGCCCGCGCCCCACTCCTTCACCTTCTTGGCGGCGAGCTCGTCTGTCTCGTCCTGGACGACGGTGAGCATGGAGTAGGTCTTGCAGACCCGCCCGTTGGCCTTCGCCCGCCCATGGACGTCGGCCGAGAGCATCCGCATCTCGTCGAGGGTCTCGGCGGCGAGGAAGGCCCCGTCGGCATACGTGGCCTGGAAGCGGCGCGCCTCCTCCGAGCGGCCCGCGTTGATGAGGGTCGGGCGGCTGTCCGGATGCGGGCGCGACTGGCAGTCGACGAGATCGAAGTACGGCGTGTGCATGGTGACGGAGTCCTCGGTCCACAGCCGGGTGACCGCCTCCGTCCACAGTTCCGTCATCCGGTAGCGGTCGGCGTGAGTGAGCCGCGGGTTCCACTCCCCGAACTGCTCGAACTCGCCCGCGTAGGAGCCGTTGACGATGTTCATGCCGGCGCGGCCGCCGGAGATGTCCTGCAGGGTGGCGAACATCTTGGCCGCGAGGGCGGGGTTGTGGACGTTGGCGTGCAGGGTCGCCCAGATCTTGACCCGGCTGGTCGCCTCGGCGAGCGCCGCCATCATCGTCATCGACTCCAGCGAGCGGCCCCAGTGGTCGGTGCTGCCGCCGAAGCCGCGCCACTTGGCCATCGACATGATGAAGTCGAGGCCGATGGTCTCCGCGTGCAGGGCCGCGCGCTTGTTCCACGCGTAGGTCGCCTCGGGGTGGGGCGCGGTCGTGGACAGCATCCATCCGCCGTTTCCGATGGGGAGGAAGATTCCGTACTCTTTCGCGGGCACGTTGGTGGGCCTTTCCGTGAGTTCTCTGCTGCCGCGTGGGGGCCAGGGGTGCGGCTACGGTGCGGGCCAGACAAGCTTGTCGGCGGCGTAGATGTTCGTCACGGGGGAGGTGTCGAACCATCCCTTGGCCCGGGCGGCGGTCACGCCGGCGGGCACGATCTTGAACTGGTGCAGCATGCCGACGAGCGCGGCGACGTTCTTGAGGTCGATACCGCCCAACGGCCGGCCGGGCGACGGGTTGTCCTCGGCGACCTTGATCTCGGTCTTCCAGATCGTCGTGTTCAGCTTCTTGTCGTACGTCGGTCCGGACAGTTGCGCCGCGTATCCGACGCATTCGGCGATGTGCCGGGCACCGGACGAGCAGTAGCCGTAGGCGTGCAGGGCGGCGCGCAGGATGTCCTCGACGGCCTGCGGATGCTCCTTGGCGAACGCCGGGTTCACCGCCATCGCGCCGAGCGAGCTCGGGACACCGTAGTCGACGGGCTTCCACACGGTGACGTCGTCACCGGCCGCCTTGAGCTGGTTGGGCTCGTTGGAGACGAACCCGGTGAGTGCTTCGAGGCCGCCCTGCCTGCGCGGCAGCACCGAAGGGTCGTAGCCCTGCTTGACCAGCTTGAGCGAGTCCCACTTGACTCCGGCCTTGACCATCATCGCCTCGACGGTGGCCGGTACGTAGCCCTTGTGGCCGACGACCTTGCCGTCGAGCTGGGTCAGGTCGGTGATGTCCTTGTTCGTCATCAGGATCTCGAGGCCGGCGTTCGAGTACGAGGAAATGCCCGTGATGTCGATCCCGTTGGCCCGGGCCTGGATGACGTCCTGCTCGGCGACGGGACTCACGGTGGCCTGTCCGCCGGCGAGCAGCTTGGTGTTCTGCGCCGTGTCGCCGCTGCCGGGCTTGAGGTCGACGGTGAGGCAGAGGTCCTTGAAGTAGCCGAGCTTGGCGGCGGCGATGTACTCGAGGATCGACACCGAGGACTGGTACTGGTAGCCCGACAGGTAGGTGATCTTGCCGGCGGCCTTGTTCTCGGCACAGCGCTCGGCGGAGATCGCGGAACCCTCCGAGCCCGTCGAGGTGCTGTCGCCGGAGCCCGAGCCGCATCCCGCGACGACGGCCGTCAGCGCGACGGCGGCGAGGGAGGCGAGTGCGGATCTGATACGGCGGTACGGCTTGGACGGCATGGGTGACTCCAGTCTGGCGACGGTCGCCGGAGAAGGGTGTGGATGAGAGAGGAAGGCATGGCTCGCCGAGCGCCCCGCCGGCGCGGGCCACGGGTGGGTGGAGCGACGTGCGGGCAGGCAGGTGTGCGGGCGAGTCAGTTGTGTGCGCTGTCGTGCCAGTGCAGGACGCGGCGCTCGACCAGCGTCACGGCGAGCAGCAGCAGCACACCCATGACCGCGAGGACGAGAATCGAGGCGTATACGACCGGCAGCTGGTTCATCGACGAGGCCACGCTGATCGCGGTGCCGAGGCCGCCGGCCGATCCCGACGCGGACATCTCGGCCACCACCGCGCCGACGATCGACAGCGGGAAGACGATGCGCAGCGCCGCGAACACGTACGGCAGCGCGTGGGGGACGCGCACGTGCCGCAGCAGCTCCAGCCGGCCTGCGTCCATCGTCTGGTACACCTGCAGCACCTGCTGCGGTACGGACCGCAGACCGGCCGCCGTGTTGATGAGGATCGGGAAGAAGCAGATCAGGCCGGCGATGATCAGTTTGGGCAGCGGCCCGAAGCCGAAGGCCACGACCAGGGCCGGGGCGATCGCCACGAGCGGGGTGACGTTGAGGACGACGGCGATCGGCATGACCGCCCGGCGTACGAGGGGGAGTTCACTGGTCAGCACCGCGAGGACGAACGCGGCGGCGAACCCCATCGCCAGTCCGGCCGCCGCCTCGCCCAGGGTGACCAGGGCGTTGTCGACGTAGTAGCCGAACTGGCCGGCGAGCGAGCTGCCGACGGCAGGCAACGGCGGCAGCAGATACGGAAGTTTCGCCGCTCCCCACTGCCAGAGAGCGGCGAGGACCGCCAGCGTCACGAGCAGCGGCAGCCAGACAGCCGGGCGGATCCACGCGACCCGCGACCTCGGATGGCCGAGGCTGAAGCGCGACGGTTCGACGGGCGGACGGGCCTCGGTCGCCGGAGCGGTGGCGCGTTCGTCGGCTACGGTCATGTCCTCGCCCCCCTCACGCGGCTTCGGAGCGCCAGGCACGGCGCAGCCGGTCTCGGACCAGATCCTCGTACTCGTGGAAGCGGCGCTCCCCGAAGAGCCGTTCACCGCGCGGACGGGGCAGGTCGACGTCGATGGTGTCCACGATGCGGCCGGGGCCGGGGGCCATCACGATCACGGTGTCGGAGAGCCGTACGGCCTCGGGGACGGAGTGGGTGACGAACAGGACCGTCGTCTTCAACTCGTCCCACAGATCGAGCAGTTGGTCCTGAAGGCTCTCGCGGGTGAACTCGTCCAGGGCCGAGAACGGCTCGTCCATGACGAGGACGTCCGGCCGCAGGCCGAAGGCACGCACGATCGCGGCACGCTGCCGCATACCGCCGGACAACTGCGCCGGGAGCTTGTGCATGGCCTCGCCGAGCCCCGCCTTGACGAGGAGTTCCCGCATGTCGGGGGCGGCCGGCGCGCCCTCCCGCTCGGTGAAGCCGGCGATGCGTTCGCGGCGCCCGGCGGCACCCTTGTTGATCTTCTGGGGCAGTGTGACGTTCCGCAGCACGGACAGCCAGGGCAGCAACGCCGGGCTCTGCGGTACCAGGCCGATCATCTTGGCGGCGCATGCCTTCGCGGGCGGGACACCGTGCACCCGGACCTCGCCGCGGTCGGGCCGCTCCAGGCCTGCGACGAGGCGCAGCAGGGTCGACTTGCCGCAGCCGCTGGGACCGATGAGGCTGACGAAGCGGCCGGGCGGCACCGTCAGCCGGACGTCGTCCAGGGCGTTCGTCGCGGACGGCCCGAATCCGTAGACCCGGTGCACCGACCGTAGTTCGAGTGCTGGCGTACCAGTCACCTTCACGCTCCCATCCATGTAGCGAGCACGAAGGCCCGGTCCTGGAAGTCGGAGAGCGTGCGTGGCGAGTGCGGGTGACTGCCACGCGGAAATCCGCTTAGGTGTCGTCGACCGTAGGAGCCCTGTGTTTCCATCCGCCACCGTGGTGTGTTTCGGGGACTTTACGTTCGGTGGCGAAGTGGGACGGCGGTGGTGCCGTCGAAGACGTGGATCTCGATCCCGAGGTCCGCCGCCGCGCGTGCCACCCAGCCGCCGAGGGCCTGCACGATCAGCTCCGTGACCAGGAGCACCGTTCGCTCGGCCGTCGGCACCGAGTCCCGCAGCCACAGCAGCTTGAACATGTCCGCCATGACCTTGTTGCGGTACGCGGGCTTGTAGGCGCCCTGGTTGCCGACCAACTGGACCAGTACGCGGCCCGCGTCGTCGATCCCCTCCACTTCGACGCGGCTGCCGTCGGGCAGCATCAGCGGCCTCGGGCGCAGCCTGGTACCGAGCCGGTCGCCGAGGGCGAGCAGCATCCGGCGTTCGATGGAGGCCTCGGTGAACCGGCTCCACTCGCTGGGGGAGTCAAGGACTGTCAGGTGCACGTGCAGGAGGGTACGAAGGGCCCGTTTCCTGCGTGTTTCGGTCCGCTCGACGCCGGGAAACACCTCGAAGCCGGGCGGGGCCCCTGGCCTGCGGTGACGCAGACCGGGGGCCCCTCATGACGGTTCGGTGCGGCGGTGTGTGTCAGCCGTCGGACTCCGAGGACGGGATGTAGGCGCCGGGCACGTCCTTCGGCGCGAAGATCTTGGACTCGCCCGGATACGGCTTCTTCCACCCGTGTGTCTGGTACCACGTGAAGTGGTTCATCTGCGCGGGGTTGGCGAAGTCCGGGACCGCGTCGGGGCCGGTCAGCCGCTGCTTGGACTTCCACGAATCCCACTGCGCCGCGAGCGCCTGCTTGTCCGCCGGCACCTTCGCCGACGGCACGGCGGCCGCACTCGGGTCCTGCGGAGCCGGGGTGTCCACGCCGCAGGCGGGCGGGGTCTTCAGACCGTCGGTGAGCGAGGTCCGGTTGGGCAGCGCCTTGAACGGCGTGTAGACCGGATGCGGGGTGAACGCCCCGCGCATCGGGCTGGCCGCGCTGTCCTTCTGGTTCATCGGGTGGATCCCGAGGATCTGCTCGATGGTCCGGATCATCGTGATCTGCGAGTAGTAGTGGTTGTCCACGGTGTCGTGCTGCGCCCAGGGGCTGATGATCTGGATCGGGGCACGGTGACCGTCGACGTGGTCGAGGCCGGCCTGGGAGTCGTCCTCGACGACGAAGATCGCGGAGTCCTTCCAGTACTTGCTGTGCGAGATCTCGTCAACGATCTTGCCGGTCGCGAGGTCGTTGTCCGCGACCTGGGCGGCCGCGTTCGCCGGGCCACCGGTGTGGTCGCTGGAGAGCCAGAACATGTTCAGGTTCGCCGGCCCGTTCTTCTCGAAGTCCCGCTTCCAGATCTGCTCCCGGTAGACGTCCGGGACGCTGGTGTCGAACTTCGGGAAACCGGGCACCGACACACTGTTGAGCGACGGGATCGGCGAGGAGGAGTTCAGCGGGTAGGCGGTGTCCTGCCCGGTCGCCGCCATGTTCTTGGAGTCGCAGTACAGGTTCTGCCAGCTCGCGTCCGCCGGTTTGGTCAGGAACTGCTGGAACTCACCGAAGTCCCGCACCGACTTGCCCGCCGCCTGCGCACCGGTCCACAGGAACCCGGTCCGCTGGTGGCCCAGAGCGTCGTCCTCGGTGTCGTAACTGCGCTGGTACTCACCGGCCGAGGACTCGGTGTACTCCGGATCGTCGGCCTGCATCAGCCAGTTGTGGCCCTCCGCGGAGTTCGTACCGATGTCGTACGTGTTGTCGTACAGGCCGAACTGCTCGGCCAGGGCGTGCTGGTTCGGCGTCACGTTCTCGCCGAACTCCGCCAGCGACGGGTCGCCGTTGCCCTGCGGGACGTCACCGAAGACCTGGTCGTAGGTCCGGTTCTCTTTGACGATCAGGAAGACGTGCTTGATCGTCGACGGGTCGCCGAGCCGCTGCGGAACCGGCACCGGCAGCGCGTGGCTCGTGCCCTTGGCCTGCGTGACCGAGCCGGCGGTCCAGCCGTTCTGCTGGAAGACCTTGGCCGTCTCGGACTTGATGACACGGTCGCTCGGCAGCGTGAACCGCTGCAGGCTCGACGTGGTGTCGTGCGTGCCGTGCCCGGCACTGGTGGTGGGGCGGCGGGCATCGATGCCACGGGTGTTGGAGACGACCACCTGCTTGCCGACGGTGGCGATCTCCGCGGGGAAGTAGTCGGTCGGGAGCAGGCCGACGTAGCTGACCGGCATCTGCGGGCTCGTGTACCGGTAGACGGCGACCGCGTTGGCGCGGCCGAGCGTCACCAGCAGGTGACCGTCGTCGGTGAGCGTCACCGCGTCGGGCTCGTAGCCCACGGACGCCTCGGGCCACGGCTGGGTGGCGATGGTCTGGACGACCTTGTCGCTCGCGGTGTTGATCACCGACACGTCGTTGGTGGCGGTGTTGGTGACGAACAGCGCGCCCTTCTTGGCGTACAACGCGGTCGGGTGCAGACCGACGTTGATGGCCCCGACGGCGGCGGACGGGTTCGCCAGGTCGATGACGCTGACCGTGCCGGTGGTGGTGGCAGCGGTCACCGGACTGGCCGGCACCTGAGTGCCGTAAGAGTTGATGGTGCTGTCGCCGGGCTTCGCCGGACGGCCGCCCTCGTTGCTGACGTAGAGCTTGTCGCCGACCTTGACCAGGTCGCGCGGGGCGTTGCCCACGGCCCAGCTCTGCTTGACGGCCCCGGTCGCCGCGTCGATGGCGACCACCCGGTTCTGGCCGTTGACGGCGGAGTACACGGTGGAGCCGTCGGGCGAGAACACCGCCTCGCCCACCAGTGCGTGCTTGTCGCCGTCCGCCGGGATGCTGACGGACACCGGGTTGGCGACCGTGCCGTCCGGGTTCACCGTGAACCTGGTGTAGCCGTCCGTCTGGCCCAGCCACAGCTGCGTGCCGTCGGGCGAGTACGTGGGGCCCTCCTGGCCCACGCTGTTGCTGCCGATGCGCGGGGTCGACGACGCGGCGTTGCCGACGAGTTGCTGCACCTTCCAGCTCTTCAGGTCCACGATGGACAACGCCGCCCCACCGTCGGTGACCGAGGCCGCGAGGTGGGTGCCGTCCGGGCTGACCGAGGACGACATGATCTTGCCGTTGTTGACGACGAGGCGTTCGCCGTACGGGGCGAGGTACTGGTCGCTGGAGATGACCTGGCCGTGGTCGGTGACCTGGCCGACCTGGTCCGTGCCGAACTGGTGCGTCGTGGCGAAAGCGGTGCCGGCGGCGACCAGGGCGACAGCGGTGGTGCCCGCCGTCAGCAGGGGTAGACGGCGGCTGATGCGTCTGCCGAGAAAGCCGGAACGCTCCTCCTCGACACGCCTGCGGCGGCGTGTGACCTGCATGGGGTTATCCCTTCGGGGTGGTGGACAGCAGCTCGACGTTGCCGTCGAACTGCCACAGCGGGTTCGGTGCGTCCCCGACCGGGGTCCGGACCAGGAAGTAGCCGTTCACTTCCTTCGGTCCGTCGCCGTCGGCGACGAACCGCCCGTCGGAGGTGACGTCGAGCTGGTAGACGGCCGTGCCGGTGGCCTCGACGTCGGGGAGATGCCAGGAGACGACGCAACGCCAGTCGTTGCCCGGCCCCTCGGCGGTGACCTGCCCGGCGCCCTTGTCGCACGCCGCCGAGGCCCGCAGTTGCGCCTCGGTGACGTCCGGGCGGTTGAGCTGCCGGGTCTGCAAGCGGTACAGGTGGGCGAACGCCGTGGCGAGAGACCGCTGCACCTTGTCCTGCCGGATCCCGGAACCCACGGACGGGAGTGCCACGGCGACGACCGTGACCGTGAGGGCGGCCAGTCCGGCCAGCGGCAGGAGCCCGGTGACGAGCGCACGGCGCGCCGAGCCGTCGTCGGTGAGATTGGTGAAGTCCCGCCGCAGGAACAGCAGACAGGCGAGCACGGTCGCGAGTACGGCCCACACCAGGCTGACAACGATGCCGATGAGGAGCGGTCCGACCTGTGCCGGGCTGGTGAACAGACCGTTCCAGGCGATGAAGGCGTAACTGGGCAGGGCGAGTCGGACGGCGACGGGAAGCGGCAGCATCTGGGCGACCTGCATGGCCAGCGCGAAGAGCGCCGGCAGCAGCAGCCCCATCGGGGACCGTCCCAGCGCGATGGACCCGAGCAGTCCGATCGCGGCGAGGGCAAGCGTCGGCGCGAGCACGCAGACCCAGGCGAGGACGACCCTCCCGGCGGCGTCCGACGGCGCCAGCAGGTGGCCGTCGAGGCCGACCAGCGGATGGTCGCCGACCGCCAGAACCCCGCCGGCCGCGCTGGAACAGGCCAGCCCGGCCACGAGCAGCAGGATGACGCTGAGGCTGGCCAGCGCCTTCGCCACGAAGATCCGCCGGGGGGAGCGGACCGCCACCAGCAGATGCCGCCAGGTACCGAGCCGGTCCTCGGAGGCGAACACGTCACCGGCGACCACCGAGGTCAGCAGCGGAAGCGCCCACGTGCCCGCGAAGCCGAGCATCACCAGAGGTCCGGCCCACCCCGTGGCGTGCATCCAGCGACCGAAGAGGGTGTCGGAGGGGAGCGTGCTCTGCCGGCTCACCGCGGCGACGAAGAGGCCCGGCGCGATCCAGCAGGCGAGGACGAGCAGGCGGATCCGCCATTGCGAGACCAGTTTGACCAGTTCGAAGCGGTAGCCGCGCGGTACCGAGACGCGGCCGGCACCGGCAGCGCGGTCGTCGACCATGGTCGCGGTCATCTGTCGGACTCCTCCTGGTCGGCGGACTGTCCGGCGGGCTGTCCGGCGGGCTGTCCGGCGGGCTGTTCGGTGGGCTCGTCGGTGAGGGCGAGGAACGCGGCTTCGAGGGGGGACACCACGGGCGTGAGCTCCCGTACCGCGACGCCCGCGTGGACGAGCCGCACCACCAGTTCGTCGAGAGCCGGCACCAGCGCACGCACCACGAGCGCCTCGGCGCCGTAGCGCGCCCCGACGCCGTCGACGACACGGATCCCGGCCGTGTCGGCAGCCTCTTTGCGGGCGGCCTGTGCGTCGGAGGTGAGCAATCGGTAGTCGAGCTCACGGTTCTCGGCGGCCAGCTTGGCGGGCGGGCCCGAGAAGACGACGCGTCCGGTCGCGAGGATGGTGACCCCGGAGCACAGCACCTCGAGGTCGTCCATGCGGTGGCTGGAGAGCACGACGCTGGTTCCGCCCGCCGCGAGCCGGTTGAGGACACCGTGTACGTGCCTTTTGCCGGCCGGGTCGAGGCCGTTGGACGGTTCGTCGAGCACGAGCAGCCGGGGCTTCATGAGCAGGGCGGCGGCGAGCCCGAGCCGCTGACGCATGCCGAGGGAGAAACCACGGGCCCGGTCGTCGGCGACATCGGTGAGACCGACCTGGTCGAGCACGTCGTCGATTCCCGCTGTCCGCGCGTCGCCGCCCCGGAGAGCGGCGAGTGCGGCGAGGTTCTGCCGCGCGGTGAGCGAGGGATAGAGCCCGGGCCCGTCCACGAAACCGGCGACACCCTCGGGAGCGGAGAGCGCCCGCCCGACCGGCGTACCCAGGATCTCCAGACGGCCGCTGTCAGCGACGGCCAGACCCAGCAGGAGCCCGAGCAACGTGGTCTTGCCGGCGCCGTTCGGCCCGACCAGGCCGTGTATCTGACCCTGCGGCACATCCAGGTCGATGCCGTCGAGTGCGACGACGTCGCCGAAACATTTGGTGATCCCGCGCGCCCGGACTGAATGGAGTGTGTCCATGGGTCCCTTCTTTCGAAGCCTTCAGGGACCCTAGGGACTGATTAAAGCGCAAGCAGGAACGGCTGATTGAACGTTGATGGAACGGAAGAAGATCCGGCAGACACCAGATCGGTGACCTGCTGATATGTTCAGCAGCTTTTGATGACGGATCGTGGATCATCCGGGGTGTCAGATATCCCTGACCGTGAACAAGCTGCCGGTTGAATCCTTCTCAGGGTAAGGCCACGGCAAATCCGAGTGCATGAATTAACCAGCAGCGAACCAGAATTGGGCAAAGCCCGGAGCGGGCCGGGTCGCTGGGGACGGCCCGCTCCGGGAAACGCAGGGCTACGCGCGCATGTTGGCGCCACCGTCGATCGCCCACACCTGGCCGTTGATCCACTGAACGTCGTTCTGCTCCTGCTGCGTCTCGCCCATGACCAGGCCCGGCATCACACCGTTGCACCGCACCCCCTCAGGTCCCCAGTTCTTGGCGCCGACTTCGAGGCGCCGTAGGCGGGGCGTTTGCCGTCGGTGGCGCTGACCGCCGCACCCGAGGACGTGTTGACGATGCTGCCTGAGCCGTTCGCGAGCAGGTGGGGCAGGACGGCGCGAGCGGTTCGGACGAACCCGACCACGTTGACGTCCAGGGTGCGCTGCCAGACGTCGAGATCCGTGTCGAGCAGCGACTTGTCGCGCCCGAGGTTGCCCTCGGAGAGATCCGCGCCGAGCTGGGTCAACCTTCCCCGGCCGGGGAACCGCACCGGCTACGCCCCCCTGCATCAAGCGGCCTGGCACGGCGCGGACTTCGCCGTCGTCTCCCGGCTGATCGCGCACGGCGCCTGGCGCACACAGCGCACCCGGGACGGGCGGCGCGCCGTGGACGTCGCGCGGGAGCAGGGGCATGCGCATCTGCTGGAGCCGGTCCAGGTCCGGCGGCTCCTCTCTCCGCAGGATGTGCTGGAGCACCACTTCCATACACTGCTGCGGGAGAGGACCGGCGGTTGCTTCGAGGAGTACGGGGAGGCCCTGTATGTGCACGGCCACTCGCGGATGGACGCCGATGACGGGGACCACTACCGCGTGACCCCCCAGGGCTGGTCCAGAATCGAACGCAGGCGTACACCGCCGCCGCCCCCTCCGCAGCACCCTGCGCCCTGACCGGCGGACGGGCCCGGGACACTGACCGCACACCGCTCGCCCGTGCGGCCGCATCCACTCCCCGACGCCCCGGACGTTCCCCTCGGCGCGCGCGTCGATGAGACCCCGCCCGGTCGGCCCGACGTTCAGTAGCGGATGCAGCGGTTCCGTGAACTGGCACTCCAGAAGCGAGTGCGATCTCGGATGCATTACGGTGAGCTGGGCGACGTGCATGCGGGCCGCCGGCTACGCCTCCTCAGCCGGCGGATGCCGGCTCGATGCCCGATGGCGAGGGACAAGGCAGGGGAACGTGACGTCACAGCGCGGCAAGCAGCCGGCGGCAGCTGCCCGGGGCCGCACGACGGCCGGCCGGGGCCCGGGACCGCGCGCGGCGGAGATCCGGAACGCGGCCCTCGTCCTGTTCGCCGAGCGCGGGTACGCCGCCACCACGATGGCTGACATCGGCGAAGCGGTGGGAATGCGCGGGCCGAGTCTGTACAAGCACGTCGGCTCCAAGCAGGAGCTGCTCACCCAGATCATGACCGGCACCATGGACGACCTGCTACGGAACCACCGCGTCGCGGTTGCCGGTTGTGAGGACGTGGTGGAGCGGCTGCGCCGGGCCGCCGAGGCTCATGTCCGCTACCACGCCCGGCACCGACTCGAAGCGTTCGTGGGGACCCGGGAGATCCGCAGCCTGGAGGAGCCCCACCGCACGCAGGTCCTTGAGCGGCGCGCGGCCTACGAGCACGCGTTCCGGACGTTGCTCAGCGAAGGAGTGCGGGCCGAGCGTTTCAGCATCACCACGGTGAAGCTGACCTCCTACGCCATCCTGGATCTGGGGATGGGCGTGCCCGTCTGGTACCGGGAGGACGGTGACCTGACGGAAGATCAGGTCGTCTACCAGTACGGCGACTTCGCCCTGCGGCTGGCCGGCGTGCGCTGAGTCCCGCGGGCGCCCGGTCCGCGAGTACCTGCCTGGGCGGGAGCGTGCGGCAGCACTCAGGACCAAGCGTGCGACAGCACTCAAGGCCAAATCGAACCCAGTTCAA
Source organism: Streptomyces sp. NPDC050287 (assembly GCF_044459385.1). Taxonomy (NCBI): domain Bacteria; kingdom Bacillati; phylum Actinomycetota; class Actinomycetes; order Kitasatosporales; family Streptomycetaceae; genus Streptomyces; species Streptomyces sp. NPDC050287. Next base: position 298,353 of record NZ_JBITIY010000004.1, on the reverse strand, counting down.
AATCGGAAGCCTTCACACTGTGTCGACCCCGTAACCATAAGGGCCACGGCAAAAACTCCTGCACCAAGGCTAGATGTACTGAGTTCAGTTCTGTACCGTCCCGGACGTCGGCACGGTACCGGACCGGGCCGGGGAAGGAGCGTCCGAGCATGAGCGCCACTCAGCGTTCCGCCACATCAGGGGCGGAGCCAGGGGCAGGATCAGAGGCGGAATCAGCGGCGTACGATCCGCGTACGGTGCGCCGCGCGATGCTCGCCGGCAGCCTCGGCACCCTGATCGAGTACTACGACTTCAGTGTCTACGGCTATCTCGCCGTGGTGATCGCTCCCCAGTTCTTCCCGAACGAGAATCCGGCGGCCTCGCTCCTGGCGACGCTCGCGGTGTTCGCCACGGGCCTGGTGGTGCGCCCGGTCGGCGGCGTCTTCTTCGGGTGGCTCGGCGACCGATGGGGCCGTCGCAGGGCGCTGGTCTCCTCGGTGGTGTGCATGGGCGTGGCCAGCAGCGTCACGGGTCTGCTGCCGACCTACAGCCAGATCGGCGTGAGTGCCGCGGTGCTGCTCCTGCTCGCCCGGCTGGTGCAGGGCATCTCCACCGGGGGCGAGTCGGTCGGCGCCTACACCTACATCTACGAGTCGGCGCCGCCCCGGCGCAGGGCCTTCCTCGGCGCCGTCACGCCCATCGGGTCCAACCTCGGGTTCATGTTCGCGGCCGCCACGGCGGGTGTGATCTCCGCGCTCGCAACGAAGGACCAGATGTCCGACTGGGGCTGGCGGCTGCCGTTCCTCATGGCCGTGCCGCTCACCCTGTTCTGCCTGTGGGCCCGGCTGCGGATCGAGGACACCCCGGAGTTCGAGGAGGCCGCACGGCGCGCCGACATTCCCACGGCCCCGATCCGGGAGGTCCTGTCCACCCACCGCGCGGCACTGCTGCAGTCCATCGGCCTTTCCATGGCGCAGGGCGGCGCCATCTTCCTCGGACTGACGTACATCGGCATCCACCTCACCACCGACCTGGGGTACGACGCCACGCGCGTGCTCTGGCTGAGCGCGGGCGTCGTGCTCGTCACCGTGCTGCTCATGGTGCCGGCCGGCCGGCTCGCCGCCCGGTTCGGCTCCCGGCGCATCCTGCTCTTCGGGTTGCTGGGATTCCTGGTCACCGCCTACCCCGCGATGCTGCTCATGGGCCGGCACAGTCTGGCCCTGGCCGGCGTCGCCTACCTCCTCTTCATGGTGAGCAGCGCGTTCGTACAGGTCCCGGCGGCCAGTCTGTGGCCGCACCTGTTCGAACGCCGGGTCCGGTACACCGGCATGGCGATCGGGTACAACATCGGCACCGTCCTCGCGGGCGGCACGGCTCCCTACATCGCGACCTTCCTGGTCCAGCGGACCGGGAACCAGCTCTCACCGGCGTTCTTCGTCATGGTGGTCTGTGTGATCGGGATCGGTTCCCTGCTCACCGTCCGCAAGGATGTATAGGAGAAACGTCGGGTGCCTGCCGGTGCAGTGGGCGGGGAGCACCGTTCCGCGCTCTGGCGGCATGCCGCGTCATGGGTCGTCAGAGCTTCTCGAAGATGTCCGAGCCGGCGACGGACATGGCCACGAAGACACCCGCCGAGGTCACCAGCGTCATGACGAGCGCGATGGCCGCCACCAGCGGGTAGGAACCGTTGGACCAGTAGTCGAAGAGGATGGTGCCCATGACCTGCGTCGTGGGCGCCCGTACCAGCATCGAGGCGGTGAACTCGTGGGTGAGCAGCACGAACATCAGCGCCGCGGCACCCGCGAGCGTGGGGCGCAGCAGAGGCAGCACGATCTCGCTGTTGGTCCGCACCGCACCCGCGCCGCTCGTACGCGAGGCCTCCAGGTACGTGTCGCCGAGTGCCACCATCGCGGACAGTTGCATCCGGGTGGCGAAGGGCAGCATCAGCGTCACATAGACGAGGACGATCACCGAACGGGTGCCGTACAGGATGAACGGCTCGCGGCTGTACGTCAGCAGGAAACCGGCGCCGAAGACGACCGCGGGGATCCCGAGGGGCATCGCCACGACGAAGTCGACGGCCGCCCGGATGATGCGGAACCGGCGCCCCTTGAGGAGGAGCGAGGCGGCGACGAAGCCGAGCGGGAGCGCGATGGCCACCGAGACGACCGAGGTGACGAGGCTGTTGACGATCGCGTCGGTGATCCCCGACTCCTGGAACACGCGCCGGAAGTTGTCGAGCGTGAACCCACTGGGTTCGATCCTGCCGCTCCAGAAGGCGGAGAGCGACACCACTGTGAGTGCGCCCAGCGGCAGCGCCAGCGCCACCAGGCCGTAGAGGACGATGCCCGTGACCGCCACCCATGACGGCCGCCCGCCGGCTCGGAAGGCCTTGCCGCCGTGGGTGACGAACCGGCTGTGGTCGCCGAGGATCACCTTCTGGAACACGACGACGGCGATGCCGAAGAGCAGCAGCGGTGAGCCGATGGCGGCGGCCCGACCGTAGTCGACCGGGCTCTGCGACACGGCGACGTACATGTCCGTGGTGAGTACGTCGATGCCCTTGTTCCTGCCGAGCAGCAGCGGTCCCGTGAACTGGCCGAGCCCCAGCAGCAGAGCCACGAACCCGCCGTACACCAGGACCGGGCGCAGCAGCGGCAGCGTGACCCGGAAGAACACTCCGGCGGCCGACGATCCGCTGACCTGTGCCGCCTCGATCAGCTCGGCGTTGATGTTGCCGAAGCCGGCGCTGACGAAGAGGTAGACGAAGGCGGTCAGGCCGAAGCCGGTGATGAGGACGATCCACGGCAGCGTGTAGATGTCGACGGGGCCCTCGTCGAGATGGTTCCACCAGGGCAGGTTGCGCAGCGCCGCGTTGAGGTAGCCGGGGCGGGGCGAGAACAGGAAGGCCCAGCCGGTCACCGCCGCCACGGCCGGGACCACGATGGGCAGGACGGGCAGGACGCGCAGCAGTCGCAGCCGGGGTGGCAGGCGGGTCGACGCCCAGGCCAGGAACGTGCCGAGGACCAGCGCGATGGCCAGTGAGCCCAGCGCCATACCGGCCGTCGTGCGCAGCGTCCCGGCCATGTCCGGGTTGTCGAAGGCGGCACTGTAGCCACGGGCGTCGTCCTCGAAGGCCAGCCGTTGCAGGCCCACCAGGGGAGCGATCACCAGGTAGCCGATGGCGGCCAGGAACACCAGCGCGCCGAGCCGTGGCAGGTGGCGCCGCGCACGGGTCACCGCCGTCGGGCGGGGTGGGGCCGAGGGCGTCGGTGTCGTGAGGGGTGCGGGGGCGGGTACGGCGGGTGCGGCCACGATGTCACGCCCTCACTGCGGCGGCGGGCGCGTGTTCGGCTGTCCGCACCCCGTCGGCGTCGTAGTAGATGGCCGCGTCCTTGGTGAACCAGGCGGTCACTCGCTGTCCGCGCGACAGACCCCGGGCCCACGGCTTGCCGGTCAGGGGCGCCTGCGCGTGCAGACGGCTGTCCCCGATCGCGACGACCACGTCCATGTGCCGGCCGCCGAACTGCGCGTCCACGACCTCCGCCGCGAGGCCGACGCCCTGCGGCGGCGGCTTCTCCTCGACCGGACAGAGCTGAAGGTCGTCGGGGCGCAGCCGGGCAGTGACCTCGCTCTGCGAACGGGGCACCGGGAGCTCGTCGACCACCGCCTGGCCCGGCGCGTGGGCCTCGCCGTCGGCGCCCGGTCGGCAGGCGAGAGCCCAGCCCGCGCCCTGCCGCCGGAGTGGAAGCCGGTTCGACATGCCGATGAAGCCGGCGACGTACTCCGTGGCCGGCTCCTCGAAGACCCGCTCCGGCGTGTCCAGTTGCTCGATCCGCCCGGCCTTCATGATCGCCAGGCGGTCGCCGAGCGCCAGGGCCTCGCTCTGGTCGTGGGTGACGAACACGGCGGTGAAGCCCAGCCGTGCGTGCAACTCGTGCAGTTGGGCGCGTACCTGGTCGCGCAGCCGGGCGTCGAGGTTGCTCAACGGCTCGTCGAAGAGCACCAGGTCGGGCTGCGCGGCCAAGCCTCGGGCCAGGGCGACCCGCTGCTGCTGGCCGCCACTGAGCTGCGCCGGAAAGCGGTCGAGCAGGGCGGCGCAGTCGACGAGCTCCGCCGTCTCCTCGATCCGTGTGCGCGCCTGCTCACGGGCCACCCGTCTGGTTCTCAGGGGATATCCGATGTTGCGGCGCACTGTCATGTGCGGCCACAGCGCGTACGACTGGAACACCATCCCGATGCGGCGCTTGTTCGGTGGGAGGCTCACCTTCCCTCGTACGTCCAGCACGGTCTGGTCGCCCAGCGAGATGCGTCCCTCGTCGGGCGTCTCCAGACCGGCCAGACAGCGCAGAGTCGTGGTTTTCCCGCAGCCGCTCGGGCCGAGCAGAACGATGAACTCGCCCGGCTCGATCTCCAGCGACAGGTCGTCCACCGCCACAGCCGGCGGCTTGCCGGCGAACCTTTTCGTCAGACCCTCGATGCGCACGTGGGACACGGGGACTCCTCACATCCAAAGACCGAGTGAGTGGGCACCCGTCGAGGCGGGTGCCCACACTGTTGTGCGTCGGCACTGGCCGACAGATCCGACGCCCCTACTGGAACAGGGACTTCCACTTCTTCTGGTACGCGGTCACGGCGTCCGGCGTGAGCTTGGCCGGATCCTGTACCCGCACCTTGTCGTTGGTGATCACTGTGCCGGGGACGTCGGGCAGCACCGAGCCGGCGGACGGCGTGATCAGCTTCTGTCCCTCGGCGGTCACCATGAAGTTGGCGAACAGCTGTCCCGCGTTGGGATGCGGGGCGCCCTTCAGCACCATGCCGTAGTACCGGGCACCCCAGGCGCCGTGCGGCGGCATGCGGTAGTCGACCGGTGCGCCCTTCTTCTTCGCGGGATCGATCGCGATCGGTGCGATGAAGCTGCCGGCGGCGATCTCGCCGGACTGCAGAGCCTCGCCCATCGGCAGGGAGCTGGGGTAGATGCGCGGCTTCTGGGCGGCCAGCTTCTTCACGTAGTCGGCGCCGTACGTCTCCTCCAGCCACAGGTAGAAGTCGACGAGCGACGGCGCCGTCGGCTCGACGACGCCGATCTTGCCGCCCGCGAGGGACGGGTCGAGCAGGTCCGGGTAGTCGGTCAGCCCTTGAGGATGGAGCTTGGTGTTCCAGCCGAAGGTGAGCACCGCGGAGTTGGTCTCGAAGTAGTTGCCTTCGTGGACGTACTGCTTGGTGTCGTAGTCGCCCTTGCCGGTCAGTTCTGGGCCGGTCGGCGCCAGGAACCTCCCGGCCTCGGCCTGCGGTTTCACCCAGGACAGGCTCGCGCTGACGTACATGTCGGCGATGTGCTTGCCGGTGTTGAACTCCGTCTCGACCTTCACCCCGAGGTCACCGTCGACGCCCCGGACGGTCTTGACGTCGATCCCCGGGTACTTGGCCTCGAAGGCCTTCGCGAGGTTGTTGAGGGAGGTCAGATCCTGGGCCGAGTAGACCGTGATCTGCCCTTCTTTCTTCGCTGCGGCGACCAGTTGGTCCATACCCGCCGATGCGGGCACGACCTTGGACTCGGCGTTGTTGCCGCCGCCGCACGCGGCGACCAGCAGTGTGGTGATCGACAGCAGGATGAGCAAAGCCCCGCGCCGTCGCGGATCTGATCTCATTCTCGGCTCCCTTACATGAAACCGGCTCCCGGGCCGAACCGGCGCACAACCGAGTGGACTTCGCGCTGGACGGTGGCCGGATGGCCAAGATTTCGTGAAGCTACCAAACTGAACTCGGTTAGGCAATAGAATGCGCAGCCGCCGGTTTGGAGGGGTTGGCGCGGCGGCATGGGGCGGTCGGCCTCGCTCGGCCCCGGCCCGTTGAGTGTGGGGAGCGGGGCTTGACCCCTGTGGGCTCGGAGATGTCTTTCCGGCGGTGGTCGCCGCACGGTCGTTGTCCGCGCGCGGCGTGTGGCGCGTCGGCCGGCCGTGCGACCGGGCCGGCGCCCGCTGGCTGTGCTGGACTTATTTCAGTTCAGTACCGGGTCGATCGAAGTGCTGATGGACCGGGCAGCGGCATGAGTGTTCGCGCCGGGAGGGGCGACGAGAAACGCTGCTGGACTCGGTGTAGGCGACGAGAAACCGGTGCTGGGCCCGGTGTATCCGGGGCGACTCCTGGGCGCCTCGCTCGGTCGCCTCAGCCGGCGGCGCTCTCACCATGGGGGACGCCGTCGATCCGCACAAGTGTCTTACCGGTGTTGTCGCCTCGCAGCAGTCCCGCCAGCGCCACCGGCGCCTGTGTCAGTCCCTCGACGATCGTTTCGCGGCAGCTCAGGCGGCCTTCACGGACCCACGCACCCACCTGCCGGCTCATCTCGGGCAGCAAGTGAGTGTGGCCGCTGCCGCGGAAGCCGCGAATCGTCAGGCCTTTCGTGACCGCCAGCATGAGGTTTCCGGGGCCGTGCGGCGGCTCCTGTGCCGCGTACTGCGAGATCATGCCGCAGATCGCGACGCGGCCCGACGTGCGCAGTGCTCCGAGAGCGGCTTCGAGGTGGTCGCCGCCGACGTTGTCGAAGTACACGTCTATGCCGTCCGGAGCGGCCTCGCGCAGGAGGTCGGGGAGGGCGCCGCACTTGTAGTTGAAGGCGGCGTCCAGGCCGAGCTCCTCCCGGAGGTGGCGCACCTTCTCGTCGGAACCGGCGCTGCCGATGACGCGGTGCCCGCGGATCTTGGCCATCTGCGCGGCGAGGCTGCCGACGGCGCCGGCCGCGGCGGAGACCCATACGACGTCGCCGTCGCGCAGGCCCGCGGCATGGAAGAGGCCGGCGTAGGCGGTGAGCCCCGTTCCGCCGAGCACGCCGAGGTAGGCCTGCGCAGGTGCGACGCCTACGTCGAGCTTCGTGAGTGTGCCGACGCCGCCGAGTGCCTCTTTCTCCGCCTCGACGACCGCGTAGTCGCGCCAGCCGGAGGCATGCCACACCGTGTCGCCGGGGGCGAATCCGTCGGCGCGGGACTCGACGATCTCCCCGACGGTCATGATGCCGTCCATGGGCTCTTCGAGGGGGAAAGCGGGAAAGTATCCCGGTGGTGCCGTCTTGCTGAGCCGCAGACGGAGAGCCGCGTCGACGGAGGTCCACGTGTTCCGGACCAGTACCTCGCCCGGTCGCGGCGGCCGCACCGGGACTTCGACGACGCGGAAGTCCGACGCGCGGACGTCGCCGCGTGGGTATCTGATCGGCCATACCTCACGGCCCTGCATCGCCGCTCCTCCCGGATGCGTGATCCGACCCGGCCCGGGTGCGCATCCGGTCCATGAACTGACTACGTATCCGTCTCGCGCGTCGCCCGCATGCCGACGTCAGCCGTCGCGACGCCGCCCAGGGCCTGACGACCGGTACTGTCTCAGCCACGGTTTCCCCGCCCGGAGGTGGCGCGGACCGTCGCGGTGTCGGCCGCGGTGAGCCCGAACACCAGGGCCGACGCGATTCCGCCCGCGTAGGCCCTGTACCACAGGCCTCCGGTGTCCGAGCCGGCAGCGAGGAGCCCTTGCACGGGCTCGCCGTCCTCTCCCAGTACCCGTGCCCGGTCGTCGATGCGGATCCCGTGGAAGGGGAAGGTGATGGCCGGCACCGTCTCGATGACGTAGTAGGGCGGTTGGTCGAGCGGCAGGCGGTCGAGCCGGCGGCCCGGCACCGGATCCGCACCCGCCGCCGTCCGGGCGTTGAACCGCTCGACGGCGGCGCGGACGGCAGGCCCGTCGTATCCCCACTCCTCGGGCAGGTAGGCGAGTTCGTCGAGGTCCTCGGCGAAGCCGATCCGCCCGCCGCGTCTGCCGGCCAGCGCGAACTTGTCGACGGCGACCGCCCCTTCCACGTAGGAGCCCACCACCCAGTCGCGGAACACACGCGCGTCTGCGATGAGAAGCCCGCGGTTCTCGGGCTGTTCCATCAGCGCCATCGTCGTCAGGTGATCACCCAGTGTCTCGTCGGTGAACCGCTCGCCCAGCAGGTTGAACAGCAGAGCGTGCTCGCTGTAGTACAGCGACAGGTCGACGAAGTCCGACGGGTCGGCGAACGGGACGCCGCTCGGGATCAGATGTCCGTAGAAGCCGGCGCCGGGCAGCCCGGTCGATGCTCCGGCGGCGGTCGCCAGGCGGTGGCCGGCCCCGCGGCTATGAGGGTTGGAGCGCAGTTCCATGCGGTCGGCGCTGGGGTGGACGAGCTTGTTGCGGAGGTCCATGTCCCCTTGGAACCCTCCGGTGGCCAGGAGTGTCGACGTGGCGCGCACCTGTCGTCGCGTGCCGTCGCTCGTGCGCAGTTCCGCTCCGGTCACGGCCCCGTCCTCCAGGAGGAGCCGCTCGGTATCGGTGGTCAGCAGCAGTTCGCCACCCGCCTCCACGATGATGCGGCGGCAGGTGTCGACGTAGTGATGGGTGTCGAACTGGTGCCCCTGGCCGAAGCTGAGGACGGGCTGAGCGCCCTTGACCTCCACACCGGTGCTCCGAATCCAGGTGATGCCGTTCTCGAAGCGGTCCACGAGGGCGCGCTTGAGTGAGGGATCTCCCCCCGGATTGTGCCGCTCCATCACTTCATGGCTCGGGGCGGTCCAGGCGTAACCCGCGTAGCGCGCGGATCCCCCGACGTCACCGCCGATCTCGACGACCACGACGGACAACCCGTCGCGCACGGCTCTCGCTCCCGCGGTGAGCCCGGCCATTCCCGCCCCGATCACGAGCAGGTCGACCGTGTGGTGGTCCGACACGCGCACTCAGCCCCTCTCTCGGCCTTCGTGGTGCCCCGTAGACCCAGCACTGTCTTCGTGGTCCGCCGCGTCGCCGAGCGGCTCGGGCGGCACCCCTGAGCGGACGGCGGCCCGGCGCGGCGGGTGGGGCCGGCGCCGGCCGCCCGAAGCGCTACTGGCCGGCTGACGCGTGGGCCCGACCGACATGGCCGATGGTCTGGCCGCCGTCGACGAGGAACTCGCCGCCGGTGGTGTACGAGGCGTCGTCGCCGGCGAGGAAGAGCACCATGCGCGTGACCTCCTCGGGCTCCCCGATGCGCGGTACCGGCTGGTCGGCGAAGAGTTCCGGTTTGGCCCGGTCGCCCATGGGGGTGCGGATGACGCCCGGATGCACGGAGTTGACGCGCACCCCGGTGCCGGCCATGTCCAGCGCTGCGGCCTTGGTCATTCCCCGGATTCCCCACTTGCTCGCCACGTAGCCGATGCCGTCGGCGAAACCCATGAGGCCGGCGGCCGAGGAGATGTTGACGACCGCCCCGTGGCCGCGCCGGCGCATGCCGGGCAGCACGGTGTGCATGCCGAGGAAGGTGCCCACCACGTTGACGTCGAGGATCCGGCGGAAGTGCTCGGGCGACTGCTCTTCCACACCGCCGAAGTGAACGATCCCCGCGTTGTTGACCAGGACGTCCACGGGACCGAAGGTGTCCTCGACGGTGCGCACGACGGACTGCCACGCGTCTTCGTCGGTGACGTCGAGGTGGTGGTACCGCGCGTCGGGGAGGTCCTCGGCCAGGGCTTCTCCCTCGTCGTCCAGCAGATCGCAGACGGCGACCCGGGCGCCTTCCGCGGCCAGCCCGCGTACATGTGAGGCGCCCATGCCCCGGGCTCCACCGGTGACGATCGCCACTTTTCCGTCGAAGCGCATCCTGAGCTTCCCTTCCGTCCGTGCGTGTACGTCTGAACCTGGTCAGTCGGGAACGAGTACGGCCCGACCGTGCACCCGGCCCCGGCGAAGCCGGTCGATCGCCTCAGGGGCGGCGGACAGCGGGTACCGCTCGGTCTCCACGTGGATCGCCCCCGAGCGTGCCAGCGCGACGACCTCGGCGAGTTCGGGGCGCGTTCCCCAGAAGGGCAGCGAGAGCCTGAAGCCCGGCGGGAGAACCCCTGGCTTGGAGACCGTCAGATGGCCGCCTCCGCTGCCGACGACGGCGAGTTCACCACCCGGCCGCAGGACTTTGGCCGCGAGTTCCAGCGTCTGCGTGGTGCCGACGAAGTCGAGCACGGCGTCCACTCCCGCGCCACCGCCGCGTGCCCTCAGAACCTGGGCGGTGTCGGCCCGCACCAGGGTGCCGAAGTCGGCGCCGGAGCGGTCCGCGAGAGCCAGGGCGTCCTCCCGGACGTCGACCGCCAGCACGCGGCTGCGGGTGGTCGCGCGAAGGATCTGCACGGCCAGGTGGCCGAGCCCTCCGACGCCGATGACGGCGGTGGTGGTGCCTTTGCCGAGCGCGTGCCGGAGCCCGGCCACGGCGTGGTACGACGTCAGGCCCGCGTCCGAGAGCGGAGCCGCCTGATCGGCGGCCAGGTCGTCGATCGGCACGAGATGGCGGGCGGACGGGACGAGTACGTACTCTGCCATTCCGCCGTCCCGGCCCAGTCCCGCCCCGTGCCAGGCGAGGGTGTCGCGCCGGTCGCAGTAGTTGTCCCGGCCCGTGGCGCACCGGTCGCAGGCGCCGCAGCCCCACGGTCCGTAGAGCACCACGCGGTCACCGACCCGCACCCCGTCGGTGTGGGGCCCCAGGGTCTCGATCCGCCCGCAGACCTCGTGGCCGAGGGTGAACGGGAGCCGATAGGGGAGAGCCCCCGGAACGGCACCGATGACATGAAGGTCGGAATGGCACAACCCGGTGGCTTCGACCCGAACCAGTACTTCGGCGCCCTGGGGGGCCGGACGCTCGACCTCGGCCAGTGCCGGGGGTTCGCCCCACGCGGTCAGTCGCAGTGCCCTCATCTTCACCGTCCAAGGTCTTGTCAGCCCTGCGGTCGCCACGGTAACAGAGGTGAAGTCAGTTCAATACAGCCAGGAGCGGTGAAGGGGAGACTGTCTTGACAGGCACAGGCGCAGGCGGGCCGACGAACAGGTTCGCGGGCAAGGTGGCGATGGTGACGGGCGCCGGCTCCGGCATGGGGGCGGCGGTCGCCCGCAAGCTCGCGGCGGAAGGAGCGCGGGCCGTCGTCCTGGTGGACGTGAACGGCGACGGTGCGGAGGCGGTCGCGAAGGAACTGCCCGGCGCCAGGGCGGCCGCACTCGACGTGGCGGACGCGGGGGCGGTCGACGCGGCTGTCCAGGATGTACTGCGCAGCCACGGGCGGCTCGACGTCCTGGTGCACGCGGCCGGGGTCGACGACCCCGAGGCCAAGCAGCGCATCGCGGACGCGCTGATCGAGGGGCGGCCGGTCGAGGTGACCGGTTCCCTCGACGACGCCTCCTGGGGGCGCGTCATGCGAGTGAACCTGGACGGCACGTTCCATGTGCTGCGTGCCGCGGTGCGGGCCATGCGTCCCGTCGGAGCCGGGTCGATCGTGGTGATCGGCTCGTCGTCCGCCTTCGATACCCCCGTCGGCTATCCCCACTACGCCGCCTCCAAGGCCGGTGTGCACGCACTGAGTCAGGCGGTGGCCAAGGAGGTCGTCGCGTCCGGGATCCGCGTGAACGTGCTGGCTCCAGGGCCGACGGAGACGGGGATGGCGGCGCGCACTCCCGAGGTGCTGCGGACCGGTTTCGCCGACCCGCGGGTGCGCCCGTACGCGACCTCCGAGGAGATCGCCGACATAGCGCTCTTCCTGGCGAGCGACGCCGCGGCGAACCTGGTCGGCGCGGTGCTGCTCGCCAACGGCGGCCGGTTCACCGCCTGAGCGACATCAACTCGTGCAGAGGTCTTGCCGGGCCGGAGTCCTGTGCCTACCGTCAGTGAATTGAGTTCAGTTTCGTGAGGAGCGCGCACCATGCACCGTCGTCACCCCGAGATCGACCCCCACCTGCTGTCCGAAACCGACGAACAGCGGCAACTGCGCGCCGTCCTGCGGGACTTCTACACCGAGACAAGCGGTCCCGAGGACGTCCGCAAACATCTGGCCACCCCGCGCGGATACGACGAACCGCTCTGGGCGCGGCTCGCGGGCGAGATCGGGGTCCATGGACTGGCCATTCCCGAGGAGTACGGCGGGTCGGGCTTCACCTTCGCCGAACTGGCCGTTGCCCTGGAGGAATCGGGGCGCGCCCTGTCCTGCGGACCGCTGCTGCCCACGGTGGCCCTCGCGGCCCACGCCCTGCTGTACAGCGGCGACCGTACGGCATGCGAGCGCTACCTGCCGCGGATCGCCGACGGCACGCTCACCGCGACCGTCGCCGGATTCGACGCCGAGGGCCCTGACGAGTCGGACGAGCCCGGAGAGCCTGGCGTCATGGCCGAGCAGGGCGGTTCGGGCTGGGTACTGCGCGGTCGGGTGGACTTCGTCCTCGACGGGGCCGGCGCGGATCTGATTCTCGTACGGGCCCGAACTCCCGCCGGACCGAGGCTGTTCGCCTGTGAGCCCACACCGGACACCAGCCGGCGGACTGGGCGCCGGGTTCTGGACGAGACGCGGCGCCAGGCGCTGGTTGAATTCCTCGGGGCGCCGGTCACCACCGTGGGAACGGCTGAGCGCACCGAAGAGACCGTCGCGGCGACCCTCGACACCGGGCGGGCAGCCCTCGCGGCGGAACAGGTCGGCGGCAGCGGACACGCGCTCGACGCCACGGTCGAATTCGCCGCACAGCGCCATCAGTTCGGGCGACCCATCGGTTCCTTCCAGGCAGTCAAGCACCGGCTGGCCGACGTGCTCGTCGCGCTGGAGGCGGCACGCTCCGCGTCCGCGTACGCGACCGCCTGCGCCGCCGTCGCCTCGCCGCAGCTGCCGGTGGCCGCCTGTGCCGCCGCCGTGGTCTGCTCGGAGACCTTCCGTCTGGCGACGGCCGAGTACGTCCAACTGCACGGCGGCATCGGCTTCACCTGGGAGCATCCGGCCCATCTGTACGTGCGTCGCGCGCGCAGCGGCGAGCCCTTCTTCGGCACGACGGACCGGCACCGGACCCGACTCGCCGAACTCATCGGTCTCCCCAGCGGCGTTCGTCTCACCACAGGATCCGCCGCCTGACCGGACAAGGGGAACAGGCAACGAGAACAGGCCACGAGAACAGACAACGGGAGCCGCATCCGCATGACGCCGACGCCACGCACCCCGCCCGCCCTCGCCACACCCTTCACCCTCGGCGGTCTCACCCTGCGCAACCGCCTCGTAGCCACCGCCCACGCCACCGCCGCCGTCAGCGACGGCGTCCCCACCGAGACCGACGTGGCCTACTGGCGGCGGCTGGCTGAAGGAGGCGTCGGCATGGTGATCACTGGAGGCACCGCCGTGGCACCCGAGTCGACGCTGCCACGCCGCTATCTGACCGAAGCGTGGCGCCCCGAGATCAAGGACGCGGTACGCCGCCGGGCGGAGGCCATCACGGACGAGGGCGCCGTGGCCGTCGCGCAACTCGTCCACCTCGGCCGGGAGACCCTGGGTGCCGGCACCTACTACGCGCCGGTCTCCGCCGCGGCCGTCCGCTCCCCCCGCGAGGCGACCGCGCCCCATCCGCTGAGCACCGAACAAGTACGGGGCGTCGTCGACGCGTTCCGCATCTCCGCGGCGAACAGCGTGGAGGCCGGTTTTCACGGCGTGGAACTGCACGCCGGCCACGGCTACCTGCTCGCCCAGTTCCTCTCCCGGGCCAACAACACCCGCGACGACGAGTACGGCGACCGTATCGCCCTGCTCACCCAGGTGATCGACGCCATCCGCACCGAGATCGGTGAACTCCCCATCGGCTTACGGGTGTCGGTGGAGCCCGGCGAGAACTCCGGACTCGGACTGGACGATCTGACCGAGCTGTTGCCGCGGCTTTCCGCCGCCTCGCCCTTCGACTACGTCAACGTCACCACCGGCGTCCGCAACACCTACGTCCCGGGCATGGCCACCACTCGCCCGCCGTTGCTGGCGTCGGTGGCCCGGCTCCGCTCGGCAGTCGCACTGCCTCTCCTGGTCAGCCAGGGCTTTCGGACGGTGGCCGACATCGAGCGGGCGCTGAACTCGGGGGCCGACCTGGTCGGGATGGCCCGGCCGTTCATGGCCGACCCCGACTTCGCCCGCAAGGTGATCGCGGGCGACGAGCGATCCGTACGCCCGTGCACGGGCTGCAACGAAGGCTGTCGGACCTTCGAGCCCACCGGGTCATGCTCGGTGAACCCCGAGCTCGGTCCGCCGGGAACCGCCATCCGCCCTGCCGTCGCGCTGCCGCTCACCCGGCCGGCCGTCGCGCTGCCGCTCACCCGGCCGGGGGGCCGCAGCGGTCCTGTCGCCGTCCTGGGAGCGGGCCCCGCCGGCATGGAGTGCGCACTGACGCTTGCCCGCTCCGGCGCCGAGGTGACCGTGTTCGACACGGCTCGACAGCCCGGCGGTCAGGCGTCCCTGGCCTCCCTCGCCCCCCACCGTTCCGGTTGGCGGAAGTTCGTCGACTACCAGCGCGAGCAACTCGCCGACTTCGGCGTGCGCCTGCTGCTGGGCACCTCGCCGGAACCGGACGACCTGGAGGCGTACCCCCACATCGTGTTGGCCACCGGCGCGGAGGAAGAGTCCCTCTCCGTGCCCGGCGAGCTTCGGACCCTCACGAGTTCCGCGTTCCTGCACCGGTACGCGGACGTCGTACCGGACGCGCCCGTCGTCGCCGTCCTCGACGACGGCTTCGGCTGGTGGCAGGGCATCAGCGCCGTGGAGAGCGCGCTGGCGGCCGGCGCCGGGGAGGTCACCTTCATCACCCCCGGCACCGGTTTCGCCACCGGCCTGTCACCGGAGAACCGCACCCAACTGCTGAACCGGCTCACCGGCGCGCCCCTGCGCGTCCTCGCGATGAGCACGGTGACCTCGACGACCACCGACGGAGTGCGCCTGCGCCACGTCCTGGACGGCCAGGAGTCCAGCCTCGCCGCCGACGTCCTGGTCACCGTCGGCGAACGCCACCCGTGCCGCCCCGACTTCACCCCTTCCGGCCACCAGACGGTCCACGCGATCGGCGACTGCGTCGTGCCGCGCCGCATCGCACACGCCGTCGCGGAGGGACGCGCGGCAGCCGAGACCTTGACCGCACGGACCACCAGGTTGCAGTGACGACCCCTGGACGGGCGGCGATCAGCATTCCTCGGCAGCGTCTCCGCGTCCGAGTTTCCGCGTTTCCGCATTTCCGAGTTCCCGCATTTCCGCGTTTCCGAGGTTCCGCGTTTCCGCAGAGAGGCAGCCCCCGCATGGCACACCACTACGACCGCATCCTCATCGGAGGCCGGCTCACCGCCCCCTCCACCGATCGCGTCGCGCAGGTCGTCTCACCCAGCACCGAGGAGGTCATCGGCCACGTTCCCCTGGCCTCCACGGCGGACGTCGACGACGCCGTGGCCGCGGCCCGCCGGGCGTTCGACGCCGGTCCCTGGCCGAGGTGGAGCGTTCAACAGCGCGCCGCGGCCCTGCGCGACCTCGCCGACCGCCTCGACACGCGTGCGGCCGAACTCGCCCGACTGGCCATGGCCGAGACCGGCTGCCCGCGCGGCTTCGCCGAGGGATACTTCGCGGTCGCCCCCTCCAACTACCTGCGCTTCTATGCCACGTTGGCCGAGGGACACGTCTTCGAGGAGGAGCGGGTCGACGGACCGGCCCGCACTCTGGTCGTCCGCGAACCCGTCGGCGTCGTCGTGGCCATCCCCGCCTGGAACGGGCCGCTCCCGCTGACCGCCCAGAAGATCGCCGCCGCCCTCATGGCCGGCTGCACGGTCATCGTCAAGGCACCGGTGCAGGACCCGCTCGCCTGCCACGTGTTCGCCGAGGTCGTCGCCGAATCGGCCGTTCCCGAAGGCGTCATCGGCCTGTTCGCCGCCGAGGCCGCGGAGAGCGAGTACGTGGTCGCCCACCCGGGTGTGGACAAGGTCAGCTTCACGGGAAGCACCGCGGTCGGCGCCCGCATCGCCGAGGCCTGCGGCCGCGACATCCGCCGGGTGACCTTGGAACTGGGCGGGAAATCGGCGGCGATCGTGCTGGAGGACGCCGACATCGACACCGTCGTCCCGGCACTCGTCGGCTGCGGCGCCGCCTTCATGCAGGGCGAGATCTGCACCGCCCAGACCCGCATCCTGCTGCCGCGCTCCCGCTACACCGAGTTCACCGAGGCCCTGGCACGTCACATGAGCGCCCTGCCCATCGGCGACCCGGCCGACCCCGCGACCGTGATCGGACCGATGATCACCGAGGCCCACCGCGCACGCGTCGAGGAGTACATCGCCCTCGGCAGGAAGGAAGGCGCCACCGTGGCCTGCGGCGGAGGCCGCCCCGCGGGCCTGAGCACCGGCTGGTACCTCGAACCCACCCTCTTCACCGACGTCACCAACGACATGCGGATCGCGCAGGAGGAGATCTTCGGCCCCGTCGTCGTCGCCATCCCGCACGACGGTCCCGACCACGCCGTCGAACTCGCCAACGACTCGCCGTACGGGCTCTCCGGAACCGTCTGGACCCAGGACGAGGAAACCGCCCTGCGGATCGCCCGCCGCGTGCGCACCGGAACCTTCAGCATCAACGCCTACACGCTCGACATCAACGCCCCCTTCGGCGGCAGCAAGAAGTCGGGCTTCGGCCGCGAGAACGGCCCCGAAGGCCTCGACGACTTCCTCGAACCCAAGTCGATCGCCTTGTCCGGCGCGCCCCTGGGCTGAGGAACGACGCACACGCCGACCTGCCGACTCGTCGGCTCCCACGTCCCGAACCCTTCGTCTCGAAGAAGAGAGAAGCGAGGTAACCATGGCACGTCGCACAGTGGTCTGCGGCGGAGGTTCCGCCGGTGGTGTCCTGGCCGCCCGGCTCAGCGAGGACCCCACGAACCACGTCACGCTGGTCGAGGCGGGTCACGACTACCGCACCCAGGAGGAGACCGCCCCCGAGGTACTCGACGCCGACCAGTTCGGATTCACCACCCACGACTGGGGCTACGAGTCGGCCGACCACGTCGTCGATGCCGACAGCATCCCGATGTTCGGGATCGTCCAGCAGGGCATCGTGCCCGTCCTGCGCGGCAAGGTCATCGGCGGCTCGTCGTCCGTCAACGGCGCCAACGCGCTGCGGCCCACCCCCGAGGACTTCGCCCGCTGGACCGGACTGGGCAACGACCGCTGGTCCTGGGACCAGGTCCTGCCGTACTTCAAGAAGCTGGAGGACGACCCGGTGGGCGGGGAACTGCACGGCACCGGCGGCCCCGTACACATCGAGCGCTTCACTGAAGGCAACGGACTGCGCCCGGTCATGTCCGCGTTCCTGGAGGCCTGTGCCCAGGCAGGCCACCCCATCCACCAGGACATCAACGGCGCCCGCCGGCGCGGCGCGGGCCCGATCCCCTTCAACCGCAAGAACGGCATCCGGCAGAGCTCCGCCATCGCCTACCTCGGCCCGGCCCGCCACCGCGAGAACCTGACCGTACTGGGCGGACGGACCGTCGACCGCGTGGAGTTCACCGCGGACGGGACGGCCCGTGCGGTGATCCTCGCCGACGGCACCGCTCTCGAAGCCGACCTGGTCGTTCTCTCCGCCGGAGCCATCGGCAGCCCCGCCATCCTGATGCGCTCGGGCATCGGCCCGCGGCGGTTGCTCCAAGAGCTGTCCATCCTCGAGGTCCGGCCCCTCGAAGGCGTGGGCAGGAACCTCCGTGACCACCCCATGGTGTACCTCACCTACGCCGTGGACGAGGAGGCGGTCGGTGAGCTCAAGCCGCCGTTGCAGACCGCCCTGGCGTTCTCCTCGGCGGGAGCGGGCGGCGACGGTGAAGTCGATCTGCACGCGCTGCCGTTCACCATGGAGCCCGGGGTGATGCTCGTGCCCCTCGCTGTGGTCCGTCCGTACTCGTTGGGCAGGGTGGAGATCACCTCACGCGCTCCCGAGGCCGACCCGAGCATCCGGCTGGGGCTGCTCGACCACCCCGACGACGTACGGCGCATGGTGGCCGGCATCCGGCAGATCCGGCAGATCATGGGTTCCGGCCCGCTGGAGAAGTACGTACGGGCCGAAACGTGGCCCGGTCCTGAGGCCACCACGGACGCCGACCTCACCCGCGCTGTCCTCCAGGGCAAGAACACCTACTGCCACGCGGTGGGCACCTGCGCGATGGGCGGGGAGGGCACCCCGGCCGCGGTGGTGGACCAGGCCGGCAAGGTGCACGGGGTCGACGCGTTGTACGTCGTCGACGCCTCCACCATGCCGGACATCCCGGCCGTGCCGACCAACACGACGGTGATGATGATGGCCGAACGCTGGGCGGACCAACTGGGACACGGCGCCTGACGGTTGGCGGCCCGGCCCGGCCCGGCATCGCACCGCACGTCGCAACGGCACCGTATGAGTGAGCCGGCCGCCGCCCATCCGGCGGCCGGCTCACCGGCATGGCAGGCGGCGTGGTCCGCTGTCGTACGTGGAGAAGCCGCGGCCCCTCTCACGGCCGGCGGACCCGTCCGGCGGGCGCAGCCGAGCTCCGTACCGCTGTCGATGTCCCCCACGCGCGCCGTCCCGGACCCGACCGACCGGACATCGCGGAGAGCAGATACGGCACCAGCAGCGCCTCGGCCACGAAGTCCGGCCGGCGGCGGTCGGCTCCGAGGCAATTGAATCAGGTTCGGTTTGCTTGATCGCAGGGGTTGACATGGTCCCTCGATGCTTCCAGACTCGTAGTGAATTCAGTTCAGTTCGGACTCCGAAGGGGTTGGAAGATGGCAGTGGAAGACGAGATCCAGTTCGAGCGTGACGGCCACGTCGCCCGTGTGTGGCTCAACCGCCCGTGGAAGAGGAACTGTGTCACCGTGCCGATCCTGGACCGGCTCGACGAGATCATCACGGAGGTCGACGAGGACCCCGAGCTGCGGGTCCTGGTGGTGCGCGGCCGTGGCGGCACCTTCTGCTCGGGCTTCGACCTCGACAGCCTGAAGGCGGATTACGTCGGCAAGTCGAACGCGATCGACGTCGCGGTGAAGTCCGCGAAGGTGTGCGACCGCCTCTACTCGATGAAGACCCCGTCGGTGGCCGTCCTGGAGGGCTACGTCACCGCCGGCGGCTTCGAAATCATGATCTCCTGCGACTTCGCCATCTCCGCGGACGACGCCAAGATCGGTGACTTCCACATCCGCCGAGCGCTGTTCGGCGGGGCCGGCCCGATCTACCGGGTGCCGCGCATGATCGGCATCCGCAAGACCAAGGAGCTGATGCTCACCGGCAAGCTCCTCTCCGGCATCGAGGCCGCCGAATTCGGACTGATCAACAAGTCCGCCCCGGCCGACAAGCTGGACGCGACAGTCGACGACTTCATCGGGGACCTCGTCGACAAGAGCCCCTTCACGATGTGGCTCACGAAGATGACGATCGACCGCAGCCTGGACGCCGACACCCAGTCGCTGATGGTGATGGAGCACCTCGCCGTGGGTGTGGCGCTCAACTCCGAGGACGCGAACGAAGGCGTGTCGGCGTTCCTGGAGAAGCGTGAACCCAAGTGGACGGGGCGCTGATCCGGATGGCCACGGATCCGCGGAGTCCGGCCGTCGCCGTCGGGCTCCAGGGCTCACGCTGCTCCGGCTGCGCGGTGGCGGCCTACCCCGCGGAGGACACGTGCCCGCGCTGCGGGGGACCGGCCGTTCCGGCGGTCCTGCAGGGCACGGGCACGCTGTGGACCTGGACGGTGCAGCGGTACGCCCCTAAGTCGCCGCCCTATCAGGCCCCGCCCGGCGGCTTCGAGCCGTTCGCGCTCGGCTACGTCGAACTGGCGGAGGGCGTGCGGGTGGCCGCGGTACTCGACGTCGACATCCGCGACGGCCTCGACGGCGTCCGTATCGGGATGCCCCTCACCGTGACCGCGGGCTCCGGTGTCCCGCGGGCGAGGCCCACGACCCCCGGTGAGGAGGGCTCATGAGTACCGACGTCCTGATCTGCGGCGCAGGGCGCACCCCGTTCGGCCGGTCGGAGGCGAGCGGCCGGCAACTGGCCGTAGGAGCGGTGAACGCCGCGCTGGCGGACGCCGGGATCGAGTGGTCGCGGGTGCGGGCCGCCTTCGGCGGCAGCGACAGCGCCGGCCTCGCCGACACGCTGGTGGCCCAACTCGGTCTGACCGGACTGCCGTTCGTCAACGTCAAGAACGGCTGCGCCACCGGCGGCAGCGCGCTGGTCTCCGCCGTGAACGCGATCCGCTCCGGCATGGCGGACGTCGTCCTCGCCGTCGGCTTCGACAAACACCCGCGCGGCGCCTTCGACCCGCGGCCCGAGGACTGGGGGCTGGGAGCGGAGTACGGCAGCGACGGGCTGATGGTCACGACCCAGTTCTTCGGCATGAAGATCCAGCGCTACATGCACGACCACGGCATCACACCGCGGACCCTCGCCCTGGTCGCCGAGAAGGCGTACCGCAACGGTGGCCTGACCCCTGAGGCGTGGCGCCGCAAACCGGTGGACGCGGACGAGATCCTCGACTCGGGCATGGTCAGCGATCCGCTGACCCGCTACATGTTCTGTTCCCCGGGAGCGGGCGCCGCCGCGTTGGTGCTGTGCTCACCCGAGGCCGCACGCACCCTTGAGGGCACACCGGTCACCTTGCGCTCGGCGGCCGTACGCACCCGGCGCTTCGGCTCGTTCGAGGTGTTCAGTCCCTGGATCCCCGGCGGCCCGCTCACCAGCGTCAGCCGTGACGCCTCGGCCGCCGCCTTCGAGGAGGCCGGGATCGGCCCGGGTGAGGTCGACGTCTGCCAGTTGCAGGACACCGAGAGCGGCGCCGAGGTCATGCACATGGCCGAGTGCGGGTTCTGCGAGGACGGCGAGCAGGAGCGGCTGGTCGCCTCAGGCGCCACCGGGATCGGCGGGAGCCTGCCGGTCAACACCGACGGCGGCTGCATCGCCAACGGCGAACCCATCGGCGCCTCGGGACTGCGCCAGGTCTACGAGATCGTCCAGCAACTGCGCGGACGGGCCGGTGAGCGGCAGGTCCCCGGCGAACCCAGGGTCGGCTTCACGCACGTGTACGGCGCCCCGGGCGTGAGCGCCTGCACCGTGCTGTCCCGCTGAACGGAGGTGGAGGAAGAGATGAGCGCCATCCCGGAACCCGAGGAGTTCCGCGCCCAGGCCCGGCAATGGCTCACCACGGTCGCCCGGCCGCGCGCCGCCGACGGGGAGTGGGGCAGCGGCTCCGACTCCGTCGCCGTCTTCGAGAACTGGACCGAGGAACAGGAGCGCGAGCACACCGTCCGCATCCGGGAGTGGGAACGGACCCGCTACGACCATGGGTGGGGCGCGCTCAACTGGCAGGAGCAGTACGGGGGACGCGGCCTGCCCGCGTACTACGAGCAGCTCTACCGCACCGAAGAGGCAGCCTTCGACGTGCCGCATCGCACCGAGGTCTTCCCGGTGACACAGCAGCTCGTCGCCCCCGCGATCGGCATCTGGGGCGCCGAGGAACAGAAGGAACGCTGGCTGCGGCCCATGCTGCGCACCGACGAACTGGCCTGCCAGCTGTTCTCGGAGACCGAGGCCGGATCCGACCTCGCCGCGGTGCGCACCCGGGCGGTGCGCGACGGTGACAGCTGGGTGCTTCAGGGGCACAAGGTGTGGACCTCCGGGGCCCGAGTGGCGACCTGGGGCGTCGCGGTGTGCCGTACCGATCCGGACGTGCGCAAGCACGCCGGCATCACCGTCTTCCTGGTACGCATGGACGCGCCGGGTGTGACCGTACGGCCCATCCGGCAGATGACGGGCGGCACCAGCTTCAACGAGGTCTACCTCGACGGCGTGCGGGTGCCCGACACCGATCGGCTCGGACCGGTCGGCGAGGGCTGGCGGGTCACCCTCAGCGTGCTGGCCGCCGAACGGCTCGACTCCGGCAACCTCGGCCTGGACAACGCCGACCGCGCGCTGGACCTCGCCGGGAACCTGCCCCGCCCGCTCACCGGCAGCGAACAGCAGCGGGCCGCCGACCTTTACCTGCGCACCCTCGTCCAGCGGCTCATCGGACTGCGGGTGACCGCCGCCCTCGTCGCCGGACGCGAGCCCGGCGCGGAAGCCTCGGTCGGCAAGCTCTACGCCACCGAGACCATGCGGCGCACCAGCGATCTGGTCGCCGAGCTGCTGGGGCCGCGCCTCGTCGCGGACACCGAGCAGTGGGGCACGTATGCCTGGACGGAGCACCTGCTGGGCGCCCCCGGCTACAGCATCGCGGGCGGCACCGACGAGATCCAGCACAACATCCTCGCCGAACGCGTGCTCGGCCTGCCGAAGGAGCCCGTCCGATGAGCATGGCCGCCACTGCGGTGTCGGAGCTGACCGACCGGGTCCGTGAGCGGCTCGCCCGCCGTCATCCGGGCGCTGTCATAGGGGAGTTGGCGGTACTGCCGGGCGGCCACTCGGGGCTCACGTACTCCGTCACCGCGGGGGACGCCCGGTACGTCGTCAAGGCGGTGCCTCCGGGGCAGCGGCCCGTCGGACGCAACGACGTGCTGCGCCAGGCCCGGGTGCTGGGCGCGCTGGCCGGATCCGCGGTGCCGGTGCCGGGCGTCGCCGCCGTCGACGAGAGGCAACCGGCCTGGTTCGCCATGGAGTTCGCGGTCGGGGAGGCCATCGAACCGGTACTCGACGAACCCGAGGTGCCGGCCGCGACAGCTCGCGCCCGGATGCTGGAGATCGCCGCCGTACTGCGCCGGCTGCACGCCACCGACACCCGTACGCCCGGCCTCGATCCGCCCGAACCCCTCGACGCGGCAGGTGAGTTGGAGCGATGGAGCCGCACCCTGCACGCTGTTCCCGGCGAGCTACGGCCCGGTGGGGAGGAGTTGCTCGCACGCCTCGCCCATGACGTGCCCGTCGGTCTGCCGCCGGTGCTGCTGCACGGCGACTTCCGGCTGGGCAACGTGCTGTGCGTCGACGAGCGTGCGGTGGCCGTCGTCGACTGGGAGATCTGGAGCGTCGGCGACCCGCGCATCGACCTCGGCTGGTTCCTGCTCTTCGCCGACCACCGCAACTTCCCCCGGCTGGGGCGTGCCGTACCCGGCCTGCCCAGCGAGGCCGAACTGCTGGACGCCTACCTCGACGGCCGGCCCGCGCTGCCCGCGATGGACTGGTTCCGAGCACTCGGCCGCATGAAGATGGCCGCGATCATGGGCCACAACCTGCGCCGGCACCGCGAGGGCAAGCACCACGACCCGGACCAGGAGCGACTGCCGCCCACCATCGCCGCGATGATCCGCACGGCGCGCGACATCCTCGGCTGATCCGGACCGACCACACGAACCGCGGAACCCCGGACAGGAGCAATCGTGGATTTCGGATTCTCGCCACGGGCGAGTGAACTCCAGGACCGCATGCGGTCGTTCATGCAGCAGCACGTCTTCCCCGCGGAGGCCGTCTACGACCGGCAACTGGCCGAGGCGGACGATCCGCACGCGCTGCCGCCGGTGATGCGCGAGCTGAAGGAGAAGGCGCGCGCCGAGGGCCTGTGGAACCTCTTCATGGCCCACGGCGACTGGGGCGCGGGGCTCACCAACCTCGAATACGCACCCCTCATGGAGCTGGCGGGCCGCTCGATCATCGGCCCCGAGGTGTTCAACTGCTCGGCGCCCGACACCGGCAACATGGAACTGCTCGCGCTGTACGGCACGCCCGAGCAGCAGGAACGCTGGCTGCGGCCCCTGCTGGACGCGGAGATCCGCTCCTGCTTCGCCATGACCGAGCCGGAGGTCGCCAGCTCCGACGCGCGCAACATCCGTACCCGGATCACCCGCGACGGCGACAGCTATGTGGTCAACGGCCGCAAGTGGTACACCTCCGGGATCCTCGATCCCGACTGCGAGCTGATCATCCTGATGGGCAAGACCGATCCGGACGCGCCCACCTACCGGCAGCAGAGCATGCTGCTCATCCCCCGGGACACCCCGGGTGTCACCGTCCTGCGCGACCTGCCGATGTTCGGCTACACGGACCGGCTCGGGCACGGCGACGTGCTCTTCGAGGACGTCCGCGTGCCCGTGGAGAACATCCTCAGGGGCGAGGGAGAGGGCTTCGCGCTCGCCCAGGGACGGCTCGGTCCGGGACGGATGCACTACGCGATGCGCGCCGTGGGCTTCGCCGAGCGCGCCCTGCAGCTGATGTGCGAGCGCGTCACCGAACGCACCGCCTTCGGCGGACCGCTCGCCGATCAGGGCGTGGTGCGCGAGTGGATCGCCCGCAGCCGCATCGAGATCGAGCAACTGCGCCTCCTCGTCCTCAAGTCCGCCTGGCTGATGGACACCGTCGGCAACGCCGCCGCGCGGATGGAGGTCGCCGCGATCAAGGTCGCGGCACTGGAGGTCGCCCACAAGGTGGTCGACCGCGCGGTGCAGGCGCACGGCGCGGCGGGGGTCAGCGACGACACCGTACTGGCCCGGCTGTACGCCATCACGAGGGCGCTGCGCATCGCCGACGGCCCCGACGAAGTACATCTGCGGACGGTGGCCCGCCAGGAACTCGCCAAGTACCGGAAGACGGCCGGGCAGGAGAAGGCCGAGGACCACAACGCCGCGCACGAGAAGGCCGAGCAGGAGACGGCCGACGTGCAGAAGACCGACATGAAGGCAGGGGCAGCGTGAGTGCCAGCACTCTCGACGGCAAGGTCGCCGTCATCACCGGCGGATCCCGCGGCATCGGGCTCGGAATCGCCACCGCCTACCGAGCGGCCGGCGCGCACGTGGTGATCGCGGCCCGCAAGGCGGCCGGACTCGCCGAGGCGCGCGAGGAGTTGCTGCGCGTCAAGGGCGACGGCGACCTGCACACGGTGGTGGCCAACGCGGGCGAACCCGAGCAGGCCGAGGCCTGCGTCGACGAGACCATGGCCCGCTTCGGGAGGGTCGACATCCTCGTCAACAACGCGGCGACCAACCCGTACCACGGCGATCTGCTCGACCTGGACCTGCCGCGGGCGGAGAAGACCGTACGCGTCAACCAGTACGGCATGATCGCCTGGACCCGGTACGCCTGGCGGGCCTGGATGGCCGAGCACGGGGGAGCGGTGGTCAACATCGCCTCCGTCGGCGGGCTGATCGTCGACCCGCACATCGGCTACTACAACGCCACCAAGGCCGCCATGCTGCACATGACCCGGCAGCTCGCCTACGAACTCGGGCCGCGGGCACGGGTGAACGCCATCGCCCCCGGTCTGATCAAGACCGAACTGGCGCGGGCGGTGTGGGAGGTGCGCGAGCCCATTCTCACCGCCAAGCTGCCGCTGCGGCGCCTCGGCACGGTGGAGGACGTGGCGAACGCGGCACTCTTCCTGGCCTCGGACGCGTCCTCCTGGATGACCGGCCAGACCCTGGTGCTCGACGGCGGAGCGACCGCCCTGCCGATCGGAGTGGACGAGTGAGCGCGCCGCGATCCGCCGCCGAGCTGTTCTCGCTCCAGGGCAGGACGGCCGTCGTCACGGGCGCGTCCGCCGGGCTCGGCGCACGCTTCGCCGCCGTCCTCGCCGAGGCCGGCGCCACCGTGTTCGCCGCGGCCCGCCGCATCGACCGGCTGAAGGAACTCGCCGACTCCGACTCCCGCATCCACCCCGTGGCCTGCGACGTCTCCCTCGCCGCCGACCGAGTGCGGCTCGCCGAGACCGCGCTGACCGCCACCGGCCGTCTCGACATCCTGGTCAACAACGCGGCCACCTCCGGCGAGACCCGCGCCGAGGACGAATCACCGGACGCCTTCACAGGCGTCCTCGGGGTCAACCTCACCGCGCCCTACCACCTGGCCCGCCTCACCGCCGAGGCACCCGGTGACAGGGGAGGCAGGAGCATCGTCAACGTCTCCTCCATCCTCGGCCTGGTGACCGCCGCCCCCCTCGGCGGTGCGAGCTACTCGGCGTCCAAGGCCGGACTGATCGGCCTGACCCGGGAGCTGGCCGGACAGTGGGGTGGCAGCGGGATACGCGTCAACGCACTCGCTCCCGGCTGGTTCCGCACCGAGATGACCGCCGGCCTCTTCGGCGACGCCCGCTCCAGTCGCTGGGTCGAGCGCAACACCCTGCTGGGACGCGGCGGCGACGGCCACGAACTCGACGGCGCCCTGCTGTTCCTCGCCTCGAACGCCTCCTCCTACTGCACCGGACAGGTGCTCACCGTCGACGGCGGATGGACGGCGCGATGACGGCCGGGGCGATGAGGTCCGACCCGACGAGGGTCGCCGTCGAGATCGACGACGGCGGCCTGGCCCGCGTCACCCTGCGCCGGGGCGAGGCGGGCAACGCCATCGACCTGGACATGGCGCGCGGACTGCTGGACGCGGCGCGGACCTGCGCACGTGAAGCCGTACGAGCCGTGCTGCTGACCGGCGAGGGGAAGTCCTTCTGCGTCGGCGGCGACCTCAGGGAGTTCTCCCGGCTGTCCGGCGAGGCGCTGGAGAAGCACCTGACCGCGGTGACCGACGCGCTGCACGACGCCCTGCGGACGTTCGCCGCGGGCGACGCGCCCGTGGTGGCCGCCGTGCAGGGTGCCGTGGCGGGCGCGGGCATCGGCCTGGCCGCGGCCGCCGATGTGACCCTCGCCGCCGCCGACGCCTCGTTCACCGCCGCCTACACCGGCATCGGTTACTCACCGGACGCCGGAGTCAGCTGGTTCCTGCCCCGTCTCGTCGGCCCCAAGCGGGCCCTGGACCTGCTGCTGACCAACCGCCGCATACCCGCGGCGGAGGCCGAGGCGATCGGACTGGTGAGCCGGGTCGTGGCCCCCGGCCGACTCGCCGCCGAGGCGGCCCGCACGGCCGATGCCCTGAGCGGTGGACCCACCGCCGCCTTCGGGGTCACCCGCCGGCTCGTCGCCGCCGGACTGGCCTCGGACCTCGGCCCGCACCTGGACCGCGAGGCCCGTGCGCTCGCCGCCGCGGCCGCCTCCGACACGGGGCGCGAGGGCGTCGCCGCCTTCCTCGGCAAGCGGGCGCCCGACTTCCAGCACCTCTCACCCAGGACCTGATCCCCTACCCAACAAGGGAGCCCCTCGTGTCCGAAGCCTTCATCGTCGGAGCCGTCCGCACCCCCGTCGGCCGCCGCAAGGGCACGCTCAGCGGCGTGCACCCCGCCGACCTCGGCGCCCATGTGCTGCGCGCCCTGCTGGAGCGCACCGGGGCCGACCCGGGGGCCGTCGACGACGTGTACTTCGGGTGCGTCAGCCAGCTCGGCGCACAGACCGGCAACATCGCACGCACCGCCTGGCTGTCCGCCGGGCTGCCGCAGCACGTCCCCGGCACCACCATCGACCGCCAGTGCGGTTCCTCCCAGCAGGC
Organism: Streptomyces sp. NPDC050287; assembly: GCF_044459385.1. Lineage (NCBI taxonomy): Bacteria > Bacillati > Actinomycetota > Actinomycetes > Kitasatosporales > Streptomycetaceae > Streptomyces > Streptomyces sp. NPDC050287. Next base: position 271,237 of record NZ_JBITIY010000004.1, on the reverse strand, counting down.
CGTGCACTTCGCCGCGCAGGCGGTCGGATCCGGCGCCGCCGATCTGGTGGTCGCCGGTGGAGTGGAAGTGATGAGCCTGGTGCCCATCGCCAGCCCGATGTATGTCGGCGAGCAGGCCGGCATGGGCAGCCCGTACGCGGGGGACGGCTGGCGCGAGCGCTTCGGGGACCAGGAGGTCTCACAGTTCCGCGGGGCGGAGCTGATCGCCGAGAAGTGGGGCGTCTCCCGTACCGACATGGAACGGTTCGCTCTCACCAGCCACCAGCGGGCGCTCGCCGCCCAGGCCGACGGTGCGTTCGACGACGAGATCACCCCCGCCTTCGGACTCACCGCCGACGAGGGCCCGCGCGCCGACACCAGCCTGGAGAAGATGGCCGGACTGAAGACGCTCACCGAGGACGGCCGGCTCACCGCGGCCGTCTCCAGCCAGATCTCCGACGGCGCCGCCGCCCTGCTGATCGCTTCCGAGGAGGCGGTACGCCGGCACGGCCTGACCCCGCTCGCCCGCGTGCACACCATGGCCGTGGTCGGCTCCGACCCGATCCAGATGCTGACCGGCCCGATCCCCGCCACCGAGAAGGTCCTGAAGAAGGCCGGGCTGTCGATCGGGGAGATCGACCTGGTCGAGATCAACGAGGCCTTCGCCTCCGTCGTCCTCGCCTGGCAGAAGGAGATCGGTGCCGACGGGGAACGGATCAACGCCTTCGGCGGCGCCATCGCGCTGGGCCATCCGCTCGGCGCCACCGGCGCCCGGCTGATGACCACGCTCGTCCACCAACTGCGCAGGACCGGCGGACGTTATGGTCTGCAGACGATGTGCGAGGGCGGCGGCATGGCCAATGCGACCGTCCTCGAGCGCCTTTGACCGGAAGTCGATTGGCAACTGAGTTCAGCTTGGGGCTACTCTCGGGTACGCACGAGGTGGGCGGCAGCCAGGAGACAGGTCACTGATGGCGACAAAGATCGTTGAACCGGAAGCGGGGCCGAGGTCCAAGCGCGCCGCCATTCTGGCGGCCGCCGTCGACTGCTTCGGCGAGACGGGGTTCGAGGCCACCAAGTGGTCCACCGTGGCGGAGCGGGTGGGCATCGGGCAGACCGCGCTGTACCACTACTTCGAGTCCAAGACCCACTGCCTGCTCACCATCATGCGGTTGGAGCTGCAGCGCTCCCACGACAAGTTCACGGAGGCGACCTCGGACGTCGCCGAGCCGGTGGAAGCGCTGCGTGCGGCCGTGCGCGCGGCGTACGACGTGTCCGACCAGGAGGTCCTGCAGATGCGCATCCTGCAGAACCACATGGACCTGCTCTCCGGCCCGCGCAAGTCCAAGCGGGAGGAGGCCGAGCGCGTCGCGGCCCGCCAGCTGGTCCAGCTCGTCGAGCGGGACTGGACGAACCTGCTGGTCAGGGGCATGTCCCAGGGCGCGTTCCCGCTGCGCGACGCGCAGTTGCTGGGCGCGGGTGTGCTCGGCCTGATCGTCAGCGTCTGGCGGTGGTACCGGCCGTCCGGGCCGACGCCGCTGTCGGAGGTCTCCGAACTCATCGAGGGCGCCTGCGTCCGGATGGTCGCCACGTGACGCCCTGAGCGGCGCCGGCTTTCCGCGGCCGCGGTCGGCTTTTCTGCCCCCTGGTGGACATGACGGATGCCAGGGGGCATTGTCGTGCCCGCTTCGCCCCGCTTCCGGCGCACGCGGCGCCACGGAAGAAGCGCCGGCGGAAGCTTCGTGACGCACTCTTGCCAGCCCTGTTTCCGCGGGATTACCATCCAAACTGAATTGAATTTGGCTCAGGTTGATCTGGAGAGGCTCCTATGGCGTTGCGCGCATACATGGCCAGCATGGACAGCCGGCATCCGGAGCGGACGCTGGACCTGCTCGAACCGGACTTCCGCTTCCTCATCGCCCTGCCCGGCAAGGAGGTCATCGGAAATTCCAAGGAGGACTTCGCCGCGTACATCGCCGGCCGTAACCCCGTGGACCGGGCGCACGAGATCCTGCGCCACAGCCGGGACGGCGACGTCGAGACGGTCTACGGAGTGGTGACGGAGGGCGGCCAGTACAGGGGCTCCTTCCTGTCGGCAGCGGTCGTATCGCCCGGCGGGCTCCTGGCGCGTTACCAGTCCGTCTTCACCACTTCCTTCGAACTCGTCGACTGGGCCGGGCGGGCCACGGACGAGAGGAGCCGGGCATGACCGACACCTCGACGACCGCGGCCCCCTTCCTCACCGCGTGGTTCGAGATCCTCGACGGGGACGAGCCGTCCCGGATCCTCGACCTGATCAGCGACGACTTCACGCTGTCCATCCTGTTCTCCACGGGCGACGGCAACGCCACCGACTTCGCCGGCGACCGCGCGGCTCTCGTCGGCTACCTCGAACAGCGCGAGAGGGGCACCCGCACGCACCACCGGCTGTCGGCGACCACGCTCGGCCAGGACGAACTCTTCCTGGGGGAGGTGCGACGCGCGGGTGTCCCCGAGGCGAGCTTCGTCGCCGCGGGGCGGGTGAACGACGAGGGCCGGTTGCAGCGCCTGCTGATCGGCCGTTCCTCCGAGATCCGTTTCACGTGATCAGCCACGTACGCCCGTCCCGCCGCGCCCGTTCAACGGACCATGCAGGCATTTACGGAGGACCGTCATGTACAACCTTGTCCTGCTGGCAGCTCGGCCTCCGGAGTGGACGCACGAGCAGTTCATCGAGTGGTGGCGCGGCGACCACGCGGAACTGACCTACCGCCTGCCCGGACTGCGTGCCTGGCGGCACACCGAGATCGACGCCGCCCTGGAGCCGCGCTCCGAGGGCTGGGACGGGATCTCCGTGCTCGGCTTCGACTCCCCTGAGGACCTGCGGAAGGCCCTCGCGAGCCCCGAGTGGGCCGAGGCCGTCGCCCAGGTCGGCGACATGAAGGGCCGCCGCATCGCGGTCATGGGGCACGAGGCGGAGATGTTCGTCGGCTGACAGGAACGCGACGGCCCGGCCGGCGATGCCGGTCGTCGAACCGGCGCCCCTGCCGGACGATCCCGGCTCACCGGCACGGCACCCACCCCAGCGTTCAGTAGACGGAGTTCGGCACAGCGCAGCGAGGGACAAGATGCGACAGGTAGTGCGGGAGTTCCAACAGAAGGCGGACGAGGCGGACTTCGTCGCCGTCATCGACGATGCGGGCAGCCACACGGCACGGCAACTGCTCGACGAGGCCACACGGCTGGCCGGAACGCTGTCCGCCGCGAAGGCCGACGGAGCGGGCGGCACCGTCATGGTCCAGGCCGACAACTCATGGCGTACGGTCGCCGCCACCCTTGCCGTGGGGATGAGCGGCCGGGACGGCGGCGTCATCGCGGTGGTCAACCGGCACACCACACATGCCGAGTTCACCGCGGCCTGGGAGGACATCCGCCCGGACGCCGTGGTCGCCGAGCCTTCCGCGATGGACGAATGGGCGGTGGCCGAACGGCTGCCGGGGCCGCCGCGGACGGTGCTCGACGGCTGGACCTGCCTGTCCACGCCCCGCAAGCGCGAGGTGTCACGCTGGTCGGGCGGCGCGCTGATCGGCCTCACCTCCGGGTCGACCGGGCGACCCAAGGGCGTCGTGCAGTCCGAGTCGGCCCTGCGCTATGCCGCCCGGAGCACCATCGCCATCAACGGCCTGGCGCCCGGCGACGCCGTCGCCGCGATCGTGCCGCTGTCGTCGACGGCGGCCTACTGTTTCGGTGTCTATCTCTCCCTGATGCTGCGCGGGCCGCTCGTCATGACGGGGAAGTGGGACCGGGCCCTCGCCCTGCGGCGGATGGCCGACGCCGGCGTCCGCTGGACCATGTGCGTACCGACCATGGCGCTGCAGATGGGCGCCGAGGCGGCCGGCTCCGGCATCCTTCGCGGCGTCCGGTCGATCACCGTGGGCGGTGGCCCCATGGACCGCGGAGCGCTGGCCCGGGCGGAGCAGTCCCTGGGCACGAGGATCCTCCGCGTCTTCGGCATGTCCGAGTGCCTCGGCCACACCTCACCCAGCCCCGACGACCCCGAGGAGATCCGGCTCGGCAGGGACGGCCGCCCCTTCCCGGGTACGGACGTACGCGCGCTCACCCCCGACGGGCAGCCGGCCGGGCCAGGCGTGACCGGCCGGGCGCAGGTACGCGGCCCCTCCCTCTTCCTCGGCTACGCCCGCGACGGCGAGCTGGCTCCCGCGGCGTTGACTCAGGACGGCTACCTGCCCACCGGCGATCTGCTGATGACCCACGAGGACGGCACCATCAGCATCATGGGCCGCGAGAAGGACGTCATCATCCGTGGCGGCCGCAACATCGACATCACCGAGATCGAGCGCGCGGTCGCCAGTTACCCGCGCGTGGCCAGGGCTTGTGTCGCGGCGGTTCCCGACGAGGTGCTCGGTGAACGCGTGGCCCTGCTCGTCGTCACCGAGGACGGCGGCGGGATCGACCTGGCCGAGGTGACCGGACACCTGGAGAGTGTCGGCCTGTCCAAGACCAAATGGCCCGAATTCGTGTACGGCATCAAGGAACTGCCCCAGACCAAGGTCGGCAAGCTCGACCGGAGCGGGGCCCGGGACCTGGCCGTCAGGATGACGGCCCGCACGCCCGGCGACCAGGCCTGAGGCGACAATGGACGAAACGGTGCCGTCGCGCGTGCCCACCGGCATGATCCCGCGGCGGCACACCCACAAGGAGGATCATGACAACGCGGTTCGACCAGGGCCCGTGGGCCGCATCCGGAGTCCAGACCGTCCAGCCCGGGGTGCACCGCGTTCCGCTGCCGCTTCCGAACGACGGCCTGCACGCCGTCAACGTCTACCTTCTGGAGGACCTCGCCGACGACGGCGGCCTCGTCATGATCGACGGCGGCTGGGCGATCCCCGAGGCGCGCAAGACGCTCGAGGAGGCCCTGGCCGCCATCGACCGCGACCTCGGCGACATCAGCCACATCCTGGTCACCCACATCCACCGCGACCACTACACGCACGCGGTGGAACTGCGCCGGCTGCTGGGCTCGCGCGTCTACCTCGGCGCGGGGGAACGCCCGGGTCTGGAGATGCTCGACCGGCTGCGCAGCGACGAACCCGTGAGTTCACTTCAGACCCTGAGCAGGGCGGGCGCCGGCGAACTGGCCGACCAGATCCGGAGGATGAACCACGGCGGCTTCGACCCGAGCGTGTGGGAGGCCCCCGACCGCTGGCTCGCCGCCGAGACCCTCCGCTTCGGCGACCGCGAGCTGTGCGTCGTGCCGACTCCGGGACACACCCGGGGACATGTGGTCTTCCTGGACGAGCAGCGGGGACTGCTGTTCTCCGGGGACCATGTGCTGCCCCACATCACCCCGTCCATCGGCTTCGAGCTGACCGAGCCGGGCGGCCGGCCGCTCGCCGACTATCTGGACTCGCTGCGCCTGATGAACCGTTACGCCGACGCGCGCCTGCTGCCCGCGCACGGGCCGGTCTCCGACAGCACCCACACCCGGGTCGCCGAGCTGCTCGCCCACCACGACGACCGGCTGGCCAAGAGCCTCACCGCGCTGGGCGAGGACACGCTCGACGCCCACGCGGTGGCGCGCAAGCTCGGATGGACGCGCCGGGCGGTGCCGTTCGGCGAGCTGAACGCCTTCAACCAGATGCTCGCGGTCAACGAGACGGCGGCCCACCTGGACGTCCTCGTGCTCCAGGGGCGGGCGACCGTGGCATCCGTGGGCGGCGTGGACCAGTACACGCGCGTGCGATGACTTCACCGGCACGGGCCGGGCACGGGGCGCCGGCCGTCAGCGTGCCGTCCAGCCCCCGTCCACGTACAGCTCGGAGCCGGTGACGAAGGTCGCGTCCGGCGAAGCGAGGAACGCCACCGCTCCCGCGACCTCGTCGGGCCGGCCCAGCCGCCCCAAGGGGGTGCCCTCGACCATCGCGGTGTGCCGGGGCGTGCCCTGCCACAGTTCGCGGGAGCGGGCCGTCTCGATGAAGCCGGGGTGGATCGAGTTGACGCGCACGCCGCGGGTGGCCCAGTGCAGCGCGGCGTTCTTCGTCATCAGCCGGACCGCGCCCTTGGCGGCGTGGTACGAGAACTGGCTGCCGAAGCCGCCGACCGTACCGAAGATCGAGGCGACGTTGATGATGGAGCCGCCGCCGGCGCGCTCGATCGCCGGCCCGCCGTACTTCATGCCGAGCCAGACACCGGTCTGGGTGACCGCGATGACCTTGTCCCAGGACTCCCGGGTCTCCGTCTCCACCGTCCGCGTCTCGGCGATGCCCGCGTTGTTGACGAGCACGGACAGCCCGCCCAGTTGGTCGACGACCCGCTCGACCGCGCGGCGCCACGTCTCCTCGTCGCTGACGTCCAGGGCCAGGCCCAGCGCGCGCGCCCCGCCGTCCCTCAGCTCCTTCGCCAGTGCCTCACAGCGGCCGGCGTCCACGTCGGTCACCGCCACCGCGGCACCCTCGGCGGCCAGCCGGCGTACGACGGCGTCTCCTATCCCACCGGTCGCGCCGGTCACCAGGGCGATCTCTCCGGACAGCCGGTCTCGCACGGGTCCTCCTCAGATTCGTCGTCTGCGTCGGTGTCAGTGGTCCAGTGGCCTTTACGGCAGTAGCTCCAAGCCCGAGCGCAGCAGCGCCGGGACCGCGGAGCCGACCAGCTCGAAGCCGGTGCCGACGGTCTGACCGGCGCGATAGCGGGCGTGGATGCCCTCGGCGATGACCGCGAGCTTGAAGCAGCCCAGCGCCTGGTAGAAGGCCAGATCCCCGATGTCCCGGCCGGATCCTGTGGCGTACCGCTCGGCCAGCTCGCGCCCCGTGGGGAAGCCGGAGTTGGCCGTGGGCACGTGGCGCGCCCCGAGCACCGGCTCGCACACCGGGTCCCAGTACATGAGCAGCATCCCGAGATCGGCGAGAGGATCGCCGAGCGTGGCCATCTCCCAGTCGACGATCGCGGCGATCCGCCCGAAGCCGCCGGGCGCCAGGATCGTGTTGTCCAGGCGGTAGTCACCGTGCACGATCGTCGGCGCGCCGCTCACGGGCAGGGCGCGGCCGAGCCGGCGGTGCAGCGCGTCGAGGTCGGGCAGTGCACGGGTGGCGACCTTGTCCCACTGGCTGCGCCACCGCCGCACCTGGCGCTCCAGATAACCGTCGGGACGGCCGAAGTCGCCGAGCCCGACCGCGGCGACATCGACCGAGTGCAGTGCCACCAGGGCGTCCACCAGCGCGTCGGCACTGCGCCGGGCGTCGGCTGGAGGAAGCGTTGCGACCTCGTCACCGTCGCGCAGCACGGCGCCCTCCACGAAGTCGACGACGCAGAACGGCGCGCCGATCACCGCCGGGTCCGTGCACGACAGCACGGCTCGGGCCACCGGCACGTCGGTTCCGCCGAGTGCGGCGACGACGCGGTACTCGCGGTCCATGTCGTGCGCGGTCGGCGTGAGCACGCCCAGCGGCGGCCGGCGCAGCACCCACCGGTGTGTCCCGTCGGTCACCTCGTAGGTGAGATTGGAGCGCCCGCCGTGCAGCAGCTCGACCCTCAACGGGCCCGCGCACCGAGGCACATGGCGTTCGAAGTAGCGCTGCAGGGCGGGGCCGTCGATGCCGACCACGGCTGTGTCCGGGGTGGTGGCCGCGGTCTGTGACGTGGTCGCCGTCGTCCGCGGTACCGCCACCGTGGGCTCGGACGCGGGCTCCGACGCATGCTCTGCCGTGGGCCCCGATGCGTGCTCCGTCGTGGTCATCGCGCGGCCCTCCGCTCCCGCGCCGCCCGCACCGCGCGCTTGGCGATGGCCCAGCGATGGGTCTCGGACGGGCCGTCGTAGATCCGGAACGGACGCACCTCCCGGTACAGCCGCGACAGCGGGGTGTCTGAGGAGATGCCGAGCGCGCCGCACACCTGCACGGACCGGTCGACCACGCGGTTCACCGCCTCGGAGACGTACGTCTTCGCGATGGAGGTGTGCTGGGCGGCCGAACGGCCCTGGTCCAGTTCCCAGCAGGCCCGCAGCAGCACCGCGCGACCGGTCTCGATGTCGATCTCGGAATCGGCCAGCATCTGCTGCACCATGCCCAGTTCGGCCAGCGGCTTACCGAAGGCCGAGCGATCCACCGCCCGTTCCAGGGCGATGTCCTGTGCCCGGCGCGCCACCCCGAGCCAGCGCATGCAATGCGTCATACGGGCGGGCCCGAGACGCACCTGGGCATGCGCGAAGCCCTGGTCCACCTCGCCCAGCACGGCACCGTCGCCGACCTCACAGTTGTCGAAGACGACCTCGCTGTGCCCGCCGAACAGCCCCTGATCCAGGGTGTCGATGTTCCGGACGACCTTCATGCCCGGGTTGTCGGCGTCGACGAGGAACATCGTCGCGCCCCCCGCCTCGCCGGGGACGCCGCTCGTGCGGGCCATGCAGATGGCGAAGCCGGCCCCGTCGGCTCCGCTGATGAACCACTTGCGGCCGTCGAGCCGCCAGCCGCGTCCGGTTCTCGTCGCCGTGGTGGCCAGCGCCCGGGGGTCGGATCCCGCGCCCGGCGCCGGCTCGGTCATCGCGAAGCAGGAGCGCACCTCGCCGGCCGCCAGCGGCCGGAGATACCGCTCCTTCTGCTCCTCGTCGGCGACCACTTCGAGCAGGTGCATATTGCCCTCGTCCGGTGCCGCGCAGTTGAGCGCGAGGGGGCCCAGCAACGAGTATCCGGCCGCCTCGAACACCACGGCCTGGCCGCAGAGATCCAGCCCGAGCCCGCCCCACTGTTCCCCCACATGCGGAGCGAACACCCCTGCGGCCCGGGCCGCTTCCTGCAGCCGGCGCCGCAGTGGCTCCGGCCCGTCATGGACGTTCCCGTCGCATGCCTGTTCCTCCGGCAGTACCACGTCCCGCACGAACCCGGTGGTGCGCCGTGCGATGTCGGCGACCCTCTCGTCGGTCTCGAACCCGATCGACACGTTGACCCCTTGACCTTGGCTATCAGTCATTAGCCATGAGAGAGGTAGGTGGGCGCGTGTGTCAAGGGTTTGCGCGAGCCCATGGCGGAAGAGCGGTTGGAGTTAGGCTAATCATTGATAGCTTCATGGGATGTCATGCCGGATGAGGCCGCCCGGGCGTTGTGCATACGCCGCCGAGGGTCGCCCGCGCCCGAAGAGCTCGGCATGCGCCAAGGTCTCGCCACGCGCCAGAGGCCCGGCACCTCCCCGGGAGTTCGGCACGCGCCAAGGGCTCGGCCCCCGGCGGGAGTTCGGCCGTTCGGCGTGCCTTGGATAATCTGCACGGGTGACCACCGACCTGACCCTGCTGCCGCGCGTCGCCTGTCGCGGACAGGAAGTCACCGCGCCCCGGCTCCGCGGCCTCCTGGCCCTGCTCGCGGGCGACCTCCGCACGGGCTGCAGCACCGAGCGGCTTGTGGCGGGGCTGTGGCCGGACGAGTTGCCGGAGCGGCCGGGGAAGGCGTTGCAGGTTCTCGTGTCCAGGGCGCGGGCGCAGTTGGGCGCCGACGTCATCGCCAGTACGCCGACCGGATACCGGCTCGCCCTCGCCGAGGACCAGGTCGACAGTTCCGCCCTGCTGCTGCGTGCCGCCGCGAGCGCGGACCGGGCCAGAGCCGGGGACCACGCGGGATCGCTGGCCGCGGCCGAGGCCGGGCTCGGGCTGTGGGAGGGCACCCCTGACGGGGCCGGCGGGCCCGGCGAAAGCACAGACCCCGTGGCCGCGTTGCGCGCCGAGCGCGTCCCCGTGCACGGCGCGCTCGTACGGGCCCGGGCGCTCGCGCTCGCCCGCCTTGGACGGCACGCGGAGGCGGCCGGGCCGCTGGCCGTGCTCGCCGCTGAGCATCCGCGCGACGAGGAAGTGCTCGCCGAACTGCTGCGCGGCGAAGCCGCGACGGCGGGACCGTCCGCCGCGCTCGCGCGGTACGAGGCGTACCGCCGTGAGCTGCGCGACGAGCTCGGCACGGATCCGGGCGCCCGGCTCAAGGCCGTACACCAGGAACTGCTGAGCGGCGAGGCGCCCGCGGTCAGGCACGGCGTGCCGCACGAGCCGAACCCGCTCCTCGGCCGGGACGAGGACATCGCGGCGGTGGAACGGCTGCTCGGCGTCTCCCGCGCCGTCACCGTCGTCGGCCCCGGCGGCCTCGGCAAGACCCGGCTCGCGCACGCCGTCAGCCGCCGGTCCGAGCAGCGCGTGGTGTATTTCGTGCCGCTCGCCGGCGTCACCGCGGACGAGGACGTGGCCGCGGAGGTGGCTTCGGCGCTCGGCGCGGGCGAGGGACGGCACGGCGCCGTGGGCGGCCTCGCCTCGGCCGACCCGGTGTCCGGCGTCCTCGGCGTGCTCGGCTCCGGGCCCGGTCTGCTGGTCCTCGACAACTGCGAGCAGGTCGTCAAGGGCGCCGCCGACCTCGTACAGGCCCTGGTCTCGTCCTCGAAGGACCTGCGGGTGCTCGTCACCAGCCGGGCCCCGCTGGGCCTCACGTCGGAGGCGGTGTACGCGCTGCCGGAGCTCCGTCTGGACACCTCGGTCGAGCTGTTCACGCAGCGGGCCCGGGCCGCCCGGCCCGGCGTGGAGCTGCCGCCGGACGAGGTGGCCGAGCTGTGCCGCCACCTCGACGGGCTGCCGCTCGCCGTGGAGCTGGCCGCGGCGCGGGTGCGCGCGCTGTCGGTGCCGGAGATCGCCCGCCGCCTCGGAGACCGGTTCGCGCTGCTGCGCGGCGGGGCGCGGGACGCACCGGAACGCCACCGCACGCTGCACGCGGTCGTGGAGTGGAGCTGGAACCTGCTCACGGAGGACGCCAGGGCGGCGCTGCGCACGCTGTCCGTCTTCCCCGGCGGCTTCTCCGGCGAGGCGGCGGAGCAGGTCCTCGGCGAGGACGCGCTGCTTGCGCTGGAGCAGCTGGCCGATCAGTCGCTGCTCACCGTCGCCGACACCCCGGCCGGGGTGCGGTTCCGGATGCTGGAGACGGTACGGGAGTTCAGCGCGGACCGGCGTACGGAGGCGGGCGAGGACGAGGAGGCCGTCGGCCGGTTCCTCGCCTGGGCGCGGGACTTCGGGGTCGCGCACCACGACTGGCTCCTCGGCTCGCAGCCGGGGACCGCCTGGGGGCGGATCAGGGCCGAGCAGGACAACCTCGTGCTGGCCCTGCGGCACGCCCTGGCCCGCGCGGACGGCCCCACCACGGCAGCCCTCACCGCCGTGCTGGCCGCCCTGTGGTCCACCGGCTCCAGCTACCCCCGCCTGACCGCACTCGCCGCGGACACCGGCCCGTCGCTGTCGCACTACTACCCCGACCCCGAGTACGTCGAAGTCGCCCGCGCCGCCGCGGTGTTCTGCACGGCGAGCCTGTTCATGGGCTACGGCCCGCGCGCCGTACGCCATCTCGTCACCCTGCGCCGGCTGCCCCAGGCCCCGCCGGACACGCTGCTGCGCGCCATCGCGACCGTGCTGAGCGCGGTCCCTGAGATGCTGCCTCCCGACTACGACGTGCTGCGGGGGCTCTGCGACAGCGAGCAGCCGCTGCTCGCGGGCATCGCCGAGTGCGTCGCCACCTACGTCTGGGAGTACGAGCACGACATCGACCGCGCGCTCGCCTCGGCTCGCCGGATCATCGCCGTGCTGACGCCGGCCGACAACCCGTTCCTGCAGCTCATGGGCCACGCCCGGCTGAGCGATCTGTACATGCAGACGGAGCGGGGCGACGCCGCGTACGGTCACCTCAAGGCCGCGCTGGAGGCGCTGCCGCGGCTCGGCGACGAGCACGACGCCATCGGCGTCCGCTGGGGCCTCGTTCTCGCCTGTCTGCACCGCGGCGACCCCGACGAGGCCGAGTACTGGCTGCGGCAGGCGGAGGGTGACAACACCCCGCAGAAGGACGACTTCTACAGCCCCGACTTCGGCGGGCGCGCCGAGATCGCGCTCGCCCGCGGGCTGACCGAGGTCGGGCTCGGTCTGTGGCGCAACGCCGTGGAGCGGATGCCCGCGGCCGGTTCGCAGGGCGGCGACCCCTTCTTCGACCGGTGGTCGCTGCAGGTCCAGTCGGCGGCGGTGACGGCGCACGCGCACGCCGGCCGTGTCGAACTCGTCGCGGGGCCGGTCGCCCGGCTGCGGCAGGCGCTGCGGACGCTGCTCTCCGCTCCGTCCGGCTCGCCCATGGAGCTCCCCGTGTTCGGGACGGTGCTGCACGCACTCGGCATGGCGGGGCTCGCTTCCGGCGACGCCTCCGCCGTACGGATGATCGCGCTGGCCGAACGACTGCGGGTGCTGCGCGAGTTCCAGCCGACGATGTCGGCGGACCGCGCCCGGAAGGCGGTCGGGGCCGCCGGGAAGGCCGCCAGGGCGGCGTACTCCGACGCGGTGTCGGAGTACGCCGCCCTGGGGCGGGACGAGTTGCGGGAGGCAGCCCGCGCCGTCATGGCGGTTACTTCGGGTCTCGGTTGAACAGCGACGTCGACCAGCGGTAGCCGAGCACGGTCAGGCCGACGCACCAGAGGACCGCGATCCACCAGTTGTCGCCGATCTCGGTGCCGAGCAGCAGGCCGCGCAGGGTCTCGATGGCCGGCGTGAACGGCTGGTACTCGGCGATCGGCTGGAACCAGCCCGGGATCGCGTCGATGGGGACGAAGGCGCTCGAGATGAGCGGGAGGAGGATCAGCGGCGTGGCCATGTTGCTGGCCGCCTCGGGGTTCGGGCTGGCCATGCCCATCCCGACCGCGATCCAGGTGAGCGCCAGGGTGAACAGCGCGATCAGTCCGAACGCCGCCAGCCACTCCAGGGCCGTGGCGTCCGTGGACCTGAAGCCGATGGCCACGGCGACGGCACCGACGAGAACCAGGCTGGCGAGAACTTGCAGCACGCTGCCGACGACGTGCCCGACGAGCACGGACCCGCGGTAGACCGCCATCGTACGGAAGCGGGCGATGAGGCCCTCGGTCATGTCCATGGAGACGGAGACCGCGGCCCCGATCACGGTGCTGCCGATGGTCATCATCAGCAGGCCCGGTACGAGATAGGCGATGTAGGCGGAGCGGTCGGCGCCGCCGCCGCCGATGCCCGCGCTCATCACGCCTCCGAAGACGTAGACGAAGAGCAGCAGCAGCATGATCGGTGTGAGCAGCAGGTTCAGGGTCATGGACGGGTAGCGCCGTACGTGCAGCAGGTTGCGGCGCAGCATCGTGGACGAGTCGCGTACGGCGAGGGAGAACCGGGTCGGGCGGGCGGGAGCCAGGGGGGTGCTCATCGGACGGTCTCCTCGGTCTGGTCGGTCTGGTGGGGGACGTTGGTGCCGCCCGTCAGGGCGAAGAACACGTCGTCGAGGTCGGGGGTGTGCACGGTCAGCTCGTCCGCCTCGACGCCGGCCGAGTCCAGCCAGTCGAGGATGGCGCGCAGCTCGCGCTGGCTGCCGTCGCTGGGGATCTGCAGCGACAGCGCCTCGTCGTCCCCGGTGGCCTCGCGCAGGGCGACGGCGGCGGACCGGTACGCGGCCGGGTCGGTGAACCGCAGCCGCACATGCCCGCCCGGGACGATCCGCTTCAGCTCGTCGGCGCTTCCCTCGGCGGCGAGCCTGCCGTCGCTCAGCACCGCGATGCGGTCGGCGAGTTCGTCGGCCTCGTCCAGGTACTGGGTGGTGAGGAAGACGGTGACGCCGCCGGAGACCAGCTCCCGGATGATCCCCCACATGGTGTGCCGGCTGCGCGGATCGAGGCCGGTGGTCGGCTCGTCGAGGAAGATGATCCGCGGCTCGCCGACCAGCGTCATGGCGATGTCGAGGCGGCGCTTCATGCCGCCGGAGTACGTGGAGACGGGCTTCTTCGCGGCCTCCGCCAGGTCGAAGCGCTCAAGCAGTTCGGCGGCCCTGCGGCGGCCCTCACCGCGGGAGAGGTGGTGCAGGTCCGCCATGAGGAGCATGTTCTCCTCGCCGGTGATCAGCCCGTCCACGGCGGAGAACTGCCCGGTGACACCGATCGCGGCCCGCACCGCCTGCGGCGCGGTGGCCAGGTCGTGGCCGCCGACGTGCAACTCGCCGGCGTCGGCGGTGATGAGGGTGGAGAGGATCTTGACCGCGGTGGTCTTGCCGGCGCCGTTCGGGCCGAGCAGGGAGAAGACCGTGCCGGCCGGTACCGCCAGGTCGATGCCGTCGAGGACCGTCTTGTCCCCGTAGGCCTTGCGCAGCCCCTTGGCCGCGATGGCGAGTGAGCGGGATGTCGTTGTCGTCATGCCGCAGAGGTTGCGGCAGGGCGCATTCAGCGGGGTTTCACGACGGTTTCACGGTCCTGGAACTCCTGGAACTGAGGACTGCGCGGGGGTCGGCGGCCGCTGTCGGGACGGTTGCCCGCAGACTCGGGGAGGGCACTGCCGAGATCGGGGAACTCCTGCAACGTCTGAGGTGCAGGCCGGCTCTCGCGCCCGGCCTGCCCTCGGTGGATGATCCCTCTTGGGCCGGTCGCATCGACGACCGGTCCAAGAGGGATCATGAGCTCACCTACGCAACGAGGGGTTCAACGATGGAATACCGGCATCTCGGCAACAGCGGCTTGATCATCAGTGAGATCGCCTACGGCAACTGGCTGACCCACGGCTCTCAGGTCGAGGAGGAGGCCGCCCTCGCCTGTGTGCGAGCCGCACTCGACGCGGGCATCACGACGTTCGACACCGCTGACGTCTACGCCGAGACCCGCGCCGAGTCGGTGCTCGGGCGGGCGCTGAAGGGTGAGCGTCGCGAGGGGATCGAGATCTTCACCAAGGTGTACTGGCCCACCGGCCCCGGCAAGAACGACCGAGGGCTGTCGCGCAAGCACATCATGGAGTCGATCGACAACTCCCTGCGCAGGCTCGAGACCTCGTACGTCGACCTCTACCAGGCGCACCGGTTCGACCGGTTCACGCCGCTGGAGGAGACCATGGAGGCGTTCGCCGACGTGGTCCACTCCGGTAAGGCGCTGTACATCGGCGTATCTGAGTGGTCGGCCGATCAGATACGGCGGGCACACGCGCTGGCGCGGGAGCTGCGGATCCCGCTGGTGTCGAGCCAGCCCCAGTACTCGATGCTGTGGCGGGTGATCGAGGGTGAGGTCGTGCCGACCAGCGAGGAACTGGGCATCGGGCAGATCGTGTGGTCGCCGATCGCCCAGGGCGTGCTGACCGGCAAGTACCTGCCCGGACAGCAGCCGCCGGCCGGGTCGCGGGCGACGGACGACCGGGGCTCGGCGATGATCAGCCGCTTCATGCGCGACGAGGTGCTCGAGGCGGTGCAGCGGCTCAAGCCGCTGGCCGACGAGGCGGGCCTGACCCTGGCTCAGCTCGCGGTCGCGTGGGTGCTGCAGAACAGCAACGTGTCCGCCGCGATCGTCGGCGCGTCCCGGCCGGAGCAGGTCGCGGAGAACGCGAAGGCGGCCGGTGTGACGCTGGACGCGGATCTGATGGCGCGCATCGACGAGATCGTGCTGCCGGTGGCGGTGACGGATCCGCATCTCGTGCACCAGAGCGTGCCGGCGCAGCGCCCCTGAGCCGGCGCAACCTCCGTACGGCCCCGCGCTTCCCTCGTGGCGGACGGGCGGGGCCGGCGCAGGGGGAGGCGCCAGCGGGCCGTGACAGCCGTTGATCAGCGACTGCCGGGTTCCGGGGCCGGCGCTCTCAACGCGGACGCGTGCATCACGTGGTCGATCGTCTCGGTCAGCGAGTTGCTCGCGGGGATCACCGTTTCGATCCCGCCGGGCAGCAGGTCCAGCGGCCTGTACCAGGACCGGAGTTCGGCCGCGGTGACCTCGTCGGCGATCGGTTTGGTGGCGTGCCGGGCGAGGGTTTCCTCGAAGGGCACGTCCAGGTAGAAGCAGTGGGTGCGGCCCGGGTAGTCGGCGAGCAGGCCGGCAAGCATGTCTCCGTAGTGCGCGACGTACATGAGTCCCTCAAGGACGGTGTGAAAGCCGTGCTCAAGGGCGTGACGGACGGTCAGGTCGATCAGTCCGATGTTCGCGCCGCCGGGGACGTCGCGCTCGCGCAGCACGTCGCGGCGGAGCGTGTCCTGGCTGACCAGCGCGATGCCGCGACCGTAGCGCTCGCGCAGTCCGGCCGCCACCGAACTCTTGCCGGAGGCGCTGTTGCCGCGCAGCACCACCAGTTGCGTGGAGGATGAGGCTGTCGTCATCCGGGCCACAGTAGCGAGACCGTCAGGGCCGCGACGGCCGATACCGCGGCAGAGGGAAGCTCAGGTTTTGGGACGAGGTCCGCTGCTCTCCCTCACCACCAGTTCCGTCGCCACCTCCACCCGGGTTGTCTCCGGCTGCTCCCCGGACAGCAGCCGCAGCACCATCCGGGCGGCGAGCGCGGTCATGTCGGCCAGGGGCGTGCGGATCGTCGTCAGGCGTGGGGTGACCCAGTCCGCGAAGGGCAGGTCGTCGAAGCCGACCACGCTGACGTCGGCCGGGATGCGCAGGCCAAGTTCGGCGGCGGCCCGGTAGGTACCCAGTGCCTGGTGGTCGCTGCCGGCGAAGATCGCGGTCGGGCGGTCGGGCAACGCCAGCAGTTCCAGGGCGTGTCGGTGTGCGAGACCGTGGGTGAAGTCGCCGTAGCGCACCAGCTCGGGATCGAAGGGCAGACCGGCCTCCGCCAGTGCCGAGCGGTAGCCGTCGACCCGCGCCCGAGAGGTGAGCCGGCGCTCCGGGCCGCTGATGATGGCGATGCGCCGGTGACCCAGCTCGATGAGGTGGCGGGTCGCGGCCAGCCCGCCGGGCCAGTTCGTCGCGCCCACCCACGGCGTGCCCGGCGCGGGCTCGTCGATCGGCGCCACCAGCGCGTACGGGATGCCGAGCCGGCTCAGCTCCTCGTGCTGTTCGGGCGTCAGTTCGGGTACGACGAGAATCGCGCCGCGTGTGGAGCGGGTGGCCAGTGAGTCCAGCCACTGACGGGCGCGTTTGGTCCGGCCGTGGGTGGAGGAGACCACCAGCCCCATGCCCGCGTCGTGCAGCACGTCCTCCGCGCCCCGGATCAGCTCGACCGCCCAGGGGCTGTCCAGTTCGTTGATGACGAAGTCGATCAGTCCGCCGGGCGGGGCCGCGGTGGCCGCCGGACGGTGTTTCGCCAGATAGCCGTGCTGTTCCAACAGCCGCTGCACCTTGGCCCGCGTCGCCGCCGATACATCCGATCTGTCGTGCAGCACCTTGGAGACGGTGGACACCGATACGCCTGCCTGCTCGGCGATTTCGGCCAGCGTGCGCCGTCTTCCCTCGCTGGATCCTGTCCGAACCGTTGACGTCATCGGATGAATCTCCTACGTTGCCGGGGCGATCAGGCTTTGCGAAAACTATCGCAATCCTCGGTCCCGCAGTAAGGCTCCTCGGCGAAAAGGTGGTCCCCCATGAAGACCCCGACGAAGACCCGGAACACCCGCAGGAAGAGATGGCGCGCGGCGTCTCTGGCCGGGGCCGTGGCTCTGGTGCTGGCCGGCTGCGGAGGCACCGGTGGCGGTGCCGGCGGTTCGGGCGGCGGGAAGGGCGAGTTGCTGGTCTGGGTCGACAACACCCGTATGCCCGCCGCCCAGCAGTACAAGAAGGCCCACCCCGACCTGAAGATGCGCATCGTCACCATCCCGCCCGACGCGGGCTACGTGCCCACCAAGATCTCGCTCGCCAACCGCACCAAGAGCGGCTGGCCCGACGTGGTCTTCCTGGCCAACCCGGCCGAGGCGGCGACGCTCGCCGGCGAGAAGTTCGGCTACGCGGCCCCGCTCGACGGCCTCGTCGCGAAGTCCGTCCGGGACGGGTTCACCCCCGGCTCCCTCGACACCTGCACGTTCGGTGGCAAGACGTACTGCCTGCGCAACGACATCGCCCCCACCGTTCTCTGGTACGACGCGACGCTGATGAAGCGATACGGCTACCAGGTCCCCAAGACCTGGGCCGAGTACCAGCGGACCGGTCTGAAGGCGGCCGAGGAACACCCCGGCACCATCGTCGGAGCCGTCAACGGCAAGTACGGCGCCGGGATCTACTTCGGCAGCAGCGGCTGCCCCACCCGCGACACGCTCAGCCTCACCGAGGTCCACATCGACCTCGGCGGGCCGACCTGCACCCGGGTCGCCGATCTGCTCCAGCCGCTCGCCCGTGAGAAGGCCGTCACCACCGTCGTACCCATCGACCCGGGCTTCGCCAAGTTCGGCAAGGGCGACAAGATCCTCATGCTGCCGGCCCCGGCCTGGTTCGGCGACTTCATGTTCGGCCCCGCCTTCAAGGTGCCCAAGGGCCGCATCTCCGCCGCACCCATGCCCACCTGGCCCGGCGAGAACAAGCCGTACGCCGGACAGGTCGGCGGCGGCGCCTTCCTCGTCTCCGCACACGCCGGCGGACGTACCAAGGAGGCGGCGGACCTGGTGCGCTGGATGACCACCGACGTGAACCTCCAGGCGAAGCAGCCCACCTATCCCGCCTTCACGGCAGCCGCGAAGAAGTGGGGCGAGGCCAAGTCGGAGGACCCGTACTACGCCTCGGACCCGATGCCCGCCCTCAGTGCGGCGGCGAACGCACTGCGCCCCGGCTTCGGCGCGGTCCGCTACGAGGCCGACTGGCAGAGCAGCTTCAACGACACGGTCGGCAAGACGATCGACTCCGGCGGCAATCTCCGCGGCACGCTGGGGAGTTGGCAGGACAAGCTGGAGGCGGCGGCCAAGACCAGCGGGTACACGGTCGGATGAGGACGCTCACGACACCCCGCCCACCTGTGGTGGCGGCGCCGTCCCCGGCGAGCCCCCGCCGTCGGCGCCGCCCCGCCCGTACCACCGCCGTCTGGATCCTCGTCGGCCCCTACACGGTCTTCCTCGCGGTGTTCGGGCTCGCGCCCGCCGGATACGCCCTGTGGACCTCGTTCGTCGACCACGGCTCCTTCTCCGGCGGGCGCGACTGGGCGGCCGTGTTCCAGGACTACCGGCTCGGCGAGGCGGCCGCCCACGTGACGACGTATCTGCTGCTGTGGCTGCCGATCCTGCTGCTGTCCGTCCTCTCCCTCGCCTTCACCCTGCACGCCCGCCCGGGCCGCTCGACGAGCGCGCTCCAACTCGTCTACTACCTGCCCGGCGCGGTCACCGGCTCGGCCGCCGCCCTGCTGTGGCTGTTCATGGTCAGCCCGGACAGCAGCCCGTTCTCCCCCCTGCTCAAGCTGATGGACGTCAAGAGCGCCACGGAGGCGCTGTCCGGTGGCAGCGTCATCGCCGTCCTCACCGTGATGGGCGTCGCGGTGCACGCCGGCGGCTGGATCGTGGTCCTGTACGGGGCGCTCAACGCGCTCCCGAGGGACGTCCTGGAGGCCGCGCAGGTCGACGGCGCCTCGGCCTGGCGGACCATGTGGCACATCAAGCTGCCGATGGTCCGTACGTACGTCGCCTTCGTGCTGATCTCCAGTTTCGCCTCCGGCAGTCAGGTGTTCGTCGAGCCCACCGTGCTGTCCACCGGCGCCCCGGGCCAGATCAGCCCCACCTGGTCCGTCAACCAGCTCGCCTACACCTACGCCACCCAGGACGGTGACTTCGGCAAGGCCGCCGCGCTGTCGCTGGCCATGCTCGCGGTCGGCGTACTGGCCGCCTGGATCGTGATCACCCGTACCCGTATGTACGCCACCGACTCCTCCGACTCCCGGTGAGTGAGGCGATGACCGCTCTGTCGCGCGGCGCCCGCGCCCTGTTCCTGCTCGGCGCGGCCGTCTTCTTCGGACTGCCCCTGCTCTGGCTGCTGCTCGCCCCCACCCGCACGGCCGACGACCTCACCACCGGCTCACCGCTCGGCTTCGGCTCACTGGGCAACGTGGGCGACGCATGGTCGCACCTGACGTCGTACAACGACGGCGAGATCACCCTGTGGATCGGGAACTCGATCGTCTACGCGGCGGCCAGTGTGGCCCTTGCCCTGCTGCTGTGTGTGCCCGCGGGCTATGTGCTCGCCAAACACGACTTCGCCGGCCGCCGTGTGCTGCTCACCTTGTCGGTGGTGACGATGATCCTGCCCCCGGCCGCGCTGGTCCTCCCGCTGTACCTGGAGATGTCGGCGCTCAACCTCACCGGCACGGTCTGGTCGGTGATCCTGCCGCTGTCCTTCTACCCGTTCGGGGTCTACCTCGCCTTCCTGCACTTCCAGGCGAACCTGCCCGACAGCCTGCTGGACGCCGGACGGGTCGACGGGGCGAGCGAACTGCGGCTGTTCTGGTCGGTCGCGGTGCCGCTGGCCCGGCCCGCCATCGCGCTGATCGCCTTCTTCGGCTTCGTCCGCTGCTGGACCGACTTCTTCCTGCCCTTCGTGATGCTCTCCGACGACCGCACCTTCACCCTCCAGCTGGGCCTGATGTCCCTGCTGCAGTCCACCGGTGCGGTCAACAACTCCAGCGGCTTCGCCGACCTCGACATCCACCAGCCGGAGGCGGCCCTGGCCGGGCTCGTGGCCTGCGCCCCGCTGCTGATCGGGTTCGTCCTCGCCCAGCGCTTCCTGCGCACCGGGCTGCTGGCCGGGGCGGAGAAGGGCTGATGCGCGGAGAGAGGCTGATCGACATGGACGCAGGAGGGCTGATGGACGACGAACGTGCCGAACTCGCGGCCGACGTAAGGCGATTGCTGGAGCCCGTCGCATCGCGTTTCAGTGCGGGCCGGGCACGCGTCCGGCTCGGCGTGAACACCGCTATCCACGACGACACGGCCGCCGAACTGGAGGCGTTCGCCCGGCCGTTATGGGGACTGGCGCCTCTGGCCGCGGGTGGCCAGGCCGTACCGAACACCGAGTTGTGGGTCCAGGGGCTCGCCCACGGCAGCGATCCCGCGCACCCCGAGTACTGGGGCGAGCCGGTCGACCGTGACCAGCGCATCGTGGAGATGGCCGCCATCGGCTTCGCGCTCGCCCTCGCCCCCGAGCAGTGGTGGGACCCGCTCAGCGGCCCCGAACGCGACCGGCTCGCCCGCTGGCTGCTCAGTGCGCTGTCCCGCCAGACCACCGACAACAACTGGCTCTTTTTCCCGGTACTGGTCAGCCTCGGCCTCGACCGGGTGGGGGTCTCCTACGACCGCTCGCTGATCACCGAGCGCCTCGACCGCCTGGAGACCTTCTGGCTCGGCGACGGCTGGTACGCGGACGGCCCCACGGAACGCCGCGACTACTACGTCCCGTGGGCCATGCACTTCTACGGGCTGCTCCACGACACGCTCACCGGCGGCGACCGTTTCAAGGAACGGGCGGCCCGGTTCGCCGGCGACTTCCGGCACTGGTTCGCAGACGACGGCGCCGCCGTCCCGTACGGCCGCAGCCTCACCTACCGCTGGGCACAGGCCGCGTTCTGGGGCGCGCTGCCGTTCGCGGGCGTCGACGTCCTGCCGTGGGGCGAGGTCAAGGGCTATCTGCTGCGGCACCTGCGCTGGTGGCGCGGGCGGCCGGTGACCGGGCCGGACGGGCTGCTGTCCATCGGATACGGCTATCCGCAGCCCGCGCTGGCCGAGCAGTACAACGCGCCCGGCTCGCCCTACTGGTCGCTCAAGGCGTATCTGCCGCTCGCGCTGCCGGCCCAGCACGCGTTCTGGACCGCGAAGGAGGAGCCGGCTCCCGCACTGCCCGCCGTCAGCGCCCAGCCGCACGCCGGGGCGGTACTCATGCGGGAGTCCGGCGACGTCACCCTGCTCGCCGGGCGTCAGCACCACCCGTGGGTGCGTCACGGTGCCGAGAAGTACGCCAAGTTCGCGTACTCGACCCGCTTCGGCTTCAGCCTGCCGAACGGCACGCTGGGGCTCGAACAGGGCGCTTACGACTCGATGCTGGCGCTGAGCGACGACGGCGGGGCGCACTACCGGGTGCGTGAGGAACCGGCCGCGCACTACGTCACCGCCGACACGGTCCTCAGCACCTGGCACCCGTGGCCCGACGTGGAGATCACCACCTGGCTGACGGCCGCCGTGCCCTGGCACGTACGGACCCACCGCATCCGCACCGCTCGCGCCCTGCACACCGCCGAGGGCGGCTTCGCCGTCGACCGGGACGCGGGCACGGACCGCGGGACCGGGCCGGCGTACGCGCGAGTGTCGGCGCCCGCCGGCCTCACCGGACTGCGCGACCTCGACGGCCGGCGCGAGGGCGAGGTCGTCGACTGCCTGCCCGGCACGAACGTCCTCGCACGACGCACCGCGCTGCCCGTGCTCGTCGGCCGGCTCCCGCCCGGTGAGCACTGGTTGCGGTGTGCCGTGCTCGGCGTCCCGGGCGGTCCCGAAGGCGAGACGGCCTGGCGAGAACCCCCGACCACCGCACGCTCCGCGACCGCATCACACCCCCCGACCGCATCACACCCCCCGACCACCGCTCATCCGACGACTGGAGACGGGACATGAGACTGAGACACCTGTCCGTACTGGCCGCCGTGACCGCGCTGCTGACCTCCCCGGTTCAGGCGCACGCGGCCCAGTCCGGCCACACGTACCACGTCGCTCCCCGCGGCAGCGACCACGCCTCCGGCACCCAGGCAAGCCCCCTGCATACCATCGGCGCCTGTCTCGACCGGGTACGCCCCGGCGACACCTGCCTGATCCACCAGGGCACCTACCGCGAACAGCTCACCCCGCCCTCCGGCACCGAGGGCGCCCCGATCACGATCGCCGCGTACGGCGACGGCCCCGTGACCGTCGACGGGACCGAGAAGGTGACCGGCTGGAAGGACGCCGGCGGCGGACTGATCGCCGCCGACACCGACCTGCCGCCCGACCCCGACTTCAACGCGGTGTTCGTGGACGACACCCGGGCCGCGGAGGGCCGTTGGCCCAACTCCGGTGCCGATCCGCTCAACACCACCTGGGCCGAGGCCGACACCACCTCCACGGACCAGCACATCGACGACACCGACCTGCCCGACGCCGACTGGACGGGCGCCACCGTGCACCTGTGGGCGGGGTCCAACCCGTGGGCCCAGCAGACCGGCACAGCCACGGCCTCGGCACCCGGCAAGCTGGACTTCAAGGGCGGCAACTACCGCTGCACCCCGTTGTGCATGGGCAACCAGCCCTACCGCAACTACTACCTCGTCGGATCGAAGGCCGCCCTCGACCAGCCGGGGGAGTGGTACTACGACGAGACGGCGCACCGGCTCTACATGGTCCCCCCGAAGGGCGGCATGGCCGGACACACGGTGACCGCCAAGCACCGGCTGTGGGGCGTCGACCTGAGTGACAGCTCGTACGTCACCGTGCGCGGCCTGGACCTGTGGGGAACCTCCCTGCGCACCGGCAAGTCCAGTACGGGAGTCGTGGTCGACCGACTGCACGCCACGTACATCTCCGAGTACTCCACCCTGCCCATGCCGCCGGACAGCGATCTCGCGATCGAGCCGGCCGAGGGCCACATCGTCGCCTCCCGCATCCTCGACTCCGGCATCCAGATCCTCGGCAGCGGCAACACGCTGAAGAACAGCGAGATCGCGCAGTCGGCCGGTGACGGCGTCCTGGTGCGCGGCAACGGCAACACCGTCACCAACAACTACATCCACGACGTCGGCTGGATGGGCAGCTACACGCCCGGAATCGAGATCAACGGCAACGGCCACACGGTCACCCACAACACGATCCGGCGCACCGGACGGGCGGCCATCGACACCGCCTACCAGATCAACGGCACCGAGTACCACGACAACCGCATCGCCTACAACGACATCTCCGAGTCGATGCGCACCTCCCGCGACGGTTCACCCTTCTACGTGTGCTGCTACCTGAACGGCACCGGAAGCTCCATCGACCACAACACCGCGCACGACTCCAGCGGCCAGAACGGCTTCTACGTCGACAACTACTCCGGCCACTTCCGGCTGCACCACAACGTCGCCTGGAACACCGGGGCCAGGGGCGTCTACTTCAACGGCCACACCGGCCCCAGCATCGCCAACGAGGACCACAACTCCAGCTACGGTGTGGGCATCGGTACCGCCTCGTCCGCCCTCGGCGGCGCGACGGACGCGTCCGGCTCGTACTTCAGCAACATCATCGGACCCAAGCCGGTCACCGCGACGCAGACCGGCAACCCGCTGCCGATCGTCCGCTCCAACCTGATCAGCGCCACCCCCGGCTACACGAACGCCGTCAACGGCGAGCTGTGGCTGACCCCCGGATCGCCCGCCATCGACGCGGGCGAGGTGGTCGACGGCATCACCACCGACACCCTGGGCACGGCTCCGGACCAGGGCGCCTACGAGTACGGCGCACCCATCTGGTCGACCGGCTGCGACCTGCCCGGGTGCCAGCAGCGGGTGCGGCACGGCAACTGGAGTGCCACCGCGAGCGACGGCACCGACGCCGCCGTCACCGTCGACGGTGACATCAACACCCGCTGGACGGGCGCCGCTCCGCAGGCCGCCGGCCAGTCCCTGACCGTCGACCTCGGCGAGAGCAAGACGTTCAACCGGCTCTCCCTCGACGCGGGCCGCGACACCGGCGGCCAGCAGCCGTACGGCTTCACGGTCTCCGTCAGCAGTGACGGCACGCACTGGGGCACGCCGCTCGCCCGGGTCTCCGGCCGTTCCTTCACCCAGGACGCGGTGTTCCCGCGCCAGACCAGCGCCCGCTATGTGCGGATCACGCTCACCGCGAGCGGTCCCGTGCCGTGGGTCGTCAACGACATCCGGCTGTACGGCGACGGGCCCGACGCCGCCTCGACGCTCCAGGCCGAACGGGCCACGACCGTACGAGGCGTTCAGCGCGGCACGGCGGCCACCGGAGTCCTCGGCTCCGGCGACTGGGTGGCCTTCCGCAAGGCGAACCTCCGCGGAAAGCACCTCACCGTACGATTCAACCCCACCTGCGCCAAGGGCTGTTCGCTCCAGCTGCGCCTGGACGCGCCGGACGGTCCGACGGTCGCATCGGTGCCCGTCACGGGTGCCGGGGACTGGCAGGAGCAGTCCGTGACCCTGAAACGGGAGGTCACCGGCACGCACGACCTCTACCTGGTGGCCAAGGGCACGGGGCGGATCGCCGCCCTCGACTGGCTGACGATCAGGCCCTGACGTCCGATGACCGGGCCGGGCGGCGGGAAACAGAACCTCGCTGCCCGGCCCCGTCGCGTCCGTATCACGCACGTTCGACCGCGTGCCTGCCGCGCGCGACCTGCGGGTCGGGCGTGCCCGCCCGCCTGCCCGCTTGCCTGCGCGGCAACTGCTGCGACGCGTGCCGCAACGAGCTGACCACGGGCTGACGGGAGACGACCATCGCGGCTGTGCGGTGCGCCGCCGCGCGGGCCGGAAAACCGGGTGCGTGCGGCCGGGACCGTCACCTACCGTGCTTGACATGCGCGTTGTGTTCACCAAAGGTCCCTGGACGAGCTACCACATCGCCGTACACCGGGAGACCGGTGCCGCGCTCGCCCCGCGCGGCGGGCCCGGGGGGCATCCGTATCTCCCGCACGACCTGGTGCACTTCCTCGTCGAGGCGGAGGCGGGCATCGAGCTCGGGGTCTACGGCCGGCTGGCCGCCGGTGACAACGGCCTGTTCTGGCCCGCCGACCCCGCGGAGCGCGCCAAGGCCGCCCGGCGCCGCAAGTCGAAGCGAGCGAAGTCGTCCCCCCAGGCGCGCGCCGACATGGCCAGGTCGGAAGAGCTGGCGGGCATCGCCCTACCCGTGTGGGAGGTGCGGCACGGCCACGCGAGGGAGCTGCCGGTGTATGTGACGGCGGGGGAGATCCCCCCGGTGGTCGACCGGATCGTGTCCCGCTTCGACGACTACGCCGACCGCTGGCACACGCTGCCGGTCGGAGGTTCGCTGACCCTGACCTGGTGACGCCGGACCGGTCCTCGAACAGGCCTCAGCGCCAGTCGGGTACGCCCGAGACGGGCGGCAGGTGAGTTTCGACCTTGGCCCGCACCTCCCGCATCACCGAGACGATGTGGGTCTCGTGTTCCGGTGTCAGGCGGGCCACCGGGACCGAGCAGCTGATGGCGTCGGTGGCCGGTGCGTCGTAGCGCAGGGCGAAACCGAAGCCGGCGATACCGGTCACCGTCTCCTCGCGGTCGATGGAGTAGCCGCGCTCACGCACCTGGGCCAGGTCGGCGATCAGCGCGCCGTGGTCGGTGTGCGTGTTCTCCGTGAGGGAGATCAACGGCCCGTGGGGGAGCCGGAGTTCGTCGTCGGCGCGCTCGGCGAGGAGCGCCTTGCCGAGCGCGCCGGCGTGGGCCGGTACCCGGCGTCCGACCCGGCTGATGGTGCGCAGGTACTCGTGGGACTCGCGGGTGGCGAGGTAGACGACGTCGGGGCCGTCGAGCCGCGCCAGGTGGATCGTCTCGCCGAGCGTGTCCGACGCCTCGTCCAGGTAGGGGCGGACCGCACGGACGCGTCGGTCGCCGTCGAGATAGCTGGTGCCGGTGAGCAGGGCACGGATGCCGATCCCGTAGAGGGAACCGGTGGCGTCGGTACGGACCCAGCCGCAGTCGACGAGCGTCCGGAGCAGTTGGTACATGCTGCTGCGCGGGACACCCAGGTCCTCCGCGAGCTGGTCCAGCCGCGAGGGTTCCGCGCCCCGTGCGGCGAGCAGTTCCAGCAGTGCGACGGTCCGCGCCGCCGACTTCACACCGCGGACACCTCTCCCCTCCGACATGGGCCCATCGTAAGTCCGCGCGAATCCGTGCCCGCCTACCCATTGACCCGTCCCGTTCATCCATCTAGCCTCCATCTGCATACGTAGACAGAGTCTGTATACAGGGATGGCGTGCGTGACAGGGATGAGTGTGGAGGCCGTGCGGACCGAAGGGGTCGCCGGGCCACTGGGTGGCGGAACGGTGAGCGGGGTAAGCCGACGGGCGGTTGTCGGTCATCGCGGGAATCGGCCACGGCCTGGCGCGGTCGTCGCGGTGCGTCCGTATCGCGGAGCGGGCCGACGCGGACGCGGCAGCCGTGCCGTCGGCGTCCCCGCCCGCTCCTCCGCCCTCCACGCCTTCGCACCCGAGAGCGCGAACGCCGTACTCGGCGCCGGACGACGACCCGTTTGACGCACCCGGGCGCACCCCGCGCCCACCCGGCGACACTGCGGGCGCGTGGTGTCCGCCGGATGACCCGCGGCCCGGGTCGGGAGCGGTCCGGGTCCGGAGCGGCCCCGACACGGTCGTACGTCCCCCCGCCGCCACACACGTCAGCGCCCCCTGCTTCTCCGGGGCGTGCGGCCGGCCACGCAGCACACCGATCGAGCCGTACGCGGAGCCGACAGCGCCGCCCACCGCTCACTGAACAGTTCAAAGGGGAACTGCCATGCCTCTCCTCGTAGTAGGAGTAAGTGTTCTGATCCTGCTTCTCCTCATGACCAGGCTGAGGCTCAACGGCTTCGCGGCCCTGCTGCTGGTGGCGGTCGGTGTCGCACTGGTCCGGGGAATTCCGGTGGCGACCATCCCGGACGTCCTGTCCGAAGGCATCGGCGGCCAGATCGGCGACACCATGCTCACCATCGGACTCGGCGCCATGGTCGGCCGCGTCATGGGGGACTCCGGTGCCGCGCAGCGAATAGCCGGCAAGCTCCTCGACGCGTTCGGACCCCGCTGGGTCCAGGTCGCCATGGTGGTCACGGCCATGCTGATCGGCGTGACCATGTTCTACGAGGTCGCCTTCATCATCATCGTGCCGATCGCGTTCACCCTGGTCCGGGTCACCGGGACGAAGCTGCTGTGGGTCGGACTGCCGATGTCCATCGCCCTGTCCACCATGCACAGTTTCCTGCCGCCGCACCCCGGCCCCACCGCCGTCGCCGCGACCTTCCACGCCTCCGTCGGACTGACCCTGTTCTACGGCCTGTTCATCGCCGTTCCCGCCGGTGCGCTCATCGCGCTGACCTGGCCTCGCCTTCCGTTCGTCCAGGCGATGAACCCCTCCATCCCCAAGGGACTGGTCAGCGAGCGCGAGTTCACCGACGAGGAGATGCCCGCGCTGAGCTGGTCGCTGTTCGTGGCGCTCTTCCCGGTGGCGCTCATCGTGGCCGCCGCCGTGACCGACATGGCCACCTCCACCGAGAGCCCGTTCCTGAACGTCGTCGCCTTCATCGGCTCGGCACCGATCGCGCTGCTGCTGACCCTGTGCCTGGCGGTCTGGGCGTTCGGGCCGCGGATCGGCCGGAGCCTGGAGGAGGTCGGCGCCTCCTGCACCTCGGCGGCCCAGGCGATGGCGATGATCCTCCTGGTGATCGGCGCCGGCGGGGCCTTCAAGAACGTCCTCGTCGAGGGCGGGATCTCCGACTACATCAAGGACGCCACGGACGGCTGGTCCATCTCGCCGATCATCCTCGCCTGGCTCGTCGCCGTCATCCTCCGCATAGCGCTCGGCTCGGCGACGGTCGCCGTCGTCACGGCCTCCGGCGTGGTGCTGCCGCTGCTGGCGGGCAGTGGGGTGCACCCCGAGATGATGGTGCTCGCCGTCGCCTGCGGTTCCATCGCCTGCTCCCATGTCAACGACCCGGGATTCTGGCTGTTCAAGGAGTACTTCAACCTCTCCGTCATCGAAGCGATCAAGGTCCGTACCACCTATACGACGGTCCTGGCCGTCCTCGGGCTGGGCGGCGTGCTGGTGGCCGAGTGGGCCCTCGACGTCCTCAGTCTCTGAACCGGGAAGACTCCCGAACCGCGGAAACCTCCGCCCCATCACCTCACCACCGCAGAAGGGCACCCATGAGCATCGGACAGCCGACCGTCACGGCGTTCTCCGTCTACCCGGTCGCCGGCCGGGACAGCATGGAGCTGAATCTCTCCGGCGCGCACGGGCCCTACTTCACCCGCAACATCGTCGTCCTCACCGACTCGGAGGGACGTACCGGACTGGGGGAGGTGCCCGGCGGCGAGAAGATCACCCAGACACTGCGCGACGCCGAATCCCTCGTCGTCGGGGCGAAGGTGGGCGACTACAAGCGCGTCCTGCGTGAGATCGGCGACCGGTTCGCCGACCGTGACGCCGGCGGGCGGGGCGCCCAGACCTTCGACCTGCGGACCACCGTCCACACGGTCACGGCCGTCGAGTCCGCGCTGCTCGACCTCCTCGGACAGCACCTCGACGTGCCCGTCGCCGCGCTCCTGGGCGACGGCCGACAGCGGGACGCCGTACGGGTATTGGGCTACCTCTTCTACGTCGGCGACCCGGACCGGACCGACCTGGAGTACGTCCGCGAACCCGGCTCCCCGGTGGAGTGGTACCGGATCCGGCACGAGGAGGCCCTGTCGCCGGAGGCGATCGTCCGGCAGGCCGAGGCGGCGTACGACCTCTACGGGTTCCGGGACTTCAAGCTCAAGGGAGGCGTTCTGGAGGGTGCCGAGGAGGTCGCGGCCGTACGCGCCCTGAAGAACCGCTTCCCCGAGGCCCGGATCACCCTCGACCCGAACGGCGCATGGTCGCTGCGTGAGGCGGTCGAGCTGTGCCGGCCTCTGGTCGGCACCCTCGCCTACGCCGAGGATCCCTGCGGAGCGGAAGGCGGCTACTCCGGACGGGAGATCCTCGCCGAGTTCCGTCGCGCCACCGGTCTTCCCACCGCGACCAACATGATCGCCACGGACTGGCGTCAGATGGCCCACGCCCTGGCCCTCCAGTCGGTGTCCATCCCGCTGGCCGACCCGCACTTCTGGACCATGCAGGGCTCGGTCCGCGTGGCGCAACTGTGCAACGCGATGGGCCTGACCTGGGGCTGCCACTCCAACAACCACTTCGACATCTCGCTGGCCATGGTGACCCACTGCGGCGCCGCGGCCCCCGGCGAGTACAACGCCCTGGACACCCACTGGATCTGGCAGGAAGGGCTGGAACGGCTCACCACCGCCCCTCCCCGCATCGTCGGCGGCGAGATCGCCGTCCCTGACGCCCCGGGGCTGGGGGTGAGCCTCGACATGGACCGGCTCCTCGCGGCCCACGACCTCTACCAGGAGAAGGCCTTGGGGGCCCGCGACGATGCCGTCACCATGCAATACCTGATCCCCGGCTGGGAGTTCGACGGCAAGCGCCCCTGCCTGGTCCGGTAGGTCACCTGGCTGATCTTTCGTCCGTCGGTCCCCGCAGGACTGTCCTGCGGGGCACAAGGGCACAAGGGTGATGGACTGAACCGGAGCCGTGCGGTGCGCGGCGGTGCGGTGGTTGCGGGCGAGATCTCTTGGAGGAACAGGTGACGGTGGCTCGGGTCGGCCTGGTCGTACACGGTGGCCGCTCGGAGGCCGCGGAGGCGGCCCGGGTGGTTCGCGCATGGTGCGAGGAGCACACCGTGCCGTGTACGGACATCGATGTGTGGCACGAGGGCGAGCGGCGCAGCTCCCATGAGGAGGTCGAGGCCGCCGGCCACCCCGACCTGATCGTCACCCTGGGCGGCGACGGCACCTTTCTGCGCGGCGCTCGCCTGGCCGCGCAGAACGACGCGCTGGTCCTGGGCGTCGACCTGGGGCGGGTGGGCTTCCTGACGGAGGTGCCGGCGGCCGGGGTGCGCGCGGCGCTGGACGCGGTACGCGAGGAGCGGCTCGCGATCGACAGCCGTATGCTGCTCACCCTGCGGGCCTCCCGCCGCCTGGAGGTGCCGGCGGACATGGAGGAATGGATGAAGTACGGCAGGGGACCGCTCCTGCCGCCGCCTCAGGTGCGCCCTGACTGCGAGGTCGACGACGAGTGGGGCATCCCCCTCAACGTCACCGCGCTCAACGACATCGTCCTGGAGAAGCTGGCCAGGGACCGGCAGGTGTCGGTCGGGGTCTATATCGCCGGCCGGCTCCTGGCGTCGTACTCGGCCGACGCGTTGCTGGTGGCCACCCCGACCGGCTCGACCGCCTACAGCTTCGCCGCAGGTGGTCCCGTTGTCTCGCCCCGCGCCGACGCCCTCGTCTTCACGCCGGTCGCCCCGCACATGGCGTTCGACCGGTCGGTGGTCACGGCCCCCGACGAGCCCGTCGGGCTGCGTGTCCTCGAACGCTCGGGCCCGGCCGCGGTCAGCATCGACGGCCAACTGCGGGGCGTTCTCGGACCGGGGGACTGGATCGGCGTCTACGCCGCCCCGCGCCGGCTGCGGGCCGTACGGCTGGGGCGGATGGACTTCTACGGCCGGCTGCGCGAACGGATGAACCTGACCGACGCGCCGGCCGCGGTAGCCGACGGATCCCCCGCTCCGCTCTGGTCGGTGACCTCGCCTCCGCCCGGAGACCTCGCCCATCTGACGTCGCTGACGACCGAGGACCGTCCGTCCCGCCCGCTGTGACCCACCCGACCTGCCGTTCACCGGCGTGACGGTGAGGCCCCGCTCGGCGCCGATCCGGCCCGGACGCGTCAGCGCGGCCGCCCCCGGTGGCGCACCCGGCGCGGTATCCCGCTGCGGTCGGTGTGCGGGCACCACCTGTTGCCGTTCGTCGGGACCGCGCGCGTCGGCTACCTGCCCGGCCGGCGCACCCTCGGCCTGTCCGAACCGGCCCGGTCGTCGGGCACTTCGCCTGCCGGCCCCAGGTGCAAGAACGCCTCACCAAACAGGTCGCCGGCTGGTTGCACGCGCACCTGGCACCCAAACGCGTCACGTGCTCCAGGAGGGCGTGATACCGAGTCGTTCCGCGAGCTCGTGGGCGCTGATGCCGTAGGTCTCCCGGATCCGTACGCCGTCGGGGCCGACGTCGAAGACGCCGCAGTCCGTGTAGACGCGGCTGACGCAGCCGACGCCGGTGAGCGGGTAGGTGCACCGCGGCACGAGCTTCGGTTCACCGGAGCGGGTGAAGAGCGTCATCATCACGTAGACGTCCTTGGCGCCGATGGCCAGGTCCATGGCGCCGCCGACGGCAGGGATGTCGTCGGGCTTGCCGGTGGTCCAGTTGGCGAGATCGCCGTCGAAGGCGACCTGGTAGGCCCCGAGGACGCAGACATCGAGGTGCCCGCCGCGCATCATCGCGAAGGAGTCGGCGTGGTGGAAGTACGCCGCCCCCGGCAGCTCGGTCACCGGGACCTTGCCCGCGTTGGTCAGGTCGGGGTCGACCGCGTCGCCCTCGGCCTTCGGACCCATGTTGAGCATGCCGTTCTCGGTGTGCAGCACCACTCCGGAGCCGGCCGGCAGGTGGTCTGCGATCTTGGTGGGCTGCCCGATACCGAGGTTGACGAAGGAACCGGCCGGGATGTCGCGTGCGATGACGGCGGCCAACTCGTCCATCGAGAGCCGGCGGCCGGCGTGCGCCTGGTCGCTCGAGGTCATGGTCATCGCGCCCCCTGCACGGTGTAGTGACGGGCCTGCACCTGGACGACCCGGTCGACGTAGATGGACGGGGTGACGATGGCCTCGGGGTCGAGCTTCCCGGGCTCGACGACCTCGTCGACCTGGACGACGGTCGTCGTCGCGGCCGTGGCCATGACCGGTCCGAAGTTGCGGGCGGTCTTGCGGTAGACGAGGTTGCCCATCGCGTCCGCGACGTGCGCGCCGATCAGTGCGTAGTCGCCCTTGATGGGGTACTCCAGCAGGTACTTCCGGCCGTCGATCTCCCGCTCCTCCTTGCCCTCGGCCAGCGGCGTGCCGACCGCGGTCGGGCAGTAGAACGCGCCGATGCCGGCACCGGCCGCGCGCATCCGCTCGGCGAGGTTGCCCTGCGGCACCACCTCGAGCTCGATCTTCCCTTCGCGGTAAAGGGCGTCGAAGACCCACGAGTCGGCCTGGCGCGGGAAGGAGCAGAGCACCTTGCGCACCCGGCCGGCGGCCAGCAGCGCGGCCAGTCCGACATCGCCGTTGCCGGCGTTGTTGGAGACGATCGTGAGGTCCTTCGCGCCCTGGCGGATGAGCGCGTCGATCAGATCGAACGGCATCCCGGCCAGGCCGAAACCGCCGACGAGGATCGTGGACCCGTCCTCGATGCCGGCGACCGCCGCATCGGTGCTCTCGACGACCTCCGCCCGGCTCACCGGGCCACCCCCGTGACGTCGCAGTTCTCCAGTACGACGGCCAGGCCCTGACCGACTCCGATGCAGATCGCCGCGACGCCGTAGCGCTGCTTCGTCTCCCGCAGCACCTTGGCCAGCGTGGCGAGGACGCGGCCGCCCGAGGCGCCCAGCGGGTGCCCGATCGCGATGGCGCCGCCCTTCTGGTTGACGATGGCGGGGTCGACCTTCCACGCGTCGAGGCAGGCGAGCGACTGCACGGCGAAGGCCTCGTTGAGTTCGACCGCGCCCACCTGGTCCCAGCGGATCCCGGCCCGGGCCACCGCACGGTTCGCGGCCTCGACCGGGGCATAACCGAATGCCTGCGGCTCCAGCGCCATCACGCCGCGGCCGGCGATGCGGGCGATCGGGTCGGCCCCGATACTGGCCGCGGCCCTCTCGCTGCCCAGCAGCACCGCGGAGGCACCGTCGTTGAGCGGGCTGGCGTTGCCCGCGGTGATGGTGCCGCCCTGCTCCGGGGTACGGAAGACCGGCTTGAGCCCCGCCAGTACCTCCGGCGTGGATCCGGCCCGGATGCCCTCGTCGCGGGCCAGGTCGACGCCGTCGACCGGCACCACGAGGTCGTCGTAGAAGCCCGACTCCCAGGCAGCGTGGGCGAGTTGGTGGGAGCGGGCGGCGAACTCGTCCTGCCGCTCGCGGGAGATCCCGTAGCGCGCCCCGAGCTGCTCGTTGGCCTCGCCGAGGCTGACGGTCCACTCCTTCGGCATCCGCGGGTTGACCAGCCGCCAGCCGAGCGTGGTGGAGACCGCGGTGACGTCGCCGGCCGGGAACGGTTTCGCCGACTTCGGCAGCACCCACGGTGCACGTGTCATCGACTCCACGCCGCCGGTCAGCACCACCTCGGCGTCGCCGGACTCGATCGTCCGGCTGGCCGCCATCGCCGCGTCGAGGCTCGAACCGCACAGCCGGTTGACCGTGGTGCCGGGCACGCTCACCGGAAGCCCGGCGAGCAGCGCCGCCATGCGGCCGACGTTGCGGTTCTCCTCGCCGGCGCCGTTGGCGTTGCCCCACACCACGTCGTCGATCGCGGCGGGGTCGAGGCCCGGCACCCGGGCGAGCGTCGAGGTGATCGCGGCGGCGGCGAGGTCGTCGGGGCGGACGCCGGCCAGCGCGCCGTTGAAGCGGCCGAACGGCGTCCGCGTCGCGGCGAACATGAAAGCACTCATGGCAGCGACGCTAGTGCCGGACCGCGATATTCTGAAGTACGCATATCCGAGACGATTGATACGGACAACATATGGATCTGCGCCACCTGCGGTACTTCGTGGCAGTCGCCGAGGAGCGCCACTTCGGTCGCGCGGCCGAGCGGCTCCACATGGCCCAGCCGCCGCTCTCCACGCAGATCCGCCAGCTCGAGGCCGAACTCGGCGTCGAACTGCTCCACCGCACCACACGCCGCGTCGATCTCAGCGAAGCCGGCCGGGCCTACCTCGAGCGGGCGCGTGCGATCCTCGCCGACGTCGACGAGGCCGCCCACCACGCACGGCTCGTCGCCGCCGGCGCGGTGGGCCACCTCGCGATCGGGTGCGTGGGCTCGGCGACGTACAGCCTCCTGCCCGCGCTCTCGCGGCGGCTCACGGAGGAGCTTCCCGGCGTCGACTTCTCCTTCCGCGGCGAGATGCTCGCGCCCGACCAGGTCGAGGCGCTGCGCACCGGCGCGATCGACGTCGCGCTGCTGCGCCCGGTGGCGGCCGACCCCTCCCTCACCGTGCACACCCTGCGCCGGGACCGGCTCGTCGTCGCCGTACCGGTCGACCACCCCCTCGCCCGCCGGAAACGGTTGCGGGCGGCGGACCTGGCCGGTGCCGACCTGATCGTGCACTCCGCCGACCGCCGGTCGGTGATGTACGACGTCGTGCTGGGCCTGCTGCGCGACGCCGGTGTCGAGCCGCACATCCGCCACGAGGTCGGCGAGACCTCGACGCTGATCACGCTCGTGGCCGGCGGCCTGGGTGTCGCCGTCGTGCCCGAGCCCGTGACCGCGCTGGCGCTCGACGGCGTCGCCTACCTACCGCTGGCCGGGGCCGACGCACGCGTGGAGCTGGCCGTCGCCCACCGCGCCGAACGCCGCGAGCCGCACCTGGCGCGCACCGTGGGGATCATCCGGGCGACGTTCTGAGACATCCGCCGACGCCGGGCAGGGCCGCGCCCCCGCTCGGATGGCGCGACCAGCCTGCCTGGTCACGTCGAGAGGCTCGGTGACCCCTGCGCAGGCGCCTTTTTCGGTTCCTCCGGAACCGGCCGTTCACATGGCGAGCTCCTTGGTGATGCGGTCCAGCATGAATGCCGAGGACTCGCGGGCCCGTTCCTCCCAGGCGAAGACGCAGGCGGTGGCGACGCCGTCGAAGTTCAGTTCGCGAAGGGTGCCGAAGAAGGCGTCCCAGTCGACCTCGCCCTGGCCGATGTCGAGGTGCTGATGGATTCGGGCAGGGGTGCCGGGCGGGTTGAGGATGTAGCGCAGGCCGGAGGAACCCTTGTGGTCGAAGGAGTCGGCGATGTGCACGTGGTGGAGCTTGTCGCCCGCGTAGCGCATCATCGCCGCGATGTCCGCGCCGACCTCGCAGGCCCCGGAGAGGTGGAAGGAGTGCGGGGCGCAGTAGAGGTAGTTCACCCAGGGCTTGTTGACGGCGCGGACGAGATCGACCGCCGGGGTGTTCTCCTCGCAGAAGTCGTCCGGGTGAGCTTCCAGGTCGAGGGCGATGCCCTCGCGTTCGAAGAGCGGGAGGAGCTCCTCCAGGGAGCGCCAGAACGCGGCTTCGCTCTCGGCGGCGCGCTCGGGGCGTCCGTTGAACTCCGAGTTCATCAGCGGGCATTCGAGGTCGGCCGTGATCTCGATCATGCGTTTCCAGTAGCGGACGGCGGTCTGCCGCTCGGTCTCGTCCGGGGACGACCACTTGTAGAGGGGCAGCACGGAGGACAGCCGCACGCCGTGCGTGCGCAGCGACTTCTTCAGTGCCGCGATGCGCGCGTCGTCCGCCCGCGGGTGGAGGAAGAACGGCATGAAGTCGTCGCGCGGGGACAACTCGATGTAGTCGTAACCGAGTTCGGCGACGGTGCGCACCATGTCGTCGATCGGCAGGGCACGGAACATGTACGGGTCGAGGGCGATCTTCACGCGGCACCTCCGTAGAAGGCGGGACGGGGTTTGAGGTCGGTGGCGACGACGCGGCCTGATTCCAGGGCCTCGACGGTCGCGCTGGTGATGACGGTGGCGGCGTAGCCGTCCCACGCGGAGGGGCCGCTGGGCTCGGTGCCGGCGGCGAGGCCCGCGATCCACTCGCGGAACTCGCTGTCGAAGGCGTCCGCGAAGCGGCCCATCCAGTCGGTGAGTACCTCCGTGCTGTGCCCTCCGGCGCTGCGCACGCCGACCGCGGCCGGGTCGGGCAGCCGGGCCAGCCCTTCCTCGCCGACCGCTTCGCACTGGATGTCGTAGCCGTACTGGCAGTTGACGAAGACCTCCAGATCGATGCGGACGCCCTTGGCGGTCTCGAAGAGCATGATCTGCGGGTCCTTGAGGTGCGCGAACCGCTTGCTCGTGGCTCGGGGCGTGACCACCTGGGTGGACACGATCTCGTCGTCGAGCAGCCAGCGCAGCACGTCCACCTCGTGCACCGCAGTGTCCAGGGCGGCCATGGCGGAGGTGTACGCCTTGGGCGCGGTCGGGTTGCGATGGGCGCAGTGCACGATCAGCGGCTCACCGATGCGTCCGGAGTCGATGACCTGTTTCAGCTGCCGGTATCCGGCGTCGTAGCGGCGCATGAAGCCGACCTGCACGAGGCGGCGACCGTGTGCCGTCTCGGCCTCGATGATCTTCAGGCAGTCCTCGGCGGCCGTGGCCAGGGGCTTCTCGCAGAAGACCGGTTTCCCGGCGGCCACCGCGTTCAGCACGTGCTCGGCGTGGGTCGGGCCCCAGGACGTCACGAGGACGGCGTCGACGTCGTCCGCCTCGATCAGGGTCACGCCGTCGGGCAGCACTCGGGCGCCGACCGGCGCCGCTGCCTCCTCGGCGCGGACGGCGTCGATGTCGGTGACCGCGGTGACGCGGGCGCCTGTGACGGTGTCGGTGAGGCGCCGGATGTGCTCCGTGCCGATCCAGCCGGCGCCGATGACGCCTACACGCACAGTCATGGGTGGTGGTCCTTTCAGCGGCCCCGGACCGTCGTCGGCACGGGGAGGGGGGGCTCAGGCGAAGCGGGCGCGGAGTTCGGCTTCGAGGATTTCCAGCGTGCGTCCCTTGGTCTCCGGGACGTAGCGCTTGACGAAGGCGAGGGACACGACGCCCGCCACCACGAAGAGGAAGAAGGTGTTGGAGATCCCGATCCCGGACACCAGGGACGGGAAGACCAGACCGATCGCGAAGTTGGTCAGCCACAGCACCACCGCCGCGACACCCATCCCGAAGCCGCGCATCCGCATGGGGAAGATCTCCGAGAGCATCAGCCAGGTCACCGGCGAGATGGCGCCCTGCTGGAAGGCGAGGAAGGTGACGGTCATGGCGAGTACCGCGTACGCCCGCGCGTCGCCGGACGGCAGCACCAGGGAGAAGACGCCGATCAGCAACAGGGCGGCGGTCGTACCCACCTGACCGGTCATCAGCATCGGTCGGCGGTTGACGCGGCCGAGCAGCCAGATGCCGACGACGGTGGCCAGGACAGAGATGACACCGTTGGCGATGTTCGCGGTCAGGGCGCTGTCCGAGGCGAATCCGGCGTCGGTGAGGATCTGGGTGCCGTAGTACATGATCGTGTTGACGCCGGTGATCTGCTGCACGATCGCGATGCCGAAACCGACGAGCATCAGTTTGCGCAGCCACGGGGTGGCCTTCATGTCCTGCCAGCCGCCGAGCTTCTCCCGCTCCTCCTTGACGGCGAGCGCGGACACCTCGGCGAGCTCGGCCTCGGCCCGCTGCCGGGACCGCACCTGTTTGAGTACGTCGAGGGCCTCGCCGAAGCGGGTCTTCGAGGCCAGCCAGCGCGGACTCTCGGGCATCACCAGCATGCCGAACCACAGCACGACGGCCGGGAGGGTGGCGAGCACGAGCATGTAGCGCCACACACCGCCGGACTCGCCGCCGACCCGGGCGATGATCGCGTTGCTGGTGAAGGCGAGCAACTGACCGCTGACGATCATGAGTTCGTTACGGGTGACGAGCGCGCCGCGCCGTTCGGCGGGCGAGACCTCCGCGAGGTAGACCGGTACGGTCACCGACGCGCCGCCGACCGCGAGGCCCAGCACGAACCGCGCCACGATCATGACCGCGGTGTTGGGGGCCAGCGTGCAGCCGAGGGCGCCGACGAAGAACACCACGGCGAGGGTGAGGATCGTGCGGCGGCGTCCGCGCGCGTCCGACAACCTGCCGCCGGTCACCGCGCCCAGCGCGGCGCCGAGCAGCAGGGAGCTGGTGACCATGCCCTCGGTGACCGGGGTCAGGCCCAGGTCGTCGGTCATGTAGGGCAGGGCGCCGTTGATGACGCCGGTGTCGTAGCCGAACAGGAGTCCGCCGAAGGTGGCGATGACGGTGATCAGCCGCAGCCGACGGCGTACGCGCGGCGGTGAGTCGTCGATGAGGGTGGGCGTTGCGGTGCCTGCCTGGGGCGCGTCGTTCCTGACGTCCATGGCCGCCTCCTAACGGTCGTGGTGCGGGCGTCGTGTTCCTGCCAGTCCCCGGCCGGCCAGGTGCTCACGCGTGCTGACCGCGATGGGCAGCGGTACCTCGGGCGCGCACGGGTACAGATCCTGATCGACGATCACGAACAACTCGGCGGCCCGCTCCGCGAGTTCGGCCACCACGTCGGCCGGTTCGGGCGGGCCGGCCGGAGGTGACAGAACCACACGCCCCCAGGAGTCAGGGGCGGAGCCGAGGCACAGATTGCCCGCGACGGTACGGAGCGGGGATGGCGTTGCCATGGTCGGTCCTTCGGGGTGAGGGGACAGGGCGCTTGGGGGTCAGCTGGAGATGGGGAAGTCGAAGCCGGCCGTGACCTGAGACCGGAAACCTCCGCTTCATGTGGGAGACCGGGATCTGCCACAAGATCCGTTGGCGCGCTCTACTAGAGCGCTCTAGTTTGTGTACGATGACTCCTGTCCAAATGTCATGTCAATACATGGGTGCGGGGAGTTTTCGGAACTGCCCGTAGGGTGGACCGCGTCGGAGGGTGGGTTCACGGGTGGATGCGTCAGGAAAGCAGCGGCCCACGATGGCGGACGTCGCCGCAAGGGCGGGCGTGTCCCGGGCGCTCGTCTCGATCATCTTCCGCGGTCAGCCAGGCGCGAGCGAAGAGACCCGGGAGCGGGTGCTGCGGGTCGCCGACGAGATCGGCTACCACCCCGACAGCGCGGCCCGGCTGCTCGCCCGCGGTCGCAGCCGCACCCTCGGCGTGATGTTCACCGTCCACCAGGCCTTCCACACAGACCTCATCGCGGGCATCTACCCCGAGGCCGAACGCCTCGGCTACGACGTCCTGCTCTCCGCCGCCACCGAGGGCCGCAGCGAGGCCAAGGCGGTCGAGGCCCTGCTCAGCCACCGCTGCGAGGCACTCATCCTGCTGGGCTCGGACGCCGAGGCCGCGTATCTCGACGAGCTCGGGCGGCGTACGGTCGCCGTCTCGGTCAGTCGCCGCGTTCCCGGTGCCCGGGTGGACTTCGTGCACAGCGCCGAGGGCAAGGGCGTACGGCAGGCCATGGAACACCTCTTCGAACTGGGGCACCGGCGGATCGTGCACCTTGACGGCGGCCGTGGCCCCGGGTCGGCAGAGCGGCGCCGGGCCTACCGGGCGGCGATGCGTCGCCGGGGGCTGGAGTCAGAGGTGCGGGTGATCCCGGGAGACCACACGGAGCACTCGGGCATCGAGACGGGCCGGCTGCTCCTGGCGGAACACGACCAGGGGCAGCCGCTGCCGACGGCGGTCCTTGCGGGCAACGACCGCAGCGCCATGGGCCTGTTGATGTCCCTGACGCGGGCCGGCGTCGAGGTCCCGCGCGACCTGTCCGTAGTCGGCTACGACGACAGCCACCTCTCCCATCTGATGCCCATCGGCCTGACCACCGTCCGCCAGGACGCCGTGCTCATGGCGGAGCATGCGGTGCGATTCGCCGTCGAGCGACTCGAGAACCCGGAGTCGGAGCCCCGGGAGGCGGTCCTGGACCCGAAGCTGGTGGTGCGCGGCACCAGCGATACGGCACCGGAGACGTCGGCCTGAGGCCTCCCGACCGGGGCGGCCAGAGGGCGTTGCGAGGTCCGGCCGCCGGTCTTGCCGGGCCCGGGAACCGGCGGGGTGACCACGGTCGGCTCGGCATACGGGGTCGCACTCATCACCGGGTGCCCTTCGCGGCGAACTCGGCGACGCTGTCGGC
The DNA here is from genome assembly GCF_044459385.1 of Streptomyces sp. NPDC050287. Taxonomy (NCBI): domain Bacteria; kingdom Bacillati; phylum Actinomycetota; class Actinomycetes; order Kitasatosporales; family Streptomycetaceae; genus Streptomyces; species Streptomyces sp. NPDC050287. The sequence goes on along the minus strand of NZ_JBITIY010000004.1, from coordinate 231,056 downwards.
GTTGTCCTTGGTGATGAAGGCCGGGCCGGTCAGTACCGGCGCGGTGTCGCCGCCGCTGAAGTTGCCGTTGGTCCTGTAGAGCCACAGGGAGTCGACCGCGAGGTAGCCCTGGAGGTAGGGCTGCTGGTCGACGGCGAACTCGATCCGGCCATCCTGGACGGCTTTGACCAGGTCTTTGTTGAGGTCGAAAGTGGCGAGCCCGGCCTTGGTGCCCGCGTCGGACAACGACTGCAGGGCGGTCAGCGCGACCGGGGCGCCGAGCGTGACCACCTGGTCGACGGTTCTGTCCTGGCTGAGCTTGGCGGTGATCGTCGACTTCACGGACGGCATGTCCGTGCCGTTGACATAGAGGATGTCCGTCTTGCCGTTGAAACCCTTCTTCACCCCGGCGCATCGGGCCTCCAGGGCGACCTGGCCCTGTTCCTGGATGACGCAGACGGCGTGCTTGGCGCCGAGTTGACTGAGGCGCCGGCCGAAGGCCTGTCCGGCGACGTTCTCGTCCTGACCGAAGTACTCGAGCATGCCGAGCCTCTTCCAGTCGTCCACGCCGGAGTTGAAGCCGACGACCGGGATACCGGCCGCCTTGGCCCTGGCCACGACGTCCTTCATGGCGTCCGGCTTGGCGGCGGTGAGCGCGATGCCGTCGACCTTCTGGTCGATCGCGTTCTGCACCAGGCCGGCCTGGCTGCCGGCGCTGGGGTCGCTGGAGTAGACGAGCTTGATGTTGTCCTTGAAGGCCGCGGCCTGGGCGCCCTTGCGGACCAGGTCCCAGAAGGTGTCACCGGGGGCCGCGTGGGTGACCATGGCCACCGTCATACGCGGGGTGCCGGCCTTGCCCGCCGAGACGCTCCCACCCTCTTCCTCGGACTTCTTGCCGCCCGAGCCGCTGGAACAGCCGGCGGCGAGCAGGGTGCCGGCGAGGACGGTGGCGGTGAGGATGGCGGCTCGGTGGTGTCTTTGCATGTCCCTTGCACCTCGCTGTGCTGGTCGGGTTGGAGTCGGTGGGGGGGCGGGAGCGCCGCTGACGTCAGTGACCGGTGCGCGACCGCCGAGCGGGCCACGCGTCGCGGGACGGGTCTGGACGTGCTGCCGTGCCTGAGGACGTGACGGCGCGTTTCCGCGGAACTCATAGGTGCGGACCGCCTGCCTGTCCACTGGAGCGCTTTAGTAGCGCGCTCTAGTTGCAGAGACTATGGGGGCCGCCTTGCGAGGATGTCAACAGGTTTGTCAGGACGTACCAACAAAGCGTTCGTGGTGGGTTCAGTGTGACGTCACGGCACCGGAGGCAGGGCGCGCGGAGTGCTGTCATGTACGCGAGCACCGTCGGCTTTCCGGCACCTACTTCCCGCGCCCTGGGCTGTACCAGGGGCACTGGAGAGATGAAAGTGGCGCCGACCAGTGCATCCATGGAACGGTGGCCTGATGCCAGACAGCGACTACGACCGCGTACGCCTCGGCATCGAGGCCATGACCGCATACATTTCCGGCAACGCCCTCATGGCGACGTACATGAGGGAACGCCGCGACTCCGACGGCAATCTCGATCAGGTCGCGGACGGCGCTACGGCACTGTGCGCGTTGCTGCTGAACCAAATGGCCCACATGACCGGAAAGTCCGAACAGGAGATCCTCCAGGAGATCGCCCGCGGTCTGAACCGAACCGAGCAGCGGGAGCAGTAGAAGCGTCCTGACTGTCGCGCCCGCCCGGGACCCGCGGCCAGGCGCTGATCCGCACTCGGCGACTACGTTCTGGCGACGACGTCATGGCCGGTGGCCGGTGGCGGCGCGGGGGATGCCCGTGCCGCGCTGCGGCTTTGGCGGCCGGCTCGAGCGCCTCATCTCCCGCGTCCCGCGCAAGCCGCTGTCGCCCCGAACAGCGCACAAGCCGATGCCGATGTGGTCCTGGAACGATGGGCGCACGCCAGGCTGATCATCCTGGACGACGACACGGTGGACCTCGCCCACGAGACTCTGATCAGCGCGTGGCCCAGGCTGAGCGGATGGATCGACGCCGAACGCGACCGCATACGAACCCACCGCCAGCTGACCGAGGCCGCGCGAGCCTGGCAGGACCTCGACCGCGACCCGGGCGCCCTCTACCGAGGTACTCGGCTGGCCATCGCCCTGGAGGCGTTCGCAGCACCGGAGCGGCGCGCTCACCTCACCCCACTGGAACAGTCATTCCTGTCCGCCGGTTTCGCGGCTCGCGACCAGGAGAAGCAGTCGGCAGCACGTTCCACCAGGCGGCTGCGTACGTTCGTTGTGACCCTGTCGTGCTTGGTCGTCCTGGCGCTGATGGCCAGCCTGGTTGCGTGGCAGCAGAACCGAGCCAGTCAGCGCCGACGCGTCCAGGATGAAGCCCGCCGGGTCGCGGCCGTCGCGGAAAGCCTGCGTTCGTCCGAGCCCGCCATCGCGATGCGGCTCAGCCTCGCGGCGTGGAAAATAGCCAACCTGCCGGAGACTCGTTCGGCACTGTTGGCATCCATGGCCCAGGGAAACGAGGACGCCTTCCGGATACCGGGGTCTTCCGACACCGACGCGACCTACCTCACTGATGGCGGACGCTTCGCCGTGTCCGTCCGGAGCGGCCAAGTCACGCGATGGGACGTGCGCGCACATCACCGGCTCTCTTCCTTCCCCATCCCAGTGGCTGACGGGCTGACCCCCATGAGGAGCGCTCGTTCACCGGACGGACGGACCCTGGCGGCTGCCACCGGTCGGTACGTGAACCTGTACGACGTGCGCACGGGCCGGCGCACCGGGCGGCTGCCGGACGTCGAAGTGGCATCGCCCTCCTTCGGCCCCAGCGGGCGCACCCTGCTGCTGTCCGCCACCGGAATCGGGACTGCCTCCGTGGCGCGACTGTGGGACGTACGCCGCCATAAGTTGCTGTTCCAGGCCGGCAAGGCGCCCGGCGCAGGAGGGCTGAACGACCCCGCCGGCGGCAGCGACGAAGCCGTCGCCCAGGCCGCCATGCTCCCTGGCGACGCGGACGTCAGTGCCGACGACCGATTCCTCGCACTCTGCTCCGACAACAGAATCGAGGTCTGGAACGTCGAGACGCACCGTCGGTCGCCGGGCCCATGGACGGCGCTGCACAGCGATCAGTGCCCATCCGCGGGCATCCGTTTCGTTCCAGGCGGCGACGAACTGGCGATCGCCACCGACAGTGGCATCCGCATCTGGGACGTGCCTTCGGGAAAGGCACGCACCCGCATCGAACACCGCGGTCTTAAGGCGGCGGCGAACACGTCGGACGGTCGGCTGACCATCGCCTCCGACAACAGGGAGATGGCCCTGTGGAGGCTCGACGCACCGCAGACGCCCTTGTTCCGGGCCGCTGTGACGGCTCAGGTCTCCACGGAACTGCAGCTCGACCGGCGCGACGGTCTGATCCGGTACGTGTCGAGTGGCGCGAGCACCACAGTGTGGTCGCTTTCGCTCGGCCACGCCCTGCGGCCGAGCTACCGAGAGGACGTGACGACGAGCGCCGCCTTCAGCCCGGACGGGGGGCTGCTTGCCGTGGCACGGCAGTCGGCGGCCGGCATCGCCTGCGGCTGATTGACGTGTTACACGACAGGGTGCTCGCCGATCATCTGCCCACGGCGGCTTGCCCCCTTGAAGACCAAGAGGAGCCGGGCTGCACGGACAGGACGGCGTTCTCTCCCGACGGCCGGGCCCTCGTCTACTTCTCCGGCGCTTGGGAGGAAGACGACGACGAACTGACTCTGCATGTCGTCGACATCCGCCATCCCGCAGCGCGGACCCCTCTCCGCGTCCCGGCACCGCCCGGCGCAGTGGCGGACATCGACGCGCTTGCATTGGGTGACAGGCGGACCGCGCTGCTGTCGCTGTCCAGTGATCGGATCGAGAGATGGGACATACGCCGTCATGTCAGAACGGGCCGATGGCCACACGTCTACGGGGATCCCTAGCCACGCACGATGACGGTCGGCTGCTGGTGACCCCGGACGGGAAAGTCATCGACCTCGCATCGGGCAAGGCCACGCATCGCAGCCTTACTCAAGGAGAACCCACAGCGGTGGCACTCAGCCACGACGGCGAGCGGTTGGCAGCCGGTGACGATTCCGGCTGGGTCACGCTCTGGGACCGCCGTACCTGGCGGCGTCTGGGTGAGTTGCCCATCTGCTCCGCTGTCGCGTCGGACGGCGACGACTCCGAGGGGGTCTCGGCGATGGCCTTCTCCCATGACGGCAGGACTCTGGCCGTGGGAACGGATGACGGCCGCGTTCAGCTGTGGGACGTCACGACTGGACTGGCGATCGGCGCGGCTCTCTACAGCTCAGGAGGCCCCGTCATGGCGCTGGCATTCCGCAAAGACGACCGAACCTTGTACGTCTCCAGCCGACATGTACCCCTGGAACGCTACGAGATCGCTCCCGACCGGGTGGCATTTGAGGTCTGTCGGCGCACCGGCTCCGGCCTGTCACTGTCCGAATGGCGGACCTACGTGCGCAACGTGCCGTACACCGCCTCCTGTTGAACGGGAGGATCAGTAGGAGTTGAGTGGGCCCGCGAGGACCAGCAGGCCACGATGGGACACTGACGCCGTCGGTCAACTACCTGAGCCGGGCGTCAAAGAGGCGTTCAGCTACTGTCATGACACCAGTCCCATCCAGCTTGACCATTTACGACTAGGGCCTGTCTCCTCGATCACGATCGGAGCCAGACAAGGAGCGCGGCAGCCGTGACGGTGCCGAGTAGACGTAGGCGCGCTTGTCATAGCGGGTGGCAACGGCTCGAAACTGCTTGAGCTTGCTGATCGCCCGCTCGACCGTGTTCCTGGCTTTGTACCGATTCTTGTCAAAGCCGGGAGGTCGGCCGCCGTCCGACCCTCGGCGCCTGCGTGCGGTTTTGGAATCGCGCTTCTCCGGGATCACGTGCGGTATACCGCGTCGTCGCAGATAGGCAGGGATCAGGCTGTTGCTGTATGCCTTGTCGGCGCCGACACTGTCCGGCAGTCGCCGTGGCCGGCCCGCGCCGAGTCGGGGGACGCGGATCTTGTCCATGACGAGCTCGAACTGGGTGCAGTCCGCACGTTGTCCGGGCGTGAGGACCAGGGAAAGGGGACGGCATCTGCCGTCCGCACTCAGATGGATCTTCGTGGTCAGGCCGCCCCGGGAACGGCCGAGGGCCTCTTCTGCTGCGCCGTCTCCGCCAAGCACGGGCGCATGTGCGCGCGCATGTGAACTGATCTTTGCAGGGCCCCTTTTGAGGTACTCGGAGGTGCTGGTGGCGGACTGTTCGGGGCCCCGGCGGCGTGCTGGTGGGCTCGGATGGAGGTGGAGTCGACGTTGATGTTCCAGTCGATGCCACCGGCTTTGTCGGCGATCTCGCCTGCGCGTGCTGTAACAGCCGCTCCCAGGTGCCGTCGGCTGACCACAGGCTGTGACGCTTGTGGATGGTCTGCCACGGGCCGAAACGAGCGGGCAGCTCACGCCACTGACATTCGCTGCTCAACCGGTGAATGATTCCGTTGATCACCTGTCGATGGTCCCGCCAGCGGCCGCAGCGGTTGTTGCTCCTGGGCAGCAGAGGCTCCAGCACTGCCACTCGTCATCGGTGAGATCCCCCCTGCTGAGCACGACGGTGGCCTCTCCTTCAGGCGGCGTGCGCGTCCGCGAGCTGCTCGGCGACACTGCGGGGCTCGCGACCCAGCAGTTCGGCGAGCAACGGATCGACTCCCGCGAAGCGGCCCTGCCGGGCGGCCTGGAAGGTGGTGAGCGTCATCCGCGCCATCGCCTCCGGAGTACCGGCGGCGACCTTGTCCGCGATCCATGCCTCGTCGTCCAGCGTGACGCGCGTGGCCTCACGACCAATGGCCGCCGATGCCATCGCGGCGACGTCGTCGAACGTCACGGCCTGGCCGGCGGTGAGCGTGACCGGGCCGTCAAAGCCTCGCTCACCGGCCAGGATGACCGCTGCCGCTTCGGCGGCATCCGCGCGGTCGGTCCAGGAGACCGGACCGTCAACCGGGGCAACGATGGTGCCGGTCTGCTGCCAAGGGCCCAGCAGCCAGGCAAGGCTGTGGGCATAGAAGCCGTTGCGCAGCGCGGTCCAGGCGACGCCCGAGTCGGCCAGAAGCTGCTCGGTGGCGGCGTGGTCGCGCGCCGGGTGGAAAGGGCTGTCGGCGCCGGCGCCCTGGTGGCTGGTGTAGAGGATGCGCCCGGCTCCGGCTGCAACGGCCGCCTCGATGCCGACGCGGTGCAGCGCGACGGCATCGGCGTGCGGGTCGTTGGAGGACACGAGCAGGACCTGCTCGGCGCCCTCGAAGGAGTGCTCCAGCGCAGCCGGGTCCTCATAGGAACCCTGACGGACCCGCACCCCGCGGTCGGCGAAATGCTGCGCCTTGGCGACATCGCGGACACTGACGCCGATCTGCTCGGCGGGCATGCGCTTGAGGAGGTGCTCGACGGTGGCACCGTTCAAGGCTCCGGTCGCTCCGGTGACGACGATCATGAGGGTATTCCTTTCATTTCCCCGGTGCACTGGGCGCAGGCCGGGTGGTGTCAATGGCTGCGCAGGAGCGGCAGGAGGATGTCGTCGACGAGATGCTCGATGAATGGCTCGTCGCACGGCTCGCCCGCGATCACGATGCGGTGGACGATCACGGCCGGAACGACCTCGGCGAACAGTTCGGCGGCCCGGGGCGTCAGCTGTTCTCCATGCCGGATCGCCTTGCGCAGCGGCTCATGTGTCATCGCCGCCTCGTCCCGGCGCAGAATGCGGCGCATCTCCTCCGCGAGGCGCGCGTCGCTGCGCATCCCGGCGAACAGTGCGCCCAGCAGGCCGATCTCCTGCTCGGCGACCTGCCGAGCCAGCCAGGTGACGAGAGCGAGGAGGTCTCCTCGCAAATCACCTGCGGCAGGCTCGGGAGGCGTGGCGTGCGAGCGGTGCTCGACCGCGGCCGCGACCAGCGCGGCCTTGTCGCGGTAGCGCCGGTAGATCGTCGTCTTCGCCGCCCCGGAACGGCTCGCGACCGCTTCCATGGACAGCTGCTCGTAGCCCACCTCGGTCAGCAGCGCCAGCGTCGCATCAAGAATGGCCAGGCCACGGCTGGTGTCACGCGGCCGCCCCATGGCGGGCGGCCCCACCGTGCCACCACTTCCCGAGCTGCTCGATGCGCTTGCCACGCCCATTCCCTACTTTCGATACGCTACGGTTGCGTATCGAAAGTAGCCTAGAAGTCGGTCAGCCACAACTCAGGCTCTCTTGATCGAGGAGACAGGCCCTGAGCGGCTTTGGTGAAGTTCGCTGCTGATCCTTTGATGCGTGTGCGTTGCCGGGTCAGGGAGTGGTCGACCGCGGTGGTGACCGCGTCGGTGGTGTGGCTGCGGACCGGGTCGTCCTCGTACTTCGCCGAGCGCCAGATGCGTTCGATGTCGTTGAGTTCGGGGCTGCGTGGTGGGAGGTAGAACAGGTCGACACCGATCGCGGCCAGCTCCTGGCGGCGGCCTTTGAAGGCGGGCCACGTGGGCGGAGGCGTTGTCCAGGACGATCGTGCATGGCCGTTGGCGTTGCCAGCCCGGAGGCGGGGCGGCCAGGGCGGCGGCCCCGCCCGGCAGGCCGGCCAGGCGGGCGCAGACGAACTCCAGCAGCATCCCGGCGTCCACAGTGCCGCAGGTGGTCTCCCATACCAGGTCCGCGTGGGGCCCGGTGGATAACGCGCCGAGTACGTTGACGCGACGGCGCTTCTTGTCCTCGCGCGGCACCACCGCCCGCTCGCCAATGCGCACCCAGGTGTAACCGGTGGGCATGGTCGGTGCGAAGCCGGCCTCGTCCAGGAAGTACAGGTCGCTCACCCCGGCGTCAGCGCCCTGCCGTAAGGCCGCAAGTCCTCCAGCTGGGCCCTGGCGGCCTGCTGGAGGACGGGGTCGGCCTTGTGCCGCCGGGTGTCCCGGGTGCGTTTCCAGCGGAAGCCTTCCTGGCGCAGCACCTCGGTCAGCCAGGCCGGCGAGATCTCCGCGCCGCGTTCGGCGTGCAGCCACTCGCACAGTGCCGCAGCCGTCCACGTCCGTCCCTGGTTCGCGGACTCCGCCAGCAGCCCGGCCAGCGCGTCACGGTCGGCGCGGCTGAGCGACGGCGGCCGTCCGGTGCGCGGGGCGTCCTCCAGTGCCTCGAAACCACCCCTGGCGAAGCGGTGCACGGCGGCGCGCACGGTGACGTCGTTGCATTCCAGCACATCCGCGACCTCCGGCACGGTCATGCCACGGGCCATCAGCCGGATGCACTCCAGCCGCAGTCGCGTGTGCGGTGCCAGGTCACGCTTGCGCAACCGCTCCCGAACATCGCTTTCCTGACCTTGCGTCAGCTCAACCGTTAAGATCTTCGGCACGGTACACACCCCCTGCCGAAACCCATACCCGAACCGACGCAGACAGCACCGAAACCGCTTAACGGTCGGCGGGGGTCCGGGCTGCCAGGCGTATGAGGCCGCGGAGCCCGATCTCGGCCAGTCTTGAGCGGGTGACGATGGCGGTGGTCTCGCCGTGCCTGCGGAGGATGCGCAGGTCGCGGCCGAGTTGCCGTTGGAGATGGTTCAGCTCGTTCTGCGCGGCGGAGCGCCGCAGCTGGGCCGCGGCGCGGACCTGACGGTGCTCCCGCCACGTGCGGGGCGTTCCGCCTGTATGGCTTGCCATGGGGAGAGGGCTCTTCCTTGTATTCGGTACTTGTGTGATGGGTCCGGCGTCGGTTTCAAGGGGTCAACACGATGCGCTGCCCGGGACCGGTGGAGGTGTTCCATGCTTGCTCGACCTGGGACAGGGGCATCGCTACGGGGGCCACGGCCAGGCCGCCTGCGGTGATCTCGGCGACAAGGGAGGGAAGTTCGGCGAGGATGCCGGCTGTGGTCACCGAGCCCTGGCCGCTGCCCATGACGGTGAGGGCTCCGGCGCGCAGCAGGTGGGACGACAGGGTGATCTCCTGTCCGGCGACTGAACCGATGTGGATCCAGGTCAGCGGCTTGGAGCGGTCAGGGCGGGCGGTCAGCAGCGCGGGTATCGCGCGCTCGGTGGGGTGGCCCCACAGGTAGTCGATGACAACGTCGACGTCCCCGGCCGCCCTGCCGAGCCGCTCGGCGACGTCCTTCTCGTCGCCGTCGAGGCTGACCGTCTCGTCGGCGCCGAAGTCCATGAGCAGGTCGAGGCGCTGCGCGTTGCGGCCGGCGCCGACGACGCGGGAGGCGCCGAGGCGCTTGGCGATCTGGACGGCGAGTTGTCCGGCGTTGCCGGTGGCGCCCAGCACCAGGATGGAGTCGCCGGCCTGGAAGCCGATACGGCGGCGCAGCGCTACCCAGGAGGACATGCCGGGGTTCATGGCCGCGGCCACGGCGAGGGGGTCGGTTCCGGGCGGCAGGGTGATGGCACGGCGGCGGTCGACGACGGCCCGTTCTGCCATGGTGCCCAGCGCGGTGTCCGGGGCGACGAAGTAGAGCAGTTCACCGTCTGCGGTGCAGCCGACCGCGTCGATGCCGGGGATCAACGGCAGAGTGCCGTCGGAGGTGTAGTGGCTGCCGTCGGCGGAGGAGCGTACCCGCGGATGCAGACCGGCCGCGAGGACGTTGACGAGTACCTCGTGCTCACCCGAGGGAGTGGGCGTCTCGAACTCCCCGTAGCAGGGAGGGGCGTCGAAGGAGCGAACGACTGCTGCGCGCATGGGGGTCTCCGATTTCTCGTTGCCTGCGCCGCGCCGCCTGCAATGGCCGGCGGCGCGGCGGAACAGCCGCCATCCGAATCTGGTTTGCGGCACGTACTAAATCGAAGATAGTTTGTGGCACGTACCAACGCAACTAGACTGGCCACATGACCACCGAACCCGCCCCGGCCGGCAGTACCGACGATCGCCCCTTGAACACCGCGGACGCCCTGGTGCAGCTGTCCTTCCTGATCCAGCGCATCCTGTCCGCCACCGGCGCCGAGCACGACCTGTCGGTCATCCAGATGCGACTGCTCGGCGTGCTGCGCGACCGGCAGGCCGGCATGCTCGAACTCGGCAGCCACCTCGGCCTGGACAAGTCCTCCATGACCGGCCTGGTCAGCCGCGCCGAGAAACGCGGCCTGGTGAGACGCTCACCGTCCCCTCGTGACGGCCGGTCCGTGCTCGTCTCCCTCACCCCGTACGGCCGACAGCTCGCCGACGAGGGCAGTGCGGAGATCGGCCGCCGCATCACCGAGCTCGCCGGACACCTCACCTCGACCGAGCGCACCCAGCTCACCCAACTCGCCGCTGCACTTCTGCGCGCCCAACCCGCCGCGGCCCCCGGGCGCTGATCACCGACGCCCGGTCTTGCAGCCACACCACCACCGACGCGATCACCACCGCTGTCAACCAGGCCTGAACCGGCAATACACACGTGTCAAGGGATCAGCAGCGAACTTCACCGAAGCCGCTTGGCAACCGACCATGCGGCTGGTGTCTGAGTCAGGACTCCCGGGCCGAGAAGGGGAGAGCGGCGAGTCTTCGGCGGCTGTCGTGCTTCTTCAGGGCTAGGTTCTCATGGCAGAGGTTTGCGGTCACCGTCGCGAGGGCGTCGAGTTTGCCGTTGAGCTGAGTGATCACGGATCGTGCCTCGCGAAGCCGTTTGCGGAGTTCGGTGATCGTCTCGTCCCGGGCGGCCCCGCCGGGGGTGCGGAGGACGGGTCGGGCGACCTTGGCGTTCCATTCGGGCCGAGCGCGAGGAAGAAGGGCGTGCCCTCCTTCACCGCCCCGAGCCGCTGTACGTACGCCACCGCATCGAGATCGGCTCCCGGCGGTGCCTCGTAGAACCGACGCACCCTGCTGTGAGACGCAAAGAAGTGATCCACCCCAACTCCCTCTGAGACCATACAGCCGGGCACCGACCAGGCTGTCGTGAACGCCTTCGAGCGGATCGTGACCGGCAACCCCGAACACACCAGCGGCGCCCTGACTGTCTCCACGCTGTGCACGGAAGCGGCTATTTGGCGCGCCACCTACTACCGCTCACCCCTGGCGAAGATCATCACCGGACTGCTCCGGACACCGGACGCGCCTCGACCGCAGACCTACACCCTGACGGCGGACATCGCCCGCCTCAAAAAGGCGGACCGCACGCTGCGCTCCCAACACGCGGCCGAGCAGCGGGAGGCACGCGGCACTATCGCCGGCTACGCCAACCACATCCAGACGCTGAGCCTGCGGAACGCCGAACTCGAAGCGGAGAACGCCACCCTGCGCGAAGCTCTCCGCCAGGGCGGCACCGTGGCCTCCCTTCCTGTGACGCGTTGAATCCTGCCGCCGGAAGGACTGCCGCACCTCCTCTCCGGCGGGGAGGTGCCACCATGCCTTTGGCCAGGGAAACAGGGCCGCGGTGAGCCCCGGTGCAGACGCTGACTCCCACATGGAGGACTTCACCACCAGCCTCTGCCCGGTGCTGCTACCCGAGGCGTGCCACATCGGGATGATCCCGGTCATCAAGCCGGACGTCCCCGAACGTACCCGGGCCCGCCTGGTCCAGGTCGATCAGCGCTACTTCCGGGCGGAGAACATCTCGGCAGGGAACGCGAGGTTCATCGAGGCGCAGGCGAAGGTCGATGTCGTACATCCTCCCTCCGGGAGGGTCATATCGCTACATTGGTGCTGTGGTGTGAGGCGTCTTCCTTGGAGTGCGCTTCAGGACGCCCCGCCCACGCGAACGGTCCATCTCGCGCCATTCCGGCCGCAGTCCAGCCAGATTCGTGGTGAGGAAGTACGCGGCGCCGCAGACGAGCAGCACCGGCACGAGTCCGACAGCGGTCACCGCCGCCCCGGCGAGCAGCCCGCCGAGAGGGATGCCGGCCCAGGCCAGCGAGTCACCGAGGGCGTTGACCCGGCCGAGCATCCGGCGCGGGACCCGCTCGACGAGGACTGCCCCCAGCACTGGGTTGACGAAGCCGGCACCGAACCCACTGACCGCGAAGACGGCCAGTACCACCCCCAACGGGGCATCGAAGGCGAGGATCATGAACCTCGGTGCCCCGGCCAGCAGGAACCCGGTGAGAACCACCACCCGCCGCCGCAGCCGTTGCGCGGCCACCGCGGCGATCAGGCTCCCGCCGACCCCTGCGGCCCCCATCACGCTGCCCATCAGGCCGATTGCGGTCGGCCCGTTGCCGGACTCCCTGGCCCAGACGGGTACGAGCACCGAGGTGATCGCCGCGTCCAGCAGGTTGGTGATGCCGACCATGACGATGACGGTGAGCAGCAGCGGCTCACCGCGCAGGAAGGTGAAGCCTTCGCCGAACCGCCGCCAGTAGCCCGGTCCCGTTCCCTCGGCCGGTGAGGGGGCTTCCTCGACCGCGTGCCCCATGCCGCGAGGCAGCGCGAGTTTGATGATCACCGATCCGAGGGCGAAGCAGCCCGCGTTGACGGCGAGTCCGGTCAGGGGACCGAGCACCGCCACCAGGGATCCGCCGACCGCCAGGCCGATGGTGGAGGCGAGCCGCTCGATCACACCGGCCAGGCCGGTGGCCCGCTCCAGCGGCACCCGGCCGCGCTCGGCCGCCTCTGGGACCATCACCTCCTTGGCCAGGTCGCCGGGTCCCCGGGCCGCGCCGATCAGCACGACCAGAACCAGCAGAAGGGGAAAGGACAGCAGGTCCAGGGTGTGGAGCAGAGGAACCGCGGCGGCGGCGGTCGCGCTGGCCAGGTCGGTGGTCCAGGAAACGGCCCGCGGGCCGATCCGGTCCACCAGCGGCCCGGTGAACGCCTTGACCACCACGTAGGGCGCCATCTCGCAGAAGGCGACCAGTCCGGTCTGGGTGGCGCTGCCGGTGGTGACGAGGACGAACCAGGGCACTGCCACAACGGAGATCCGCGTGCCGGTCAGCGATACGACCATGGCCGCCAGCACACCGCCCAGCGGCCGTAAGGACCTCTTGCCGGGTATGCCGCCCGTGTCCGAGGCGTCGTCGGTCATGACGTCGGGCTTCCTTCCTCTTCCTGAGGACCGGAAGGGGGCGAGGACGAGGCAGGCGCATCCAGTTCGGGCAGGATCTGCGTGATCACGGCGACCCGTTCGGCTCCCTCGGGGGCACGTGCCGCGGTCTCCGGCGCGTCTCGCCGGTAGCGCGCGATGACTTCCGTCAACTCCCGGTACAGGGCGGCGGCTTCCTCGGGCGTGAGCCGCAAGGCCCAGTCGCTCATGTCGAAGGTGTTCCGCCATGCGCGGGGCATGGTCTGAAGCCCGTTCAATGTCTGCTGCGTGCGCAGGGTGTAGATGGCGGCGACGGACTGCTGGTAGGCCAGTGCCGCCTCGGGCTCCCGCTCGGCCAGCTCCGGATCGTTGAACCAGGTAGTCCGGTGCACTGAACGCCACCAGCGCTCTCGCGCGTTACCCCGTTCAGTGTCCTCCTCGACGAAACCGGCCGCACCGAGCTGCCGGAGGTGGTAGCTGGCCGTACCGGAATTCACGCCGAGCCGTTCCGCGAGGCGGGTGGCCGTCGACGGGCCATACTTCCGCAGCAGCCCGACCAACTGCACGCGCACCGGATGCGCCAGGGCACGCAGCCCCTTGGCATCCAGGACAACCGCGTCCTCTTCAACGTTCGGGCCGTCCGGCTTCACGTTCGGGTCAGTCATACAGCCCACTTTAGACCGCAAAGATCTGTTCGCAAAGATTCCTTTGCGAACAAGTCTTTGCGGTCTCAGGGGCCTTTGCGGTGCCAGTGCTCATCCATCCGCCGACTGGTGAGCAAGACCCGGTTCAGCCCCGAGGCGGTGCGCGAGGTGGAGCAGATCTGCAAGGTGCAACACTCGCCCATCGAATCCTGGGAGAGGGACATGGAGCGACTGGGTCCAGTGGGCGGGGATTGCATCCAGCCCGTAGTACGCCCCCGCGAGGTCTCCGGTCACCGCGGCGACCGTGTCCGTGTCACCGCCGAGGTCGATCGCCGCGCGTATCGCGTCTTCGAAGCTGGTGGTGGTGCGCAGGGCCCAGACGGCTGAGCCCAGGCAGGGCCAGACGGCGCTGTTGAATTCGGTCGCCTGATCGGGTGTCAGTCGGGCGCGAGGACGGTGGCGTAGCGGCCGCGGTGGTCGGGGTGGACGAGAGCGAGGATGTCCGGGAGCGCGGCGAGGGGGTCGGTGTCCTCGAATGTGAGGCGGATGAGTTCGTGGTAGATCGCGGTGCCCTCCCAGGCCGCGCGGTCGCCGTGGGCGAGCGCGGCGATGCGGCGGGCGGCGTCCATGGTGGCTTCCTGGCCGGCGGCCGCGAAGTGGACCGCGGAGGTCGATGCCCGCATCAAGGAGCCGTTTCCCGCTGCTCGTTGGTTGACTTGGAAATGAGTCGCGGCGGCCAGGTCCCAGGGCATGCCGTTGGTCAGGACGTCTTCGGTCTGCAAGCCGATGTCCTTGAGTTCTGATGCCGCCCACCGCTGGAAGCGGGTGGCGGCCGCCCAACGTGCGACCTCGTAGGGCAGCTGCACGGTGAGCAGCGGCCTGCGGGTGCCGTCGTTGTAGGTGTCCCAGGACTCGACCGTGGCGGCACCGAAGGGGTGCTGCGGTCGCCGGCTGCCGGTCCACGGGGTCCTCCCTGGTGGGCGGGCGCCATAATTGCCGGTAGGTTCAGCGGTGTTGACGGCGGCCGGGCCCAACTCGTCTCGCAGGAGAGTGAAGCGTGCCCGGACCGGGCTGTCAGTGGGTCTTCTCCGGGGGCAGGGCCAGATCGAGATACGCGGTGAGCCTGGCGTTGTCGAGCTCGCCGTCCATCGACAGGGAACGCAACAGCGTGGCGGCGATGGCATCGCGGGGGGTCTCGTCCGGAGCGGGCGTCCGCACCTGGCCCTGGTGTCCGGTCGGCTGTGTGTCCGGCGCAGGCTCTGTCGCGTACTCGTGATGCCCGGCCGGTGCCGGCTGCGGCTCCGGCCAGGTGGCGGCGTGCCGTCGCCGACGGGTGCGGGCGAGGCCGTCGCAGCCTGCCCCGTGCGCGGCAGGGTTGGGCCGACGGGGGCGCCGTCAGACCTCGTGCGGGGCGAAGAGTTCGAGGTGGCCGCAGGAGGAACACCGGTAGGCGTCGATCTGGTACCTCGGACGCCCCCAGCGCTTGGCCCCTCCGAAGATCCCCCGTTCCAGTTGCCCGGGTATCCAGCGGGTGAACCCGCTGGAGTGGTCACCGCCGTCTTCGATGAACCCGGGCTGCAGCCCGGTGGCCTGACACTGGCTGCACTTGATTTCCACGGACGTACTGTAGGGGAGGCCGGGAAGCGGGCGCGACTGGGGTCGTTCGGCTTCCGGTGTCCGGCGCGCAAGCCGACGCAGCCGCACGGATCTGCACAAACATCCGGCGGCCGCGACCGCGGTGTGGCGTAGCGCACTGTCGGGGGAAGGCGGGTCTAGAACGAACGACCTTGGGTAGTCGCGTGCTGCTGGCAGGGAAGCGGCGCACGCCTGGGGAGGTCACGCCGCTTCCCTGCTGCTTCCCGCCGGGACCACGTCGTACCACTTCGAGGAACGCGACCGCGAACACTGTGCGGAGGGTTCACGTCGTCGGGTTCACGTCGTGCGGACGTACACACGGAGGAGGCCGCGGCGGCGCTGGCGGCCCGTGAACGACAGCGCCGCATGCGGCAGGTCGGCCGGTACCAAGGCCACCTGGGCAGCGCCGAACTCGGCGGCGGGGGGGGGGGGGGGGGGGGGGGGGGGGGGGGCGGCCGGGCCCCCCCCCCCCCCCGGGCCGGGGGGGGGGGGCCGGGGCGCCGGCCCCCCCCCCCGGGCCCGGGGGGGGGGGGGCGGGCGGGGGCCGGGGGGCGGGGGGGGGGGGGGGCGGGCGCGCCCCCCGGCCGCGGGGGGGGGGGGGGGGGCCCGCCCCCCCCCCGGGGGGCCCCCCCCCCGCGGGGGGGGGGGGGGGGGGGGGGGGCCCCGCCCCCCCCCCCCCCCCCCCCGCCGGGCGAGAACGTCCGGGACGACCTCTGAGGAGCGGATCCCGTAGCGGTGCCGGGCCACGGTGTCGGCGTCGGATGGCCACGAGCATGCCCCATGCCTGAGTGCTCGAAGGAGGCGTCGGCTCAGTCCGGCAGTCCCCACGGTTTCGCGTCGCCGATGGCCGGCACGTCACGCGGGCCCAGGTCCGGGTCGGTGCCGCGGGGGAGTACGACGGCCGTCTCGTCCCGGCCGAGCGGGATCTGGATACGGCCGTGCCCTGTCTCCCGGTAGCGCAGCCGCCGCCCGCGCTCGTCCCGTACGTCGACGGCGCCGTCGATGCCGTGCTGCAGCACGAGCGGCGCGCCGGCCTCGCTGTGGACCCGCACCCATCGGGTCCGGCCGCCCGATCGGTCCGCGTCGACGAGGAACGCGCCCTGGGTGCGCAGGCCTTGGACCGAGAGGTCGGGCCAGCGCCGGGACACGGAGGGGAAGGCCCGTACGACGCCGCCGTGGCTCTGTACGGCCATGTCGAGGACCGACTGGGCCGCCGTCAGCGGGCTCTCGATGGCCAGGTTCCCGCCCTCCACGTACATGGTGTTCGCGGTCATCCACGCGTTCTTGATGAGGTTGCCGTCGGTGAAGAAGGTCAGGAAGTCTAGGGCGTCCTCCGGCCGTTCGATCAAGGAAGCCATCGAGGACGCGGCGGCGTAGCTGTAACCGGCCCACAGGCTGCGGTCCTTGACCCAGTGGTCGAAGGTGGTCCGTATGGTGTCCCGGTCGGATGGGCGGTCCCAGTCCAGCTCGTGCAGCGGGAAGAGCCACAGCATGTGCGAGAAGTGCCGGTGGGACTCGGTGAGGGGTTTGCCGGCGCCGATGTTGATGCCGGTCGCGTCACGGGGGTAGTCCACCAGGCGCTGGAGGATCTCGCGCCAGCGTCCGGCACGCGGATGGTCCGTACGGAGGATCCGCAGGCAGTCGAGGAGGGTGGCGCAGCCCCAGCGGACCAGGGAGAGGTCGTAGGTGCAGTCGGTGGCGTCCGCCCACTCGGGCGACCGGGTCAGCGGCAGGTGCAGCCTTCCGTCGCTGCCCTCGTACAGGAAGTGGTCGTAGAAGTTCACCGCCTTGACGAGGATCGGGTAGAGGACGTCACGCACGATCGACACGTCCATGGTGTGGCGGTAGCTGAGCCAGACGTTGTGCATGGCCCAGATGAGATTGCCGTTGTTGTCGGTCTTGGTGGAGGTGCCGGGGATGCCGACCGTCTTGGCGCCGGGGCGCAGCATCCAGTCCGAGGGGTGGGCCAGGGCGTAGGTGTCGCCGTCCTGGTACTCCGGCGGGACGGACAGCGGCAGGTACTTCTCGAAGTTCTTGAAGGTGGAGGTGACGGAGTCGAGTTCGGGGTGGCCGGAGCCCTGGATCAGCCAGGTGGCGATCTGCACGTTGAGGTTCCACCAGACGGCGCTCCAACTGCCGCCGGTCTCCGGGTACCACGGTCCCCACTCGGACATCGAGGGCCCGCCGGCCCGGGTGGCGCAGGCGGCCTTGTAGAGCTGGATCCAGTAGAAGTTCTGGATGCGTTTGTCGGGTACCGAGACCAGGCTGCGCCGGTAGAAGCGGTGCCACCAGGCGCGGTGGGCGCGCACCAGTTCGTCCGGGTCCGCGGAGAGCGTGCGCGTCACTTCGGCGACGGCCCGCTCCGTCGTGCGCGACAGGTCCTCGGGGAAGCCGTAGACGATGTGCGCGGCCAGCAACCTGCCGCTGCCGACGCGCCGTTCGCGCCAGGCGGTGGTCCAGCCGCCGCCCGCGATCAGCGGCTGCTCGACGTAGTGGGTGGGGCCGGCGGATCCGGTGCGAGGGTCCGGGTTGCCCGTGTAGTCGGCGGGTTTGTCCTTTTCGCGGGGCGAGATGGCAGGCAGCCATGTGAACGACCAGGCCGCGGTCTCCTCGCCGGCGCTGGGCCGGGTGGAGATCAGCAGTGCGGTGCGGGCGTTGTGCACCAGCATCGAGAAACGGACGCTGCCGCGCGTGGTGGTGACGGTACCGCGCAGCTCGGCGTCCCAGATGTCCAAGGTCCAGTCGACGCCGGTCACCTCACCGGCGAGCGTGAGGTCGAAATGCCCTATGGGCAACCGGGAGAAACCGTACGGGGCACGCCACTGAGGTCGTTGGTCCTGCACCTGGCTGTGGCTGACCATGACTTTCACGGAGTTGGCCGTCGCGCCTCGGTAGACCTGCACCCCGAGCAGACCGTTGCCGAGGAAGGGGCCGTCCTTCCAGTCGCCGGGCAACCGCCGCCACCGCAAGGCGGCGGCTGTGGCCATGCGTTCGTACGCGTCCTCCGCGCCAGCGGGTGACCGGGGCGCCGCCCAGGCGGTGCCGGACCCGGCTGACCAGCCCCCGGCGGCGACCGCGACCGCCGTGCCGATCACGCCTCTTCGAGAGATCCCGTTCACTTGGGTCGCGGTCACGTAGGTGCCTCCCATTTCTGGTTGTGAACTTCCTGGGCATAGTGCAGGCCCCAGGAGCCGTAGGGGAAGACCTCCGACGTATTGGAAATCAGTGAGGGCTGTACTAGCAGGTTAGGCGGGCAGTTCGGTCGGACGCCCTCCGCGGAGGCGGAAAGTGGACCGATGTCTGACGGGACGGCGTCTGGCTTCACCGCGGGATCGGGCCGTGCTCGCGGCGTGTATCGCGGAGGTCGCGCGAGCGGGCACCAGGAGTGCGGAAGTGAGCTCGGCGAAGGGTTGATTCCGGCCAGACGGCCGCGTATAAATAAGCAACTTTCTTTCTTACAGAGCCCAGATGGCGAGATGAGGCGCACCGTGACCCGCCGTTATCCAGCAGGCCCACAGCGGCTGCTCCGCTCGCTCAACGGGCGCGCCGTGCTGGAGGCGATCGACGAGGCGGGACCGATCACGACCACCGACCTCGCCCGGCGGTTCCCCCTGTCACGGCCGACCGTGGCGGCCGCCGTCGGGCTGCTACTGGAGCGCGGTGTGATCACCGAGGTGGGTCCGGTGACCGGGCGCAAGGGGCCGGCACCGGCGCAGTACCGGGTGAACGCCGACTGCGCCTTCGCGATCGGCGTGGACGTGGGGCACCGGAAGATCCGCGCCGCTGTCGCCGACGTCACCGGACGGGTCCGGGCGCGGTCGGAGGCCGAGCAGCTCGGCCACCGGGGCGGCGACGCGCTCGTCGGGCAGGTCCTTCGGATGTGCGTGGATCTGGCCCGGCGGGTGGACCGTCCGCTGGAGGACATCACCCAGGTCGTCATGGGACTGCCGGCCGCCGTCGGTCCGGACGGACGCAGCCTGTCGTACGCGGCCGGCCTGCCCGACGCCGGGCGGGGGCTCGGCGAGGCGCTCGGCCGCGTCGTACCGGTGCCGCTGGTCCTGGAGAACGACGTGAATCTCGCCGCGCTGGCCGAGCGCACCCACGGGCGCGGCACGGAGGTCGACGACTTCGTCCTGGTCAGCCTGGGGGTCGGCCTCGGCCTCGGCCTGGTGGTCGACGGCCGCGTCCGGCGGGGTGCCACCGGAGTGGCGGGCGAGGCGGGCTATCTGCCCAGCGACCGGATGATCGCGCCGGTCGGGCAGCGCCGGGACCTCGTACAGGACCACCTGGGCGCGCGTTACATCAGCGCCCAGGCGCACAGCCTGGGTCTGCCGGGTGACGGCAGTCCGCGTACCGTCTTCGAACTCGCCCGTGCCGGAGATCCCGGTGCGCTCGGGGTCGTGGACGACACCGCCCGCAGCGTCGCCTACGTGGTGGCCTGCGTGGTGCCCCTGATCGACCCGGCACTCATCGTGCTGGGCGGCGCCATCGGCGCCAACGGTGACCTGCTCCTCGAACCGGTCGCTCGTCACCTGGCTGATTTCAGTACGTTCCGGCCCCCGGTGGTCGTCTCGGATCTCGGTCCGGACGCCGTCCTCACCGGTGCCACCACCATGTCGGCGGAGCTGGCGCGTGAGTCCGCCTTCGCCGCCGCCACCACCCCCGACGCACCGGCGGAGCCACCGCTGTCTCTGACCTGACGCACCGCGGCGACGCCGTCTTGCCGGACAGCGTCGCCGCCATAGGTCACCGGGCGTTGCCACGCCCGGATCGACCGACCGACCGATCCGTCACCCAGGGAATGCCATCTCCGAGGAAGGACGATCAGTGTTCAAATCTATCACCGGGGCCGCGGCCGTCACGGCTGCCGGCGTACTGCTGCTGGCCGGCTGTACGTCCGCCGGGCCCACGTCGTCGGAACCCGATACCGCCATCTCGGCGGGCGCGTCACACAAGCCCACCACCGTCACCGTCTGGACGTTCAACCACCTTTCCAACGAGGTCGCCGCCTTCAAGGCGACGCTGGGCCAACTGCACACCAAGTATCCGTGGCTGACCGTGAAGTTCGTGCCCAACAAGGACGACGCCGCCTACGCCAAGGCGGTCGCCGCGGGCAACCCGCCCGACGTGTTCATCAGCTCCACTCCCGACAACGTGGCCAAGTTCTGCTACAACGGCACGGTCGCCGACCTGAAGCCGTATCTGTCCTCGGCCGGTGTGGACACGGCCAAGACGTTCCCGCCCGCGACCCTCGTCTACACCCGCTACCAGAGCAAGCAGTGCGCCCTGCCGCTGCTGACCGACGCGTTCGCCCTCTACTACAACAAGAAGATGTTCGACGCGGCCGGCCTCAAACCGCCCAGGACGCTCGCCGAGCTGACCGCCGCCGCCAAGAAGCTCACCGTGAAGAACGCGGACGGCTCCATCAAGACCTTCGGCTTCGTGCCCCGCTCCGACTTCGACGTCAACCGGTACGCCTTCACCGGGGCGCACAGCGGCAGCGACTTCTACGGCAAGGACGGCAAGACCACCTTCGCCTCCGACCCCAAGTGGCAGCAGCTGCTGAAGTGGGACCAGGACCTCATCGACTACTACGGCAAGGCGAACGTGCAGAAGTTCGTCGGCCGCTACCAGCCGCACGCCGACGACGCGGGCAACCCGCTGCTGACCGGCGCCGCGGCCATGGAACTCGACGGCGAGTGGCACGTCGGTGAGATCGCCTCCGAGAAGAAGGACTTCGACTACGGCGTCGTCCCGATGCCGGTGCTCGACGGATCGTCGGGGACGTACGGCGCGGGCACCACCCTCGGAACCGTCGCCTATCTGTCGGCCGGCTCGCAGCACAAGCAGGAGGCGTTCTTCGCGCTCCAGCAGCTCACCACCGACACCACCTTCCTCAACACCCTCGCCGACACGGTCTACAACATCCCCACCACGTTCGCCGCGCTGAAGGCGTGGGACAAGGCCACGGACCCGCACTGGAAGCCGTTCGTCGACATCTTCCAGAACCCGGACTCCTCCTACAAGACGCTCACCCCGGCGGGCGTCGAGGACATGGACACCTGGCGCGCGTTCCTGCTCGAGTACGAGCAGGGCAAGGTGAAGGACGCCGCGGCCGGACTGGCCGCCGTCGGGAAGAAGATCGACTCTCTCAACTCCGAGAGCGGGCAGTGACGATGACGACCGTGGTCGCCCCCGTCGGCGACGCCCCGGGCGGGACGCGTGCGCGCCCCGCCCGGGGTTCCCGGCGCCGTCCGAGCAGGGCCCGCTGGTGGGTCGTGCTCGGCTTCCTGTCCCCGTTCGTCATCGGGTTCGCCGTCTTCGTGCTGTACCCGGTGACCGCCACGCTGTACTACTCGCTCACCGACTTCCAGGCCGGCTCGTACCGGCCCGTCCAGTTCGTCGGACTGCGCAACTACCGCGCCCTGTTCAGCCAGTCCGACACCTTCTGGGTGGCCGTGCGGAACACCGTGTGGATGGTCGTCGTCATGGTGCCGCTGCGCACCGGCTGGGCCATGCTCACCGCCTGGGTGATCATCCGCGTCAAGCGCGGCAGGGCCGTGTACCGCACCCTGTTCTTCCTGCCGTCCATGGTGCCGGTGGTGGCCGCCGCCCTGTCCTTCATCGTGCTGCTCAACCCGGTCGGACCGCTCAACCGGCTGCTGGACCTGGTGGGCCTGAGCGGCCCGGGATGGTTCGCCGACCCCGCCTGGTCCAAACCCAGCCTCGTCATGATGGCGCTG
This sequence comes from Streptomyces sp. NPDC050287, assembly GCF_044459385.1. Lineage (NCBI taxonomy): Bacteria > Bacillati > Actinomycetota > Actinomycetes > Kitasatosporales > Streptomycetaceae > Streptomyces > Streptomyces sp. NPDC050287. The sequence continues at coordinate 209,103 of NZ_JBITIY010000004.1, read as the reverse complement.
TGGGCCAGCGGCAACGTGATGGTCATCTTCTCCGCCGCCATGCTCGACGTACCACGCGAGTTGTACGAGGCCGCCGAACTCGACGGCGCGAACGCCCTGCAGAAGTTCCGGAGCATCACCCTGCCGGCGATCTCCCCGGTCATCTTCTTCGCCCTGCTCACCGGGATGATCTACACCTTCCAGTACTTCACCGAGGCGTTCGTCGCCTCCAGCTCGGCCAACGCCACGTCGTCCAGCAACGACCTGATCGGCTATCCCGGCAACTCCCTGCTGTTCTACTCGACGGAGCTGTACCGGCAGGGCTTCTCCTACTTCAAGACCGGATACGCCTCGGCCATGGCCTGGCTGCTGTTCCTGGTCATCTTCGCGGCGACCGTGGTGTTCATCCGCGCCTCGCGCCGCTTCGTACACCACGCGGGCGGTGGCCGATGAGCACTCTCGATCTGACGAGGCGTCAACGACCGCTCAGGCGGCGTCTGTTGTACCTGCTGGCCGAGCACGCGCCCGCCGTCGCGGTCGCCCTCTGCTTCCTGCTGCCGCTGACGATCTGCGTCCTCACCGCGTTCATGACCCAGCACCAGGCCGGTACCGGCTCGCTGTGGCCCTCGCCCTGGGAGTTCGGCAACTTCCGGGAGGTCTTCTCGGCCATGCCGTTCGGCCGCGACCTGGTGAACACCATGCTGTACGCCGGGCTGTCCACGATCGGCGTCGTCGTCTCCTCGGTGCCGGTGGCCTACGCGCTGGCCCGGCTGCGGTGGCGGGGCCGCGAGGCCGTCTTCATGGTCGTACTCGCCGCGATGATGATCCCCGCCCAGGTCACCAGCCTGCCTCTGTACGTGATGTACTCGCACATCGGCTGGGTGGGCACCCTCAAACCGCTCATCGTCCCCACGTTCTTCGGTGACGCGTTCAGCATCTTCCTGCTGCGCCAGTTCTTCCTCACCATCCCCGACGAGTTCACCGAGGCCGCCAGGATGGACGGCGCGGGGGAGCTGCGCATCCTCCTGCGGGTCCTGGTCCCCATGACCAGGCCGGCCATCGCCGCCGTGGGCCTCTTCGCGTTCCTGTACGCGTGGAACGACTTCTACAACCCGCTGCTCTACACCGGGAACAGCGACACCGGCCAGACCCTCGCGGTGGCCCTCAGCCAGCTCGCCAAGAACGGGCACCAGAACGCCTACCAGCTGCAGATGGCGGCCTCGCTGATGTTCCTGCTGCCCGTCCTGGTGCTGTTCTTCCTGGCACAGAAGGTCTTCGTCGAGGGCATCGCGCTGACCGGCGTCAAGGGCTGACACCCCGCACACCCGCAGCGCCCCCCACACCCACAGCCTTGGGAGCACGAGTGAAGATCACCGTTGTCGGCGGTGGCAGTACGTACACACCCGAACTGGTCGAGGGCTTCGCCCGGCGTGCCCAACTGCTGCCGGTCGACGAACTCGTCCTGCACGACATCGACGCCGAACGCCTGGCCGTGGTCGGCGGCCTGTCCCGCCGCATCCTCGACCGGCACCACTACCGGGGCCGGCTGACCATCACGACGGACCTCGGTTCCGCGCTGGACGGCGCGGCCGCGGTGCTCGTCCAGCTGCGCGTGGGCGGCCAGGCGGCCCGGCTGGTGGACGAGACACTGCCGAACGAGTTCGGGCTGCTCGGCCAGGAGACCACCGGGCCCGGCGGCTTCGCGAAGGCGCTGCGCACGGTACCGGTGGTGCTCGACATCGCCGCGGAGGTACGCCGCAGATCCCTGCCCGGCGCGTGGATCGTCGACTTCACCAACCCGGTCGGCATCGTCACCCGCGCACTGCTGGACGCCGGCCACCGGGCCGTCGGCCTGTGCAACGTGGCGATCAAGTTCCAGCGGCAGCTGGCCGCCCGGCTCGGCACCGACCCCGACCGGGTACGGCTCGGCCACGCGGGCCTCAACCACCTGTCCTGGATCCGCTCGGTCACCGTGGACGGAGCGGACCGCCTGCCGGAGCTGCTGACCGGCGACGCCCTCCACGAACTCGCCGCTCAGGTGAGCGTCCCGGCCGGTGCGCTGCGCGATCTCGGTGCCATCCCCTCGTACTACCTGCACTACTTCTACTGCACCGACGACGAGGTCCGCAGCCAGCAGGCCGGGACCCACCGGGCTGACCAAGTCATCGCCATCGAGAGGGAGTTGCTCACCCTCTACACGGACCCCGCGCTGGACCGCAAACCCGAACTGCTGGAACGCAGGGGAGGGGCGTACTACAGCGAGGCAGCGGCCGCCCTGGTGACCAGCCTGCTCACCGGCGACGGTGCGCACCACTACGTGAACGTGCGCAACGACGGCGTACTGGCGGGCCTGCCGGACGACGCCGTGGTCGAGGTACCGGCCCACGTCGACACCGCCGGACCGCACCCGGAACCCGTACCTCCGCTGCAGCCGGAGATGCTCGGGCTCGTCCAGTCGGTCACCGCGTACGAGACCCTCACCGTCGAGGCGGCCCTGACCGGGGACCGGACGGTGGCCCGGCGCGCCCTCGTGGCCAACCCCCTCGTACGCGAATGGGGCCGGGCGGACGCACTCCTCGACGCGCTGTTGGAGGCCAACCGCCGCCATCTTCCCCGGTTCTTCGCAAGCGAGGCCGTCGATGCCTGACCTTGTGGTGGGCGTCGACGGCGGGAACTCCAAGACCGACCTCGTCCTCGCGGACACCGAGGGACGGTTGCTGGCCTGGGCCCGCGGCGAGGGCACCCGCCCGCACACCGACGGCATGGAGGTCACGGCCGAACGGCTCGCCCACCTCGGCCGGCGCGCACTGGCGGAGGCGGGTATCGCGAAGACGACCCCGGTCGCGGTCGGCGCGTACTTCCTCGCCAATGTGGACCGGCGGGCCCAGGAACGGTCGGCGCTACGGCAGTTGACCCGGCTCGGTGTGGCAGAACGGGCGGTCGTACGCAATGACACGCTCGCCGTGCTGCGGGCCGGGGCGCCGGACGGCTGGGGGGTCGCGGTGGTGTCCGGCGCCGGCATCAACGCGGCCGCAGTCCATCCGGGGGGCCGCTCGGCCCGCTTCCTCTCCCTCGGCGACATCACGGGGGACTGGGGCGGCGGGCTCGCCGTGGCCCGGGCCGGACTGGGGGCCGCGGTCCGCGCGGGCGACGGACGGGGCCCGGCGACCCGGCTCAGGCAGGATCTTCCTGCCCACTTCGGCCTGGCCAGCGTCGAATCCGTCGCGCTGGCCGTCAGCAGCGGCGAGATACCGGTTCCGGCCCTCCACGGCCTGGCACCCCTGGTCTTCGCGACCGCCGCGAGCGGCGACGCCGTGGCGCGGGGCATCGTGGTACGGCTCGGCGACGAGATCGTCACCATGGTGACCGCGCTGCTGCGCCGGCTTCGCCTCCTGCGCACCCCGACGCCGGTGGTGCTCGGCGGGGGAACTCTGCAGAACGATCAGGTGCTGCTCCGGGACCACATCCACGCACGGCTGGCCGTCGAGGCCCCGCTGGCCCGGCCCCGCGTGCTCGACGTACCACCGGTGGTGGGGGCGGTGACCGAGGCACTCCTGACGGCGGGCGCGTCCGCCGCCGCGCAACGCCGCCTTCGCGAGGCGATCGCCGACCGGAAACCACCACCTCCGGAGTCCGTGGACGAGTGCGACACCGAGCACGTGCACGTGCCTGAGCAATCGCAGGTTCAGTAGCCCTGCGACCTCCGCGCTCTGCTTCTGTGTGACCGGGCAGGCTTCTCTCATGGCCGCGCTCTTTCCGCTCCACCGACCGAGCGGACCGAGTCAGCCGTTGTCACCCCCGTCGCCCGTGGCGGTCTTGGAGAAGCTGCCCTGCCAGGCGGCCTTCGCCCCGGAGTCGCCGATCCGGTACACGTCCACTACGGCGCCCGCGGCCACCCCGACGGACAGCACCGCCGCCGCCACGCGGACGACCGTCGCGGTCCGGGACGAGGCGGACCGGGACCGGTCCCCTGAGGCGGCCTGTGCGACGGCCGACCTCCGGGCCGTCCACCAGACCGCCGTCGCCAGCAGGAACAGGCCCGCGGCCCAGGGGAGCAACCCGTCGCCGAGTTCGGCGTGCCGGCGTACGAGGGCGTTGCTGCCGACGTGCTCCTCCAGCCATTCGCCGGCGTGCGTGGCCAGGGGCACGCTCGCCAGCGTCACCAGGGCCAGCAGCGGCAGCACGAGCCCCATGCGCCGGGCGGCACTCGGCCATATCGCGCCGATCACGACCGCGAGTGCGCTCAAGGGGACGAGCACGATGACGAAGTGCACGACCAGGACGTGCGCGGGCAGACCGTTGACGACGGTGAGGCTCATCGGGTGTTCCTCCAGAAGGCGGGCCGTGAAGAGCCGGTGCTCGCACGGTCTCTCCGTGCCGGCCAGTGGGGCGGGTCAGCCTTGCACAGCAAGTTCTCAGCTTCCTCTGAACCCGCGGTCCTTCTGAACCCGCGGTCCTTCTGAACCCGCGGTCCTTCGGAAAGGGCGCGTGAGCCCGCGCGCCGCTTCGGCCGGCGGTACGCCCGCGAGCTGTCCCGGTGTCCGGTGTGGTTCCTCAGCAGTGGTCCCCTCGACCCCTCGGCCTCAGAACGCGACATTCCGTCTGTACCCGGCGTCCACCGGCCATGATCCGGCCCGACGTCAAGGAAGACATCACGTTCGGTGTCATGTGCCCTTACGCCCCCATTGCGGTTCGACGGTGTCCCACTCACGGCTCCATTGTTCGTAACGCCTCTGGTCGAGGCGCCACCGTGCGACGCGCCCGGCGGCGAACGTCAGACCCGCGAAGGCGAGCGCGGCCCCGATGCCGAGCAGGCACGCTTCGGCGGCCGCCGCACCCTTGGCCGGCGGCTCTTCGGTGAGCTGCCCCTTGCTGTTCATCCAGATCACGACCTTCGATCCGGCGCTGCGGCCGGAGTCCACCATGGCCCGGCCGGTACGGATCGCACCGTCCGACGCCGACCAGCGGACTTTCGCCCGGACCTGCCCGGAAGCCGGTCCTTCCCCCGTCGGAATCGCTCCGGACGTGCTCTCCGCGAGGACGGCTGGAACCGAGTGGCGCTCTCGCCGCAACAGCGCGAAGGAATCATCGGCCGCGTGGGCCGTCGCAAGGCCGACGAGAGCGCCGCCCAGCGCGATGACCGTCCAGACGGCCAGGACGATCCAGGCTTCGAGAATGTCCGTGCGCCGGCGCAACGGGTTGCTCCGCCACCGCCACCCCCGCTGCCTCCTTCGCCGCGCATTGTCCATGGGACTGCACCTCCTCGTCGCCCCTGAGAGGAAGGTGACACTCGGGAACGAGTGGCGACGGCGGCCGACCGGACGGCATCGTCGGGCTGTCCGGTGCACCCTTCACGTCCAGCCTTGAGCGGTCGGCCCTGGTGCGCAAGCGGTGGCCGGGGCGCATCGCCCTGCCGGGATGTGCCCCGGCAGCGGGATGCGGCCGTCGGCAAGATCGTTGAGGTGGCGGTGACGTACGCAGAGTCCGCCGACGCCGCCGCGGACGCCGCCGACGCGGACCTCTCCTTCGAGGACGGGCAGAAGAACCGTTGTGGTTCACCGACCGGGTTGCCGTGCACATCGAGGTGCCAGGCGGCGAGGTGGTCGTCGTTCATGTCCACGCCCACCAACCCCCGGGCCAGCGCCGCCTGGAGCGGCAGGACGGGGGCGGCGGCGCGCTGCCAGGACGCGGTGACATACCAGCGGCCGCGCACCACATCGTGGTGGATGCGGTAGGCCACCGCCCGGTTCACGGTGATCCGTTCCAGCCACTCCTGCCCCCGATACTGAAACCGTACGGTCGCATCCAGCAGATAACGGCCGTGAGGTGCGTTGGCCAGATCGGTCAGCGGCGCCGGGAGCCTGATCGAGACCTGTCCGGTGTCGGTGACGCGGATCGTCTCGTTGCCGAAGCGCTTGCCCGTTTCCCCGTCGGCGGCCATGAACATCCGCTCCGCCTGCCACCGCTGCCACCACGCCTGTTCGTGCAGTTCGGCCGCCACAAGCTGGTGGCGGGCGCGAGCGAGGCGTTTACCGCCGCGCACCACGTGCACCCGGCCCGCCGCCCAGTCCGCCTCCACCACCGCCAGCCGGTCCTTCAACATCTGCAGGCGGCGGGACTTGGCATGCCACTCACCGCGCGAGCCGTACCCACGCACCAGGCCTTCCCGCTTGTCGGCTCTGGCACCCAGCGGCCGGGGCAGCCGCGCCTTCATGGCAGCGATCTGCCCGCGCAGCCAGGCCATGTGGGCGGCCTGCCCACGCCTCGCCAGCGCCCACTGGTCGTGGGTGGCCTTGGTGATGCTGCCCGCCCACCGCGCCGACGACTTCCCCGTCAGCTCCCGCTTGCGCACCGCCCAGGAAGCCGCATCAGGCGCCCGCCCCTGCCGGGACCGCACGGCGAGATCACCCGCTGCCAGCGACCCCAGGAACACGCCGACCTCGGTGAGGACCGCCGTATCCGCCTCGCTCAACCGCAGCCGGTCCCGCACCGCAACCCCGGCCGGACCGGGCACCAAACGGCGCCGCCAACTCCCGCAACCCGCCCACCCCATCACCCCCCGCCCGGCCGAAGGACTCCGTCACGGCAGTCAACGAGCAGCCTCAGCAAAGGTCACCCATTCGACCCGGGAACTCCCGTTCCCTCCCGAGAGCGAAGGGCCACAACACACCCCACAGTCCGGAGGAGACCCTCCCGAACCAACCGCATCCAGCCGCCGCACGATGCCCGAGCGCTCGCTCACGCTCACCAGAAGTCACTCCTACTGAGTACACCGGCAGCAGTTCCCAACCCCTCGGCACCCCCGGACGACCCCGGCGCCGGCCGCACCGACCGCCACCTCATCGCCACCGCCTACTACGCCTGGTCCGCGCGGCACACGGCGTGGATCGCGGGCGTCCTCGGGTTCGACGAGGACCGGCACACCTACGAGGAACTCGCGCATCGGGTACGCCAGGCGTTCATCGACGCCTACGTGCTCCCCTCCCGCCTGATGACCAGCGACACCCAGACCGCGTACGCCGTCGCCCTCCAGTTCGGCCTGCTTCCCGGCCCGGCGGCCCGGACCGCCGCGGGAGACCGCCTGGCAGAACTGGTCGCGGCAGGCGGGCACACCATCCAGACGGGTTTCATCGGCACGCCGCTCGTGGCGCCCGCGCTGAGCTCCACCGACCACGTCGACACCGCTTACTCCCTGCTTCTCCAGCAGGAGTGCCCCTCCTGGCTGTACGCGCTGAAGCACGACGCCACCACCGTCTGGGAACGCTGGGACAGCATGCTCCCGGACGGCACCGTCAACCCGGGCGAGATGACCTCCTTCAGCCACTACGCACTCGGCGCGATCGCCCAGTGGCTGCACACCACGGCCGCCGGGCTGACCGCCGCCGCACCCGGCTACCGCGACATCGTCTTCCGTCCACGGCCGGGCGGCGGGGTCACCTGGGCCTTCGCGGCCCACGAGTCGCCGTACGGGCGCGTCGCCATCCGGTGGGAGCTGCACGCATCCGGCATCGAGGTGTACACGACGGTGCCCCCGGGACGAAAGCGCGGATCATCTGGCCCGACGGCGGCGTGACCACTCTGGCGACCGGTACCAGCACCACCTGGCGACCACAGCGCACCACCGACCGGTCCACTTCCATCGCCGCCGTACCGGTGGCAGACCTCACCTGAGCGCGGCGGCCGCTGCTGTCGGCTCGGCGCGGAAAGCAGTCACCCGTGCCATCCACCACGGCCTGCCCCCCCGTCCCACACGGGGGGCAGGCCGTCGGCCTCCGCGAATCCGGAGCAGGCATGGTCCGCACGGCAACAAGAGGCGCCGTACCCCTGAAGTACGGTCTGACGCGTGACGAACCAGCGAAAGCCACGAGGCCCGTACCGCAAAAGCGCGGAGCGACGGGAACAGATCCTCCAGGCCGCTTACGAGGCCATCGACGAGCACGGAGAACGCGCCTCGCTGCAGGACATCGCCGACCGGGTCGGGGTGACGCAGCCGGCGCTGACGTATTACTTCCCCACACGTGACGACCTGCTCCTCGCCGTGCTGGAACGACGGGACATGAGGGGCAGGGAAATCGCGGGCGCCGCCGCATCGGGCAAGAGCATGGTCGAGGGCATGGCGGCAAGCGCCCGGCACGCGACCGAACATCCCGGACTGGCCAAGCTCTACGTCACGCTCTCGGCGGCGGCCACCGACCCGGAAAGTCCCGCGCACGACTATTTCGCCGAGCGCTACCGAGGTCTCGCCGCCGAGGTCACGCGGGACCTCAAGGCACAGCAGCAGGCCGGTGAGATCCGGGCCGACCAGCCCGCCGACCATCTGGCCAGGGCGGTCCTGGCGGTGATGGACGGCTTGCAGATGCAGTGGATGCACGACCCCACGGTGGACATCGCCGCGATCGCCGAGACGTTCACACGGGTGCTGGCGTCTTCGGCCGGGGCCCGGCAGGAGACGAAGCCGACCGACTGAGGTATCGGACACTTCGACCAAGTCGCCGCGGGCGGCGCTCCCCACCGTGTGTGCGGTGCCGGGTGCCGGGTGCCGGGTGCCGCGTGGTGCGGTGCCGGGTGGTGGGGCCGACCCTCGGCCGTCGATTCACAGGTGCTGTGACGGCGGGCGGTGCCGTGGTGCGATCACCCTGGTCGCCAAAGTTTTTGGGTGATAGATTTTCGATGCTCGCGACGACGCGGTCACCGACGGGGCGCCTACCGCACCGGTGTTGCCGTGAGGCCCCCGCACCAGTGCAGCCCGATGGAGCACAGAGAGGAAGAGGACACCGATGTCCATCCCCCACACCTCCTCCAGCCCGACCCACGCGCCGGACCCCGGGTTCGATCTCGAGGCCTTACGCGCCCGCTACCGCGCCGAGCGCGACCGCCGTATCCGTCCCGACGGCAACGCCCAATACCGCGGCGTTGGCGGCGAGTTCGGCTACTACGCCGAAGACCCCCACGCCGACCCGGAGTTCACCCGCGAGCCCCTGCACGACCGTGTGGAGGCGTTGATCGTCGGCGGTGGCTTCGGCGGTCTGCTCGCCGCGGCCCGGCTGCGCCAGGCCGGCGTGGAGTCGATCCGGGTGATCGACAAGGGCGGGGACTTCGGCGGCACCTGGTACTGGAACCGGTACCCGGGCATCCACTGCGACATCGAGTCGTACATCTACATGCCGCTGCTGGAAGAGGTCGGTTACGTCCCGAAGTGGCGCTACGCGCCGGGGGAGGAGATCCGGCAGCACGCCCGGGCCATCGCCCGTCACTTCGGTCTCTACGACGACGCGTGCTTCCAGACCGGCGTGAGCGAACTGCGCTGGGACGAGGCCGAGTCGGAGTGGCTCGTCGCCACCGACCGCGGCGACCGCATCCGGGCCCGCTATGTGGTCGTCTCCACCGGAACCCTCAGCCAGGCGAAACTCCCCGGCATCCCCGGCATCGAGACCTTCAAGGGCCACACGTTCCACTCCAGCCGCTGGGACTACGCCTACACCGGCGGCGACGCGAACGGCCATCTGACCGGGCTCGCCGACAAGCGCGTCGCCCTGATCGGCACCGGCGCCACCGCCATCCAGGTCGTGCCGCACCTCGGCGCCGACGCCAGGCACCTGTACGTTTTCCAGCGCACACCCTCCTCCGTCGACGTCCGCGACAACCGCCCCACGGACCCGCAGTGGGCCGGCTCCCTGAAACCGGGCTGGCAGCGGCACCGTATGGACAACTTCCTCAAAGTTGTCACCGGAGCCCGTACGGACCAGGACCTGGTGAACGACTCCTGGACCAGCAGCGCCCGGCTCCAGGAGAAGCTCATCCCCACCAACGCCCACGCCGACGTGCCGGCCGAGGAACGCGAACGCGCCTACGAACTCGCCGACTTCCAGAAGATGAACGAGATCCGCGCCCGCGTGGAACGCATCGTCGAGGACCCGGCCACAGCGGAGAAGCTCAAGCCCTGGTACCGCTACATGTGCAAGCGGCCCACATTCAGCGACACCTACCTGCAGACCTTCAACCGTCCCAATGTCACCCTCGTCGACACGGCCGACACCCACGGCGTGGAGCGGATGACGGAGAATGCCGTCGTGGTCGGCGACACCGAGTACGAGGTGGACTGCGTCATCTTCGCGACCGGTTTCGAGACCGGGGTCTCCGGGATCCTCTCCGGACAGCTCCCGGTGTACGGCAGGGGAGGCGTCCATCTCTTCGACGCCTGGGCCGAGGGCCCGAGGACCCTCCACGGCTTCTACACCCATGGCTTCCCCAACCTCTTCCAGCTCGGACCGCTGCAGAACGCGTCCGCCGTGAACTTCGTCCATGTCCTCGACGAACAGGCCCAGCACGTCGCCGAGATCGTCGCCGCGGCCCGCGAGCGCCGGGCCCGGTATGTGGAACCGACCCCCGAGGCGCAGGACGGGTGGCTGGCCGTCCTCCGCGAGAACGCACCCGATCTGCACGCGTTCCAGGCGGAGTGCACCCCGGGTTACTACAACAACGAGGGCATGCCGAGGGAGAGGGTGGCGTACGCCGACGGCCCGGTCGTCTTCCACGATCTGCTCAGGCGCTGGCGGGCGGACGGCGGCATGGACGAGGTGCTGGTGGAAGCGGAGCAGGCGTGAGGACCTCGTATCCCAGCCGGTTCGACGAATCCGGCAGCCGGCCCGCCGTGAGCACGAACGGGCAGGCCAGGCGCCTCAACCCGCCCAGTCGGCTGTGGGGTTCCAACGGTGTCGCCTTCGGTCCGGACGGGCGGCTGTACGTCGCCCAGTTCCTCGCCGGGCAGATCAGCGCCGTCGACCTCACAACCGGGGACGTCGACGTCGTGGTGCCGATGGACGGTCCGGTGCAGTCGCCCGACGACCTCGCCTTCGGCGCGGACGGTTCGATGTACATCGCCGACCTGGTCCCCGGCCGGGTGTGGCGGCGCACCCTTGACGGCGAGTACTCCCTGCTCTCGGCCGACGTGAAGGTGCCCAACGGCATCACCTGCGTCGGCGACCGTCTCTTCGTCAACGAGATGCGGCCGGGCGGCCGACTGCTGGAACTGTTCCCGGACGGTGGCGAGGCCGTGGTGCTCACCGAGGGACTCGCACTCGGCAACGCCATGCAGCTCGGCCCGGACGGCCGGTTGTACTACCCGCACATGATGACCGGCCAGGTGTGGCGCATCCCGCCGGACGGCGGCTTGCCCGAGGTGGTCGCCGAGGACGTGCACGAGCCGGTCGCGGTCCGCTTCGACCAGGGCGGAGTCCTGCATGTCCTGTCCCGGGGTGCGGAAGGCATCGTGACCCGGATCGACCTGCACGGCAGCGGCTCGCGCACGCTCGTCACCAGCGGCCTGGCCGGCCTGGACAACGCGGCCTTCGACGCGGACAACCGCATGTTCGTCTCCAGCTACGCCAGCGGCGGCATCACCGAACTGCACCCCGACGGCCGTACGCGCGAGGTCGTCCCCCGGGGCCTGGACGGCCCCTACGGCGTCACGGTCGACCTCGGCGGCACCGTGTACGTGGCCGACCACTACCGGCTGACGACCACGGAACCCTCCGACGAGTTCGGTATGGACGACATGGGCGGCCCGGGCGACCTCACGACCCTCAACCTGTTGCCGCCGTTCGCGCACGGGCTCGCGCACGCGGGCCGGTTCGTGCACATCACCTCCCAGTACGGCGATGTCCACACCTATGACTCGGACCTGGGGACCACGCGGGAACGAGCGACCGGACTCGACCAGCCCGTCGGCATCACCGTGGGGCCGGACGGGTCGCTGGTCGTCGCCGAGGCGGGCGCCGGCCGGGTCGTGGCCATCGACGACAGCGACACCGTCACCGTGGTCACCGAAGGGCTCGACCATCCCATGGACGTGGCCCTCGACACCGCGGGGCGCTGCTATGTGAGCGACGACCGGCTCGGGGCAGTGCTCCGGATCGGGGAGGACGGGACGTCGGAGGTCGTCGCGGACGGGCTCGGCGCACCGCAGGGACTGGCAGTCCGCGGTGACGAACTGTTCACGGTGGACGTCGAGCACCGACGGCTGTGGGCCGTCTCGCTGACCACCGGAGAGAGCCGGGTCGATGCCGAGCACCTGCCGGTCGGACTGCCCCCGGGCACCGCACCCCGCACCGAACCCGCGCTGTTCACCCATGGCAGGCCCGGCTCGCCGCCTCCGTTCGCCGGCCTCGCCGTCGCCCCGGACGGTTCCCTCTTCCTGTCGGCCAACGGGGAAGGAAGCGTGTGGCAGTTGAAGACGTGACCGCGCGGCGATCGGGTTCACACAGAGACGGCAGGCAGTCCACAGAGAGAAGGTGCGTCACATGGGCGGGACAGGTCTTGAGGGGCGCGGTGTCGTCGTCACCGGCGCCGCGTCCGGCATCGGCAGGGCCACGGCCGTGAAGTTCGCGCGGGAAGGCGCGAAGATTCTGGTCGCGGACCTGGACCGGGCGGGCGCCGAGGAGACCGTCAAGGAGATCGGCGCCGCCGGGGGAGCCGCCGTCGCGGTCGTCGGGGACCTGAGCGACCAGCGGGTCGTGGACAGCGTCGTCGAGCGGGCCGTCGAGGCCTTCGGACGCGTGGACGTCCTGGTGAACAACGCCGGGATCATGGACCGTATGTCCGCGCTCGGCGAGACGGACGACGCCGAGTGGGAGCGGGTCATCCGGGTCAATCTGACGGCGCCGTTCCTGCTGACCCGCGCCGTCCTGCCGCACATGCTGGCCGCCGGGCGCGGTTCGATCGTCTTCACCGCCTCCGAGGCAGGCCTGCGCGGCGGCTCGGCGGGCGCCGCCTACACCGCCTCCAAACACGGAATCGTCGGCCTGGTGAAGAACCTCGCCGTCATGTACCGGGGGCAGGGCATCCGCGCCAACGCCGTCGCCCCCGGCCCCACCGCGACCAACATCCGCGTGGACGCCGGTCAGGAAGCCCACGGTCCCACGGTCATCAGCCCGCTGATCGGAGCCAACATCGGCCGCATGGGTTCGGCGGAGGAGCAGGCCGACGCCATCGTCTATCTGGCATCCGACGCCGCCTCCTTCGTGAACGGCGCCGTCCTCCCCGTCGACGACGGCTGGGCAGCCGTCTGACGGCGGCGGGGCGCGCAGGTCCCCGCGTCTGATCGGCCGACGGAACAAGTTCACGGGCCCGGTGCTCGAAAGCACCGGGCCCGTTACCCGTACCCGCCCCGTCCCCACAGGTGGGCCCGGGCCACCACATGCCGCTTACATGTGGACTGTGGGAGCGGCGTCCGCGTCGGCCGCCGGAACACCGCGCCGGTAGAGCAGCGCCGTGATCAGTGCGCCGGCCGCGAAGAAGCCGGCCGACCACCAGTAGGCGGTGGAGTAGGACTCCAGTGCGGCGTGAGCCTGGTTGAGCTTGTTGGCGGGGTCCTTGCCGACCAGGTAGGAGGTGGCGGCGCTGGCGGCGAGGGTGTTGAGCAGCGCCGTGCCGATGGAGCCGCCGATCTGCTGCATGGTGTTGACGGAGGCCGAGGCGACTCCGGCGTCGTCCGTGGCCACGCCGCTGGTGGCGAGGCTCATGGCAGGGGCCATGATCAGGCCGATGCCGAGGCCGGTGACCAGCAGCGGCGGCAGGACGTTGGCCGCGTACGTGCTGTCCAGGCCGAGGCCGGTCAGCCAGACCATGCCGACGGCCCCGAGGACCGCGCCGAGCGGAACCACGATCTTCGGCCCGATGCGAGGTATCAGGAAGCTGGTGGACAGGGTGGCGCTCACCATGAGGGCGCCGACCATCGGCAGGAAGGCCAGGCCCGTCCGGACGGCGGAGAAGCCGAGGCTGAGCTGCAGGTAGTAGGTGAGGAACAGGAACACGCCGAACATTCCGGCGCTGGAGATCAGCATGGCGGTGAAGGAGGCGCCACGGTTGCGGTCCAGGAGCACACGCAGCGGCAGCAGCGGGTGCGAGGCCTTGGTCTGCCACCAGGTGAAGGCCGTCAGCAGTACGGCGCCGGCGGCGAGGAAGCCCCAGGACAGCGGTGAACTCCAGTCGTGGGACTCGGCGTTGGAGAAGCCGTAGACGATGCTGAAGAGGCCGGTGGTGACCAGGGCGGTGCCGGGGATGTCCAGCTCGGAGGTGCGGTCACGGGCCGCGCGCTGGAGCAGCATCGAGCCGCCGACGATCGCGAACGCCGCGAGGAAGAGGTTGACGTAGAGGGTCCAGCGCCAGTTCAGATACTCGGTGAGAACACCGCCGAGCAGCAGGCCGACGGCCGCGCCGGAGCCGGCGATGGCGCCGAAGATGCCGAACGCCTTGGCGCGTTCCCTGGGGTCGGTGAAGGTGGTCGTCAGCAGGGAGAGCGCGGCGGGGGCGAGCAGCGCGCCGAACAGGCCCTGGAGGGCGCGGCCCGCGACCAGCATCTCGAAGTTGACGGCGGCGCCGGCCACGGCCGAGGCGGCCGCGAAACCGCTCACGCCGATCAGGAAGGCGGGCTTGCGGCCGAAGAGGTCGGCTATCCGGCCGCCGAGCAGCAGCAGGCTGCCGAAGGCGAGCGAGTAGGCGGTGACGATCCAGGTCCGGTTGCCGTCAGAGAAGCCGAGGTCGGCCTGGGCGGACGGCAGGGCGATGTTCACGATGGTCGCGTCCAGCACGACCATCAGCTGGGCGAGCCCGATGACGGCGAGAATCCACCACCGATGGCGGGGCCCGGCCTCATCGGCCTGCGGGCCGCTTTTCCCGAGCGGCACCGTTTCCGGCGATGCGGCTGTCTGAGCCATGGGGACGTACTCCAGTCGTAGATCAGGTTACGAACATATGAAACGAAACTGTTTCGTACTGATGAGCTTACGTCCCGAGTAAGCGAAACGCAAGCGTTTCGCTGGCGGGGTGGTGCCCAAGGTGATCGCCCGCGTCGATCAGCCGTGGACCGACGGGCGAGGCCCGGGGACGGCAGGGAGGAAGCGGAACCCCGGCAGTGCCCACGTCCTGGCCACCCCAGCGGTTCCGGTGGGTGCGGCGGCTCGCCGCGCGGTACGCGGCCCCGCCCGCGCCCACGGCTGCCCGGCTGGGTCAGGGCCCGGGGACTGGCCGCCTATCTCCTGGTCTTCCAGGGCGGGCAGGCACTGACGGCACCCCTGTGGGGTGCGCTGGCCGACGGCTTCGGGCTGACCGTCGCCCTCCTGGCCGGCAGCGGGCTGCTCCTGGCCGGCGCGCTGAGCGTGCGCCGCTGGCCGCTGCACGGCACGGACGGGATCGACCCGACCCTGTCCGACCACTGGCCCGTTCCGCCCCTGGTGTTCGAGCCCGGGCCGGCTGACGGCCCCGTGCTGGTCTCCGTGGTCTACCGGGTCGACTCCGGGAACTGGGCCGCCTTCACCGACTCCATGAATCACGTGGGCCGGTCACGTCAGCGCACGGGAGCCCTCACCTGGGGGCTCTACCAGGACGGCAACGATCCGGAGCGGTTCGTCGAGAACTACCTGGTCGCCTCATGGTCGGAGCATCTCGCCCAGCATCACAGTCGGCTCACGGGCACGGACCGGCGTTACGAGGAGCGGGCCCGCCGCCTGCTGGTGAAGGGCACCGCTCCAGAGGTGACCCACGCGTTCGATGCCGCCGCGGGCGCGGTGGTGCCCACGACGGAGGAAACGGCCGACGCGGTCACCACGCCCGGGCGACGCCCGCCTGAGGACCGGGCCGGGGCGGGCGCGACGGTCTGAGACGGCCTCAAGTGCGGCGCTGGCGGCGGCAACCGGCCGCGGTCCCGGAGGAGACCGCCCCGCCTTGAGGAACCGGCGCGGCCCGGCCTCGACCGCAGGCCGGTGAAAGGCCGGGTCACTCCGCCACCGGGGCGAAACCGCTGCCCAGTTGGTCGGCCAGGCAGGCGAGGTAGAGGGCCATGGCGAAGCGGTGGTCGCGCAGGGGGCGGCGGGTCACCTGCTCGATCTTGCCCATGCGGTAGACGACGGTGTTGCGGTGGATGTGCAGGGCGGCGGACGCCCGTACGAGGTTGAAGCCGCTCTCGCACCAGGCGGTGATGGTGTCGCGCAGCACCGGCCAGTCCGGCTGGGTGCGCAGGTCCGCGGCGCAGCCTGCCAAGAGGCGGGTGCGGGCGGGCTGGCCGAGTGCGGCCAGGACCTGCGGGACGCGCAGGTCGGTGATCAGGTGGACGGGCGTGCCGCTGGTCAGGCGGACTCCCAGGCGCAGCGCGTCGCAGGCGTCCTGGTAGGAGGCGTGCAGTCCGGCGACGGACACGGCCGGCTCACCGATTCCCGCGCGGGCGTACAGGCCGTCCTGGACGGCGATCACGTCGATGAGGCGCCGGCAGCTCTCGGCCGGGGAAGCGGCCGGGCCGCGGGCCGGGAGCCGGTGCAGGACGCCGATGAATCCGGGCGCGGTGCCGGCCACGATGTCCTGGGGGTCGGCGAAGACATCGCGGATCGTGCGCAGCAGTTCCGAGCGGGCCAGCGCCATGTCGCGGGGGGCGGGACCCGCGGCCTGGCGGCGGGTGCCGGTGCCGGGCGGGACGGTCACCTCGAACGCCACCGCGACCCGGGGGAGGCGGAGGTCGAAGCCGAGTTCTGCCGCCCGGAACATCAGCACGTCCCCTTCGACGACGTGAGGGTCGTAGGAGGCGATGTCGGTGAGGAGTTTCTCGGCCGCCCGCTCGCCGAGCAGGCGGGAGCGCAGCATGACGGATTCCCTCAGCAGGATTTCCGTCTGGCGTTTGACCAGCAGCCCGAAGCGGCGTACCTGGGCGGGGGTTCCGGTGATGCCGACCGTGCCGACCGCCTGCCCGTCGGTGACCAGCGGCAGGGTGACGCCGGGGCGCACTCCCTGGAGTCGATGAGCCTGCGACGCGCTGTGCGTGGCGGGCTCCTTGGTCCGGATGACCTCGACGGACGCCTCGTGGAAGGTACCGACCCGGCTGCTGTCACCGCTGCCGATGACCATGCCTTCCGCGTCGGTGATCAGCACGTTGAAGCCGATGACCGCGGAGGTGTCCCCGGCGATCTCCTGCGCGAGTGAGGGACTGAGCACGTAGGTTCCTCCCGCCGCGGGGGCCATCCGGAAACGGCCGAGGGCGGATCCGGGAGGGACCGTGGGCGGGCCGGGGATGGACGCACCGTACAGCAGAGCGAGTGATTTCAGCCATAAGTTCGTACGAAGTGACCGGTGACGTACGGCGGGCCGGTCCCTAGCGTTTGGGCCCTGTCACTCTCCCCGCCGGGGGCACAGCGCGGTGTAACGGCGGGTCTCGCCGGCGCCGATGCGCTCCGCCGTTACACGTTACGGAAGGCCCGAACCGATGCCCCGTGTGCGTTCGCTTGTTGCTGCTTTGTCAGTGATTCTCCTGATGCCGACGGCCGCCGCCTGCGGCTCGGGCGGTGACGACGCCCCGAAGAACGTCTCCGCGAAGACCGCCGCGCTGGGCACGCTCACGCCCGGCGTGATCAAGGTGGCCGTCCAGCCGTACGCGCCCTACACCAGTGTCCAAGGCGGCAAGATCGTCGGACTTGACGGCGACATCCTCAACTACGCGGCCAAGAAGCTGGGCCTGACGGTCAAGCCCCAGGTGACGGACTTCGCCGGCATGCTCGCCGGGGTGCAGTCACGCCGGGTGGACATCACCGTCGGCGGAGTCGCCTGGACCGCCGAACGGCAGAAGCAGGGACTGTTCACCGATCCTCCCTACTACTCGCCCCCGGCGATGGCCGTCCGCTCCGGGAAGACGTACAAGACGGTCGACGACCTCAAGGGCCTGGACCTGGGCACGGTCGAGGGATACGTGTGGGTCAAGTCGATCCAGTCCGTGCCCGGTGCCACGCTGCACGCCTACCCGGACGCCAACGGGGTGTTCGACGACCTGGGCGCCGGGCGGGCCGACGTCGGGTTCCTCGACCCGCTGATCATCATCGCGGCGCAGAAGGAACGGCCGGAGCTGAAGATCAGGACGGAGTATCTGACGCCGCCGACCGCCGCGCAGGTCAAGGCGAAACCCGCCTACGCCTACTTCCAGCCGTACCAGACCGGCTTCTACCTGCCCAAGAAGGCCACCGCGCTGGAGAAGGCCGTCTCCGCGCAGATCGACGCCATGTACGCGAACGGCGAGATGGCGAAGCTCGTCACCAAGTACGGCGGTGACCCCCAGCAGTTCCTCAAGCCCTCCGCCGATGTCGCCACCGCCCGCCGCGGCGTGGACCGGCCCCAGGACTGGACGCCGCCGTCCGTCGCGGCGCAGTGAAGGGAATGACACCCATGTCCTCGCTCTTCCAGGTCCCCTGGTCCGACTACCGGCCCGATCTGCTCGACGCGCTGTGGCGCACCGTCTCCTACACAGCCGTGAGCTTCGCCGGCGCGGTGCTGCTCGGGCTGGCCGTGGCCCTGCTCAGGCTGAGCAGGGCGTGGCCGGCGCGTGCCGTCGCCGCCGTCTACACCGAGGTGTTCAAGAACGTCCCGCTCCTGGCGATCATCTTCCTGAGCTACTTCGGCCTCGCCTCGGCCGGGATCCGGCTGGACGTGTTCACGGCCGGCTGCCTCAGCCTGGTCGTCTTCTACGCCGCCTACCTGTCCGAGATCTTCCGCGCCGCGATCAGCGGGGTGCACGCCGGGCAGACGGAAGCGGGCGAGGCGCTGGGCCTGGGCAAGGTGGGCATCTTCGGGCACATCATCCTGCCCCAGGCCCTGCGGCAGGCACTGCCCGGCACCAACACCATGCTGGTCGACCTCCTCAAATCCACCTCGTTGCTCGTCACCGTCTCCGCCGCCGAGCTGATGTCCGAGGGGCGGCTCATCACCTCGGCCACCTTCCGTGCCCTGGAGGTGTACCTGGTCATCTCGGCCATCTACTTCGCCCTGTGCTACCCGCTCTCCCAGTTCCTCCTGCTGCTGGAGCGCAGGGTACGAGCCGGCGTACCGCTGTCCCCGTGGCGCCGGCGCCGGATGCGGGCAGCACGTGTCCTGCTCGCCGCCGACATCGGCACCGTCCGCGGGGACGCCCACCGCACCGACCGGAAGGAGGCGGCGGTATGACCGAGCCCCTCACCACAGCGACGACCCCCCAGCAGCCGCACCAGGACACCGGCACCGCGACGCCCGCACCGGTGCCCGCCGAGCCCGTCGTACGGATCGAGGGACTGAGCAAGTCCTTCGACGGCCGGCTGGTCCTCGACGACGTCCACCTCGAGGTCGGCCGCGGCCGCATCGTGAGCGTCATCGGGCAGAGCGGCGGCGGGAAGACGACCCTGATGCGCTGCGTCAACCTGCTGGAGCGCCCGGACGAGGGCACGGTCGAGGTCGCCGGCCAGGTGGTGCACAGCGGCGGCCGGCTGGTCTGCAGCGATCTGCCCGGGCTGCGCCGCACCGTCGGGATGGTCTTCCAGCGCTTCCACCTGTTCCCGCATCTCACCGCCGTCGAGAACGTCGTCCTGGCACAGCGCACGGCAGGCGTTCCCGAGGCGGAGGCGCTGGAGCGGGCCGTCGCGCTGCTGCGCCGGGTCGGAGTGGCCCACCGCGGCCTCGCCCAGCCCGAGCAGCTCTCCGGCGGCGAGCAGCAGCGCGTCGCCATCGCGCGGGCCCTCGCCCTCAAGCCGGCCGTGCTGCTCTTCGACGAACCCACCTCCTCCCTGGACCCGGAGGCCACCCGCGAGGTACTGAGCGTGATGCGGGAACTGGCCGCGGACGGCATGACCATGCTGCTGGTCACCCACGAACTGCCCTTCGCCCGCGAGGTGTCCGACCACGTCGTCTTCGTCGACGGCGGCCGGATCGTGGAGGAGGGGCGGCCCGAGGACGTCCTCGACACTCCCGGCCAGGCCCGCACCCGGGAATTCCTCGCCTCGTACGGATCCGCGTCATGACGCAGGTGTTCGACGACCGTGCGGGCCCCGTCGTGGTCGTCGGGGGCGGCGTGGTGGGGCTCTGCACCGCGTACTACCTCGCCGCGGCCGGTGTCCGGGTGGAGGTCGTCGAGCGGCGCGCCCTGGGCTCCGGGGCGTCCCGGGGCAACGCCGGATGGGTCTGCCTCAGCCACTCAACCCCCGTCCCGTCCCCGGGAGTCGTACGCTACGCCCTGCGCTCGCTGGGACGCCCGGACTCCCCGCTGTATCTGCGCCCCCTGCCGGATCCCGCGTTCGTAAGGTGGCTGTGGCGGTTCTGGCGCAGCAGCACCCCGGCCGCCTTCCGGCGCGGGTACGCGGCCATCGCCGAGCTGAACCGCGACACCTTTGACCTCTTCGACGGCCTGCGCGAGGCCGGAATCGACACGACGCTGACCCGGCCGGGCATGGTGCACGCCTTCCTGTCGGAGTCCGAGGCCCGTCACCACCTCGCGATCCAGCGGGAGATGGCGGACGGCCGCTACCCGATGCCCGCCGACGTCACCACCGGCCCCGAGGCGCACCTGCTGGACCAGGCGCTCTCGCCCCGGGTACGCGCCGCCTACCTCGTCGAGGGAGAGGGTGTGGTCGACCCCGAGGCGTTCGCCCGGGCGCTCGGGGAGGCGCTGAGCGCGCTCGGGGTCAAGGTCCACGAGGACGCGGAGGCCACCGGCTTCAGGTCCAGCGGCGGCCAGGTCACCGCGCTGCGTACGGCGCAGGGCGAGATCCCCTGCGGGGCCGTCGTCATCGCGGCCGGTATGCGTTCCCCCGCTCTGCTGCGTTCTCTGGGAAAGCCGCTGCCCCTGCAGGCGGGCAAGGGCTACAGCTTCTCGGTGGACCTGGATCCGGCGCCCCGCCACACGCTGTACTTCGGCGAGCGCAGGGCCGTCGCCTCACCGATCGCCGGGACGACGCGGATCGGCGGCACGATGGAGCTGAGCGGCAACAACAACCGCCTCGACTGGCGCCGCATCGTCGCCGTCGCCCTGGCCAGCCGGCACTACCTGGGCCGCTGGTTCGACGATCCGGACGACCTGGTCAGCCTGATCAGGGACCCCTGGGTCGGCGGACGGCCCTTCCTCCCCGACGGACTCCCGGTGATCGACCGCGTCCCCGAGCACGACAACGCCTTCGCGGCCACCGGCCACGGCATGCTCGGCGTCACGCTGGGGCCGGCCACCGGGCACCGACTCGCCGACTACATCCTCACCGGCCACCGGCCCGAGCCCCTGACACCGTTCCGCTTCGACCGGCTTCGGCCCTGACCGGTACGCCTGGTCACGGGACGGTGACGGTGAGGGCTCCTGCACACCGCCGACGCACCGGCCGCTGTGCGCCTCATCGAGATCCGTGTCCGTGACCCTTCAGCCTCCACGAGGCCGCCCTCGGCACCTGCGACCGCCGGCGTCCGAGCCCGCGGCGCAGTGCCGCCAAGGAAGAGCGGGCCGAGCACCTCGGTCCACCTGGACGCTCGTGTGTGAGCGGCGGCATTGCCGGTGAAAGCGGCAAACCTCCATGATGAGGCCGAGTGGGGACGTCAAGGAAAGCAGCTCCTTATGGCCGATCATGTGCATGTGCGACTCAGCCAGGGCCTGAGCGTGTCGGAAAAAGGGGAACTGATCGAGCACTCGCGCTGCCGGTGCGGCGCGACCTGGACGAAGGTGTACGAGGCCGACGGCGGGGAGCCGGAGCGCCCGACCTGGTCCTGAGGCGCGCCCTGGCGTCGTCGTGGGAAACCGACCGGCCGTGCACCTCGCCACCAGGCCCCTCACCCGCGGGGGAGTGGGCGCCCTTGGCTGTGCCGACAGGATGAGGAAACAAGCCGTGAGCCATCGCACCCCGCCGTCGACGGCCATGGTGTCGGGTCCGGGCCTGGGCGTGACACGCTGTGCATCCACGTCTGATCCCAGGAGGTCATCATGACTGGCGAGTCGTCATCGCTCGAAGGTTCCCAGCCGGCTGACGCCGAGCACTCTTCTCTCACGCCCGACGAGGAGGGCAACTACGACCTCAAGGCCAAGTTCCGTGAGGCTCTCGCACGCAAGCGGGAGGAGCAGGTGGAAGGCGCCGCGCACGCGGATGCGTCGAAGATCCGCAGCGCGCACGGCTCGGCCGCGAGCAAGCGGTCGTTCCGGCGCAAGAGCGGCGGCTGAGTCTCTCGTGCCTGTGCCGCCGGGGCAGCGCAGTAGCCGGTGTTCGCACGCAGCCCTGGCACACGGCTCCGGCACGGGCGAGGCCGCCCATTCGCCGCCCCGTCCGCGGCATGGACGCGTACTGGTTGAACCCGCCGTGCGGCGCCCCTGACACGCGCGGCCGTCCGACGGGTTGACCGGTGGCCGGACGGCGTCCGGGCCGGCCCTTGCGTACACGACAGCGCGGGGGCCGGCTCACAGCGTCGTACCCCCGCTACTGCGACCACTCCCACCTGCGGCGGAACGTTCATGGCGCGCACCCGGGCATCCCGCGACCGCGGTGGGCGAGCCGTTTCTGACGGTGGACGATCTCACATGGCCGCCCAGTCGGGAAGGAACGGCCAGGCATCGTATGGCCTGCCGGGGCGCGGGTACCCGAAGTCGTGGAAACCTCTTTCGAGGAGATGACTCGGATGCGTTTCATCGGACTGCTCCTCCTCGCGGCCACTGCCGCTTTCACCGGCCTGGTGATCGCCGACAACCTGTCCGGGGGTCCCGAGTACAACGTGTCGGTGCTCGGCAACCACATCGCCACCATGAACTCCCTCGAGATCTTCTGCTCGGGCCTCGCGCTGGCGCTCATCTTCTGTCTCGGCCTGGCCGTGGCGGCCAGCGGGACGACGCATCATGGCACCACGCATCGCGGCCACCACCGGTGGCGGACGCACGGCTGGCGCCACTCGACGTCGGCCGACGAGATGACAGGGCGGGACGCCCGGGCCTGAAAGTTCGCCGCACCCGGCCGGCTGCCGGGCCACCGGTGGCGGCCGGCCCTGCGAGCGTGCGCGCACCGCGGTCGAGCAGGCGCCGCACGGTGTGCGACACGGACGCGCTGCTCGACTCTGCGGAGATCGTCGGCGCAGTGGCCCGTACGTCCGGTCGTCCACGGTGACCGCAGGCGTGGCCGGTCGTCCACGGTGACCGCAGACGTGTGAGTGTCCGCCGCGCCAGCAGCCCTTCAGCCCAGCCGGCACCGGCCGGGCCAGAACGCGGCACAATTCGGCGGCGCAGGGTGGGACGGAGCCCGCACCGCGGAGCCGAAGTCATCGACCTCGACCCGACGGGCCGGGGTCGGGGCGTCCGACTGATTCACGGCTCGGCATCCGAGCGCAGCGCGGCGAGCACGTCCTGGTCGGAGAGCTGGCCGAAGTGCTCGTACCAGAGGCCGACGGCCATGAAAGAGGCCGGATGGTGCAGACACACCACCTCGTCGGCCTCGGCGCGCAACAGGTCCGACGCCTCCCGTGAGCAGACCGGCACGGCCAGCACGATCCGCTCGGGCGCCTGCCGCCGCACGGAGCGCACCGCGGCGCGGGCGGTGGCGCCGGTCGCCAGCCCGTCGTCGACGACGATCACGGTACGTCCCCGCAGGTCGGGGGCGGGACGGCCCTGGCGGTAGAGCTGTTCGCGGCGGTGGAGCTCGGCACGCTCCCGTTCGACCGTCTCGGCCAGGACGGACTGGCTGAGGCCCAGGCTGTCCAGCGTGTTCTCGTCGAACAGCGGCTCGTCGTCCCCGGCGATCGCGCCCACGCCGAGCTCTTCCTGGAACGGGGCTCCGATCTTGCGTACGACGAGCACGTCGAGCGGGGCGTCCAGCTCCCGGGCAACCTCTTGGGCCACGGCGACACCGCCCCGGGGGAGGGCGAGCACCATGGGGTCGGGGAGGGCGCCCTTCTCCTGCCGGATCCGCAGCTGTTCGGCCAGTTGCCGTCCGGCCTGCCTTCGGTCACGGAACTGCATCGCGGCTGCCACTCCTCTCGGCGCGGGAGTGAGCCTTTCCGGGTCTCCTGGCACCGCGTACCCGTCCCGCGGGGGTCGATGCGCGGCGGCGGCCACTCGGATACGGCCTTCAGGCGGTCGTCGCACCACTGCCGGGCGGTGTCGGGGACCTGTATCCAGCGCGCCTGGTGGTTCTGTCCGCCGACGATCAGCAGAACCCGGGCGGGTCCCCTGGCTGCGGGCGACAAGGGCCGGCCCCGTGCCGGTGCCGGTGCCGGTGCCGAACAGGGGAGGGAAAGGCTCCAGGGTCTCGGACCGGACCTCGAGCCAGTCGACCGCGCCTGCCGGTCGTCCGGCCGGCAGGGCCCGAGTGGGATCGGATCGACATTCATCACCGCCGACGGCGGCGCGGGACCTGCCGCCACGGCGTGCCCGTCAGCCAACTGACCGGCCTGCCCGCCCAGTTCCCGCCCCCGGGGGGCCAAGTGGTGAGGGAGGAGCGGCATGTGTTGCTGACAATCCCTTCCCGTAATCTCGTGCATGGCGACGTCGGATGCCATGGATATCCGCACTGAGGAGGCGATGTGCTGGGAAGGGGTATGCGGTTGCTCGCGGGCGCCATGACCTTGGCCTGCATGGTGCTCGTCGGCCCCAGTGCACCAAGCAGTGCCCTCTTCGGCAGGTCACTGCCCGCCGACGCCGTCGGGGATGTCGTAGCGAACCGGGTCATGACGTGGAACGTCTGCAACCCCTGCGAGAAAAGCAACGTCGACCGGGCAGCGGAGATCGCCACGTATGCGCCCGAGGTCATCGGCCTGCAAGAAGTGTGCGTGCGTGACGTCAAGAGGATCCGCGGCTATCTGGAGAACCTGTACGGGCTGGTCTACCACGTCGAGTACGGGACGGTTCTGCGGAATTGGGGCCGCTGTGGGGGAGCGCCGTGGAGTCCGGGAGCCTTCGGCCAGGCGATCCTCTCGGCGGCACCGATGACGGACCGCGTCAACGTGGAATACCCCGACGGCGGATCCGAAGACCGTGGCTACATGGCAGTCACCACCATGGTGGGCGGCAGGCCCGTCCGGGTCTTCAACACCCACCTCGCCCAACGACGTCAAGAAGCGGTCCGAGCGGACCAGACCGGCGTACTCGCCGCGGCCGTCGCCCGGTACGACCGCGCAATCGTTCTCGGCGACTTCAACGCGGTGCCGGACGCTCCCGAACTCACGTCGATGTGGGCACTGGCCACCGACACAGATCCCCAGTGCCGTCCCTCACCCGTCGACTCCTGCGAGCCGACCACCGACTGGTACAGCAAGTTCGACTACGTCTTCCTGCGAGGCATCGTCCCGCTCAAGCACCGTGTGCAACCCACCCCGTACTCGGACCACCATCTGCTGTTCACCGACCTGGACCCCGCTTAGGGCCGATGGGCCGATGCCTTGTCTTACGCGGTTGCGGGTCGGGGTCGCTGGACGCGGACTGCTCGGGTGCCGGTGAGGGTGGGTTCGGGCCAGGTGTGGTGTTCGGCCCGTTCGAGCCGGAGTCGGACATCTTGCGTTGCCGCCAAGGCTGGACGCCTCGCAGGAGATGCCGGCCGGCCGCCCCTGCGAACGCGCGTGTCCCGGCGCTAAAGTGGGACCAGCGACGCCGAGGGGAGAGATCCGTGGCCGGCCCCGTCACTCGAATCGGTGTCACCGGGCACCGGGTGATCCCCTCCTCGGTCCTGCCGGTCGTGCGCTCGGGGATGCGCAGGCAACTCGGCGGAGAGTCCGGCCTGGAGGCCCTCAGTTCCCTCGCGGCCGGCGCCGACCAGCTGTTCGCGGACATCGCCCTGGACAGCGGGGTGCCGGTGACGGCGGTGATCCCCGGCATGGACTACGAGGCACACCTCGGCGACGAGGCGGCGCGGTCCGCGTACCGCAGGATCCTCACCGCGTGCGCGAGCCGCGTCGAACTTCCGGCCGAACCGACCCACGAGAAGGCCTACATGGCCGCCGGCCGCTGGATCGTGGACCACGCCGACCGGCTGGTCGCCGTCTGGGACGGCCATCCGGCCCGCGGCCTCGGCGGGACAGGCGACGTGGTGGCGTACGCACGCAGCACCGGGGTCCCGGTGACGGTGCTCTGGCAGCCCGGTGTGCTCCGCGCCCCCTGAGCAGCCGTCAACTGCCGAACCGGCCCAGCCAGTCCGAGTGCTGCGGGGACACGAGCCGCTCCGCCTGAGCCACCTTCTCGGCCCACTGGTCCCCGGTCACGGTCGTGGTCATCTCGACCCGCAGGGTGTCCAGATCCTGCTCGACCAGAGAGTGGGCGTAGGTCAAAGGGCGATGCCTGTGGACCTCCTGCCAGGCCACCCCGGCCGCCGCGGCAGCGCTGAGCAGTCCGGTCAGGTCCCAGGCTCCGATCAGCCCGGTTGCTCGGAGCGCGGCCGAGACAAGGGCGAGCAGAGTCAGTACGGCGGTGACGGAGGACCAGTGCACCGAGGCCCGGTGCGCCTCGCCGGCCCGGCGCTTGAACCAGGCGTGCTGCTCCAGGAGCCGCTCCCGCAGATAGATGTCCCGCCGTACCTCGAACGTCTTCGCCCGTACCGCCCGCATGGCCGGCGTGATCTGGCCCTCGCCGCGGGCACCCGCCCCGTCCCTGGGGTCCTCCCAGCCGACCTTGCGCATCTCCCGCAGCCGCTCCTCCAGCCGCTCCGCGAACACAGCGTCGGCGTTGACCACCCGGGAGTGGAAGATTCCCCCGTGCACCATGTACTGCCAGGCCAGGGACTTCAGCAGCTCGGCGACGGCACGGTGCGCCTGCCACTGGGCGCGGGCGCGGCGCCGCGCGGTGTGCAGGCCGATGGCGATGGTCAGGGCGTACAGCACGGTGGCGAAGACCGCCGGGACATGGCTGTCCAGACGCTCCGCCAGCATGGCGGCGGTGGTGGCGGCCAGCAGGACACTCAGCTGCCGGCGCACGGCACGGAACGATTCACCCTGACGGAGGATCGCGCTCCGGTCACTTGTGCGGAAGAGCGGGGGTAAGTCGTCCTCGCTCAACGTCGTGCTCGGACCCGGAGCAGCGGCGCTCATGGACCACCCCCGATGTCATGTTCACCCGGACATCCGAGTATGGGTCCGTATCCCGCCGTGTGCCATGCTCCGCGTCCGGTCACTTACGGTATCGTCCGCCCTGAACCCAGGCTGTCTCTGTCTCATAGCTCGCACATCCGACACCGGACCTCAGTCCCGTTGGGCCGGGGACACGCCGGTCCCTTTGGAAGGAGCATCAGACAGATGAAGGATCAGACCGTCACGGAACGTGCGACGACCGCCGGTTCCGTCTCCCACGGACGACTGGCCGCGCCCGGAGCGGCCACGACCTCTTCGGTGGTCAAGGCCGCCGAGCGGGTGACGGGGGTCACCGGCAGGCACTTCAGCACCTTCGACTCCTCCCTGTAGCGGGGGAGCGGCGGTCGTCCGGCCGACCGCACCTGCCGCCCGACTCGGCAGGTGGGGTCGGCCGCACGGCCTTTCTGTCCGAAAGCACAACACACCTGTGCTGTAGCCCACTTGGCCTAGAATGGGCAGGCGGAGGTAGCGAGGGACTGTAGCGTGTGATAAGTGAGCGACACCACGGGGGGTCACCCTCTCCAGCGACTTGTCCTGAAGGTCCACAGCAGATGTGACCTCGCGTGCGACCACTGCTATGTGTACGAGCACGCGGACAAGAGCTGGAAGACGCGTCCGGTCGTCATCGGCGAGGAGACAGTCCGTCAGGTCGCGCGCAGGTTCGCCGACTACGCGCGAACACATCAGCTGCCGTCCGTCTCCGTGATCCTGCACGGGGGCGAGCCCCTCCTCGCGGGTCCCGCACGACTGCGGTCGGTGTGCGCGGAGTTCAGCTCCGCCCTCGCCGGCATCAGCGAGCTCGATCTGCGGATCCACACCAACGGGGTGCGGCTGAGCCGGCGCCACCTGGACGTCTTCAAGGAATTCGACGTCATGGTGAGCGTCTCGCTCGACGGTGACAAGGCCGCCAACGACCGGCACCGCCTCGACCGCCGGGACAGAAGCAGCTACGACCGCGTCCTGCGCGCCGTCGGCCTGCTCCGCACTCCGGAGTACCGTCACCTCTTCGGCGGACTGCTGTGCACGGTGGACGTGCTCAACGACCCGGTCGTGGTGCACGACGCGCTGACCTCGCTGTCACCGACGCGCATCGACTACCTCCTTCCCCACTCGACCTGGGACACCCCGCCGCCACGCGGCTCCTCCCCTTCCCTGACGCCCTACGCCGACTGGCTGCTGGCCGTCTTCGACCGCTGGACGGAACAGGGCCGGACGGTACGGGTGCGGACCTTCGACTCGGTGCTCAGCACGCTGCGCGGAGGTCCCAGCCTGACCGAGGCCATGGGCCTGGCCCCCTCCGACCTGGCCGTGGTGGAGACGGACGGCACCTTCGAGCAGGCGGACTGGCTCAAGACGGCGTACGAGGGCGCGCCCGCCACCGGTTACAACGTCTACGACCACGACTTCGAGCAGTTCGCGGGGCACCACGGCGTCCAGGCCCGGCAGCGGGGTCTGCTAGGGCTCTCCGAGACCTGCCGGAGCTGCCCGGTCGTGGAGTCCTGCGGCGGGGGCCTCTATGGGCACCGTTACAGTTCCGAACGGGATTTCGACAATCCGTCGGTGTTCTGCGCCGACCTGCGCGCCCTCGTCGAGGGGATCGCCGAGCGGATCACCGAGCGGGCCCTGTCGCCCGCCGTCCTCGGCCCCGGGCCCCTGCGATCGGCCCAGGAAACGCTGGACTTCGACCTGCTGATCTACGCCAACGCCCGGCTGGCCGGGCACCCGGACTGGGACGCCGTCTGGCAGGCCGCGGTGCGGTTGGACGCGGACGAGGACACCGCGAGGCACCTCAACCGCGTTCTGGCCCACCCTTATGTCCGCGTCTCGCTGCGGCAGGCCGACCCGGCCGACACGATGGCCGCCCGCTTCGCCTCCGCCGCCGTCGCCGCGGCCGTGCACGCGGGCGCCCCGCTCCGGCTCGTCTGGCACCAGTCGGACCGGCACCTGCACCTGCCGACGCTGGGCACGCTCACCCTGCCCGCGCCCGGACGCGTCGAGGCCACCGTGACCGGGCGGGGCGTCCTGGACGTCCGCACGGCCGAGGGGACCCGGAGCGTCACCGGTGACCAGCCCACCGACGCCTGGCGGCCGTTGACGAGCGTCTGGGTGGGCGACGCGGAGCAGTTGCTCATCGACGACGCCGATCCACTGCGTGCCCTCTTCGCCTCCGCCGTCACCGCACCCCTGTCGCCACACGCGCTGGCGGCGTTCCGCGAGCAGCTGCTGCTCGCCTGCAAACTGCGGGCGGAGCAGGGCTCCGAGGGCGCCGGCGATCCCAACGCCCTGCGCGTCGGAGCCGTCACCCCGCTCGTGGCCGGGTCCGGAGTGCAGCTCGACACCGAGGGGCTGGGCGGACTCGGGGTGGCCGTGGACTTCGAACCCGCTGCCCTGGTACGGGAGTTGCCCCGGCTCGGGCGCCGGGCACGGCTGGCCGCGCTGCGTGCGACGACGGATCTGCATGTGCCGGGCAACCGGGCCGGACGCCTGTTCACCGAGGCTGTCGACGGACTCGGCGACGCGGCGTACTGGGGACCCGGGACACCCCAAGGGTCCCGGTCCCTGGCGCGGAGCGGGCAGGCCCTGGCCGCCCTGACCGGCCTGCCGGACCGGGACCTCACCGAAAGCGGCCAGGTGCTGGCCGCGGAACTCCGTGACGAGTGGGCCGCGTGGGCGCAGCGAGCATGACGGGCACGGGAGTACCAGCGGGTGAGCGACAACTCAGGAACTTATTCAGCCAGTTGAAGATCCGCCCCGGCGGCGTCCTCATGGTGCACGCCTCCCTCAGCGGCACCGGTACGCCCCCCGCACGGGTACGGGACGCGTTGCTGGACGCGCTCGGCCCCGGCGGCACCCTCGTGGTACCCGCCTTCACCCCGGAGAACTCGGACACCTCGCGCGCGCACCGGGCCCTGACCGGGGGCATGAGCGACGACGAGGTCCGGGAGTTCCGCGGGGCGATGCCCCCCTTCGAGCCGGACGCCACGCCCTGCCCGTCGATGGGGGCGCTCGCCGAATGCGTGCGCACCACGCCGGGTGCCGTGCGCAGCGCTCACCCGCAGACCTCGCTGGCCGGACTCGGGGCACGGGCGGCCGAGTTGCTGGCCGGGCACGACCCGAGCTGTCACCTCGGCGAGCGTTCCCCGCTCGCCCGGCTCTACGAGGCCGACGCCCAGGTCCTGCTGCTGCGCGTCGGCTTCGAGGTGTGCAGCGCCTTCCATCTGGCCGAGTACCGGATGGTTCCGCCGCCGCCCCGGCGTACCTACCGCTGCGTCGTCGGCGACAGGGGGAACTGGATCGCGTACGAGGATCTGGCCCTGGACGACACGGACTTCGCGGCGACGGGAGAGCGGCTTCCGCGTGACCTCCTGGTGCGGGGAGTTTGGAAGGAAAAGTCGGTCACGGTCTTCGGGATGCGGGCCGTCGTCGACGACGCCTGCCGCCTGCTGTCCGGATCCCGCCTCCGGAATGACGTGAAACAAACGATCCGTCCGGGCCCGCAGTCGGGCACATTTGTCTTCCGGTTCGGGTGACCCGGTCGACGGGGGCCATCAGCGCGCAGGGGGGCGTGTGGAGATACCTGATGGGGAGTGGGGGCAGCCCGCGGCGGAGCAGCCCTATTTCTTCCTCAGCTACGCCCACACTCCGCCCTGGGGTTCGGGCGGCGGCGATCCCGACCACTGGGTGCACCTGCTCTTCCGGGACCTGTGCAACCACATCATGGCGCTCACCGACCTGCCCGCCGGCGCCGATGTCGGCTTCATCGACCGGGAGATGGGATCCGGCGTGGGCTGGCCGCGCAAGCTCAGCGAGAACCTGGCCAGCTGCCGGGTGTTCGTACCGCTGCTGTCCCCGCGCTACTTCTCCAGCGAGATGTGCGGCCGGGAGCTGTACGCCTTCAACGAGCGCCTGCTGCACGCCAAGGCCGTCGGGGGACAGGAGGTGTCCGCCATCGTGCCCGCGTTGTGGACGCGCGTCGACTTCGCCCAACTTCCCGACTCCATACGGCACATCCACCTCGACCGGACCACCTTCGGCGACCGCTACGCCACCAACGGCATCTACGGCCTCATCAAACTCAGCAGGCTGCGCGACGAATACGAGGAGACCGTCCTCTCGCTCGCCCAGCGGATCGTCCAGGTGGCCGAGGAGTCGCCGTTGCCGCCCGGCCGGCCGCGCGACTACGAGACCACTCCCAGCGCGTTCCGCCCGCGCGGCAAGGAGCCCCGGCGGATCCACCTGACGGTGGCCGCACCGACCCGGGACACCGTCCCCGAGCACCGGGACCCCCGCCCCTACGGCGAGGACGCGCAGGACTGGAACCCCTACCACTCGGAGTCGACCCGGCCGCTTCCCGCAATCGCCGAGGAACTGATCCGCTCGCTCGACTACCGGATCACCGTCTCGTCCTTCGACGACGAGGACACCGACGGCCCGCATTCGCCCGACCCGGACGAGGAGGGCAAGGCGGGCCAGCCGCGCATCCTGCTCGTCGACCGGTGGACCCTGACGGACGACGAACGGCGCGGCAGGCTGCGGGCGTTCGACGCGCAGTCCCAGCCCTGGGTGAGCGCCATCGTCCCGTGGAACCGCGCCGACCTGCAGTGCCACAGCGAGGAGGGGCAGCGCCTGACCGCCGAGTTCGAGCGCACCCTGCCGCTGACGCTGGAGCGCGGCAGACACACCGACTGCCGGATCGCGGTCAACGGCGTGCCCACCCTCAAGGCCTTCACCGATGTGCTGCCCGCCGTGGTGGCGCACACCACCCGGCAGTACCTCAAGCACGCCGAGGCGCATCCGCCACCAGGCCCGCACGTGCCCAGGCCGCGACTCATGGGCCCCATCCAGCCGCCCTCTCCGGAGGGTGGAACCGACCACGGAGGAGAAGCATGACGGGGCCGCGCAACGGACGGATCATCACCTTCTACTCGTACAAGGGCGGCACCGGGCGCACGATGGCCCTGGCCAACACCGCCTGGATCCTGGCCGCCAACGGCAAACGGGTGCTGGCCGTCGACTGGGACCTCGAGGCGCCGGGCCTGCACCGCTTCTTCCATCCGTTCCTGGACCCCCAGGTGCTGTCCGCCACGCCGGGCGTCATCAACATCATCCAGGACTACGCCTGGGCCGCGACCACCGGAACGCAGCACCCCGACGACTGGCATCTGCCCTACGCGCAGGTCGAGCAGCACGCCGTGTCCATCCGCCCCGAGCGGTTCGACCTGCACTTCCCGCAGGGCGGCGCGCTCGACTTCCTCTCCGCGGGCCGCCAGGACCGGGCCTACGGGGCGGCGGTGACCTCCTTCGAGTGGGACAACTTCTACGAGCGGCTCGGCGGCGGCACGTTCCTGCGGGCCCTGCGGGCCGGCATGAAGGCGACGTACGATTACGTCCTCATCGACAGCCGCACCGGGCTGTCGGACAACGCCGACATCTGCACCATGGAGATGCCCGACGTCCTGGTGGACTGCTTCACCCTGAGCGACCAGGCGCTGGAGGGAGCGGCGGTAGTCGCCCGCAGTGTCGAGGAGGGCTACCGGCCGCGGCGGATCCGGGTCCTGCCGGTGCCGATGCGCATCGACGAGGGCGAGAAGGAGAAGGTCGACGCCGGACGGGCGCTGGCCCGCAGCAGGTTCCAGGGGCTGCCCAAGACAGCGGACGGCAGGCCGATGAGCCACGAGGATCTCAGCGCCTACTGGGGCAACGTCGAGATCCCCTACCGCCCCTACTACGCCTACGAGGAGACCCTCGCCACCGTCGGGGACGAGAGCGGCATCGCCAACTCACTGCTGTCCGCCTTCGAGCGGCTCACCGCGGTCATCTCCGACCGGGAGGTCACCGCGCTGCCGCCGATCCCGGAGCAGATCCGGCTGCGCTGCCGCGACGCCTACCTCAGGCGCCGGCCGCTGACCACCGTGGCCGACGTCGTGGTGGCGTACGCCGCGGAGAAGCGGATGTGGGCCGACTGGGTCGAGCACGTGCTCAAGCGGCTGGGCTGCGCTGTCACCCTGCACGAGATCTCCGCCGGTCCGGTCGAGCCGGCCGACGGCTCCGCCCACACGCTGGTCCTGCAGTCGAAGGCCTTCCAGGACTCCCGCTACGCCGACTCCGTCTGGCGTGCCCTCGCCGACACCGCCACGGACGCCACGCGCGGGCCGGTCGTGCCGCTGCGGGTCGAGGATGTTCCCCTCCTGGAGCCGACCGTGGACCTGCACCGGCTCGACGAGACGGAGTGCGTGACCGCCCTGCAGCGGGCGCTGGAACTGCCCCTGCAGCCGGTGGAGAGCAGTCCCGCGGCCCCGCGCTTCCCCGGCAACCGGCCCGGCATCTGGAACGCGCCGCAGCGCAACACCACCTTCACCGGCCGCAACCTGATCATGGAACGGATCCGCAACCAGCTCGGCGACCTGTCCGGCCCGCCCCAGCCGCAGGCGCTGTTCGGACTCGGCGGCGTGGGCAAGACCCAGCTCGCCATCGAGTACGTGCACCGCTTCATGGCCGACTACGACCTGGTGTGGTGGACGTCCGCCGAGCACCTGGACGACGTTGTCGCCTCGCTCGCCGAACTCGCCCCGCTGCTCGGCTCGACGGGCACCGAGGAGGACATGACGAAGGCCGCCCAGGACGCCGTGCACCGGCTCTCGCGCGGGCTGCCGACGAAACGGTGGATCCTGGTCTTCGACAATGCCGGCGACCCCGCCGAGCTGGCCCGCCACTTCCCCACGGGGGACGGCGGACACGTCCTCGTCACCTCCCGCAACCAGGCCTGGTCCCAGTTCGGGACATCCCAGCAGATCGACGTCTTCCAGCGTGACGAGAGCGTCGAGCACCTGACCCGCCGCACCAACGGCGGCCTGACGACCCCGGACGCCGACCGGGTGGCGGAGGCCGTGGGCGACCTGCCGCTGGCCGTGGAGCAGGCGGCGGCCTGGCTGGCCGAGACCGCCACGCCCATCGAGGACTATCTGCGGCAGCTGGCCCGGCAGACCACCGAGGTCCTGGACCTCAACCAGCCCCCGGACTACCCGCGCACGGTCGCGGCCACCTGGAACGTGTCGATCACCCAGCTGGAGAAACGCTCGCCCGCGGCGGTCCGGCTGCTGCAGCTGTGCGCGTTCCTCGCTCCCGAACCGATCGCCCAGAAGCTGCTCTACAGCAAGGAGATGCTCACCGCCCTGAAGCCGTACGATCCCTCGCTGCAGGACAGTCTGCTGCTCGGCCGGGTGATCCGCGAGATCGGCCGGTTCGCGCTCGCCAAGGTCGACCAGAAGACCAACAGCCTCCAGGTGCACCGCCTGGTTCAGGCGGTGATCCGCGCACAGATGCCCGAGGAGGAACAGCGGGAGGCCCGGCACGTCGTGCACACGGTCCTCGCGGGCGCCCGGCCCGACGGCGACGAACCCATCGACGACCCCAAGACCTGGACCCAGTTCGCCGTCGTCTGGCCGCACCTCGCCGCCTCCGACGCCCGCAACTGCCGGGAGGCCGACACCCGTCGGCTGCTCATCGACCGGGTCCGCTACCAGTGGAAACGCGGCGACTTCCCGGCCGCCAAGCGGCTCGCTGAGGACCTGCTCCAGCACTGGGAGCCGGTGCTCGGCCAGGACGACGTCCAGTACCTCTACTTACGCTTCCATCTCGCCAACGTGCTGCGTTCCCAAGGGCGTTACGTGGAGGCGCGCAACCTCGGCCAGGATGTGCTGGAGCGGCAGCGCCGAGCGCTCGGCGAACAGCATCCGCACACCTACGCCACCATGTCCGCGCTCTCCAGCGACCTGGCGGCCCTGGGCGAGTACTCGGCGGCGGTCGAGCTGGCCAAGACGGCGCACGCGGGATTCAGCGAGATCTTCCACGAGTCGCACCGGCGCACGCTCAGCGCCGCCAACAACCTCGCCCTGGCCCTGCGGATGGTGGGCAAGTACGCCGAGTCCCGCGCCATCGACCAGGACACCCTGGACCGGCGCACAGCTGTCCTGGGACCCGACCATCCCTACACCCTGGCCTCGGCCGAACGCCTCGGCCGCGACCTCAGGGAGGTCGGGCGGTACGCGGAGTCGGTGTCGATACTGTCGCGGACGTACGCCTCCCACAAACGGCTGCTGACCAAGGACTTCCCCGGCACCCTGCGGTGCGCGAAGTCGCTGGCGGTGTCGCTGCGCCGCAACGGCCAGTTCGAGGACGCCCGCCGGCTGACGGAGGCGACCTGCAAGGAGTACCGGGTCCAGTACACGGCGGCCACCCCCGACTCGCTGGCCTGCGACCTGAACCTCGCGGCGGACCTGTTCGCGGCGGACGAGCGCGACCGGGCCCGCGAGGTGGCCCTGGAGGCGCTCGCCGAGTACATGAAGGTCCCGGGCGAGGCTCACCCGTACACCCAGGCGGCCCTGAACAACCTGGGCATCTTCCACTGGGGCTGCCAGGACCTGGGCGAGGCCGAGGCGGTGTTCCTGAGGGTGCTGCCGCGGATGACGGACGTACTCGGGGACCACCACCCGCACACCCTGTTCTGCAGCGTCAACTACGCCAACGTCCTCTACGACCAGGGCCGGTTCGAGGAGGCCCGGCTGCGGGACGAGAGGGCTTTGCCCCAGCTGCGCGAGGTCCTGGGCCATCACCATCCGGAGACGCTCGCTGTGGTCGCCAACCTGTCGCTCACCCTGCGCGCGCTGGGCCGCGAGGCCGAGGCCCGGGCCCTGCGCGAGGAGGCGCTGACGGAGCTGCGGATGCTGCTCGGGGAGGACAACGGCATCACCCAGGTGGTGAGCCGTGAGCGGCGCGTCTACCGGGACCTGGAGCCCCTGTCGGTGTGAGGGCTCCGGCTCCGGCCGGTCAGTGGGCCGCGTCGGCCAGCAGCCAGTCCAGTACGGCGGGCAGGGCGCGCAGTGCGGCGAAGTGCGCCGCGGTGGGTTCCAGGACCGCCGTGGCGCGCGGGATGCGGTCGGCGAGCCAGGTGGCGTGCGCGGCCGGCGAGAAGACGTCCCGCTTGCCGTGCCACAGCAGCACCGGCACCTCGATCCGCGCCGGGTCGAAGCCCCATGCCCCGGTCAGGGCGAGCGCGTCGTCGATCCAGCCGTACGGTGAGGTGCGCAGTGCCTCGCGGTAGTTGCGCAGCAGCATCGAGCGGATGGTGTTGTCCGACACGATCAGCCGGTCGTCGGCTGTGAGGTCGCCGCGCAGCTCCTCCAGCAGCCGCGCGGGATCGCTGCGGATGGCGGCGGACCGCGGGATCAGGCGGGCGGCGAACCGCTCCGGGTCGGTGGCCGCCGTGCTCAGCTCGCTGACGTTGGACGGCGCCATCCCCGCGTACCAGTCCAGGCCCTCCGCGTCGCGCGGCGCCCAGCTCACCAAGGCCGCAGCCCTGGTCACCCGGTCGGGCAGCAGCGCGGCACAGGCCAGGGCATGCGGGGCGCCGCCGGAGCGGCCGGCGACCGCGAACCGGTCCAGGTCGAGGGCGTCGGCCACGTCGGCGACGTCCTTGACCACATCCACCACCCGGCGGCCCGGCATGCGGTCCGAACCGCCGTACCCGGGGCGGTCGTAGCTGATGAGCCGGGCGCCGCGCTGATGGAGGAACATCGAACGGGGCTTGGGCCCCACCCGGCTGCCGGGCATGCCGTGCAGGAGGAAGACGGGGCGTCCGCGCGGATCCCCCGAGACCTCGACCCGTAACCGCCGCCCGTCCGCCGTACACACCTGGTCACGCACCGCCGCGCTCCCCCCACCCGAGGTTCCTGGACCGGCACCACGCTGCTCCAACCCTGCCCATGCGCCGGCCCTCCGAAACGAAGACGCAGGTCAGCGGGCGCACCGGAAGCGCACGGCCCACCGCCCGCGGACTGGCCGGCGGCTCCGTCCCAGTCCCGCCACGGCATCAGCCGGGCCGGCTGGGCGGTCGGGCCGGTCGACGAGACGCCTCGCGCACGACGCCGGCTGCTGACCGACCGTTGAGCCGGCCCTCCGCAGTCCCCCACCAGCGGACGGGGCGCGCACCGGACGGGCACAGCACAGGGCGCGTGCTCACCACCCCGCACGTCTGGGTTCACGGTCACGCTTCCTTCCCCGCGGGGGTGACGGCGCCGGCGTGGTGTCCTCTCTTGCCGACGTCCAGGCCGAGGAAGGCGCCGGTGTCACGGGTGTCGACACACATGTGTGCTCGCCGGGCGGCCCGGCACCCGCGGCACCAGACGCCGGCATCCTCATGACGAAGAGCCTCCACGTCATCACACGCATGGACCGGCGCCGGTCGAAGCGACGCAGATCGGCGACATCGGCAGCCGCGCGACAGGGAGTAGGCCCATGGAACAAGGAGGAGTCGCGGCCTTTCCCACCGACATGGCACGAGACGGCCTGACTACTTGATCAGGGCATTCGCGGCAATGATCACCAGGCCGATCAGCATGTCCATGCTCCCTGCCCGGCAGGAGGACAGCCATCCGTGCCCGGCGGTACGGGCGGCCCAGGCGCCCCACCCGAACAGGGCCACGGTGTTGAACAGCAGGGCCGTGTCCACCGCCGTGGCCTCGGCCCACCACCCGGCCACCGCGGCAAGCAGTATCCCCACCGTGGGCAGCACGGCAGCGGTCAGTGGCCACTCGGCGAGCACCAACCGCAGTCTGCTCGTGGTGGCTGCCCCGTCGGCGGACGCACGCTGGGCGATGACGTGCGCGTATCCATGGGCGGCGCCCGACGCCAGCGCGGTGAACAGTACCCACAGCGCGTCCTGACCGGGATCGGCCTTCTCGCCTGCCGAGTCCAGCGCG
Source organism: Streptomyces sp. NPDC050287 (assembly GCF_044459385.1). Lineage (NCBI taxonomy): Bacteria > Bacillati > Actinomycetota > Actinomycetes > Kitasatosporales > Streptomycetaceae > Streptomyces > Streptomyces sp. NPDC050287. The sequence goes on along the minus strand of NZ_JBITIY010000004.1, from coordinate 171,526 downwards.
GCCACCAGGGCGCTGGCCAGTACCAGTCCGTAGACGCCGCTGAACAGGGACGGTTCCGACGGTCGCTGCAGCGGGATCCACCTCGGTCCGACGCTCTCGGGACGGACAGGTTCGGCGCGGTCGGCCATCGCTTCGCCTCGGTGCGGGAAGAGGGGCTGGGTCCGCACATGCTCACCCATGTGTCGTCAGGAAACGCGACGCCACGCGCTGTCCGCATGGTTGTTGTGCCCCAACGGTGTGCCGTGCCGGCAACGGGCGGACGGCGTCCCACTGTGTGCTGCGACAGGCCCTGGGTCGGAGCGACGCCGAGAGGACCGGTACCGAGGCACGCACCGCCTGCCGCGACGGGTTCCGCGAAAAAAACCGACAACCCAGGCCGGGACTCGATCCCGGAACACACCGGCCCACGACGCCGAACTCCCCCTTATCCCGGTGCGGCGATGGCGTAACTGATCGCGGAGGCAACGTCGTCAGCCATGTGGGTGGGCTGGTAGGAGTCGTGCGTCCATGGCCGGCCCGCCGAGACCCACACGCTTCGAAGACCGAGTGCGTCAGCGCCCGCGATATCGGCGTGCGGAGAATCACCGATGACCCAAGCGCGGGAGAGGGAGACTCCGACAGCCTCCGCCGCAGCATGGAAGATCTCCGGTTGCGGCTTCTTGTGGCCCACTCCTTCCGAGATCACCCAGCCCTGCACCAGGCGGTCGAGTCCGGCAGTGCGGATCTTCGCCTCCTGCTGCGCGGTCCGTCCGTTGGTGACGACCACGCAGGTCCAGCCATCGGCCCGCGCTGTGCTCAGCGCCTCGCGGGAGGAGCGCGCCAGCACGACCCGATCGGCGGCCCCGTGGTCAAGCAGGGCACCGATGGCGCCAGTCGGCACCAAGGCCCCGTACCGGTCGGCCACGGCTGCGGCGACATCGTGGCGGGGCGTGTAGCCGCCGGCGTCGACGGTCATCACCCACCTCAGGTCGGCGTCGGGCAGGCCGTGCTCGGCCAGGAACGCCTGGACGGCGGCGCGGAAGGCCGCATCGCGATCGACGAGGGTGTTGTCGAGGTCCAGCATCAGCAACGGCATCATCGGCAGTAGACCACGGGGAACGGCGCCAGGACAGGTGGGCGCGAGCGGCCCGGGCGTCCTCGCGTCCTCACGTCCAAGGTCGCCGCCAGTCCTCGGAGTTCGGCAGGCACCGGATCCCGCGACTGTTCCCCGTTGCCGGGGCCGTTCGGGGCGGCGGTCAGGACCTGCGCACGTACTCTGCCGGTTCCGCGTCCGCGGCCATGCTGTACAGCAGCAGATGGCCGTTGCGGGCGACAGTGAGGAAGACCGAGTCGGGCTGGCGGCAGTCCTTGCCCGACGCTGTGGTGTACGTCGCTGGACTGAGCGCCAGCACCGGGGACACAGCGCCGATGACGAAGGTGCCGTCGCAGTACTGCTCGGTGCCGTCATCCATGCCCGCCGTGACCGACATCCGCACCAGGCGGCCACCGACCGGGCCCTGGGTTATCTGGATCAACTCCTTCTCCCGATAGGCTTTGTTGGCCGGTACCCAGATGCCGACATACTGGTCCGGTACCGCGTTCCGTCCGCCGTCCGACCGGTAGATGTCGGCCGTCAGGCCGCCGGACTTCCACACCAGCACGTCCCCCGACCGCACCTTGAGGGTCTGCTGGGCCAGCGGCGCGCAGCGTCCAGGCGGCACCGCCGCGGTCACCTGGCCCTTGCCTACGACCAGTGTGTCGGCATCGGCGAAGACCAGCTTGCTGCGCCCTGTGCACTGCAGATCGCCGTCGGTGTCGATGTACGCGGCGGCCTTGTCGCCCGGCCTGCCCGGTGAGATCTCCAGCCGCAGCACCCGTTTCGGCAGTTCGGAATCCCCCTTCAGTACGCCTTCCCAGGCACCGACGAACTCGTCCGGGATGCCCGGCTCGGCGCTCGGCGACGCCGATGCCGACGAGGACGCCGAGGGCGCGCCGGTCGCCGCGGGGTCCTTCTCACCGTTGTCACGCAGCGCCAGCGCCGTGCCGGTTGCCGCCGTGGCGAGCGCCACCACCGCGGCGAGGACCGGACGCCACCGGGGCGTGGACCGCGCCGGCGCCGGCGTGCCCTGTGGCGGTGTCTCCGCCGTGAGCATCCGGGCGGCGAGCCGGCTGAGTTCGGCGAGCAGCTCCGCGGGCAGCCAGGGGCCGTCCGTGTCGGTGCGGGCGTGGACGGCGAGCCGCTCCGCTGTGGGCCGTCGCTGCGGGTCCTTGGCGAGGCAGGCGGTGATCAGACCGGTCAGCGTCTGCGGCACCCCGGTGAGGTCCGGCTCCTCCTCGGCGATGCGGAACATCAGCGCGTGCGGCCCCAACTCGGCCGAGCCGAAGGGCAGCCGCCCTGTCGCCGCGTACACCAGCACCGAGCCGAGGCTGAACACGTCCGAGGCAGGCGTCACCCGCTGTCCGCGCACCTGCTCCGGCGACATGAAACCCGGCGAGCCGAGCAGGACCCCGGTGGAGGTACGCAGACTGCCCTCTACGTTGTCCAGAGCCCGGGCGATGCCGAAGTCGATGATGCGCGGACCGTCGACGGTCAGCAGGATGTTCGACGGTTTGAGATCGCGGTGTACCAGGCCCGCGCCGTGGATGGCGCGCAGTGCGCGGGCGAGCCGCCCGGCCAAGGAATGCAAGGTGTCCTCGGGCAGCGGCCCGTAGCTCGACTTGACGACCTGGTGCAGGGAAGGCCCAGGCACGTACTCGGTGGCCACCCAGGGGGCTGCGGCCTCGGTGTCGGCGCCCAGCACCGGCGCCGTCCACTCACCGCCCACCCGGTGCAGCGCTGCGACCTCCTGGCGGAACCTGGCCCGGAACTCGGGGACTTCGGCCAGCGCCGCCCTGACCACCTTCACCGCCGCGGCTCGCCCGGCCGCCGAACGTCCCAGGAAGACCTGGCCCATACCGCCGGCACCCAGCCTGCCGATCAGCGTGAAGTCCCCCATTCGCCGCGGATCTTCCGGCTCCAGGACGTGCATCCGTGCCCCGCTCTCCCCGTGTGCGTCAGCTCGCTCTGCTGCCCGGCGACCCTACCGGTTCGAACAGGAGTCGGCCCGCGGTGGCTGCACCGTCCCAAGGGCTGTGCTGCCCGCCCGCCCACACCATCTCCGCCTGCACGCCTGCACGCCTGCACGCCTTCCGGCTGCCGTGGCTCCCGCTGGGCAGCGAGGCGACCGGCCGCCCAACGAGGGCTGGTCGTACGACGACGAGGCGTACGGGATCACGCGCGACTACCTGGAATGGCACGAACGTCTGCCCCCAACCCGCCGGTTCACACCTTCCCCAGGCTGCCCCTCGACCGCACGGGTCACCGCTTCCGGCGTGTCGGGCCGCGTCGGCGAAGGCGGAAGGACGTCCGCGGCCTGCTCGCTCCGGGGGCCGGAAGAACGGCCGACGGTCGGCCGAATACGCCGGAGACGCCACCCCCGCCCGCTGCCGGTGACGCCCCACCACCGTCAATACGTCACTACCGTCACCATCTCACTCAGGCTGTCGCGTCGGCGTCGACGGGGATGTTCAGCCGGCGGGCCGCGGTGGTGAGGGCTGTTCCGAGGGGGAGTGCGACCCGGGTGAGGGCATGCTGGTCGCCCCGGGTCGGGTCCCGGTTGACGATCAGTACCGGCTTCCCGGTCTGGGCCGCCTGGCGGACGAACCGGAGACCGGACATCACCGTCAGTGAGGAGCCCAGGACCAGCAGCGAGGCCGCCTCCCGGACCAGTTGGCGGCAGTGTTCGACCCGCGGCGGCGGAACGGCTTCGCCGAAGAACACCACGTCCGGTTTGAGGATGCCGCCGCAGTCCGTGCAGGGCACCACGCGGAAGTCCCCGACCTGTTCGTCGGTGAGGTCGGCGTCACCGTCCGGGTTGATCGCGGCGGCCACCGGCTCGAAGCCCGCATTGGCCTCCGTCAGCCGCCGGGCGAGTTCGCGGCGTGGGGTGCGGGCGCCGCAGGAAAGGCAGACGACCCGAGCCAGACTTCCATGGAGTTCCACGACGCCCTCGCTGCCGGCGGACTGGTGCAGGCCGTCGACGTTCTGGGTGATCACCCCCGCGAGCAGGCCCTGCCGTCCGAACGCGGCCACGGCCCGGTGCCCGGCGTTGGGGCGGGCGCGGCCGAAGGTGCGCCAGCCGAGGTGGCTGCGTGCCCAGTACCGGCGCCGGGCCTGGGCGCTGGCGGTGAAGTCCTGGTAGGTCATCGGGGTGTGCCGGCTCAGGCTTCCGCCCTCGCCCCGGTAGTCGGGGATGCCCGACTCCGTGGAGAGGCCCGCCCCGCTGAGCACCAGCACGTTGCCGGTGCTCAGCGCATCGGCGACCGGTTCCAGATCCGTGGTGCCCGGCGGCAGGTCCGAGGCAGGGGTCCAGCTCACTGTGGGGCGCATGCGCATGCCGTCAGGGTACGGAACAGGCCGCCACCACCGCTTCCGGCCCGCTTCCGCCGTCGATGTCGCTACGTGCCGTCGGGCGCTGACCTCCGGCAGGGCCTGGGACGTTCGGCACGCCCCTGCCCCTGCCCCTGCCTTGTCTTGTCCGTGCGCCTCGGCCGGGTGAGAAGCCGCGCCGATGCCGATGCCGACGCCCGGTTGCCCCGGCCCGCGTCCTCGACGCGGGCCGGGGCAACCGGGGGCGGAGTCACGGAGCGGTGGTCAGCCCGCGGATCGCATGGCGGGCATGGAGAGATCGACCGGACCGACGCCCTTGCCGCTCTTGCAGGTGTCGTGGCAGTCCTTGTCCAGGCTGCAGCACAGCGAGCAGATCGCGCCTTCGTGGAAGGGACAGTGCGCCATGTCGGGGCGCTCGAAGGCGTCCGAGCACACCGAGCAGGTCAGCGTGACCGCGGACGGCAGGCCGTCCGCGCCGACCAGCGGCTCGTCGAGGTCGTCCAGGCGGGCGATGTAGTACTTGCCCTTGGTGAGCCACGCGAACAGCGGGGACAGCGCCATGGCCAGGAACAGCGCGATGAACGGTGAGTACGCCTTGCCGTAGTCGCCGAACGCCTCGAAATAGGCCGGGATGGAGACGGCCGAGGCGACGAGCATCGCGCCGAAGCCGACCGGGTTGAAGTTGTACAGGTGGGCGCGCTTGAACTCGATGAACGATGGGCTGAGCTTCAGGGGCTTGTTGATGACGAGGTCCGCGACGACCGCGCCGATCCAGGCGATGGCGACGTTGGAGTAGAAGCCGAGGACCGTGTTGAGGAAGCCGAACACGCCGCCTTCCATCAGGGCCAGCGCGATGCCGACGTTGAGGAAGATGTACACGACGCGGCCGGGGTGGCGGTGGGTGAGCCGGGAGAAGAAGTTCGACCACGACAGAGAGCCCGAATAGGCGTTCGTGACGTTGATCTTGATCTGGGAGAGGATGACGAAGAACGTGGCCAGGCCCAGCGCGACCGGCGCCGCGAAGGTCTTGAAGCCGGAGATGTACATCTGGATGGGCTCATTGGCCTTGGACAGGCCCACGCCGCCGGCGATGCAGAAGGCCAGGAAGGCGCCGCCGATCTGCTTGGAAGCGCCCAGGACCACCCAGCCGGGACCGGCCGACAGCACCGCGGCCCACCAGCTCTTCGCGTTCTCCGGTGTCTTGTCCGGCATGAAGCGCAGGTAGTCCACCTGCTCGCCGACCTGGGCGATCAGGGACAGGGCCACGCCCGCGCCCGCGCCGACGCCGAGCATGCTGATGCTGGAGCCGGTGGGCGAGTTGCCGGCGAAGTGGGCGAACTTCGCGTACTTGCCGGGGTCCTGGATGGCGATGGAGACGAACGGGGCGACCATCAGGACCAGCCAGACGGGCTGGGTCCACACCTGCATCTTCGACATCGCCGTCATTCCGTAGATCACCATCGGCAGGATGACCAGCGAGCAGAGGAGATAGCCGAGCGCCAGCGGTATGTGCAGGCCCACATCGAGTGCCTGGGCCATGATCGAGCCCTCGAGGGCGAAGAAGATGAAGGTGAAGCTGGCGTAGATGACCGACGTGAGCGTCGACCCCAGATATCCGAAGCCCGCGCCCCGGGTCAGCAGGTCCATGTCGATGGAGTACTTCGCCGAGTAGTACGAGATCGGGATGCCGGTGAGGAAGATGACCACCGCGGCGGCCAGGATGGCCACCATCGCACTGGAGAAGCCGTTGGAAATGGCGATCGAGCCGCCGATGGCGAAGTCCGCCAGGTAGGCGATGCCGCCCAGGGCGGTGGTCGCCACCACATACGGCGACCAGCGGCGGAAGGACTTCGGTGCGTAGCGCAGCGAGTAGTCCTCCAGCGTGTCGTTCTGCGTCCAGCGGTTGTACGTCCGGCCTGTCGTACCCGAGGTCCCGGTGTCGATGCCCGTCGCCCCCGCAGGGGCTGTCTGCGGCTCGTTGTCGACTGTCTCCGTCACGGCACTTCCCTCTTCCGCGCACCAGGTCACAACCCGGAGGATCCCGGGTGTCACGGAACATTCCCGCCGTCTTGTTTCCTCGAAATTTCACATCCTTTAAATGCGAGATGCTTTATTTTTTCTTTATTCGACGCGCGTAGATAAACGCACCAAAAGCCTCTCTGTTGCATATTCGGCGGTATGGGTTGTCATTCGCGACGCGGCGGTCAATTCCATAATTGAGTGGCGTGCTGGAAGTGTTCGGCAGTCCGGGTCCGCTGCCCGCCTCGTGGTCGCCTTCGGAGTGTGTGGGGTCGCGCCGAGCGCGCGGAGGGGTCCGCCTCCGGTCTGGGCGGGGGACTCCCTCCGAGCTCAATGCTTCCCCTAGAAACTATTTCCACGAGGGGGTAATGTCAACGGCACGTCGAGCAGGCGGACCGGTGGGAGGCTGACCGGGACGAGGCGACGGGCGAACGCGGGCTGGAGGTCCGAGGTGGACGACGATGGCGAAGGCCAGGGCGCCCGTGCCCTCGCAGGCCTCACCTCGCCCTGTGTCCGCACCGTCGCCCGACCGGAAGGACCCTGGTAATGCCGCCCGAACCGTCGCAGGATCTCGCACACCTGCTCAGCCACGCCGAGCGACGCCTCGTCGAGCGTCTCTCCGCCGTGCTGACGCAGGAAGGCTGCTCGGTGGAGCAATGGCGCGTCCTGTCGATCGCCGCCGACGGCGAGGGCCATCCGATGACGGAGATCGCCGAGTACGCGCTCATGCCCGCGCCCAGCATGACCAAGCTCGTCGACCGTATGGTCGCCGACAATCTCGTCTACCGTCGTGCTGATCCCGCCGACCGCCGCCGGGTCCTGCTCTACCTCTCCGACCGTGGCCGCGTCCTCCACGAGCGCACCGCCCACCGTGTCCAGGCCGAGCAGACCCGCCTCCTGGAGGCCATCGACGACCACGGCGAACTCACCCGGGCGCTCTCCTTCCTCACCGTCGCCCTGGCCGAGAAGCCCTCGGTCAGGTCAGGCAGGAAGGCCGAGAGGGCGTCGTCGGCGTGAGCGGGTGCGGTGCGGGTGCGGGTGCAGGTGCGCCGGGATTTCACGGGAGGCCGCGACCTGAACGAGGCCCGGGCCCGCCGTCGCCCTGCGCATTCGCTGGGGGACCGCCCAGGGACCGGCCCCGGGCGCCGGACCGGCGAACGCCATGCAGCCGCCGTCCGACCGGGGCAGGGCGGTGTGCCCGGCGGGAGCACTCCCTCGTCGCCGCGCTCACGCCGGGTAGGGAGCGGCATGGCGCGCCGCCCGGAGCGCGACCGCCCACCAGGCCAACTGGTCGAGCATCATCTTGGTACGGCCGGGAGCCCCGGGGTCGAGGGGCCGCCCGTCCTGCCACGCCGTGAAGTAGTTCGGAAAGGCGAGACCCTCGCGAATCGTCACCGCATGCAACTCGGTCAGCACGTTCTCCAGGTGCAGTACCGCATGCCGGCCGCCGGCCGCACCCCCGTAACTGACGAAGGCGACGGGTTTGGCCGTCCACTGGGTGAAGTGCCAGTCGATGGCGGCCTTCAACGACGCGGGATAGCTGTGGTTGTACTCCGGCGTGACCACGATGAACGCGTCAGCGTCCTGCAGAGCCGATGTCAGTGCCGCCATCCCGGCGGGACGGGGGTAGTCGTCGCCTGCGGACTTCGGCGATGCCGCGGGCAACTCCAACGGGACGTCGACCTCGGCCAGATCGACGACGCCCACATCGAAACCGCCGTGCGTGCCTGCCTGTTCGGCGACCCACGAGGCCACGACGGGGCCGAACCGTCCGTCGCGGACGCTGGCGACGATGATGGCCAGCTGGTGCTTGTTCTTCTCCATGCCCACCACGATCGGGCCCCGCCGTGGCTCCGACCAGACCGTGCTCAGGCTGGCCCCGGCAGGGCCAGTCTGAACAGTCCCCCGGTCGGTGGGCCGCGCCGTATCCTCACGGCATGGGTACGCCATTAGGGGACTTCATCCGGGCCAGACGCGACGGTATCCAGCCGGAATCACTGGGACTGCCGGCTCACGGCCGCCGCCGGTCACCGGGTCTGCGGCGCTCGGATCTCGCCGCGCGGGCCGGCATCAGCGTCGAATACCTGACCCGTATGGAACAGGGCCGTGACCGCAATCCCTCGATCGCGGTGATGAACGCGCTCGCGGACGCGCTCAGCCTCGCCCCCGAGGAACGCGACCACCTGCGCTACCTCGCGAAGATCACCGGCGGCGAATGTTCCGCGCACACCCGGCCCGCACCACCCCGCCGGCAAGTCCGGCCGTCGGTTCTGGAGACACTCCGCCTCCTCGAACCAGGGATCGCCATGGTGACCAACCGGCTGGGTGATGTCCTCGCCCACACCAGCGGCTTCGCTTCGGTCACGAACGGGACCGGACTGCTCGACTCCGACGTCCCCAACCTCACCCGTTACGTGTTCACCGACCCCCGCGCCCGGACGTTCTTCGCCGACTGGGACGACGTCGCGGACGAACAGGCCTTCGACCTGTGGCTCGGACCATCCGTCGAGCACTACGAGTGGTTCACCACAGAACTCGTCTCCGCCGCCGGCTCCGACTTCACCCGCCGTCTGCACCGTCACGTGATTCCGCGACGCGGCGCTCTCCGGCTCCACCACCCGTCCGGGTGCGAACTCAAGCTGCTCCGCGAAACGCTCGACCTCTCCTCGGACGCCCAACAACTGGTCGTCTTCCTCCCCGCAGACGAGAGGACGGCGCGGGCCGTCGGCCAATTCCGGAGCCAGCCCTACGGCCGGCTCCGAGCCATCTCGTAACGAGAACCGACCTTTCATCCTCCATCGAGTCGTGCCGTGACGGGCTGATCGAGCCGGCCCGAGACAAGGCAGAGCCTTCGACGCGATGGCCGCGGAGACACAGGGGCCCGTGCCCGGGGCGTGGCAGGACACACAGCGAGCCGCAGGCTGCCGCCGCGCTCCCGGACATGGGGTGCGGGCGTGCTGTCCAGTGGTGCACCCGTGACGTGTCAGTACCGATGAAAGCGGGTTCTGCGCGGTGATGCCGGACGGCCGTGCGGTCGAGGAGGACCCGGTGCGGGACGTGGGGGATGCTTTCGTCATGTGTACGTGGCGGCGGGCGTGCCCGACCGGAGCCATGCCCGTCCGGTGAGCGCGCGCCCTCGCCTGTACCGTGCCCGTGGGCGTCCACTACGGCACCGGCGGCAGGGAGACGGCCCGGTGCGGCCTGGCCCCGAAGATCTCCGGCTGCTCGGTGCGAGCCCCGGACCTGTCCGCCGACCACCGGCACCGCCTCGACAAGGCCCGTTCCCCGCCCGACGTACAGCGTCCTGGGGCGCGGCCCCTGCTGCCAGGCAGGGATCGAAGCCGTCCGTCACGTTCCGGCTCTGCTCGACGAGAAGAAAGGTTCAGCCAGATGAGTTACAGGACTCAGCCGACCGCCCAGGTGGACGAGACGGCCAGCATCGGTGACGGGACGACTGTCTGGGATCTGGCCCAGATACGGGAGGACGCCCGGCTGGGCAGCGGGTGCGTCGTGGGCAGGGGAGCGTATGTCGGCCCGGGGGTGCGGATCGGCGACAACGTGAAGCTTCAGAACTACGCGTTGGTCTACGAACCCGCGGTGCTCGGTGACGGGGTGTTCATCGGCCCGGCGGCGGTTCTCACCAACGACTACTTCCCCCGTTCGGTGGACCCACAGGGCCGGCTGAAGCGTGGTGGCGACTGGGAAGCGGTGGCAGTGGTGGTGGCCGAGGGGGCGTCGCTGGGGGCCCGTTCGGTGTGTGTGGCGCCGGTGCGCGTCGGCCGGTGGGCGCTGGTCGCGGCGGGTGCCGTGGTGACCCGGGACGTGCCGGACTTCGCGCTCGTCGTCGGCGTTCCGGCGCGCCGGATCGGCTGGGTCGGGCGGGCCGGCGTGCGACTGGTCGAACGTGAAGGCGAGCCAGGCGGGTGGGAGTGCCCGGAGACGGGCGCGCTCTACGACGAGAAGGACGGTGAACTCGTTGAGCGTGTTAACTCCTGATTCTCCCAAAACACCAAGCTTCGAACATCCATAGGCATAACATGTGTCCGAACCGTGCAGACTGATCACAGTTAGCACACGAACTGGCAGTGCCCAGGGGGGTACCGGGTGGTGGGGTCACCCGTGTCTTGAGCGCGGAGTGACAGTCGCTCCGACGCCTGATGTCTGTCTTCCGCCGATGGCCTGCCGAGCCGCGGCGATCACAAGTCTGCGCAAAAACATGAACCCACAGGGGGGTTGGTGTGCCCAAAAGATGACCACCACCACACGTCTTGAGGCGCTCGGTCGTGAGGAGCGGACGCTGCTCGCGCTTGCCCAGCGACTGCTCGCCGTCGCCGAGTCGGGGCTCGGGTCGATGCTGCTTCCTGGCGGTGAGGCCTTCGCCTTCACCATGACCGGGTGGAAGGCGCCCGACGGTTCCTGGACCGTGGAGCCGCGGGGGACCAGCGTCCGGTACGCGGCCATCACCGTGCTGGGCGCCCGGTTCCTGCCCGAGGACCGCCAGCGCGCGGTGCTCGGCGGGCGTACCGCCGAGGAGTTCACGGGTCTGCTGGTCGAGTCACTGCCCGCGGTGGCCAACCTCGGTGACGCGGCGCTCATCGCCTGGGCCGCCGCCGAGACCGGGCACCCCAAACTGTCCGACGCCCTCGCGCGAGTCGAAGCCCTCGACGAGGAGGGCCGGCCTCAGTACACGGTCGAGGCGGCGTGGGTGCTGTCCGCCCTCGCGGCCGCTCGGGACACGGTGGATGTGGAGATACGTTTCACCGCAGCTCGCGACCGTCTCCTGCGGGCCCGGATCGAGGACAGCCCGCTGTTCCCGCACGCCACCGGTCCTGGCCTGGTGCCCTGGTACCGGGCGCATGTGAGCTGCTTCGCCGACCAGACCTACCCACTGCAGGCCCTGGCCCGCGCACACGCCAGCGGCGACGGAGACGGCGATCCGGAGGCGCTGGCCGCGGCCGAGGCGTGCGCGGCGCGCATCTGCGAACTGCAGGGCGACGGCGGGCAGTGGTGGTGGCACTACGACGCGCGCACCGGCTCTGTCGTGGAGGGCTACCCCGTCTACAGCGTCCACCAGCACGCGATGGCGCCGACCGCCCTGTTCGATCTGGCCGACGCCGGCGGCACCGACTTCGGCGCCTCGATCCGCAAGGGGCTGCGCTGGATGGCGGACGTACCGGAACTGGCCGCCCGCCCGGCGCACCGGGAGCCGTTGATCCTCGACGAGCTCGGCGTCACCTGGCGCAAGGTCTACCGGGGCGATCCGAAGAAGGCCGTACGAGCCGCCCGAGGACTCGGTACGCGAGTCGCGCCGAGCCTCCGGCTGAAGTCCCTGGACCGGGTCTACCGCCCCGCCTCCGTCGACCGTGAGTGCCGGCCGTACGAATTCGGCTGGATGCTCCACGCCTGGTACGGAGGCAGAATATGAACCAGCGTCAGACTCTCTTCGGGGTCGAGCTGGACCCGCTGACCATGGACGAGACCGTGCAGCGCTGCCTCGAAGCGGTCCTGGACGGCCACCAGCTCGAGATCGGAGTGGTCAACGCCGCGAAGCTGGTGAACATGCGGCGGGACCACCGGCTCGCCCGTGCCGTGGCCGGCTGCGATCTCGTTCTCGCCGACGGACAGGCCGTGGTCTGGGCCGGCCGGATCCTGCGCGCCCCGCTGCCGGAACGGGTGGCCGGTATCGACCTCTTCCTGCGGCTGCTGGCCGAGTCGGAATCGGCCGGGATGTCCGTGTACTTCCTCGGAGCCAAGGAGGACGTGCTGGAGCAGATGCTGCTCCGGGTCGCCGACCGCTTCCCCGGCCTGAAGGTGGCCGGCAGCCGGAACGGCTACTTCGAGGATTCCCAGCAGGAGGCCATAGCGGGCGCGATCGCCGACAGCGGCGCCCAGATGCTGTTCCTCGGCATGACCTCGCCCAAGAAAGAGATCTTCACCGCAGCCTACGGCGCACGCACCGGCGCCCGCGTCGTGCACGGGGTCGGCGGTTCCTTCGACATCCTGGCCGGGGTCACCAAGCGGGCCCCCGAGTCCTGGCAGCGGTGGGGAGCCGAGTGGCTCTACCGCGCGCTCCAGGAACCGCGCCGCCTGGGACGGCGCTATCTCACCACCAATGCTGCCTTCGTCCTCATGACGGCGCGAGAGCTCATCCGGCTCACCCCGTCGACCGCTCCGGCGAACAGGAGTCACTGATGCGCGTCGTCGTGGTCGGACAGGGATACGTCGGCCTGCCACTGGCCATCCGGGCCGCCGAGGTCGGACACGAGGTGATCGGCTACGACGTCGACTCCCGGCGGGTCAAGAGCCTTGCCGCCGGTGAGTCCTTCGTCGAGGACGTCTCCTCCGAGCGGATCCGCGCGGCCATGGACCGCGGCGCCTACCGCCCGAGCGAATCGGCCCGCGACTGCGGCGGTTTCGACGTCGCCGTCGTGACCGTGCCGACCCCACTGCACGAGGGCACTCCCGACCTCCGTTACATCAGGGAATCGGCCCTCACCCTGGCCCGCTACCTGCGCCCGGGAGCCACCGTCGTCCTGGAGTCGACCACTTATCCGGGCACCACGCAGGAACTGTTCGCCCCGCTCCTGGAGGACGGCTCGGGCCTGACCGCGGGCACGGACTTCCACCTCGGCTACAGCCCGGAGCGGATCGACCCCGGAAACGCCGTATGGGGCTTCAAGGAGACCCCGAAGGTCGTGTCCGGCGTGAACGCGTCCTCGCTCCAGGCCGTTCAGGACTTCTACGCGCAGCTCGTCGACACCACCGTGCCGGTGAGCTCGCCGAAGGAGGCCGAGCTCGCCAAGCTCCTCGAGAACACCTTCCGGCATGTGAACATCGCGCTGGTCAACGAGATCGCGATGTTCGCCCACCACCTGGACATCGACGTCTGGCAGGCCATCGACGCCGCCTCCAGCAAGCCCTTCGGTTTCATGAAGTTCACGCCGGGACCGGGTGTCGGCGGCCACTGCCTGCCGATCGACCCCTCGTACCTGTCCTGGCGGGTGCAGCGTGAACTCGGCCAGAGCTTCCGCTTCGTGGAACTGGCCAACGACATCAACAACCACATGCCCGAGTACGTGACGCGCCGCATCACGGACCTGTTCAACCAACGACGTCGATCCGTGAACGGCTCACGCATCCTGCTGCTCGGGCTGGCGTACAAGAAGAACACCGGTGACGCCCGCGAGTCGCCCGCCCTGCGCATCTCCCAGCTGCTGCTCGACATGGGGGCCCAGGTCAGAGCGGCGGACCCGCACGTCGTCGAGAGCCTGCCGGTGGACACCCGGCTGGTGCGGGTCGAACCGGCGCCGGAGGAGCTGGCGGCCGCCGACGTGGTGGTCCTGCTCACCGACCATGACGGCTTCGACTACGAACTCATCACCGAACACGCCCCCCTGGTCCTCGACTGCCGTCGGCGGCTGTCGTCCGGACCCACGATCGAGGTGCTCTGAGCCATGCCGCGAGTCGTCTGCGTCGCCGGGGCAAGACCCAACTACATGAAGATCAAACCGGTGATGGACGCCCTGGAGCGCCGGGGCGCCGAGGTGGTCCTCGTTCACACCGGTCAGCACTACGACCGGTCCATGAACGACGTGTTCTTCGCCGATCTCGGCATGCGTCCGCCCGACCGCTTCCTCGGGGTCGGCTCCGGCACCCACGCCGAGCAGACCGGACGCGTCATGACCGCGTTCGAGCCACTGCTCACGGAGGTGGCCCCGGACATCGTCGTCGTGGTCGGAGACATCAACTCCACCCTCGGCTGTGCCCTGGTCACCGCCAAGGCAGGACCGCTGCTGGCCCACGTCGAGGCCGGCCTGCGCAGCCGCGACTGGAGCATGCCGGAGGAGATCAACCGCGTCGCCACCGACCGCGTCAGCGACTACCTGCTGGCCCCCTCGCCCGACGCCGCCGAGAACCTGCGGGCGGAAGGCTACCGGGACGACCAGATCCACCTGGTCGGAAACGTCATGATCGACACGCTGCTGGCCAATCTGGAACGGGCCAGGGCCTCCGACGTCCTCAGCCGATACGCCCTCACCAGAGGCGAGTACGGCCTGGTCACCCTGCACCGTCCCGCCAACGTGGACGACCCCGAGGTCCTCGCCGGGCTGCTGAAGGCCCTTGGAGAGATCGCCGGCCGCTGCCCGCTCCTGCTGCCCGTGCACCCGCGGGCGGCCGGACGGCTGGCCGACATCGGCGTCCCCGGAGGGATCCGGCTGGTACCACCCGCCGGATACCTGGACTTCATCGCCCTGCAGGACTCCGCCCGCCTCGTGCTGACCGACTCGGGGGGCATACAGGAGGAGACCACCGCGCTGGGCGTGCCCTGCGTGACCCTGCGGGACAACACCGAGCGGCCCATCACCGTCGAGCAGGGCACCAATGTGCTGGCCGGCCGGGACCCGGCGCGGATCGTGCCGACCGTGAACCAGGTGCTGGACGCTCCGCCCGCGCCGCGCCGGCCCGACCTGTGGGACGGTCACGCGAGCGACCGCATCGCCGACGTGCTGCTGACGGGAGGCACGGCGAGCACCCGGCCGAGACCCACTGACCAAACGTTCAGCATATGATCCGCTTGCAACATATGTTCGTCGAATGTCGGGTCGCGAGGGGGGGACCGCCGTGGATCTCGCTGAGATCTTCCGGGTCATGCGCAGGCGCTGGTATGTCCTGCTGCCAGGGCTGCTGTTGACCGCCGGGCTGACGGTCGCCGTGGCCCTGGTGGTTCCGATCACCTACCAGTCGCAGAGCACGGTGGTACTCCTGAACTCCCAGAAGGCCACCGTCGCCTACGACGGCAACCCCTTCCTGAGCACCCAGACCTCGCTCACCGGCATGGCCGACAGCCTGGCCCGCAACCTCAACTCCGATGTCTCCGTCCGGGAACTCAAGTCCCGTCGAGCCAGGGGCACCTTCGAGGCCAAGCTCGCCGACAACGCTCAGGGCCCGCTTCTGTGGCTCACCGTGACCGGCACCGACAAGGCCGCCGTCCTGAACTCCGACCGCGTCCTGACCGCGTATGCCAAGGAGCGGCTGGACCAGTTCCAGGAACAGCAGTCGGTCGCCCCGAAGGCCAGGATTCGCATGCAGACCGTCGTGCCCCCGCAGAACCCGGTGGCGCAGACAAAGACCCGGCTCGAGTACATGGTCATGGCAGGAGGCCTGGGCCTGGTCCTGAGCCTGGTCGCCACCTTCTACGTGGAGGCGCGCCGCCGGTCGCAGACGCCGGCGCGACCTCAAGAACCCAAGCCGCCGGTCACCGCCCACGCGTCGGTGACCGCGGAGCCGGTGGTGGAACAGACCGTCGCTCTTCGCCCGCCGCCCACCTGGTCGCGGTTCGTCGAGAACAGGCCCGCCGCAGAGCCGAGGGCGGGGCGGGCCTCCATGGCCGCGTCGCCCACCGCCGAGCCGCTCGACGAGGAGTCGACTCATGGACAGCGTTCGCGCACCGGACAGCGAGACCGCTGAACCGAGCGACACCTCCGTTCCTCCCGCTCCCGCCTCCCTCGGCCGGAAGGTCCGCTCGGCCGCCCGCTGGAGCCTGATCAACACCGTCGTCATGCGTCTCGGCAATTTCGCCACCGGCGTCCTGCTGGCGCGCTTCGCCCTGGGACCGGCTCAGTGGGGCGTCTACGGCATAGCCCAGACCGTGCTCCTGGTCCTGCTCTCCGCGAACGAACTGGGCGTCGGCCTGGCCATCGTCCGCTGGGACGGTGACCCTCGCCGCTTCGCGCCGACCGTACTGACCCTGGGCACCGCCTCCAGCGCTCTGCTGTACGCCGCCATCTTCGTCTCGGCACCCACGGTGGCCGGGCTGCTCGGCTCGCCCGAGGCCTCGGGCGTCCTGCGGGTGATGTGCCTGTGCCTGGTGATCGACGGGGTGGCCCAGGTGCCCGCCGGCTTCCTGACCCGGGAGTTCGCCCAGGGCAAGCGAATGGCCATCGACGCGCTCAACTTCGTCCTCAGCACGGCGGTGACCCTGGTGCTGGCCTTCGCCGGCTGGGGTGCGATGAGCTTCGCGTGGGGCGCGGTCGCGGGCAACATCGCCGCCCTCGTCGGCTGCGCCCTGGCCGCCCCCGGCACCCTGCGGTTCGGCTGGGATCCCGGACAGGCCCGCGCGTTGCTGAAGTTCGGGCTCCCCCTGGCCGGCGCGAGCCTCCTCGCCCTCGGCGTGGTCAACGTGGACACCATGGTCGTCGGCTCCTCCCTCGGTCCCGTCGCCCTCGGGTTCTACGTCCTGGCGTTCAACATGTCCGGCTGGCCGGTACGCGTGATCTCGGAGGCCGCCCGCCGCGTCTCCTTCGCCGGTTTCTCCCGCCTCGCCGACACCCCGCAGGCCCTCGCCCAGGGCTTCAGCCGCGCCCTGGGCGTCCTGGTGACCGGCACCGTCCCCCTGTGCGTGCTCCTCGCCGGCCTCGCCGCCCCGGTCGTCCACCTCGTGTACGGCGTCACGTGGCTGCCCGCCGCGGACGCGCTGCCCTGGCTGATGGCTCTGGGCCTGGTGCGCATCGGCTGCGAACTCGCCTACGACTGTCTGGTCGCCGCCGGGCAGCGTCGCTCCCTCATCCTCGTCCAGGGCCTCTGGCTCGTCGCCCTTGTCCCCGTCCTCGTCATCGGCGCGCGTCTGCACGGCATCGTCGGCGTCTCCCAGGGCCACGTCCTGGTCGCCGTCGGTCTCGTCGTACCCGTCTTCGTCTTCGCTCTCGGTAGGGCGGGGATCAGCCTCGGCCACATCGCCAGGGCCTGCGCCTGGCCCTTGTTCGGGGGAGTGGTGATGGCGCTGGTGCTCCTCGCCGCGAAGCGGCTCCTCGGGGACGGAACCCTCGCCCTCGTCGTCGTCGGCACGACGGCCCTGGTGTGCTACGTCGTGTGTGTCCTGCCCAGCCGCCGATTCCTGCGGGGCTCATCGACCATGGAGACCGCATGACCAGGCTCCGCTGTCTGCTCGCCGTCCTGGCGCTCGCGCTGGCCACCGCCTGCTCCGGCGGGGGGACCGGCCCCGCACAGGCCGACCGGAGTCACGCAGGCCACCTCTCCCCGGCCGCGCGGAGCCCCGAAGCCAAGCCCACCACCCAGGCTCCCCGGAGCCCCAAAGCCACACCCACCCCGGCCGACCGTAGCCCCGCACCCTCGGCCGGTACCGCAACACCCGGCACCGGAACACCCGGCACACCTCACGCCACCACGGTGGCACCCCAGCAAGCCGGCTTCCCCGACGCCCGCACCACCGGGCCCCGCATCCGTCTCACGCCGCACTCCACCGGGGCCATGAGCGTCACGAGGGACGGCACCGTCATCAAGGGCTGGGACATCACCGGCTCACTCGACATCTACGCCAACGACGTGACTGTCGTCGACAGCAGGATCACCTCCACCAACTGGTGGGGGATCAACCTGCGCCCCGGACACACCGGACTCCGGGTCCTCCACACCACCATCACCGCCGTCCCCGGCAAGGGCCCCGACAACGGCGGCGTGGACTACGCCGTCTCGAACATGGGCAACAGCTCCATCGAGGTCGGCTGGAGCGACATCTCCGTCTTCGGCAACGCCCTGTCCATGGGGCAGGGCTACCTCCACGACAACTACGTCCACGACCTGGTCCCCTTCCGCAACGCCGGCGGCGAGTGGCAGCACACCGACGCGGTGATCAGCGGCGGTGGCAACCAGGGTGAGCTGATCGTCCGCCACAACACCCTGCTCAACCCCGTCCCCGTCGACCGGGGGGCCTCTGCCGCCGTCGGCCTGTTCGCCGACACCGGCCCCGTCTCCCACGCCGTCATCGACGGCAACCTGCTGGCCGGCGGGGCCTACGCCCTGTACGGGGGTGGTGAGGGTGCCACCGGGATCACGGTCACGAACAACGTCTTCTCCACCCGGTACCACGGCAACAGCGGCGTCTACGGGGCCGTCACCGCCTGGAACGCCGGCGGCTCCGGCAACGTCTGGCGCGGCAACCGGTTCTCCGACGGCACCCCGATCACCCCCGAACCGGCCGGCTGAGGAAGAGGACCATGCGACGCATCGCCCGTGCCCCCTGGGAGCTCCTCAAGCTCACCTTCGGCTGGCTCGTCCTCTTCGAGTTCCGCAACAAGGTCCTCCTCGCCCCCTCCGCGCTGATGCTCCGCCGCCTCGAAACCGCCGAAACCCGTCGACTCGCCGCCGCCGTGCCCCTGCCGGCCGCCCTCGTCGCCACGGTCATCGCCACCCACCGCCGCCCCGACGAACTGCGGGCGGCCGTCCGCTCGGCCCTGGCCCAGACCGTTCGCGATCAGGTCGTCGTCGTGGTCGACGACGGTGCCGGGCTCCCCGAACTCCCTGACGATCCACGGCTGTTCGCCGTATCGCTGGCGCGCAACACCGGCGTGGCCGGCGTCGTGCGCAATGTGGGCATCCGCCTCAGCCGCTCGCGGTACGTGGCCTTCCTGGACGACGACAACCAGTGGGAACCCGACCACCTGGAACGGGCACTGGCGGTCCTGGAGTCCCCGCACGGGCCTGACGGCGTCTACACGGCCCTGCGCCGGATCCTGCCGGACGGGACCGAACGGGACATCCTTTCCGTGCCGTTCGACCGCCGCCGGGCCGCCAGAGAGTCCTTCCTGGACACCAACGCGTTCGTCGCGCGTCGCAACGGGGCTCTGCACTTCAGTCGTCTGCGACGTACGCCGGAAGTGCTTCCGCGTGAGGACTGGGAGCTCGTCCACCGGTACAGCCGTAGCCACAGCGTGCGCCACATACCGCACGCCACCGTGCGGTACCTGGTGAATCCGGACAGCTTCTACACGACGTGGAGCGGCGGCGCCTGAGGACCGAGCCGCCGGCTTCCACCGGTGTCACGGCCCCGGCGTGGCCCGTAGCGAGCCCGGCCTGAGCAGTGCGACGGCAGCCGCCCGGCTGGCCCTGCGGCCGAGGGCAGCCCGCGATGTCTCGCGCAGAAGCACGGCGCCGCGGAAGCAGGCCGTGGCGACGGCCCCGTGGCGCCGCCGGTACAACCGCACGCGGTTGAGCGTGAGCAGGGTCCAGAGCCGGGGGGAGACCCGGGACTCGCCCCCCAGGTGAACGGCCTCGGCGCTGGGCTCCAACCGCGTGACGTATCCCAGATCCCGCGCACGCAGGCAGTACTCGGTCTCCTCCGAATAGAGAAAGAAGGACTCGTCCCAGGGACCGCAAGCGGCCAGGCAGTCCGCGGAGATGGCCATGAGCGCGCCGGTCGCCCAGTCCGCGCGCGTGGGCCGCTGATACGCGGCGGGGTCGGTGACGAGCTCGCTCAGGCGCGGGAACCGCCCGGCCCGCCGGTTGCCGATCAGGGCCTCGCCGAGCGCCCGGGGCACGCTCGACTCGCGGCGCAGTGAGAACAGGGGCGCGTCCCGGCCGTCTTCGTACAGGAGGGGGACGGCGATCCCCACGTGGTCGTCGAGCCCGTCGAGGAGACGTTTGGCGCAGCCGTGCCGCATGCGGACGTCGGGGTTGCAGACCAGAACGGCCTCGTATCCGCTGTCCCACTCACCGGCGGCACCCAGCGCCGCGTTGACGCCGGCGGCGTACCCGGCGTTGCGGCCGGTCCGGACGACCGTGGCATCGGGGGCCAGCGTCCGGAGCACCTCGACGGTGTCGTCGGCAGAGTCGTTGTCGGCGACGACGAGCCGCCAGTCGAGGCCGGCCATGCCCTCCGGGAGCGTGGCGAGGAACCCGGGGAGCACCGAAGCGCTGTTCCAGGTGACGACGATGACGGCTACAGGGCTCATCGGGACTCCACGAGTTGGGGGAGCGGGGCTTGCGACGCCTTGCGGGGGGCCGGGACGGCGGCGGCCGCCTCGCGTCGGACGAAGCCCAGACAGCTGCCTCCCGCCCCCAGCGTCAGGAAGAACATGCCGGCGAACATGGGGAAGCTGAGTGAGTCGAAGGTGGCGCTGATGACCAGGGCGACCAGCGACGAGGCGAAGAAGGCCTGCCCCAGCTCGCGGTCGGACTCGGTGCGGGCCAGCCGTCGGATGGCGCCGCCGTGGTGGATGCCGGTGATGAACAGGGTGAACAGGGCAACGAGCCCGAGCACGCCCATCTCGGCCAGGGTCAGCATGTACTGGTTGTCGGTGAAGAAGTACAGGTCCGGTGTGAAGGTGCCGAAGCCCCGCCCGAACAGCGGGTGCTCCTTCAGATAGGGCACGATCGCGCTGTACTTGACCGTACGGGCCTGCGTGCTGCTGTCGGAGTTGGACAGGAACGACGCGAACAACCCGGTGATCGTGCCGATCAGCCCGGGAATGAGCACCTTGAAGACGGCCACGGAGGCCGTCATCACGCCGATCGCGGCCCAGCGGCGGGCCGGCTTCCAGCGTGGCACCATCACCAGGGCGATCAGCAGCATGCCGATGATCGAGGTCCTCGACACCGTCAGGGGCAGCGCACCGGCCATCAGCAGCACCGGCCCCCAGCGGCGCAGCACGTGGAGATGGCGGCGTACCGGATCGACGGCCTGCTGGATGGCGAAGGGCACGAGGATCGCCAGCATGCCGCCGAACTCGAGGGGCTGGGCGGTGGTGGACCGGGGCCGGGTGAAGGAGCCGCGGTCCATGGCGGACACCTGGGCCACGCTGGTCTGCAGGCCGGGGATGTGGATGGAGTCGGCGATGTTGGTGGCCGAGAAGAAGTCGTAGAAGCCGAGCGCGGCGACAACGGACCCCATCACCACCATCCGGCGCATCAGAACGTCCAGCCGGCCGCGCTCCTGCACGCCCGCCGTGGTGAGGACCACCAGCGACACCCACACCAGGAAACCGATGAGTCCGCGGTCGGCCCCGAGGATCTCCTGATGCGAGCTCTCGCGCATCGAGTCCGCGATGTACGCGGCCAGGACGGCGACACCGAGTACGCACATCGAGACCCGCGCGAGCCTGGTCCCCGGCGCGGGAAGGATGCGGCCGCCGAGCCAGGTCGCCAGGTACCACAACAGTCCGAGCAGTGCGAAGACGTTGGCCGGGGTGCCGACGCCGCCGAGCGCGGGCAGGGCGAGGTTCGACGGGATGAAGAAGGCCAGCACCAGGTAGACGGTGAGGATCGCGGTGGCGTCGACCTGCCGGCTCAGCAGGCCTGCTCGCGTCCGTTTCGGGGCGCGGGTCTCCTGCGGCCGCGGGGCGACGCTCTTCCTGTCGTGCCGCCGGCGGACCACCGCGACACCCTCCATCAGGATCGACAGCAGGAACGCGCTGACGACACCCAGGATGATGACAGCCGCGATGTCCTGGTAGCGGTTCTTCGACTTCGCCACCGGGGTCTGCGGCAGGACGACGGGCGCTGTCTGCACGAAATAGGACGGCGGTACCTTGGCGGCGGCCTGCAGAGCGTCGAGTTGCTCGCCGGCGAAGGTGGTCAGGATGTGGGTCTCCTTGAGCACCTTCGCCCGGTCGGTTCCGGTGACGCTGAGCGAGAGCAGTGGGCTGTCGCTGGTGGGCGCGAAGCCTGCCGTGTACTGATCCGTGACGCCACGGCTGTGCAGTTCCTTCGCCGCGTCGTTCGATTCGAGGGTCCTGATCAGCACGTCTTCCGTGACGATGAGTGAACCGCCCGCATTGGAGATGGGGTTGCCGAACGTGGGGGCCAGTCGGGCGACGGCCGAGGAGTCCAGCAGCGTGACCGAACTCTGCGACTGATAGGAGACGGGGACGGTCACGTACAGATAGGCGCCGCCGAGCAGACTGAACACGGTGAAGGGCACCATGAAGTACCAACGTCTGCGCAGAATGGCCCATATCTCACCAAGGCTCACGAACCATTCCTCCGTTCGGTGGAATCCCGCCGCGTGTCCTGCCAGTATCGGCAGTGACGGAAGGAACTCGTATGTCGCCCGGGAACGTCACCGACGCGCTGCTCCGCCGCTGGTACGTCGTGGTGGTCGCGCTGCTGCTGACGGCAGCCGGGGCGTACCACGTGCTGCGCCCGGCCCCCCAGTACGTGGGATCCGCGGTGGTCGTCCTCAAGCCGCCGGTGACGCAGAACCAGCCCAACCAGCTCACCAATCTGCAGCCGCCGCTCGCCGTGGTCTCCTACGGGGTCGTCCAGCAGCTGCAATCTCCCTCCGGGGCCAGGGAATTGAGCGCGGCCGGTGTCCATGGGACCTACCACCTCGTCCCCCGCAACAGCGGTACCAGCGCGACGCCTCAGTACCTGATCCCCTCGCTCCAGGTGCAGTCGCAGGCGTCCGGCGCCGAGGCCGCCGTGACGGCGGTACGCCGCATCATCGACGTCTACAGCCGGCACGTCGAAGCGCTGCAGGCGGCGCAGGGAGTGCCCGCCGGGTCGCGGATCACCGCCTCCGTCCTGACCTCCCCGAGCGCCGCCGAGGTGCAGGGCAACAAGACCCGGGGCCTGGCGGGCACGGCCCTGTTGGGCGGGGCGGGCGGCGTTCTCGGCGCGTTGTGGCTCGACCGGTACGTCATGAGCCGCCGGAAGGCGCCTCCGGGCCGCCGACGGCACCCCGGTCCGATTGCCGTGGCCGACTGAGCCGAGCGTGCGCGCCATCAG
The DNA here is from genome assembly GCF_044459385.1 of Streptomyces sp. NPDC050287. Taxonomy (NCBI): domain Bacteria; kingdom Bacillati; phylum Actinomycetota; class Actinomycetes; order Kitasatosporales; family Streptomycetaceae; genus Streptomyces; species Streptomyces sp. NPDC050287. The sequence continues at coordinate 148,578 of NZ_JBITIY010000004.1, read as the reverse complement.
ATGCCGCGACGCTTCCACGACTCCCACCACAGCCATTCCCGCCCGCGCTCGGCCACGGCCGACCACACCAGCGGCTGCAGATACGGCATCGCCTTCGCACCGATCCGCCGCCTGAGCCGCAGCGCCCGGTACTCGGGCAGCGCCGCGTACCGCGGCAGGCACTCCTCGGCGAACGCCACGCAGTCGTCGACCGGAACGACCGCGGTACGTCCCCGGTCGTAGGCCCGGTACGCCCGGCGCAGCGCGAACCGGGCGAGCCGGGTGTGGACCTCCTCTGCCAGGGGGCCGGCGTGGGGCAGCCGGTCGGCGCATTTGGCCAGCACCGAGTCGAAGGCCACGAGACGCTGACGCAGGTCGTCGAGCTGACCGCCGAAGTCCGTCGTGGACATGTTCTTGCCGTGGACGCGGTAGAAGGCCTGGTCGGCACCGCGTACGTAGCCGACGTCGGCGTGCGCGGCGAGCCGCATCCACATCTCGATGTCACCGGCGTGGGGGAGGGCCGGGTCGTAGCCGCCGACCGTGCGCTGGAGGCTGGTGCGGACGACGACCTCCGGCGAGGTGATGCAGCCGGTGCCTTCGCGGAAGCGCCGCTGAAGCCACCACTGCCCGGGATAGACGACCGAGCCCGTGCTCCGCGTACGGGCCGGCGGCAGCGGACCGCCGTCCTGGAACCGCAGGGGACGCCCGTAGGCGAACCCCACCTGGGGATGGGAGTCAAGGAGCGCGGCGGCCCGGACCAGCGCGCCCGGGACAAGCCGGTCGTCGGCGGAGAGCAGGGCCACGTAGTCTCCGTCGGCCCATTCCAGGAGGCCCTCGTTGTAGGTGGCGATGTGACCCTTGTTGGTTTCGTGGACGCGGACCTCGATCCGCGGGTCGGCGGCGGCAAGGTTCTTCGCGATCTGAGCCGAGTCGTCGGGCGAGGCGTCGTCGATGATGAGTACCCGGACGTCAACGCCGTCCTGCTCGTCCAGGACGCTGCTCACGCAGTCGGCGAGGAAATGGCCGTACTTGTAGCAGGGGATCACAACACTGACGGTGCTCATCGTGGGGAAAGCCAATCCCCGGGGGTGGGGGGGGGGGGGGGGGGGGGGGGGGCGCCCCCGGGGGGGGGGGGGGGGGGGGGTCGTGTTGGTTTGTTATAGTAGTGATATTGGGGATGAGTGGCGCGGGGAAGAGGGGCCAGCGTGG